>NZ_JAGIKZ010000065.1 GCF_017874625.1 Cytobacillus eiseniae | reverse complement strand
TGGTTAAGTCCTCGACCGATTAGTATTTGTCAGCTCCACGTGTCACCACGCTTCCACCCCAAACCTATCAACCTGATCATCTTTCAGGGGTCTTACTAGCTTGACGCTATGGGAAATCTCATCTCGAGGGGGGCTTCATGCTTAGATGCTTTCAGCACTTATCCCTTCCGCACATAGCTACCCAGCGATGCCTTTGGCAAGACAACTGGTACACCAGCGGTGCGTCCATCCCGGTCCTCTCGTACTAAGGACAGCTCCTCTCAAATTTCCTGCGCCCACGACGGATAGGGACCGAACTGTCTCACGACGTTCTGAACCCAGCTCGCGTACCGCTTTAATGGGCGAACAGCCCAACCCTTGGGACCGACTACAGCCCCAGGATGCGATGAGCCGACATCGAGGTGCCAAACCTCCCCGTCGATGTGGACTCTTGGGGGAGATAAGCCTGTTATCCCCGGGGTAGCTTTTATCCGTTGAGCGATGGCCCTTCCATGCGGTGCCACCGGATCACTAAGCCCGACTTTCGTCCCTGCTCGACTTGTAGGTCTCGCAGTCAAGCTCCCTTATGCCTTTACACTCTACGAATGATTTCCAACCATTCTGAGGGAACCTTTGGGCGCCTCCGTTACTCTTTAGGAGGCGACCGCCCCAGTCAAACTGCCCACCTGACACTGTCTCCTGCCCCGATAAGGGGCATGGGTTAGAATTTCAATACAGCCAGGGTAGTATCCCACCAATGCCTCCACCGAAGCTAGCGCTCCGGCTTCCAAGGCTCCTACCTATCCTGTACAAGCTGTACCGAAATTCAATATCAGGCTACAGTAAAGCTCCACGGGGTCTTTCCGTCCTGTCGCGGGTAACCTGCATCTTCACAGGTACTATAATTTCACCGAGTCTCTCGTTGAGACAGTGCCCAGATCGTTACGCCTTTCGTGCGGGTCGGAACTTACCCGACAAGGAATTTCGCTACCTTAGGACCGTTATAGTTACGGCCGCCGTTTACTGGGGCTTCAATTCAGAGCTTCGC
>NZ_JAGIKZ010000064.1 GCF_017874625.1 Cytobacillus eiseniae | reverse complement strand
GGAAAGCCAAGAAAAGAGATTATTCGTGAGTATGACCTTACTCCTTCTTCTTTAGATAAGTGGGTGGGTCAGAGTCAAAAGTCAGGTTCTTTTAAGGAGAAAGACAATTTAACAGATGAACAAAAGGAATTGCTGGAACTCCGAAAAAGAAATAAGCAACTAGAAATGGAAAATGACATTTTAAAGCAAGCCGCGCTGATACTAGGACGAAAGTAAATGTAATCAAGAATAACCAACACAAATACTCGATATCAGCAATGTGCAAAGTCCTACAAATCCCTAGAAGTGTCTATTATTATGAAGCAAAAGAAAGAAGAGCAGAGGATTCTGTTGTCTCTGATGTGATCGATATTTTTTACGCAAGCCGCCAAAACTATGGAACACGAAAAATCAAAGTTGAATTAAAAAAGCGTGGTCTTATCGTTTCCAGACGAAGAATTGGGCGCATAATGCAGGACCAAGGCCTAGTTTCCTCCTACACAATCGCTCAATTTAAACCACATGTGAAATCCTGTAATGAATCAGAACAGAAGAATGAACTGAATCGTGAGTTCACTCAAGAACAAGAAATGACCGCAATCGTAAGCGATTTAACATACGTAAGAGTGAATCAAAAATGGAACTACGTATGTGTCTTTGTCGATCTCTTTAATCGGGAAATCGTCGGGTTCAGTACAGGGCCAAATAAAGATGCCTTACTCGTTTATCGTGCGTTAGCTTCTATCAAGGTTGATCTTAATAAGATACGGCTATTTCATACGGATCGAGGAAATGAGTTTAAAAACAAATTAATTGATGATGCTTTAAAGACATTTAGTATTCAACGATCCTTAAGTATGAAGGGCTGTCCATATGATAATGCAGTAGCCGAAGCAACATTCAAAATCATCAAAACAGAGTTTGTGAAAGGCAGACATTTTAATAGTTTAGAAGAATTAACAAGGGAATTACAGGACTATGTTCACTGGTTTAATAGCATACGAATTCATGGAACCCTCGGATATAAAAGTCCGATTGATTATAAGCAAAGACACCTTAAAAAAATTGTCTAGTTTAGTGTTGACATACCA
>NZ_JAGIKZ010000063.1 GCF_017874625.1 Cytobacillus eiseniae | reverse complement strand
TTTTGTATGAAAACACTTTTTGGCTAGAGGGCACTACTGAATAAGGCCCTTCATCTTCAATTTTTTTGAAGGACTACTAGTATAATATAGTATAGTAGCTTGGAGCTATAATTAAGCAGTTTCTTTTTCAGAAGGTGCGACTGTATAGCCTTTCTTTTTTAGGTATTCGATCATTTTTATTTCTTTGTTTTGTTGCTTTTGGTGAACGTAATCGGGGCCTAGTTCCTGATATGGTTCTCCTGTTTTTAAGATGTTGTAAGCAATAGTTAAAATTAAATGAGCGGAAGCGACACGTGCTTTCATTTTACCTTGTCTTTTGGTAATCCTTTTTCGATGAGAAGCGATTCGATTATTTTGCTTCGATGTTGCCAATGCACACTCTACAGCTATCGTTTTTAGGGCTTTATTACCTTGAGTAGTTTTGCTCGTTTTTTTTTTACCAGCACTTTCATTATTTCCAGGGCTCAGCCCTGCCCAAGATGCAAGATGCTTTGCAGACTTAAAAACTGTCATATCGACACCCATTTCTGCGATAAAAGTGGCGGCGGCGGCTTTGTTCACACCCGGTATAGCGTCTAATAGTTCTACTTCTTTACGATAAGGAGAAAGGAGTTGGTCGATTTGTTCTTCCAAATCTTCTATAGCTTTATCTAAATAACTTATATGTTCCCAATGGTAGTGCAACATATCTCGGTGGTGTCGACGGATTCGACCGTTTATTGCTTCTGCAATCTCATTGATACTCGATTTGGCTCTTCCATCTACCATTTTTCGAAGGTCATGAATTTCTATTTTTTCTCCATTGATAATCGCTTCAAGGATACGGCTTCCCGATAAACCAAAAATGTCAGAGAAAACTGAAGTCAGTTTTACATTTCCATCTTGAAGTATTTTGTGGATTCGATTTCGTTCTGAGGTACGAGTATGAATGAGCTTTTTACGATAACGAGTAAGATCTCTTAAGTCACGAATACCCTCTGGCGGAACAAAATTACCTTCTATCAGCCCACTTCTTAGAAGTTTAGCAAGCCATTCAGCATCTTTCACATCGGTTTTACGTCCAGGAACATTTTTAACATGCCTGGCGTTGGCAAGCACTGGATGGAAAGTATCTTCGAGAATATTCCATACTGGTTTCCAGTAGATTCCGGTACTTTCCATAACAACATCAGTAACTTTAAAACTAGATAACCAATCACTTAAAGACAAGAGACCACTGGTTGTGGTTGTGAAAGTTTCAATTACTTT
>NZ_JAGIKZ010000062.1 GCF_017874625.1 Cytobacillus eiseniae | reverse complement strand
ATTATTGGTTCATCACCAAAAGTCGGGGATGACAAAATTAACGCCCAGTTTCTAAGCGAAGTCGAAGAAATAAGTGAGCGTCGTTTCGATAGCCAAAACCACGTCTTTTGATGAGTTTAATTTTATTATTTGTGCCTTCCATGATGCCATTTGAAAGGGGTGAAATAATCGTATCCAGTAACGCCTTTTCACGTACAATCAATGTTTTTGCAATCTTTGAAACAGCACCACAAACATGAAATTGATAGCGTTTAAACCATTCTTTTAATCGACGTTTCGACTGTGTCATAGTCGTGGCTTTCAGGACATAACGTATGTGATTTAACGCTTGATAAATGTGCTTGGTATGTATATCTTCTTTGTGCCAGTCAGCGACAAACCCACGCTCTTCAGTTGTTAATTCTTCGGGCTTTCGTGCTAAGCAACGGTCAATAAAGCGTGATTTATGATGTTTTTTCGCTTCATCTAAATACCGTCTGCGTCTTTGAAGGGCATCTGTGAAAAATTGGACGAGATGAAAGCGATCCAGCACATGAATGGCAGATGGGAATACAGCTTGAATCGCATTCGCCATCGCTGGTGCGAAATCACTCACGACTGCCCGAATGGTGCCAGATATTTTCTGTAAAACAGAAGTAATGGCTTCTTGATCTCGATGTGGGACAATCGCCAAAATACGCCCTGTATCAGCATTTAACACACTTGTCGCATAGTTGTGCCCTTTTCGAAGCGCAAATTCATCGACGCAAATTTGTTTCGCGGATTCTTCTACCAATTGTTCGGCTGCGTATAGGTAAAACCAGCGTTCTACGGTTGTATAAGGGAGACTGTATTCACACGAAACATCCTTAATGGAACGACCATGACAGCACTTTACAATTTGTCGACGAAATGCTTCTGTCGAAGAACGAACAAGTCCTAATCCATAGTCATAAGAGAAGGTAAATCCACATTCTTTACAACGTTGACGAGGCACAGCTAACTCAATCCAAATGACTCCAATATGCCAGGCATAGCCATGTCGAAAACGACGTCGAGTCTGATCATGACGCACAGTATGTCCTTGGCAAATCGGACATAGTATCGTCTGCGGGAAAACATCTACTGGAAATACATTCGGTTCCTCATCTAAAGGAATAGAAATCTGAAAAAAAGATGGTAACGGTAAAATCAATTTGATAAACTTGGAGTACAAAGCGAAAACTCCTCTCGTGGTTTGTCTCGACAACAATTACGATACGGGAGTTTTCGCTTTTCTTCTATAGTTAGATGTAAAATTATTGAATTTTCATGAGGTCAACCCCAAGTTATGGTGATGAACC
>NZ_JAGIKZ010000061.1 GCF_017874625.1 Cytobacillus eiseniae | reverse complement strand
AGTCAAGTCCACAATATTGTGTAAAAATGATTTACAATGTTTTATCTTATTGATCTTACTTTGGGTTATGGCTGAATTTTGTAAGGAAAAAGGGGGTACCCCCTTTTTCCTTACAAAATTTTCGCTCCGCGTACCAGCACCCTTTTTCAATCTTTTAAATATTTTCTTTCCCCACGATCGAATGTTTCCTCGATATCCATTAGTACTGCACCTATTAGTCGAAAAGCTGACTGTGTATTCGGGAAGATTCTAATTACCCTTTCTCTTCGTCGAATTTCCGAGTTTACTCGCTCTAGCATATTCGTTGTACGTAGCTGTACGTGATAGGAAATTGGCTCATTCATAAATTGAATAGCATCATCGAACCCTTCGTCTAAAATTTTAATAGATTTTTCATAGGCCTTATTATCTTCAAATGAGTTGATAAATTCTTCTTTTAAGACTCTCGCCTTGGCTACATCTTTCGCATCAAATATTCGTTTAATCATTGTTTTTGCCTCTATGGACTTTTTCTTTGGCATATGGTCAAAGATATTTCTTTTAAAATGTACTGTACAACGCTGCCAGCTTGTTCCTATTAACGACTCTTTAATTGCACCTTTTAAGCCCTCATGGGCATCAGAAATAATCAGTTTAGGAGACTGAAATCCTCTAGATCTTAAATAGTCAAAGAATTTAGTCCAACCTATCTTTGATTCAGCGTGATTTACACTTAGTCCGATTATTTCTCTTTTATTTTTTTCATTTATCCCTATCGCAATATAAACGGCTTTAGAAACGACTTTATTATGTTCTCTGACTTTAATGTACATGGCGTCGACAATAACATATTTATAATACATGACACCAAGAGGTCGATTAGCCCATTCATTGACAACAGGATCTAGCTTTTTAGTTAAATTTGAAACAAAGGATTTTGACACATTCTCTCCACAAAGCTGTTCAACTATTTTGGTAACGTTTCGAGTAGATACCCCATTTACAACCATCTCTAGCATCGACATTACAAGTGACTGATCAGCACGTTGGTATTTTTCAAATAGTGAAGTTGAAAACTGGCCATTTCTCGTTCTAGGGACCCTCAAAGAGAGCCTTCCAATAGGAATCATAAAGTCCCGTCCATAATAACCGTTTCGATAATCAATACGCCCATTTGTTCTTTCATAGGCTTGTGCCTGTAAATAATCATCACGTTCTTTTTCCATAACCTCATTAAGTATCAATACAAGGGCAGCCTTCGTTACAGAATCTAGACCACAATTCATTACTGTTTCTTTTAAATCCTCTAAATTTAGGGTAAAATTAATTTGAGTCATCTCAATTTCTCCTTTACAATTTTCGTCGCTGAAAACATTGTAACCAGAAATTGATATGGCTCATTCTCTTTTTACACAATTATATGGACTTAATC
>NZ_JAGIKZ010000059.1 GCF_017874625.1 Cytobacillus eiseniae | reverse complement strand
CACTAGTCTTGCAAAAGACTTACAAAAAAATGGGGATTAATAGTATGTATTATTTTACAGGCATAAAAAAATCTCCTATTGTATTAATATAGACGTGTTGCCCACATCAATACAAAAGGAGAAAACCCATGGGTAACATTATACCAGATAACACCGTAATAAATAAATGCTTAGATGTCTTAAATGTTGTGAAATATCGTTGTCCTTTCAAAGATCACGGAGCAAAAAAATTATTAACAGGGCAAGCTGTTACACTCTTAATCAAAGCGCAACTTGAGAAAAAGGAGTCTTTAGAAAGTATTACTGAAGGGCTTCAATCGGAAGAGGATCTTCAGCATTTTATTAAATTGGATACCATTCACGCGTCCACAATCTATCGCAAATTAGAAAGTCTTTCTACTGATTACTTAAAGCAGTTGTACCAAGATTTAATCGAGAAGATTGGAACGAAATACGCTAATAAGCAAGGCCTTCCAAACATAGGGGTTTTAAATATCATCGATTCAACTGAGATAAGCTTACCGGCACGATCAAAATGGGCGTATTGTTCTAAAGATAAGAATGGCGTGAAGGTTCACACCCGTTTAGCTCTTTTGGATGAAACCGTTAAGTTAGCAGATAAGATTATATCCTCTACTGCCGCTGTTTCAGATCAAGAAGCTACGGAGTTTTTGGTTCTAGCTAACTTAGCAACGTATGTCTTTGACCGAGGATACATTAATTATAACCTTTACTACGAATGGGATTTGAAGGATATTCCATTCGTAGCTCGAGTAAAAGCGAATTCTAAATTCACAATTATACATGAGCAATTGTTTGAAGAAAATTCAGCAGTGGGAAGAGACGTTGACGTTGAAGTTAGGGTGCCCAAAACAGATAAAGTCTTTAATCTGCGATTAATTGAGTATCAGGATGACCAAAAGAGAAAGTATCGAGTAGTCACCAATCGCTGGGATTTGAAAGCGAGTGATATTGCCGAGATCTATCGTCTTCGCTGGGAGATTGAGTCCTTTTTCAAATGGATCAAGCAACATTTAAATGTGGTAAAGTGGTTTAATACTAAGCCAAATGCAGTGTGGAATCAGATCTATATCATTATGATCGCCTATGCTTTATGTGAATGGGTCAAGCTTCTTACCGGGACTTCCAAGACGTTATGGGAAGTGTTAAAGAAGTTGAAACTTTATTGGTTTAAGTCATGGCAAACATTCATAGACGTGTTAAATCGTAAATCAAACCGAACTTCGAAAGGACGAAGGAAAAGGGGAAAACCGGGACGTCCTCGAAAGAAACCCAAAAAGTATCAAGCTCAAAAGATCATAAATCCATAACATTACAAAAATTGGTAACATGTCTATACTTATTCAGGCATTGTTCCTTTTTTTCAAAAAAAGAGTTTGATCTTACTGGAAAAATTTTGAATAATGTAAACTTTAATGTGAAGTGCACATTATGAAAAATACACTCATCAACCAGCATGTAAGACAGCTGTAATATACCTC
>NZ_JAGIKZ010000058.1 GCF_017874625.1 Cytobacillus eiseniae | reverse complement strand
ACCGAACAAGGTTAAGTTAGAAAGGGCGCACGGTGAATGCCTAGGCACTAGGAGCCGATGAAGGACGGGACTAACACCGATATGCTTCGGGGAGCTGTAAGTAAGCTTTGATCCGGAGATTTCCGAATGGGGGAACCCTCTATCCGTAATGGGATAGAATCTTTACCTGAATACATAGGGTATTGAAGGCAGACCCGGGGAACTGAAACATCTAAGTACCCGGAGGAAGAGAAAGCAAAAGCGATTCCCTGAGTAGCGGCGAGCGAAACGGGATTAGCCCAAACCAAGAGGCTTGCCTCTTGGGGTTGTAGGACACTCTATACGGAGTTACAAAGGAACGAGGTAAATGAACAGGTCTGGAAAGGCCGGCCAGAGAAGGTAAAAGCCCTGTAGTTGAAACTTCGTTCCCTCCAGAGTGGATCCTGAGTACGGCGGGACACGAGAAATCCCGTCGGAAGCAGGGAGGACCATCTCCCAAGGCTAAATACTCCCTAGTGACCGATAGTGAACCAGTACCGTGAGGGAAAGGTGAAAAGCACCCCGGAAGGGGAGTGAAATAGATCCTGAAACCGTGTGCCTACAAGTAGTCAGAGCCCATTAACGGGTGATGGCGTGCCTTTTGTAGAATGAACCGGCGAGTTACGATTACATGCAAGGTTAAGTTGAATAGACGGAGCCGCAGCGAAAGCGAGTCTGAATAGGGCGAATAAGAGTATGTGGTCGTAGACCCGAAACCAGGTGATCTACCCATGTCCAGGTTGAAGTTCAGGTAACACTGAATGGAGGACCGAACCCACGTACGTTGAAAAGTGCGGGGATGAGGTGTGGGTAGCGGAGAAATTCCAATCGAACTTGGAGATAGCTGGTTCTCTCCGAAATAGCTTTAGGGCTAGCCTCATGTAGTAAGAATCTTGGAGGTAGAGCACTGTTTGGACTAGGGGCCCCCATCGGGTTACCGAATTCAGACAAACTCCGAATGCCAAAGATTTATCCATGGGAGTCAGACTGCGAGTGATAAGATCCGTAGTCAAGAGGGAAACAGCCCAGACCACCAGCTAAGGTCCCAAAGTATACGTTAAGTGGAAAAGGATGTGGAGTTGCTTAGACAACCAGGATGTTGGCTTAGAAGCAGCCATCATTTAAAGAGTGCGTAATAGCTCACTGGTCGAGTGACTCTGCGCCGAAAATGTACCGGGGCTAAACGTATCACCGAAGCTGTGGATGCATACCTAAGGTATGCGTGGTAGGAGAGCGTTCTAAGGGCGTTGAAGCTAGACCGTAAGGACTGGTGGAGCGCTTAGAAGTGAGAATGCCGGTATGAGTAGCGAAAGATGGGTGAGAATCCCATCCACCGAATGCCTAAGGTTTCCTGAGGAAGGCTCGTCCGCTCAGGGTTAGTCGGGACCTAAGCCGAGGCTGAAAAGCGTAGGCGATGGACAACAGGTTGATATTCCTGTACCACCAAACTTCGTTTGAGCGATGGGGGGACGCAGGAGGATAGGGTAAGCGCACTGCTGGATATGTGCGTCTAAGCAGTTAGGCTGGTAGCGAGGAAAATCCCGTTACCGT
>NZ_JAGIKZ010000057.1 GCF_017874625.1 Cytobacillus eiseniae | reverse complement strand
AATTCCGCTTCGTATTATAAGGTCAGCCAGATATTTCTGGTTGACCATTTTTTATATGGTTTTATTATTACGGTAGCCGGGGTAGAACGTAATTCCGCTTGGGAGGAGGATCCCGTTAAATAAACTGTTCACCCCCTACTTGCTTAAACATGATTTGGCTGGTTGGGACAACGATCCCGTATAACAAGCGAAGCTATGAAACTGCAAGATGGACTAGGGGTTGCCGGCAAATTTAGATATTAATTGGAGGAGATAAAAAAATGAATCCTGTTGTTGGACTGGATGTGGCCAAAGGGGAAAGCCAGGTACAAGCCTTCCTAGAAAAGAAAAATCCTTATAAAACAAGCTTTAAAATACTTCATACTCTAGAAGGATTGGAAATGTTGAGTAAGTTTCTTATAGAAATAGAAAATCTTACGGGGATGAAACCACCCATTGTACTGGAGTCTACAGGGCATTATCATATACCGGTCGTCCAGTATTTTGAGGAAAGAGGCTACCTGCTTATTATCGTAAACCCATTAGTTTCTTATCGGGCAAAAAGCTCTTCCTTGAGGAAGGTCAAAACAGACATAATCGATGCTAAGCATCTCTGCGAGCTCTTTTATAAAGAGGATCTGGAGCCTTATAAAAAGCGTGGGATTCAGATTTTGAACCTTCGCAACCTTACGAGGCAGAACGAAAGCATGACAGGTATGTATGTACAAACAAAGCTTCAATTTCAGGCAGTGCTTGATCAGGTATTTCCAGAATACGAAAATGTTTTTGGTGACATGTATTCAGTTGTTTCTCTATTAATTTTATTGGAATTTCCAACATCAAAAGAGGTATTGGAAGTTGAAGAAGAAACCTTAGCCAACCGGATAAATGAACTTTGTAGAAGCCGTTCAAGTAATTGGGCACGGACACAGGCAAAGAAGCTTATCGAGGCAGCCGGTAGGAATCCATTTAAGGAAGTATTGTATCAAAGCCATATTGTCAGTCTGAAAATGCATATAAATATGCTTCTGGTGTACCAAAAGCACCTATCAACACTAGAAGCAGAGATAGATGCTTTGGCTAAAGAAATGGAAGAATATAAAATCCTTCAATCAATCCCTGGAATAGGTCAAAAGATCGCTGCAACGATCATTTCGGAAATCGGAGAGATTGAACGGTTTTACCACCCTAAAAAACTTGTTGCATTTGCCGGTATTGACCCAAGTATCTTTGAGTCTGGGAGATTCAAAGGGACAGTGAACCGGATTACAAAAAGAGGTTCAAGCAGGCTAAGACACGCTTTATATATGGCCGTGCAATGTGCCATCCGTGATTCCCGGAAGAAGAAAATGACCCCGGAAAGCATCCCATGTAATAGAAAAATGCGGGAGTACTACGATAAGAAACGTGATGAAGGAAAGCCATACAAGGTAGCCATAATTGCATGTGCAAATAAGCTTTTACATTGGATTTATGCACTCTTAAAAAGCAATTCAACCTTCCAAGATATAGTATAAATTGCAAAG
Organism: Cytobacillus eiseniae; assembly: GCF_017874625.1. Lineage (GTDB taxonomy): Bacteria > Bacillota > Bacilli > Bacillales > Cytobacillaceae > Cytobacillus > Cytobacillus eiseniae. Next base: position 86 of record NZ_JAGIKZ010000057.1, on the reverse strand, counting down.
CTATCTAAATAAACTAAAACCTTCCAAAATTGTTCTAATGGAAGGTTATTTGGCTTGCTTATTTTTAGAATACCACACAATAAAAA
>NZ_JAGIKZ010000056.1 GCF_017874625.1 Cytobacillus eiseniae | reverse complement strand
GCATACGAATTCATGGAACCCTCGGATATAAAAGTCCGATTGATTATAAGCAAAGACACCTTAAAAAAATTGTCTAGTTTAGTGTTGACATACCAGATTTTTATAATAACGGTACTACTTCTGGTGGTGGTGCGGTAGAAATTGCGCTGGGAAAAAGTGCAACACTAAGTTTTCAAATTCAAAATGAAGATAATCATTATAGATATTGTTATAAATCAGGATCTACCATTTTTTAATAAAAAGAGACTACTATAATAATAGTCAAATATTCTTGTCTATAAAGGTAAGGGTATTTGACTATTATTAAAATTACAATTGGGTACAAAATGAAATAGGTGAATTCCTAATATGTGAAAGAATCCAATGCAAAGCTATAAAAAAGATGACCATCATACATGCTTATTTTATTATTCATTTGAGAGCGTATCAGTCGGTTTCAAATACGACTACCCTCATCTGTATTGATTACAAATGTAAAGTTGGCTTATATTAAGGTGTATTTGAAGAATAGTTGTAACCCCATATCATAATGTTTAATTTCCACTCCCTCCCCACAGATAATGACTAATCACAAAATCCTATAAATGCTGTAACTTATTTTTATAATTTACGCCTATATCTATGAAATAATAAATAAAGGTGGTAAAAGTATGAAAAAGCTAACAGCATTTGTCACAGCAACATTAATTACAGGGATTGTAATTAGTGGGAGTTCAGTGTTTGCTTCGAGCCAAACAACTGAAAATCTAGACAGCTTAACAGAGAAGAAGGATGATCAAATGATGGATTCCTCTAATTTTATGAAAACATCTGGTGTTATTACAGATGTGAAGAAGGATAAGGACTCTACTACATTGATTGTCGAAGATAAAGAAAATGAATCGGAAACACATATTTTATTATCAGAAGAGGCGCTCTTATTCAGCAGCAAAACAACGGAAGCCTTTGAACAAGGGAACTTAGAAAAAGGCATGAATATTACAGCTTATTATGATAAAAATAAGCCAATGATTATGATCTACCCCCCAAGAATTACTCCAGAGATTATTATTGTAAACGAAGGGGATATGGGACAAGTTAAAATTTCACAATTTGATGATCAGTTCGTAAGTCTTGATAATGACCTGAAGCTAAATATTGCAGAAGAAACGATCCTTCTAAATGAAAATGGGAAGGAAATCAAGCAAGAGGATCTTCATGGCAAAGAGTTAATGGTCTTCTATGATGTTTCAACGAAGAGTATTCCAGCTCAAACAACACCAAATAAAATTATTGCATTAAATAATCAAGATCAATTATTTGAAGCAGTGCAAGAGATTGTAGGCGATGATTACTATATAAAAAGTGATAAAAAGCTATTGCCAGTCAGAAAAGTAGCCGAGCATTTAGGATATAAAGTAAAATGGCATAGTAAACAATCTAGTGTGGAGTTAACAAAACAAAACCAATCAATTCAGATCCATCTTGGAAAAGAGGAGTATAGCCTGAATCGAAGCATTAGACATTTTGAAGTCATTCCAGTAATGATTAATCATACTGCTTATGTTTCAGAAGAGATACTAGGGTTACTATTAGCCGAGTAGCAGCAGCGTTTCTACCAAAAACCACAAGGAGATCGTCTTATGACGGTCTCTTTTTTATGGGTTCGAAAACCCCTGGCTATGCCGGGGGTTCTAAAGAGCTTCAAGCGTGGTATTAAAAAAACCTCACTTCATATGGTAGGATAAAGTTG
>NZ_JAGIKZ010000055.1 GCF_017874625.1 Cytobacillus eiseniae | reverse complement strand
TCGGTGTTTGTCAAGATAGTTGTCGCATTTCACTTGTTTGCTAGTGTAAAAATGTTAGGGGTTACTACCGCGCTTCGCTTGGTGGCCTTCTCATCAAAGAACAGAATTCATTCTGTTCTTTGATGAGAAGGAAAAGGGTAGTTTCAAGCTTGGCTGCAGTGAGGCTATTTTGTTTCATCCTTTTCTATTTTTTCTTTCATAGGATTTAAAGCCACCGAATCATGTGCACTCCAGTCTCTAGTTGAGCGTGACCAACGCTCTGGGTGCTTTTGCTTCGCTAGTTCGTAAACTTCTTTGCGCTTTTTCAGTATCTCCATATGGCCACCTGTATGGCATTGCTCTGGCGTCACAAAATTAATTCCACTGTGTAAATGTACACAGTTATACCAATTCACAAATTTTAATGCCCATTCGCGCGCAACCTCTAATGTTTCAAATCCCTTGTACGGGAATTCAGGTCGATATTTTAGAGTCCTGAACATCGCTTCAGAATAGGGATTATCATTACTTACCCTGGGTCTTGAATAGGAGCTCTGAATCCCCAGTTTTTCAAGTAAGACCTGGAATGTTGCGGCTTTCATAGGGCTTCCATTGTCGGAATGTAACACCAGTGGTCTTCCTTGAATTTTCTCGCTAATTACCGTCTTTTTCATTAACTCCTCAGCGTATTGTGATTCCTCTGTTTCCCAAATTTCCCAACCTACTATTTTTCTACTAAAAATATCAATAATTAAATAGAGTCGGTAATACATACCTTTCACCGGCCCTTTTAACCACGTAATGTCCCATGTCCAAACCTGCTTTGGTGCTGTTGCTAAATGGCTTTCTGGTAATCTGCGTTCTGGTCTTTTACTTCTTCCTCTATGATGTTGCATATTTTGCTCACGAAGTACTCGATAGAAACTAGATTCAGAGGCAATATAAATACTTTGATCAGCTAATTTCGGCACAATTTGGGTGGGTGGTAAATCTATAAATTCCTCTTTTTTTACAACCTCCAAAATCTCTTGTTTTTCCTCATTCGTTAATTTATTTTTCGGCTCTGGACGTGAGGCCATTGGGCGCCCATCTTCCTTAATTCCTCCCTCTGAAATCCACCGTTCATACGTGCGCACACTAATGTTCAATTCTTTGCACGCCAGGGCTAATCGCGCACCATTTTGGTTAGCTTCTTGGATGAGATCTACTGCTAGTGCGCGATCTGATGGGTTAATCATTCTTCCTCTTGGTCCCCCCAGATCGCTTGGGCCTTTTTTCTGAGAAGTAATAAGGCGGCAGCTTCTGCCAATGCTTTCTCCTTTTTACGCAAATCTTTTTCTAACGTTTTTGCCTTTCTTTTTTCCTCTTTTAATTCTTGATTCAACTGCTTTGTTTGATTAGATTCACGACCGTTTGCGTGTAGACAAGATTCGCGCCATGCTTCAATTTGTTCTTTATATAGACCTTTTTTTCGACAATACTCTGCTAGATCTGCTTGATTCATAGCGTAGGTTTCCATGACAACCAGAAACTTATCTTCACTACTCCACTGTTCAGAACCTTGACCATCTCCAGGAGTTGGATTTCCAGCTATTCTAGCTTCTTTCCTCCACTTGTATAGAGTGGGTTCGGTAATTCCGAGTTCTTTACTTAACAGACTTACAGGTTCATTGTGAGGGGGCATCATTCTCTTAAGAATGGATTCTTTCATTTCCTCTGTATAACGTTTTCCATTGTTACTTTTCATGTCGATCAACCTCCGTGTGTTAATTAAACTATACACTAAAGTTGTCTACGACATCTATCCTAACAGAGGGGG
>NZ_JAGIKZ010000054.1 GCF_017874625.1 Cytobacillus eiseniae | reverse complement strand
ACAATTACGATACGGGAGTTTTCGCTTTTCTTCTATAGTTAGATGTAAAATTATTGAATTTTCATGAGGTCAACCCCAAGTTATGGTGATGAACCTTATTATTTCCAGTAAAATGTTATAATAATGAAGAAGGGAGTGATGGTTATGATGTGGTTTTTAGTCATCCTTTGTGTTTCTTTGCTTGGCATTGGTTTTCTTGTGGACTGGTGGAATAAAAAGAATGGGTTAAGAAATTTTGATCCTGAGGAAAATGAGAAGTGTGTTTCAGAATATGAGAGAGTCAGTACTGAATCCTACTTGCATAACATCAAAAATGATCACAATAATGGACCATTTTAATTTATACGGCATGACTGCTTAGAGCAGTGATGCCTTTTTCTTATAAGATGAAAAAGGAGATTGAAGCGATGCTTGACATATTAGTTGATTTATATGAACAGAACAGAGATCGGGAAAAGGCAATTCCTATGCAAAATTACTTAAAAAACCATTTTCCTTTTCTCGGAATCAAAACTCCAGAAAGAAGAAGATTAGTGAAGCAATTTTTCGATGAGAGCAACATTTTAAAGGAAGATTTTCAGGCAGATATTGTCTGGGCTTTATGGGAAAAGGATGAAAGGGAGTACCAGTATGCGGCTCTTGATTATATAGAGAAATCAATGAAAAGGCTGAATAAACAGCATCTCCCTTTTCTGGAGCAGCTAATTGTTTCTAAATCATGGTGGGATACAGTGGATATGCTTGCACCAAAGCCAGTAGGAGCAATCGCACGCGAATATCCAGAGGTGATTGCAGAGCGGATAGATGGCTGGGCGTATGGCGATCATTTATGGCTGCGCCGATCAGCGATCCTCTTTCAGCTTAAATATAAAGCTCAGACAGATGAAGAGCTTTTATACCGTTATATCGTGCAAAATAAAGGGAGCAAGGAGTTCTTTATCCAAAAGGCGATTGGCTGGGCACTAAGGGAATATTCAAAAACAAACCGAGCTTCTGTGAAGGCCTTTATTGAATCAACTGATTTGGCTAATTTAAGTATTCGTGAAGGGAGTAAATATATTTAAGGCATATATACTTCGTGAAGGAAATGCTCTATTAAGTGAATAGAGTTTGCACTAGATTAAAGCATGACTCCTTGAAAAGGGAAGCCTGCTAAATGTCGGATCGGAGAGAGAAAAGCGTAAATGGTTGGACGATCGATGGATGAGGAATAGATGCCGGCCAACCATTTACTATGAAGGATTATTCGATCATCAAAATAGAGCGAATAATCGGTGTGAGTCCACTTACAATAAATTCAACAGCAATAACCATAACGATTAGCCCCATTAATCGCATCAAGATATTATTCCCTGTTTCTCCGAGCAACTTATAAATCCGGGTTGAATTTAATAAAATCAGATAGGTGACAAAACAGACGATGGAAAGAACAATTAGCAAAACGATTTGGTAGCCAAAGCTTTCAGCTGTATCCATCATGAGGATCGCATTGGTAATCGCCCCAGGTCCGCAAATCATCGGAATAGCTAAGGGGGTGATCGAAATATCATTTGTGTAGCTCTTTGTTTCTTTTTCACTAATTTTTGCCCGGACAAGTCTTGCTTGAAGCATATCCTGTCCCATAAGGAAGAAGATGACACCGCCAACAACCTTAAGGCTGTTGATTGTAATGCCGAAAAACTTAAAAATAAGCTGCCCTGTTACCGCAAACAATACAAGAATAATAAAAGAAACGATCGTCGCCTTTCTTGCTGTTCGCTTCTTCATCTCTTTATCTAAATCAGCTGTCATAGATAGATAAATCGGCATCACGCCAAGGGGATTTATAAGTGTAAAGAATGAAGTAAATCCTAGTAAAGCAAAAGCAAAATACTCGTGCATAAGAACCTCCAAATGAAAAAATAGCGTATTTTAGTTAGTATATCAATATTTGCAAAAAAGCCAACTAGGATTTTAAAGAGGGGGCAGTCCGAAAAGTCGTATTTTCGTATCTTTCGTGATTTTCTAAGAGGTTTTCAACTAGGCATATTTTCGCCATGAATAAAAAGTGAAATTTTAGTGTATTTGCAGTGTTTTATATAAGGGATCCAGGTTGAGCGCCCGAGCGGATAAATAGACGGAGAAATTCCGCTTAATTCGTAATAATCAATAAAAAACGCCTAAATAAGCGGAAAAATTCCGCCTATTGGCTCGAAAAAGTCGAAAATCAAGGATTTTTTATTGAATAAGCGGAATAAATACGCTTATTTCACTCAAAAGGAGCTTCATTTTATATTTAACCGGAGAAATTCCGCTTCGTATTATAAGGTCAGCCAGATATTTCTGGTTGACCATTTTTTATATGGTTTTATTATTACGGTAGCCGGGGTAGAACGTAATT
>NZ_JAGIKZ010000053.1 GCF_017874625.1 Cytobacillus eiseniae | reverse complement strand
TGATTACGGCCATCAAAATGTACCACCTTTGACATATTTTTTACCACCGAATGACAAGAAATGTACCAGTCAATGCCATGCGTTTACCACTTCATACCTTTGTATAATTAATGAGCACATCTACGGGTGTGACATTTTTTATATGGAGGTATTTTTTAATGATCCAATATCAAAAGATTTTGGAGTTACATGATGAAGGTATTAGTCTTAGAGGCATTGCAGCAAGCACTGGTAACTCTCGTCAAAAAGTAACAGAGATTATTCGTCTAGCACAAAAGAAGGGATTAGTTTGTCCCTTAGATGAAGAAATGACGGATAAATGGATTGAGGAGTTTCTCTTTCCAGAGAAAACATTGGAGGGGTCAGGGAGACAACCATTGAACTTTGATTATATTCATGAAGAGTTAGCTAAGCCTAACGTGACACTTTCTCTTTTACATCATGAATATGAAGCAGAGTGCCGAGTAAACAACAAGATTCCTTACTCCTATCGTAGTTTTGTGCGCCATTACAGTAGATACGCAGATAAGCATAAAGCTACTTTACGCATTCGTAGAAAACCAGGTGAAATCATTGAAGTTGATTGGGCTGGCTCCACATCCCACATCATTGATAGAGATACTGGAGAAAAGGTTAAGGCCTATGTTTTCGTTGCAACATTACCATGCAGTCAATTATCTTATGCCGAAGCAACCTTATCAATGGATTTACATTCATGGATTAATGCACACAACAATGCATACCAGTATTTTGGTGGCAGTACACAAATTATTGTGCCAGACAATCTTAAAGCAAGCGTGACGAAACATACCACACGTGAGTTAGTCTTAAACCCTACTTATAGGGAAATGGCAGACTACTACAATACTGTGGTCATGCCTGCTCGGGTCCGTGCGCCGAAGGATAAAGCTAGTGTAGAAGGATCAGTTAATGTTATCTCTACATGGATAATTGCGGCCTTGAGAAATACACATTGTTTCAGTATTGATGAATTGAATGAAGAAGTTTGGAAGAAATTAGCCGAATTCAATGAGCGTCCCTTTACGCGTAAAAAAGGGTGTCGTCTGTCGGCGTTTGAGGAAGAAGAGAAATTCGCACTTTCCCCTCTACCATCTACGCCTTACAAAATGTCCGAATGGAAAACGGCAAAAGTACGTCCTGACTATCACATCTCTGTCGATAGTATGTTTTATTCAGTGCCATATGAATATATCAATCGACAAGTCGAAGTTAAACTTTCAGACGACCTCGTTGAGGTATATTTCAATCATATGCGGGTAGCTTCCCATAAACGATTATATGGGAAATTCGGTCAATTATCTACCATTCGTGATCATATGCCAGAAAATCATAAGTTATATGTTGACCAAACGCCTGAAGCAGCTGTTGAGTGGGCAGAAAATATCGGAGCATCAACCTTAACAGTCGTTAAATATATTTTAGATACTTCCCAAACAGATAAACTGGCGTTACAGTCTATATTTTCTTTAAAAAAGTCTGAGCGTCGTTATACCAAATATGAAATTGAACGTGCATGTAAAATGATTATTTCTATGACTAAAAGACCGACGGTCAAGAGCATTCAAACCATTCTAAAGAGCAATAAAAAGAATGATGCCGAGCAAGAAATGAAACGGAAAACAGAAAGCAGTGAAAATAAATATGGCTTTACACGTGGAGCTCATTACTACGGGGGAACAGATAAATGATGAATGACCAAACTTTAACTAAACTACACGAGATGAAATTGAGTGGAATGGCAGAAGCCTATAAAGAGCAAGCATTGAACAAGGAATTTCAGAAGATGAGTTTTGAAGATCGTTTTTCTTTACTTGTTGATTTGGAGTTTTCTCGTCGTAAGAGTAATGCGCTTCAACGTTTAATAAAATCGGCCACTTTTTTAAACTCAAATGCCTGTATTGAGGATATAGAATATTACGAGGATAGGAGATTAGATAGAGATTTGATTTTAAAACTTGCCAGTGGTACCTATATTCAAGACAGCCATAATATCATATTAAAGGGACCCACTGGTTCAGGAAAATCATATTTAGCTAGTGCATTTGGAGTGTCCGCTTGTCGTCAATTCTATAAAGTGAAATACATCCGTTTACCAGAATTACTAGATGAGCTGTCGCTAGCAAAATTAGCTGCGGATGGAAGTTATCGTAAACTAATCAAAAAGTATACGAAAGTAGATTTACTCATACTTGATGAATGGTTACTGACAGATTTATCAACAGATGAAGCAGCAATACTACTAGAAATCGCTGAAGCTCGCCATAAAGTAGCTTCAACTATTTTTTGTTCGCAAATTGATCCTAGCGGATGGCATACCAAATTAGGGAATGAAACCATAGCAGAAGCTATCTTAGACCGTATTATCCATGACTCCTATCAAATCCTGATAGACGGTGACGTTTCTATGCGGGAACGCCATGGATTGGGGGGAGTATAATGATTCCAAAAGAAGTAGAAAATCGTATAGCTAAGTATTTTTTACACATGTTTTTACCTAATGAGGTGATGATTAAAATTGAAGATAGGCTATTACCCACCTGCATATGGACCAAGGAAGAAGATTTAGATCATGAGGAACTCGTTCGTTGGGCAATTGAGATTATTGAGAGGCAACTAGAGAATAAGAGATTAAGATAGGATAAAAAGCCATTGGGACTAACTCTGTTCCAATGGCATTGTTCATTTTGCCCAATCTATCCCCTAAACTCAGGGCTGGTAAACTTATTGGCGTTAAGTGGTAAAATCCTTGTCAATTCGTGGTAAATAACATGTCATTGGTGGTAAAATCTAGTGACCGTAATCATTT
>NZ_JAGIKZ010000052.1 GCF_017874625.1 Cytobacillus eiseniae | reverse complement strand
TGGCTATCGAAACGACGCTCACTTATTTCTTCGACTTCGCTTAGAAACTGGGCGTTAATTTTGTCATCCCCGACTTTTGGTGATGAACCAATAATTTTGCTGTATACAGGGGATGAAAAGTGTGAAAACTGTATTACTATACTTTACTCCAGAAAAATTTAGTTATTTGAATCAATTTCATAATTATGAGCCTTACGGGCTCAAGGCTTCTAGGAACTAAAAAAAGGAGTACCTCCCCAAATTCTTGTATAATGTTTAGTAACGACACTAAAACGACACAAGAATGGAAGGTGACTCCCTATGTCTATTATACGACAAGGAAGCTTGTTTGACATGCAAGATTTATATGAAATGGAACCAACGAAACGATTTGAAGCCATTTTTTCTACCCTACACATTGAACCATTGTTATTTGCCGTATCAAAAAAGAATGTATATGGTGCTCCTGCTGAACTTAATTATCCAGCGATGATCTATGCTCTCGTTGCCCGTATCGTGGAACGTATTCCCACTATTAAAGATCTCGTAAAACGATTGCGAAATGATTTTATGTTTCATCTTGATTGTGGTTTCTTATTTTCTGATCGCATCCCTTCAGAAGCATCCTTTTCTCGCTTTACTCAAAAGTTAAGTGAGTCAAATGCACTTGAAAACGTTCAAGAAACCTTGCTTCTTCAAGCCATTCAAGAAGGTTTTATTCATGATGATGTAGTCTCGATTGATGCGACACATTTTGAATCACGAGATCGAGCTACTCCGCAAGAAAAAAAGCCAAAACCGGAACCTAAAAAGCGTGGTCGTAAATCCAAGGTTGAACAAGAAGCCTTTCAAAAGGAAAAACAAGAACGAGAAAATCAAAAGACTATTTACGAAAAAACCATAGTAGATCAGTTAGCCGCCAGCTTAGAAACATTACGGACAGATGTACCAATCCAACCCCATTTAGCTGTTGGCTCTAAAAGCCAATATATTCTTCAGTCCCTCATGTCTTCAGCCAGTTTGAATGATGGAAAAGCAGCGATTCCTCTATTAAAAGGGATACAGGGACGGCTTTCTTCCTTGAACATTCGATATGGCACGTTGGATGCTGGTTATGATTATGAAGCCATTTATAAGCAGTTACACAATATGAAAGCCAAGGCGATTATTGCCTATAATAAGCGAAACGAAGGAGAGGCTCTTGGTTTTGATGAGCATTTCGCTCCCACTTGTGTACGTGAACACTCCTATCGCTACGACAGTTTTGATGAGAAATATCAGACACTAAAATACACGCAACCATTCGAATGCAAGACCTGTCCGTTAGCCAACGACTCCCTTTGCCAAAAGGTCTTTAAAATCAAAATGGAGACGGACATTCGAAAATATAGCGCCCCGGGTCGTGGGTCAGAAGCATGGAAAAAACTTTACAATCAGAGAACGGCCGTTGAGCGAGTCAATGCCTATTTAAAAGAATTCTTTCAACTAAAAAATGTCCGATACCGAACAGGGAAGAAGGCCAAAGTTCACTTTGATCTTGTGACTCTTGTGTATAATGCCTCTAAATTGGCAGTAGATCGTATCAACCAACAAATGAACGAAATGACTCAAGCCGCTTAATTCTTTTAAAAAATGTGTGACTAAAATTCGGTCACTCTAGCGAAAGAAAAAAACTATTATGAAATTGACTCATTTATATTTTATGATGTTCGAAAAATAAAAACATTAATATGAATATTTTACCTTTTAATTTAATGTAAATAAATCACTGATGTTGTGTTGATTTGATTTTAATATTTACAATACCGATTACTTATATGTAAAGAAGAAAGTCCTTTATAATGGATAAGTTAGGTGGTAATCCATTTAAATCTACTAAAGGGTTTATGGATGAGCACTTAGTGATTGTCTACTTAATGATCAACCACAAATAGGAATTGATCAAATTTGATCAGTATTTCGTAGCTATCACTGCATTGAAAAAACATGAATACAGATCTGTTACACAGGCTTTTTCTTAATTTAGTTTCACAAATTTATGTTAAAAAGTAATTTATAAACTTGTGATGTTATTAAAGATCATTGATTCGAGATTACTGGCACTTAATTTGCCCCATCATCGGTGGCATATATTTCTATAAATGAAAAGCTGGAGTGAAGTTACATATACGTCTTGTTCATGGGGAAAGGAGAATCTTATCCTGAAAAAGCTGTTATTTTGACTATGGTTATATGCTGTGATCGAATAACCAATGATGATTTCGTATTCCTCACAAAATTTAGGGAAAATACTTTATAAGGAAAGTCTATGAATTTTGACTTCCAGAGAATAGAACGATTTTGTTAGATCACATGGTACTAATATAAAAAAATCGGTACCATTTAACAGTAAAATACGACACTGAGTATGCAACACTAGTATAAAAATATAATTGGTTGTTTTGATAGGTAACGAAATATAAGATTAAAGTGAGGGAGGTGGAAATATGAAAAAGAAAAGTATCTATTTATTTCTTTTATTGTTTATATTTGTTTTATCGGCTTGTAGTCAGAGTCCAGATTTTAAGTTGTATAAAGGAAAAAGTTTAAGAATAGCAGTAATTGGTGAACTACCAAAAGTGAGGGAAAAACATGTTTCATTTAAAGAGATATCTTTCAATGAATTAACAAGTGAGAAAGTAATTTCTTTTGATGCTGTATTTATTACTAAGGAGAACCTTCCTAAAGCTGCTGAAAGCCAATATGCAAAAATTTATTTAAACTCTACTATTCCATTTTTTTTTATACAAGCTAAAAGTCATCTTCCTTTCATCGAGGAGGAAATAGTATATAATGAGTCTTGGAAATGGACTGTTGGAAATGATTATGCAGTTGGGGTTCTTGTGGATGATGAGTTGCTAAGAAATTGGGGCTTTGGTTTATATAATGATAAAAAAAATGGAAAGCACATAAAAGATGTATATTCGAGAATCTTTGAAACAATTGAAAAATTGAATTATTAAAAGAGTAGTAAGTTATTTATATAAAATTATACTTTGAATAACAAATCAGGAATCCATTTTAAATTATTCTTATGTTAAAGTGGATTCTTTTTCTTTCTTTATATTACTATGTAGAGTGTGTTTGAATAGCTTCTATTATTGCTGAATTAAAATGGTATGATTCCTAAAAAAATGTATTTTGTAGCTTAAATGTTCTAAAATACATAAAAATTTTGTAGCTTAAATTATGACGTGTTTTCACCTTTTTTGTTGAATTCTGCATTTTTTGATTACGGCCATCAAAATGTACCACCTTTGACATATTTTTTACCACCGAATGACAAGAAATGTACCAGTCAATGCCATGCGTTTACCACTTCAT
>NZ_JAGIKZ010000051.1 GCF_017874625.1 Cytobacillus eiseniae | reverse complement strand
ACTATATTATACTAGTAGTCCTTCAAAAAAATTGAAGATGAAGGGCCTTATTCAGTAGTGCCCTCTAGCCAAAAAGTGTTTTCATACAAAATTATTAATTTAGATGTTGTGGATAACTTTGCGACAAGTTTGTCTACGTTCAGCTCCACAAGGAATACTTCGGCAGAATAAGCATCGCACGAGTATAAGTGTTTTTCTTATAGGAGGAGAGCCTACCCCCGACGTACAGGACGTACTAGTGTCGACAATGCAACAGGACGTCGCGTTTTTGTCGACCTCGAGGTCACAAGCCAATCCTCTAAAGATCGGTAAAGGACACCTTTCCGTGAGGCTCGTCTTGTCCTATGCCTGAGGGTGATCAAGGCGCTTGCGCATTTGTTCTGAAATAAAATCTTCTACCAATCATAGGTAGTTCGTATTTATATGGAGTAAAGCAATGAGCGGTAAGTTCCCATTTATTCTATTTGATTATCTTGCATCCTGTTCCACATTTTAAATTTTTCTAGTTCGTTTGAAAGCTGTTTTAGGGCAAATGTAATTACTGCTGCGTCATCTACAAGGCCAATCCCGATGAGGAAATCGGGTATGATGTCTATCGGTGAAACAAAGTACAAAATGGAAGCAATAATGAAGATAATCGATTTCTTGGAAATATCCCGATATTCTCCATTTGACCAACTTTTGACTAACTCCATAAGAAGTTGGAATTTCTCACCAACATCTGATAATGAAGTTTTATTTTTTTTTGCTTTTCGTGCAGATTTTTTTAGTAGGCCAATTGTTTCTTTCGGGTTGTCTGCGTATTTCTTTGCCTTCGACTCAAATAATTTATACCCTTTTTCATGCCGGTTATGATCTGGCATACGGTTCACCCTTTCAATCGATTGTATAATCGCTATTATTCGCATTAAATAATGAATACATGAATTTAAACATGATGTAAAGTACTTCTTTTGACATATAAGTCCGTTTTATAAGTGTTTTCTATCACGGTCTTTCTTACGAAAATGGTTTAGATTTCTCTAGAATAGAGAAACTAAAAAGAAAAGGGGAAGGAAAAAGATGAAAGTTAGAAATCAAATAAAACTGACTGCCATTATTATGTCATGTCTGCTCATACTTGTCAGCTGCTCTGAAAAGCCAATATTTGAAGGAGAGTATGAATGGGAATTACAAGAATTTAGTGCTGTGAACCAGGACAATGAAAAAGTGAGCCGTGATGATTTAATTGGAGAGGCATGGCTGGCTAATTTTGTGTTCACACAATGTACGACCGTTTGTCAGCCTATGACGGCGAATATGGCAAAGCTTCAGCAGAAGCTTAATGAGGAAAAGGTCAAATTCAATATCATTTCTTTTTCTGTTGATCCGGAAAGGGACAAGCCTGAAATTTTGAAGGAATATGGAGATCGATATGAAGCCGATTATTCAACATGGAATTTCCTAACCGGTTATTCAGAGGATGAAATTAAAATGATTGCTAAGAATTTTAAGACGCTTGCCGAAAGAGAAGAAGGAACAGACCAATTTATTCATAGCACAAAAATCTTCCTAATAAATGGGGAAGGGAAAATAGTGAAGGGCTATAATGGCATAGACGTGCCTTATGATGAAATTATAAATGATATGAAGTCATTAAATAAGGCTCTTTTCTAAAAGATTGTTATATTTAAAACAATTGTTAGAATAAATGGTTTACCAAATAGGTCGGTTGATTGGAGCGTAAGGTGCGAGATCCTCGAAAATGCTGTCGCATTTCCTTCGTGCGGTGTGAATCCTAAGAATCCTACTCAATGTCCTGCGGGATGCGTAGGACAGATGAGACCCCGCAGGAGCGTGAGCGACGAGGAGGCTCAGCGCCTCCCCCGCGGAAAGGGAGCACACGTACGTGGAAATCAACCTTCACCAAAATTATGTGTAAAATAGCAACAATGTTTACGAAAACAGCCTTAAATAATTTAGAAAACACGAGATAACGAACACATTTTGAAAATACAATATGAATTACATATTCGACTAGACTGGGTGCTTGCAGCTCAGTCTTTTCGTGTATAAAGCAAAGGACAGACTAACTATAGTGGAGATGAAGTCAACCTATCAACTTGTAACACTCTTTTTATACAGATAATCTATCTAACGAATTGCTTTATTACAAAAAATAATCACGATGTGTAAATGGAGGATTGCAATCTGTTTTTCTGAACGATAAAATGAAAGGTATGAAATTAGAGAGTCAGCGAGGAAAAAACATGGCAAAGAAATTTGAAGAAGAAGTAATAGCGCGCCGGACATTTGCAATTATCTCCCACCCGGATGCTGGTAAAACAACATTAACTGAAAAATTACTCCTATTCGGTGGTGCGATTCGAGACGCCGGAACGGTAAAAGGGAAGAAAACAGGCAAATATGCGACAAGTGATTGGATGGAAATTGAGAAGCAACGTGGAATCTCCGTTACATCTAGTGTGATGCAGTTTGACTATAATGGAGCTCGGGTAAATATTTTAGATACACCAGGGCATCAGGATTTTAGTGAAGATACGTATCGGACTTTAACTGCAGTAGATAGCGCAGTCATGATTATCGATTCAGCAAAAGGGATTGAGGAGCAGACACTTAAATTATTTAAAGTTTGCCGTATGAGAGGGATTCCTATTTTCACCTTTATTAATAAGCTAGATAGACAGGGGAAAACACCTTTAGAGCTACTTGCTGAACTGGAAGAAGTGATGGGGATTGAATCGTATCCGATGAATTGGCCAATCGGAATGGGGAAAGAATTCCTTGGAATTTACGATCGTTTCAATAACCGAATTGAACAATTCCGTGTTGATGATAATGATCGCTACATTGAACTAAATAAAGATGGCGAAATAGATGGGGAACATGCATTGAAGGATTCTGGATTATATGACCAGACGCTTGAAGAAATCATGCTGTTGAATGAAGCAGGCAATGAATTTTCGCAAGAGAGAATTGCGGAAGGACAATTAACACCTGTATTCTTTGGTAGTGCACTGACTAACTTTGGTGTGCAAACCTTTTTAGAATCCTACTTGCAATTTGCTCCAGCCCCACAACCAAGAAATTCAACTGTTGGAGAGATTGATCCTTTATCTGCGGAGTTCTCAGGTTTTATCTTTAAAATCCAAGCCAATATGAATCCAGCACATCGGGATCGAATTGCATTCTTAAGAATTTGTTCAGGGCAATTTGAAAGAGGAATGACTGTCAATATTCCGAGAACAGGCAAACAAATCAAGTTAGCACAATCAACCCAATTTATGGCAGATGACAGAAGCACGGTCGATCTTGCTGTAAGTGGAGATATTATTGGCATATATGATCCGGGAACATACCAAATTGGGGATACTCTTACTTCAGGTAAAGAAAATTTCCAATTTGAGCGACTTCCACAATTTACTCCCGAGCTGTTTGTTCGAGTTTCTGCTAAAAATGTAATGAAGCAAAAGCATTTTCATAAAGGAATTCAGCAGCTTGTTCAAGAGGGAGCAATCCAGCTTTATAAAACGGTTAAGACAGAAGATCTTCTTCTTGGTGCTGTTGGCCAGCTCCAATTTGAGGTTTTTGAACATCGGATGAAGAATGAATACAATACGGAAGTATATATGGAACGTGTAGGTTCGAAGATTGTTCGGTGGGTTGAGGGGGATGATGTGAATGAAAATCTTTCTAGTTCCCGCAGTCTCCTTGTTAACGATCGTTATGAGAAAAAAGTTTTTCTATTCGAAAACGACTTCGCACTGAGATGGTTTCAAGAAAAAAATCCTGAAGTGAAATTATATAACCCAATGGATTCAGAATAATAATGTAAAGGACGGTTCCTATATAGGTAAGTTGATCGGTTGTGAAGTAGAAAAATTCAAAGGAAATATTTTAGAATTCCATAGTAAAACGTAGAGGTTTCACATCCTCTGCGTTTTTATATTCTAATGACTTTTTCATCAACTAACGCCTTTTTAGTTGATGAGGCAAATAAATGAAGTTTGCTAAAGAATCTCACCGCTTACTCCCCAATAAGATGCCTTATGCAAAATCAAGTAACGAGCATATGTAAAATAAACCAGCTAATAGTTTGTCAACATTTTTCATTTAAATAATTTTTTATTGTGTGGTATTCTAAAAATAAGCAAGCCAAATAACCTTCCATTAGAACAATTTTGGAAGGTTTTAGTTTATTTAGATAGCTTTGCAAT
>NZ_JAGIKZ010000050.1 GCF_017874625.1 Cytobacillus eiseniae | reverse complement strand
AATGGAAGGTTATTTGGCTTGCTTATTTTTAGAATACCACACAATAAAAATTTATTTAAATGAAAAATGTTGACAAACTATTAGCTGGTTTATTTCAACATTTTGTGCTTCAAAATCTATATTAACCGGAATTTTTCCGCTTATTAATTTTCATCCTACAAAAAAATCAACAATCAATAATAATGAGCCTCTATTATGAACTCGAAATCAATCATCTAAATCGCAGACAAACTTGTCGCAAAGTTATACACAACATTTAAATTTATATTTTCCTATACAGTAAAAAAAACACCTACTCAAAACAATCTGAGTAAGTGTATAAAAATTGGCTCCTTAAAGAGAACCTTCTTTTGTCTTATTGTGTAAAGTAATCAATATGTGTATCCATTTTCGTTATGTACATATTATCTCCGAGCCCATATTGCCCGCCATGCTTGTCATCATATGTATATACACGGTACTTTTCTCCAGCATTCAGTACTCTCTCAAGAACCAATTTGTCATTGCTATCACGTTTCCATAGATTAATAGACTTCTTGATTTCTACTACACCAATTTGGCCAGCCTTCACTTCAAGGCCTCTAAATTCCTCAGGCGGCGGTGGTGGCGCATCGAAACTTGAATAACGCTTTGCACCGACATATTTATTCTTCCAATAACTATCATCTAACCCATTGATGCGAACACCACTAGATGTTGAAGCATGAATAAAGTTATTATCTCCAATATAAATCCCCGCGTGTGATACGCCTTTTCCTGTCGTATTAAAGAAAACGGCATCACCAGGTTTTAAATCTGATTTCGTAACTTCATCGCCAACCTTATATTGTTCTGATGACTGTCTTGGTAAATTATTAATATCAAAATTTTCGTATATGTATGTAATGTATCCTGAACAATCAAAACCGTTCGGTGTTCCCCCTGCATAAACATAAGGAGTTCCAATGAATTTCTTGCTATATTCTACTATGTCATCTGTACTAGCTGCACTCGCACTGCCTACTCCGAAAACGGTTGGAAAAAGCAACGCTCCAGTAATGACTACCTTCGTAATAATCTTCATTTAAACCTCCCGAAAATAAGAAAAATGTCGTATATTATCGCTCTACGTATAATATTACAATATTTTCAGGTAATTTATCATTTCAAATCTATTAAAAAATTCTAGTTATATTACAATCGTATTACAATTTTACTTATAATTAGAAAAATTAACGATGCTAAAAGACCTAATAGAAACAAAACTTAGCATATCTCGATCATCATTGTATAAATCGGGTGTCTGCACCTTTAAGATAAAGGTAACAATTTGCCATTATATAATTTCCAACAAGAGCAAAAGCGGAAGCGCCTTGATCAGCCTCAGGCATAGCACAAGACGAGCCTCACTAAAAAGGTGTCCTTTACCGACCTTTAGAGAATTGGCTTGTGACCTCGAGGTCGACAAAAACGCGACGTCCTGTACGTTGGGGGTTGGAGCTGGACGCAGAACTTGTCGCAAAGTTATCCACAACATTTAAATTTATATTTTCTATACAAAAATAAACCTTCTTACCTATGCAAGAAGGTTTATGAAAAGTCTGGCCAATTTTTTTGAAATTGGTCGCCTTTAACTTTTCCGAGTGTTCTATATCGAAAAGGCATTAAATCACTTGGTTCTTTGTTTATAAATTCTAGCGCTAATTCTAATGGAATAAGATTAAATTGCTCCTGTGCCTCCGAAAGGAAAAATGCATCTTTTATTTTGCCACTTTTCTTCGTATCAATTAATAAAAAGGCCGGATAGTAGCTGCCATCATTTGCCTCAAGAATCGCCTTTGCTGTAATAAAACCCTTTTTCTCTTTTTCGATATCGTCATTCTCGGTTTTATCTAGAGCCTTTTGGGCCCAGCCTTGCTTTTTATAACCCCCAATAATCTTGGGAGGAGCTTTCTCCAACTGCTTTCTTACTTGTTCCATATTATTCGAACTCATTGACATTCTTTTCCCTCCAACGAAAAGGGTCTCTATAAATGATCCCAAAAAAGAGCACAAAATAGAATTACTTGTACTAGCGTACCATATCATAAATGACAAATCAAACCAATACAAATAACATTTTTTGTAAGGCTCATTTATAACAAGGGCCAAATTCCTCAAATCAGAACAAAAGCACAGGCGCCGAAGGTCTCGCTGTACAAGGCGGATGTCCCCCCTCTTGATAAAGAAAACACGGTGAGCGTGGGCTTACCGTGTTTGACACAATCATTGCGGAGCTGTACTAAAGTTTGATAGGCGCCGAAGCTGGAAGTAGAACAATTTATTCACAGTTTATACATAACATGCGATTATATAACTTCCTTAAAGGCGAGTAATTTGGCCACTTATCCAATATTTATTTATATACAGCTTGAATTTGATCAATAAAAATGGCACCACTGTTTTTATTCGCGTCATTTGTTTCCATGTAGCGAACGGGTACTTCAATCACTAATGGGGTTTTAATCCCTTCCGGTACAGCTGCCTCAATATACTTCCAGCCTGTCCAATTTAAATTCTTTGTGAAATCAAGCTGAAGCTCTTGGCCGCTGCCATCCTTTAGTTGCATTCTTAACCAATGTCCTTTGCCATCTCCATAAACCCACATGCCAATTTTCTTCGGTTGTCCTTTTAATGCGATTGGTTTAACGGCCTCGATATATGCACCTGACGTACCTGATGTACCTGTAAAGTCATAGCTTAACTTTGCTGCTGATGTGCCCGTTTTACTTAAAGGATCCTGTATAAGGTTCACACTTTTATATCGTGCACCAGTTGCTTTATAGTTCGCTATTCCATTTTCAAAACCCTCAATAAGAATCGGCTCAGGTGTTCCTCCAGTCACATTGATTGATGCAGAAACCTTCCCATGGGAAACGGTAATCGTGCCTGTTCCTTTTGCAGAACCAGCTTTAAATTCACCCTTATTATTAATGGTTCCTAGATTAGCTGGAGATACGCTCCATTTAAATAAAGCAGGATCAGAGATCACTGTCTTGCCTTTATAAATGCCCTTCGGCTGGATTTTATATATGGTGTTATTTTCAACAATAATATCTTTTTCATCCACTTGGATGCTATCAAGTGTATTAATTAAATTCACTTTAATTTTGCTGCTAATATTGCCAGATGAAACAGTCATTTCACTGCTGCTTAAAGAAGTGGATGCTGTATAGCTGCCATCTGCATTTTTCTTCAATGCTGGAGAGCTATATGCCACTTGAGATACAGGGACAGCGTTATAGAATTGGTCCATTCCTTTAACTGTCAATCCTAAATCCTTATAAGTCGCACCAGCAAATAAAGTAAGTTCCTTTGGATTAACAACCAACTGACTAAGTGGGCCTTTCATCCATTGGCTAATAAATAATAAGGAATTTGAAACAGATCGCTCAATTCCATCTGAAGGCTTGTTCACTAAGGAAACAGAATCATTCCCATGTTCTCGCACAACCATTGTTGAAGAACCGCCACCGTCAAAGGTAAATGCTTGAACAGCACCAAGATCCTTCATCACTGAAGCCATTTCAGCTAGCGTAAGACCAACACTATGAAGAGCGTTACGCCCGTCAACAACAACTGTGACAATTCCGCCATCGGCTTTAATTCCGATTGCTGATCTTGGATGCACACCTGCGACCGTTTGTTTAACAACTGATCCATTTTTCACTAAGTGGTAACGGCCGCTCAACGCTTCCACCACTTGATTCCAATCATTTGAACCA
Organism: Cytobacillus eiseniae; assembly: GCF_017874625.1. Lineage (GTDB taxonomy): Bacteria > Bacillota > Bacilli > Bacillales > Cytobacillaceae > Cytobacillus > Cytobacillus eiseniae. The sequence goes on along the minus strand of NZ_JAGIKZ010000050.1, from coordinate 1,866 downwards.
AAGTCTGTCTTTACTTCAACCTTATCTCCTACAGCAATTGTTTTTAAGTAATCAGATGCAAAATGATGACCAGAAAGGATAAATTCCCCGCTATTTAGCTTCTCATCTCCTACATTTTCCACCACTCTAACAACTGTACCTGTCAATACACTATGCCCATTTAATTGGCCAGACTCTGTTTTTACAACTACTTCTGTTCCAAGATGATTCGTTCTTGTTGAGCTTGCAAAAGCTGGTGTATAAAGGACTAAATGATTGGACAATCTAGTTCTATTCACAGAATTTATCCAATAAGCATTTTGTCCATTTATTTGAACAGAGATTTTTGCTTCCGGGCTGCCGATTAATGGCTTGCCATCTTTTGTTACACCAAAAACAGCTAATTCATTTAATGGTGTTTGGCTTGTTGCAACAATTTCACCCTTTTGAATCATTAAATCTACAGGATGGCCATTTTTGTCAAAATAGTCTCCGTTAATGCCTGCCACTACATGCTTATCTGGTGTTTGAGAATTATTCGCTTGTTTAGACACCGATTCAAACCCATATAATTGCTCTGTTGCTAAAGCTGTTTCTAAACTAATTTTTTCTGTTTTTCCATCGTACTCAACTGTATAAATCTTTTGCTTTCCTCTGTTGCTTGTTACAGATAGCTCTGTTTCAGTTACACCAGGAGCAATATTTTTCGACTCTTGTTGTGTTATTTTTCCAATTGAAAGGTTTCCGATTGGCTTTGGTGTTGTTGTTCCACCGCCACTATATGCAGCTTCAAGTTCTGCCAGCTTTTTCTTAGATGGTGTTCGATAATCAACATAACCTGCCATTTTCGTAATATAGTAACCGCCACCGAGTCCATATTGGCCCCCATGAAGATTGTCATAACGATATACTCGATATTGCTCACCAGGCTTTAACACCCGTTCAAATATAAGCTTATTTCCATCTCTTTTCCATAGATTAATAGGCTTAATAACCTTTATTTTCCCCACTTGGCCTTTAACCATAAGTAGTCCGTCCCAATATACTTTCGGCTCACTCGCAGAAGCCTGGGAACCCAATCCAAAAATCAAAGCTGCCACTACTACTACATTCACAATCCACTTTTTCGCCATTTTCCCTCTCCTTCTTTATACTATTCTCTTATTATATGACATTTTCCCAGATAAATGGACAAATAACTAGATAAAACGACTTTTGAACTAAATAAAATGAGGGCGAATTTTGTAGTAGATTTATATATGTTCGTGTTGGACGTTTTGGATTGGTTAATTTTTTGGAGGATGGGGTATTTTTTCTTTTGTTGATGGGTTGATGGACTTTTGGTGGAGCGATCGGCTTCGGTTTGTCCTTCATTCACTTGATGATGGACTTTTCGTGGATCGATTGGCTTCATTTTGTCCTTCATTTGCTTGATGATGGACATTTTCTAGAAAGAACGGCTTCGGTTTGTCCTTCATTGGCTCGATGATGGACTTTTGGTGGAGCGATTGGCTTCATTTTGTCCTTCATTCGCTTGATGATGGACTTTTCCTAGAGCGATCGGCTTCGATTTGTCCTTCATTAGCTCGATGATGGACTTTTCCTAGAGCGATCTTCTTCGATTTGTCCTTCATTAGCTCGATGATGGACTTTTCCTAGAGCGATCGGCTTCGATTTGTCCTTCATTCACTCGATGATGGACTTTTTCTAGAGAGATCGGCTTCGGTTTGTCCTTCATTGGCTCGATGATGGACTTTTTGTGGATCGATTGGCTTCATTTTGTCCTTCATTTGCTTGATGATGGACTTTTTCTAGAGAGATCGGCTTCATTTTGTCCTTCATTCGCTTGATGATGGACTTTTTCTAGAGAGATCGGCTTCGGTTTGT
>NZ_JAGIKZ010000049.1 GCF_017874625.1 Cytobacillus eiseniae | reverse complement strand
GACAAGCATAAGGAAGGCTGGATGGAAGGTTGTTCTTTAACCTTCAAGCCAGCCAGCCTTATGACCTCGAGGGTCTAGGAGCCGCAGCTAGCCAAAGAAAAGCGAAGGCGACTGTTTAGACCCGACAAGCATAAGGAAGGCTGGATGGAAGGTTGTTCTTTAACCTTCAAGCCAGCCAGCCTTATGACCTCGAGGGTCTAGGAGCCGCAGCTAGCCAAAGAAAAGCGAAGGCGACTGTTTAGACCTGACAAGCATAAGGAAGGCTGGATGGAAGGTTGTTCTTTAACCTTCAAGCCAGCCAGCCTTATGACCTCGAGGGTCTAGGAGCCGCAGCTAGCCAAAGAAAAGCGAAGGCGACTGTTTAGACCCGACAAGCATAAGGAAGGCTGGATGGAAGGTTGTTCTTTAACCTTCAAGCCAGCCAGCCTTATGACCTCGAGGGTCTAGGAGCCGCAGCTAGCCAAAGAAAAGCGAAGGCGACTGTTCTGTTCCAGCTGCAAAAAAAACTCTTATCATTACAAATGGAGGATGAGGGAATGACTAGTGAGAAGAAAGAACTTCGTAAGCAAATAATGGAGTCATTAGGAAAAATAGAAAAGACTGTGTATGAACAAGACTCATATGAAATTGCCGAATCACTTTATCAAGATGTAAAGTGGAAGTCTGCAAAAACCATAGGAATTACAATCTCAAAATTTCCAGAAGTAGATACATATCAAATTATTAGAAAGGCTTGGGAGGAAGGAAAGCGAGTAGCAGTACCTAAATGCCTTCCTAAAGAAAAGTCAATGGTATTTCGAACGTTAACTAGATTTGATCAATTAGAATCTGTTTATTATGGGTTACTGGAACCGAAAGTGGAATGCACAGAGGAAGTTCAGGCAAACGAAATTGATTTATTAATTGTACCAGGCCTTGCTTATACAATTGATGGCTATCGTGTTGGATTTGGGGGAGGCTACTATGACAGATATCTTACAAAATACGATGGCTACACCGTTTCTCTTGCATTTCAGTCACAACTTGTTTCTCATTTGCCAATTGAGGATCATGATCTTGCAGTAAAAAAAGTCATTTCCACAAATAAAATCGAGAGCTTGGATGAATAACACATTCCTTATTTTTTTATTTATTGCGATAACGGCATACAGCGGATATTCTCTTCGATTATTAACTTTGTCAGGAAGCGTAGCCGCCTTCTTGATTGGACTAGCTGTTTCCCTTGGTTTTGGCCTAAAGGGGTTGCTTATTCTTGGATTCTTTTTTGCAAGTTCTAGCTTTTGGTCGAAATATAAACGTCAGAATAAAGCGAAAATCGAAGAACGCCATGAAAAAGGTTCCCGTCGTGATTGGCAGCAAGTAGCAGCAAACGGAGGAACGGCCGCATTATTCAGCCTCCTGTATTATTTTTCACCCCATACGATTTGGATCGTTGGCTTTTCAATTTCTATTGCTGCTGCAAATTCTGATACATGGGCATCAGAAATTGGTTCATTAAGCAAACGACCCCCTTTCTTTATTCGATCATGGAAGCGGATTTCTGCGGGGACATCTGGAGCAGTTAGTTTACTTGGTACGATTGCGGCAATTATTGGTGCTTTTTTAATTGCATTCCTATCCTTTTATTTTTTTCCATTAACAATTATGGACGCAGCAGTCATTTTATTGTTTGGCTTTTTGGGCAATGTGATTGATACGGTTTTTGGTGCATTTCTACAGGCAGTCTACAAATGTAGAAATTGTGGAACAGAAGTTGAGGCAACAACTCACTGTGGAAGACAAACGAAGTTACAAAGAGGACTTGTGTTCATGAATAATGATTTTGTTAATTATTTATCGGGTTTTCTTGCAGCATTGCTAGGAATATTATTTATTTGGATAAAATAATTATGATCATCCCAAACTATTAGTAGGAGGGATGAAAATGGGTCGAATAATGTCCTTATTACTACTTGTTTTAGGTGGATATTATCTTTTCTATAATCGCTATCGTGCGATGAATGTCCTATTTAAATATCCATTGATACGCCGGGTTGCTGTTAGCTCATTCATGGGAATCCCAGGTATTCGTGATCGAATGATGAAAATGGTCTTTCCACCAAGCCGTGTGTAACAGAATTAAAAAGTTTCAAGCACCTTACTAGAAGGCGCTTGGGCGAAAAATCTATGCGAGTGGAGCCTCGTTTTTTGAGAAAGGGACCTTTTATGGTCTTTTTTCTTTGTCTGAAAACGTATCTTACTTTACAAATGGAAGAGAAATTGGCTATTGTTATAAGGAAGCACTAGGCGTTATCGCCTCATTATTAAAGAGAGTGGGGGAAACTTTGAGTTTTCAAGAAGAGTATATATTTTGGAAATTAGCTCATCACTTTATTTCTGAACAAGAATATCGAATTGTTCAATTATCGAAAGAGCATAATGAAATCTGGCTGGAAAAGCTGGAAAATAAACAGGCTCAGGTTATTCGTTTGCTACGATATAATCTGGACTGGAGCAATTGGATGCAGAAGGATATCGCACTAACAGCCGAAAATGGGGAAAGAATTAGAAGACAGCTTGGACGCAGTAATATGAATGTAATGAATGTTTACGTGTCAGCCTTTCCTCCAGTAGATGATTATGAGTTTAGAATAAATGAACCTTTTCTTCATCCGAATAAGAGTAAAACGAAGGTACAATCCGTCCTAGTTGATTTAGCTAATTATAGACATGGCTTAGAGAAGCTTAGCTCAATTGTAAACAATCAAGTTGCCTTTACAATAAATGAAAGCTATAGTGAGAACGAAATAGATGAAATAAAACTTGCTGCATTATCAATCGCTTCAAATAAAACGAATGAAGAGAAGTCTATATTCAATCAAGGAAAGCCATTCTTTACATATGTATTCATGGTCATTCAAGTGGCTGTTTTTCTTTTAATGGAATGGGTAGGAAGCAGCACAGATACATCAACATTAATCAAGTATGGTGCAAAGTTTAATCCGCTAATTCTTGAAGGGGAATGGTGGCGATTTATAACACCTGTTTTTCTCCATATTGGATTTATGCATTTATTAATGAATACGATGTCCTTATACTTTCTCGGTATGGCAGTTGAACAGATTTACGGGAAGGCAAGGTTTCTTATCATCTATTTAATTGCGGGATTTGGCGGCTCATTAGCGAGCTTTTTATTAAGTCCGAGTCTTTCGGCAGGGGCGAGTGGGGCAATTTTCGGCTTGTTTGGATCGCTATTGTATTTTGGGGTTATTTATCCAAAATTATTTTTCCGAACGATGGGCTATAATATTCTTATTATTCTTGGAATCAATTTAGTTTTTGGATTCTCTATGCCAGGAATTGATAATGCTGGCCATATTGGGGGACTAATTGCGGGTTTTCTGGCAACTGGGATTGTTCACTTTCCTAAGAAAAAGAGACTTGGCTTGCAATTGTTATTTCTAATAATTACTATCGTTTCCTTTACAGGTCTGCTTCAGTATGGCTTTAGTGAGCCAGGGAAATTACTTGATAAGCAGTCAGCACTCGTAATGGCGCAAGAATATATTAATCAAGAGGAATATGATCAAGCAAGAGATGTATTAATTGACTATTCGGAAGCAGATGAAGCATCCGCAGAGGTCTATTTTTTGCTTTCCTATGCAGAAATAAATTTAGGTGAATTGAAGCAAGCAAAGGATCACTTGCATGAAGCGATCAAATTGAAAAAAGACTTTCATGAGGCTTACTTTAATTTAGCACTCATCTATATAGATGAAAATAATTTACAAGAAGCAAAAAATCAAATTGAGCAAGCAGTAGAATTAAATCCAGACCAAAAGGATTACCAAAATCTGCTTCAAGAAATAATGAAGCTTATGAATAATTAACATTCAGCGATTCTTATTAAATCATACCAACTATAGGTATGATTCTTTTTTTTGATGTCAAAGCTGTTGAATAGCAATCAAGGAAAAGAATGGAAGAGTGGGAATCCAAATGGGTCATAATGAAAAGAAACTAGTTTCAAATAATTTTGTGGAAAATACCACTTATTTAAAAAATATGTTAGGTGTAGATAAAAGCTTTGATGTCATACAGCTCGATGTGGAATATGCTGAGAGACAAATGGCATTCTATTTTGTAGATGGATTTGTCAAAGATGATATTCTACACTACTTGATGAAAATTTTAAGTGATTTGGAAAAGGAAGAGCTTGAAGGGGATACATTATCAAAGCTTGTCAAAAAGCATATTCCATATGTTGAAGTGGAAACAAATGATGATTTAAATAGTGTTGTTGATGCTGTGCTTGCAGGTCCAACAGCACTCGTAGTTGAAGGAGTTAATAAAGTTATTCTTATTGATGCACGTACATATCCAGTGAGGGGACCTCAGGAGCCAGATATTGAACGAGTTGTTCGTGGATCAAGAGATGGTTATGTTGAAACGATTGTCTTTAATACTGCCTTAACAAGGAGAAGAGTGAGAGATCGAACTTTAAGAATGGAATACATGCAAGTTGGCAGGCGATCGAAAACTGATATTGTCGTTAGTTATATAGAGGATATTGCTGATCCAGATCTAGTGAAAATGGTGAAGGATTCAATCGCAAAAATTGATACGGATGGGTTGCCTATGGCCGAAAAAACAGTGGAGGAATTTATCTCTGGGAGGCATTGGAATCCATATCCGATGATTAGATATACGGAACGGCCAGATACAGCTGCAACCCATTTGTATGAAGGGCATGTATGTATTATTGTTGATGGGTCCCCTAGTGTGATGATCGCACCAACTACATTCTGGCATCATCTTCAGCATGCCGAGGAATATCGGAACAAACCGCTAGTTGGTGCCTATTTACGTATGGTTCGTTTTATTGCTGTTTGGGCTTCACTTTTTCTTTTGCCGCTTTGGTATTTACTCGCGGTTCAACCAGAATTATTGCCAGCAAATTTAGCTTATATTGGTCCGAATGATACTGGGCAACTGCCATTGATTATTCAGTTTCTGATGATTGAGCTTGGGTTAGATATACTTAGGATGGCCGCTATCCATACCCCTTCCTCACTTGCAACCGCACTTGGACTTGTTGCTGCCTTAATGATCGGTCAAGTAGCTGTTGAGGTTGGTTTATTTATAAATGAAGTCATCCTCTATTTAGCGATTGCTGCAATTGGTACTTTTGCTACACCAAGCTATGAAATGAGCCTTGCTAACCGATTGATTCGAATCGGCCTGCTGCTGCTGACTAGTGTATTCCATGGGTATGGATTTGTGATTGGCATTGCGTTATTTATTCTTATGCTTGCAAGGTTAAAGTCATTCGGAGTCCCATACTTATGGCCATTAATTCCATTTAATATTCGAGCATTTAGAGATGTCATATTGCGTTCACCGATACCACTTAAGAATCGAAGACCGAGAATCCTGCACCCGAAAGATCCAGATCGTTAATTTGTATGATAGTGAATAAAGGTATGCTTGTCGGGTCTGGGCAAGCCACTTGCGCTTTTCTTTGTCTAGCTCCAGCGGCTAGACCCTCGAGTCATAAGCCGTTCTGGCCTGAAGGTTAAAGGACAACCTTCACTCCAGCCCGTCTTATGCTTGTCGGGTCTGAACAAGCCACTTGCGCTTTTCTTTGTCTAGCTCCAGCGGCTAGACCCTCGAGTCATAAGCCGTTCTGGCCTGAAGGTTAAAGGACAACCTTCACTCC
>NZ_JAGIKZ010000048.1 GCF_017874625.1 Cytobacillus eiseniae | reverse complement strand
TGCACATTATGAAAAATACACTCATCAACCAGCATGTAAGACAGCTGTAATATACCTCGTTGTTAATTTATGGAACCTTTATGCAAGTCTAGTGGTGGAATCTGAGTTATAATTGCAAATCCTCAATTTTAATAGCGGAATCTAAGATATAATTGCGAATCCTCAATTTTAATAGCGGAATCTGAGATATAAATGCGAATCCTCAATTTTAATAGCGGAATCTGAGATATAATTGCGAAACCACGATTTTATTTGCGAACCCAAGTTATAATGCAAAACCCACAGATTTATTTACATCCCACTCTATTCCAAATTGTTTTTGACTGCACACTTCACCTATACTATAATTAGAATGTTATGGATATGTAAATAAATGCACAATGTAATGTATTTTATATAGATGGCCAGGGGATAATCAACCTGAGGCTTATTGGAAAATAGAGGTGATATGCTGTGTTTGATCGTCTTCAATCGGTTGAGGACCGCTACGAAAGATTAAATGAGCTTTTGAGTGATCCGGAAATTGTTAATGATCCGAAGAAATTACGTGAATATTCAAAGGAACAATCAGGTATACAAGAAACGGTTGATGTGTACCGTGAATATAAAGAGGTGCGCACACAGCTTCAAGATGCGAAGGCAATGCTTGAGGAAAAATTGGATGCTGACATGCGTGAAATGGTGAAGGAAGAACTTCATGAGCTTGAGGAACAAGTAGAAGAGCTTGAAGCTCGTTTGAAAATTCTTTTAATCCCGAAAGATCCGAATGATGATAAAAACGTTATTATGGAAATCCGTGGAGCAGCTGGTGGGGATGAAGCAGCCCTTTTTGCTGGAGACCTTTACCGGATGTACAGCCGTTTTGCTGAGATGCAAGGCTGGAAAACAGAAGTAATTGACGCGAATACGACAGGTGTTGGCGGCTATAAAGAGATTATCTTTATGATTAACGGGAATGGCGCGTTTTCGAAGTTAAAGTTTGAAAATGGGGCGCATCGTGTGCAACGTGTTCCTGAAACAGAATCAGGCGGCCGGATTCATACATCCACAGCGACTGTTGCTGTTTTGCCTGAAGCCGAAGAAGTAGAAATTGAAATTCATGATAAGGACGTTCGTGTCGACACGTTTGCATCTAGCGGACCAGGCGGGCAAAGCGTAAATACAACGATGTCAGCTGTTCGTCTCACTCACTTGCCAACGGGAACGGTTGTCTCTTGTCAGGATGAAAAATCACAAATAAAGAACAAAGAAAAGGCAATGAAAGTATTGCGTGCTCGTGTATATGATAAATTCCAACGGGAAGCACAAGCAGAATATGACCAAGTGCGTAAATCAGCTGTTGGAACAGGTGACCGTTCTGAACGAATTCGTACGTACAACTTCCCGCAAAATCGTGTGACCGATCACCGTATCGGCTTAACGATCCAAAAGCTTGACCAAATTCTTCATGGGAAAATTGATGAAGTCATTGACGCATTAATCCTTGAAGAACAATCTGCGAAGCTTGATAGTGCTTCAAATGAGTAATTCTACAATGAAAGTATATGAAGCCCTCAACTGGGCTTCTTCTTTTTTAAAAGAGAAGAATCGTGACGAAAATGCGGGAGAACTATTATTACGGCATTATCTGAAGCAAAGTCGGTCAAATTTTTTAGCGAGCATACGTGATGAGCTCGGTGCAGCCGTTTTTGCAGATTTCGAGAAGGCGATCCACTTGCATGCGGATGGAATGCCTGTCCAATATATTATCGGTTATGAGGATTTTTATGGACGCAGCTTTCAAGTAAACGAAAACGTCCTCATCCCCCGGCCAGAAACGGAAGAATTAATTTACCATACATTAGAGCGGATTAATAAACACTTCAGCACCCGTAAAGCAATTGAAGTAGCAGATATCGGAACAGGGAGCGGAGCCATCGCAATCACACTTAAGCTTGAAAAAGCAGAATTAGTCGTGACAGCTACAGATATCTACGCACCAACCATAGCTTTAGCAGAGGAAAATGCAAGAATACTTGGTGCGGATATTCAATTTGTGCAAGGGGACCTACTGCAGCCGTTCATTGCCAGTGGAAAATGCTTTGATGTCGTCCTTTCGAATCCGCCCTATATTCCAGTAGGGGACAAGGAATGGATGTCAGAAATTGTATTGGAACATGAGCCCCATCGTGCCCTCTTTGCAGGGGTGGATGGACTTGATCTATACAAAAGACTAGCAGAAGAACTTCCTTCAATAGTAAAAGAAGAAGCAATCATCGGTCTTGAAGTAGGAGTTGGCCAAAGCGAGGCAGTAGCTGCGTTACTCAAACAGGCATTTCCTCATGCAAAAATAGAAATCATTCATGATATAAATGGCAAAGACCGAATGGTATTTGCTGAAATATCAAAGCAAAGGAACGGTTCTACTAGTTGAAGTACCCGACTTGTGCGGAGGAAAGTCCTGTAGAGAAGGGATCTCTGCAGGGCTTTTTTTAGTAATTTGGGTGCAAAGTAGAAAAATTGAATGCAAAGGTATCCACTGCGTTTTTAATTCGCAATTTTAGTTATTGAGGAAAATAAATGAGTTTACTAATCAACTAACTAATGAGCAAACGCAAAATAAGCGGAAATTTTCCGGTTAAATGCAGAAAGAAGCTCTTTTTAGAGGAAATAGGCGGAATTTTTCCGCTTATTCAATGAAAAATCCTCCATTTTTGAATTTTTTCATTCAATAGGCGGAGTTTCTCCGCTTATTTAAGACTTTTTTATTAATAATTACGAAATAAGCGGAGTTTTTCCGTCTATTTCTCCGCTTGGGTGCTCAACCTACCCTCTCTATTAGATATCTAGTATTTTTTACATGTTTTATAGTGATGAATAGCTATTGCCTAGTAGTTAAAATATAATCTAAATCTGAAGCTATTTTTTAAATATTACTAGTTTAAGATTCTGTCATTTTGTCCACAATGTGTTAGTGAAGGGGCGTGGCAGAAATGAGAACAAAAATAACGGTGAATTTTTATATAATGATCCTATGCTTAGGAACAATTGTAAGTTTATATATACCAAAAAATGAAGTAATGGCTGATGAGCCGCTGGTGATTCCGAGTGAGGCCATTCGGCTGCGAATTCTAGCAAATAGTGATCAGGAATCAGACCAGGCAATTAAGAGACTTGTAAGAGATGAAGTCAATAAGGAAATTACAGAATGGGTAGCAGAATTAACATCCATTGAAGAAGCACGCAGTCTCATTCGTTCCCGACTGCCAGAGATTCAAAAAATCGCTGAAGCAGTCGTGGAAAGAGAACAACCTGGACAATCGGTTCAAACAGATTTTGGTAAAGTAGATTTCCCTACAAAGCTCTATGGGCAATTCCTCTATCCTGCTGGTGAATATGAGGCTATCTTAATTACACTCGGAGAAGGAACAGGAGCTAACTGGTGGTGTGTGTTATTTCCTCCATTATGTTTTCTTGATTTTTCAAATGGAGTCGCTGTAAGTGATGGATTTGAAGAAGAGGAGAAAGTGCTACAAGAAGATTCTGATGAAGTAGCAGCAGAACTACTAGAGACAAATAAAACAGAATCGGGAGAACCTCCGATGTATGTGGAAGAAGAGGAAGAACCAGTGAAGGTGAAGTTTTTTATTAAAGAGCTTTGGAATAAACTATTTAGTTAAGGTTCTTGCAGATGCAAGGCCTTTTTTCTTCATTTCGTTCTACTTTCTCTATTTTTTCATATTCATAGTAGTAGAATATGAAAAATGGGGTGGGTCTAATGGAAGCAATCATTCGCCGTGCAAATATAGAGGATATAAAGAGATTAGAAGAATTCTTGGAGGAAGCAAAGCTGAGTAAGGATGGCGTTGAGTCATGTGTTGAATACTTTTTAATAATGGAAAATCAAATGGGGGATATTAAAGCAACGCTTGGAATTGAACCACTCGGTGAAATAGGTTTGCTCCGTTCACTTGCGATTCGCCAAGGAGTAGACGAAATCGAAAAAAGTCTTTTCATGCTTATTGAACAAATTTTAATTTTAGCAAAGGACAAGCAGTTGCAAGCTTTATATTTGGCTTCCAATAAAAAGAATTCAAGTGACTTTTTTCGGTTGATGGGTTTTATTGAAGAGGAAATAGAAAACTTGCCAAAAGTGCTTTGTCAGTCTGATCATGTTAAACATATTTTAACTGTGGATAACTCCTTCTTTTTGAAATTATCTATCTAAATTGTGGGTATCTCCCTAAAGTTATTCACAAAAATAGCCAAACTGTCCACAATTTGTGGATAATACTTGAGTTATCCGCTATCTTCTTTTATACTTTCAAAGGAAAACAACAGAAAAGTCACGAGAATAAAGGAATTTCAACTATTTATAAGCGTGATTATTGAAGGTGAAATATAATGAATACAAAAAGATGGACAGTGGATAAATATGTGGATGGGGCAGATAGTTATCCACATATTTCACAGGCTGCAGATCTATTAAAAGAAAATGAAGTGGTCGCTTTCCCAACAGAAACGGTGTACGGATTAGGTGGAAATGCCTTAAATGACGAAGCTGTTGCGAAAATTTTTGCTGCAAAAGGGCGCCCGAGTGATAATCCACTAATTATCCACATTGCTGACATGAACCAGTTGGAAGAGTTTGTGGAAGAGATCCCTGAGAAAGCAGAACAATTAATGGAGAAGCTTTGGCCAGGGCCGTTAACCCTTATTTTTAAAAAGAAAGAGGGCATACTCTCGCATATGGCAACACCTGAATTATCCACAGTTGCCGTTCGGATGCCTGATCATCCGGTTGCGCTTGCACTTATAAAGGAAGCAGGGTTGCCGATTGCCGCTCCTAGTGCGAATCGTTCGGGAAAGCCAAGCCCAACGACAGCTGCGCATGTGTGGGATGATCTAAACGGACGAATTGCTGGGATTGTGGACGGTGGACCTACAGGTGTTGGAGTCGAATCAACGGTTGTCGATTGTACGGAGGAGACACCCGTTATATTAAGGCCAGGCGGAGTCACAAAAGAGCAGCTAGAAGCAATCATTGGTGACGTGCGTATGGATCCAGGGCTGCAAGAGGCTGGGCAGGCACCGAAATCCCCTGGGATGAAATACCGTCACTATGCACCAGATGCTCCCCTGTTTTTAGTGGATGGCCCGAAGGAATTTATCCAGAAGCTTGTGGATGAAAAAAGAGCAGAAGGACAATCAGTTGCGGTCTTATCAACAGAGGAAACGAAAGACTTTTATCAAGCAGATTATGTCGTTGCATGTGGAAAGCGCCTAAATTTAGAAACAGTTGCCAGTTCCTTATATGATGCATTAAGGCAATTTAATCACATGGAAGTTGATGTAATCTATGGTGAAATGTTTCCAAACGAAGGTGTCGGACATGCCATTATGAATCGCCTGATGAAGGCGGCTGGACATCGAGTCATTACTAGCGAATAGTTTTATTTTAAAAGCAGGTAGAGGAAAGTGAATTAAATTTTCCTACCTGCTTTTTTGTGCTCTTTGAGCAAGGAAACCAACATGTAGTGCATGATGGCGGAGTGTCTTCAATAAGGTGTATAGAACCCCGAACGACCGGAAAATCCAACGAAAGAGTCTTTAATAAGGCGTATAGAACCCCAAACGACGGAAAAATCCAACGAAAGAGTCTTCAATAAGGTGTATAGAACCCCGAACGACGGAAAAATCCAGCGAAAGAGTCTTCAATAAGGCGTATAGAACCCCGAACGACCGGAAAATCCAGCGAAAGAGTCTTCAATAAGGTG
>NZ_JAGIKZ010000047.1 GCF_017874625.1 Cytobacillus eiseniae | reverse complement strand
AGTCCTTCAAAAAAATTGAAGATGAAGGGCCTTATTCAGTAGTGCCCTCTAGCCAAAAAGTGTTTTCATACAAAATTATAAATTTGAATGGTGTGGATCACATAGCGGCAATTTCTGCGTCCAGCTCTAGCACCTATCCCCGACGTACAGGACATACTAGTGTCGACAATGCGACAGGACGTCGCGTTTTTGTCGACCTCGAGGTCACAAGCCAATCCTCTAAAGATCGGTAAAGGACACCTTTTTAGTGAGGCTCGTCTTGTGCTATGCCTGAGGCTGATCAAGGCGCTGCAGAGCCTCTTAATTAAAAGAAAATAGTCGCCAAATTTGGCGACTATTTTTTTAATAGTTGTGTTTGTTGTAAAAAGCTTGAAATACGTTCTATAACAGGTTCAACTGAATTTTCATGCTGAATAATATCGTAATCATTAATGTTCAGACGTAAGACAGGGCATGCATTAAATGAGTTAATCCAGTCTTCGTAGCGCTTATGCATCTCTTCCCAATAGGAAATCGGTGTTTGTTGTTCCATTGGCCGCCCGCGTTCTTGGATTCGAGAGAGAATATCGTCTAGAGATCCTTCAAGATAGATGAGAAGGTCAGGGTGTGGGAAGTAAGGTGTCATGACCATCGCATCAAATAGACTTGTGTATGTTTGATAATCAACCTGTGACATTGTGCCTTTTTCATAATGCATTTTAGCAAAAATCCCAGTGTCTTCGTATATCGAACGATCTTGAATAAATCCGCCGCCATATTCAAAAATGCGTTTCTGCTCTTTAAAGCGCTCGGCAAGGAAATAGACTTGTAAATGGAAGCTCCAGCGATCAAAGTCTGCATAAAACTTGTCTAAGTATGGGTTGGTATCAACCTTTTCGAAGGAAGTTCGAAAATTAAGGGCTTTAGCAAGTGCATTTGTCATGGTTGATTTTCCAACACCGACTGTTCCAGCTATTGTAATGACAGCATTGGCTGGAATCTCATATTTATTTCTTAGGTTCATGATTGAATGCTCCTCTTTTTCAATAATGTCGACAATGTATCAAGGATATAAGTTAAGTCTTCTTTATTTTTAACAAAATTTAATTCATCGCCATTGAAGCGCAGCACTGGAATATCAGGATGCTTCAATTCAAAATCATTCATTGCCTTTTCATAATCAATGGATAATTGTTCCAAGTAAAGGGGACTGATATTTTTTTCAATTTCTCGTCCTCTTAATTTAATGCGGGTTAAAAGTGTATCAAGACTAGCATGTAGATAGATCACTACATTTGGTTTCGGCATATCGTTTATTAAAATTTCATAGATTTTTAAATACTTCTGGTATTCATTTGCATGAAGTGAGCGACCTGCGAAAATTAAATTTTTTAAGATATGATAATCTGCAACGACAGGCTTATTTTGGGCTAAAAAGTGGTTGTTAATGTCCCCGAGTTGTTTGTAGCGATTGCAGAGGAAAAACATTTCAGTTTGGAAGCTCCATTCTTCAATATCTTCATAAAATTTACCTAAGAATGGATTTTCATCGACGATTTCCTTTAATAATGCAAATTGGAACTGTTCAGCTACCGCTTTGGCTAGAGATGTTTTGCCAACACCAATCGGTCCTTCCACAGTGATAAATGGTGTTCCCCCCATAGAATATCCTCCTACTATTGGATCTTTGTTCTTTCTATTTATCTCTTTGTATCAATCAGTTTAAATTCTAGTGACACAAAAAATATTTTAACATACTATCACGTAGGAGGGATAAGGAAATTCATTTGGAAAAAATGAAACAACAGCTGCACAGATGGACAGCTGTTGTTGATTAAGTAGGATAGAATTAGTTGTGAATTAGTACGACAAGACTCCAATGGTTTTACTTATCTTTTTACGACATTGAAATTATCTGTGATTAAGAGCCAATTTTGTGGAAAAGCAAGGCCGAGCTTCCAGTAACTCATTCCTCTGAGATTTAATTCTTTTACTAAATCAAATTTTGCCTGGATGGAGCGAGCATCCTCGAACCATACTTCATGTTGTCTCCCTTCGTTATCTGTGTAGTTGAAAAATGGGGCTTGGGCAGTATAATCGTATTGAATGGCTACTTGATTGTCGGCGGCAAGCTGAATGGCTTGTTGTGGGCTAACAGCTCTAGCTGTTGTTCCTTGAACAAAAGGCAATGTCCAGTCATACCCATATAAATTTTGTCCCATCATAATTTTTGTTGAGGGCATTTCACTTAATGCGTATTCAATGACATCCCTAACAGGTCCAATTGGAGAAACAGCCATTGCAGGGCCGCCGCTATAGCCCCATTCATAGGTCATAATAACAACAAAGTCTACAATTTCTCCATGTGTTTTATAATCATGTGCTTCATACCAAAGTCCAGGCTGATCAGCTCTTGTCTTTGGGGCGAGCGCAGTTGAAATAAGCCAGCCCTCTTGCCGGAATCGGGCTTTAGCTTTTCTTAAAAATTGGTTGTAGGCTTCCCGATCGGCTGGCCGCAAAAATTCGAAATCAAAATGAATATCTCTGAAGTTATACTTCCTGGCTGTGGCCACAATATTATTTAAAAATCGATCTTGTATAGGGATATCATTTAGCAGGATTCGACCAAGTTCATCACTAAATTGGTCATTTTCTTGATTAGTAATGACCATCATTAATACATTATTGTTTGCTTGAGCAATGGCGGGAAATTGATTAAGCAGCGGTTCCTTTAATGAACCGTCACGAAGAGCCTGGAAGCTGAAGGGTGCTAAGTATGTTAAATAGGGAGCTGCCTCTCTTGCGCTCGTTTCTAAATTGGGGGCAACTGTTGTTCCTCTAGGTTCTACATATGCATTGAATTCTGCATTTTTTTTTGGGGCTGGTGGAATATATAAGCGAAAACCAATTGGAAGCGATTGATTGACTGGGATTCTGTTAATAGAGGCAAGCTCCTGATAGGAAAGTCCAAATTTATTTGCAATTGAATACAGACTTTCACCAGAACGCACCCAGTAAAATTGCCCTACAATTGGGATTACAAGGGTTTGGCCAACGACAAGTTGGTTTGGATTTGGAAGTTCATTTGCCTCTACGATATCATCGATACTTGAACCATAGGCTTGCGCAATCCCAAATAATGATTGATTTGGTTGAATCACATGAATCTGCAAACTATCGCCTCCTAATAAATACAAATAGACTATTTTTATACTAAAAGCCATCAACAAAATGAACTCACTACAACCATTTTATGAATGGGAGAAAAAAGAAATGATATAATTCAATAGAGAAAATACGAAAGTTATACTATAAGTAAAGAAAATGGCAAAATTAAAGGAATGGGATGCATGCTGATCAATCCAACTACAGATCATGTATATATGCTTGAAGCAATAAAAGAGGCAAAAAAGGCAGAAAAAAGAATGGAAGTGCCAATTGGTGCAGTGGTTGTCTTAAATGGAGAAATCATTGCTCGAGCTCATAATTTAAGAGAGTCTAATCAAAATGCACTAGCCCACGCTGAATTGCTGGCGATTGACCAAGCATGCCAGTCAGTAGGATCATGGAGATTAGAGGATGCAGTTCTTTATGTGACACTTGAGCCATGCCCAATGTGTGCGGGTGCGATTATGCTTTCACGTATAAAAAGGGTGGTGTACGGAGCGGCTGATCCGAAGGGTGGCTGTGCAGGGACACTTATGAATCTTCTTCAAGATGATCGCTTCAACCATCAATGTGAATTGGAATCCGGATTAATGGAGGAAGAATGCGGTGAGCTGTTATCCTCCTTTTTCAAAGATTTGCGGAAACGAAAAAAGGAAGAAAAGAAAAGTAGGGAGCAGCAACAAGAGAGGGATACAGAAATTGACAGTGAATAGGCATTGATTTTTATAAGTGATATTAGTATACTTGTATTACGTCATTTAATGGCGTAACTAAATATGGTTTCAATTTTGTCGTGCTAGGTGGGGAGGTAGCGGTGCCCTGTAACTCGCAATCCGCTCTAGCGAGACTGAATCCCTTCCTGAGGCTAATTTCCTGTAGGGTCTGCCTTAAGTAAGTGGTGTTGACGCCTGGGTCCTGCGCAATGGGAATCCATGAACCATGTCAGGTCCGGAAGGAAGCAGCATTAAGTGGACACTCTCATGTGCCGCAGGGTTACCTGGGCCGAGCTAACTGCTTAAGTAACGCTTATGGGAATTAGTCGAAGGAAGGTGCACGGCAGTTTAACTATAATAAATAAAACTCATCTCAGCCTTGAGATGAGTTTTTTGTTTGATTTCTTTTAAAAAAGAATAAGGATACGTTATAATAGTTGATGAGTATATAGGAAGGGGGCGTGTCAATGAGTTATCAAGCTTTATATCGTGTTTGGCGGCCTCAAAGCTTCATTGATGTTGTTGGACAGGAGCATGTAACACAGACATTGCAAAACGCCTTGCTTCAACAAAAAATCTCACATGCTTATTTGTTTTCAGGTCCTCGTGGGACAGGGAAAACAAGTGCAGCAAAAATTTTAGCAAAAGCTGTAAACTGTGAACGATCACCTATCAATGAGCCTTGTAATGAATGTTCTTCATGTAAAGGAATCACAGACGGCTCAATTCCTGATGTCATCGAGATTGATGCTGCTTCAAATAATGGAGTGGAGGAAATTCGGGATATTAGGGATAAGGTGAAGTATGCACCAACATCAGTTCGTTTTAAAGTCTATATTGTGGATGAAGTACATATGCTTTCAATTGGCGCTTTCAATGCATTATTAAAGACATTGGAAGAACCACCAAGGCATGTCATTTTTATTTTGGCAACAACTGAACCACATAAGATCCCTCTTACAATTATTTCAAGGTGTCAGCGATTTGACTTTAAACGAATTACAGCCCAGGCAATTGTGGGCAGAATGAAGCTTATTGTTGATGAGACAGATATTCAATGTGAGGATCAGGCATTGCATGTTGTTGCTAGAGCAGCTGACGGAGGAATGCGGGATGCCTTAAGTTTACTCGATCAGGCAATCTCTTTTAGTCAGGATAAGGTAACCGTAGAGGATGCATTAACGGTTACTGGTGCTGTTTCACAAGGGTTTCTTAATAAATTGGCAAATGCGATCTTAGATCGGGACGCAGCGGCAGGTTTAAGTTTTCTTGATGAGCTATTGTTTCAAGGAAAGGATCCATCAAGGTTTATAGAGGACTTTATATTGTATTATCGAGATATTCTCCTTTATAAAGCGGCACCACGTTTAGAAGAATCACTCGAACGAGTCATGCTTGATGAGGATTTTCAATCAATTGCTAATAAAATCAAGCCAGAAGAGCTTTATGAACTAATTGAGCTCTTGAATAAAGCGCAGCAAGATATGCGGTGGACAAATCACCCAAGAATCTTCCTTGAAGTAGCTATTGTTAAGCTATGTCAAATTGATCAGAAGGAATCGCAAATTCCCTCTTCAGAGGATATTCAGCCTTTGCTCAAAAAAATATCTGATCTTGAAAATGAAATAAATGAAATAAAACGTCTAGGTGTAGCTGTTAATCACGATGCTCAGCCAATTGTAGAAAAGAAGCCTCAAAGAAGCTCGAGAAGAGGGTTCCAAGTCCCTGTTGGGAAAGTCAATGAGATTTTAAAGCAGGCAACAAAAGGTGACTTAGCCATTATAAAGGGGCAATGGGGTGAGATGATTAATCGTCTAGTCCATAATCAGATGCGCTCACAAGCTGCTTTATTAAATGATGCTGAGCCTGTTGCTGCTTCACAAAATTCGTTTATTATTAAATTTAGATATGAAATTCATTGCCAAATGGCTATGGAAAATACGAAGTTTCTCGATACACTCACAAATATCTTAAATGAATTAATAGGGAAAAGAATGCATGTTGCAGGAGTACCTAATGATCAGTGGCAAAAAATTAGAGAAGATTTTTTACAATCACAGCATGGGGATGAATCGAATGAGGATATACACTTAATCGAAGAAGAACCATTAGTTGCTGAGGCGAAGAAATTATTTGGCGAGAACTTAGTAGAAATTAAAGATTAAATACTTTTGGAGGGAACAAGAATATGCGTGGAATGGGAAATATGCAAAATATGATGAAACAAATGCAAAAAATGCAAAAGAAAATGGCTGACGCTCAAGAAAAGCTTGGCGAAGAAAGAATTGAAGGCACTGCTGGAGGCGGAATGGTGTCTGTAATCGTCTCTGGACATAAAGAAGTACTAGAAGTGAATATAAAGGAAGAGGTAGTTGATCCTGAAGATATCGAAATGCTTCAAGATCTTGTTTTAGCCGCAACAAATGATGCACTGAAAAAAGCGGATGAATTAACGAATAATACGATGGGTCAATTTACTAAAGGTATGAATCTTCCAGGAATGTTCTAAACAGTTTTTCTTAAAAAGATATGGAGTTAGAGAATTTTCTGGCTCCTGCGCCTATCGCTTATTAAACTTCGGATCCTCTTTCTCTGTTGAGTTGACATCAATAAGCTCGACTTATTTAAATCATCTTTTTCGAGAGAGTTGGATCTTCTGTGTTTTATTAGATGATGACAAAGGTGCTTGCGCTTTTCTTAGGAGGAATAGATATGCATTATCCTGAACCGATATCAAAGCTGATTGACAGCTTTATGAAATTGCCAGGTATCGGCCCGAAAACGGCCGCTCGTCTGGCTTTTTTTATATTAAGTATGAAGGAAGATACTGTATTAGATTTCGCAAAGGCATTAGTCAATGCAAAAAGGAATTTGACCTATTGTTCTGTCTGCGGTCATATTACCGATCAAGATCCTTGTTATATATGTGAAGATAAACAAAGGGATAGAAGTATTATTTGTGTTGTTCAAGATCCGAAAGACGTCATTGCGATGGAAAAGATGAAGGAGTATCATGGCCTTTATCATGTTCTTCAAGGGGCTATTTCCCCAATGGACGGAGTAGGACCAGAAGATATAAATATACCGAGTCTTTTAAAGCGGCTCCAGGATGATACAGTTCAAGAAGTAATTCTTGCGACAAATCCTAATATCGAGGGAGAAGCTACAGCAATGTATATATCTAGACTTATAAAGCCTTCTGGTATTCGTGCAACAAGGATTGCTCATGGTCTCCCTGTTGGCGGAGATCTAGAGTATGCGGACGAGGTAACTTTATCTAAAGCGCTGGAAGGTCGAAGAGATGTATAAATTCTAGATGCTTTTACTCATTAAAATTTGGGGGCAGAGAAAATGTTGTTTCGAAAAAAAGGTTGGCTGCGAAAGGAATTTGATGAGAAGCTGCTAGATAAGACAAATCAATTAAAAGATTCTTGGATTAGTCAAAAAACGTTAATTGAAAAGAGCTTTGATCCATCCATTGAAGCGGAATGCCAGACGAAAATTGCTGAAATGAAGTATTTCTTTCTATTTAAGGAAGTAAGAAAAAGGAATATTACCGTTTCAAAGTAAATAATGTCCTACCTCCTTTAGGTCTTTTTTGTACGTAAATAACATAAATATATAGTACAAGTATCCTGTGAGGAGGTTATTATTTTGGAACCTGTTATCGTTATATCTATTTTAGGGGGATTAATAGTCGTGCTTCTACTATTAGGCGCTCCTATAAAGCCAATAAAGTTTGTTGGACAAGGTGTCATCAAATTACTAATTGGTGCATTGTTTCTTTTCTTTCTTAATACATTTGGTAATCAGTTCGGTATCCATGTACCAATTAATTTTATTACTTCTGGTATCTCTGGGTTTCTAGGAATCCCTGGTTTATTTGCATTAGTAGCTATTCAAACATGGGTCATTTAATAAAGGGACAGCTAATTTAAAAAGGCTGTCCTATAAAAAAGGAAAAAGTGTTGACAGTCCTTTATATTGGTGATAATATATTAAAAGTCGTCACAACAACCTAATGAAACATATTTTTAAAAAGTTGTTGACAAGTGATTGAGATAAATGTTATATTAGATTGGTCGCTTGCTTACGACAAATAATAAATTGCTCTTTGAAAACTGAACGAACAAAAAACGTCAACGTTTAAACTTATTTTTTATTTTAGAGCTAATCAACTCTTTATTGGAGAGTTTGAT
>NZ_JAGIKZ010000046.1 GCF_017874625.1 Cytobacillus eiseniae | reverse complement strand
CCCGAACACGGAAGTTAAGCTCTTCAGCGCCGATGGTAGTTAGGGGCTGTCCCCTTGTGAGAGTAGGACGTCGCTAGGCAAATGAAAAGAGTACCAGATTGGTACTCTTTTTTTGTTTATAAAAAACAGTAGAACGCAGAAATGCATTCTAATTATATAAATACAGTGATACTTCAATTTCTTACGTAAAGTATAATGTAACTTTCGTAAGAAATAGGCTCTTTGAGATTTAACAAAATGATAATGATCAACTGTCCTTATTGCCAATATTTTTTAAGTAATGAAAGACAAGGGAAGGCCCTTTTTTTTCTGTTATCTGAAGAAAAGATTGAATGAACGGGTAATCCTGATTAGGCATCATTTTAATTAATTCACTCCACCACTCTGTTTCATATCGGGCAATCATACTTAAATTGTATAGCAATAAATAATGAATTAATAACTCTGGGTAGGTATTAAAAGTATTTTTTACAATTGGAAGGCAAAAATGATCTTTTGCTAAATTATGTCTAATTGGTAATGGTTCATACAAAGATGGAGAAGGAGATTGAATATGAATAAAATCCTCGTCTAACGGCTCAGGTATGATTTCCACTATTGATTTTCTTTTTAAATAATCAATAAATCGGGATTCAGTCATATGATAAGTATCTAAGATAATTTTTGGAATCGATAAGACTTTTCCTTTCTGCTCAATGGGGACGAAGGTATTTTTCCCTTCCATTTGTATGAACAGTGCATGCAATTCAGGGATTTGTGTAAATAAATCTTCCATTGTCGCTTTTTCCCCTTCGATATGTTCCATGTGAAACATTTTTTCAGCCATATATGGAAACAATCCACTTTTTTGAAATTTGACTTCATCCTGAAAAAACTGGTACTGCTGCTTCTTTCTTTTCCTTGTGGAAACACCGTGTGCAAGAACAGAAGTTGTTTCAGGGTAATTAGGGTCGACTGTTAATATACAGGCTTTAATAAAATGGACAAGCCCATAAAAAAGGAGAATGGGCTGAATAATTAGAGGTGCTAGCTTTGCTTGTTGGAAATAAATTTGTCCATGTTCCAGGTAATAGATAAATGGATAGCTTTTCTCATAACTATTTTGTTCAGCCTTTGGAAGTTGTTGATTTTCATAGCATCTTTGTAAGAATTTTTGTGTGGAATCGGCTGAAAAAAAGGGCAAAAAGGAGTTCAAGTCCACATAATTATTCATCAAATAGTCCTCTCTCTAATTATTTGAATAATCGAACATATTCATCTTGTCTTGACAGTATTTTGCCCAATTGATAACCTACTAATAATATTTTTGAGTCTAGGGGGTAAAAAAATGTGGGAAAGTAAGTTTGTAAAAGAAGGCTTAACATTTGATGATGTATTGCTCGTTCCTTCAAAATCAGAAGTTCTTCCGCGTGATGTGAATTTAAGTGTGCAACTAACAGAAAAAGTGAAGCTTAATATTCCAATCATTAGTGCAGGGATGGACACTGTTACCGAGGCAGAAATGGCGATTGCAATGGCTCGCCAAGGTGGCCTTGGAATTATCCATAAAAACATGTCCATTGAGCAGCAAGCTGAACAGGTTGATAAAGTAAAACGCTCAGAAAGCGGAGTTATTTCTGACCCATTTTTCCTCACTCCAGAACAACAAGTCTATGATGCTGAACATTTAATGGGGAAATACCGGATTTCAGGTGTACCTATTGTGAACAATGAAGAGGAACAAAAGCTTGTTGGGATTTTAACTAATCGTGATCTACGCTTTATCTCGGATTTTTCTATTTTGATTTCAGATGTAATGACAAAGGAAGATCTTGTCACCGCTCCAGTAGGCACGACTTTAGGGGAGGCTGAAAAGATTCTTCAAAAGTATAAAATTGAGAAGCTTCCACTTGTTGATGAAGACGGCATTCTTAAAGGATTAATTACTATTAAGGATATTGAAAAAGTAATTGAATTTCCTAACTCTGCAAAAGATCAGCATGGGCGTTTATTAGTTGGAGCTGCAGTCGGTGTAACGAAGGATACAATGAAAAGGGTAGAAATGCTTGTGAAATCACAAGTTGATGTCATTGTATTAGATACAGCGCATGGACATTCGAAAGGTGTAATCGATACTGTTTCTGACATTCGCCGTAGTTATCCAGAAGTTGCAATCATTGCTGGTAATGTTGCTACTGCAGAAGCAACAAAGGATTTATTTGAAGCAGGAGCAGATATTGTCAAAGTAGGAATTGGTCCAGGATCCATCTGTACAACCCGTGTTGTCGCTGGTGTAGGAGTTCCACAAATTACTGCTGTTTATGATTGTGCTTCAGAAGCTAGAAAACATGGCAAAGCAATTATTGCTGATGGGGGAATTAAGTACTCTGGTGATATGGTGAAAGCTCTAGCAGCTGGAGGTCATGCCGTCATGCTTGGCAGCTTGCTAGCTGGTGTAACCGAAAGTCCAGGAGAAACAGAAATATTCCAAGGTCGCCGTTTCAAAGTATATCGAGGCATGGGATCAGTTGCTTCAATGGAAAAAGGTTCAAAGGATCGTTACTTCCAAGAGGACAATAAAAAGTTTGTACCAGAAGGCATTGAAGGGCGTCTTCCGTATAAAGGACCGCTAGCAGATACAATCTATCAGCTTATCGGTGGCGTTCGTTCTGGAATGGGCTACTGTGGGACAAAGGATTTGAATGAATTAAGAGAAAATGCCCAATTTATTCGAATGACAGGTGCCGGGTTAAGAGAAA
Source organism: Cytobacillus eiseniae (assembly GCF_017874625.1). Lineage (GTDB taxonomy): Bacteria > Bacillota > Bacilli > Bacillales > Cytobacillaceae > Cytobacillus > Cytobacillus eiseniae. The sequence continues at coordinate 5,401 of NZ_JAGIKZ010000046.1, read as the reverse complement.
GCCATCCACATGATGTACAAATTACAAAAGAAGCACCGAACTATTCTATGTCATAAATAGTATGCGGCTGGGACATAACTGATTTGGCTGTGTCCAAAGCTGAATGATAAATTTATTATTATTTATTATCTAAATACTGAAAGCCGAACTATTGCAGAATGCTGTGTTAGCATTTCTAATAATAGTTCGGCTTTTTTAGTTGCTGAAAACCTTTTGTTCCAGCCTTTTTTTATGATCTAAAAAAGTATATTTTCACATTGTATATAAAAGTGTAAATCGTTTGTTTTACGTACTTTGGCAGCATATGCATTACACAAACACAAATGACTTTTTTGTAGAGGCAAACCTATCGGCGATCTACCTTCAGTACCTTAATAAGATCGGCCTATGTTTATGCTCACCATATTACCTATATAGATAGGGTGGGTATTATGATGTTTGGAATAATTAGTATGATAAGGAGAAGAACTTTAGCTTTTTGGAATAGGTCATTCATCTGTCTATTTTTTACGGTTGAGTTATGTTAAAATAACAAAAGTGTACTAAAATGTTGGAGGGCTTTATATTGAAAATAAAACAATATCGTAAATATGTTGCTAGTATGCTTGCGTTAGTAATGTTAGTAGGACTTTTCCCTAGTTTAAATAAGGCTCAAGCAGAAGATATTCTAAATGTAAATGCAGATGGAGCTATTTTAATAGAGGCAGAGACAGGAAGAGTGCTGTATGCAAAAAATCCTGATCAAGTACTTGGAATTGCGAGTATGACAAAAATGATGACTGAGTATCTCCTTCTTGAAGCAATTGCAGAAGAACGAGTGAAATGGGATCAAGAATATGCTGTAAGTGAGTATGTTTACAAAGTTTCTCAGGATTACCCATACTTATCCAATGTTCCACTTCGCAGAGATGGAAAGTACAATATACGTGAATTGTATCAAGCGATGACGATTTACTCAGCAAATGGTGCAACAATTGCGATTGCTGAAACAATTGCTGGATCAGAAGCGAATTTTGTTAAAATGATGAATGAAAAGGCAGAAGAACTTGGATTAAATGATTATAAATTTGTAAACTCATCAGGATTGAATAACTCTGATTTAAAGGGGTATCATCATACTGGTAATTTAGAGGAAGAAAATGTGATGTCAGCAAGAGCGACAGCTATATTAGCTTCCCGATTAATAAGTGATTTTCCAGAGGTACTAGATACAGCTAGTACACCAAAAATGAAGTTCCGTGAAGGAACAGACGATATGATTCAAATGGATAACTGGAATTGGATGCTTCCTAGCCTAGTTTATGGGTATGAAGGTGTCGATGGTCTAAAAACAGGAACAACAGAATTCGCTGGGTTATGCTTCACAGGTACTGCAATAAGAAATGGTACGCGTTACATCACTGTGCTCATGAATGCGAAGGATGAGAACGGCAATAACACAGATAAGAAAATTCGATTTGATGAAACAAGAAAAATGTTTGATTATGCTTTTAGTAACTTTAATAAAGAAGAGCTAATTCCTGAGAATTATCAAGTAAAGGGAAAGAAAACTTTACCTGTTGTTAAAGGGAAAGAGGGTAAAGTAAAGATTCAAACAAAAGAACCAATCTCCCTCGTTGTGAAAAATGGAGAAAAAGAAAATTACCAGCCTAAGCTTGTTTTGGATAAAAAGAAATTAAATGATAAAGGTGAGTTGACTGCACCAATTAAAGCAGGCGAAAAAATTGGTACATTAACAATCGAGCCTGTAGATGGACAAGCATTAAATTTCTTAACAGAAGATGGACAAAGTAAGATTCTAGTAGATGTCGTCGCAGCGGATGATGTTGAAAAAGCAAACTGGTTTGTATTGATGATGCGTGGCGTAGGCAGCTTCTTCGGCAATGTATGGGGAAGTATTTCTTCAACGGTAAAAGGATGGTTTTAAAATTAAAAGGGTTTCCTGTCTTGACAGGAAACCCTTTTTGTTGTTTATTTTCATTAGGGAATAGTTATTATTCCGATTGAAATAATGCCTATTTCTGAAAGAATGAGAAAAATCCATCCATAGCTGATGGAAGAAAACAAAGGGGGAGCACGATGAAAACAGGAACAGATCGAGTAAAACGAGGTATGGCAGAAATGCAAAAAGGCGGCGTTATTATGGACGTTGTCAATGCCGAGCAGGCAAAGATTGCAGAAGAAGCAGGTGCTGTTGCGGTAATGGCACTAGAAAGAGTTCCATCAGATATTCGTGCGGCAGGCGGCGTTGCGAGAATGGCTGATCCTCGTATTGTTGAGGAAGTAATGAATGCAGTGTCAATTCCAGTTATGGCTAAGGCACGTATAGGTCATATTGTAGAAGCGCGTGTACTTGAAGCTATGGGTGTAGATTACATAGATGAAAGTGAAGTATTAACTCCAGCTGATGAGGAATACCACTTAAATAAAAATGAATATACGGTTCCCTTTGTTTGTGGTTGCCGTGATTTAGGTGAGGCTGCACGCCGCATTGGAGAAGGTGCCGCAATGCTTCGTACAAAGGGAGAGCCAGGTACAGGAAATATCGTTGAAGCGGTTCGTCATATTCGAAAGGTGAATGCACAAGTGCGTAAGGTTGTAGGCATGCATGAAGATGAACTGATGACAGAAGCTAAGCTTCTCGGTGCCCCATATGAGCTTCTTGTCGAAATTAAGAAGCTAGGTCGCCTGCCGGTAGTTAACTTTGCAGCTGGCGGTGTAGCAACGCCTGCTGATGCTGCTCTTATGATGCAGCTGGGAGCAGATGGAGTCTTTGTTGGTTCTGGTATTTTCAAATCAGAGAATCCAGCAAAGTTTGCTCGAGCGATCGTGGAGGCAACGACTCATTTCCAAGATTATCATTTAATTGCTGAGCTATCAAAAGAACTAGGTGCTCCGATGAAAGGCATCGAAATTTCAACATTAGCTCCAGAAGCACGGATGCAGGAACGTGGCTGGTAAGGAAATGATGATTAAAATTGGAGTGCTTGGCCTTCAAGGGGCAGTAAGAGAACATGTTCATTCAATTAGGGAATCTGGTGCAGAGGCTATCGTAGTTAAGGATAAAGATCAGCTTGCTGAAATTGATGGCTTAATTCTTCCTGGGGGAGAAAGCACAACAATGCGCAAGCTGATAGACAAATATAATTTTATGGAGAGCCTGAAGGAATTTGCTAGATCAGGAAAACCAATGTTTGGAACATGTGCGGGGTTAATCCTATTAGCAAAGAATATTATTGGCTATGAGCATCCTCATATTGGTGTGATGGATGTGAAGGTTGAAAGAAATTCCTTTGGGCGTCAGAAGGATAGCTTTGAAGCGGACATCCCGATTGCCGGTATTGCTGATGACTTTCAAGCAGTCTTTATCCGTGCGCCACATATCGTTCAAGCAGGAGAAAATGTAGAAATCTTAGCTAAGCATAATGAGAAAATTGTTGCAGCGAGAGAAGGAAATATCCTTGGCTGCTCGTTTCACCCAGAATTAACGGATGATCATCGAATTACAGCCTATTTTGTAAATATGGCAAAGGAAGCAAAAGGAAACTAATTTGTATAAGATAGTTGCAAATCGTCCATAATTATAGTAAATTATGAAGTACTATATTTTATATGTATAAAGCAATGAGAGGAAATAGTAACAAGAAATTTATTCTATAGAGAGCCGATGGCTGGTGGAAATCGGTGAATGAAGCTTGTGAATCCATCCTTGAGCAAAGTATGGAACACCTATTTAGGTTAGTAAATACTTTCGGTTGAAACCGTTATTATTTTAAGGTGGAAAGCTTTATGCTTTCAACTAGGGTGGCAACGCGGGTAACTCTCGTCCCTTTTTTGGGGACGGGAGTTTTTTGTGTTTTCACGTAAATAATAGCCGGTTGAAAAAGAGTGCGAATGAGTTATTTATATTAAAAAGGAGGCTATATGTATGTTAGACGTTAAGTATTTAAGGGCCAATTTTGAAGAGGTAAAGAATAAGCTTCAGCATCGTGGAGAGGATTTAGGTGACCTTGGGAAATTTGAAAATCTTGATGGAAGACGCAGGGAGCTCATTGTAGAAGCTGAAAAGTTGAAGAGCAAGAGAAATGAAGTATCACAACAGGTTGCGGCTTTAAAGCGTGAAAAACAAGATGCTGATCATTTGATTACTGAAATGAGAGAAGTTGGCGATGATATAAAAACGCTTGATGATGAACTTAGAGAAGTAGAAGAAGCATTAGAACAATTAATGCTTAGTATTCCAAATATCCCCCATGAAAGTGTTCCAGTTGGAGAAACGGAAGATGATAATGTAGAAGCGTGGAATTGGGGAGAAATTCGTTCATTTCCTTTTGAACCAAAGCCGCATTGGGATGTTGCTGATGATTTAGGTATTCTTGATTTTGAACGTGCAGGAAAAGTAACAGGCAGCCGATTTGTTTTTTATAAAGGGCTTGGTGCTCGTTTAGAACGTGCTTTATTTAATTTCATGCTTGATTTGCATACGGATGAACATGGATATACAGAGGTACTGCCACCATATCTTGTGAATCGTACAAGTATGACAGGCACTGGGCAGCTTCCAAAATTTGAAGAAGATGCATTTTTAATTGAAAATGAGGATTATTTCTTAATTCCAACTGCAGAGGTACCAGTGACAAATATGCACCGAGATGAAATTTTGAATGGAGAAGATCTGCCAATTAATTATGCTGCCTTTAGTGCATGTTTTCGTTCTGAAGCTGGATCTGCTGGCCGTGATACACGTGGCCTTATTCGCCAGCATCAGTTTAATAAAGTGGAACTTGTAAAATTCGTGAAACCGGAAGAGTCTTACGAAGAATTGGAAAAGCTAACAAAGAATGCTGAAAAGGTATTGCAATTATTAGGTCTTCCATATCGAGTGATGAGCATGTGTACAGGGGATCTTGGCTTCACTGCTGCGAAAAAGTATGATATTGAGGTTTGGATTCCTAGCTATGGCACATATAGGGAAATTTCTTCTTGTAGTAATTTTGAGGCATTTCAAGCGAGACGAGCAAATATTCGTTTCCGCCGCGAGCCGAAGGGGAAACCTGAAGCTGTTCATACCTTAAATGGGTCTGGCCTTGCAATCGGCCGTACGGTTGCCGCTATTTTAGAAAATTATCAACAGGAAGATGGAAGTGTAATCATTCCTGAGGTATTACGTCCATATATGGGCAATAAAGAGGTTATTAAGCCTTAAGGGAAGCTTGATTTCTGAGTGGGTTTTTCCCACTCAGAAAAAAAGGGGAAAAAGTGTTGACTTCAATTTATATTAATGATATGATACTTCTTGTCGATACGGAGGAATACCCAAGTCCGGCTGAAGGGATCGGTCTTGAAAACCGACAGGCGGGTCAAACCGCGCAGGGGTTCGAATCCCCTTTCCTCCTCCATT
>NZ_JAGIKZ010000045.1 GCF_017874625.1 Cytobacillus eiseniae | reverse complement strand
AAGTGCACATTATGAAAAATACACTCATCAACCAGCATGTAAGACAGCTGTAATATACCTCATTGTTAATTTATGGAACCTTTATGCAAGTCTAGCACTCCTATGGGACAGTTTCTTCGATTTTCTGCTTATATTGTCCTTTTGTGCTCAAATCCATATAATCCTCAGATAAAAAAAAGACAAGCCTTGATTTGATACACAGGCTTACCCTTTTGATTGATAAAACGATTAATTGCATTCATGCTTTTTTGAAATGAAGCGGAATCCATTTTTGTACCATCCGATACATCATGCCATTCATATAAAAGAAATAGCTAACAGCACCACCCGTTTTTATCATGCTTTTCGCAAGTTTTTTCACATTTTTCTGTTTTCTAACCTTTGTGTCAGATAAATAAATACCAAGCAGGCCACGATTAATTAACTGATGAAACCGCCTATGTGGAAGATGCTCTGTATGCCTGTCTGCTTCGAGAACAAAATGCTTTAATCGTTCAAATAGCTTTTCCTCATTTTCATAATAAAAGCAAAAGTTTAAATCTCCACCTGCACGATCCTCTTCCTGGTCAATCAAATAATCAAGTAAAATATGTAGTCCTTGTATGTATGGAAAGTAGCCATCGCGAATCTTTTCAGCATCGCTACTTTCAAAATCATCTCTCATCGCATATGAAATTAGACAGAAGATACCTAGTGTAGAACCAGAACAAGCTGAAAATTCATACCATTCCATTTCAGGTATTTGCCCTTTATACTGCTGATACCAATCTTGCAAACGAGGAACACGCTCATCTACCTTCACATGCTTATGGATTTGCAAATCACAATAATATTGGCAAAGCTCAAGTAAGTGATTTTTTATTTTTCCGTAATTAGTAAGCTCAATAAGGACATTCCTGCAAGTAGCTGCAAGATCAGCTAAATAGTTGCCATCCTCCTGCTCGGTTCGAAAGCGATAATAATTTTTCGGTTCAGCATCTATTGTTAAGGCATCTGCCATGGACTCATGGAGAGCAGAAAAATCATCAGGATCTAGAGAAGTGCTGCGATCACAAAGATTATCTAAGTAATCGCTAATTGTCTGGTAAGCAACGATGAACTTAATGGCTAGAGGATATTTATCCTTCGCCATTAAGGCCATAATCGAACCTCCCTCACAATGGAAGGTCTTATGCTCAATGCTTGCCAATGCCTGTTTTCTTAGCTCTAAATTTGGGATCTCCCCCGCTCTTTTCTTCCAAAAGTCTAATTCTCTATGAACTAAAGGCAAAACCTTTCGATATATGTTTGACATTAAACTAATCGGCATGGAAGGAACACCCATCTAACCACTCCTAATAAAAATACGCAAGCGCCTTGCTCAGCTTCGGGCATGGCACAATTCAAACTAGCTAGAAGGTTGTTCTTTCCCTTCTGGATAGATTGCTTGTGACCATGGAATCGACAAAAGCGCGAAGTCCTACCGCATTGTCGACACTAGTACGTCCTGTACATCGGAGGCAGGCGCTAGACAATTTATCTTACTTCTCAATATAACCAATCGCCTTTAATTGACTTGTAACAAAATCCTTAGCATATTCAAATACATCTTCACGGTCCGGTTCATTAAATATTTCATGGTAGGATTTCGGCCATTCCTTAAAACGCTTCTCAGAAAGTGGAGCAAGATTAAACCAATCTCTCACTGTTTTTTTATTGACAATGAGGTCATCTCCACCTTGCATAACAAGCATTGGAATATCTTGAGTATGCTCAAGCTTTTCAAACCCAAGCTTTATCGCATCAATCAGTTCCCGATACCAGCGAACAGAGACCTTTTTTATATATAGTGTATCCTTTTCATCTGCATTTCTTACATCTTGATTGCTTGTTGCCATTTCTACCGTGATCCCCGAATCGATTCTTAAGCTAGGAATAATAAGATTTAATCCGTAAGAAACCAGGTTAAGTAGTTTAGATGGCTTTTTTATCAATCCTAGACATGGGGATGACAGGATCACCCCTGCTAGATTCATTTTTTCCTCTTGAAGTAGGCGGATCGCAATTAAGCCACCCATACTATGTCCGAAAAGAAAGACAGGTAAATCAAATTGATAAGCAGCAGAAATCCAATCCTTCACCTCATCGAGATATTCATCAAATGAATCAATATGCCCCCTGCGCGACCTTGTTGTCATCCCTTGGCCTGGAAGATCACCCATAATGACATGAAAGCCAGATAAACGCCACATTTCAATTAGCCAACCATAGCGGCGATGATGCTCCATCGCACCATGTACCATCACAATGACTGCTTTCGCTTCTCCCTCAGCTTCCCATTTCCACATCATTCTTCCCCCTAAACCTTATGTTGAAGCACAAAAAACATAATCTATTTAAATTATAGCTTAGAAAGATCAATTCATCACATATAATCTTCCTATGTTAAAATAAACTTATTGATCAAACCTTTTCAGGCTGTTTAATACGAATTCCCCTTTCATATGAGCTACTTGAAGTGGGAGATTGACAGCCTATTAACTGTGATAGGAGTGTGATAAAATGATCTATCCATACAAAGAAACGGCACCAAAAATTGCTGAGTCAGCATTTATAGCTGATTTTGCCACGATAACAGGTGATGTAGAAATTGGCGAAGAATCGAGTGTGTGGTTTAATACCGTTATACGCGGGGATGTAGCACCAACAATCATTGGCAATAAGGTTAATATTCAGGATAATTCTGTTCTCCATCAAAGCCCGAACAATCCATTGATTCTTGAAGATGAGGTGACAATTGGGCATCAAGTGATTTTACATAGCTGTATTATTCGCAAAAAAGCACTTATCGGGATGGGCTCTATTATTCTTGATAATGCCGAAATCGGTGAGGGCGCCTTTATCGGTGCAGGCAGTCTTGTGCCACAAGGAAAAAAAATCCCCCCGAATACGCTTGCTTTTGGGCGACCAGCAAAAGTCGTTCGTGATTTAACCGAAGAAGACATTAAAGACATGGAACGAATCAGTAGAGAGTATGCTGAAAAAGGGCAGTACTATAAGTCTTTGCAAAAGGGGTAAGAGATTATTCCAGTGGTTAAGAAAATTGTACGTTTGGCGAATATATTGGGGAGTTTGTCCAATAAACTTGATGTTTTGTCCAATATATTTATTTTTTGTCCAATAAACATGGGGTTTTGTCCAATAAAATCATTTTTTGTCCAATATCATACTAATTCATAAAAAAACAGGAACTGCATATAATCGCAGTTCCTATTTTTTATCTTATTTCAAAGCTTCTGCAGCTAATACTTCTGCTTTATCTGTACGTTCCCAAGGTAAATCCACATCTGTTCGACCGAAATGGCCGTATGCAGCTGTTTGCTTATAAATTGGACGACGGAGATTTAGCATATTGATGATGCCTGCTGGACGAAGATCGAAATGCTCGCGAACTAGATCAACCAATACATCTTCACTGACTTTTCCAGTGCCAAATGTATCAACAGAAATAGAAACTGGTTGAGCTACGCCAATTGCATAGGCAAGCTGAACTTCAACTTTATCTGCAAGTCCCGCTGCAACAAGATTTTTCGCTACATAACGAGCAGCATAGGCAGCAGAACGGTCAACTTTTGTTGGATCCTTACCAGAGAATGCACCGCCGCCATGGCGAGCATAGCCACCGTACGTATCTACGATGATCTTACGGCCTGTTAGACCTGCATCCCCTTGTGGTCCACCGATAACGAAACGACCTGTAGGGTTGATGAAATATTTCGTATTCTCATCAATCAGTTCTTTCGGAACAACCGGATTAATTACATGCTCTTTCAAGTTGCGCTGAATTTGCTCTAGGCTAATTTCAGGATGATGTTGAGTTGAAATAACAATTGTATCAATGCGGACTGGTTTGTTATTTTCATCATATTCAACTGTTACTTGTGTTTTTCCATCTGGACGAAGATATGGAAGAACCTCATCTTTGCGAACTTCAGTTAAACGACGAGCTAATTTATGTGCTAATGAAATCGGAAGTGGCATAAGCTCTTTTGTTTCGTTACAAGCAAAACCAAACATTAACCCTTGGTCTCCTGCACCGATCGCTTCGATTTCTTCATCACTCATTTGCCCTTCACGTGCTTCAAGCGCTTGGTCCACACCCATAGCGATATCAGCAGATTGCTCATCAATTGATGTTAAAACCGCGCAAGTTTCGGAGTCGAAACCATACTTCGCACGTGTATAGCCAATTTCTTTTATCGTTTCACGAACTATTTTTGGAATATCCACATACGTAGAAGTAGTGATTTCCCCTGCTACTAATACTAATCCTGTCGTTACCGATGTTTCAGCTGCTACACGAGCATTCGCATCCTTAGCAAGAATCGCATCTAAAATCGCATCTGAAATCTGGTCACAAATTTTATCCGGATGGCCTTCAGTAACTGATTCAGAAGTAAACAAATGACGCTTTGTTGACATCTGGATTCCTCCTTTATATATGTTAAGTAGATATGCTTTATCTAAAAAGCAAATCTCATTTGATACGGAACTCATTCCCTAAGTAGTATGAAATAAACATGGAGTTTTTATTTATATTCCTTGATAGAAAGGAAAAACTCACATTAATAATACATTAAAAGCCGCAATTCATTGCACAAAAAAAACCTTTTCATGTGAAAAGGTTGAAAACAAATCAATTCGCGCCTTTCACTCTTATCGTTCAAGGCTCCTTCGTCCTTGCGTCAGGTTAGCACCTTTGTTAAAAAAAATCTTTAACAGGTTGCTGGGCTTCATAGGGCCTGTCCCTCCGCCAGCTCGGGATAAGAGAGTATCCGTTCAAGGTAAAATGATAACGTATAAAATCGTTTGATGTCAATAACTATCTAAACAAATTGTTGATTTTATTATTAAATTAGTCTATCTACAAAGAACAACTTCCATCCTTACATTTTCCTTTTGTCCATCTATGGCGATTTTTTGCTACCCATTTATAAATAGGCTTGCCAATTATGGGTGATAATGGAATATAACCAATCAATCCGATTAAACAGGAAGCTGGGAAAAGTAAGAATAAATATCTAATCGCATAATAACCTTTTAGCACTTTGCCAGTAGGGGTAATAAGATGAAGCTCTTTACGTAAGCTTTCTTTGTCAAAGATGTGAGTATGCTCCCCTTTTTCATATTCTTGCAAAGAGATCCACTCCACCTTTTCAAGCCAGTCTAACTTCTGAAACATTCGCTTTGACTCTTTACATAATGAGCAGGTCCCATCATACAAAGCAATTGTTTTCATCCGATCATTCCATTCATATTTGATACATCAAGTGTAGCATCCCCTTTTCCAGAAGGGGAAGATGAATCTTCATTATTTTCAAGGAAAATTTTTTCAAATAGTATAGACTAATCATTTGAATGTGTTATACTATTTACGAGATGTAATCACTTTCAGAAAAATACTATAAAAACAAAGGAAGGTATTCATCAGATGAATTCTGTTCACATTCCAAATAAATTAACTGAGTTGCTTAAAGGAAGTCATATTCAAATTCAATTATCTGTTCCTCAGCTTGTTGAGAAGGTATTAACACGTAATGAAGGTTCTTTAACATCAACTGGTGCTGTTGCTGCTACAACTGGTAAATATACAGGACGTTCTCCTAAGGATAAATACATTGTTAAAGAGGCGTCAACAGTGAATACTGTCGATTGGGGCAGTGTAAACCAACCGATCTCTGAAGAAGTATTCGATAACCTTTATAATAAAGTATTAGATTATTTAGAAGAAAAAAATGAAGTATTTGTGTTTAAAGGATTTGCAGGTGCAGACACAAAACACCGCTTACCAATTCAAGTCATCAATGAATATGCATGGCATAACTTATTTGCTCATCAGCTCTTCATCCGCCCAACAGATGAAGAATTATTGGATCATCAAGCAGAATTCACGGTTATATCTGCGCCTAACTTTAAGGCAGATCCTTCTGTGGATGGAACAGCTTCTGAAACATTTATCATTATCTCATTTGAAAAACGTACAGTGTTAATTGGTGGGACAGAATATGCGGGAGAAATAAAGAAATCGATTTTCTCTGTGATGAATTACTTACTTCCTGAAAACGGCATTTTGCCAATGCACTGCTCTGCTAACGTAGGCCTTGAAGGAGATGTTGCCTTGTTCTTCGGTTTATCTGGAACAGGTAAAACAACATTATCAGCAGATCCAAATCGACGTTTAATCGGAGATGACGAGCATGGCTGGTCTCCAAATGGCGTATTTAATATTGAAGGCGGATGCTATGCAAAATGCATTAACTTAACCCGTGAAAAAGAACCTCAAATTTTCGATGCGATCCGTTTTGGTTCAGTATTAGAAAATGTAGTGATTAACAATGAAAGCCGTCTAGCTGATTATGATGATAATACATTAACTGAGAATACTCGCGCAGCTTATCCGCTGCAAGCGATTGATAATATTGTTGATCCAAGTATTGCTGGACACCCGAATACAATTGTATTTTTAACAGCTGATGCATTCGGTGTGCTTCCTCCAATCTCTAAATTAACAAAGGAACAAGCGATGTACCATTTCTTAAGCGGTTATACATCTAAGCTTGCTGGTACAGAGCGTGGGGTTACATCCCCTGAAGCAACTTTCTCTACTTGCTTCGGCTCTCCTTTCTTGCCACGTGCTGCAACAGAGTATGCAGAAATGCTTGGTAAGAAAATTGATGAGCATAATGCAAAAGTATTCCTTGTGAATACTGGCTGGACTGGCGGCGAATATGGCGTCGGAAATCGCATGAAGCTTCCTTACACTCGTGCAATGGTTCAATCTGCACTTGAAGGTGAATTAAATCATATAGAAACAATTAAAGATGAAATTTTTGGACTTGAAATTCCTTTACATGTACCTGGTGTACCTGATGAAGTGCTTCAGCCAAGCAAAACCTGGGGGGATCAAGCTGCCTATGAAACAAAAGCGAAGGAGCTTGCAGCTAAATTTATTAAGAACTTCAAGAAGTTCTCAAATGTCCCAGCTGAAATTATCGAAAAAGGCGGCCCCACCGCTTAATATAACCTCTGAATATTGATATGTTTAAAAGAAACTTCATTCCCCGAAAAAAGGAATTGCCCTATTGGGCAATTCCTTTTTTCAATCAACGCTCATCCCTTATTTATGATTGCTGCTTCATCCAAATAGTTAAATCCTCTACGACCTTGCGATTGACAGCTGGAGGAAAGTAATGAGTAAACGCCTGGAAATACCAGCTTTCCACCGGTTTATTTAATTCCTTTAATCTTTTTTCCAATCGATAGGCGTGTTCAACAGACACATTATCATCTTGTTCCCCATGAATAATTAATACAGGGGCTGCTAAATGCTCCAATTGAAAAAGCGGTGTTCGATATTCGTATCTTTCGGGAAACTTAGTTGGTGTGCCCCCGATCACTCTTTTCATCATCCTTCGCAAATCCTTACGTTCGACGTATGTAAGAAACATATCGCTCACTCCACCCCATGTAACTATAGACTTTGCTTCTGGAAATTGGATCGCTGTTGCCAATGCCATCACCCCACCTCTCGAAAAACCAAAGATATGGGTTTCCTTTACCCGTGGATGAGACTGGAGAATTTTAAAGGCCGAAAAGGCATCTTCGCGATCGTCCCCAGCGAAATCCTCCTGGCCATCTCCCCCTTGATTTCCTCGATAAAAGGGAGCAAACACAATAAATCCCTCGGATGCAAATTGGACAATGCGGCTTGGGCGTACTTTCCCCACATTTTTAATTCCTCCCCGCAAGTAAAGAAAACCGTCATATACCCCATCATCATCAGGTTCAGCTAGAAGCCCCTTCACTTTTAATTCACCTGATCGATACGTTACAACTGATAATTTAATCATTGGATTTGGGGAAGGAAACCTTTCCAAATGGATAATTTGATCCATCTTCATCCACTCTCCTTTTACCGTAAAAATTTTCCTTATATAGGCATTCACACATTTTTTGCACCCTCATACGATATTGTAGGCTTACAACCTGATAGAACTGTAAATATGGGAGGTCCTGTTCATGAAAAATTGGCTAAAAATTAGTTTTTCCCTTGTTCTAATTGCCATTCTTATTATACCCTTAGCTGCCTGTGGAAAAGATGGGGTAAAAAATATTCGTATTGGTGAAGTAACAAGATCGATCTTCTATGCCCCTCAATATGTAGCCATCGAAAAAGGCTTTTTTGAGGAAGAAGGGTTAAATGTCGAGTTAACAACAACGGCTGGTGGCGATAAAACAATGACCGCCCTCTTATCCGATAGCATTGACTTTGCATTAGTTGGTTCAGAAACATCGATTTATGTGTATGCACAAGGCTCGAATGATCCTGTCATTAACTTCGCAGCACTCACACAGACTGACGGCACCTTCCTTGTTTCCCGTGAAAAAATTGATAACTTCTCATGGGATCAGCTTAAAGGAGTTACCTTCCTTGGTCAAAGAAAAGGCGGCATGCCGCAAATGGTCGGGGAATTCGTCTTAAAAAAGCATGGCATTGATCCGCAACAGGATTTGGATTTAATTCAAAACATTGATTTTGCAAATGTTGCTCCTGCTTTCGCCTCAGGAACAGGCGAATTTGTCCAGCTTTTCGAACCAACTGCTAGTGTATTTGAACAAGAAGGTAATGGCTATATTGTTGCATCCTTTGGTGAGGAATCTGGAAATCTGCCGTACACAACATTTATGACAAAAGAAAGCACAATTAATGATGATAAGGAAACAGTTGAAAAATTTACACGAGCGATTTATAAAGCTCAGCAATGGGTAGAGGAAAATAGCTCAAAGGATATTGCCGATGTCATTAAAGGATATTTTGATAATACAAATATTGAAACAATCGAAATGGTTGTTGATCGCTATAAAAGCCAAGGCTCCTTTGCAACAAATCCAGTTGTAGGAGAAGATGGCTGGAATAATCTGCTTGATGTGATGGAGGAAGCTGGCGAACTTCCTGAGCGCGTAGATTATCGCACCCTTGTAAACACAGAAATTGCAGAAGATGTGATGAAATAACCTAAAAAGATTGCAGACTCATCTGAACAGAGTCCTCCTCCATTCTATGGTTCAAGGGGGAAAGCATCATGACGACCGATTTCACGAGTTGAAGACTTTTTCGGGGGCCATGAGACAGCCATGGCGACCGGTTTCATGAGTTGATGGCTTTATCAGGGGCCATCAACTAGTCATGGCGACCGGTTTCATAAGTTGATGATTTTATCGGGGGCCATGAGCTAGTCTTGGCGACCGGTTTCACAAGTTGTTGACTTTTTCGGTCGCCATGAGCTGGTCATGGCGACTGGTTTCACAAGTTGTTGACTTTTTCGGGAGACATGAGCTAGTCTTGGCGACCCATTTCACAAGTTGATGACTTTTTCGGGAGACATGAGCTAGTCTTGGCGACCGGTTTCACAAGTTGATGACTTTTTCGGGAGACATGAGACAGTCAT
>NZ_JAGIKZ010000044.1 GCF_017874625.1 Cytobacillus eiseniae | reverse complement strand
ACACGCTTTTGTCCTTCAGAACCTTGATGATGGACTTTTCCCGTGTTCCCTTACACGCTTTTGTCCTTCAGAACCTTGATGATGGACTTTTCCCGCGTTCCTTCACACGCTTTTGTCCATCAGAACCTTGATGATGGACTTTTTCCACATTCCCTCACACGCTTTTGTCCATCAGATCCTTGATGATGGACTTTTTCCGCGTTCCCTTATACGCTTTTGTCCTTCAGAACCTTGATGATGGACTTTTTCCACATTCCCTCACACGCTTTTGTCCTTCAGAACCTTGATGATGGACTTTTCCCGTGTTCCCTTACACGCTTTTGTCCTTCAGAACCTTGATGATAGACTTTTTCTTCGTTCCCTCACACACTTTTGTCCATCAGATCCTTGATGATGGACTTTTCCCGTGTTCCCTTACACGCTTTTGTCCTTCAGAACCTTATTAATGGGCTTTTTCTAAGATCCCCTTAACAAGGCTAAACCTATTTTCATAAAAAAAGCTAAACCATTAGGCTCAGCTTTTTTGTCATTATGCATAAAGTAGCTTCTCTTGTTTCTCCTTAACTAACTGCCTTTAACCCTACAACAGAGAAAATAATACCAAGCATACATATAATCCGAAGCCAGCTCTTTGATTCTTTAAAGAAAATCATTCCAACAACAGCAGCCCCAACCGTTCCAATTCCCGTCCATACGGCATAAGCGGTTGCTAAAGGAATAGTTTCCATCGCTCCAATAAGCAACTGAAAACTAATGATAAAGCCAGCATATAAAATCACATTGTTCCCTACACTATTATTGTCAGCCGTTCTTTTTATCCCGATAACTCCGATCACTTCGAACAAACCCGCTAAAATAAGCAAAAGCCAATCCATTAATTTTCACTTCCTTTACTCGTTAATTTCAATCCAATAATGCACGCTAGTAAAAGTAATATTAATAAAATTCTAAGCAAACTGACTGCTCCTCCTGAAAGAACCATTTCCACAATTGTTGTTCCAACAGTCCCCATACCAGCAAAAACTGCATACACAGTACCTACTGGCAGTACTTTTGTCGCTCGAATAATTAAATCAAAGCTTGCCAATATTGCAATAAGGACAACCAAAGGAGGAATCTCCTCATATTTAAATCCGCTTGCCCATACTACTTCAAGTAGGCCGCCAATAATCACAAACAGCCATGCTTTTGATTCATTCATTTTAAACACCCCTCGCCGTCTATTTTCTACAAATGCTCTGTATGTACCCTTTTATTTGCAAATCAATTTTCTCCTCATTAAATAACTTTTGATACAGAATAGATTGTGTAGTCATTCCATCAATTAAAGCATGCAAGCCTATTACGCCTATATTAAGATCAAAGGATTCCTCAAGCATTCCTTCTTCATGTAACAATGTTAGCAGCTGACTTATCAGTTCTCTTACAGATTTGTACATACTCCTGCTTAAAGCTTCTAATGTTGGGTCTCTTAATGCCATTAACGAAAAGACAAGCCATGCCTCACACTCTATTTGATGGTCTTCATCATAATAAGGAATAAGCTGCATAAGTACAGCGCTTACTGCTTCTATTACTGGCGTATCCTCTTTCATAGCATTTTTAACCCTATCCTCCAGCCTCTTGATTAGCAGCTCCATTGCAAAAATATATAGGTCATGCTGTGCTGGAAAATAATATTGAACGGACCCCATTGACAATCCAGCTTCTTCAGCTATTCTCCTTACTGTAGTTTTTTCTAATCCAACTCGTCTGATAATCGTCATCATTGCATCTGCAATTAATTCCTTTCGCTTATCATGATCAACAATCTTTGGCATACAGCACTTTCTCCTTGTTTTTTTAATACAAGAATATTAAAATATTTTATGTTGGTCAACCATATTAAATAAATAAAATGACATGAAACTTAGTATCTTATCTAGAGATTCAAAGCTGAAATCGTTTTGTATTCTGGTTAAAAACAGATACAATTGGACACAAACGATAGAATGATCTCATTTTTCTCTATTAAAAATGATTGCTTGGATAGGAGTTGATATTTATGGAAAATAAACAAACAAATTTAAAGGATTTTTTCTCTCTAATTGCATCCTCAAATATACCTAAGCTTGCACTCTCTTTTGGTTTAATCGCAAGCTTAATAACAACGATTGCAGGTCTTGCTATCCCCCTGCTCACAAAAAATTTAATTGACGGGTTCTCAGTAGCCTCATTAAGCGTTCCACTCATGATCGCTATAGGTGCTGTGTTTATTATCCAAGCGGTAATAGATGGTCTATCCATCTATTTGTTAAGTATGGTCGGTCAAAAGATAGTTGCTTCGATCCGCGATCGAATGTGGATCAAGCTCATTCGATTGCCAGTCAGTTATTTTGACAAGCAATCCAGTGGAGAAACGGTGAGTCGTGTAGTCAACGATACAAATATCGTACGTGAATTAATCACTAGTCATTTTCCGCAGTTTATTTCAGGGATTATTACGATCGTTGGCTCCATCATTGTTTTATTAATTATGGATTGGAAGATGACACTTCTCATGTTAATTTCAGTCCCAATTACAATTATTATAATGATCCCTCTTGGACAGAAAATGGCAAAAATTTCGCGTGGGCTTCAGGATGATACGGCTACTTTTACAGGACATCTTACCCAAACACTTAGTGAAATTCGTTTAATGAAAGCATCAACAGCTGAACAAAATGAAGAGGTTAAAGGATTGAGTGGCATTCAGAACCTCTTTCGCTATGGATTAAAAGAGGCAAAGATATTCGCTCTTATTGGCCCAATTATGTATACAGTTGTGATGATTGTTATTGTGATGATTATCGGATATGGCGGAATGAGAGTGGCAAATGGAACGATGTCAACCGGAGCGCTTGTTGCATTTTTACTTTACCTCTTTCAGATTATTTATCCAATCACATCTTTTGCAATGTTTTTCACCCAATTGCAAAAAGCAAAAGGAGCTACCGAACGGATTATCGACATATTAGACCTTCCGTTAGAAAAAGGGCAGGATGGAATTGAAATGGATATTAGCAATCAGCCAATTCAAATTCAGAATGTATCCTTTTCTTATAATGAGGATGAGCCTGTCCTCAAAGACATTTCTCTAGAGGCACAGCCTGGTCAAATGATTGCTTTTGCTGGACCTAGTGGCGGTGGGAAAACAACGATGTTCGGATTAATCGAACGATTCTATGAACCAACTTCAGGAGAGATTCGCATCGGTGATACCTCCATTAGCAAGCTATCCATTGAATCTTGGAGAAGTCAAATTGGGTATGTATCACAGGAAAGTGCGATGATGGCTGGAACAATAAGAGAAAATTTAAGCTATGGGCTAGAAAATAGTACGGATATATCAGACGAGCGTCTGTGGGAAGTAGCTAAAATGGCTTATGCCGATCAATTCATTGAACAATTTCCAAAAGGCTTAGAAACAGAGGTTGGCGAGCGAGGGGTCAAATTATCGGGTGGGCAAAGACAAAGAATTGCCATTGCACGAGCCTTTTTACGAGATCCAAAAATCCTTATGATGGATGAAGCAACAGCAAGCCTAGATAGTCAATCAGAAAGTGTTGTCCAACAAGCCTTAACCCGCTTAATGGAAGGACGGACAACTTTTGTCATCGCTCATCGACTATCAACAATCGTCGATGCAGATCAAATTATTTTTATCGAAAATGGAAGAGTGACAGGCACTGGAACACATCATGAATTGACACAATCACATGCCCTCTATCGAGAGTATGCTGAGCAGCAATTGGCTTAGTTTAAAAAGGCTCCATCTACATTCAAAGGTAGATGGAGTTTTTTTCTATTCCCTTACAATTATGTTTATTATTTTTTTACAATAGCAATTCTACAAGTTAATTTTTATTTCATGTGTTTGAACATTGATATACAGCCATTCGACAATTTCTTTAATCAAACGTTTGATTAAAAATTACTATTCTTCATTTGACTTTTATGTCGCTTTTCCATGATTTCTGTCGTTTGGCTATCTCTTATCAATGATGGTTAGTATTTTTCTACAATAGCAATTCTACAAGTTAATTTTTATTTTAAGTGATTGAGCATTGATATATAGCTATTCGACAAATTCTTTAATCAAACGTTTGATTAAAAATTACTATTCTACACTTTATTGTCCTTTCTTTCTTCGATGATGACTATCGTTTTCCTTGTGCCATAATTTACTGCAAATGATTGCATCCGACTAACTTTTCTGATAATATAAATTCCTTATCACTCACGCTCCTTTGTATTTCTCCATTGCGGCTGAATTGTAAATAGAAGGGAGAAATTCTATGTCATCTCAACAACATCCCGATTTTGAACAGGAAAAGCAGCATTTAGGCTTTACGAAGAAGTATATCGATGTCGTTATAAAAACGGCTGAAACAAGTAAGGATCAATTTCAGGAAAATATGAAAGAATCCTTCAATGATGTTGATTGGCTTGAATCAAGTATGAGCTATTTGTCTCTTTTAACGAATGCTCGTTTTTTTGAAATGTCTCGTGATGAATTAAAACATTTAAAGATTGCGAGAAAAAAGCCCTATTTTGCAAGACTCGATCTTCTTCGGGATGGAACTAAGGAAAAAGAAGTTTTGTATATTGGCAAAACCTCTTTATACTCTAGAGAAAATCAGGAACAATTGATTGTTGACTGGCGTTCGCCTATTGCCAATCTCTATTATGAGGGACGGCTTGGGGATGTTCATTATGAGTCTAATGATGAAACCTATAATGGGTATCTATCACTAAAGCGCCAATTTATGATTGAGGATGGCAGACTCGATGAAATTCGTGACATCGACTTAACAACTACAGATGAATTGCTACAAGAGTCTCTAGCAAAGAGCTCAAGCAATCGCCTCACAGAAATTATCTCTACGATTCAGGAAGAGCAGAATAAAATTATTCGCGCCGACCTTAATCGGCCTATCATCGTGCAAGGTGCGGCTGGAAGTGGAAAAACAACGATTGCTCTACATCGGATTAGTTATTTTATCTATCAATATAAAGAAAACTTTGCCCCTGAACAATTAATGATTCTAGCACCGAGCCGCTTATTTATAGACTATATATCAGAGGCATTGCCTGAACTTGGTGTTGAAAAGGTACGCCAAACGACCTTTCAAGACTATGTACTAACGGCAATTAACGAAAAGCTGTCAATTATAAATGATAACAAGCTGATTCACCTTCTGGAAAATCCTAATCATAAGGAATCAAATCAACTTGCATGGGTTTCATCTATTAAAGGCTCACCTGTTTTTCAGCAGATCTTAACTAAATATATTGCTACTATTTATGAATCTTTCTATCCCACAGAGGATTTCACCGTTGATAAATTTCGTCTCTTCAGCAAAAAGAAGTTCATTCAGCTCTTTAAAGATGATTATAATTACCTCCCACTTTATCGACGGTTAGAAAAGCTAAAGGCTGTTTTACAAAATGATCTTGCAAAGAAAAAACAAAACATGATTAAAAAAATAGAAACCTATTATGATGATCGAATTGAGCGTGCACTTTATCGAGGAAATGATCCAGAGAAAAGACGGCAATATGTATCAGATGCATTAGATAAAAAAACACTAAGACTTGCCGAAATAAAAAAGGCCATTCGAACGGCTTTACCTACATATATGAGACAGTTTCCTAAAAAATCATTGGTCTACTATTATCTACAACTTTTTAGTGACCCCACTCAGTTAATTCACTGGTCAGAGGGGCATCTCTCTGAAAAGGAGGGTAATATTCTTTGCCAATATCAGCAGCAGCTATTTAGGAAAAAACAATTTGAAAGAGAAGATCTTGCACTTATGTTATTTTTACAAGTGCATTTATTCGGTATTCCTAAAGAACTGAAGGCAAAAAATATTGTCATTGATGAAGCACAGGATTACAGTTATATGGAGCTGCTTTCACTAAAAAAGGCACTTGATACCGATATGTTTACACTTGTTGGTGATCTTGCACAGGGGATTCATTCCTATAGAGGGCTTACCTCATGGAACAATGTAATAACAAATATTTTCCCACGTGCTACTTATACGGAACTGCAGAAAAGCTATCGAACAACGGTAGAAATTATGGAAAAGGCTAACGAGCTTCTTCGTCTGCTTCCCTACTCCTTTCCTGAAGTGGTACCAGTTGTACGCCATGGAGAAAGTCCAACATTTATTAAAAGAAGAAATGGCAAGGACTTTGTTAGGCAAATAGAAACTCAAGTTGCCTTTTTAAAAAAGGAAAGCTATAAAACGATTGCTGTCATTGGAAAGACAATGAAGGATTGCAGACTTCTTGCTCATCTATTTAATGAGTTTTCCGTAGAACCCGTTAAACTGCTTGAAGAACAAGAAAAAATCCCGAAGGATACGATGGTCATTGTTCCTTCCTTTCTTGCAAAGGGATTAGAATTTGATGCAGTAATGATTGTCTGTCTCGAAGAAGCTTTTTCAAGAGAATCAGAACTTGATATCAAACTACTCTATGTCGCAATGACTAGACCACTGCACCGACTCTTTTTTTATGGGGAACGGAAAGAAGACTTTATTATTCTATAGAAAAAAGGCTGCTTCCAAAGTGATTTGGAGCAGCCCCTTTTTTTATGATTGTTGTGTATCCACTTTTTTCTGCTTATCCACATCAGAATCCACATATAACTTTCTTGTTGGCAATGCCACATAGACGCCTTCGCTTTCAAGTATGTCCATAACCTCAAAATTGATTGCCTCTTTAATCTTTAGAAATTCTCCCCAATTTGTTGTATTTGTAAAAAAATACACGAAAATTTCTAATCCATTATCCATATATTTATCAAATGTAACAAAGATCGTGTCTGGATGAATATCCGGATGGTCTTTTAAAAGTGTTTCTATCCGATGTACAACATTTCTTAACTGATCTTTTGTCGTGTCATAAGAAACTTTCAAATTAAAGGTAATTTGCCTCTTCCCCATTTTGCTCCAGTTCGTAATCGGTTCATTTGCTAATGTGGCATTCGGTACAGTCACAAGTGCTTGTGAAAACGTACGGATCACTGTACTACGAAATGAAATATCCTCAACAGTTCCCTCTACACTTGGTGTCATTATCCAATCACCGATAGAGAATGGCTTTTCCGTAATAATGACGACACCACCGAATAAATTGGCAAGCGCATCCTTTGCAGCTAGAGAAATAGCTAGTCCTCCAATCCCCAAACCTGCAACAAAAGTGCTGATACTGTACCCGAACACTTCTGCAATAATACTTACACTAATCGCAACAATAATAATCCTTAGTGCTTTAGAAATGAACGGAAGAAGAATTTCATCCATTTCTGTATTAAATTTTTGATTGATCCTCTTAAATAGAAGGGAGGAAGAAGATGAAAGATTAAATAGACCCCAACTAATAATCACAATCACAGATGATCGAATGATATTTAAAAATAAAAGATTTCCTTGATCAACTAGAGGGAAGTAGCCAGCAGCAACATAAATCCCAATGATAAGAAACAACCACTGAAAAGGTCTCTCAAACGCAAGAAAGATATGTGAAATAAACTCACTTGGTGCTTTACTGCTCAATTTTAAAAGAAGAGCAAATACGTATTTTGCAAAAATCTTTCTAAAAACTAAAAATAACAAAAAGATACCGATGGATATTCCGATATCTTTCCAGTTTTCATAAGACATAATAAATTCCCAAAACATAAGTAGTACCCTCCTAACGATGCTATTTTTTTATAATAACATAATGGAGTTAACTGAAAGGTATAAAGAACTTTAGAAATTAAAATATGATAAATAAATAATTGCCATTACATTGTTTATTAGCCTGCAAGAGACTTCGCCTTTTCAAGAAACATTGAACCTATAGTGAAAATTTGGTTTCTTCTTTTAACTGGTTTTCCTTTTCTCAGATAACCTTGTTCTGCCAGATAGGATTGCAGCGATCCTTCGTACAATAAGTCAAACTTCTTACAAGAGGCCAAATCATTCGGTTTAACTAAGCTTGGATGCTTGCTCATGATTGAAATCCCACCATTATTTAAAATAGTTGCTACAAATTCAGAACAAAAAAAGGCATGTTCCCGATCTATTCTTTTATTAAACAACACGCCAAAAAGACCAAGAAAATTATATTTATAGCTATGTTGACGATTTTCTATTTGACGAATAGCGAGAAGCATTTGCTCATATTCAAATTTTGTCACAGAGCAGCTATATATTGCACAATTTGCCTTTTGAAATAACTCTCCTTCTAAACTCTCCTTCACAAATCCGCCAATAAATGGATTGTTTTCCCTCTTCCTTCCAAAGCTATAGACTGTATCAAGCTCCCTCGAAAAGGAAATGGATGCATGATTTAATGGATATTTAGTAAATGTCTTTATTAGTTTTGTAAGCATTGTCCCCGTATCCGTTAATATAATATATACCTCCACCTTTATTCCCTCCCCGTTTAAATATTTTTGATAAGATTAACTTGTTCGTTAGCTCATCTCTTCTTACTCTATCTTCCTATAAATTTTCCTTTTGATAAACATTCGCAAGTGCTATCTTTATCTAGGACTGGAGTCTTATATTAATAAATACGTAAAAACGAGTGACTAAGTTTCAATCCTAACTGAAACAATTTGTCAATTTTCCAGATAAATGGACTCTTCAAAAGGAAATGACTATTTCGGACATAATTAACATCTTAAAAAAATTGCTAATAAATTTCTAGTTCTTTTATAAGTTTTTTAATTTTCATGAATAAATTTAGTGGTTATTTAGCACTATAAGGATAGGCTGGTTTTTAGAATGAAATACTTACATTTTCATATAAAAATCTTATGTAGCCTTATAAATACGTATATAAAGGAGGACAAAATTGGCTAAACGAAAAGGAAACCAAGAACAGTTAACTCCTAAAGCTAGTGACACTGAATTTGGCGCCGAATTAGGACTAAGCAAGAAGGCAAGAAAAAAAGCAGCAAGAGAAGAAAAAAGAAAAAATAAATAAGATTCATGCGACCATATTGACAACCCTAAGACGACAGAAAACAAGCCAAATAGAGGAAATACCTCTTTCAACCTTCCTCCAATTTGGCTTGTGATCTTAATATATATAGGAAATCCCCCTCAATCTTCCTTCCGTTCCATACAATTCCTTACCTTATCCTTTAAACTAAAGCAACACATCCTATGAAATAAAAAAGATAGCAAACCATATTTAAATAAAATTGGTTTGCTACCTTTTTCCTTCATAATATATGGGCCTAAATGGACTCGAACCATCGACCTCACGCTTATCAGGCGTGCGCTCTAACCAGCTGAGCTATAGGCCCCTTGAACTTTTAACTCTAATTGGAGCGGGTGAAGGGAATCGAACCCTCGACAACAGCTTGGAAGGCTGTGGTTTTACCACTAAACTACACCCGCAATGATATAATTGGAGGCAGCAACCGGATTTGAACCGGTGATAAAGGTTTTGCAGACCTCTGCCTTACCACTTGGCTATGCCGCCGATAGAAAAAGATGGCTGGGCTAGCAGGATTTGAACCTACGCATGTCGCAGTCAAAGTGCGATGCCTTACCGCTTGGCTATAGCCCACTGAAGTATCAATATTGAATTACCTCTTGAATAATCTACATGAAAGATCACCGCAGGAACACTTAATCACAATTGAATATGCTCCTTGAAAATACTTCTGTAGTTAAATGTTTCGACAATAACTAAGAATGATTTCATATCATATAAAATTAATTATGCCTGACACATTTCTATTCAAAATATAAAATGGGGCGACTGATGGGAATCGAACCCACGAGTGTCGGAACCACAATCCGATGCGTTAACCACTTCGCCACAATCGCCATAAATAAAAACCGACAGGGGTAGTAGGAATCGAACCCACACTGAAGGTTTTGGAGACCTTAGTTCTACCTTTAAACTATACCCCTATAAATGGTGGAGGGGGGCAGATTCGAACTGCCGAACCCGAAGGAGCGGATTTACAGTCCGCCGCGTTTAGCCACTTCGCTACCCCTCCGATATAATATGCTAAAAAGAGGATTTAGACCCTCAACTACTAATTAAGCTAAGGCATATAAAATAAAAAAAGATGGCTCAGGACGGAATCGAACCGCCGACACAAGGATTTTCAGTCCTTTGCTCTACCGACTGAGCTACTGAGCCAAATATAATATAATTCCTAAATAATGTTTGCAATAAAAACCTGTGCTCAAAAATTCTCACGAATTTCCTCGCAGATCGCCGCTGAAGCTTAGTCATAGATGTTAGCGATCCTCTACCGACTGAGCTACTGAGCCAAATAATATAAAAAAATGGCGGTCCGGACGGGACTCGAACCCGCGACCTCCTGCGTGACAGGCAGGCATTCTAACCAACTGAACTACCGGACCAAATTGCGGGGACAGGATTTGAACCTGCGACCTTCGGGTTATGAGCCCGACGAGCTACCGAACTGCTCCACCCCGCGATAGTAATAATATAATGTTTCTTTATTGCTTTTAAGTTCGCGGATTGAATGACCGCCCCGATTTCAGGTAGTTTATTCAAGTAGTAGCTCAATCGGTGCGCTGAAGATTATTCTTCGTAGCTTATTCGATCGTGCTCCACCCCGCGATAGTAATAATATAATGTTTCTTTATTGCTTTTAAGTTTGCGGATTGAATGACCGCCCCGACTTCAGGTAGTTTATTCAAGTAGTAGCTCAATCGGTGCGCTGAAGATTATTCTTCGTAGCTTATTCGATCGTGCTCCACCCCGCGATAGTAATATAAAAATTGGTAATGGAGGAGGAAAGGGGATTCGAACCCCTGCGCGGTTTGACCCGCCTGTCGGTTTTCAAGACCGATCCCTTCAGCCGGACTTGGGTATTCCTCCAAATAAAAAATTGGTAGCGGCGGAGGGAATCGAACCCCCGACCTTACGGGTATGAACCGTACGCTCTAGCCAGCTGAGCTACACCGCCAAAATATTATGTTATTCAATAATAGTGATAATGGTGGAGCCTAGCGGGATCGAACCGCTGACCTCCTGCGTGCAAGGCAGGCGCTCTCCCAGCTGAGCTAAGGCCCCAAATTAATGGTCGGGAAGACAGGATTCGAACCTGCGACCCCTTGGTCCCAAACCAAGTGCTCTACCAAGCTGAGCTACTTCCCGAATTCAATATCAGAAGCTTACTCCAATTTCACTACTATTAAAAACAAATAATGCCGAGAACCGGAATCGAACCGGTACGGTAGTCACCTACCGCAGGATTTTAAGTCCTGTGCGTCTGCCAGTTCCGCCACCCCGGCAAGTAATTGGAGCGGAAGACGGGATTCGAACCCGCGACCCCCACCTTGGCAAGGTGGTGTTCTACCACTGAACTACTTCCGCAAAAATTACCTAATTATTAAAAAATGGAGGATGACGGGATCGAACCGCCGACCCTCTGCTTGTAAGGCAGATGCTCTCCCAGCTGAGCTAATCCTCCATGGTGACCCCTACGGGATTCGAACCCGTGTTACCGCCGTGAAAGGGCGGTGTCTTAACCGCTTGACCAAGGGGCCAAAGAAATACTTTACAAAATAATAGCCCCTATTGGGGCTTAGCCTGGCGACGTCCTACTCTCACAAGGGGACAGCCCCTAACTACCATTGGCGCTGAGAAGCTTAACTTCCGTGTTCGGGATGGGAACGGGTGTGACCTTCTCGCTATCGTCACCAGACTATTATTATTAACTGAAAGATTATTCCTTCAAAACTAGATAACAGATAGACAAACATCATGATTTTAATTGGTTAAGTCCTCGACCGATTAGTATTTGTCAGCTCCACGTGTCACCACGCTTCCACCCCAAACCTATCAACCTGATCATCTTTCAGGGGTCTT
>NZ_JAGIKZ010000043.1 GCF_017874625.1 Cytobacillus eiseniae | reverse complement strand
AGGATCAAACTCTCCAATAAAGAGTTGATTAGCTCTAAAATAAAAAATAAGTTTAAACGTTGACGTTTTTTGTTCGTTCAGTTTTCAAAGAGCAAGTTTCAAAATTTTCAGTGTCGCTCGCAGCGGCTTTATTAATATATCACCAATCACCTTCAACGTCAATACTTTTTTTAAAGAAGTTATTATCAGTTGTTAGTGACATGTCATCAGCGACGTTTATTAATATAACAGCTAAATAATATTGAGTCAACACATTTTACTATTTTATTTAAAAAAATTATCCTTTCTTTTCTCTTCGCTGCCTATTAGGCATATACTTCATGCATTCATTTGGCTCAGCGACTCTTTTAAATAGCGAAAATAAAATTTTATATCTTTCATCCATAGCTCTTTTCACAATATGGTCAATCCGATTATCTTTCAAATCAAATAAGATTTCATCCATCTCTCTTTTTATTAAATACTGCATTTCTTTCAGTTCCCTATCGTTAATTAATATTCCTAACATCCAATAACCCCTTTACTTCAGTTTGGTTTTTGTAGTATTTTCCATTTTATTTTTTTTATGAATTTGATTTTTCATTCATTTTAAAAAAAATCTATGCATAAGATTGAGACAAGTAGTAATTTGGACGAGGTGAAGGCATTATGAACTTTTTTTATGTATTTAATGGAAAATCATTTAAACAGCTAGCATTGATTATTACAACTGCTTTCTTTGCCGCTTGGTTCTTATACGTCGGTAACATTATCCATGTCCCCGCATTTTCTACTAAAGATGGACCTAAAGCCATATACAAGGGTGAGAAAGATTTAGCCCTTACCTTTAATATTGGCTGGGGGGATGAAAAGGCAGAACCCATACTTGATATTCTCAAAAAGGAAAATGTAAAGTCAGCAACCTTCTTCCTTTCAGGCTCTTGGGCAGAACGTCACCCAGATCTCGTTACAAGAATTGTAAAGGAAGGGTATGAAATTGGTATTCTTGGCTATAACTACGAAGATTATACAGAATTAGAAGAACAAAAAATAACCCAAGATCTAGCAAAGGCTCAAGTAGCATTTAAAAAATTGAATGTAACCAATATCAAACTTGTCCGTGCACCTACTGGACACTTTGATCAAAAAACCTTAAAAGTGGCAAATAGACTTGGCTATACTGTTGTGCATTGGAGCCTTGATTCAAAGGACTGGACCAATCCTGGTGTAGAGGAAATTATTAAAAATGCCTCACACGCTAAAAAAGGAGATATTCTATTATTCCATGCATCTGATTCAGCTAAACAAACCGCTGTCGCCCTGCCACAAATTATTAACGATATAAAAAGGAAAAATTTAAAACTCGTAACCGTATCAGCCATGATGGCAAATGCAGAAACAATTACGAACGAAATAAAGTGATCAGCAGGATTTCTTAAGCTCTTTCGCTCATATAGTAAGTGCGAAGAGATTCCAGAAGGGTATTTTCACCTAATAAAAAAGCCGCCCTTTATTTGTAAGTAATTCAGCAGTGAAGTAGAAAAATCGAATTCATAAGGTCACACAGAAAAACGCAGAAGGCTATAACATCCTCTGCGTTTTTAATAATCTAATAACCTATGTGGCAGATGAATGTCACTAAAGAACACCCTGCTTCTTTTAAATAAATTGTCTTATCATTAATCGAGTAACATAGCAAAAGTATAATAAGCGGAGTTTTTCCGCTTAAATGTAGAATGGAGCTCGTTTTGAGAGAAATAAACGGAGTTTTTCCGCTTATTCAATGAAAAGTCCCCCATATTTGAATTTTTCGAGACAATAGGCGGAAATTTTCCGGTTATTTACGCTTATTTGATTAATAATTACGAAATAAGCGGAATTTCTCCGTCTATTTATCCGCTCGGGACCTCCCCCTAATCTCCCTGCCAATAAGTAGAACAATTACACTGCTTTTGACAATGCTCTTAACACATTTTTTAGTGTGGCCAATAGCTACATGTTCATTCTGTTAATAATCCCTTTCCTAACAATAAAAAAAGCAAGCGGATTTAGTTACTAATTCGCTTGCTGAAATACTTATTCCTTTTATTTTCCTACTTCTGCACCGAGCTACATACCATTATTTGGCCGGGTTTTTTGTTAGTTTTTGTTGTCGATGTGCTTCCGATGATTTATTAAGTTTTTGGAGAATAAGCAGCTGATACGTATTGCATACTAAAAGTGGGAAGATCATTAAATAAAGCCAGCTTGTCTCATTTACTCTTAAAATCGGAACCCATTCAAGTGTTGTAACGACAATCATAAAGAAGAGTGCAGGAATAAATGCCTCTTTATTCGTCATCTTCATTTTAATAACAGCAACTATAACACCAACAATTAATAAAAATGCCGCTACACCAATATATGGCCATATGCTATCTCCATCAGCCGCAAACTCATTATAACGAAGGTAAACCAAATCAAATAATACAACTAATATAAGAATGACCTGAACACTATTCCATAATGAATGGGATTTAAATATTCCCAATCCGAAACGGTGAACGGTTAAATAGGCAAAAAATCCAGCTTGACTGAGCACACTAAATATAAAGCCAACTCCAACCAACCAAAACAATACTGATAAAATTTCAAGCAAATCAAATGAAGTAAAAATCGATTTAAATTCATTCCAGCGAACAATAAATCCTACAATTCCAGTTGTGATTCCTCCAACAAGCAATGTTGAAAGAAACAACTTTACCCAATTTCGGCTAGTCAATTTCTTTTTCCTCCATAGCAGTTTTTAATCCCTTTATGATTGTACCAACCAAACAATGAAAAATCTAGGTAAAGCATTTACAACGAATAATATTTGCTCATTTTCTTCATTCTAAAATTAAGGACATCTCTGAAAGGAGCCAATCGATGTTGAAAATTTCCCGTACACTTATACCAGCTGTACTCATCCTTATGTTAGCAGGTTGTGGTCAAGGAGAATCAGGAAGCAATAATATGGACTATGACCAGACAAAAAAAATGGTTGTTGATATTTTAAAAACAGATGACGGGAAAAAGGCGATCCAGGAACTGATGGATGATGACAAAATGAAACAAAAGCTTGTCATGGATCAAGCAATTGTCTCAGATACAATTGAAAAAACATTAACATCTGATAAAGGAACAGAGTTCTGGAGAAAGTCTTTTGAAGACCCGAAATTTGCAGAAGCAATCGCAAAAAGCATGAAGAAGGAAAATGAAACGCTTTTAAAGGATTTAATGAAAGACCCCGAATATCGAGGGATGATGATTGAAGTTCTTAAAGATCCTGAATTAGAAAAAGAAGTAACAAATGTATTAAAAAGCAAAGAATATCGTGAACATTTGCAAACAGTCATTACTGAAACACTTGAGAGTCCGCTCTTTAAAGCAAAAATGCAAGATATCCTCATAAAGGCAGCTGAAGAGATAAAGGGTGACAAGAAACAAGAAGAAGGCGGAGGTGGGGAAGAAAGCGGACAAGATGATCAAGGCGGTGAAAGCAAAGAGGAAGGCGGAAGCAGTTAATCTATAATAAGTAAACAACCTCTTCTTTTCAATAGAAGAGGTTGTTTGTCATTTTTATGATTCTAATGTCTGAACGACTTTCTCAGCAATTTCTGTATAAAGCTTACCTAATCGATGATCTTCCTGATATACAGATGGAGCGAACTCTTTCTCATCCCAGTCAGGTTGTTGAAGTGGCAATTGTCCTAGCACTTCTGTTCGTAATTCCTCAGCAAGCTTTTGTCCGCCGCCTTGGCCAAAGACATATTCTTTCTCTCCTGTCAGCTTGCTTTCGAAATAAGCCATATTTTCAATTACACCTAATATCTCATGGTCAGTCTTTAATGCCATAGCACCTGCACGCGCAGCAACAAATGCCGCAGTTGGATGTGGAGTTGTTACGACAATTTCTTTACACGTTGGAAGCATAGAATGTACGTCCAATGCGACATCCCCTGTTCCAGGTGGCAGATCTAGCAATAGATAATCAATCTCTCCCCACTCTACTTCATTGAAAAAGCTATTTAGCATTTTTCCAAGCATTGGGCCTCTCCAAATAATTGGGGAATTATCTTCAACAAAGAATCCCATCGATATTACTTTTACACCAAAGCGATCAACAGGAATGATTCTTTCTCCTCTAACTACAGGGCGAGTTGTAATTCCCATCATATCAGGGACACTGAATCCATAAATATCTGCATCAATTAAACCAACCTTCTTGCCTAGTCTTGCTAAAGATACAGCAAGGTTAACAGAAACAGTCGACTTACCTACGCCACCCTTTCCACTAGCAATTGCAATAAATGTTGTTTTGCTAGTAGGCGAAAGCAATCCTTTGTCTTCTTCCTTCACAGCTTGTCTGTATTGAGACAGAATAGATTCTGGCAATTCACCAAACCGTATTCCTACTGTAGCCGCACCCGCACCTTTTAATACGTTTACAATTTGCGTTTGAAGCTGTAGTTGCTCAGCTGTGCCCGTTTTAGCAATAAGAATCTTTACACTGACATGATTCTTTTCCTCTTTAATTTTCACTTCTTCAATTGCATTTAATTCAGATAAAGTTTTATGTAAAAATGGTTCCTGTACACTACCTAATGCTTCTCTAATACGTTGCTCTGTCAACATTTCAACTAGCACCTGCCTTTATGTATTCGTTTCCATTAAAGTATAACATAATGTATTTGCTTCATAGTTAATTCTATCACACCTTATCTATTTTAAACCAATATTCCCATTTGCCCTTATTCAATATAACAAAAGCAAAGCTACCTTGATCAGCATTCAAGCTGCATACAAGAATGAAGATTGCTCTTTAACCTTCTTCCCCAATTGGCACTCCTCTTATTAGTAAGGCACTTATAATTAGCGATGCTTATCACTGTCAAAGTGCCCCTTTTGAAGCGCGACTTAGACCAAACTACTTACAATATGCGGCATTATAATAAAAAAGATGCTTTAATTAGCATCTTTTTAATCCTTTTCAATGAGCTCTCTCTCATCAGAAAAATGTCTTAGTATGCCCATATAGATAGAGGCAGCCACCTTATCCTGATATTGCTCATTTTTTAAATCTTCTCTTTCTGTAGGGTTAGATAAAAAACCGACTTCGACCAAAGCGCCAGGAATTTTCGCGTGTTCAAGAATATATACATTATTGATCGTCTTTGCTTTGCGAGTCGTATTCTCCAGATTACGCCTCAGCTCATCTTGAATAAACTTGGCCGCTCTGGCGTTTTCCGGCAAATCCGATGTATAGAAGGTTTGTGCACCGCTCCACCTGGAGGAAGGAATCGCATTTAAATGAATACTTGTAAAGAACTCTGCTCCAGATGTATTAATCATATCCAATCGTTCTTTTAAATCCTCTACTTTTCTGCGGCTATACCCCTTTGTCCCATCAGGAGCCAGATCCCTGTCGTCCTCTCTTGTCATAATCACAAGAGCCCCCTGTTCCTGAAGAAAGTCTCTCACCTTCAACGTAACATTTAAGGCAATATCCTTCTCAAGCGCATTCTTATCACCGGCTCCGCCATCTGGGCCTCCATGCCCAGGATCAAGCAAAATGATTTTCCCTGTTAACGGCAAATGCCATGATTCCCATGAATCCTTTTCTGAAAAGTCATATTGTAAAATTAAAAATAAAACAATGAGTCCAATGGCAAAAGCCACAGCTTTCATATTCTTCATCATATTCTCTGTCAACCCTCCCGCTTGTCCTCCATTTCAATATATGGGACAAGTAGGATTTATAGAACGGAGAAATGAATAATCTTCAATCCATTAATGAAGTCGTAGCTTATGCCTAATTTGGCCTTTTTGGAATCCTTCCATCCACCAGCTCACAACATATTGCTCACAAAGATAATAAAGGGACTCACTCATGATCCCTTCTTCTCCATGACCCCAGTACAGTAAGAAATTATATAATGTATCTGTCAGGTGTCTTTCCTCATCATAGCAGCGACTTCGCACATCTTCTGCTTTTTCGCCATATAACCCGAACCGACTATAATTCGCACCTAACAAGTACGCTTCTATCGCGACGTCATAACAAGCCTCTTCAATCCCCGAATTCATCAATAATCCCGATAAGAACCGAGAAGAGCCAAAGTAATGTTTAACCCGTTCCTTTAAAGTCTTAACCGATATTTCCTTTAAAACAGATTTTTCATATTTGATTTGTTTTTCTCTTTTCTTTTCGGTAAAAGTTGTAATCACATTCATGCCTTCTCACTCCTTGAGGATAGTTTTATCCATGGAAGGAGGGACATACAAAAAAGCATATAGCTTTCTTTTGCCAATTTTTGATTTCAAACCGAACACACTTCTTACAATCTTGTCTGCTCGAAAAATAATTTCACATCAATATCGATTTTTTTCATTGATGAAGGATTATGTTCAATGAAGATTTTTGTATAAGTGGATTAAGAACATTTTTTAGGCATAAAAAAGACCCTTTCCACAAAAGTGAAAAGAGCCATTGTACGCAAATATTAACGTTTTGAGAACTGAGGTGCACGACGAGCGCCTTTAAGACCGTATTTTTTACGTTCTTTCATACGAGCGTCACGAGTTAATAGACCTGCAGCTTTTAATGTTGGACGGTATGCTGGATCAGCTTGAAGTAACGCACGAGCGATACCATGGCGAATTGCGCCAGCTTGACCAGTGTAACCTCCACCATTTACATTTACATGAATATCATAGCTTCCGCTAGTTTCAGTAGCTACAAGTGGTTGGTTAACCACTGCACGTAAAGCTGCAAATGGGATATACTCTTCAATTTCACGACCATTGATAATAATTTTACCGTCGCCTGGAACTAAACGAACACGTGCAACGGAGCTCTTACGACGACCAGTACCAATATATTGAACCTGTGCCAAGTTAATAACCTCCCCTAAAAATTATCCACGAAGTTCGTAAACTTCAGGTTGTTGTGCTTGGTGCTTATGTTCAGCGCCAGCATATACGTGTAATTTCTTGAATATTTGACGACCAAGAGAGTTCTTTGGAAGCATGCCTTTAATTGCAAGCTCTAACATTCTCTCAGGATAGTTGTTACGCATTTCAGTTGCAGTTCTTGTTTTTAAACCACCTGGGTGCATGCTGTGACGGTAGTAAATCTTGTCAGTAAGCTTTTTACCAGTTAAGTGGATTTTTGAAGCATTAAGAATAATTACATGATCACCAGTGTCAACATGTGGTGTGAAAGTTGGTTTATGTTTACCACGTAGGATTGATGCAACTTCACTAGCAAGACGACCTAGAGTTTTGCCTTCTGCATCAACTACGTACCATTTACGTTCGATATTATTAGCATTCGCCATAAACGTTGTACGCATCAATTTTCCCTCCTAAGAATTCCATTCATTTCATTCATTTGGTTTCATTTTATCATCAACACAATAAGTTCCGGGGCTTATCGTGGTTTTAATAACAATACCTTTGCTATGATACACGTTTCAACAGCCAATGTCAATAAAATGTTACGCCAGGTTTAGTTGTTTTAGCATATATTTTATTTTTGACTGTTTTCGCAAACATTGTTGCTTATGAATATAAAGTTGGTAAAGGTTGATTTCCACTTCAAATTGCTCCAATCAACCGACCTAGTTGGTCAATCATATTCATTCTCAACCATTTGATTCAAAAGCAACATTCCTTTAGAAAAGAGCCTTTATTTCAGACTGGCTAATCTCTATATTATAGACATTTAGTAATGAACTTCCCATAAATACAAACCGTGTGCAGGTGCTGTTTTCCCAGCAAATATCCGATCCTTTTTCTCTAAAATACTCGGAATATCTGAGGGCGAAATCTCCCCTGAACCAACGTCTAAAAGTGTACCTACTAGAATTCTGACCATATTATACAGAAACCCATTCCCTACAAAGCGAAAGGTAAGTGCCTCTTCTTCTAGAAGCAGCTCAATTTCACTTAATTCCCTTACTTTATTCTCAACCTCCGACTTTGCAGAGCAAAAACTTGTGAAGTCATGTTCACCCAAAAGGAAAGGAATGGCTTCGTTTATCGCTTGGATATTTATAGGGTACGAGTATTTATAAGCAAAATGACGCTTAAATGGATCTCGTATATGTGTTTGGCTAATAAAGTAGCGATATTCTTTTCCTTGAGCATCAAATCGAGCATGAAAATCTCTTTCAGCCTTTTCGACACAAATAATTGCCACATCATCTGGCAACATCGAATTTAATGCAACTTCCCATTTGCCGAGTGGAATATCAAGTGATGAATCAAAATGAAACACTTGCCCTCGCGCATGGACACCAGCATCTGTACGACCTGAAGCACTAATCTTTACCTCTTGCCCTTTATGCAGCTTGGCAAGTGACTTTTCAATTTCTCCTTGAACCGTACGCTTATTTGGCTGAACTTGATATCCAGCAAATTGGGTTCCATCATATGAAACTATACACTTATATCTTTGCATCGCTTTACTCCATTATGTTCGAAATAGGACTAATAAAACAGATAAGATGACGAGAAAAATAAGCAGCGTTGTATCCTTTAATCCCCAGCTTAACTGCCGATACTTCGTCCTTCCTTCTCCTCCTCGATATCCCCTTGCCTCCATTGCTGTAGCAAGCTCTTCTGCCCGCTTAAATGAATTGACAAATAGCGGGATAAGAAGCGGAATAATCGCCTTCACTCTTTCCTTAATTGGGCCGCTTGAGAACTCTACTCCCCTTGCAGTTTGTGCCTTCATAATCTTATCTGTCTCTTGCATAAGCGTCGGAATAAAACGAAGGGAAATGGACATCATTAATGCAAGCTCATGAACAGGAAACTTAATTTTATTCAAAGGATGAAGCAAACTTTCCATGCCATCGGTTATCTCAATCGGTGTAGTCGTCAATGTTAGAATCGACGTCATTAAAATCAATAGAAAGAAGCGGACAGAAATAAAAATCCCTTGTCTCAATCCTTCTTCATAAATTGAAAACCAACCGACCTGGAACAGTAGCTCTCCTTCCTTTGTTAAAAACAGATGTAGGACCAACGTAAATAAAATAAGCCAAAGGACGGGCTTTAGCCCCGATATAATGAAGCGAAAAGGAACCTTAGATAAAGCAATCATGGCAAACGTATAAATCACTAATAAACCATAAGTCCAACTATTGTTTGCAATAAAAACAATACAAACAAATAAAAAAATCATCAGCAGCTTCGATCTTGGGTCCATACGATGTATCACAGAATGAGCGGGAACATAACGGCCAAAGATCATCTTCTCCATCATTCCTGCTCACCTCTCTTTACCATGGAAGCAATTTCCTCTGTCAGCTTCTCAACAGTTAAGCATGTTTGTGAGAATTTTGTTTGAAACTTCTCTTCCACTTTTTGCTGAAAACGAACAACCTCAGGAACATCCAGACCGAGCTCCAGCAATCCTTCAGGTGACGAAAAGATTTCATTAGGCGTCCCCTTTTTATAGACTTGTCCATTTTGCATAATAACAATTTGATCTGCATATTTGGATGCATCCTCCATACTATGCGTCACAAGGACCGTTGATAGCTTTCTTTCCAAATGAAGCGAATGAAACATATCCATAATCTCTCTTCTGCCACGGGGGTCTAGTCCTGCCGTAGGCTCATCCAGCACAATTACATCTGGCTCCATCGCCAATACTCCAGCAATAGCTACTCTGCGCATTTGACCACCTGATAACTCAAATGGAGATTTGCTTAATATTTCCTCAGAAAGGCCCACTTGTTTAATTGCAATCCTGGCTCTCTTTTTTGCCTCTTCCTCATGAACACCAAAGTTCATTGGTCCAAAGCATATATCCTTTTCAACCGTCTCATCAAATAGCTGGTGTTCAGGAAACTGAAATACAATGCCTACCCTTTGTCTAATTGCTTTTAAATTTTTTTGTTTCTTTTCTGCATTAACTTCTCTATCTCCAATCATTACCTTACCAGTAGTTGGTTTTAACAAAGCATTTAAATGCTGTAGGACCGTTGATTTACCGGATCCTGTATGGCCAATGATCGCTAAAAAAATCCCAGAAGGAATATCAATGGACACATCCTTGATTGCAAGTCGCTCAAAGGGTGTATTCGCTTGATATCTGTATTCTACTTCTTGTAATGAAATGTCCATAATTCAGCCACCAACTCTTCTTCTGATAAAAAATGCTTCGATAAGAAGACTCCTTGTTCTTTTAATGTTTTGCTTAATTTAACAGGAAAGGGAATGTCCAAACCAAGTTGAACGAGCTCTTCCTCCATTTGGAAGATTTCCTCTGGGCTTCCTTCTCGATATAATTCACCTTTATTCATTACGAGAATTCTGTCTGCCCTAACCGCTTCCTCTAAGTCATGAGTAATAGAAATAACCGTCATCTTGTGTATGTCCTTTAACTCTTTGACCGTTTCCAGTACTTCTTCTCGACCTCTTGGATCAAGCATAGAGGTTGACTCATCCAATATAATAATCGACGGCCTCAATGCAATCACTCCAGCAATCGCCACTCGCTGCTTCTGACCACCCGATAGTTGGTGCGGCTCTTGATCAAGAAATTGTGCCATTTTGACCTTTTCTAATGAATAGTTCACTCGTTCAAGCATTTCTTCTCGAGGAATTCCATTGTTTTCTAAACCAAAAGCCACATCATCCTGTACCGTCGTTCCTACAAACTGATTATCTGGATTTTGAAAGACCATACCAATCAATCTTCTTGTCTCCCATACCGTTTCCTCATTAAGAGTCATGCCATTAACTGTAATGGAACCCTCCTGAGGAAATTGTAAACCATTTAATAGCTTAGCAAGAGTTGATTTGCCAGACCCGTTATGCCCAACAATTGCAAGCCATTCTCCCTCATATATATCAAAAGAAACATTTTTCAATGCGAAGCGATCTTCCGAATCGTATTGAAAAGAAACGTTTTCCAACTGAACTAGCTGCTTCTTACTCATTGTGGCTCCTCCTCTAAACTTTCTCTTCTCTCTATTCTAAACTGTTCTTCTAGCCAGTGAAAATAAAAGGCAAAACAAATTCCTTGTTTATCAATTCTCGGCCTAGTTCTTTTTTAACTAAAAATAAAAAACTCGCCATTTGGCGAGCTTCAATAGATATACGGCAGAAATAAATGGATCGATAACAAATAAACAAATGCGAGAGCGCACTTTTCTAGATCTGCATATCGAGCTTAAAATTTTACAATACTGCCAACTATTCAAGCCCATAAAACAGTATCCACTTTAAAAAGCCCGCACCTTTCCCATTCAAACAGTTATTAATCTCTGTTTACGCAAAATCAAAGGATATCGGAAAGGTGCAAGAGCTAGACGAGACAGGCTCATCGTAACACTCAATTTGGCTGCTTCATAAAGAAGTTATAACTTTTGTAGAAAAAGGGCAAAGAACAATAAGTCCTGCCCTTCAACTAAAAAATATTATACTAACTCGATAATTACCATTGGCGCACCGTCACCGCGACGAGGTCCAAGCTTCATAATACGAGTGTATCCACCTTGACGCTCATCATAACGTGAAGCGATATCACTGAATAATTTTTGTACAGCATCTTGGTTTGTTTCAGCATTTGCTACTTCGTGACGAACATATGCAGCTGCTTGACGGCGAGCATGCAAATCACCACGTTTACCAAGAGTGATCATTTTTTCAACAACTGAACGAAGCTCTTTCGCACGTGCTTCAGTTGTTTCAATACGCTCATTGATGATTAAATCTGTTGCTAAGTCACGTAGCATAGCTTTACGTTGAGAGCTAGTACGTCCTAACTTTCTGTATCCCATGAAAGTTTCCCTCCTTTGTTGAAGTCATTCTTTAAGCCTGTATAAGCATGCAAGATCAATCGTCTTTGCGCAAGCCTAAACCAAGCTCTTCTAGTTTGTGTTTAACTTCCTCGAGAGACTTTCTGCCTAAGTTACGTACTTTCATCATATCCTCTTCAGTCTTATTAGCTAATTCCTGAACAGTATTAATACCAGCACGTTTTAAACAGTTATATGAACGAACGGAAAGATCCAATTCTTCAATTGTCATCTCAAGTACTGTGTCTTTTTG
>NZ_JAGIKZ010000042.1 GCF_017874625.1 Cytobacillus eiseniae | reverse complement strand
GACGTTCTCTTTTGGCCATGTAGATTCTCCTCAAATATGTTATCTGTAGTCTACTTGACCTTAAAAATTCTGTCCAACTAAGTGTAGCCTATCCACGTTCTCTTAAATGAAAACCATCCGATCCTAAATAGATGGGCAGTGTTTAAATAGAAGCAGATAAGGTAATAAAACAGATTAATTTTTAATTATGGCTACTTGTTTATAAGATTATTGTCTTATATAAGAATCCTTTGACAAAAAAAATTCTGATATTCGAATCTTTTGCCTTATCATTTACGTCCTACCTATTGAATAGACTTACTGCAAATAATTTTTTATTTGCATGGACGAAAGAAAATTGTTAGATTAAATGTGGAAATCATCGGTTAGAGGAGCTATTTGTATGATATTAAGAAATATAAAATGGAAGGAATATATTTTCCATCCCTACACACTCATTATGTTTGTTTTGTTCATCAAAATCACAGCTTTTCAAATCATCATTTTTGATAATACATCGTTGCTTCATGTCCTATTCATTGAATTTCCAATGTGGGCCATTATCCTTGCAGGACTTTTACTTCTTTTTAAAAAGAGGAACTGGCTAACTATTTGGCTTTTCAGTCTAGTCATGTCAACACTATTTATTGTCATTCTGTATTACACAAGATATTTTTCGACGGTCCCTTCTTATTATGATGTCAAACAAATATATCAATCCAATTCTGTTGGTGGCACTGTTGCGCTTCTTGGCACACCATATGATTTTTTATTCTTGCTAGACGTTGTGTTGATCCTGCCGCTCATTTGGTATTTCACGGGAACAAAAAAACAAATCACTTTTCAATTAGCAAAAAAATCAGCCATTGCATTTAGCTGCATTGGACTTATCACAACAGCAATTGCCTTCTTCTATCCATTAGTAGACGTTTCTTATTTTGCTAAAAAGCATGGCTATATCCAGTCCCAATTTGTTCAGTTTTATGAGCGGGGTTTCGGTACTGCTTTTGCCAAGGATGAGCAGTTAACAGATGAAGAAATTGCTGAATTAAAAGGAAATGTCTTTGTCCCTCCTAGCGAGCATGAAACATTTGGAATTGCCAAAAATCGCCACGTCTTCACGATTCAAGTAGAGTCATTGCAGGAATTTACGATTAATCAAACGATTAATGGCCAAGAGATTACACCCAATTTAAATAAATTACTGAAAGATAGTGCTTATTTTAATAATGTCTATCAGCAAATTGGGGCTGGAAATACGTCAGATGCCGAATGGCTTATGCATACTTCTCTTTATCCAGAAGGCATGGACCCAACAGTGAATGTCATTGATGAAGGTGACATCCCATCTCTTGTACGTACGTTAGAGCGGAATGGTTATGGGACAGCAACGTATCATGCGGATGATATTACGTACTGGAGCCGTGACAAACTATACCCAGCGCTTGGATTTGATTATGTATATACAAATGAGGAAATTCCGAATGAGAAGGAAATTGGCTTCGGGCCAGCTGACGAAGTATTGTTTCGTTTTGTAGAGGAACAGCTTCCAAATCAATTGAAAGACCATTCGCTCATGTATTCAAATATTATTACAATCACAAGTCACACGCCCTTCGATATGCCGGATGAATATGAATATCTTGATTTGCCTGATTCCTATAAAGATACATATGTAGGAAACTATCTTCAGTCTGTCCGATATACGGATGAGCAAATTGGCGATTTCATTCAATCATTGAAAGAAATGGGCATTTATGATGATTCTATCATTCTCATTTATGGAGATCATTCAGGATTGCATGGTGCGCCTGTAACAGACCATGACTATGAATTATTAAAGGAAATACTCGGCCATGATTACAATTTACATGACCGTTTCGTTGTCCCTGTTCTATTCAATGCGCCAGGTATTTTCAATGGGGAAACCTATTCCCAGCTTGGCGGTCAAATTGACCTCATGCCCACTCTATTGAATTTACTTGGCATGGAGCATGACAGGCAAATGATTGGTCATAATCTTTTTCAATATGAAAAGAACCTACTTGGCATGCGCTACTATATGCCTGGGGGATCGTTTATTAGTAATAACACATTGTACACAGCACCAAGTGCGAAGCTGCCCGCATTATTGTATAATCGAGAAACGATGAAGAAGACGAAGAACACACAAAATATGCAAAAGAATATTGAAAACACTTTGCAAGTCTTACAGTATTCTGATTATATTCGAAAAGAAATGAGTAAGAGGGATTAATCTATTTACGATGAACTACACTAAAGGAAGGCACAAATAAAAATGTGCCTTCTTTTTCTTTTTTCCCTTGAACTTTTTGTAACTATATAACATAATATATATGAGCACATACTCATATATAAAAGGAGGGATGGACTTGAGCCATCATCATGGACATTCACATGGGCATGGACACTCTCACTCCCATGGAAATTCAAATAATAAGAAAGCGTTATTTCTATCATTCATACTGATCGCCACTTTCATGATTGTAGAAGTGATTGGAGGGATTTTAACCAACAGCTTGGCCTTGCTATCAGACGCTGGTCATATGCTTAGTGATGCTGCCGCTTTAGGTTTGAGCTTGTTCGCGATCAAGCTTGGTGAGAGAAAAGCATCCGCTTCCAAAACATTTGGATATAAACGATTTGAAATTATTGCGGCCGCATTAAACGGGATTACGCTTATCGTGATTTCTCTTTATATTTTTTATGAGGCCTATCATCGTTTTTGGAATCCACCTGAAGTACTGAGTGGCGGAATGCTCATCATTTCAACAATTGGATTGCTCGTGAATATCCTTGCAGCTTGGATTTTAATGCGTGGAGACAAGGATGATAACTTAAATGTTCGCAGTGCCTTCCTTCATGTCATTGGTGATATGCTTGGATCAGTAGGGGCAATTATTGCTGCTTTATTAATGATTTTCTTTGGCTGGGGAATTGCTGACCCTATTGCCAGTGTAATCGTTGCCGTTCTTATCATTATTAGTGGTGTACGAGTAACGAAAGAATCTTTCCATATTTTAATGGAAGGAACACCCGCACATCTTGAATTGGAGCAGGTGAAGTCAGCACTTCTGAACATTCCTGCTGTTAGTGACGTTCATGACATGCATATTTGGTCGATCACTTCAGGTATGCCGATGCTAAGCTGCCATATTGCGATGAAAGAAGACGGGATTCATGATACGATTCTTCATCAAGCTCAATCCATTCTTCATGATGATTTCGGTATTGATCATAGTACGATACAGGTTGAAAAGCTTGAGCATGGCTGTCCAAATCATCATGGAAGCTGTAATTAATGATGATTTGCATGCTCAATCGTCTGTTTTAATATGTCCATGACATGCTCATCATCACAGGAATAGAATAACGATGTTCCTTCTCTTCTAAATTTAACTAAGCGTAAATTTTTCAAAAATCGAAGCTGGTGAGAAACTGTTGATTGCAGTAAAGAAAGGTGCTCGGCGATGTCATTTACTGAATGCTCCCCATCAAATAATAAATGCAAAATTCGTATCCTCGTTGGGTCTGATAATGCTTTAAATGTTTGGGAAACGATAAAAAGCGTCTCTTCGTCTAGTTCTTTATGATCCTTTTTCAAATGAATCAACCTCCTTCTTTCATTATAACAAGAGAAAAATCATGGCGTGTTAAAACCCATGATTTTTCTCATTTATTCCCCCACGTAATTCAGATAAATGTCTGTACCTTCGATTACTTCAAGGCTCTTTGGAAGACGTAGATAAAGGACTGACATCCCATCCTGTATAGTGCCTGCTTCTGCTTTTACTTTAGCAAACTGATTAATTGGAAATTCCTTTTTAATCAATGATATTTTAATCTGTCTTTCCATCGGTGGGTGTATCGTCAACGTTTCATTTATAATTTCATATTGAAACGATGCTCCTAATTTATCTGTAAAGTCTATCCCATCGATAAATAAACGTTTGTCCAAGAGATATGCTTCGATTTCTCCATCATCAGTAGTCTTTTTTTCAATATATACAGAAGGGCTAAAGCTGCTCGTGCTCTCAATTTTCAATGAATTATTTTGATAGTTCGTATAGTGTTGTTCACTTACTAAATAATTCGCCTGAAGTTCTTCCAACTTTCCTTCTTGAAGGGCTTCGTATAGGAAATCCTCCGATTGTTCTATTACTTTTTTATTTACTTTTTCCTTGTTGCTTAATTGATCATTTATAAAAAGCCCGCCAACAACACCTGAAAGAAGCAAAACACCTACATAAATAAAAAGTAGC
Source organism: Cytobacillus eiseniae (assembly GCF_017874625.1). Taxonomy (GTDB): domain Bacteria; phylum Bacillota; class Bacilli; order Bacillales; family Cytobacillaceae; genus Cytobacillus; species Cytobacillus eiseniae. The sequence goes on along the minus strand of NZ_JAGIKZ010000042.1, from coordinate 8,686 downwards.
CAATGCGTGATTTTTATCGTGACAAACTTTTTCAGTACGATACTTAGTGTAACGAGCAGTGCTAACACAATTAGCATCAGTATGATCGGTAAAAATGCCAGAATATTCATCGCCTAACCTCCATCCGATTTAAAATAACTATCGATGCTAGGAAGAAGAGAACGCTTGTTAAAAGCGCCTTTACAATAAAAATCAAAAATGATGCTTCAAAAAGAAAAAATTTAAAGAAATCAGTAATGATTGGATCCCTTTGCAGCATGCCATCAAAATAGAGAGAACCGATCAGAAGAATAGGCAGCAACAAGATAAATAGTTTACTGACTTGAACAAGTGCCCCAATAAAATAGCCAATTGCACTTATTCCAAAAATATAAAGGATAGCCGCAACTGCTCCAATAGCTATTTCTCCTACTCCTCCATGTATAAGGTAAAGCGGCTCATCTAACAATAAAGTTATCGCTATTTTCAGCAAGTTACCTGAAAGCATTGCAGTAATTCCACCGAGCATGCTTGCAGTAAATAAGAATAAAATATTTGCCACACTGCTCGTTAGTCGGTTTGTCACAAATGAAAAATCATGATTGCGATAAGGCTTTGTTGTAATTGTAATCGCAGTAACGAAGCTCCATATCATAGTAAACACAATCACTAAATCAGCTGAGTAATATTTAATATCAATGTGAAGATTAGAAGAAAAAGATCCAATGGTAGTGACTCCGCCAAGTGAAAAGAGCAATGCAAGTAATTGAATGCCAATAAGTGAACTGAATGAATCAATATTGGCTTTAAGCTTGAAAAGATACAGTTTTTTAATATTGTTCAGCAAATTAACGGTTGTTAAAGACATCATCAATTCCTCCTTTCGATTCACTTGTTAAGTAAACACATAGGTCACTGACAGGAACTGAGCTTATTTCTAAGCCTGCAAGACTAGCCTTTTGGCGCAACGTTTCATTAAAGTCATTTTTCACGACTGTATACATCGTATCTTTTCCGATCAGATTTTCGTATAGGATTTCCCTGTTTCCTGTCCACTCATTAACGATTTCTGCTCTTCCTTTTAAAGCAATCGCCCATTCCTTGAGCTCCTCCATTGGTAAATGCAGATGTTTCTTTCCATCCTTTATCAGCAGGACATCTTCTAGTAAATCATCAATTTCGTCCAAGTGATGGCTAGATAGAATCATTGTGCGTGGGAAGGCTAGATAGTCCTTAAGCAACGCACGATAGAAATCCTTTCTAACTGCTGCATCCATGCCAGTGGTCGGTTCATCAAATATCGTTAATGGACAGCGAGCTGCTAAGCCGACAATCATATTAAACGTACTCGTCTTCCCTTTCGAAAGTCGGTGATGATAATGCTTTGGATCAAATCCGAAATAATCAAACAAGCGCTTCGCCAATTCCATATCCCAATTCGGGTAGAAACTCTTTGCCACTTCTAATAATTCATATAACTGCAATGCAGGAGGGAAGCTCATTTGGTCATCTACAAAGATCAAGTTTGCGGAGACATTCAAGTTGTTGAAGGGGTACTCAGAAAACACTTTCACCTCTCCAGACGTTTCTTTAATAAAACCAGCAAGAATTTTCAATAATGTCGTTTTCCCTACCCCATTGCGGCCAATTAATCCCGTGATCTTGTTCTCCTCAATCGTAAAAGAAAGCTGATTTAATACATTCTTTCTCAAGTATGTTTTCGTTAGATTATTGCATTCAATCACCTTCATCGCTCACCCTCCTCTATTTGCACAGCTTTAATCATGTCAATTAATTCCCTGTCGCTCATCTGCAAACGATTGGCTTCCAATACAATTTCATGCACCAACCGCTTCAACGTCTGGTTCTTTCGCTTATTTATAATCATTTCTTTCGCATTCGTTGATACAAACATGCCAAGCCCCCGCTTCTTATACAGGATATTTTCATCAACAAGTAAGTTTAGACCTTTAGCGGCTGTTGCCGGATTAATCGTATACATTTCTGCTAACTGGTATTGAGAGTACACCTTTTGGTCACTTTCGAAATGGCCATTCATAATTTCCGTTTCTATCCATTCCGCAATTTGCACATAAATAGGCTTCGTTCCATCTGTATTAAGAATGGTTGCCGCCTCCTTTCCACATAGTGCATTACTGTTGTAATGTAGTATATAATAAATAACTAAATTATTCAAACAAACGATATAAATTAGGTCAATTTGCTGGGGCTTTTTTTGAGTGTTAATCTGCTATAAAGAGCTTAATAATGGGTGAGGTATGGAGGAAAAAGCAAATAAGCGGAGTTTTTCCGGTTAAATGTAGAATGAAGCTTATTTCTCTAAAAAATCCCTCATATTTGAATTTTTCTAGTCAATAGGCGGAGTTTTTCCGCTTATTTAGGTATTTTTTATTCATAATCACGAAATAGGCGGAGTTTTTCCGTCTATTTATCTACTCGGATGATCAACCTGAACTCCCAACTGCTAAGTGCGGATTTTCTTGATCCTAGTTAAGGGCATCAGCAACTTTCCATCTCTTCGCTAGATAATTGATTACACCATTGGCACTGCTTTTGACAATGCTTTTAATAAATATCTATTGCCTACTTGTTGTAACCTAATCTAACCCTATTGCTATTTTTGAAAGTAAATTCTTATTCTAACAATAAAAAGAAGCAAGCGAATTTATATGCTTATTCGCTTGCTGAAACAATTATTCTTTTTATTTTTCCACCTCTTAACTGAGCGCTTACCTTCTTACCCTACTGCTTTTTCCGAGAACTGGCTGTTATAAAGATCTGCGTAGAAACCTTTCGCTGCTAATAGCGTCTCATGTGTGCCTTGTTCAATTACTTTTCCTTGATCCATTACAAGGATTAAATCTGCATCCTTGATCGTTGAGAGACGGTGAGCAATAACAAAACTAGTTCGTCCTTCTAACAATCGCTTCATGGCTTGCTGAATAAAGACTTCTGTTCTTGTGTCCACACTTGAAGTCGCCTCATCCAATATCATAATTGGCGGATCTGCAAGAATTGCTCGTGCGATCGTCAGAAGCTGCCTTTGTCCTTGAGAGATGTTGGATGCCTCTTCATTTAAAATCGTTTCATAGCCATCTGGCAGTGTACGAATGAAATGATCTGCATGGGCCGCTCGTGCTGCAGCAAAAACCGCTTCATCTGTTGCGCCATCTTTTCCATAAGCAATATTTTCTTTAATTGTTCCATTAAATAGCCACGTATCCTGAAGTACCATCCCAAAGCTTTTTCTAAGATCCCTTCTCGACATATTCCTAGTATCAAGACCATCAATCATAATCTTTCCGCCATTGAGTTCGTAAAATCGCATTAAAAGATTAATCATTGTCGTTTTACCTGCCCCAGTTGGCCCGACAATTGCTACGGTCTGCCCAGGCGTCACATGAATGTTCATATCTTTAATCAGCAATTCTTCACTATAGCCAAAGTCCACATGTTCAAAAGTGACAGCTCCTTGGGCACGTGTTAATTGCTCTTCCGTCACTTCACTCTTTTCTTCTTCTTCATCCAGAAGTTCAAATACACGCTCAGCCGCCGCAACAGTTGACTGGATAATATTTGCGATGTTAGCTGTTTGTGTAATAGGCTGTGTAAACTGCTTGGAGTATGTGATAAATGCTTGAATATCACCTATTGTTATCGCTCGCTGTGTAACCAAAATCCCTCCAACAACACTGATAACCACATAGCTTAAATTACCAATAAAAAACATAATCGGCATAATAATACCTGATATGAACTGAGCTTTGCTCCCCGCCTCATATAATTCTTCGTTCACCGCATCAAATTGGGCCACAGCTTTTTTCTCATGTCCAAATACTTTCACAACTTGGTGACCAGTATACATTTCTTCTATATGCCCATTTAATTGTCCAAGCGTTCGCTGCTGATCGGCAAAGTGTTTTTGCGATCTTTTCAAAATCGGCCCAATGGCAAATATAGAAATCGGTAAACTAATAATTGCAATTAATGTAAGAATTGGACTGATTGAAAGCATCATAATGATGATCCCAACGATCGTAACAATCGATGTAATGAACTGTGTCAAGCTTTGCTGAAGTGTACTGCCAATCGTATCAATGTCATTTGTTACACGGCTAAGTGTTTCTCCGTTAGAGCGGCCATCAAAATATTTAAGAGGCAGCTTCTCGAGCTTTACATTTATATCCTCACGAAGATCATACACTGTTTTTTGAGCAACACTTGACATAATATACTGCTGTAAATAGCTAAATAAACTACTAAATACATATAGTCCAGCTAGAATAAGTAGAATCTGGCCAATTTTAGCAAAGTCAATCTCAGCTCCTTGAGTACCTTGGAGCTTTCCATATGCACCTTCAAATAGCTCTGTAATCGCTGTTCCCATAATTTTTGGGCCTACAATCATAAAGACTGTACTCAAAATAGCTGCAATGAAAACAGCAAGCAACTGATACTTACGAGGCTTCAAATAAACCAAAAGTCTCTTCAGTGTACCCTTAAAGTCTTTTGCTTTTTGCCCCATCATCATACTGCTTCCACCTGGACCTTGATCCGTCTGTTGACTCTCTTGAGGTTTTTTCTTCTTACTCATGCGATTTCCTCCTCTGAAAGCTGTGAAAGGGCAATTTCACGGTATACTTCATTCGTCTCTAGTAACTCCTCATGTGTTCCCATACCTGCAATACGGCCATTTTCTAATACAATAATTCGATCAGCATCCACAACCGTACTAACACGCTGGGCAACAATAAGCATGGTTGCATGAGTCGTTTCTTCTTTCAGCGCTTTACGGAGCTTAGCATCTGTCTTGAAATCAAGTGCAGAAAAACTATCATCAAAAATATATAAATCTGGTTTTCGGACAAGGGCTCTTGCAATCGATAATCTTTGCTTTTGTCCACCTGATAAATTAGAGCCGCCTTGTTCAATTTCAGCCTCAAAACCATCTTTCATTTGACTAATAAAATCCTCGGCTTGTGCAATTCGAGCGGCATGCTCCATTTCATCCTGTGTAGCATCTTGTTTGCCAAAGCGAATATTCTCAGCAATCGTCCCCGTAAAGAGCATCGATTTTTGTGGAACGAAACCAATTTTTGAACGAACTTCGCTTTGAGCAGCTTCTTTAATGTCCACACCATTCACTCGAATAACTCCGCTCGATGCTTCATAAAAACGGGGAATCAAATTCACAAGTGTCGATTTTCCTGAGCCTGTTCCTCCGATAATAGCAGTCACTTCACCTTTTTTTGCTTTAAAGCTAATATCGACAAGTGCTGGTTCTTCAGCTCCTGGATAACTAAAGGTCACATGCTCAAATTCTAGCATTCCTTGTTCACGATCTGCCTTAAGTGTTCCTTCATCAAGGAAGGATGGTTTCATATTAAGCACTTCATTAATTCTTTTCGCTGAAACAGCAGCTCTTGGAATCATAACAAACATCATAGATGCCATGACAAGTGCAAACATAATCTGCATGACATATTGGATAAACGCCATTAAGTCACCAATTTGCATGGCTCCATTATCGATGCGAATTCCACCAAACCAAATAATCGCAACGACCGTCAAATTCATCACAAGCATCATGACAGGCATCATGAACGCCATGACTTTATTCACTTTAATCGAGACATCTGTCAGTTCCATATTTGCTTGTGTAAGGCGTACTTTTTCTTCTGGTTCACGATTAAATGCACGTATGACCCGGATTCCTGTTAAATTTTCTCGTAAAACAAGGTTTAAACGATCAAGCCGTTTTTGCACTGTTTGAAAAAGAGGCATCCCTTTATAAAAAATAAGGAGAATCGATCCAATTAATACTGGCATAGTAAAAACCATTACAAGTGATAATTTCGCATCCTTCGAAACAGCCATAATAATCCCACCGACTAACATAATTGGTGCACTAACAACCATACGAAGCATCATGACCACGACTTGCTGAACTTGCGTAATATCATTCGTAGTCCGTGTAATTAACGATGCTGTACCTATTTCATCAAATTCTTGGAGTGAAAATTTTTCAACATGATTAAAGACCTTCCGGCGGATATCCCTTCCTAGCCCCATTGCTGCTTTAGATGAATAATAGCTTGCAACAACAGAGGCAATCGCTCCAAGCGCTGAAACGAGCAGCATCCATCCACCAATTTTCCAAATATAAGGTGTATCTCCTAAAACAACCCCATTATCAACAATGTCCGCCATAAGTGTAGGTAAAAAAAGTTCGGACATCGATTGAATAAAGACAAGTCCCAAAACAGCTGCAATTAGCCATTTATAAACAGATAAATGCCTTAATAATTTTATCAATTCACATTCCCTCCCTAGCTTGGGATTCTAAATAAGTAGAAAGAATCAAATGGGATTCAAGTAAATCTTCATATTGCTTATCTGTGAGCGGCTCCATAGCAGATTGGAATAAATGATGAATGCCGCCATCCTGTAAGTGCATCTTTTTTAAAAAAGCTTCACCCTTTTCTGTAATTGAAAGCTGCATCTCTCTTCGATTGCTCTCCAATTGCTGCCGGTTTAGTAACCCTAAGCGAACGAGGCCATCCACCGCCTGGCTCAATGTACTCTTTGGCAGAAAGGTTTGCTCCCCTACTTGCTTTTGTGTCATCTCCTTTTGGAGAATGATCGTCATCAAAACCGTATATTGCGGAACAGATAAACCATTTTCTACCGCTGTTTTCTGCACGAACCTAACAATATTCTTCTGTATACTCCAAAAGGAGCGCAATAATTGTGTTGAACGAATTAATTTTTCACTTTCATTCACCATTTTAGTTTCACCATTCCTTCATTTTTAAACAGTTCACTTTTGAACAGTTTGAATCAGAAGTATAAATTAACATTTTTTTGTTTATCCTGTCAATTTATTTATCTGAAATAAGACAGTTGAGCATAACTTGCTTCTTATTTTCATAATTTGAAAATTAGGAGGTGAGGATATGAACAGAGTCCCCACAAATTCATCTTCACTGAAGTACCCTGATGATATGCTTTCTATTATTAGAAACGGGCTAAAACGTGGAACAGCGCCAAAGAAAGTCTTAATTGCAGGTGCCGGAATGGCTGGATTAGTAGCAGCCTCTTTATTGAAGCGTGCTGGACATAAGGTCACCATCATAGAAGGAAATACCCGTTTAGGTGGAAGAGTTTTTACTTTAAGACAGCCTTTTACACAAGGGAATTACGTAGATTTAGGAGCTATGAGAATTCCAAATACCCATTTACTCATCTTTGAATATATTCGCCGCTTCAAACTCCGTACAAATAGGTTTATCAATTCTGCTCCAAACGATTTAATTTTTGTTAATAATGTTCGAACTACACGTGAACAGTATGAGCAAAACCCTGATATCCTAGGATTTCCAGTCCATGAGTGGGAAAAAGGAAAAACAGCTACCGAACTATTTTTAACAGCCGTTCGCCCCTTTATAGATCTTTATAATTATAGTACACCCGAACAACAAGAGGAATTATTAAAGGAATATAGCAGGTATTCGATGCAAGACTTCTTAAAATACAATCCACTTGGACCTCCTCTATCTACTAATGCAATTCGAATGATCAGTGTACTGCTTGGTATTGAAGGCTTTGAAGAATTATCCTTCGTTGGTATCTTAACTGATATCATTTTTCCCATTTTTAATGCGGATATTGAGTTTTATGAAATTCGTGGAGGAAATGACAAGATCCCTCTATCATTCCTGCCAGAGCTTCACAGTGATATTTATTATGGTCAAAAGGTAGAAAGAATCATTCAAAGTGATGATAGCATTCTCCTTCAGACGAGAAATCAACTAACCGGAGAATCCCATTCCTTTTCTGGCGATTATGCCGTAACCACTATTCCTTATACCGCCTTTCAGTTTATTGATGTAATTCCTTACGATTCAATCTCCTTTAAAAAGTGGCAAGCAATCCGTTCCCTTCAAAATGTAACTTCTGTTAAAATTGCCATCGAGTTCAAAAGCCCGTTTTGGGAAAGGCTCAAGGTAGGAAATGCCATATCTGATCTTCCGACACGGTTTAGTTATATACCAAGTCATGGGATCGGAAAACATGGACCTAGTATCCTACTCGCTAGCTATAGCTGGGGCCATGATACCATGCTGTGGAATAGCTTGTCTAAGAGAAACATTATTTATTACACACTCAAGGATTTGGCAAAGGTTTATGGGAATATTGTTTATCAAGAGTATTTACAGGGGATTTCCTTTAATTGGAGTAAAAATCCATTCTCTGCAGGGTGCTTTACTTTGTTTACTCCAGGTCAAATTGATGATTTTGGTGATGCCATTCATCAGCCTGAAGGAAGGCTTCACTTTGCTGGTGAACACACTTCCTCCTTTCATGGATGGATTGAGGGAGCGGTTGAATCTGGCATACGTGCAGCATATGAAGTGAATGGGCTAGTATGAAACCGCTTAGAATAGCATAAACTTCTTGTGACAATCCTAATTGCAGCAAATGGAAGATTTCACTTACGGACTTACTAAGTGTTCTCCAACAAGTGAAACCTTACCAACTTTATGCATTTAAATCTTTTATGATAGACTTTTTCTTCGTTCCCTCACACACTTTTGTCCATCAGAACCTTGATGATGGACTTTTTCCACATTCCCTCACACGCTTTTGTCCATCAGATCCTTGATGATGGACTTTTTCCGCGTTC
>NZ_JAGIKZ010000041.1 GCF_017874625.1 Cytobacillus eiseniae | reverse complement strand
GCGAAGAGGTCACACCCGTTCCCATCCCGAACACGGAAGTTAAGCTCTTCAGCGCCGATGGTAGTTAGGGGCTGTCCCCTTGTGAGAGTAGGACGCCGCCAAGCTTTTTAATATTCCGCAGTAGCTCAGTGGTAGAGCTATCGGCTGTTAACCGATCGGTCGTAGGTTCGAGTCCTACCTGCGGAGCCATTAGGAGAGCTGTCCGAGTGGCCGAAGGAGCACGATTGGAAATCGTGTAGGCGGTTTATAGCTGTCTCAAGGGTTCAAATCCCTTGCTCTCCGCCATATAATTTTTATACATATTGGCCCCTTGGTCAAGCGGTTAAGACACCGCCCTTTCACGGCGGTAACACGGGTTCGAATCCCGTAGGGGTCACCAATATCATCTGGAGGATTAGCTCAGCTGGGAGAGCATCTGCCTTACAAGCAGAGGGTCGGCGGTTCGATCCCGTCATCCTCCACCATTATTATTATCGCGGGGTGGAGCACGATCGAATACGCATCGAAGAGTAATCTTCAGCGCAACGATTGAGCTGCTACTTGAATAACCCCTCTGAAATCGAGGTGGTCATTTATTTAGCAACCTTTATGCATAATAAGAACTTCATAATAATATTATCGCGGGGTGGAGCAGTCCGGTAGCTCGTCGGGCTCATAACCCGAAGGTCGCAGGTTCAAATCCTGTCCCCGCAATTTGGTCCGGTAGTTCAGTTGGTTAGAATGCCTGCCTGTCACGCAGGAGGTCGCGGGTTCGAGTCCCGTCCGGACCGCCATTTATACACAGTGGCTCAGTAGCTCAGTCGGTAGAGCAGATTGCAGTACGAAGCATTGCTTCCCCGAATAGCAATCTGTGACAAAGACCAAAGGGCTTTGGAACAAAGGTCATTATGCAATATTGATTTAGAAAATAGTGTTTTTTTATGGCTCAGTAGCTCAGTCGGTAGAGCAAAGGACTGAAAATCCTTGTGTCGGCGGTTCGATTCCGTCCTGAGCCACCATTTTTATTATGCCGGCCTAGCTCAATTGGTAGAGCAACTGACTTGTAATCAGTAGGTTGGGGGTTCAAGTCCTCTGGCCGGCATATTTTTATAATATCGGAGGGGTAGCGAAGTGGCTAAACGCGGCGGACTGTAAATCCGCTCCTTCGGGTTCGGCAGTTCGAATCTGCCCCCCTCCACCATTTTAGGGGTATAGTTTAAAGGTAGAACTAAGGTCTCCAAAACCTTCAGTGTGGGTTCGATTCCTACTACCCCTGTTAGTTTTCTAATATGGCGATTGTGGCGAAGTGGTTAACGCATCGGATTGTGGTTCCGACATTCGTGGGTTCGATTCCCATCAGTCGCCCCATATTGTTTTTTATAACTTAATTAAATAAAATTATGGCGATTGTGGCGAAGTGGTTAACGCATCGGATTGTGGTTCCGACACTCGTGGGTTCGATTCCCATCAGTCGCCCCATAAATTTATAGTAATTTAAGTATCAATATTACTTATTGATGAATATACTTTATAATAAATATTCGATGGGCTATAGCCAAGCGGTAAGGCATCGCACTTTGACTGCGACATGCGTAGGTTCAAATCCTGCTAGCCCAGCCATTTTGCGGAAGTAGTTCAGTGGTAGAACACCACCTTGCCAAGGTGGGGGTCGCGGGTTCGAATCCCGTCTTCCGCTCCATTTTATTAATATGGCGGCATAGCCAAGTGGTAAGGCATGGGTCTGCAAAACCCTGATCACCGGTTCAAATCCGGTTGCCGCCTCCATATTAATTTTTTTTATGCCGGTGTGGCGGAATTGGCAGACGCGCACGACTCAAAATCGTGTTCCTCTGGAGTGCCGGTTCGACCCCGGCCACCGGTATCTTTAGGTAATAACGAGTTAAATTACTAAACGATAAAACACCTTCAAATGTTGATATATCAATGTTTGTAGGTGTTTTTTGTTTTATGTGAAAAAAGGCTAGGATTTGAAATCAATTTATACTTTTTTACAAAAGAAATTTTAGACATTCCTTTTCTACTTTTTAAGGATATGTTGAAAATTACGATTTGAATGAATAGAAGACTTTGAAGATGAATAAATAGCAAATTTCCTGTAAACTAACAATAAAATTGAAAACTGTGGGAGTGAGCCTTCAACATGCAATATGATGCTAAGAATTCTAAGGAATATTTAGAGTTGATTGAAGATGATTGGCGAAAAGAGAAACTGCTTGCAATTCGACAAATGATTTTTGCTTATGCACCTGAAATGGATGAGGTGATTCGTTATAAGATGTTGAATTATGGGAAAGATGATACCTATGTCTTTGCATTAAACGCGCAAAAACATTATGTCAGCCTCTATGTAGGTACAATAGATAAGGTAGAAAATGCAGAAGCTCTATTAGCGGGCTATAATTATGGAAAAGGCTGCATTCGTGTCAAAAAAACAATAAAGATCGAAGAAACGGGATTGGAACAATTTATCCATAAAACCGTTGATATGTGGCGTGCCGGCGAGGATACTTCTTGTTAATATACAATGAATTAATAACAGTTCGGAAAAAAAATCGAAGCAATAGAGATTTTAAAGATTATGCGGAAGAAAAGAAGAAGTAACAAAATAGATTTATTATAAAAAGTAACCCACCCTGCACGTTAGGTAGTGTGAGTTACTTTTTATCTTGCACATAATTTATTAGACACCCCCACCACTACGGATAAATATTACTGATGTTCGTGCTAGGACACCGACATTTTCAGATAGGATAAACTACAACAATCTTAATTTCACTGAGCCTATAAATTTTCAAACGTATCAATTGACTTTTTTTCTCTTCCTCTCGACAAGTCATTTAAGAGTTAGTTGAAATGTACAAACGCTGACATACCTTTTTCCACTAAATATCAAGAAATATCCTAGTAATTGACAGGTAATCCCAACCTTACTAAATGGCATAGACTTTTGGTTCCATTGCTTCACTACACTATATCAAAATCAAAAAAGGCTCTTGCTATTGACGTAACGTGAAGTGATATAGTTCAAATTGAAAGGGAGTGGGTGACGATGGAGAAAAAATACTCTATTGGAGAATTTGCGAAACTAACTGGAATGACTGAACGTACACTGCGTCATTATGATCAGATTGGGCTGTTGAAACCTTCGGAATACACAGAACATGGACATCGGAAGTATAACAACAAATCCATTGCGCAGCTTCAAAAAATAGTCGTACTAAAATTCTTGGATTTGTCATTGGTGGAAATTTCCGATCATCTTGAGCAGCCTGAGCAGGATTTTACAAAGACACTGGCCACTCAGGCAAGTATGCTGGAAGAAAAACGGAAACAGATTGAGACGGTTTTACAAGCGATTGACAGCGTTCAAAGCACTGCTTCAGGATCAGAAGCCATCGATCATAATTCACTGCTTATGGTCATTCATGCTTTGAAAAATGAAGAGGCACGAAACCGCTGGATAAGTGAGCATGCGGATGACTCGGTGTATAATAAGTTACACTCGTACACTGCGCCACTTGATGTGGATAAGGAAATGGCCACGTGGACTAGTAAAATGAAGCGATTTATTCTAGAAGGAAAAACTCCAAATGATCCAGAAGTGATAAAACATGCCGATGCCATGGTGTCGATGATGAAGCCTATAGTCGAGCCCCATTTAGACGATGAAGCGAGGGAACAGCTCCTGAATAATGAAGATTCTTTTGAAGAGCCGAATCCTTATTTATTTCCTAGTGCTTTTAATAAAGAAGAGGAGAAGTTTATGAAAAGGGTTATTGATGAACTGATTAGCAGTAAGATAAACCTTAATCGGCAAGATAATAGATAATCATCACGTTAACAAAATCGTTTTTTAAATAGGAGCGATTGTTATAGGGAAAAAGCCAAATTCCTCGTTAGAGATTAGGAATTTGGCTTTTTTATCATTCAACAGAGATCCTCCTTTTAAATAAAAGGCTCTGTTAAAACTGACTATTGGTTTTACAATGTTTGAAAAATAAGCGGAAAAATTCCGGCTATATTGGGAAATATCTCTATTTCCTTAAAAATAAGCGGATTTTTTCCGCTTATATTGTCCAAATGGATAGATTTTGTCTTATTTTAAGCAGTTAACCGGAATTTCTCCGCTTATATTCACTTTTTAAGCTTTCTTTTTTACTTTAACCGGAATTATTCCGCTTATGTTTTGCTTCTTCAGCTTTCTGGGCGGAAATCCCCTGTGTATGGATCCTCATACATACACGAAAATCACATGTGAAGCATAACAGAGCCAAATAAAAAGTTAAAATGACTAGCTTTATCAATGAAAGGATCCTTTATAGGGTCTTTTTTTCTTTCGTTAACTAGAAAGGCAAACAAGTACTCTTACATTTATGATTTTCATCAAACTTTCACATTAGTCGGGTAAGATGCAATGGAAAGTGTTTGAAAGTGAGGATACAAAGATGGCGATAGCAAGTAAGTTAACGGCTGTTGGAATTTTGGTCATTAGTATAGCTTTAGGATTTCTTTCTTTCTATCTATTTAGTGAATGTCCTAAGGAACAAAAGAAAAAACATCTAGAAGAATTAACTTCGCTACTCATTAACTTTGTCGTCTTTATTTGGTTAGGAAAGATTGTTTTGAATCTGTCCGTTTTTATATTAGATCCGTTATCAATTCTTGCTTATCCAAGTGACTCTAGCAGCTTTTATTTTGCTATTACACTACTAGTTCTATTGCTTTTTTACAAGGCAAAGCGAAAAAGGATGCATGTCCTTCCTTTATTGGAATCCTTTGCTTTTGTCTTTCTTATTAGTTCATTTGTATATGAATGTATTCAAGTTGTTTTAGAAAATCATCCATATGCGTTCGGTTATTTACTCCTATTAGCGCTTTTGATTATGGGCTTCTTTTTCCTTCGGGAGCATTTAACAATTTCCTTAATTTTGATCCTTTTGATTACGGCTTGGTCATTTGGAATCCTTCTTTTAGCTATTACTCAACCTTTTGTAACGGTATTTGGCTATATGATGGCTCCGTGGTTTATTGGCATATTTTTTATTACAAGTGTTGGCAGCTTACTATATAGATTGAGAAAGAGGAGATTATGATGGGAATGATTGAAACAGATACGACATTAATAGTAGGCATGTTTTTAGCAATTGGAGCAGGTGCATTATCTTTCTTGTCTCCATGTGTATTGCCAATTTTTCCAGCTTATATGTCATACATAACTGGAATTAGTGTGAAAGAACTACAGGGAAGTAAGAATAGTAGAATGGTTAAGCAGTTATTTGCCCATTCCTTCTTTTTTCTGCTAGCAGTATCTTTTGTATTTATTAGCTTAGGTGCGAGTGCTTCCTTTTTAGGGCAATGGGCACAGCAGCTCTTAATCGGAGATTCGGGATTATTCATTCAGCGAATAGCTGGGATTTTCATTGTAGTAATGGGTTTGTTCATTGCTGGATGGATTAATATCCCGTCTTTGATGAAGGAGCGTCGCTTCCAATATACGAAGAAACCAGCAGGATATGCAGGAACGTTTTTTATTGGGTTAGGGTTTGCAGCAGGATGGACACCTTGTATCGGGCCAATCTTTGGTTCAATTTTGCTTCTTGCTGCTAGTAATCCAGGGCAAGGAATGTTTTACACATTGATGTATGTGATTGGATTTTCATTCCCGTTTCTTATTCTAACATTCTTCATTGGTAAGACGAGATGGATTGTACGCCATAGTCATATCATTATGAAAATAGGTGCGGTTCTGATGATTATTATGGGGTTCGTGCTATTCTTTGGATTAATGCCTCGTATTTCAGGTTTCTTACTAGATTTAGTACAAGACACATGGTTAACGAGATTAGGGTAGGGATGGAGGAAGAAACTCTGTCCTTTAGGATAAGGGAGATTATACGTTCTCCGTTTGAGGCAGGGAATCTACTCAAGCATCCTTAGGGAAATTTTAGGAGGTATGTTCAATGAAAAAGTGGATTCTTATTATCATTGTTAGTAGTATGTTAGGTTGGACAACATATGATTTTGTTATTTCTGATAGGAAAATAGCAAATCAAACAGAAAATGTAGAAGAAGGTAAGAATGACAATAAAGAATCGACAATTGGCTTAGAAGTGAATAACATCGCACCAGACTTTCAACTACCGACCATAACTGGAGAAAATATGAAACTATCAGATCTTCGCGGGAAGCGTGTGATGATTAACTTTTGGGCAACATGGTGTCCGCCTTGCCGTGCAGAAATGCCAGATATGGAAAAGTTTCATCAGGATAAGGATATTGTTATTCTAGCCGTTAATTTAACGGAGACAGAAAAAAGTTTAGAAGATGTAGAGGCTTTTTTGGACGAATACAAGCTAACATTTCCGATCGTAATGGATAAGAATTTAGAAGTAGCCAATCTGTATCAGATACAGCCAATTCCGACGACCTATATGGTTGATTCCGATGGGATAATCCGCTACAGGGCATTTGGCGCATTGAATTATGATTTAATGGTACAAGAATTTGAGAAGATGAAGTAAACTTCTCGTGTAGTATAATGGGCAAGAGGTGAGAGGATGAAGCAAACGATATTAGTTGTGGAAGACGATAAAATGATACGCGAACTCATTAGGATTTATCTAACGAAAGCAGGTTATGAAGTCGTAGAAGCAGCTGATGGGGAAGCAGCGAAGCAGGTCTTTATAACGAAACAACCTTGCCTAATTATACTTGATCTTATGCTCCCAAAGCTTAGTGGGGAAGAATTTTGTCAATGGGTTCAAACACAGGAATGTAATGAAGTATCAACTATTATGCTATCTGCAAAATCCCGTACAGAAGATAGAATTAACGGATTGAAGATGGGAGCAGATGATTATTTAGTAAAACCATTTGAACCAGAAGAACTTCTTGCTCATATTGAAGCCGTGCTGCGTCGTACGGGACAATTTTGTCAAAAGATTACCTATGATGGATTATGCATTAAACCTCGAAAAGGCGAGGTCATCCTTTTTGATCGAGAAATCAAATTAACAAGGCATGAATTCAATCTTTTATACTACTTTATGGAAAATCCAAATACAGTCATCTCTAGAGAGAATCTCATGAATCAACTACATCCTCATGATGAGAAACTTATTCTTGATCGAACGATAGATGCTCATATAAAAAAACTGCGGAAGAAAATTGAAGTAAATCCAGCTGCTCCTAAGCGTATTGTAACGGTTAGAGGAATGGGGTATAAATTTGTTACAGAATAAAATGAAGCGGGTGCTCATTCCCAAGCAATTTCTTTTTCGGCTCACATTTCTCAATATAATGGTCATTACCGCCTTTATAGGGTTAAGTAGTTGGGCGATTTATAATACTGCCTGCCTGCTTGCTGACGGTCTAGTATCAATGAATAATCAAAAACAAGCCCAGTTTGAAGCTACATTGTTTCAATATTTATGGATCTTTAGCATCTCCACGATCATTATCGGCAGTCTTACCCATTTTTATTTAACGAAAAGGCTGATCCATCCTTTAAGAGAGCTGATCGATTCCACGAAAAAAATGAAGCTAGGAGAATACCCTGCCCCGATTCAAGTAAAGCAGGAGGGGGAAATAGCCGAATTAATTAATCACTTTAATGATTTAGTGAAACAAATAGAGGGAAATGAGCAGCATCGGGAAAAGCTAGTCTCTGATTTATCCCATGAATTTCGAACACCATTATCTAATTTAAATGGGTATCTCCGTGCATTACAAAATGGTGTGATTAAAGGGGATGAAAAACTATATGAGTCATTATATTTGGAATCGAAGCGGCTCGTTCATTTGGTAGAACAGATGGAGCAATTGAAGGAATGGGATCATGTATCCACTCAAACCTTTTCAGAGAAAATGCCAGTTAATATCAATAACCTAGTGGAACAATCTGTTGAAATCTTTCGCTTGGCATTAGAGGAAGCAAATATTAACGTGCATGTAGAAGTTGAAGCAAAGGTGATAATGGTTAATCGCGGGGCAATCACACAAGTCATTAGTAATTTAATCGATAATGCGATTCGTTATTATGATGGAACGGGCTTAATTACGATAAAAGGGGGAAGCCATCAAACAGAATATGAACTTTCTGTAACTGGTCCAGGAAGGCCGATTTCACAAGACGATCAGAAAAGGATCTTTGAACGACTTTATCGAATTGACCACTCTAGGTCGAGAGAATTAGGAGGGTCTGGATTGGGCCTTGCGATTTCAAAAGAAATTATTGAACATCACCATGGCACTATAGGGATGAATACAGTGGGAAATGTGCATACCTTTTGGTTTAAATTGCCTTGGGGTGTGGGACTCAATAGGGAATAGCCTGCGTAGATAAGCTTAGGCTATGAGGAAAAATAAGCCTGAATCAGGATAATGCATTCAATATGATAAAGCACCCCGATCGAATAACCTGACAGAATGTAAATGGTTTATAAAAAATATAAATGAATGGGTTGACGAATTACCTATGGGGGTATATGATAGATCATGTAATTGATTTTCACTAATCATACAGTGAATATCATATTTAAAAGATGAAATAAGAGTCGTGATTAAAACACGACTATTTTATTGGTCGTAAATATACCCATCTAGGTATATGGGCTGGTCTATTTTTAAATAAAATTAATACCATAGGGGGTAATTGGATGATCCAAGCGAATGAGCAGCTTGACGCAAAAGGCTTATCTTGCCCAATGCCGATTGTTAAAACCAAGAAAGCAATTATGGGTTTAGATCAAGGGCAAGTATTAGAAATACAAGCAACAGACAAAGGATCAACAGCAGACTTAGCTGCATGGGCAAGTTCTGTTGGGCATCAATATATTGGAACAGTGGAGGAGAATAACGTTCTTTACCACTATATTAGAAAGGGCTCCAATGAACCAGAGGTGGAGAAAGCCTTTGAGCACACTGTTGCACTTGAAGAATTAGAAACATGCAAGGGTTTAATCTTAGATGTGCGTGAGGCAGCTGAATATGCATTTGGTCATATTGATGGTGCAAAATCTATTCCATTGGGTGAATTAGAATCACGCCTAGCGGAAGTAGATAAGAATGAAGAAATTTATGTGATTTGCCGTACTGGGAAACGTTCTGACTTAGCAGCACAGCTATTAGTAAAAAACGGTTATCCAAAAGTTTATAACGTTCTGCCAGGTATGAATGAGTGGAACGGGAATATAACAAAAGAAATCTAGGGGGAATTAATTATGTCAAATAAAGTAGCTATTATCGCAGCAAACGGTGGATTGTTTGATGCATACAAAGTATTCAATATCGCAACAGCAGCAGCAGCTTCAGAAAAAGAGGTACAAATCTTCTTCACTTTTGAAGGGTTAAACTTCATACACAAGCAAGCAATGCATGCATTAGAAATGCCAGCTGGTAAAGAGCATTTTGCTGAAGGTTTTAAAAAGGCAAATGTACCAAGTATTCCAGAATTAGTAGAAATGGCAATCGAGCTTGGTGTTACATTTATTGCATGCCAAATGACAATGGATGTGATGGGTCTAACAAAAGAAGATTTTGTAGATGGCATCGAAGTTGGTGGAGCTGTCACATTCCTAGAGTATGCAAAAGATGCAGCACCGACATTAACTTTCTAATAGGATTTTGGAAAAAATTTTTGCAGTGGAGATAGTCTCCACTGCAAAAAAATCAGTTTAAATATACCTATGGGGGTAATTTGGTAAATGACAGTAAAAAAATGGACAGCAGCACAAGTTGCTCAAAAAGTAATCGATCATGAAGACCTATTTATCTTGGATGTACGTAACGCGGATGCATATGAAGATTGGAAAATTGAAGGACATAAATTTGAGTATGTAAATATCCCTTACTTTGAATTATTAGATGGAGTGGAAGAAATTTTACCAAAGTTTCCTGCTGACAAAGATGTACTAGTCGTATGTGCCAAGGAAGGATCCTCTGTCATGATAGCAGAAATGCTATCGGAGGCTGGTCGAGAAGCAGCTTATCTTGAAGGCGGCATGAAATCTTGGAGTAGCTATTTAGAGCCTATAAAAGTATCAGACTTAAAAAATGGTGGCGAGCTATACCAATTTGTTCGCTTAGGAAAAGGTTGCCTTTCTTATATGGTCATTTCAGATGGAGAAGCAGCAATTATTGACGCAGTACGTTTTACAGATGTGTTCACGAATTTTGCAAAAGAAAAAGGTGCAGAAATCAAGCATGTGTTTGACACACACTTACATGCAGACCATATTTCAGGTGGACGTCATATCGCAGCTGAAACAGGGGCAACGTACTATTTGCCGCCGAAGGATGCGGCAGAAGTAGTATTTGAATATACACCATTAACAGATCGTTTAAACGTAAAAATTGGTGCATCACAAATAAATGTAAATGCGCTATATTCGCCAGGTCATACGATCGGTTCTACTTCATTTGTGATTGACAATCAGTTCTTGTTAACAGGTGATATTTTATTTATTGACTCTATTGGTCGTCCAGACTTAGCGGGACTTGCAGAAGATTGGGTTGGAGATTTACGTGAGACATTATATTCTCGTTACCGTGAGCTAGCAGAAGATTTAGTCGTGTTACCTGCACATTTCATGATTATTGATGAATTGAATGAAGATGGAACAGTAGCAAGACGCCTAGGTGATTTATTTAAAGAAAATCATGGATTAAACATTGAAGACGAAGCAGAATTCCGTCGTACGGTTACAGATCACTTACCACCACAACCAAATGCGTACCAACAAATTCGTCATGTCAATATGGGTAAAATGAATCCTGACAATGACGAACAGACTGAAATGGAAATTGGACCAAACCGCTGTGCAGTTCGCTAGTCTTTTATTGGTAATCCTGAATAGCGGTTGAAAACGGGTGGCCATGCCGTATTAGAACAAAAAACAGAGAATGTTCTATATTCAAAAAGCTTAATGAAAATTTAAAAGCGAGTAGCAACAACTACTCGCTTTTCTATATTTAGAAAGAAGGTTAATCCATGGATTTAACTTTTATTATCGTAGTATTTGCAATTGGATTTATTGGTTCTTTTTTATCCGGTATGTTAGGTGTTGGCGGTTCAATCATAAAATATCCTATGTTATTGTATATTCCTCCTTTATTTGGCTTAGTAGCTTTTACAGCTCATGAGGTTTCAGGTATAAGCGCTGTACAAGTGCTATTTGCTTCCATTGCTGGAGTCTGGGCGTACCGAAAAGGCGGGTACTTAAATAAGCAGCTTATCATCTATATGGGAGGATCTATTCTCATTGGCAGCTTAATAGGTAGTTATGGATCGAGCTACTTATCAGAACAAGCAGTAAATATCGTATATGGGATTCTTGCTGTCATTGCTACTGTGATGATGTTTATACCGAAAAAGCAAGTAGACGATAGGCCATTAAATGAAGTGACATTTAATAAGCCACTAGCTGCAATCTTAGCTTTAATAATAGGAATAGCATCAGGTGTAGTTGGTGCGGCAGGAGGATTTCTACTCGTACCTATCATGTTAACTGTCCTGCATATACCAACACGAATGACGATTGCAACAAGTCTAGCCGTAACGTTCATTTCTTCCATTGGAGGGAGTGTTGGGAAGCTCGTTACCGGTCAAGTAGATTATTGGCCAGCACTTATTATGATTGTGGCAAGCCTACTTGCTGCACCAGTTGGAGCAAAAGTAGGTAAGAACATGAATACACGTATTTTACAATTTATTTTAGCCCTTCTGATTGCGGGTACTGCTGTGAAGATTTGGTTTGATATTTTAGTGTAATCGAATAGCTTTAATCCTTTCATTCTATAGTAAAATAGGGAGTTACAAAGTTTGACCTAAATACCCTAAATCCAAGAATTTAGAAAAAGGAGAGTGTTTTTTATGAATCAAATTACCGTTTATACGACGAGCACATGCCCTTATTGTGATATGATGAAAAATTTCTTAAATGAACAAGGACTTTCATTCGAAGAAGTAAATGTACAATTGGATCAGGATGCTGCAAACCGATTAGTAGAAACAACCGGTCAATTAGGTGTACCTCAAACTGAAATAAATGGCCAATGGGTTTTAGGCTTTGACCCAGAAAAGGTCATGAATTTAGTAAAATAATTATTTTGAATGGAACTTAGGGGAATATAACAAGTTTTAGACCAGTGGTACTTTTATGAAAATTGGCGGAAGCATAATGATCGTTATGGGAATTGCTTTGTTTTTCGATAAATTAACCCTTTTTAATTCAATATTAGCCCCGATTTTTGGTGACTTTCAAGGATTTTAGTTTTTAAATAATATTACTGTAATTATTAGTCATATGTTTTAAAAGGATTTCTACACCAGTAGAAGTCCTTTTTTTTCGCTTAGCAAGGGTGACGATTCCTATTTTCATGTGAAAGAGATCCATTTTTAAATTCGATTTTATATCATCCGTTATATGGCTACACTGAGAGTAAAAAGGAAAGTGAGGAGCAAATAGATGGCAACAATGGATATTTTGAATTTAGAAGAAAGTATAAAAGAATATATAAATGAGGAAAACGAAGAAGATTTAGATGGAATCGTCGATGCTTTCAAACGCGGCACTTTTTTACATGCTTTGTCAAAAATAGAAGGATTTCGAAAAAAACATCAAATCAATAAAGAATTAGCGAGGACTCTTTCATTAATTGAAGCTGCTTGTCATTCACAAACAGGTGAAGGGAAGCGAGCTGCCGTGATGATTAGGAATATGTATGAGGAATCCAATCATCAATCCATTGATGACTTAATTTTATATGGAAATGTAGCATTCATGTGTGACTATAAACTTGTGCGGAAAATCATGTCAGACGCTGTAAAACAAATAGAAAGCCAAGAATCGGTTGACAAGACAAAAGCAGCATTTGCGTATCTAGTACTCGGGGAAGCAGAGGAGCAATTAGAAAAGGTTGTCCGGGCAATCAAATATTATAAGCGGGGCTTAAACTATATGCAGGAAGATCCAGACGACCAAAATGTCCTTTTTCTTCAATTTAAATTGGGTGCGCTTCATTCGATGATTAATGAAACGGATGAAGCCATTGTTCATTGGCAAAAAGCGCTGGAACTTGCAAATGAAGCGCAAACAGAAATAAAAATCAACTGCCTTGTAAGTATGGCAAAAATATATGGAAGGGAAAAGAAGTATGACAAAGCATATTCCTATTTAAAAGAGGCGATTCCTCTGCTTGAGCGTTCTTCCCTTGCTAATAAGCGGGTACATGCGGAGGCATATACGGAAATGGCGTTTAATTATTTTGAACAAACCCAATTTGATAAGGCAGTTCCCTATTATGAAAAGGCAATCGCCATTCATCTTAAGATGCCTAATTATTCTGCTAAAGAGCTTGGAATGATTTATATGCAATACGCTTATTCCTTGGAACATAAAGAAAAATCAGATAAATTACTTGCAGCCATCCATTATGAAAAAGCAATAGAACAGCTGGAAAAAACGAATGATCAGGAGTTATTGACAGGTGCACTTGGGGAGACGATTTTATTTTTCGAAAAGATCGGGAATAAAAAGAAGAAACGTTTCTATGAAAATAAATTTGTGAAAATGACTAATGATAAAGCTCAACTCCGCTAAAGGTGTAATTATAAAAAAGCTCTATTCTAAAAGATTGTTGCTTTTGAATCAATGTTTGACCAATTGTTGAAAAATAAGCGGAGAAATTCCGGCTATATTGGGAAATACCTCTATTTCTTTAAAAATAAGCGGATTTTTTCCGCTTATATAGTCCAAATGGATGGATTTTGTCTTATTTGAAGCAGTTAACCGGAATTATTCTGCTTATTTTCACTTTTTAAGCGTTCTTTTTTACATTAACCGGAATTATTCCGCTTATATTTTGCTTCTTCAGCTTTCTGGGCAGAAATCCTCCATACACAACAGTAAATAATAACAACCTAATAAAAAATGCCTCCATCACTCATTTGTAAGTCAGGATGGGGGGGTGTTATTTTTTTGCGTGAATGGCGATGCTCGTTGTGCCAATCACCCAAAATCGTCTAATCAATCACTAGTGGTTCTTAGAAATCTTCCGCTTCAACTTTTGTTAGAAATTAAGTAGGGGAAGTGCAAAATGAACAAGAGATAAAACGAGGACATTAGGGAAACGTATAATAAAATGACAACCTCTAGGTGAAATGAATGAAAACTGTAAAGAAGCTTTACATACCCGTCCTATTTAAGTTTTGGATTAGTCATGGATTTGCCTTGTTATGGCTCACTTTTTCTGTATATTTGTCATTGCCTTGGGTTCGTGATCTAGCATCTGTGATTGGAATCGTTCCGGCTATTTTATCGATTGCAGGAATTGCTTATTTTCCAGGATATATGAATGCATTTATGGTCATTAGTCTGCTAATAGAAAAACAGCCAAAACTGAAAGTGTACAATCCGACAGATCCACTCTCGATTTTGATTTCTTGTAGGAATGAAGAAAAAGGAATAAGGGACACACTTAAATTTATCTCTCAACAAGATTATGAGGGGGAGATAAAAGTGATTGTGATTGATAATGCTTCGACAGATAAAACGGGCACGATGGCATTGGGAGCGGGAAAAGATTACAATCTGAATGTAAAGGTAATCTATGAGGGAAAACCTGGGAAAAACTTTGCACTAAATAAGGCTTTAAAAATAGTTGACACCCCATTTGTGATTACACTTGATGCTGATACACTTTTGACCCGCTCTGCCATCCGGTTACTTGTTTGTCGATTGTTATCTGCACCAAAGGAGATTTGTGCGGTAGCGGGAGCTGTTCTAGTTCGTAATAGTCGTAAAAATTTTTGGACAAAGATTCAAGAGTGGGATTATTTTTTAGGGATTGCATCAATTAAAAGACTACAAGGATTTTATCAAGGGACTTTAGTTGCTCAAGGAGCTTTTAGTTTATATAAAAGAGACACGCTTCTAGAAATTGGCGGCTGGGATGATGCAATTGGGGAGGATATCGTGCTAACTTGGAAAATGCTGCATATTAATTGTAAAGTCTATTTTGAACCACTTGCTGTAGCATTTACCGATGTCCCAGAAACCTTTATTCATTTTGTTAGACAAAGAAGCAGGTGGGCAAGGGGAATGATAGAGGCAGTGAAAAAGGTGAAGCCTTGGAAACAACCGACTGTTTTTACACGTTATCTGACTGGGTCGAATCTTCTTTTTCCATTTGCAGATTTTGTCTATACGTTTATTTGGATACCAGGATTGATCCTTGCCTTCTTTGGGCATTACTTCATTGTGGGTGCCACATTTTTTTATGTACTCCCATTAGCATTACTAACGAATTATGTGATGTACAATTTTCAACGCAAAGTGTTTCAATCTTTAGGTTTGAAAATCCGAAAAAATGTGTTCGGCTTTTTTGCTTATGTTTTAACCTACCAAATCTTTATGTCTCCAATATCGGTTTGGGGATATACACAGGAGTTTTTCAAATTGAAGAGGGTATGGAAGTAATTGGAAAAAAGTAAGAACATGAATCCATTGTCCTTACTTTTTTCGATTTATGCTTGTTCAAATCCATTTACAAAGTACTCGATAATTTCTAAATCATCTTCAGTCAGTTCACGTCCAAAATGGGCAGTCATTTCTGCAGTGATGGCTTCTAGTTTTCCTTTATGTTTCTTTGTTAAGGCAGCACTTGTCTTTAATAATATAACCAAGGAAGAAAATTCATCTCTTGTTAATGGGGCTGGATGATGAGAGAGAAAGAAATAGTTGGCATCATACCCTTCTATTTTCTCCAAAAGCTTGTTCATTTTTTCAAACGTATAATGCCATTTCTCGGCGTACATATTTGCATAGAGGCAATCTCCAAGAAATAACGCCTTTTCTTCCTGTAGATAGATAAGATTCGAATCGGATGAATGATCGCCGCCAACATGTTCGATGACACAAGTAACCCCGCCGATATTCAGTTTCATTTGCTTTTCAAAAATAATGGTGGGATCTGGGATGATCACTTCACGATTATTTCCAAGCTCTAGCTTAATTGCATCTGCACAAAACGGAATTTCGATCCCAGCTTCGACTCGTTCATCCAGCTGCTTGTCTTCCCATGATAATTCCTGTAGTTCTTTCATCTTGTCATAGGTCATGGCGTTAGCGATGGAAGGCATATTCATTTCACGCAAGCCAAATACATGATCCCAATGCCAATGTGTTAGAGCCAATAGATCTCCGACAACTTGAGAGGAAGCTAATTGCTCCTTGAAATGTTTCGCATGACTAGTAGAATTCCCAGCATCAATCAGTAATGTATAATTGTCTCCTACAACAGCACCTAGTATTGGCCGATCTGTTTTTTGATAGGAAGGCAAGTAATAAAGCCGATCGGATAGTTTGACTAATGATTGCATGTATTAGAACTCCTTTACAAATAGTTGTAACGTTCATTATATACTATTTGTAGAGAGGGCATAACAATGGGGAAAGCAAGGTTGATGTTTCTTTTTGGGTGTTTTTTGTTGCATGCAGGAGGTGGGGGTCTGTACAACTTATAGAAGCCCCATTCGCTAGATTTTCTGTTCGTTCGGGGTTCAATAGACCTTATAGAAGCCCCATTCGCTAGATTTTCTGTTCGTTCGGGGTTCAATAGACCTTATAGAAGCCCTTTTCACTAGATTTTCTGTTCGTTCGGGGTTCAATAGACCTTATAGAAGCCCTTTTCGCTAGATTTTCTGTTCGTTCGGGGTTCAATAGACCTTATAGAAG
>NZ_JAGIKZ010000040.1 GCF_017874625.1 Cytobacillus eiseniae | reverse complement strand
GATTTTCTGTTCGTTCGGGGTTCAATAGACCTTATAGAAGCCCTTTTCGCTAGATTTTCTGTTCGTTCGGGGTTCAATAGACCTTATAGAAGCCCCTTTCACTAGATTTTCTGTTCGTTCGGGGTTCAATAGACCTTATAGGAGACCCTTCCCACTGGATTTTCCATTCATTCGGTCGAGAGAAATATTCAGCCTTTGCCATTGCCTTTTGTTATAATGACGACAATATAACTACTATGATTAATTGGAGGAGAGTCGATAATGGAACAGAATGTTTTTGAAGAGATGGCTAAAAGATACGATACAGAAGAGAGAATGGCATTAGCAAATGTCATCGTTAAGGAAGTACGAAAGGAAATAGGAAATAGCCAATCCAAATCCTTCATAGACTATGGGAGTGGCACCGGTCTAGTGAGCTTAGAATTATCAGATTTAGTGGATTCGACTTTACTGGTTGATTCGTCACAACAAATGTTGGAGGTGGCGAATGCTAAAATTTCTCATAGAGGAATAACGAATGCAAATGTACTGTATTCAGATTTTACTCAAGAAACGCCTGAACTGAAGGCAGATATCGTTTTATTATCACTCGTCCTACTTCATATTCCAGATACGAAAAAAATCTTACAGGAATTGTTTCGCATTTTAAATAGCGGTGGAAAGCTAATCATCATTGATTTTGATAAGAATGATCAAATTAATCATCCAAAAGTACATAACGGCTTTACGCACGAAGAACTGAAAAATAGCATATTAGAAGTTGGATTTAAATCAATGGAAATGAGAACATTCCATCACGGGGAAAATATTTTTATGAAACAAAATGCGTCCATGTTTATAGCTAGTAGTATGAAGTGATGATGAACGGATCCATTTAGTTAAATCGTGCAATACATTGCTGTCCTACCAAAAATGGTAGGCTTTTTTTTGTCCAAACGACTATACAATTTATGGGATCAGCAATGTCAGGGGATATTTTCGTTGCTCGTGCATCTGAAATAAGACGAAACTTCAGGATTGGATATTATCAAATTGAAATTTTCCATGAGGAAAAATTAATAGCCATTATGGAGGCGGTCTCCTACCGTAAAGACCACTACTTTATTGAAATGGATAATGAGGAATAAAGTTGAATGAATCTGTCACGTGTATTGTAGCACTCGGATAAGTGTTAGAAGTATTCGAAAACAAAGCAAGAAAATAATAGAAATTGCAAGATGAAACGCATGGATTTAGTGTGGGAATCCATGTGTTTCAATTTTTTTGGATAGTAAGTCCGTTATTATCATAAATTAGGCCATTTTGGAGAGTTTACGGACACTGAGTACGCTATTTACTAATAATCAGGTGAAAACAACACCTTTTTAGATAAATAACGGATCGTATGTCCGGTAAAAATGTGAAAGTACCATTATTATTGCAAATAGCGGAACAGGTGTCCTACTACTTACATATAGAATTGAAATCAGAATACGATCCCCACTTAGAAAGCGTATCAAGATATTGATATGCTTTTCTTATGTAAGCTGTTCAAAAGACTGGAATTATATAGTAAAATTATAATAGGAAAATAGTTTTATATTTTTTAAAAAGTGGAAGGAAGAAAGTGAAATGGAAATAGTAGCTATTATTGTTTTTTTGTTTATATTCATCTTTGTCACACAGCAGTTAGGAGCAAAAAGACTGGATAATATAGATAGCAAACTTCTGTTAAGAGAAAATGCCCCTTATGAGGATTTTGTTGATGGCAATGAATTATTAAAAGGGAGCAATGTGATCGTAAAAGGTCCACTACGCGTTTATCCGCAGTTATTTGGGATGAACAATTTTCATGAGTTCTATGTTGGTGTGCAGGAAACGAAAAAAATGACCATCACTAGTGATCGTAATCATGCGACGATTTACGTAGGACCTTATAAATTTTTAGGGGAATTGCATTTAGGGATGACTGGGTTTGAACTTCATGATTTTGAAATAAAAAAGAAGAAAGGCAGCATAGATATTTTCAGAGAGTATAAAGAGATTTTTAATATTTTAAATAGACTAGATGATCCGAACTTCGTGCACACTTTACGACAGCTGCTGTTACATTGGGCTCTATTTGAAAGAATTCGTACAGAAGGGCTTGAATTTTCAAATAAGCAAAGCGGCTACTTTATTGAAGGTGGAATGACTAAGTCAAGTATGGAGAAAAAGCGGGCTAAGCTTTTAGAGAAGCATACAGAACACTTTTTTACTTATGAAGGGTATATTGAAGATTATGCCACACAGCGTGTAGATAAGAAATATAAATACGATCTTCGTTTTGATAGAGAAGAATTACTTGTGAAAGAATTAGGCATAATGATTAAAGGTCCAATCTATATGTATACGAAAAAATTTAACTTTACTGGTTTTGGTGCAGGAACATTGATCATTAAAGAGACGATCGATGTCAACATCAAGTTTGAAAAAGAGGCGGACCGGACGATTAGAGTTAAAAGTATGATCGCCAATAATCAAATCATTCCTATTCAGCAATCGAATGGACAATATAGTTTGCCACATACGATATACAAACTCCTTGAAGAATTAGATAAATTTTCGTTAGATCTACATACGTTGAAAGAAGCTCTATTTGAAATTTTATTTAGCCTAGATTTGTTTAACGGTGCAATCAACAGAGGATTGATTCGAGAGGTAGATGACTATTCTTTCGTTGTAAATGATGTTTACCTAATCGAATTACAAATGAATGAGTTACATGAAGAATTGTTTCAAAAAGTACAACGAATTTTTATCGAATTAGATCGATTAAAAGGGTATACAGAACAAGGGCAATTTGGCAGTAGTCATGATAAGGAAGCTGAGATTGATCAATATTTAAAAATACTAGAATTGGATACGAACGTACGTAATTTTACCATTATTAAAAGACAATATAAAAAATTAGCGAAAAAGTATCACCCTGATTTAGCTAATGGAGACCCAGAGAAAATGTCTGAAATAAATGTAGCGTATGAAGCATTAGATGCAATCTTTAATCAATATGTGCATTCTTAATGATTTTCGGATAATAACAATTAATTAAATGACTTAGAAATAGATTCAGAACCAACTTTTATATTTTTTTAAGAGGGGATTTAAAAAGTCGCATGTTCACTTTTTAGATGCCTTTTTTATATGGTCAACATTCTAATAGATGAGGATGTTTGACAGAAGATTAGTTTTCCTTCGCTTTTTTTTAGAAAAATGGAAAATCAAATAAATCATTAAAAATGATCGGTAAACTCAAGAAAAGTAATTAATACGATGAAAAAGGGTGATTTGACATAGTAAATATGCTGAGAGAATTCGTTTTTTTGCTGTAATAGTAACAAGGCTGATAAAATCGCAAAAAAAACATTCTAGTCAGAAACCAAACAGTACATGTTAGTATAATAAAAAGGAATTGCACGCTTGTTAGTAGAAAGTATCAGAAACTACTACGTTAGGAGATATATGTAAATGACCCTTCATATTACTAAAGCGTTTGATAAAAAGGACAAACAATATATTGATGAATCCCTTTACAAATTTAATTTAGCGCATTTTCCAAAAGATTTAAGAGGGAGATATGAAGAGATTTGTTTGTTTCTTAAGGATGAGAATGGCATTGTTCGTGGGGGAATCCTTAGTGAAGTATGCTGGAATTGGTTAGAGATCCATACTTTTATGATTGATGAGGAAATAAGAAAATCGGGATATGGAACAAAATTATTAGCTGAACTTGAAAAAATTGCAGTGGATAAAGCATGTGATTTTATAAAGGTAGATACATTGAGCTTTCAAGCATTGGATTTCTATAAGAAGAATGGGTATGAAGTGTACGGGAGTCTAGATAATGTTGGTAGGGACTATACGCATTATTATTTGAAAAAGGATTTATAAGGAGAATCGTCTTTTTATGAAAGCAACGGCTATTTTTCAAGAGTGAGAATAGAATATTCATGTATGAGCTTTTCTTCTAAATCCAAGGGGGATGGGTGTGTAATGATTAAAGCGATTATTTTTGATTTTGATGGGACGCTTGCTGATACTTTGCCCGTTTGTTTTTATGCGTTTCAGGCGGTTTTTAAGGAATTTGATCATATTGAAGTTACTGCAGATGAAATTAAGGCGATGTTTGGTCCGTTTGAGACGGGAATCATTAGAGAAAATCTAAACAATTCAAATCATGATGAAGCGATTGAATTATATTATGAAAAATATCGCGAACAACACGAAGAACTCGTTCTTGAAAGTGAGGAAATAAATAAGCTGCTGCAGCTTTTAAAAAGGGAAGGGTATCAATTAGGGATTGTTACTGGAAAAGCGACGAGGAGTTTGCTTATTTCCTTAGAATGTCTAAAGATGAATGATTTATTTGATGTGATCATTACAGGGGATGACGTGATTAAACCAAAACCACATCCAGAAGGAGTAAGAAAAGCATTGGATTTGCTTCATATAAAAAATAACGAAGCGATTTTTCTAGGAGATAGTGATGCGGACATTCTAGCTGGTAAACAAGCAAACGTCCATACAATTGGAGTACAATGGCTGCCAAATTACCAAACACTTGAATTTAGTGTGCAGCCAGATCAAATGTTTAACAGTGTAGATGAATTCATACAAGTACTTAAAATGGACTTGCATCAACAGTAAAATCCCAAACTTCAAGTGCTCTTGTTCAATAATCTACAGTTATCAATAAGCCGAAAATATCCAAGGAATCTTGCATATTTTTGGCTTTTTTTTCTGTTAAACAAAAGTTAACTAACGAATAATATTTCCAAAAGTTAACCTTTCAATGAAAATGGAGCAAAGGTTGGAGAAAAATTCTAAAAAAGAGAATGAACGATTTGGATGTGCCAGACGTCTTATAATGCATTCAAAGAGAAAGGAGCATCGTATGGAACAGGAGCAAGATTGGAGCTTAATTGAAAGAGCACGAACGGGTGATCAGGATGCATTCACTCAGCTATTCGAGCGTCATTATTCATTTTTATATAAATATTTATTGAAACTTACCCTTGATGAGGAAGTGAGTGCGGATCTTGCCCAAGATACGATGTTAAAGTGCTATACGAACCTTTCGTCCTTTAAAGGAAAAGGAAAGTTTTCTACTTGGATGATCTCGATTTCAACGAGGCTGTATATGGACTTACTGCGTAAGCAAAAAAGAGAAAAAAAATGGCTGAATCAGATCAAGCGGACGCTCTCCCGACAGCTAACCTGGCAAGCAAAAGTGAAAGGGATGGAGTGGAGTGATGTGTTCACCGATTTTAACCAATTGGCAGATGAGATGAGAGTACCGATTCTTTTACATCATTATTATGGGTATTCGTATGAAGAGGTCGGTCATATGATGGGAATTCCGCCGGGAACGGTCAAATCAAGGGTTCATACGGGGTTAACACGATTGAGAAAGGAGTGAGTTGATGAAGCAAATAGACGAGGAGACTCAATTGGAGAAGCTAAAACATGATTGGGAGCAATTAGATGAATTAGCGGAGAATCATTCGACCTCAAACTTCGAGATGAAACAACAAATTGAGGTCTTTCAGGAAAAACAGAAAAAAGGATTTTATAAAGAATTGCTGATCTTTTTCGTTACAGCTATTTGTATATTGAGCTTTTTTACTATTAGCATTGTTCAAGCTCCCGTCCTTTTTATTGTGATAGAAATATGCGCAATGATGATTGGGCCGATTGTCTTTTATATTCTAGTAAAAAGAAAGAAGAAAGAAAGGGAAGCTCACTTATGACAACGTTGGGACTATACATGATTCCGGTTATTGTTGTGATTATGCTTGTCCAAAGCACACTGTTATTTATAGATGCGAAAAAGAAAAAGGGCTTTGCATGGTTTTGGGGGCTTTGGGGATTGATTCAGTTTCCAATGCCGACTTTGTTTTATTTGGTATTTGTCATTTTACCTCAAAGGAGAAGAAAATAAATATGGATACTTTATTTGATGTGAATTGGGCTCTTCTAACACCGCTCCTAGTTTTGCAAGCTATTTTAATGGCGTTTGCGTTAGTGAACTGTGCAAAACAAGAGGAAACAAATGGGCCAAAATGGATGTGGATTTTAATCATCATCATCGTGAACATTGTTGGTCCAGTCATTTACTTTCTAATCGGACGTAAAAATAATGGATAGGGGAGACAAGCAGATGCTCGTTACGGTCAATCATTTATCAAAAAAATACAAAAAGCATACAGCAGTCCACCCGATTTCCTTTTCAATTGGGAAGGGGCGCTGCATCGCCTTGCTTGGTCCGAATGGCGCTGGAAAAACGACAACCTTACAAATGCTTGCAGGTTTGCTCGCACCGACTGCAGGAACAATTGCATTTGCAGGGAACAATCAGAAGGATCATCGTTCACAGATTGGCTTTTTGCCACAGCATCCGTCCTTTTTCAATTGGATGACCGCAGCGGAGTTTCTTCAGTTTGCAGGCGAATTGTCGCATGTTCCGAAAAAACAGCTGGCCGTCCGGATGGAGGAGACATTGGCATTTGTTCGGCTAGAGGATGTGAAAAACAAGAAGATCGGTGGGTTTTCAGGGGGGATGAAGCAGAGATTAGGTCTTGCTCAGGCTTTGTTACATGAACCAGAATTACTCATACTAGATGAACCTGTATCTGCTCTTGATCCGGCGGGAAGAAGAGATGTCCTCCAGTTAATAGAGCAATTGAAAAGCAAGATGACGATTCTGTTTTCAACTCATATTTTACATGATGCGGAACAAGTTTGTGAAGATATCCTCATGCTGAAAGACGGGAACTTAAAATGGAACGGAACGCTAGAGGCGTTAAAAAAGGAACATGATTCACTTGCCATTAAGCTTCAAACGAAGGAACCGATTGAAGATGTACTGAACGAGCTCGATTTCATTGAAGCGGCCGAGTATATTGATCCTTGTACAGTGAAGATTCGAATGGAGCAGCATGCACATTCCAATCAATTGGTTCAAACGCTATTGAAACAGGGACGGACGCTGATTCATTTTGAATTATTGCAGGATTCATTGGAAGACGTATATATGAAGGTGATGGAGCGATGAGGAATTTTATTGTTCTTTTTAAAAAGGAAATGAAGGAAAGTATGCGCAGCGGGAAATGGATATGGCTGCCAATTGTGATGATGGTAATCGGCATTTCTCAGCCACTCACAAGCTATTATATGCCACAAATCCTTGAGATGGCTGGCAATCTTCCCGAAGGAACGGTCATCGAAATACCGATGCCGACCGGTGCAGAAGTATTGGTTGGTACGATGTCTCAATATGGAACGATTGGCACGCTGCTGTTCGTTCTGGCGCTCATGAATGTGATTTCCCATGAGCGACAAACCGGCTCGCTATCGTTTGTAATGGTGAGGCCAGTAAGTGCACTTCAGTATATAATAAGTAAATATATCTCACAGCTTAGTATTTTGCTTGTCGCATTGGCGGCTAGTTATCTCTTAACTTGGTATTATACGACGATCCTATTTGATCAAGTGCCATGGCACCTCATGCTCGCAAGCTTAGCTATTTACAGTCTTTGGATTATTTTTCTTACTGCGGTTACACTCTTTGTTGGAACGCTGCTACGGAATAGTGGCGGAATCGCTGGCGTAAGTGTGTTGTTTTTAGGAGTCATAAGTATTCTAACAACCTTGTTGCCGAAATATATGGAATGGAGTCCAGGAAACCTGCGCCAAGAAGCTTCGAAAATTTTAATAGAAGGAGAATGGGGACAGTCCGCTTCACTCGTGTCGCTTAGTACATTGGCCTTATCGATTCTTTTCTTGGGGCTGGCCGTGCTTGTGTTTAAAAAGTTTGAACGGTTTGGGAATTGAGATGTATTGATTCATAGAAAATAATTCAATAATGAATACAGAAAGTGTCTGTTACCATCCAAATAATGGATGCTAATAGGCACTTTTCAGTATTGAGAATCTACTCCTTATTCATAAAAAAAGCTAGGTTTCTAAAAAAGTAGAAATGAGGCAGCTTTATTTGCTAGGATGTAGAGAAAAGTGTAAAGGGTGGAAAGTGAGGATTTCAGTTTGAATTTAAATCAAAAGGCAATTGCATTGCTGGAAGAAAATAAATATGATGAATCGTTAAAGGTTTTTAAAGAAGCTGTTGAAAGATCAAGGGATGTCCAATCTCTACATAATCTTGCATGGATTTATTGCAGTGAGGAAGAGGATGACAGCCTTGCTTTTCCATTATTAATGGAAGTCATCCATATGAATCCGCAGTCATATTTTCCGTATAATTTATTAGGGGAAATTTATTTTCGGCAGGAAAAGTGGGAATGGGTCAAAGAGATATTGCAAAAGTCAATTTCTATCAAACCGTCTGAAATGGCTTATAACAATTTGGCAGTCGCTAATTATCACCTAGGGAATAAAAAAGATGCTGCAGACTATTTTCTTCTCGCTTCAGAACCATCGGATTATGCTATGTATAGCCATGTCAAATGTTTGATTGAATTGGGGAATACAGGTGAAGCCAAACGGATACTCGATGCATTTTCTGAAACGGATGATGATTTTGTCGGAGAAGTGGATGTAGCCGATTTATATGTAGAGATGGGTTGTTATGAAGAAGCAATCAAATGGTTCGAAAAGGGCTGGGAGGCGTATTATAAACAGCCGAATTGGATTAGCCGCTACATCTACTCATTAGTAAAGATGGATCAGATCACTCAATGTGATGAATTGTTAGATGAATTGATCTATGAGAAAGCAGAAGAGATTAAAGAAGCATACGAAGAAGAATGTGAGGAAGGCTGGTCAGAGCTCGATAAAGAAAATCAGCTAAAGGAACTGATCGAGGAAAAGCAAGAATTTGAACAAATGCTTGTAAAAATCAAATCTGGTTATGTTCCAATAATGGAGTTTACTCCTAATATACAGACGGCCTGCTATCTCTTTGGCTGTTCTCGCCATAACCACCCTGAATATCAATAATAAAGTGCTAATCAACTAAACAATCTGTAGTCCATTTCAAGTTCAACTAATCATTGAAAAATTCAGCCTGTGAAAAATTTTATCTAGCAAATATAAAATCTCTCACAGGCTGAGGGTGGTAGTTATTCATTCAATAAATGATGCAATAATCGATCCCTGTTATCAAAAAATTGTTTCATGATGCTATAATGATTCGTTTCCTCAAGTGATGTTTCTCGTGCCCCTTCCTCCGTCAGTTCGATAATTTGCGCATTTGGGTAGGCCATAATGATGGGAGAATGGGTCGCAATGATAAATTGAGAATTTTGATCAACTAATTCATGGATGTGAGCTAACATGGATAGCTGTCTTAAAGGAGACAAGGCAGCTTCAGGTTCATCTAATAAATAAATCCCGTTTCCGCGAAAACGGTTTACAAATGTGGCCCAAAAGGATTCTCCATGTGATTGTTCATGAAGGGACACGCCTCCGAATGAATCAATGATTTTCTGTCCTGCTCCGGGCTCACGGTCTAATTCTTCAATGTTCGTTGCCAGATTATAAAAGGTTTCTGCACGAAGGAAAAATCCATCCTTTGGCCTTTCAACCCCTTTGATCAGCTTAATATACTTTTCCAGCGGAGAATGAGAATTAAAGGTAGTAAAATTGAAATTTAAGGAACCTCCTTCTGGATTAAATCCAGCCGCAATCGCAATCGCTTCTAATAAGGTTGATTTGCCCATCCCGTTTTCGCCAACGAAATAAGTGACCTTTGGATGAAAGGCTAGTTCATCTAATGTTTTGATGCTTGGCAAATGAAAGGGGTAGCGATTAAAAGAGCTAATTTCTTCACGCCTCAGCTTTAAACTTCTAATATATTGATATTCCTCCACAAAACAGCACCTCTATATTTATTTTGAAGTATTTTTTAAATAGCTTTCTTAATACCAAATAATAACATAAAATGAAGATTCATCGATTGATTTTCGAGGAGGAACAACAGATGGAAATAGATCAATTGAAAAAGGCGATCAAGGAATTGCCTGAAGAGGAAGCGAAATCATTGCTATTTGGGGTTCTTTTAAGAATGGATCTATTAAGGGAAACCGATTATTCAGAGTCAAAGTTTATAAGTGATATAGAAAATATATATGAAATGGTTTTCGAGTTGTCCAAAGAACGGGCGGACAAGAATCAAGAAAATAATGTTCAAATGATCCATATTCTTTTCGGTGATTCACCGGCAGGATCATTAAAATATGCGTTAAAGAAAATGGATGTATCTAAAGAAGAAATGGTTATTTCTTTTTGGGACATGTTTTCGATTGGTCCACTCTGGAACCTGCATGAAAAGGCTGGGCTGGAAGCTAGATTTGCTTTTATGAAACAGGTAATGAATGACGAAATGGATGAGTTTCGTGATTATCAGCAGCGGTTCACTGAAACGGTTCATCAAATAAATTCCATTCCAGCAGATAGGCCGATTACAATATGGGTGGCAGATAATGCCCATGAACAAACGGGACTGCGATTTGTCATGCACTTATTAAAGAACAAAACAAATAACATCCAAGTAATTAATGCAACAAAAAGGTATGCGGAAAAATTTAATCGACCGGATATCGAATACATCGTTAGACAGACTGGAGAAATTCCTCCGGAAAAACTGCAAGTAATTTATGAGGAAAGCAAAGCGAATGCTTCATTGCCTCCACATGAAAGAATGGAACTTGAAGAAGAGTGGGGAGCTCTCGCAGACACGAAGGCAACGTTGCGTATTTGGAGAAATGAAAAGATAAGGGCTGTCGAAGAAGACTATTATGACCAGTATATGATCAATCTGGCGAAAAAACTGCAGACAGAACGAGAACGTGAGAATGAACCGGAAGCATTTATGAAATCTGCAAGGTTAATAGGAGAAGTAATCGGGCATTTAGACCAATATTTGGGGGATTCCTTTGTTGAGTATAGGCTTAGAAAGCTAATTGAAAAAGGGGTCTTTGAGATGGAAGGGAATTTAAAAGCGATGCGATATTATAGCGTAAGATTGAATAATGAGGAGTGAGTTTCAGTTAGGGGGCAGGAGAACATAGAAGTCGAATAGTACCTTCTAACAAAGGATCGGATATCCCTTTAATATAGGAGTTGTGGTAGGTCATGAAAAAGTCGTTTGCTTTTATCTATTTAATCCTATTGATTGTAACTGGATGCGGATTAGAAACAAAAACAATTCCTGAATTTTACAAAGGAAATCTTGATCAAATAACGAAAGTTGTCATTGTCGATGGAAGTACGGGATATAAAAAAACACTGACAGATCCTCTTGTGATCAAGGAATTCATAGATAAGATAAAGGATATCAAATTCATTCCAGAAAAAAAACAAGAAGATCGGGAAGGCTGGCGTTACTCTGTCACTCTTTTTCAAGATGATGAGGAAGCTTATCAATTTGGATTAACACAAGTAAATGAAAATTATTATTATACGAATCCGGATATCCACCCGATTGTGGATGATTTTTATAAAAGCCTTAATATTCAAGAGGAGTAGACAAAAATGAAAGACTACACTAATTTGTTGCCTAGAAATAAGCATGATTTTGATCGAGTGGATCAATTAAAGAAAATGAATCGAATAGAACTCTTGCCTTTGCTGCCTGGCCTATTGGAATGGATTCAGGATATGAATTGGCCGATTGCCCATGAGGTTGCGGAACTCCTTTTAACATTCCCGAATGAAATGGTTCCGCTCATACAAGATGTCTTTGCTACAAATGATGAGATATGGAAGTATTGGTGCTTGGACATTTTAATCAAAAGATTGCCGAAAGAGATCAAAGTCCAATTGAAAGATGAACTTATCAGACTTGTTGAAAGACCAACAGTAGGGGAAAAATACGAAGAACTTGATGAGATGGCAAGTGAGATTTTGAGCACGATTGGATGAAGAAGAGAGGGAAGAGGGATGCTTCTCAATGGGATAACAGGTTTTTATGATCGGAAGGAGGACGAGCCTCCGATTATGGACAGCAAAGAGTTTAAACGTTTCTGTTTTCAGATTGCTAGATTAATTGGAGAAAGAGTCATCTTCTTCACGAAGCCACACTATCCATCCAATTACTATGAGGTGAAATTAAGCAATGATCTCTATATTTTGCTAAATGCCCATTATCCCTACATCGCCTTTGCAGATTTTGTTGAGGATAGCAAAGTAAACTTTATAAATGATTCCAGCTTGCACAATGCTTGTAGTGCTGCCGGCTATCAAGTTTTGACTGTAGCAGATTTACATACACCTTTAAAAATAGCAGAAAAAACGGGACAGTTATTTGTTGAAAATAGGAATAGCTTGAACGAGGCAGAAATAGCCCAAATAAAAAATTGGAAACCAAAAACAGTTGGTGAAGTTATTTATAATTGCTGGGATTAGGCAAGGTGAAGATTGCCTTTAAGGAGAATCGGGGGAAGGATATGTCTGATAAAAAGGTTCGCGGCTTGAAACGCAGAGCGAAAAACATGGTAAATAGATTGGTACAGGAAACGATGACATTTCCTACTGATTTTTATAATGGATATTGGCATCTACATTTGCCGGTCGGACAAGGGTTTATTTCTTCAAATCAAACGCCCATAGGGATCAAACGACTATGTATGCAAACTTTATTAGATCGAGCGGAATATTTAATGAGAATAAAACCCCCATCTAATCAATGCCTTCGGGTAGTTGTCGCAATTGATGTCACTGATTTATGGGCTAGTCAAATTATTGTTTTTTTAGGGGATAGTCATTTTAATGGTTTTTTTGATAGAAATGAGGAGGAGCAAAAGTGGATCCCTCTATCACTAGAAAGGAATCTTGAGAGAGAGTGGAACGTATCCATTCCTCAAGACATGAGCTCCCTCGGCATTAGAGAAGAAATAATAGATGAAGAAAGAGAATTGTTCGAAAAAGAAATTTGGTTTATTGGGGAAGTAGAGTAGGTAGTAAAAAACAAGAAGGAGCAGGAGAAAAGACACTTCTCCTGCACAGTAAGCACTCAACTCCTGTCATCATCTAGCTGATGATTGAAGCGTGCCAACTGAATGACTTGTGAATGAGGCCATCCATTTCTATTTGTTTTTTGCGAGCACATCCAGCATGAACAATGGATCTTTCCTTTTGCAAAAGATCCAGTGAAGCGAGAATGCCATCCTAATTGCTTAGCAATCTTTGATTTTCGTTGAATGACTCTTTTTCGATGGTGTCGGTAATAGGCACGACTCCGATTTGTTTGATAAGGTTTCACTTGCCATCACACTCCTTGGGAATGGCTTCGCCCATAAAAGTCCCCCAAGAATCAATTAGACAATTACAGGCAAAGCATGATGGCAGAAATTAACTGAAGCAGATTCACATGCAGCACCTCGTGTGATTGATTTTTCTTTATAGCAGTTGACGAAAAAAGTAATTTTCTTTATACCATAGTGGATGAAAGCAGCAATAAAGGTGGAGTTAGTTTTGAGATTCCAAATAAGTTAAGATCTGATAGCAGATGAACTTTTATTACAACAACGAAATGAAAGTGGTGCATAATCTATGAAAACCATTCAAACAAAATGGATGTTCTGTTTGCTAATCCTCTTATTAATCATGATTATTGGTCAAGTCGTGATCCATTGGGAAACAAATACGAGACTCGTGTGGTTTAATGGAATTTGTGCTGTCATACTAAGTGCTATGCTAGTTTTTATTTATCGGAACAAACAATCAAAGTAGTTGAAAGCTATTTCGATTATTTGTTAGGCAATCAACATGAAGGAGGAGCAACATGAAAGCTGTAATTTCAATCGTATCGATTATATTCGTTTCACTTATATTGGCCGCATGCCAAACAGAGCAAGCAGAAACAATGGTGCTTTTAGACGAAAAAATCTCGGAAGTGAAAATTTCAGAATCAAAAGGGTTCGGAGGAATGAATGAAGAAACGATTCAAACCTTCAAAGATAAGAAATCCTTAGATATTTTTAAAATGGCCATAACAACGGCGATTAAGCAGCCACAGCAAGCGGAAATAGCTGAACCAGAATACGATGTAATGGTGGAATATGAATCAGATAAAGGAGAATTGCCGACACATGGCATTCATTTACTATTAGGGAAAGAAAATGAAAAGAGTATGTTTATGTATATTACGGATGACTCAGCTTATCTTACTTCACCGAAAATGACAATGGAGTTAAGAAAGCTAATCCTTTCGGAAGAATGAGTCTAACAGCTATCAAGTAAGTTTAAAATCATACAGTATGCATGTTAATCTATCGGATGTATATTCCGTGGCTTAACACGTAAACTGTTTTTTTCTGGTAATTGTTATTTATAAGAAATTTTTCCCGAAAATATAACTTTTACTATATAATACAAATATACTATTGATATAGTAAATATAGTTAAAATTTCGTAGTTAAGAAAAAGGACTGTGAGTATATGAAAATGACCATAAGGAAAAAAATGTTGTCTGGTTATATAGTAATATTAGCCTTGCTTGTGATGATTAGTATTTTTTCTATTTTATCAATTAATTATGTTGTCGATAATTATTCATCGATCATCGATCAAGAAGTAGAAAAAATGGATTTAGCAACCGAGCTTGAGATTACGCAAAAGGATTTGGCCACTGCTGTTTTAGAGTATGTCATGTTTGGAAAAGACGATGCGATTGCAAGGATGGACGAAGAAATTGAAACCGGTACGAACCAAGCAAGAAAATTAACGGAATTACTATCAGATAAAGAATCTAAACAATTACTAGAACAGTTGCGAGAGAATACACTTTTATTATTTGAATCAAATAATAAAATTATCGAATTGAAGAAGGAGAATTTACCTTTTGAAAAATACGCTGCTCAATCTACTAAGTATAATGAAGAAGTCCTATCCGTTTTATCTCAATTAAAGGAAATTCAACAAACAAGCCTTGAGAATGAAAGAAATGACTTACATTCGACTCAATCCAATGCGATGTGGTTTATTATAATCATTGCATTCATAAGTATTGTTGTGAGTATTATTCTTGCTACGATTATCAGCCGGAATATCTCTAAACCAATCCAGAAAATCACCGTAAGTCTTGAAGAGGTTTCAAAAGGAAATCTAGGGATCGAGCAGGTGAACATTAGGAATAAAGATGAAGTGGGTGCAATGGCCACTTCGTTTAATAAAATGATTACCGATGTGAGAAACATCATAAATAATGTGCAAGATTCATCGATGCAACTAGCAGCAAATGCCGAGGAATTAACAGCGAGTACAGAAGAAAGCCTGGCATCTGCACAAGTGGTTTCAAGTTCAGCTGAACAACAAATGGCATCAAGTGAACAACAGACAAATCTCATGATTACAAACGTTCAATTAATGACCGAACTGAATGAAGGGGTTCAGCAAATTGCAAGTGACAATGAAGAAATGTTACATGCGACAGATGATATGAAACAACTTGTTACAAAAGGCGCTTCTGTTCTCTCAAATGTAGCTACTCAAATGGACACATTGAACGGGACATTTACAGAAACGACAGAGCTGATGAAAAAGATGGAAAAGCATTCGCATGAAATTCAATTGATTACATCGCTCATAACAGAAATATCCGAACAAACGAATTTACTTGCTTTAAATGCGGCTATTGAAGCGGCACGTGCAGGGGAATATGGCAAGGGATTTGCTGTTGTTGCTGATGAAGTGCGAAAGCTTGCAGAGCAATCGAAAAAATCAGCAACCGAAATTGTGGAGATGGTTTATATTATCCAATCAGCAAGTACAGATGCTGTCAAAGCAGTTTCTGAGGGTGGAGAAAAAATAGCAGAAGGCCGAGCAAAAACAAATGAATCACTTTTAGTATTTAATGATATCGAAGTAAGTGTAGAAGATGTTGTGATGAAGGTTGAATCTGTATCCACTTCGATTATGCAGATGAAAGAAAAAGTGGAAACAGTCAATGAGAATGCAGAGGAAGTTCAGTCCCTTGCTGCGATTGTTGCAGATTCGGCAAATGAAACGAGTGCAGCAACAGAAGAGCAGCTTGCAGTGAATGAGGAAATTTCTACAAACGCACAAGCGCTTGCCAACTTAGCTGAACAGCTACAAGCAGAAGTAAGTGTGTTCAAAATTCAAGCTTAAAAAAAAGGACGTTCATTCTTCTAGGATGCACGTCCTTTTTGCATTTTTCCTCTTAGGAATCCGGATTTGACAATATACCTAATGGGGTATATTATAGTTAGTAGTACTCACTAGTTAATGAGAAATAGTTGTTTTTAAATTAGTAACTATAGATAGCCGAAAACAGTCTCTCATATCATATAATAGGTAATGGGGTATACTATAACTAAAGATGGATAAAAATAACCTATAAAGATAAGGAGTATTTTAATGGAATATACAGATCAAATGAAAAACAGAGTCAAGCGTATCGAAGGTCAGCTTAGAGGTATTTTAAAAATGATGGAAGAGAATAAGGATTGTAAAGATGTAATTACTCAGTTATCTGCAACTAGAACAGCCATTGATCGAACAATTGGTGTCGTGGTTAGCTCGAATTTAGTTGAGTGTGTACGCCAAGCAGAAGAAACTGGTGCCAAAAGTACGGAAGAATTAGTAAAAGAAGCCGTAAATCTTCTTGTAAAAAGCCGATAAAAAAGGGTTGACACCCTCTTTTATTTTTAATAAGATAATACCCATAGGGGTATACTTGAGGTAAGGAGGAACTGCAGCGATTCTCATATTTAGTGGAGATTAGGATAACGCAAAAGCCGCTTATATTATTGCAGCCTAGTAACGATTAAACGAGTGAGGGGAGACTTACTTTGGAATATATTAATTATCTTATCATTGCGCTTTTCGCGATTTTTATTATCAATCGGATCATCCCGGTAAAAGGTGTTAGACAAATTTCAACAGCAGATCTAAAAAAGGAATTAAACAATCAGAGTATCCAATTGGTTGATGTCCGTACACCTGCGGAATTTAAAGGAAACAATATTAGAGGATTTAAAAATCTTCCACTTCACCAGCTTTCACAAAAAGCAGAGAAAGAGTTATCAAAAGACAAAGAAGTCATTGTCATTTGTCAAAGTGGCATGAGGAGCCAAAAGGCTAGTAAAATGCTGAAAAAATTAGGATTCATGAAAGTGACAAATGTAAAAGGCGGCATGAGTGCTTGGAGATAAAGGAGGACATGAATTGAAACAATATACAGCAAAAGAAGTTGAGCATTTATTGAATGAAGGAAAAACATTAAATATTATCGATGTACGAGAAGTGGCTGAAGTAAAAGCGGGAAAGATTCCTGGAGTGATTCATATCCCACTTGGACTGTTAGAATTCCGCATGCATGAATTAAATAAGTCTCAAGAATATCTCCTCGTTTGTCATTCAGGCGGGAGAAGTGGCCGTGCTTATCAATTTCTTGAAAGTCATGGATTTAATGTCATAAATATGACTGGCGGCATGCTCGCTTGGGAAGGAAAACTGGAGTAGTTAGAACATAATGGAGGGAAAAATGATGACACAGAAAGTAATTATTGTAGGTGGGGTAGCTGGAGGAGCAACAGCGGCAGCAAGATTAAGAAGACTAAGTGAAGATTTGGACATTATTCTTATCGAACGCGGAGAACATATTTCATTTGCTAACTGTGGTCTACCTTATTATATTGGTGAAACAATCAAGGATCGAAATAAATTATTCGTTCAGACGGTTAAGGGGATGTCAGATCGCTTTAATCTAGATATACGAAATGTTAGTGAAGCCGTAAGTATTGATCCAAAGAAAAAAAGCATCACGATCAAAAACTTACAAACGAGTGAAGTGTATGAAGAATCATATGACAAATTACTGCTTTCACCTGGAGCAAGACCGATTGTGCCGCCAATTCCAGGAATAGAGGAAAATGCAGCATTATTCACATTAAGAAATATTCCTGATACAGATCGAATGAAAAGCTATGTGGACAGCAAACATCCGAAAAAGGCTGTTGTCATTGGAGGAGGCTTTATCGGTATTGAAATGGCGGAAAACTTAGTGGATCGAGGAATCGAAGTAACGCTTATTGAAATGTCCAATCAAATTATGGCACCGATTGATTTTGAAATGGCAAGTATTTTACACACCCATTTAAAAGAAAAAGGGGTAAAGCTAATTTTAGAAAATGGGGTTCACTCATTTGCAAATCAAGGGAAAGCAGTCATACTTGCGGATGGAAGCGAGATTGAAACGGATATGACGATCCTATCGATTGGGGTAAGACCTGAAAATGAATTAGCGAAGTCTGCAGGGCTTGAATTAGGCGAACGCGGAGGAATAATCGTCAATGATTA
Organism: Cytobacillus eiseniae; assembly: GCF_017874625.1. Taxonomy (GTDB): domain Bacteria; phylum Bacillota; class Bacilli; order Bacillales; family Cytobacillaceae; genus Cytobacillus; species Cytobacillus eiseniae. The sequence continues at coordinate 6,287 of NZ_JAGIKZ010000040.1, read as the reverse complement.
CTTACAAACGTCCAACCCAGATATTTATGCGGTAGGGGATGCAATCGAAGTGGTTGATTATATGAGCCGCACGAAGGCGATGATTCCACTTGCAGGACCAGCCAACCGACAAGGGCGCATAGCATCAAATAACATTATGGGGAAAAAAGAGAAGTATCAAGGAACAATGGGTACTTCAATTGCTAAAGTGTTCGACTTAGCTGTGGCCGCAACAGGGAATAACGAAAAAACATTAAAACGATTAGACATTCCATATGAAGTGATTCATATACACCCAAGCTCACATGCTGGTTATTATCCAGGCGCAGCACCTATTTCATTGAAACTAATTTTTGATAAAGAAACAGGGAAGATATATGGTGCCCAAGCAGTTGGAGCAGATGGTGTCGATAAGCGCATCGATGTCATTGCGACAGCGATAAAAGGAGGATTAACGGTAGAAGATTTAACTAACCTAGAATTATCTTATGCACCGCCATATTCATCAGCAAAGGATCCAGTCAATATGGCAGGCTATGTGGCAACGAATGTCATGGATGGGGAATTGGAGCAAATCCAATGGCATGAAGTGGACAAAATCGTGGCAGATGGAGGTCTTTTAATCGACGTCCGTGAACCGATGGAACGAGAATTTGGATTTATCGAAGGCTCGATAAATATTTCAGTAAATGAGCTTAGAAATAAATTAGCCGAACTTCCAAAGGATCAAACCATTTATGTAAGTTGCCAAGTTGGTCTAAGAGGATATTTAGCTAGCCGTATTTTAAAAAATAATGGATTTAAAGTGAAAAATGTGGATGGCGGCTGGAAAACCTATTCATCAGTTTACGGAAGCAATCTAGAGAAAAATGTAGAAACTACAACGAACGATCTTGGAGAGACCGTTGTAGAAGAGACGAATGAGGGAGAAAAAGCCGATTCCGTTCTGGACGTATCAGGCTTCACTTGCCCAATGCCCATCGTTAAACTAAAAAAAGGGATCGAAACATTAAATAGCGGGCAAGTACTAGAGCTTCACGCAACAGATCAAGGCACATTAAGCGACTTACCAGCATGGGCAAATAAAACAGGCCATACGCTATTAAAAACAGAACAAGAGGATCGTGTAATTAAATTTTGGATTAAAAAGAAATAAATTGGGAATGGAGCACTTTCTTTGGGGAGTGCTTTTTTTGTGGTGTTGTGGACGGAGAATACGTATCGATCAATTGCGAAGGAAGTGCATGGATAAATTTTAGGATTGGCATGTATAATTGTATATTAAGAAGGTAATTGGTATTAAGATTATTTTATTTTAGAGAGGAAAATGATTGAAGTGTATTCTGGTGAGGCCAGGTGGCTTGAAATAGGGGTTTTTGGTTTCTGAGGTGGAGGAAAAAACTGGGGAGTGTCTTCGATGGGGTGATTGAACCCCGAGTGGGCGGAAAAAAGTGTCGAAGAGTCTTTAATAGGTGTTATTGAACCCCGAGCAGGCGGCAAAAAGTGTCAAAGAGTCTTCAATGAGGGTTATTGAACCTTGAGCGTGCGGAAAAAAACATTGAAGAGTCTTCAATAGGTGTTATTGAACCCTGAGCAGGCGAAAAAAAGCATAGAAGAGTCTTCAATAGGTGTTATTGAACCCCGAGCGGGCGGAAAAAAACGTCAAAGAGTCTTCAATAGGCGTTATTGAACCCCGAGTGGGCGGAAAAAAGCGTCAAAGAGTCTTCAATAGGCGTTATTGAACCCCAAACAGGTGAATAAAAGCATCAAAGAGTCTTCAATAAGTGTTATTGAACCCTGAGCAGGCGAAAAAAAGCATTGAAGAGTCTTCAATAAGTGTTATTGAACCCTGAGTGGGCGAATAAAAGCGTCAAAGAGTCTTCAGTAGAGGTTATTGAACCCCGAACAGGTGAATAAAAGCATCAAAGAGTCTTCAATAGGTATTATTGAACCCCGAGCAGATAAAAAAACCACAAACTGTCTTCAATCAACAAAATAGCAATTTGGAGGTGAAGCATGGGTAGACAGCCTATCATAATCGCTCCCTTTCATCCAAAATATGCGGAGCAAACTGTGAAAATGTGGCGAGAAAGCAAAGAGCGAGCAATTGGGCAGAAAGAAATTCATAGCTTTGAAAGTCATGTATATTTTTTAAATCATATATTAGCAGAGGACTTTCAAATCGATATAGCTTTGATCGGTGAAATAGTAGTTGGAATCGTTGCTTATAATCAAATGGAAGTAAGTCAGCTTTATGTTCACTGCGATTATCAAGCAATCGGGATAGGCCGAAAGTTATTAGAGCGAGCAAAGGCGCAATCAAGTGGAAGATTAATATTGTACACTTTTGAAATCAATCAAAAAGCACAAAGTTTCTACGAAAAAAATGGCTTTAAAGTAATTGGGCGGGGGCATGAAAACGAAGAAAATTTGCCTGATCTTCAATATGAGTGGAAAGTAAATGGATTGCCCAAAAGTGTTTAATACTTTTTGCAAAATTCAGCAAGTATTCGTGATACAGTAGAAAGAACAGGTCGTTATTCCCAAAGGGGGTGGATGATATTCTTAAAGCTTCAGCTATATTGGGGCATCTTTCAGGAGGCATATCGATTGTGCTATGGATCGTGTTTAGCTTCTTCAATCCATATACGGGTGCAACCGCTGTTGAACCGATGTTCACTACGTTTATTATGCTATGCCTTCCTGCTTGTTTGGCGATCACCGCTTCTTTCAAGGCAAAAAAAGGAGGAATGCTGATCGCGTTTATTTGGTCATTGCCGCTTAGTTTGTATGTATCGATGACACCAAGTGTGTTTGCTTTGTTTGGGATTACGTGTGCAGCCTATTTTCTCAGTTATTTATTGATGCTAAAGAAAAAGTAATGAATGGATTTGATAAATAGGAAATTTATACAGGAGAGTTCATAGAGTTCAAAAGACTATTAAAGCGATGGCTTAAAGGCAGAGATGCTTTTCTAGTATCTCTGCAAATGGGTCATTCATATGGGATATTGATAAAATTAAAAAGGATGAGGAGGATTCAATGATGATAAGTGATTTAGATTTGAAGCACCTGCGACGTTGTGTTGAATTAGCAAAAACTGCACTAGAGAAAGGGGACGAGCCATTTGGCTCAGTACTTGTGTCAGTAAACGGCGACGTGCTTGCCGAAGATCATAACCACGTTGCAGATGGTGACCATACTCAACACCCAGAATTTGCTTTGGCACGTTGGGCGGCTAATAACATGACACCTGAAGAGAGAAGTAGGGCGACTGTATATACTTCTGGTGAACATTGCCCTATGTGTGCTGCAGCCCACGGCTGGGTTGGTTTAGGACGGATTGTTTATGCAAGTTCAACTGAACAGCTGGTACAATGGCTGAGTGAAATGGGAGTTGCTCCATCGCGCGTTCGAAATCTTCCCATTCAAGAAGTTATCCGTGATACGCCAATCGATGGCCCTGTTCCTGAACTAGCGGAGCAAGTTCGCAGGCTCCATCAGCAGTTTCATGCAAAGTGATGTTGAGCTTTTCGTGCCATGATGTTTAATACGGTCAGTATGTCAGTTTCCCAATGTACTAAAGTAATAGTGGAGGTTATTTTTGTTAATATGCCACAGGGGAGCAATCGGTATATGACTTTACTGTGATTTTAATAAATGTCTAACATTATTAAGATGATTCCTCCGTTAAATGGCATGTTTTTGAAAAAAGTGACTCCCATTTTAACATGCCTATATTATCTAAATACAAAAAGCCGAAATGAAGTTAGAGAATATTTCCTTCATTTTTAAATTGACATTTGCTCACATATGTAATACGATATGCAAAGATAAAATACCTGAAACTTCTCAGGAGAGGTTCATAGCTGATACCCTCTATAAAAAACTATGGATACATGACGAACAGGCCATGTCCATATACGGACGTGGCCTTTTTCGATTTCATCCTGTAGATTTCTATAGAATCGTTCAGAACCTCCCTTTGGAAAAATTCGGTATTACTTTTTCAAGGAGGTTTTTTTTATGTCTGGTCGAAAGTCTGCTGAAGGATTAAAAGATTTAACATTGTTAGGAAATCAGAATGTACAATATGCATTTAATTATGCACCCGAGGTATTGGAATCAGTTGATAATTTACATGCTTCTCGTGATTATTTCGTGAAATTTAATTGTCCAGAGTTTACGAGTTTATGCCCAATCACACAGCAACCGGATTTCGCAACGATGTATATTTCATACATTCCCGATCAAAAAATCGTTGAAAGTAAATCGCTGAAACTCTATTTATTTAGTTTTAGAAACCATGGGGATTTCCATGAGGATTGCGTGAATATTATTATGGATGATTTAATCAAACTTCTAGATCCAAGATATATTGAGGTTTGGGGAAAATTTACGCCACGTGGCGGGATCTCGATTGATCCATGGTGCAATTATGGAAAACCAGGCACGAAATACGAGGAAATGGCAAACTATCGTTTAATGAATCATGATCTAAATCCTGAAACGATTGATAATCGATAAAGGGAATGGCTTATTAATAGAAAAAGAGAGTTTGTAGCGACTCTCGTATGAAGGAGGGGGCTTAGTACATGAAGCAGGATAAAGCACTTGTTGTATTTAGCGGAGGGCAAGATAGTACGACCTGTTTATTTTGGGCAATTGAACGTTTTGCAGAAGTGGAGGTCGTAACTTTTGATTATGGCCAAAGGCATCGTCTTGAAATTGATTGTGCCCAAGAAATTGCCAAGGAACTCGGAATCCATCATCATATCCTCGATATGTCTTTACTGAATCAGCTCGCTTCCAATGCATTGACACGTGAAGAGATCCAGATTGAAGAAGGTGAGAATGGGGAGCTGCCCTCCACATTTGTTCCTGGACGAAATCTCCTTTTTCTATCATTTGCAGGTGTGTTAGCCAGTCAAATCGGAGCGAAGCATATCGTGACAGGTGTATGTGAAACGGATTTTAGCGGCTATCCTGATTGTCGAGATATTTTTATCAAATCATTGAATGTCACGTTAAATCTATCGATGGATCATTCCTTTGTCATCCATACCCCATTAATGTGGATAAACAAAGCACAAACATGGGAGCTAGCCGATCAACTTGGCGTATTTGAGTTTGTGAGAGAAAGAACGCTCACTTGTTACAACGGAATAATCGCTGATGGTTGTGGGGATTGCCCAGCTTGTCAGCTGCGAAAAAGAGGACTTGAGGAGTACTTACATGCTAAGAGCAAGTCTTAAGCCTCTATAAATACAGGAAAGGAGAGACAATATGAGAATCTTATTCTATTTAGTATCAATTGTAACGGCAAACGTTGTAACCGCAAGATTTGCCCCGTTAGAGTTTGGGATGTTCATAGTTCCAATGGGGACATTATTTGTTGGAGCAACCTTCATTTTTCGAGATCTTGTGCAAAATAAGTATGGCCGTGCCAAAACATATGGATTTATTTTCATCGCATTACTCTTATCTGGTGTTGCTTCGTTTTTACTAGGAGATACTTTAATGATTGTTGCAGCATCTGCGTTATCGTTTGTGATTGCGGAAACGGCAGACACAGAAATCTATACACGCTTAAAGCTACCAATGGCTTGGCGCGTATTTTACAGTGGAATCGTTGGCGGCTTTTTCGACTCTGTCGTGTTTGTCATCGTTGGCTTAAGCCCACTTGGAGCAGGTTTTATCCCTTGGGAAGCTGTACCAGCCGCTATCCTCGGCCAAATCATTGTAAAAACAATCATTCAAATGCTAGGTGCATTAATTTTAAGTCAAGGACTAGCGTTGAAAGAGAGACGTCTGGCAAAAGCATAGTTCGATTGTTTGTTGCGACTATACAGGAAAGCGCAGAGGTTTCGCAGCTTCTGCGCTTTTTTTGCAACCAGTGTGTTTTACTAAAGAGCAATCCTGCAGAAAACCTCAATTCCTTTTGAAAAAATGACTTGTCCTTAATCGAGTAACGAACAACAGTAAAATAAGAGGGGATCTTCTGGTTGGGCTCAGGGTTCAATAGCACCTATTGAAGACTCTTCGATGCTTTTTTTTGCCTGTTCGGAGTTCAATCCCCTCTATTGAAGACTCTTCGATGTTTTTTTTCGCCTGTTCGGGGTTCAATAGCACCTATTGAAGACTCTTTGATGCTTTTTATCGCCAGTTCGGGGTTCAATCCCCTCTATTGAAGACTCTTTGATGCTTTTTTTCGCCAGTTCGGGGTTCAATCCCCTCTATTGAAGACTCTTTGATGCTTTTTTTCGCCAGTTCGGGGTTCAATCCCCTCTATTGAAGACTCTTTGATG
>NZ_JAGIKZ010000039.1 GCF_017874625.1 Cytobacillus eiseniae | reverse complement strand
GGGAAACCCTTTCAGTGGGCCTTTAAGGCCAAGGCCGGTAAGAGAGGCTTTCAGCCGCAGAGCAAACCACCAGTTCACACTGGTGGTTTTGATTTATATATTTCCAAGAATGACAAAGGCAGTTCCATCCCCTTTAGTCGCTATTATTGTGATTACGATTATTGCAATAATGACGAAAAGTGATGTTAAGACTGTTGGAGACATGGGAACATTGACATCTGCCCTGCCCTCATTTTTGATTCCTGATGTCCCATTTAATTTGGAAACATTGAAGATTATTTTGCCTTATTCATTGGCACTGGCGATTGTTGGATTATTGGAGTCTTTGTTAACTGCATCGATTGTGGATGATATGACTGACACAGCAAGTGATAAAAATCGCGAAAGTCGTGGACAAGGAATTGCTAATATAATCACAGGCTTCTTTGGAGGGATGGCAGGCTGTGCGATGATTGGTCAATCGGTGATCAATGTGAAATCAGGCGGTAGAGGAAGGCTCTCTGCTCTTGTTGCGGGAACATTTCTAATGTTTCTAATCCTTGTTCTAGGAAAAATTGTTGTGCAAATTCCTATGGCTGCACTTGTCGGTGTGATGATCATGGTTTCAGTTGGCACATTTGATTGGGGATCGATTAAAGGTTTAGCAAAAATGCCACTTACAGATTCAATTGTGATGATTACAACGACAGTAACAACTGTGTTTACGCATGATCTCTCAAAAGGTGTATTTGCAGGCATCATTTTAAGTGCGATTTTCTTTGTTGCAAAGATATCTAAAGTAAATATCACGACTCAATTAAAAGACGATAAAAAAATATATGGTGTTAGAGGGCAAGTGTTCTTTGCATCTGTAGACGAGCTTATTGCAGGATTTGATTTTAATGAAGAGATGAAGGAAATAGAGATTGATTTCACACATGCCCATATATGGGATGACTCTGCAGTTGCTGCTATAGATAAAATTGTATTAAAGTTTAAGGATGTTGGTGTTCAAGTTCGCTTAACTGGTTTAAATCAACCGAGCTCCAATCTAATAGAACGAATAGCAGTCCATAGTAAAGCAGATGTGAAAATATCTGGACATTCATAAGGCTGAACAGTGAAAATTAGCTAATTATTGGTACTAAATATAAGTATTAGAAGAAAATGGGATCATGGTAGTAATTGGATGATGGGGAAAAAGTCAAGGATATAAAGGCTTCAGCCATGATTAACCAAGGATATAGGACTACTTTTGATCAAAATAGTTCATTTTTTATAAAAAACATGTTATAGTTTTTAACAGCTTAAAAATGCTGATTCATCACTTGTGATTAGACGAAAGTAATAAATAAAATCCTTTCTTTGTGTTTTATGTTAATCGTAGACGTTCACACAGAAATGGCAAAGAGTAGGGGAAGGTGTAAAATGAATAAGATTATTCAAAAAGATCAAGGTATATTGAATAAATATGTGGTCTTTTTCTTTTTAGCAGTCATCCTTCTTTGGATGAAAACATATATCGTTCAAATGACACAGTTTGACTTAGGTATTGAAAGTTCTTTACAACAATTTCTATTATTTATAAATCCGTTAGGGTCATCTCTTTTATTTCTAGGGTTTGCTTTCTTTTTTAAGGGAAGAAAGAAATATATTGGTCTCGTTGTCATTGATTTTCTAATGTCGTTTTTATTATATGCCAATGTATTGTTTTACCGATTTTTTAATGACTTTATCACATTGCCAACGTTAACACAGACGCAAAACTTTGGTGATGTTAGCGGAAGTGTTGCTTCACTATTGAGACCGGTTGATTTGTTTTTCTTTATTGATACACTCCTTTTGATCGCGCTCCTTTCTTTTAAACTTGTAAAAATAGAAGTAAAAGATATGGGACGCAGGAAGGTAGCTGCTTTATTATCATTAGCCTTAGGGATATCAAGTTTAAATCTTGCTTTAGCAGAAGCGGACCGCCCGCAGTTATTAACAAGAGGCTTTGATCGAAATTATATAGTGAAATATTTAGGAATGTACAATTACACAATTTATGATGCAGTACAAAGCACGAAGGCATCTGCGCAAAGAGTTATGGCAGATAGTGATGACATGACAGAGGTTATTAATTTCACTCAGTCTAATTATGCTGAGCCTAATCCAGCTTACTTCGGTGTTGGAAAAGGAATGAATGTGATTTATCTTCACCTTGAATCGATTCAAAACTTCCTTATTGATTATGAGTTACATGGAGAAGAAGTAACACCATTCTTAAATTCATTGACAAGTGAAGAAAATACAATGTATTTTGATAATTTCTTCCATCAAACAGGACAAGGCAAGACGGCAGATGCTGAATTTATGCTTGAAAATTCTTTATATGGATTGCCACAAGGTTCAGCGTTTACAACAAAAGGGCTGAACACTTACCAAGCTGCTCCAGCAATTCTTGGACAAGAGGGCTATACTTCTGCTGTATTCCACGGAAACTCCGGTAGTTTCTGGAACCGTGATGAAATTTATAAATCATTTGGGTTTAATCATTTCTTTGATGCAAGTTACTATGATATGAAACCTGAAGATTTAGCTGACTATGGATTAATGGATAAGCCATTCTTTGAGCAATCGATTCCACTATTGGAAACATTGCCACAGCCTTTTTATTCGAAGTTTATGACAGTGACGCATCATTATCCATATCCAATCAAGGAAGAGGATGCAACAATTGCCCCTCATACGACGGGTGATAAATCTGTTGACCGTTACTTCCAAACTGCTCGCTATGCTGATGAGGCATTAAAGCAATTCTTTGATTACCTAAAGGAATCAGGGTTATACGAGAATTCAATTATCATTATGTATGGTGACCATTATGGTATTTCACAAAACCATAATAAAGCAATGGAGCAAGTATTAGGTCATGAGGTTGATGCGTTTGAAAGCACTGGGTTACAGCGTGTGCCATTATTGATCCGAGTACCAGGTATTGAGGGCGGAGTAAATCATGAGTATGGTGGTCAAACAGATATTTTGCCAACGCTCTTTCATTTGCTAGGAATTGATACAAAGGACAATGTTCAATTTGGGACAGACCTATTATCTGAACAACATGATGATGTGATTCCTTTCCGAAATGGTGACTTTGTAAGCTCAACCATCCATTCGATTGATGGGAAGTTCTATGATGCCAATACTGGTATTCTACTAGATGAGAGTAAGCTTGAAGAAGCAGAGAAACTTCAAGAGATTGTGGATTATAAATTAAACTTATCAGATAAAGTAGTGAATGGGGATTTATTGCGCTTCTACACACCTGAAGACTTTTCACCTGTTGATCGTTCAAAATATAATTATTTGAATACAGGTTTGCCTGTTTCTGATAAGTAATTGTAATGAAAAGAAAGCTGCCTAGAATCAGGCAGCTTTTCTTTTCATTATTCTAAAAAATAATAGTTGTACATAACTTGTGTAGTTTGATCTATGTCTAGCTTAGACGCATGGGCTATTATTTTTTAGAAATTTGATTAATCTCTGCCACTTGATTTATCCACTAGAACCGTAATGGCACCATCTCCTGTTACATTACATGCTGTTCCAAAGCTGTCTTGTGCTAAGTACAATGCGATCATAAGTGCTAGCATCGTTGAGTCAAAGCCAAGCATGGATTCAAGTAAGCCAAGTGCTGCCATAACTGCGCCGCCAGGAACACCAGGAGCTGCAATCATTGTAACCCCAAGCATAAGGATAAAAGGAAGTATGTCAATGAAACTAATCGCTTGTCCTTGAAGCATCAAAACAGCAATCGAACAACTGACAAGTGTGATGGTACTTCCTGAAAGATGAATCGTAGCAAGAAGTGGGATAGAAAAATCAGCTACTTTTTCCCTAGCACCAATTTTTTTGGCATGCTTTAGTGTGACAGGGATGGTTGAAGCTGATGACTGTGTGCCAAGTGCTGTAAAATAGGCTGGAAGCATTTCCTTTATCATTCTAAAAGGGTTTCTTCGAGCGGCACTGCCTGCAATTGTGTATTGAACGATTAAAAAGATAAGATGAAGAGCAATAATCATAACAAAGACCTTTGCGAATACAGCCATGATCATGCTAACTTGTCCACCTTGTGTCATGTTAGCAAAGATACCAAAAATATGGATAGGCAATAATGGGATAATGACCTTTTCAATAACCTTCTCTATAATATTGCGGAAGTCATCCATCGCATTCTGTAAAGTGTTCCCTTTTATTGAAGCTAGACCTAATCCTACAATGAAGGCAATGAGCAATGCACTCATTACACCCATAATAGGCGGCATATCAACCGCGAAGAAGGCTGCTACTAGTGATTCTTCTGGATTGTCAATTTTCTTTATGCTTTGATTTTTCAAAAGAAATGGATATACATTTGTAGCAACAAAATAAGCAAAAAAACCAGCTATAATTGTGGAAGCATAAGCAATTCCTGTAGTAATCCCAAGCAGTTTCCCTGCTCCTTTGCCAATTGAGCCAATCCCTGGAGCGATAAACCCAATAATAATTAACGGGATCGCAAATCCGAGAAAGTTGCCAAATAGTCCGTTAAAAGTGGCGAAGATTCTAATAATCCAGTCTGGTGAGAAAGAACCTATTAAAATACCTAAACCAATAGCTAGAATAATTCTTGGAAGCAACCCAAATTTCTTCATGATGTGTCCTCCTGTAAAATACAAATGTTTTTGTTAGGAGGATTATATCCTATATAGCAAGAGAAAGTAAGAGGTAAAATGAAAATGTATAAAAGTAAAATAGTTTAGTATATTCAGATTTTTAATAAGTAGATTCGTAATTAGTATTTTCTCAGGATAATTTTAAAAGGAAGTGCAAAAATAATTAAAATGGCAAATGGATGAAGAAAAGTCTCCATTCTCCAGTTGTTTTCATACATATAATATGGGCGATTATAATAAGAAAAAATTCATTAGGTAAATCCTTTTATTACTCCCTTTCCTTATATGGGAAGTGGTAAAATAGGTTAGTGCAATTTTCGAATGGAGGTTTATATATTAAATGAAGACAAGAATAGGACTATTATATGGTGGGAAATCTGCTGAACATGATGTTTCGATGCAAACGGCAAAGGCAGTTATTCAAGCATTAGATTTAGAGAAATTTGAAATATATCCAATTTATATATCTAAAGAAGGGGAATGGATTAAGGGACAGCAATTAATTGGAGGAGTATCCAATGTTAAAGAATTGGCCTTTACAAATCAGCAAGCTTTGCCACAGGCAGCGTTAACACCTTCTTTATTTCAAGCATCCGAAGAGGGTCAATTTGATGTCATTTTTCCGTTGTTGCATGGACCGAACGGGGAAGATGGGACAGTTCAAGGTTTATTAGAGGTTCTTAACCTACCTTATGTCGGCAATGGTGTTCTTGCTTCTTCTGCCGGCATGGATAAAGTAATTATGAAGAATATTTTTGCTCAAGCTGGTCTTCCTCAAGTGAAATATACGTGGTTTATCCGTAGTGAGTGGGAAAAGGCAAAAGAGGATGCCTATATGAAAGTAGAAAATGATCTTGGCTATCCTTGTTTTGTAAAGCCGGCTAATCTTGGATCAAGTGTAGGAATCAGCAAATGTACGAATCGATCTGAACTTGATCATGCTTTTGCAGAAGCATTTCAATTTGACCGTAAGATTATCATCGAAGAAGGTGTAACAGCAAGAGAAATTGAAGTGGCAATTACCGGAAATGACAACCCAGAATGCTCTGTTGCCGGAGAAATTGTTCCGAAAAAGGATTTCTATGATTACAAAGCAAAGTATGAAGACGGGGATACCGCTTTAATTATTCCAGCTGAGATAACAGTAGCAGAATACGATGAACTAAATACGATGGGAATTAAAGCTTTTAAAGCACTTGATTGCTCGGGGTTAATTAGAGCAGACTTCTTCTTAACAAGAGAAGGAAAATGGTATATTAACGAAGTGAATACGATGCCAGGGTTTACGCCATTTAGCATGTTCCCGTTGTTATGGAAGCATACTGGCGTTGAATATCCTCAGCTCATTGAAAAACTCGTAAATCTTGCAATTGAAAGACATGCAGAAAAGCAAAGTATTAAATATACGATCGAATAAATAGATAAGAGACGATAGTTTTTGGCCTAATTTTTTAGCGTTATTTTTAAAACTAAGTGTCTGAATGAATCTAGGTTATCCATTTTGTTTCTATATGCAATGATGTGTGTGAAAATAGCCTTTATGTAAATGGAGAGGGAGGCAATATATGATCAAACGGACGATAGAAGATATCACAAAGATGATTAAGTGTGAGAATGACCTTTCAGCAATGAAAGAGATCGTTATTCATGGTGTAAGCATCGATTCACGGAAAATTAGTGCGGGCAATCTGTTTATCCCATTTAAAGGAGAACATTCAGATGGGCATCGATTTGTAGAGGATGCAATTAATAAAGGGGCAGCAGCTGCCTTTTGGCAAAAGGATGTGCCAAATCCCCCTCTGCATTTGCCTATTATTGTTGTAGAAAATACATTAATCGCACTGCAAGAATTGGCACGAAAATACCGTGATCAATTAAGTGTTCGTGTAGTTGGAATTACAGGAAGCAATGGCAAAACAACGACAAAGGATATAACAGCGAACCTCCTTTCCTTAAAATACAAGGTCCAAAAAACAGAAGGAAACTTTAATAATGAAATTGGCCTTCCGTTAACCATCCTTGGACTAGAAGAAGATACAGAAATGGCAGTACTTGAAATGGGGATGAGCAGCCGAGGAGAGATCGAATTTCTTACCGAAATGGCACGCCCTGAGGCAGCTATTATTACGAATATTGGAGAATCCCATCTTCTCGATTTAGGCTCAAGGGAAGGAATCGCAGAGGCAAAGCTTGAAATTATTAAAGGTCTTCAAACAAATGGCTTGCTTGCTTATTATGGAGATGAGCCTTTGTTAACAAAGCAATTGGAGAAATTTGAAAAACAAATCGTGAAAAAGACATTTGGAAGAAATCCAAAGAATGACCTATTCTTAGTGGAAATGAATCAAAATGATTCTGGCAGCACATTTGTCATCAATGCTTCAGAAACACAGTTTTTCCTTCCGGTTCTGGGTACGCATAATATATTAAATACTATGGCAGCGATGGCTGTCGCTAACTTCTTTGGAATTCCGTATGAAGGGATGAATGAGGGGTTAGCAAACCTGAAGTTGACAAACATGAGAACGGAGCTTCTTCAAGGGAAAATGGGCGATAAAATTATTAATGATGCGTATAATGCTAGTCCAACATCTATGCATGCAGCGATAGAATTAATATCCGAGTTGCCTGGCTATAAAAATAAAATTCTTTGTCTCGGAGATATGCTTGAACTTGGTCCAGAAGAAGAGGTGTTTCATCGAAAAATAGGTGAATCCATTGATGCTAATAAAATTGATTATGTCTTTACATTTGGGAAACTTGGCAAATTAATAGCTGAAGGAGCAAAACACTCTTTTCCAGTAAATCGAGTGTTTGCCTTTACAGAAAAACAGCCACTTATTGATGAACTAGAAAAATTAGTAAACGAAGATACAATTGTATTAGTGAAGGCTTCAAGAGGAATGAAGCTTGAGGAAGTTATCGCTGCATTACAATAGAATACTTTATATACAATAAAAATCCCTTGTTTTAGTTAATCCAAAACAAGGGATTTTTATTGTATACCAAGGCCTAAGAATTAATTGTTAGAATTGAAAAAAGGAAATGGTGTAAAATAAAAGAAATGAATATGGCGGTGAGCAAAAATGATTGGCTGCATGTGCATACATGGATTTACAGGTGCACCCTTTGAGGTCGAGCCGTTAGCAAATTATTTGAAGAATCATACGGATTGGGAAATTGCCGTTCCTACTTTGCCGGGGCATGGAGATAAACTTGAATTAAAAGGGATTAACTATAAAAAGTGGATTGAACATGCTGAAAATGAATTGCAAAGGTTAATAGAAAAATGCGAAACCGTATATGTAATTGGTTTTTCAATGGGGGGACTAATCGCTAGCTATTTAGCTATTCACTATCCGGTAACAAAGTTAGTATTATTAAGTGCGGCGGCGCTTTATGTAAACCCTAAACAATTACTATTAGATATAGGGGAGATGTTCAAAGATGCTTTCCGGAGACAACTCACTCAAAATGAATTATTCATCAGATATACGAGAAAGATCAGAGCTACGCCAATAACGGCTACCCTTCAATTTCGCAGGCTTGTCGCTATGATACGTCCTATCCTCAATCAAGTAAAGGTTCCTACCTTAATTGCTCAAGGAGAAGTGGATGGAGTTGTTCCACCAAAAAGCGCACAATATTTATACAATCATATTGGAACAACAACGAAAAAGTTAATTTATCTGAAAAAATCGAAGCATTTGATTTGCCATTGTGAGGAACGTGAAGATTTATTTGTAGAAGTTCTTCAATTTCTGAAAAAGTTAGGAAATTGAAGTGAATTTAATCACACTAGATTGCAATTGAATAGTGAAAATGTTAATATTATCACTAAAGGAACGTGAGGAACATCGTAGAAACCCGGACATACTCCAATCGGAGAATGTCTTTTTTCACTTTTATACTGCATTAGTAGGATGCGGATCACTCATTCATTTATCTGAATATGTACATATCGTTATAATGGGCATGAAAAGCCCTATCCACATCCTTCACTCAGGGCGGGTTTCGAGTAAAGATTAGAAGGAGAATGAAAACATTGACAAAGTTTCAAGATTTGGGCATAAGCCCAGCAACAATGAAGTCTCTAATGCGAATGGGATTTGAAGAGGCCACACCTATTCAAGCACAAACAATTCCATTAAGCCTAGAACAAAAGGATTTGATCGGACAAGCGCAAACAGGTACAGGGAAAACTGCTGCCTTTGGGATCCCGATGATTGATAAGATTGATTATACAAAAGATGTGATACAAGGGATTGTCATTGCACCAACTAGGGAGCTAGCTGTTCAAGTTTCCGAAGAGTTATATAAAATTGGTTTCGGGAAAAGAACAAGAGTGTTGTCCATTTATGGAGGTCAAGATATTAACCGCCAAATTCGTGCGTTAAAGAATCGCCCTCATATTATTGTTGGAACACCAGGACGCTTATTGGATCATATTAACCGTAAAACATTACAATTGGATAATGTTCATACAGTGATTTTAGATGAAGCAGATGAAATGCTGAATATGGGCTTCATTGAGGATATTGAGTCCATTCTTGCGCAAATTCCAGAGGAGCATCAAACACTCCTATTCTCAGCTACAATGCCAGGGCCAATCAGAAAAATTGCTGAACGATTCATGAAAGAGCCACAAGTCGTACGAGTGAAAACAAAAGAAGTAACTGTGTCACAAATTGAACAGTACTATGTAGAAGTACAGGAACGAAGTAAATTTGATATCCTGACAAGACTTCTTGACATTCAATGTCCAGAGCTTGCCATTATTTTTGGAAGAACAAAGCGTCGTGTCGATGAACTAGCTGAAGCTTTAAATCTGCGAGGGTATAATGCTGAAGGGATTCATGGAGATTTAACCCAAGCAAAGCGGATGTCTGTATTACGGAAATTCAAAGAAGGCTCCATTGATGTACTTGTAGCAACAGATGTTGCGGCACGTGGGCTGGATATTTCAGGTGTTACCCATGTATATAACTTCGATATTCCGCAAGATCCAGAAAGTTATGTTCACCGAATCGGACGAACAGGACGTGCAGGCAAAACAGGTGTAGCAATGACATTCATTACACCAAGAGAAAAGTCTTATTTGCATGTAGTGGAAAGAACAACAAAGAGAAAAATGGAACGCATGAAGCCGCCAACCTTAGATGAGGCATTAGAAGGCCAACAAAAGGCTGTAATTGAACGTATATTACAATCAGTTGAATCAAATAATCTTCAATACTATAAGCAGGCAGCAGAAGAATTACTGGAACAACAAGATGCGACGATGATTGTTCAGGCCGTATTGAAAATGTTGACAAAAGAGCCTGATACAACGCCTGTCAAGCTTACAGAAGAAAAACCATTGCCACAAAAAAGAGATCGAAGACCAGATGATCGGAATAAGTCTTATGGCGGCGGCCAAAGAGGAAGACAACAAAAGCCACCATTAAGATCACGCCAAGGCTCTTCACAAGGCAATAAACATAACAGCAATCAAAATCGAACAAGATCTAATTCGAATAGCTACCGCTAAGCGACGAAGAGAGCATGTCACTATGCTCTCTTTTTTTAAATGATAATAGAGAAAGCTATAGCGATATATCAGCTTTCTAGTATTTATTTCTATTCTTCATCTTACAAGCGTTGTCTAAGGCGGAGGCAAATTCAAATGCTGCTATTCAAAAAATGAATACATCGATTTTTTGCTAATGTATACTAGTAAAAGTAGGAATGAAATAGGAGGTAACATATGATAATGGAACCACAGAAAAGAATATCCTCTAAGGGTTTAATTGTTTGGAGAATATATGGTGCAATCCATTCGTTTTTTGTTCTTCTTGTTGCAGGTGGAGCAATTGCCTTGACCATTATTTTTGATTGGCCTATTTGGATTATTGGTGTAGCATTGCTCGTTTTCGCATTGTGTGCCTATGTGTTTATTGTGCTTATTCCAACCATTCGCTGGAAGCGCTGGAGGTATGAGGTGCGTGAAAATGAAATCGAGCTTCAGCATGGTGTTTTCGTTATGAAAAGAACGCTTGTGCCAATGATTCGGGTGCAGCACGTAGATACACAGCAAGGCCCTATTTTACGGAAATATCAGTTAGCAACTATAACTGTATCCACTGCGGCAACTGTTCATGAAATTCCAGCACTAGAAGTAGATGAAGCAGAAGAGTTACGGTTTTTCATCTCAAAACTAGCAAGGGTGGCTGATGAGGATGTCTGAACCAAGACGGCTGCACCCGATCTCAGCTGTTATTAATTGCCTCAAACAATTGAAGGATTTATTGATTCCTTTCCTTGTATTTGTTGTTTTCGGAAGCAAAAATGGTCTTTTCCAGTTAATTGTTTCCGTAGGGATCATTGTGATTGTATTAATTGCCGGCATTCTTACTTGGCTTCGATTTACCTATCGATTAGAGGAAGGTGAGCTTCGGATTGAATACGGCGTGTTTGTTCGCAAGAAAAGGTATATTCCTTTTGAGCGAATCCAAAGTCTAGATTTGTCTGAGGGCATCTTACAGCGGCCATTTAATCTTGTGAAAGTAAAGGTTGAAACAGCTGGATCTGGTGGAGAGGCTGAAGCGGTATTAACGGCTATTTCAAAGGCGGAGGCCGATTCTATTCAACAAGTACTTACATCTGCACAACAGGCTTCTTTCAATGAAAATGAAGAATTCAATCAAGAAAAACCTAAAGAAGAGATCGTATACAAAATTACATTCAAACAACTATTATTGCTTTCTTCCACGTCCGGTGGAGTAGGGGTTGTTATTTCAGCAGTTTTTGCATTTATCTTTCAATTCGAAGAAGTAATCCCATATGAGAAAATTTTTAGCGGCCTAGAAGATGTGATTTCTAGCGGTGTAATGATGATCAGTTTTTTAGTGCTTATTGGCTTTTTTATTGCATGGGCAGTTGCATTAATTGGAATGATGCTGAAGTATTCGGATTTTACAGTAAAAAAAGTGGATGAAGATCTCATCATCACTCGAGGCTTACTAGAAAAAAGACAGCTGACCATTCCACTCTATCGAATCCAGGCGATACGTATTAGTGAAAATCTTGTTAGACAGCCGTTAGGACTTGGAACTGTCTATATGGAAAGCGCAGGAGGTTCGCTGGAAAATGCAGAAAGTGCCCGAGTCATGCTATTGCCAATTGTAAAAAGCAAAGAAATTATGGGGATTCTTTCGCCTTACATACCTGATTATTGCTTCGATCCAGTTATCAAGCCTTTGCCAAATAGGGCTTTAAGAAGATACTTATTTAGGGGACTTGTTGTGATCTTGCCATTAGCTGTTCTCGCAATGATCTTTTTTAGCCCATGGGGGTATTTGTCTATTCTTTTCATATTATTAGCGATCGTTTTATCTTATTTTAAATATCGAGATGCAGGCTGGAAGGTTGATGATCAACAGCTGTCATTAAGATATCGTTCGATCATTAGAAACACTGTATATATGAAGCGAAATCGGATTCAAACGGTATCCGTTCGAGAAAGTTACTTTCAAAATAAAAAGGATTTAGCTTCAATTGAAGCAACTGCAATGTCGGGTACTGGAGGAACAGGCGGGCTGGTTGCCGATTTGGAAAAAAAAGATGCTTGCGTAATCTATCAATGGTACTCATATACAAAAAGTGAAGAATTTTTAAAAGAAATATAAATTTTCATTGATTCTTGTCCTACATCAATGAAATAATGTAAGAAAAAACCGATAGTAATAATGGACTACATTTAGCCCCTCCGTTCGATCCATTTCGGTTTTGGGGAGACAGAGCTAAATTCTATACGGAGTTTAGCCGGAATGGAATGAAAATTTGGACAATGGAGTGACTTACTATGTTTAAGACAAAGAAAGAAACATCGTTACTACAAGAAGAAAATAGCCAATTGAAAAGTCGTTTAAAGACATTATTTGAAAAGGCGCAGCAAAATGAAGATCACTTAAATCATTTTATTGAAAGCTTTAATAGTGAAATAAATATAGCGATTGAACAGCATGAAATGGTCAATGGCCAGCATAATGTTCTTGCAGATCTAGTTGGAAAAATCATGGAACGCTTTGATAAAGTGAATGACATTAGTCAAAAGTCATATGACAAATCAATTGGCTTACATGAAAAAGGACAAAATTTAATCGAATCGACTGTTGATATGGTTAAAATATCAGGAGAAGGAAGAGATTCTGTTAGTAAAGTCGAAGGGCTGATTGCGAAGCTTGGTGAGCAGCTGCATGAAACCTCTGTGAAAATGAATCAATTAAATGATCGGTCAAAAGAAATTGAAATGATTGTGAAAGTTATTAAAGAAATTGCGGATCAAACGAATTTGCTTGCTCTTAATGCCTCAATCGAAGCAGCTCGAGCAGGAGAACATGGAAAGGGCTTTGCTGTCGTTGCAGAAGAGGTACGTAAGCTTGCAGAGAATACGGCTGAGAGCACACATAACATCAGTGTGTTAACCCAAAATATTCAAAAGGATATCGATGGCTCCTTGCAATCAACGAAAATGAGTACGGGATTAATTGAAGAAGGAATTAAATTAAGTACAAATACGACAAGTACGATCGATTATATTTTGGATGTCATTAATAATGTGCAATCAGAAGTGAAGGATGTTATTAGTACGATTGAAGAGCAACGAGATTACTCAAATGATGTGATGAATGAAATTAAAGAAACAAGATCCACTTTTGATGAAGCAAATAATATGATTATTAAGCATATAAATGACGCAAGTGTTGTAGACGAAAAGCTTGAAAGTGGAATTAAGCAAATAGCGGAATTAAGCAGACTGGGACATAAGGCTGTTTGGGAAGAGTATGAAGGAAATGAATAAAGAATAAAAAAAGAGGCTAAAATTTATTTTTAGCCTCTTTTTTTATCGGATAGCAGGACAGAACCAATGAGAAAACCAGCGAGAAGCCCGAATAAATGAGCGATTATATTAATGTTTGGCTGCAAGAAGGTCATTAGAACCCCTATAACGGTGATCGTTATAATTAGTTGGGAATTTGCTGCAGATAATTTGCTTTTTTTGAACAGTATCATTGCCATAAAGAAACCGAAGAGGCCAAATATTGCCCCGCTTGCCCCAACATGAATATATGTTAATGGTTCGATTATTAGTGTAGCAATATTTGCAGCAATTCCAGCAGTTAGATAAATGATAATAAATTTCCCTTTGCCTATTAATTGTTCTAAAGCGGGTCCAAACAGTACAAGTGAAAAGCTGTTAAAAAGCATATGTGCGAAACCATTATGAATAAAGATTGGCGTAAATAGGCGCCAGTATTCCCCCTCAACAATATAAAGATTCACACCAGCGAAATGTTCAAACAACCATAAATTTGGAATAAATGGAATGATAGTAAACAAATAAAGTACAATATGTATGGAAACAATGGTGGAAACGACTGGATAGTAGCGTAGAAACTCTTTGAAACTTTCTGTTCTTGTAAACATTAATTTATCCCCTTTTTTAATAGTATCTATTGGCTGTGAATAGACCTTTTATACAGCAATGTTCAGGTGCATATTCTTTTTATGTAATAGCTCTGTTATTATTCACTGTTGGTTATCGTGTATGTTATGAGTAGTTCATTTAAAGCGAAAGAAGCAAAAAGATAAGCGGAAAAACTCCGGTTAATGTAAAGATGGGAGCTAAAAACGAGAATATAAGCGGAGAAATTCCGGTTAACTTCTCTAAATCAGACAAAATTCATCGATTTGGATTAAATAAGCGGAAAAACTCCCCTTATTTTTATGGAAATAGAGGTATTTCCCAATATAGCCGGAATTTCTCCGCTTATTCTTCAAACATAGTAAAATCAACATTCAGTTTTAACAGAGCCTATGCATTAAAAAATTTAAATAGAAGGAAGATGTCAATGATTTCTGGAATTGGAATTGATATTGTCGAACTTGTTCGGATAAAAAAAATATATTCAAGACAAGTAAAGTTTATTAACAGGATTTTGACTAAAAATGAACAGCTAATTCTTGAAGGCTTAACAGAAGATAGAAAGATTGAATACATAGCTGGGAGATTTGCTGCAAAAGAAGCCTTTTCGAAAGCACTTGGCACGGGATTTGGCAGCCAATTATCCTTTTTAGATATCGAAATTACGAAAGATAAAAACGGAAAGCCTTTTATTTCAAAACCATTAAAAGAAGGGGTTCACCTTTCAATCTCACATAGTAAGGAATATGCTGTTGCACAGGTAATTATTGAAGAGCTAAGCAAGAAAGAAAAATAAAAGCTTGTCATTCTCCCTAGCATATTCTTTAAGGTTGTCTCATATATTCATAGTGCACTAGGAGAGGAGGTACTCTAGCCTTTTCTCCTCCACATTTAGTACATGTAAGTCAATTATAACATTTCTGGTTGCTTGTTATGATTGACTTCATGCTGTGGAAGGACAAATACAATGAATCGAGACTAAAGGGGTTGAAGGAATGAGGAGAAAGTGGTTATTACTGCTAGCCGGGCTATTAGTTGTCGTTGCATTATCCGCCTG
Organism: Cytobacillus eiseniae; assembly: GCF_017874625.1. Classification (GTDB taxonomy): domain Bacteria; phylum Bacillota; class Bacilli; order Bacillales; family Cytobacillaceae; genus Cytobacillus; species Cytobacillus eiseniae. The sequence continues at coordinate 9,964 of NZ_JAGIKZ010000039.1, read as the reverse complement.
TGGAACGAAGTCACAAGGTGATGTAACAAAGGAATTAAACAAGAATCTTGAAAATTTAAAAAGCTACAAGGCGAATGCAAAGATGACGTTGCAAATGGGAACAGAGCCACAAACATATGATATTGAAGTTTGGCATAAGGACCCTATGTATTACCGAGTGGATCTCAAGAATGCTCAAAAGGATCAGAGTCAAATGATTCTTAGGAATGATGAGGGTGTATTTGTTCTCACTCCCGCTCTTAATAAAAGCTTTAAGTTTCAAAGTGAGTGGCCGAAAAACAGCAGTCAGGCCTATTTATATGAATCATTAGTAAATGATATTATGAATGACAAGGAAGCTACATTCCAGGCGACGAAACAGCATTATATATTTGAAACAAAAACGCGGTATCAAAATAATCAAATGCTTCCCACTCAGGAGATCACTTTGAAAAAGTCGGATCTTTCTCCTGTTAGTGTGAAAGTGATGGATACAGACAAAAACCCGCTTGTAACTGTAGAATTTACAGATGTGAAGTTTAATGCAGCCCTGGACAAGAAGGATTTTGATATGCAAAAGAATATGACGGGTGCGCAGCTTGAAGTTCCTGTAATGGCTGAAGTAGAAAGTGAAGAGTTTTCAGTAAAATATCCGACAGACATTCATGGAATCAATTTAATTGATCAGCAGGAAATGAAAACAGAAGATGGAACACGTGTTATTTTAACATACGGTGGGGATAAGACATTCACGTTAATTCAAGAAAAAGCGGTAGTAATGCCAGCTTCTTCATTAACAGCTGTGAATGGGGAGCCGGTTGATTTAGGATTCACAATTGGTGCACTGTCTAATAATACAATCACATGGACGCATCAAGGTGTCGATTACATGATTGCATCGAATGACTTATCTGAGGAAGAGCTTGTTACCATTGCTCAATCCGTCCAAGGAAATTCAGTCAAGTGATTTCTTCTAAAAGGCTCTGAGATCAGAGTCTTTTTCTTTGTAATGAGGAATAGAAATATGATCTCTAACACTTCCTCAAAACTATAAAAATCCATAACGTTAGACTTGTCTATGCAGAATGATGTCGAATAGGTTTGCGTAATCCTTCCTTCCAATCTAAATATTAATGAAAACTATTTGACAAACGTATATATAGCGTTCAATAATCAAAATAATAAACTACAATCAATGGATCTAAAGAGCGTTATTTAGCACAAATTTTGAACGATTAAAAGGATGGGGAAGTGAGTGTGGGTCAGACGAATTTTTATAGAGACACTTGGGCAGAAATAAACTTGGATGCTTTGTCATATAATATTGAGAAAATGCGACAGCATATCGGAAATGACGTAAAGCTAATTGCGGTCGTTAAAGCAAATGCATATGGTCATGGAGATGAAGACATAGCTGCTGCTGCATTGGCATCAGGAGCCTCCTATCTAGCGGTTGCATTCTTAGATGAAGCACTCGCACTTAGGAAAAAGGGCATAAATGCACCCATTCTTGTATTAGGTGCTTGCCGACCAATTGATGCAAGACTGGCTGCTGAGTGGGAGATTACATTAACTGTTTTTCAACCTCAATGGTTAGAGGAAGCGAGTCTCTATCTTCTTCCAGATAAAAAGCTGAAGATTCATTTGAAGCTCGATACGGGAATGGGAAGACTTGGAGTACGCGAGAAAGACATATTAAAAAAACTTGAATTGAGTATAAAACAGAATGCAAGCATACACTTAGAAGGTGTGTATACGCATTTTGCCACAGCAGATGAAATAGACTCCACATACCTTGAATATCAATTGAGTCACTTTCATAAAATGCTTTCGTATTTTGATGAAAGACCTAAATTCCTACATTTAAGCAATAGTGCTGCAGCTTTGCGGTTTCCTAGCACACATTTTAATGCAATAAGATTAGGAATATCGATGTATGGATTATCGCCATCTCCTGAAATTGAAGAAGATCTTCCTTATCGATTGAAACCAGTTTTATCCCTTCATACAAAGCTTGTCCATGTTAAAAAGATAAAGAAGGGCTCGAAGTTGAGCTATGGAGCAACTTATGAAGCGGAGGAAGACGAGTGGATCGGGACATTGCCAATTGGTTATGCTGACGGCTGGATACGAAGATTGAATGGGCAAGAGGTGCTAGTCAATGGACTACGAGCTCCCATTGTCGGACGCATCTGTATGGATCAATGCTTAGTAAAACTTCCAAATGAGTTTCCTGTCGGTACAGTTGTCACCCTTATTGGCCGACAAGGTGGAGCATCTATCTCTGTAAATGAAATTGCAAAAAAGCTCGACACCATTAATTACGAAATTACATGTATGATAGCTGGAAGGGTTCCGAGAGTATATAAAAAGGATGGACAAGTAACTAGAATTCTCAATCCCCTTTTGTAGTGCAGATAGATTATGAAATCAATTTCTATTGTAGATTTCGTGAAATTTATGTAGAAATGATAAAATTTTGCATAAAAATCTATTTTTTTAGCCGATAATACAGAAGAATTGATAAACCCTCTTTGCATGAGGCTTAATTGATGGTAATATTAAAAATGGTAGATATAAAATGGTGTGTAGTGATGGTGGAGGTGTTTGTTTGTGGCTGAGTCTAGCGCAACAACAGAGATAATGGTTAAATTACCGCAACATCTATTAACAGAGTTAGATGGCTTTGCTAAGCAGGAAAACGTTAACCGAAGTGAATTCATTTATCAAGCAACCAAAATGTATTTGCGTGAACGGAAAAAGAGACAAATTCGTGAATCCATGAGACGTGGTTATATGGAGATGGCGAAAATAAACTTGACGATTGCATCTGAAGCATTTCAAGCAGAATTCGAGGCAGAACATACAGTTGAACGTCTAGTAAGCGGAGGTTAATCCTTTGATTGTCAAACGTGGTGACGTTTATTTTGCAGACCTATCCCCAGTTGTTGGTTCAGAACAAGGTGGCGTTCGTCCAGTGCTTGTCATCCAAAACGATATCGGGAATCGGTTTAGTCCCACAGTTATTGTAGCAGCAATCACTGCTCAAATTCAAAAAGCTAAGCTGCCTACTCATGTTGAAATTGATGCGAAGCGTTATGGCTTTGAACGGGATTCGGTTATCTTGCTAGAACAGATTCGTACGATTGATAAACAACGCTTAACCGACAAAATAACCCATCTTGATGATGAAATGATGGAAAAAGTGGATGAAGCTGTACAGATCAGTCTTGGTCTCATCGAATTTTAATTCAGATACGCTCTTCTACTGAGAGCGTTTTTATTATTTAATTTATATGTTTTTATAAATATAATGGCATGATAATAATCTACCATTTTTTTATAAAGATTTAGTCTGATTAGGCAAGCATTCGTGCTTGCTATTTTTTTTGTGATTATTTTATCTTTAATCTTGAGAGTTGAAAACAGTCGAGAGTAATATCGGCAACTTTAATAAATATGGTCAAACAGTCGGTGCATCTGGAATTCGTTATTTGAATATTCCTATTATAATGGTATTTTTAAGGAGAGGTTTCGTTTTACTTAAAATCGGGTAATTAGTAAGCAAATTATTAAGCAAGAAGGTGGGTCAGTTATGAATATATCAATTGAAATGAAAGAAAATGATCAATTTACTTCTGTAGATATTAGCGGTGAGATTGATGCGTATACTGCGCCGAAGCTGCGAGAAAGTCTATTCCATTTATCAGAAAAAGAGGGAGGCACGATGGTTATTAACCTTTCCGGTGTCTCCTATATGGATAGTACAGGATTGGGTGTGTTCGTTGGTGTATACAAAAATATTCGCTCCAACAATGGACAATTGTATCTTCAAGGTCTATCCGCTCGATTAATGCGCTTGTTTGAGATTACTGGTTTATCAAATATTATGGATATTTCAAGTAAGAATGAAGGTGAAGTAAGGTGAACCAATCATTTGATTATATTGAATTGAAAATTCCGGCAAAGCCTGAATTCGTGAGTGTAATGAGGCTAACTCTGTCAGGAATTGCGAATCGTATGGGATTTGACTATGAAGAGATAGAGGATTTAAAAATTGCCATAAGTGAGGCTTGTACAAATGCGGTACAGCATGCGTATAAAAATAATGACCATGGTGAGGTGATTGTCGGTTTTGGTTTATATGGAAATCGCCTAGAGGTGATGGTTGCAGATAATGGCAAAAGCTTTGACTTCCTTTCAGCACGACAAGGGATTGGAAGATATGAAGAAAATAATGAGGTAGAATTTCTGCGTGAAGGAGGCTTAGGTCTTTATTTAATTGAGTCATTAATGGATGAGGTGCGAATCCACAACAATGAGGGTGTGACGGTCTTTATGATCAAATACCTTGATGGAGAGCGGGTGGAGAGGAATGCAAAAAAAATCTCGACCTAAACAAAAAACGAATGAAGAAATAAAAAATCTTATTAAAGCTTATCAGCTTTATCAAAATGAAGAAGCTCAAAACACGCTTGTCGTGTATTATCGTAATTTAGTGGAATCCATTGCCCGTAAATATTCTCGTGGGAAAGCATATCATGAAGATATCTTTCAGGTAGGTTTAATCGGTCTATTAGGTGCCATCCGCAGATATGATGAAACTTTTGGCAAGAATTTTGAATCTTTTGCGGTGCCCACGATTATTGGAGAAATTAAACGATTTCTAAGAGATAAAACATGGAGTGTACATGTTCCTCGCAGAATTAAGGAGCTTGGTCCAAAAATAAAGGCGAGTATTGAAGAATTGACCATTAAACTGCAGCGTTCCCCAAGGATGGAAGAAATTGCAGAAGCTCTTGATGTATCGATTGAAGAGGTTTTAGAAGCAATGGAAATGAGTAAGAGCTATCATGCGCTTTCTGTAGATCATTCAATTAATGCAGATTCTGAAGGAGGCACGATCACATTCCATGATATTGTTGGAAATGAAGACGAAGGGTATGAGAAAATTAACCAAGTACTCGTACTTGAAAAGATCATGCATGTATTAACAGAGCGGGAAAAAGAAGTCATTCAATATACTTACTTAGAAAATATGAGTCAAAAGGAAGCAGGAGAGAAATTAGCGATTTCCCAAATGCATGTTTCACGTCTTCAAAGAAGAGCAATCAAAAAGCTTCAGGATGCTATCCGTCATGATTCAAAAAATACTTAAACTTCTTAATAATAGTTCATTTTCGGAATGAATTCTTGCCTTTTGAAGGGCACAAGCCAAGTCGCAGAGGAGTGGAAAGGATACTCCTTGTGGCTTGGCTTGTGTACCTTAATTGAGATGAAGTGAATGGATTTAATTATAAATGGCCGCAATGTGAAACATATGTAGGAATTTGATAAGATAAAGACACGACCTAAACGCTGGAGGTAAGACTTTTGGAAAACATAATGACTAAACAGAATGAAATTTTAGAAATGATCACATCAGAACTTTCATTATCATTGAAACAAGTGAAAAATACGATCAATCTACTTGAAGAAGGAAATACAGTTCCATTTATTGCGCGTTATCGAAAAGAACTGACTGGTGCACTAGATGAAGTGCAAATTAGAAATATAATGGAAAGATGGCAATACATACAAAACCTTGAACAGCGAAAAGAAGAGATTATCCGGTTAATCGATGAACAAGGCAAACTGACGGAAGAACTAAGCAGTCAAATTCAGAAGGCAGTGAAGCTTCAAGAATTAGAAGATATTTATCGTCCGTATAAACAAAAGCGTCGGACAAAGGCGACGATAGCAAAGGAAAAGGGCTTGGAGCCATTTGCGGACTGGCTGCTCACATTTCCGATCACGGATTCCATAGATGAGAAAGCAAAGGAATTTCTTTCAGAAGAAAAGGAAGTAAATACAATCGAAGAGGTCGTTGTTGGAGCAAGAGATATTATTGCAGAACATGTATCAGATGATGCAAATAGCAGGAAGTGGATTCGGGAAGAAACGATAAGAAATGGAATGATTGAATCAACGATAAAAGATAAATCGAAAGACGAGAAAAAAGTATATGAAATGTATTACGAATATGAGGAACCAATTGCTAAAATTGTTCCGCACCGCATATTGGCATTAAATCGTGGAGAAAAAGAAGAAGTTCTTCGAATAAATGTGAAGCCGAATATTGAATTTGTATTGAAATATTTACATAAAAAATGGGTGATTAATGAACAATCCTCTGCTGCTTCAATCGTTCAAGAGGCATATGAGGATGGATATAAGCGATTGATCCAGCCTTCTATCGAAAGAGAAATTAGAAATGAATTGACGGAGAAAGCAGAAGAACAGGCAATTATGATCTTCTCCGAAAATTTACGAAACCTCCTATTACAGCCACCATTAAAGGGGAAAATCGTTTTAGCTGTAGACCCGGCATATCGTACAGGCTGTAAGCTAGCAGTAGTTGATGAAACAGGAAAGGTGCTCAAGATTTCTGTTATTTATCCGCACCCGCCTGTATCAAAGGCAAAAGAGGCAAAAGCTCAAATTATTGATCTAATAAAAAGCTTTAAAGTAGAAATGGTAGCAATCGGGAATGGAACAGCATCTAGGGAAACCGAACAATTTATAGCGGATATATTAAAAGAACTAGTTGAAGAGGTCTATTATCTGATTGTTAATGAAGCTGGCGCGAGTGTGTATTCAGCCTCCGATCTGGCAAGAGAGGAGTTTCCTGAATTACAGGTAGAAGAAAGAAGTGCAGTTTCAATCGCTCGTCGCCTCCAAGATCCATTAGCAGAATTAGTGAAAATTGATCCGAAGTCTGTTGGGGTAGGACAATACCAACATGATGTATCCCAGAAGAAATTAAATGAATCGTTAGGATTTGTCGTTGAAACAGCGGTTAACCAAATTGGGGTCAATGTCAATACAGCATCTTCTTCATTGCTTCAATATGTAGCTGGCTTATCAAAAACAGTTGCGAATAATATTGTAAAGAAACGTGAAGAAGAAGGAAAATTTTCAAACCGAAAACAACTTAAAAAAATCCCTCGCCTAGGTGCAAAAACATATGAGCAGGCAATTGGATTTTTGCGAGTACTAGATGGTGACGAGCCGCTAGATCGCACAGGCATTCACCCAGAGACGTACCCGGAAGTAATGAAATTGCTAATTAATCTTGGTTATACCACTAATGATTTAGGAAGTCCTGCACTAAAGAGTGCCATCTCAAGCTTGAATGTAACAGAGCTTGCAAGAGAATTGGATATGGGTGAATTAACGCTAAAAGATATTATTGAAGCACTGATGAGACCTGAAAGAGATCCACGAGACGATTTGCCAAAACCTTTATTAAAGAAAGATGTTCTTAAGCTTGAAGATCTGAACTCTGGAATGGAGCTGCAAGGTACGGTTAGAAATGTCGTTGATTTTGGTGCCTTCGTAGATATTGGTGTAAAACAAGACGGGCTTGTGCATATCTCGAAATTAAGCAAAAGGTTTGTTAAACATCCATTAGATGTTGTTTCAGTAGGGGATGTAGTAACAGTATGGGTTGACTCCATAGACCAAAATAAGGGAAGAGTTGCGTTAACAATGCTTTCGCCAAATGAATGATTTATGAGATTAGTCAGTAGTTAGCTATTTTTCCGTTGCTATAATAATAAAAGCCCTTGCAGGTAAGTTGTTTTCCTGCAAGGGTTTTGTTGTTGTGAATTTTCTTTAATAAAAATCTAGCTCTGACTCCTAGTCCCTCGATGTCATAAGCTAAGTTGGCTAGAAGGTTAAAGAACAACCTTCCATCCAACTTGTCTTATGCTTGTCGGGGCTAAACAGTCGCCTCCACTTTTCTATGAGCAGTGTTTTTTTCTGTAGAAAAACCAGCATTGGTTTAGTAATTTTATTTGGTATCGATCCTTTTCATGAAAAGCTCGTTGCATTTGATTTTGAAACCATATAGGCATATGGATACCTCCTAACCAAAAGGTATATTAATATATGCTATAATAGGTTGTCATGTTTACCGTTTTAGAGGGGAAAAGATTGGCATGAATGATTTAGAACTGCAAAGGTTAGTTGAGGAGATTTCAATTCAATCATTTGGCAAACGATTTAATCATAAAGCTTATTTTAATTCCAGGCTTAAGACGACTGGTGGCAGATACATGCTCAGCAGTCATCATATAGAAATAAATAAAAAGTACTTAGAACAGCTCGGTCAAAATGAGTTATTCGGGATAATTAAACATGAGCTTTGTCATTACCATTTGCATATTGAGGGGAAAGGGTATAAACATCGTGATCAAGATTTTAAAAGTTTAATGAAGCAAGTGGATGCTCCACGCTTTTGTTCTCCACTGCCGGAGAGAAAAGGGAGAAAGGAAATTACGAATTTAATTCATTATTTCTGTAAGACCTGTGGGCAAGTGTATGAAAGGAAAAGACATATTAATACAAATAAATATGTTTGTGGGAAGTGCAGAGGGCATTTAGAGAAAAGAGAATAGTTATTTTGAGGAAAGTAATTTTTTCAATAAAACTTCTTGACTTTTTATTTGCAGGTTTTTATAATAGGAAGAGTCGAAAAGACGATATAATGATTTTCCGCAGTAGCTCAGTGGTAGAGCTATCGGCTGTTAACCGATCGGTCGTAGGTTCAAGTCCTACCTGCGGAGCCATTTTATTTATGGGGAAGTACTCAAGAGGCTGAAGAGGCGCCCCTGCTAAGGGTGTAGGTCGGGTAACCGGCGCGAGGGTTCAAATCCCTCCTTCTCCGCCAGATTCCTTTTTATGGCCCGTTGGTCAAGCGGTTAAGACACCGCCCTTTCACGGCGGTAACACGGGTTCGAATCCCGTACGGGTCACTTTGAAAAATGATTATATTAATTGGTCCGGTAGTTCAGTTGGTTAGAATGCCTGCCTGTCACGCAGGAGGTCGCGGGTTCGAGTCCCGTCCGGACCGCCATTTATTACTTTTGTTAATTTTATAAGCTATTATTAATGGGCTATAGCCAAGCGGTAAGGCATCGCACTTTGACTGCGACATGCGTAGGTTCAAATCCTGCTAGCCCAGCCATTTTTTTTCGAGCCATTAGCTCAGTCGGTAGAGCAGATTGCAGTCCGAAGCGAAACATCCCCGAATAGCAATCTGTGACAAAGAACGCAGAGCTTTGGAACATCTGTCAGATTACAAACAATATTTATGAAACAAAATCTTATATCGAGCCATTAGCTCAGTCGGTAGAGCATCTGACTTTTAATCAGAGGGTCGAAGGTTCGAGTCCTTCATGGCTCACCATTTTAAAAATGAGAAATCAGAAGTTGGAAGTTTAAATGAGGAATTTGTTTCTAAAACAATCACATTAATTCTGACAGTTTATATCTGAATCTTGTTATCTAAATATTGCGGGTGTGGCGGAATTGGCAGACGCACTAGACTTAGGATCTAGCGCCGCGAGGCGTGGGGGTTCGACTCCCTTCACCCGCATCATTTATTCTATTTATTTTCGCGGTCGTGGCGGAATGGCAGACGCGCTAGGTTGAGGGCCTAGTGGGGGCAACCCCGTGGAGGTTCAAGTCCTCTCGGCCGCACTCAAAAAAAGATGTTGACATTCCAAATAGAATGAATTATACTATAAAAGTTGCTTTACAAATGCGCCCGTAGCTCAATTGGATAGAGCGTCTGACTACGGATCAGAAGGTTATGGGTTCGACTCCTTTCGGGCGCGCCACTTTAAATTAAGTTAAAAATTAAAAAATATCTTAATGTTCTAAATCGGGAAGTAGCTCAGCTTGGTAGAGCACTTGGTTTGGGACCAAGGGGTCGCAGGTTCGAATCCTGTCTTCCCGACCATACAAATACCATAATAATATGCGGGTGTAGTTTAGTGGTAAAACCACAGCCTTCCAAGCTGTTGTCGAGGGTTCGATTCCCTTCACCCGCTCCAAACTTAAATTATTGCTCTTTGAAAACTGAACGAACAAAAAACGTCAACGTTTAAACTTATTTTTTATTTTAGAGCTAATCAACTCTTTATTGGAGAGTTTGATC
>NZ_JAGIKZ010000038.1 GCF_017874625.1 Cytobacillus eiseniae | reverse complement strand
ATTGCAAAGCTATCTAAATAAACTAAAACCTTCCAAAATTGTTCTAATGGAAGGTTATTTGGCTTGCTTATTTTTAGAATACCACACAATAAAAATTTATTTAAATGAAAAATGTTGACAAACTATTAGCTGGTTTATTTTATTTTTGCCTGTTACTCGATTAAGATCAAGACATCTTATTTAGATGAAAGATCGGTTATAGGCAGGGATATTCTTTAGCAAAGTTCATTTAATTGCCTCATCAACTTCTTTTAGTAGTGGGCAAAATTAGCATTTTCATTTTTGTCCATCAAATGGATGTCTATATTTAATAAGAACCAATATACATTCATGAATTGCAGGTTGCGTTAATCAAGAAATACTTAGTAAAAAAGAGGCGCCCAAAAAGTTGCATGTTCCTAACTCTTGGCCGCCTCTTTTCGTTCAATCTTGATTTTCAGACAGTAACTCTCACGAACAGTCTAGTACGATTAAAGAATAACGATATTCAAGGAGCTAACTTGTGATACTAGAAGTTCCTCGTATTGTTTTTGGGCTTGGTAAAGTATTTCTTGTTCATTGACTTCAGGATTTTTCTCTTTTACTTGATTGATGAGGTCGGTTTGCACCTTTTGGGTAAGGACGATCAATTCGTATTGTTTTTCTTGTTTAGCCCAAAATTTATCCTCCCCAAATTCTTTAATTAGATTTTGAGCTGCTTGTGACTGGCCATATTGTTCGCGGACACTTTCGATTGCTTCGCTGATTTCGTCGCTAGAAGCCTCATGGCCTTTTTCTAAACCGAGCAATGCAACAGAACGAAGGCGGATAATTTGCGTTAATAACGTATCTTGATCTTGAACCGCTTCTTCTTGATCATCCAAATTGGCTAAAGTTCCTTCCAATTCTTTTCCTTCATACTTTTCTTCTGCTTGTTCCCGATTAATTTCGATATGAAGCTTATTAATGAATCGGTAAAATTCGATATCTTCTGTTGTAACCCATTCTCCGTTGATTGTTGCTACTCCCTCGGGTTCTTTCACATCATATTCGAGTACCTTTTCAGTGGTTTTTCCATCTTCAGTGATCGTGAAAACAATTTCCCACTCTCCAGCCATTGGCAGCTCTACTTCACTAGAATAGATGCCTTTTTCTCCTTCATCAAAAGTTACTTCATATTTGCCATGATCCATATTCACCATAGCAAATTCAGCAGTAATGTCTAAGTCCCCAACAGGTTCATCTTTGTTGGTCACCTTAATAGCAAATTCTCCACTTTTATCCTTTTGATAGTAGAGGTCTTTCTCAACCGTAATGTCTAAGTCTTTACCTGAGCTGCAAGCGGCTAGCATAATCAGTAGAATGAAGCTAATGCCGATTCGTATCTTTTTCATTTGTCATTCTCTCCTAATTTTTGAGTTTGAAGAAATTCCTCCACCGTGTATTTCGTCATTTTCCGCTCATCTAAAAAGGCAACATGGGTACAAAGCTGTTTGATTTCGTCCATATGATGGGAAGAGAGCAGGATCGTTTTATTTTTTAAAGCCTTTAAAGCTTCCAAAATTTCTTTACGGCCGATGGGGTCAAGACCGCTTGTTGGTTCATCAAGCACTAAGATGCTCGAATCTTGATACAACGTAACAGCAAGACCTAATCTTTGGAGCATCCCTTTTGAGTACCCGTTAATGACGGTATTTCGATCTTCCCAAAGGTTCACTGATTTTAGCACCTTTTCGATCCGTGTTTCATCTACTTGGTTCGAAACAGCCCTAGCAAAAAATCGCATATTATCTAATCCTGTTAACAATGGATAGAGCATGAATTTTTCAGGTAAATACCCAATTTCATTTTGCGGACGGCTCTTTTTCGTGAGTGTAATCCCATTAATGGTGATCGTTCCTTTTTTTATAGGAAGAATGCCGAGTAAGCTATTAATCAATGTTGATTTTCCTGCCCCATTTCTTCCGACTAATGCACAAACCTCATCCTTTTCGATCGTTAGGTTTACATCGTCCAGAACGGTCTTATTTCCATAGGATTGATGGAGATTTTGAATGTCAATCATTCGGATCCCTCCTTACGATGAAAGATGATAGCAATAATAAAAGATACAACGAGTAATATACTTCCATTTGCGAGAAGGAATACACCTGGTTTCAACCACATGAATGATTTTAAAAGCTTGGACATATGGTCAAACGAGTATACCCCTAATGATGATTCAAGAAACATTCGAGCGGCTTGAATCGGATTTAAAAAATAGACAGCCGAGAATAGTTTTACATTTTCATAAGAGATATCTGGAAGAAAGGACATCAGAATAAAGTCATGTATAAAGAAAAAGTAAAACCAAATGCCAATTGTAAAACCAACGATTTGCATTCTCGAACGGCTAATGCTGCCGATTAATAATCCGATCTGTGTATAGACGACGATTATACATATAATAGAAACGAGAAATGCAAAATAGCTCTTTAAATCTACTTGAAAGAAAAACTTTGCTGGTATTAAATAGACAAAGAACCATAGGAAGATGGGCACAATAAGCATGGAGTGCACAGCAAGGCTTTTTTTAAAGAGAAAGCTAGTAAAGGAATCTCGTCTCGTCAAAAGCATAATCAGTGTTTTTTGCTCTTTTTCTTGAAAAATACTAAAGGCCCCTAAAAATAAACATAATAAGGGGAGGAAATAAACGAAAGCATCGAATAAATTGATTAAAAGAACATAAAATCCTTGGTCAAAGGAAAGAGTGAAGGATTTAAACAATAAACCGACTGAAACAAGAATGATGATCCCAAAAGATAACCATAATCCCTTTCCTTTTATGTTTTCCTTCCATTCTTTCCAAATATAATGCATAGTTGATGTCTCCCTTTTATTGAAATAACGGTTAAGATCAAAAGACTAGCGAGTACATACCAGATCCAATGAATGGACGGATGGTCATTCTTTACTAATGGAAATGGATCTTCAAACATCGTCTCATTTTTATTAAAAAACTGATTTAGCTTTTCGTAAACGGCTACTGCGGGACTTTTTAGGAATAGGTATGTTAATTCCTGATCTTCAATCAGTTCGTATAAAGAAGATTGATAGGAAATAGGCTGGTCACCAATTCCGTCTTGATTGAGATCCAGTACAGGGAAGGTTTTCCCCCAATTATTTCCTTTCTGATCGACACTCCATTCATTTCTTCCCTGACCGCCAAGTGTTACTGCGGGAAGTGTGTTTTCGTCAATTGTATTTAAAGTAAAGTTTTGCTCATTGGAGCTTGCCCAAAGCTCGACTCCAATTTGATTTTTAATAATTTGGTTATTTTTTATTAGGCTGTTCGTCGATTGATCAATATATAATCCACGTTGATTCAGAAAAAATGTGTTCTCTTCAATTACGGTATCGATTGCGGAAAGAAGGAGCAGTCCGAATGATTTATGCCCATAGTTGAAGATGAATTGATTATTTTCAAGCTTAATCCCTCTGGAGTGCATAATGGCAGCACCACCAGTATTAAAGGTGAACGTATTCCCTTCAAAAGCATTATGATCTGAATACATATAATGTAATCCATAACGTGTCTCGCTAATGCGATTATTGTTCATTTGATTCCGATTTGCATAATCGAAGAACATTCCGTCTCTTGTGCCTTCGATTACATTATTTTTTAATATGTTATCATTCGCATAATAAACATGAAGCCCATTGCCTTGATTAGCGATCTGTCCTTTGCCTAATCCAGTGATTTCCGAGTTTTGAACGGTATTAAAATGGGCCTGGCTAAGATAAATACCGTGAAAAAAGTGTTTAATAATTACACTATCAATTACGTTATGATCGGTATACACTTTGATAGCCGCATATTCTTCTGAACTATTCCGATCTAAACTACTATTCGTTACGGTTAAGTTCCTTATTGTTACATAAGGGGAGCGAATAGAGACGACATTGCCTGTTCCGTCCCCTTTAATGACGGTTTTCTTATCTCCAATGATTTCAATCTGTTTGTTAATGACAATATTGCCTTCATACGTCTTATTTTCGAGTTGGATAACCGCCCCGTCGTCAGCAGAATCAATAATGGCTTGAAGATTCTCTGATGCAAGACCTTTACTTGGTATGAATATAACAATTAGCGACAGCAGGAAGAGTAAGCGTATGGACATTCTCATTTTTGCCGATCCTTCCATAAAGGAATTAATAGGAGAATAAAGGCGGCAATCACTAAATAAGTTCCTAGCCCAAGATGGCTATAGGTCACAAAGTTTGCTAGTGTATTTTCTCCTATAATGGGTGGAACGAATGGATCTACTTTTATAGGGGCCATCGGATCTAATTCTGTACCAAAGTTTTTGAGCCAGCGATTTAAATCCCACACGCCGAGCAGGCCTCCAATAACAAATATTCCTATAACAAAGTATAGGAAGGACTTTCTCCTAATGATAGCAGTCATTAACACAAGAAATGCAAGACCGCCAATTAAATAAGAGAGATATTGCAGCTCAGGAAAGTTTTCTTCACTAAAGTTGGCCATTCCGATGTAATGGTTCAATCCATTGACAATATCAATTTCCCCTTCAAGCTTATCGGGGTACACAATAATATTTAATCCTTCAGGATATTGCGGAGCGAAAAACTCCATTTTCCACCATGGGAAGAATAGAGAGGCAACGATTAATAATGTAGCAGCTACTAATAGAAAAGATGAAACGGCGGAAAGTCGCTTTCCATTCAATGTAAACACGCCTTTCTAAATGAAAAGGAGGGAGGGCATCAATCAAGATTGATACCCTGTCCTTTTTCTGTTTAAGAAATCATAAAATGCGATATTGCTTAATATTTGTTATTAGCTCTTTGGTTTTACTAAGAAGTATCCAGTCATTTCTTGGTGTAATGCTGAACAGAAGTTTGTACAATACATTGGGTAAGTACCTGCTTTATTAGCAGTAAATTCAATTGTATTTGTTTGTCCAGGCTGTACTTCCATATTTAAGTCATAACTATTGATTGCAAAGCCGTGTGTAATGTCTTGGTCAAAGTCAATATTCGTTAAGTGAATGAATACTTTGTCGCCTTCATTTACTTCAATTACATCTGGTCTTTCTGCTTTTGCATCAAAGATGAATTTTGAACGCATTGCGATTCCGTATACATGAACTTCATTGCCTTTACGTTCAATTCGAGTATCTTCTTGGTTATAAGCAGCTAAAGGATTGTTCTCTTCTTTTTCATATATAGAGATTGTCTTTATTTTGTCAGCCTTAATCATCTGTGCATAATGCGGTTCAGGGTTAACTGGTGCCGATTGAATGACTTCCATCTTATCGCCAGTTAAATCGATTAATTGCATGGATTCTGGGTGCGAAGGTCCTACAGATAAATAAGAATCCTTAGCAATTTTATTTAGAGCAATTAAGTATTTGCCATCTGGGTTAACTGTATCTCCTTCAGCAGCAACAGAGTGTCCAGGAGAATATTGAACTGGAACACGGTCTAATGTTTCACCCGTTTTAGGGTCCCATTTCACAATCTCAGAAGAGATGAACATCGTTGTATATGCCATGCCTTTGTCATCAAATTGAGTATGAAGCGGCCCAAGGGCATTTTCAGGATCCACTTCTCTTTCCATAACGGAATCATAATTAATAATTGGAATTCCGTTGCGTTCACCAGCAAAGTCTTCGTTTTCAATTGCATCAAATGCTTTTTGGAATGAGAACACGGTCATTGCAGGAGCTAGTTTTCCTGATGCAATAAAGTGCTCGCCATCTGGTGTTACGTCGACTCCATGTGGAGATTTAGCAACAGGGACAAGATAGATGCCGCCTTTATGTTTTTCAGGGAAGATCATTTTTTGGCCAGTTACTTCATCGTAGTCACCATCTTGAATCTTTTGTTCTAGTTCTTTCCAGTTGAATAACACAATGTAGTCACGGTCAGCTTGTGATGCATTAATTTCTAGATTGGTTGTTGCTTCTTCTGTATTGTAAGTTGTCATAACAGCCCAATCAGCAGACATCTTTTTACCGGCATCAGATAAATCATAAGACCATGGTGGAAGAGCGACTTGATAAGCGATGTTCAATTTTTCATTTTCTTCATCAAATGTGACAGCGGACATCACCCCGCGATATTTCTCACTGTAATCATCTAAGCTTGCATATTCACTTCCAATTGGAACAGCGAATCGAGTTGGGAGAAACATATACTCCGTATTTTGTGTTACAAATGCTGCACAGTGAGGACCGCTTGTGTTAGGAACATCTATAATATCTCTCGTTGTAAATGTTTCTAGATTCATTACTGCCGCACGGCTATTTCCTACGTCCGTTGCAAACAAGTATTTCCCATCATAGTCACCATCTGTTTCTGATAATGCAGGGTGGTGAAGATCTCCCCAATTATAGTCACCCATTAATTCTTTTGTATGTTTGTCAAATCCGTATCCAGTAGCAGAGTCTGGAGAGAAAACTGGTACAGTTCGAATATGACGCATAGATGGAACACCGTAAATGAACATTTGTCCAGAGTGTCCACCAGATGCCATTAAATAATACTCATCCTTTTCTCCAAAAGGGACATAAACTTTTTCCGCATTTGTCTTATTTGCATGATCATTCGTAGCAGAACCAGATGGACCTGACGAAAAGTCTGCAAAGAATACGGTTGCTGCTAAGACACCGGCGACTAAACCAGTAGCAGCAGGAATCCAATTTTTCATAAAATACTGCACCGCCTTTTTTTGTTTTAGTTATCTGGCTAGATTATTATTCCGCAGCCTTTTGTAGTTCCTGAACAATTTGCTCAATTTCTTCATCCGTTAATGGATTGCCACTAATCACGCTTGACATGACAGCAGAAGTTGGCTCCTTCAGAAATTCAGCAAGTGGTTTGCCATGTTTGCCCTCTACATTGTTAAATGATTGAGTTAAATCAGGACCAGTTGCTCCACCTTCAAGGTTCAATCCATTAACCGCATGACAGCCTAAACAGCCTTTTGCTTGTAGAATATTGTCGTCTGAAGCAGCTACTGAATCACCCGTAGTATCTGTTTCTTCTTCAGCAGGCTTAGGGGTATTTGTATCGTTCACTGCTACTTCTGGTTCGGAGTCATCAGAACCAATCACATCAAATACCAAATATCCAAGGCCGAGGCCGATAAGCGCACTAATGATAAAAATAATTAAAGGTTTTTTCATGCTTTCCCTCCTCTAAAGTTGGTATAAAGTTATCCTAACTTTCATAAATGTGTCATCCTGTGATTAAGTTCACATTATTAAGTCGTCTTGTGAATGAACTGTGAATGGGTAGTGAAGAAATTGTGAACCATGTTTTTCTCCAGTAGCAAAGGTTTTCTAGAATCCATATATCAAGTAATAAGAAAGAATTCACATATAAAGTTAGTATGTAACGAAAGGATGCAAATAATAAGTGTGAAAAAAATCACATGCATCATATATTCACTTAGTTAAAATAGGATTAAGATAAAGGAAGGTTGAGGTGAGAAATAAACATGAATTATTCTAGTGCTGCTCAGCAGTCTACTATTGAAGAGTTTCTAAGTAAGATTGAAGTGTTTAAGAATCTCCCTAAGCAGTCGGTACAATTAATTGATAATCGAATTATAAAAAGGCCATATAAGAAGGCAGAGCAAATATTTTCAGAGTATGAAGAGGCACAGGGTGTATTCTTTGTCTATTCAGGAATTGTCAAGCTAACAAAGCAAGATGAGCAAGGGAATGAATTAATCACCTGTATTAAGAAAAAGGGCGAAATTTTTGCTGAGGCATGTCTCTTCAATGCGGAAGGAATGTGTTACCCAGCAACTGCGACAATGATTCAAGAGGGAGAAATATACTTCTTAAAGACAGAGGATTTAGAGCAGGAGTTAATGCTTTCACCAGAAATGTCAGTGCAGATTATCCGTTATATGAGTGAACAGCTGCGTGACATGACTTCCATTTTAAGAGATATGGCACTCTTAGATGTGTATATGAAAACAATTCGAACATTGGATCGTTTGGCAGAGAAATTTGGAGCAAATCGCTGCAACCGTATGTATATTGAACTTCCAATTACTGTTCAAGAGTTCTCGACATTAGTTGGTACCTCTAGAGAAAGTGTGAGCAGGGTCTTCTCTAAATTGAGAAAAGATGAAATCATTGAAATAAAAGGGAAAACAATCGTTATTACAGATTGGTGTAAATTCTGTGCCCTCGTTCATAATAAATTATAAATTTCTAAAACAGGATTCTAGGAGGATTCTGTTTTTTTGTTTATAATATAGGAAAATGCTAGGAATAATTGAGGTGTGCGTGCAGATGGCAGATTTCCGTTCAAGTGTAATTATTCAAAAACCAATCGACGAAGTATTTAACTATATGTCAGGCATGGAAAATGTCCATGAAGTCATGCCGATTGTTGTTAAAATGGAAAAGCTAACAGATGGAGAAATTGGAGCAGGAACAAAATTTAAGGAAACGCGGTTAGTTAGAGGGAAGAACGTGTACGCAGAGGTTGAATATGTTCAATATGAGCAAAACCGATCCTTTACTTCTAGAAGCAACTCAAATGGGCTAATTGTTGAATACAAGTATATGTTTCATGAGATTGAAGAAGGAACTCAGGTAGAGTTTGAGGCATTTATTAAAACAACAGGCTTAAGAATGAGATTATCGAAGCCGATGATTGTTAAGATGATCAAACGAGAAGACGGCTACCAGCTTGAGAACTTAAAGAATATGCTTGAAAAAGAAATAGAAGAGAAGGCTTTATAAAACGATAAAAAGCAGTTTTCACGAATAAGTGAAAGCTGCTTTTTTCATTGTTAAGGAAATTATAAATTAAAATGTTGTAGATAACTTTGAGACATGTTCTGCGTCTAGCTCCAGCGCCTATCGCCTATCAAACTTCAGGTCTCCTCCGCAACGATTGCGTCAACATCGGTTCGTTGACGCTCACCGTGTTTCCTTTATCTCAGTCGAAGGCCTTCCAGTTTGTACGGCGAGACCTTAGGCGCTTGCGCTTTTCTTATAAAGGAAGTACTAAGTTAAAAGTGATATGTCCAAAATCGCTCATTATGGATTCTAGCCATCACTTCAGGATCTTGATTTTTAAGCTTTTCTGTCATATCTGTAACCATTAGCTGTGTTTGTGACACATGTGCTTTAATGGCAGCAACCTTTTGATCGGCCACTTCACTCACATTGTACACAATATCTGCTTGGCCAATATCCTCTTCACAATTATTCGAAAAGGCCACACAATGAACCTTTGGCCGACTTGCTTCTGGCATTTCCCTTACTGCTCGAATGACAGCAGCACCTGTTGCATCGTGGTCAGGGTGAACAGCATATCCAGGGTAAAACGTAATAATTAACGATGGGTTGAGTTCTGCAATGATTGCCCCCATATGGGCAGAAAGGACAGTTTCATCCTCGAATTCTACCGTTTTATCGCGATAGCCAAGCATTCGTAAATCGGTAATTCCAAGGACATTTGCTGCATCTTGTAGTTCCTTTTTACGGATATGTGGCAATGATTCTCGTGTCGCAAAAGGCGGATTGCCCATATTTCTTCCCATTTCACCTAGTGTCAGGCAGGCGTATGTAACAGGTGTGCCCCGCTTTGTATATGATGCGATCGTTCCTGATACACCGAATGCTTCATCGTCTGGATGTGGGAAGACAACTAATACATGTCTTTCATTTTCCATCTTGAATGCTCCTTTCATGAATTAAATCGTCCATTTCTAAAATGGCTCTTCACCTATTTGTAAGGAAACAGCAAGCTTGCCACTATAATCATGTCCAGCTAATAGAAGTCTCCCTTTTTCATCTACTTCAAAATGAGTAATTCCTTCAGCATACACCCAGCCAAAGTTCATTTTCAGGCCAATACGAAAAGGGCCACTTCCTTTGATTTTCCCATGCTCATATTGAAGATGGGCATTTCGTATATAGGCACCCGAAGAGAAAAAGGACTCATCGAAATGAGAAGCATACGCCCCATTTGTTGTTTCAAGATGAATATACACTTCCCTTTGGGCAAAGCGATCGATTTCCTTTTGTACCTGATCAATTATAACCGGTTCCATTCGAATCCCCTTCCATTACACATAAATTCATTTCATCATATGCGTTTTATTTTACTAAAAAACACTGAAAAAGCGAAATAAACAGAGTCGATTGACTCTGTTTATTTTCCTGTTACTTAGGAAACTATAAATTTGCTTTTGTTTATAGCTTGTGAATAAGTATGTTTCCATCCAGCTCTAGCGCCTATCAAATTTCAGTACTGCTCCGCAACGATTGCGTCAAGCACGGTATCACTCACCGTGTTTCCTTTATCGAGAGGAGCAGTTATCCACTTTGTACGGCAGACCTTAGGCGCTTGCGCTTTTGTTCATTATGATTTAAGTTGTTCAGCTTCGATGCGTCCAGCACCAAAGCGGCGATACGCTCCATGCATTGTTGGACCGACAAATTCATTTAGTTTAAATCCGTGGCTGATTGCCGCTGTAATGAAGTCCTTCGCAATTTCTACTGCTTCAACAACTGATTTTCCTTTTGCTAGCTCTGCTGTAACAGCTGAAGCGTATGTACAGCCGGCCCCATGTGTGTACGTTGTTTCAATTCGTTCACTTTCAAACAGTCTGAATTCCTTCCCATCATATAGAAGGTCAACTGCCTTTTCATGATCTAGCTTGCTTCCGCCCTTAATGAGCACATATTTTGCACCAAGTTCATGAATTTTTACTGCCGCTTCCTTCATATCATCCACAGTCTTAATCGGTCCTGTTTGAGCCAATTGCCATGCTTCAAATAAGTTAGGCGTAACAACGGTTGCGCGTGGGACAAGAATTTCCCTTAATGCATCCGCTGTTTCAGGATGAAGAACTTCATCTTCCCCTTTACATACTAGAACGGGGTCAATAACGACTTTATCCAATTTATTTTCATCAATCACTCTAGCAGCAAGCTCAATGATCTCGACTGAACCGAGCATTCCTGTTTTCATTGCATCGATTCCAGTTGATAGAACCGTTTCTATTTGTGTTTCTAAAGTTTCTAAAGCAATTGGGAATACGTTGTGGTTCCAGTTGTTTTTCGGATCCATTGTTACGATGGTCGTAAGGGCTGTCATTCCATATACACCAAGCTCTTGGAAAGTTTTAAGGTCAGCCTGAATGCCTGCACCTCCACTAGTATCTGAACCCGCAATTGTTAAGACTTTTTTTATTGTCATGTCAAATTCCCCCTTAGAAGGCATGGATTATTGTGATGATGAGTTTTTCTGCTACTAATTATAGCAATAATCAATATAGCGAGAAACAGTATTCAATGATTTTTACCTAAATATTTCAGCAGTCGATGCAGTCCTCTCTAATATTCTCCCATATCTTCGCATATAAATGCTATGAGGTGGTTTTTATGACGGGGAAATCAGGGAAATTTAGCTGGTCAAAGCTTCCCGAGGGTGCGGAAGATGTTCTGGGGCAAGAATTTTGGAACGATTTTCAGCAGCTTTTTCCAAAGAAGGGACCCCTTATTGATCTATATGAATTACCAGATGAAGGAATCATCTTAGTTGAATTGCCAGGCTTGCATTCCATTCAAGATATCAAAATTAAGCAAAGCGGCATGAATATCATTATTATAGGAACGATCTCCGAACTCTTTTCTAAAAGGAAGGGGAGCATCATTATAAATGAGCGATATACGGGTCCTTTTGAGCGGAAGATACCGATTCCCTTTTCTTTTACAGCTAAGGATGTTTTGGCAAAATACCAAAATGGCCTTCTTGAGATAAAGATTAAGAAAGTAAAGAGTGAAGAAATCATTGATATTTGCTTCGAATAGTGAATGGGAGGTGAATGGAATTGGCAACTATTAAATTCAAGCAATTTACAATTGACCGTATGAAAGACTCATCGGCTGTCTTTTCCGGGAATAACTTTCAACATAAATTTTCATCATCCATTCGTAAAGCCGAAGGAAATGGGGCAATCATTGGCGATCACAATCTTGTTTTCAATAATATTCATACGGTAAAAAATAAGACACAAAGCTCAGAAACAGAGTGATTTCATTGTTTTGGCATAAGAAAAGAAAAGAGAAAGACAGTCCTTCCTTACATGAATTGAAGCAGCAATTGAATGATTTGCAAGCAAGTGTTCAAAGCTTAAAAAACCAAAAGACGGAGTACCATTTCCATATTGATAAAGTAGATATTAATCATCCTGCTCTTGACCAATTAAACTTTCATCTTGATCAAATTGATATTGAAGAGTTAAGTGGTGCGCTAAATGTTGGGAATAACTTCGGGGTAAGCATTAAGGATAAAAATGGGGAAAATAAGCATTCGGCAGAAGAAGGCAAGGGGATAAAAACGACGAAGGCTGGCTATTCCATTTCATTAAAGAATAAGGAGGATAAGGGATGACACTTCTTTCCCCTAATTTTTTTATTGGGACAATTCGGATTGGGACAGTGGAAGGTGCTTCATGTGTAAATTTCGGCAATAATGCCCCATCTGGATTCGAGAGCTATAAAAAACATAGCCAAGGCTTCGGAAGCATAAGTGGAGATGGAAACACAATCGAAGGCTTACGTTCATTATTAAATGATGCAGCCGTAATGGATTTACTTGTTCATAAGGATGAGTCAGCGCTTCCTGCATGGATACAAGAGCTTATAGAAGAAAAAATGAAAGCAGGAGACTAATGCAGTTATAGGTGGTGATTTCCTTATCTAGCGCTAGTTGGTTGGGGGATCAGGATGAGCATGAGAGCAGTCAAGCTGATAAAATAGACGGAGAAATTCCGCTTAATTCGTAATTTTTTATAAAAAAACCATCAATAAGCGGAAAAATTCCGCCTATTGACTCCAAAACTTTCAATAATGGGCAATTTTCCACTGGATAACCGGAAAAACTCCGCTTATTTCATCCAAAATGAGCTTCATTATGTATATAAGCGGAATTACTCCGCTTATTTTCCTTTAGCTGGTTTCTCGCATTAAGGACAAGACATCATATTTAGATGGAAGTGAGGTTATAAGCAGGACGTTCTTTAGCAAGCTTCATTTTTTCACCTCGTTAGTTGAAGAGGTGAAAAATATAATATAAAAAAGGCAGAGGAGACTAAACCTCTGCTTTTTACTGTGTGATTTTTAAACAAAAACGATTTAGCTTGATAATGACTTTATGAATTCAGTTTTGCTAGTAGTCTCCCTCTTTCATTTATTAAGCGGTTTGAAAGCACTGCTTCTGTCTATGAAGTAAAATAGCAGCATTCAGCCAGTCTTAGCCCTTCCTCTTTCCTTAGCTATTCGACGATGGTTCATTTTTAATTGGCATGTCAATCGCATCATTATCATATACGACGTTGATATTATGTGTAAGGCGATTCATATCTCCGATTACTGTTCCCATCGCACTATTCTCCTTTATTTGTGACTTCCAGTTTAATTGAATATTTGAACCTGTAAAAACCCCAGCATTTCCACTCATATGATTAATTGTAATGGAATCAAATTCAATTTTCATAACCGCATCTAGAACTGTACATTCGGCTGAGGACTCATAATATCAGGCGTATTGATTGGTGCATCTACAAGATCATTATCACAAATGATATTAAGATTACCTGTGATTGCAGATAAGCCAATTTGTTGCCCAGCAGCCATATTCACTTTCCCCTGAACAGACCAATCCTCTTGATTATTTTGACCTGTTGCTACAGTCCCATTCCCGCTAATCGCATTTACCGCTATTTGATTAAAAATAATCGATACTGGCATCGTATTCCTCCTCTAATAAAGAGCTGCGATCTTTTCAACGAATAACCTATAAAATGCTTTATGTTATAGTATTCGCCCATTGAAGGAAATGTGTGAAGACAAGTTTTTTATTTCATAAGGGTGTTGTCACAAAAAGTTCACAATAATTTATGACGAAATTGTGAATAAAGATAAATTGTAAGATTTCAATCAATTTATCGTGACAAATGTTACTGAAGATCGATCCTAATCCATATATTATTATTTCGTACCAAGAAATAAATTTTTGCATTAATCTCATTATTTTTTTTACTTATGACGGGGTTCATTCCATGTGCAAAGGGGTGGAACGATGAATAAAAAGGGATGTCCTGAAGAGTATCCAATTACACTTAAAATAAATGGGTTTGAAGTAGCGGTCTTTCAGTTGACCAATCAGGATTTAGAGGACTGGGTTCATGGTTATTTATTTTCAGAAGGAATGATCCAAGCAGCCAATGATATACAGTCCATTCAATGTGATGAAGATTCAGGGACACTTGCGGTTACTTTAACGGAAGGGTTTGATCCTGAAACAATCTTTTCGAAGAAGAAGCATTATACAGCAGGATGTGGGAGAGGTGTTACATTTTTCTCCATGACAGATGTGAAAACGTTTACGAAGATTCACTCTGAGACTACTTACTTATTAAGTTATATTTTGAAGAAACGAAGTGAGTTTGCAAAACTTTCTCCACTATATGCAGAAACAGGTGGGATGCATGGTGCTTGTATTGTGTATCCAAATGGGGAAATAACGGTTCGAGAAGATATAGGCAGACATAATGCCGTTGATAAGATCATTGGACACGCCCTTCGAACAAATTGTAGACCAGAGGAGTTAATCCTGCTGACAACTGGCCGAGTTTCTTATGAAATGTTATCAAAAGCAGCAAAGTTTGGTTTTCCGGTTATCGGATCAAGAACAGCTGCGACGAAACAGGCTGTTCAGCTAGCAAAATATTTAAATATTGAAGTAGTTGGTTATTTACGAGGTCGAATGTCTATATCGTATTCTTCGTTTGGAAGGGTCATAAATGATCTTGAAGAAAGAACTGCAGTGGTTCATCCAATTGAAAATGGATTTTGATAGATAGAGTTAGATTGTTTGAATAGGGGGAATTTAGATGGAAATGACAAGACGACAGTTCCTGAAAATATCAGGTGCTGTAGCAGCTACCCTTGCTGTTATTGAGCTAGGGTTTGATGAGAAAGGAGCTCAAGCAAAATCAAAAGAGTTTAAGATTGCTGAGCTGAAGCCGACACCAACTATTTGTCCATATTGTGCAGTTGGCTGTGGAATATTAGTTTATTCTAAAGGTGATGATGTGGTCTATACAGAGGGAGATCCAGATCATCCAATTAATGAAGGTAGCCTATGTAGTAAAGGGACAACTGTCCGTCAAGTCTACACAAGTGAAAAACGGATAACAAAGCCTTTATACCGTGCACCTGGTGCTGATAAGTGGGAAGAGGTAGACTGGGATTTCGCACTTGATAAAGTAGCAAAAAACATTAAAGAAACAAGAGACCGTACATTTATTCATAAAGAAAATGGTCTGACAGTAAACCGTACAGATTCAATTGCCTATTTAGGCGGTGCGGCATTAGATAATGAAGAGTGTCACTTATTACAAAAACTATTCCGTGCTGGATTAGGGTTAACCTTTATCGAGCACCAGGCCCGAATATGACATAGTTCAACGGTTGCCGGTCTGGCACCTACATTCGGTCGTGGAGCAATGACAAATCACTGGAACGATCTTAAGCATGCTGATGTTTTAATGATCATTGGAGCAAACCCAGCGGAGAATCATCCAATCAGCTTTAGATGGATTTTAAAAGCATTAGAAAAAGGCGGAAAACTAATTTCTGTCGATCCGCGTTTTACGAGAACATCCCAAATGGCAAATGTTTATGGACAGCTGCGTTCAGGAACGGATATTCCGTTTATCGGCGGAATGATTAATTATATTCTCGAAAATGAGCTGTATCATAAAGAGTATGTAGCTGCTTATACAAATGCTGCTTACATTATAGAAGATACGTATTCTTTTGAAGACGGCATGTTTAGTGGCTACGATAAAGACAAGAGAAGCTATGATAAGACAAAATGGGCATTTAAGAAGGATGAAGAAGGAAAGACGCTTCAAGATCCAACATTGAAAGACCCAAACTGTGTTTTCCAGCTAATGAAGAAGCATTTCTCTCGTTATGATATTGATACAGTAATCGGGGTAACAGGTACAGCGAAGGAAACGTATTTAGATATATGTAAAACATATGCTTCAACAGGTGAGGTAGGAAAAGCTGGAACGATTTTATATGCAATGGGTGGAACGCAGCATACGGTTGGAACACAAAATATCCGTTCCTACGCAATTCTTCAGCTTCTGCTTGGAAATATTGGGATTCAAGGCGGTGGCGTAAATGCCTTGCGTGGAGAATCGAACGTTCAAGGTTCAACTGACTTTGGACTCCTATATGATAATGTTCCAGGATATATGCAAGTACCAACAACTGCGGAAACGGATTTCACATACCAAGGCTTCCTAGATCGTATTACACCTAAAGAAGGGTACTGGGTGAATAAGCCAAAGTTCTATACGAGCATGTTGAAATCATTCTATGGTGATAATGCAACAAAAGGAAATGACTTTGGTTATGACTATTTGCCGAAGCTTTCAGCAGGTAGAAACTACTCATTTATGCGCTTATTTGATGCTATGTATCGCAAAGAGTTGGAAGGTCTCCTTTTATTCGGGTCAAACCCTGCGGTTGGTGGTCCAAATGCTGGAAAGGAAATCGAATCACTTAGCAATCTGAAATGGATGGTTGCGGTCGATCTATTTGAAACAGAAACTTCATCATTCTGGCAAAAAGAAGCGGGAGCAGACCCTGCATCGATTCAAACAGAAGTTATTTTCCTACCTGCTAGCAGCTCTTTTGAGAAAGAAGGATCTGTTACAAATTCAGGCCGCTGGATGCAGTATCGTTGGCAAGCAATTAAGCCAAAAGGTGAATCAAAGGCAGATTTGGAAATTGTCCACATGCTTGCACGTAAATTGAAAGATATGTACAAGAATAGTTCCAACCCAGCTGATATGCCGATGAAAGCAATGACATGGGATTATGGGGAAAGTGATCATCCTGATATTGATCTTGTTTGTCGAGAAATTAATGGGTACGACATGAAGACAAAACAACAAGTGAAAATATTTGGGGACTTAAAAGACGATGGATCTACTTGTAGTGGAAACTGGATCTACTGTGGCTTCTATCCTGAAAATGAGAATCTAGCTAAACGCCGTGATAGTACGGATGAAGGCATGAGCAACTTCTTAAATTGGTCTTTTGCATGGCCAGCAAACCGCCGAATTTTATACAACCGCGCAAGTGCCGACTTAAATGGGAAAGCATGGAGCAAGGATAGAGTAGGGATCGAGTGGAATGCACTTGAAGGAAAGTGGAAGGGACATGATGTTCCTGACTTTGTTGTCACAAAAGGGCCAGATGATCCAACATTCATTGATCCATTTATTATGATGGCAGGCGGAAAAGGAGCCATCTTTGCATCAATTAATGAAGGGCCGCTTCCGGAGCATTATGAGCCATATGAAAATCCAATGAAAAACTCATTCTCAAGTGTTCAATTAAACCCTGCAGTCCAATTCGGTGAGGAAGAAATGAATGCACAAGGGGATGTATCGAAATATCCAATTGTTGCTACAACCTATCGCCTATCTGAGCATTGGCAATCTGGGGCAATGACAAGAAGCCAGGAGTGGCTAGCAGAGCTTGTTCCACATATGTTTGTTGAAATCAGTGAAGAATTGGCTTCTGAAAAGGGAATCAAGAATAAAGACAAAATTGTTGTTTCATCCGCACGTGGTGAAATTGAAGCTTATGCAATGGTTACAAAGCGATTTAAACCGTATAAATTAAAGGAAAAAACAGTCCACCATATCGGTATGCCATGGCATTTCGGCTATAAAGGAATCGTTACAGGTGGCTCGGCAAACCGCTTAACACCGCATATTGGAGACGCAAACTCAACAATACCAGAATACAAAGCATTCCTATGCGATGTTAGGAGGGCAAAATAATGGAAACGATTAAATTTGTCGATGTAACGAAATGTGATGGCTGTCGTGCATGCATGGTGTCATGTAAGAACTGGAATGACCTCCCATCAGAAATAGAAGAGTTTCATGGAAGCTATCAATCTCATGAAAAAATCACTGCGAATACATGGAATGTAATCACTTTCAATGAGCAAGAAAGAAAGGATGGCGGACTAGATTGGCTTTTCCGCCACTCTTCTTGCATGCACTGTGTGGAAGCATCATGTGAAAAGGCATGTCCTGAGGATGCGATTAGCCATACGAAGTTTGATTCTGTTGTTATAGATTACGATAAATGTGTCGGCTGTGGGTATTGTGTACAGGCATGTGAATTTGATGCGATTAATCTGGCAACCTATATTGATAAAAACGGCAAAGAATTTAGAAAAGCACAGAAATGTACACAATGTACGGATCGCTTAGAAGAAGGCATGCAGCCGGCTTGTGCAACAGCCTGTCATACGGGTGCCATTGTATATGGAGATAAGGATGATCTTCTTGCTTCAGCCGAGGAACGTTTAGCGAAAGTGAAGGAACGCTATCCAAATGCGAATATTTACAACCCGCAAGGAATTAAAGGAACAAACACGGTTTATTTATTAGCAGATAAACCATCAACATATGGATTACCAGAAAATCCAAAAGTTGCTCTTTCTCAAGTTGTTTGGAAAGATTACGCACAGCCAATTGGAAAGGCAATGCTTGGTGCAACAACAATGGCTGTTATTGGTTCATTTATCGCTAACTCTCTGAATAAAAAGAATGAATCCAGTGAAGGGGAAGATCACCATGAATAAAAGTGGAAATCAAAAAACGGTTAAACGTTTTAATCTAGGGTTCAGAATCTCTCACTGGGTGAACGCAGGTGCATTCTTTGTTTTATATATTTCAGCTTTGCCGATGTACACGGAGTTTTTTGACTGGTTATATCCAGTCTTTGGAGGACCGGCTGGTGCAAGACTTGTACACAGAATTGCAGCGGTTGCCTTTATGCTCCCACTGCCGATTATGATTATTTTTGATTGGAAAGGCTTTGTTAATTGGGCGAGAAATATTGTTTCTTGGAAAAAGCATGATTTCATGTTCTTCCCTCAATTTATTAGAGAATTCTTTGGAATGAAAGCAAAAGTGCCAAAACAGGACTTCTTTAATGCTGGGGAAAAGGTAAACTCTATTTTAATGATTTTGACAACAATCATGCTTATTTGCTCAGGGCTTATTATGTGGTTCCCGCAATTCTTCCCTTATGCCATTATTATGTGGGCATATCCAATGCACAGCATTGGCCTAGGTTTAGCTGCAGCAGTTGCTGTTGGCCATATTTACATGTCTCTTGTAACGGCAAAGCCTTCTATGAGAGGGATGCTAAAAGGAGATGTGTCTGAGGAATATGCAAAAGACCATCATGGCCGTTGGTATGATGAATTACAAGAAGAAGAATTAAAAAAGAAAAAGCATGCATAATTAGTAATCAGCCTTTTGACAATTGCAAAACATATTTGAGAGAGCTACCCTGTACTTAGGGTAGCCTTTTCCTCTCTTGCCGATGAACAACTATCTGAAAAGAAAGTGGTGTTTCCTGATGACAAAAACGAATGTTCTTGATGAGAAATATGAGAAACTTCAAAATGAGATTCAATCTTTACATGAAAAGTGGAGAGGAGAAATCTCTGAGATTTCATTAAATGGACTAGAACAGGTGAAGGAAGGATCCCCGATTATTCCTCAGCTTGACCTGTCTATTAATATCAATCAATATCAACAATTTATAGAAGAATTACTGCAATTAATTGGGGAAAATAATTCAGACGTGACGAATGCTGCGGAAAAGCTGAAAGAACTGTTAACAGCTGAAATGCTACAAACATGGTTTAAAGAAGCCATCACGGTTAATCATTTCTACTTTGCTAACTTGGCAGAAGAACATGAACTGCCTGAGTGGCTGCCAATATTTTTAGCCGAACAGGCAGTGCGTCCATTTTTGCAGGCAGCAACGGTTGAATTGGAGCCTACATTAAAGGAAATGAAGCATACCCATTGCTGTTCTTCCTGTGGAGAACCTGCTCGCTTCGCCATTCTTAATAAGAAGGGGAAGAAAGAACAGTCATGTCCAAGATGTCATTACGCATGGGAAGAGAAGAAAATTAGCTGCGCGCATTGCGGTTCTGAGGATGAGCTAGTCATTCTTAAAGTTGAAGGTGACGAAAGTGCTGAAATACATGCATGTCATAAATGTAAAGGGTATACTAAGGTTATTGATACAAGGAAAATGTTTAAGAAAGAATCTCCAACCTTATTAGATGTTAAGAGTATCCATCTTGATTTTATTGCACAAGAAAAGGGATTTGGCATTTCGGAGGATGAAAATCAAAAGGCTCATTAATAATCTAGAAGGTGAGAGGCTTGAAAGCTACAGGAATTATTATGGCTGGTGGGAAATCCAGTAGAATGGGGACAAATAAAGCCCTATTGAAAATAGGTGAGGCTACCGTCATTGAAAAGATTGTAGCTGAACTTCAAAAAACCGTTTCTAATATTATCATAGTGACAAATAAATTTGAGGACTATGAATTTCTTGATCTCCCAATGGTGAAGGATATATGGACAGATATGGGGCCGCTTGCGGGAATTCATGCTGGGTTACATGCATCGACGACAGTAAAGAATTTAGTTGTTGCCTGTGACATGCCATTTATATCAGCACAATTAGGTGACATACTGCTTCGTCTATTGGATGAGCATGATGCAGCAGTTCCTAGAATTTCTGGCCAGCTTCATCCTTTATTTGCAGCATATCGAAAGGAAGTACATGAGGAAATCAACCAATCCCTACAGAGGGAAGAATTGCGTATTAGACTGTTTTTTCAAAAGGTAAATACGAAAATTGTTACGGAAGAGGACTTAATGGCCCTTTCATTTGCATTTCAAGAAAATTATTTTTTCAATATGAATGATCCAGGAGAATTCGAGAAGGCTTTGCAGTTAGCCTCTGATCAATCAAAAGAAAGCAGCGATTACGAATGAAATTTTTTCAGGTTAAATCTGTAGAAGAAACGTTTAATTTAATTAGAGAGCAGATCCAACCAATCACTGAAACGATAAAAATTCCACTCTATGATGCGCTTCACTATGTTCTAGCTGAGGATTTAGTGGCTTTAGAAAACGTCCCTGACTTCCGTCGTTCAACTGTTGATGGATATGCGGTAAAGGCATCGGAAACATTTGGTGTCACTGAGAGTCTGCCTGGGTTTCTTCATTTAGTCGGTGAAGTCCAAATGGGGAAAGTGCCATCAAGCTCACTTCAGTCGGGAGAAGCCATGTATGTCCCAACAGGCGGGATGCTTCCAGAAGGCAGTAATGCGGTTGTAATGATTGAACATTGTGAAGATATGAGTGGGTTACTGAATATTTTCAGACAAGTTGCCCCAGGAGAAAATGTAATTTCTGTTGGAGAAGACATGGAAAAGGGACATATCCTTTTAGAAAAAGGCACAAAGCTTCGCTCACAAGAGCTAGGTGCACTTGCATCTCAAGGGATTATCGAAGTTTCTGTTTATCGAAAACCAGTAATTGGCTATCTATCCTCTGGTGATGAAATTGTTCCGATCGAAGCAGCAAAGCTCTCTCTAGGTGAAGTAAGAGATATGAATGGCATGACAATCGGGGCACTTGTGAAAGGGTGGGGGTTCACCTTTCAATATGGCGGAATCGTTCAAGATAGCCGAGAAGAGTTTGAACAAAGGGCAAAGGAATTATTAGCTAAAGTGGATTGCTTAATCGTTTCTGGAGGCAGCTCTGTCGGCACGAAGGACTACTCAGTTGAAGTGATTCAATCACTCGGAGAACCAGGTGTATTCGTTCATGGAGTAGCTATTAAGCCAGGAAAGCCGACCATTTTATCTTCAGCAGGCAATAAGCCAGTCATCGGTCTGCCTGGTCACCCAGCTTCTGCCGTCATTATTTTCCACCTGTTTGGAAAGGCGATATTGGAACAATTGAATGGGCTGCCATATGAAGAAAGGCGGCTTACTTTTGCAAAAGTAACAAAAAATATCCCATCCTCTCCAGGACGAACAGATTATGTGAGAGTGCGGCTTTTTAACGAAAACAATGAATGGCATGCGGAACCGATATTTGGAAAGTCAGGTCTTATTTCGACACTTGTCAAAAGTGAAGGAATGGTTGAAATTGCAGCAAGGAGTGAAGGGGTTCAAAAAGGTGAACTCGTTCCCGTAATTATTTTTCAATAGGGGTGGTCTATGATGGCAAAAGAATATAAGAGAAAGGTTTATTTGCAGGACAAGCCCCGTCTTGAGGCAAAACAGCAAATGTTTACTCATTTCAATTCAAAAAGAGAAATCGAATGGGTGGATAGCTCGGATTCTTTAGGTCGGGTATTAGCAAAGCCGGTGTTTGCAAATAGCTCCATGCCTCATTACCATGCATCAGCAATGGATGGGGTGGCGGTCATTGCCGAAGAAACTTTCTCAGCTCATGAGCATAGGCCTATTCAATTGAAAAAAGATCTAGAGTTTGCATATGTGGATACAGGAAATGAAGTACCCTCTCCATTTGATGCGGTGATTATGATTGAACAAGTAAATGAAATCAGTGAGGACATCATTGAGATTATCGAGCCTGCTGTCCCTTGGCAGCATATTCGGCCAATTGGTGAGGATATTGTTCAAGAGGAAATGCTATTTCCTCAAGGGCATATCATTCGACCTGTCGATATCGGTGCCCTTCTCGCTTCAAGAACGGTGAGGATTCCAGTTGTCAAAAAGCCGGTTGTGACAATTATCCCAACAGGTAATGAATTGGTTTCGCCGACTGATACGATTTCAACGGGGCAATTAATTGAGTTTAATGGCACCGTGTTTGCGAATTATATTCATGAATGGGGCGGAGAGCCGCAGCTGCATCCAATTGTGAAGGATGAACCATCAAGTATAAAGACAACGCTCCTAGAGGCAGCCAAACATGCCGATATTGTCGTTATAAATGCAGGTTCTTCCGCGGGATCAAAGGATTACACCGTACATATCATTGCGGAATTAGGGGAAGTTTTCACACATGGAGTAGCAACAAGACCTGGCAAGCCAGTCATTATTGGGAAAATTGAGGACACGATTATCATCGGTGTGCCTGGTTATCCTGTTTCTGCTTATTTAGCACTTGAATGGTTTGTACGACCGCTCATCTGTGAGGTTTTGCAAGTTTCTGAACCTGTTAGACAAAAGTTACAGGTGAAATTAGGCCGTCGCATTGTCGGTACGATGGGGGCAGAGGACTTTATCCGGATGAATATTGGTTATGTGAACGGAGAGTATATTGCTAATCCGCTTCCAAGAGCTGCTGGTGTGACAATGTCTCTCGTTCGAGCAGATGGGATGCTAGTCATTCCACCAACAAGTCTTGGCTATGAGCAGGGAGAATATGCTGAGATTGAATTATATAAACCATTGGAAGCGATTAAGGAATCCATTGTATTTATTGGGAGTCATGATTTAACAATTGATCTATTATCTTCACAAATGAAAGCAGTAAATAGAAATACGAGTATTATGTCCTCTCATGTAGGAAGTTTAGCAGGGATTATGGCAATTAAGAAGGGCGAGGCACATGTAGCTGGTATTCACCTTCTTGATCCAGAAACGCATGAATATAACGAATCGTATATTGAACGATTTTTGGCAGATAAAGAGGTTGTTCTTTATCCATTTTTAAAAAGAAAACAAGGTTGGTTATTGCCAAAGGGCAATCCACTTGATATACAGAATGTAGAGGATATCGTAGAAAAACAAGCCCATTTTGTGAATCGACAAAAAGGGGCGGGCACTAGAATTCTCTTTGATATGCTGTTAAGAGAAGCAGGACTAAGCACAGAAGAGATTATCGGCTATGGGCGAGAAATGTTTTCACATTTAAGTGTGGCTGCAGAAGTGAAGGGAAATCAACATGCGGTTGGCTTAGGCATCTACCCAGCTGCAAAGGCAATGGGGCTTGACTTCATCCCAGTTGCTGATGAACATTATGATTTACTTATGACAAGAGCATTCTTCGAAAGTCAGCAGGGAAAAGATTTAATCAATGTGATTCAATCGGAAGCGTTTTTTGAAAAAGTAGCAGGAATTGGCGGGTATTTGTTAGAAAAGAACCCAAATCCAATCTATCTTGGCATGAGAGAGTGAGAGAGATGAATTATTCAATTGCAAAAGAACCGATTATTGTACAGGAAGTGATTGATAAGGTAGTCCAGCGTGAGGCAGGAGCAATCACTACCTTTATTGGCACTGTCAGGGAATTGACGCATGGGAAAAAGACATTGTATTTAATATATGAAGCTTACGAATCAATGGCTGTGAAGAAGCTGGAGCAAATCGGAAAAGAAATCAAAGAACGTTGGGACGGAGCAGATGTTGCCATTACCCATCGAGTAGGTAAGCTTGATATCACTGATATTGCTGTTGTGATTGCTGTTTCTACTCCCCACCGTGCAGATGCATATGAGGCGAATCGATATGCGATTGAGCGGATTAAGGAAATTGTCCCTATTTGGAAAAAGGAACATTGGGAAGATGGACAAAAGTGGATCGGAAACCAGCTTGAGACGGTTGCTTATCCTACAGGAAAACCAGAGGAGAGTGATTTAAATGAATAAAGTTTTGTTTTTCGCTCATTTAAAGGATGCTGTTGGTGAGGAAGTCATTGAGCTAGATACGAATGGAAAGTCGGTTGTGGAAATTAAGGAGTTAATGAAGGAAAAGTATCCTGCCCTTAATCTTGAAAATGTGATGGCAGCAATTAATGAGGAATTTGCATCAGATGAGGACATTCTCCAAGCAGGAGATACAATTGCCTTTATTCCCCCAGTAAGCGGCGGGTGAACAGGAGAAGGAAGTGTACACTATGGATGATCGGTATTCCCGTCAAACATTATTCCCGTCCATTGGAAAAGAAGGACAAAAGAAAATTCGTTCGAAGCATGTGTTAATGATTGGTGCAGGTGCATTAGGCTCTGGGAACGGTGAGTTATTAACTCGAGCAGGCGTAGGCAAGCTAACGATTGTGGATCGAGATTATGTGGAGGCGAGTAATCTTCAACGCCAGCAGTTGTATACGGAACAGGATGTAGTAGACAAGCTGCCTAAAGCGGCAGCAGCAGCCAGTCGTTTGAAGGAAATCAACTCGGAAGTCAATATTGAAGCAGTTATTACAGATGCAACACCTGAAAAGCTAGAAGAGCTTGTCAAAGGTGTCGATCTAATCATCGATGCAACAGATAACTTTGAAACGAGAATGGCAATTAATGATATATCGCAAAAACATCAAATCCCATGGATTTATGGTGCCTGTGTTGGTAGCTTTGGCATGAGTTTAACGATTATTCCAGGGAAAACTCCTTGCTTGAATTGTATTTTAAAGAAAATACCGATTCAAGGAATGACATGTGATACAGGGGGCATTATTGCGCCAACTGTTCAGATGGTCGTTGCACATCAATCAGCTGAGGCGATGAAAATCTTAGTGGAAGATTGGGAGGCTGTTCGCACCTCTTTTGTAAGCTTTGATGTATGGAGAAATCAGTATACAAGCATGAAAGTAGTAAAAGCAAAGGATGAGAACTGCTTATCATGTGGGCAAAATCCAACATATCCTTATTTGGATCATGAGAATATAATGAAATCGACCGTTCTCTGTGGACGTGATACAGTGCAAATTCGTCCACCGAAGCAACAAAAGCTCCAATTTACGGTTTTGTCACAGCAACTAAAGGCCCTTGGCTACGAAGTAAAAGGAAATCCATATTTATTATCAGTTGAAATGAATGAACAACGTCTCGTCATCTTCAATGATGGCCGTGCTCTCATTCATGGCACAAACGATTTAACCCAGGCAAAGACGATTTATCAGCGTTTGCTTGGATAGATATGTATTATTAAAATGAGCTCTGACCAAATGATGGTCGGAGCTTTTTTTTAGGAGTCATAGGAAATACTTCCATTTTCTTTGGATGTATTGAAATAAACCCTCTCTAGATCTTAGCAAGATTAAGAGGGGGTCCTTTTTGTTTTTCTTATCGATTTTCGTTGTCCTCCCGTTCATTATATATTGGAAAATGAGAAAAAAGGAAAGGAAAAAGGGGCAAATATGATCAAATCGTAATCAAAAAAATAAAATCATTTCATTTTGCTCATTTTTTTCATATAATTAAGTTAATTATGAAAAATTGGAAAAGGTGTGTCAAAATGGATAATACAGACAAGCGAATTTTAGAGTTATTAACAGATAATGGGAGATTATCTTATGTTGATATAGGAAAACAACTTGGTTTGTCACGGGTTGCGGTTAGAGAAAGAGTGAGTAGATTGGTGGAAGATGGAGTTATCGAGCAATTTACAGTTGTCATTAATAGCAGCAAGGCTGGTAAAGACGTGTCCGCTTTTTTTGAAATTGATTGTGAGCCGAGTTCACTCGTTAAGGTAGCCGAGGCATTAGCGGAAAATCCAAGCGTTGCCAGTTGCTATCAAATGACTGGCCCATCAACCTTACATACGCATGTGTTGGTAGATAACTTTGATGCATTAGAAAGATTTATCAACGAGGAATTATATGATTTAAATGGAATCACTCGTGTAGAAAGTCATATACTGCTTCGCCGATTTAAGAGTAGAAGAGGGCTGAAATTATAATTACAGCTTTGCGCCTAGAAAGTGAGCTGACTCAGAGATTGTTAATTATACGATCTTATGGAGTCAGCTTTTTATCTTTTAGGTAATTCCATTAGTCGCATAGAGGCCTGAACGAACAGAAAATCAGATGAAAGAGTCCTCAATCAGCCGTATAGAGGCCTGAACGAACAGAAAATCAGATGAAAGAGTCCTCA
>NZ_JAGIKZ010000037.1 GCF_017874625.1 Cytobacillus eiseniae | reverse complement strand
TACTTCTGTACTTTAATGAAGAGGCCACCAAGCGATAGCGCGGTAGATGATAAAAATCTATAAAATTGTGTCTACTTTATTGACTTAATACCATTTGTTATTCGTGCTGTTTGGTTATTTAGCTGAGAACGGGAAAACTTCCCTCCTCATGGGTGGATCTTGTGTAGTTATATGGATAACAACAGCCATCATGTTGTATACCCTAAAGACGGGAAGACATATTGGTACAAAGATAAGTAGAACGGTGCAGGAATTTGATGGAAATCGTTTGGGAGATAAGCGTTGGAAGCGAAGAAAAATATCTGAAGCTGTCATCATCAGTGTTATAAGTGTTCTTATTACAGTTTTAGTGTTTGTTAAGGATTTTAACTCTGTAAGATTGGACTTTTCTATCAGTGCTTTCCCATTTATCGGGGGGTGGGTAGGCTATAATATTGGAGAGATTATCAGAATGAAAAATTTGTAAGGATAATCGAAAAATAAGAAGAAACCCTTGTTAAAGTAACGGGGGCGTTTTATAAAAATGGATCATGTAAAATGGATAAATAGTGGCCATAAAGAGGACAATCGTATTTTTAGTTC
This sequence comes from Cytobacillus eiseniae, assembly GCF_017874625.1. GTDB lineage: Bacteria > Bacillota > Bacilli > Bacillales > Cytobacillaceae > Cytobacillus > Cytobacillus eiseniae. The sequence goes on along the minus strand of NZ_JAGIKZ010000037.1, from coordinate 26,307 downwards.
AGAGATTGAAGCTAAAGAATGGGCAGTTGCATTATATCCAGATTTTGTTGCATATTTAGGTATTCAAAGGAACGTAGGATATGCAACACCTGATGACAAAGTAATTAAACATTTAGCAGTTTTTTTCCCTCAATGGGCTGATTATTATAATTTACAAGTCGATATTTGCACTGAAAAATTACAAATAGATGGTCAAACGAACCAGAAAATCTGGACACAGCAGAAGATATGAACAAGGAAAGAGTGTGAAAAAAATTTAACCTACTGCTGCGATATTCTAAAAAGGATTATCGCTTATTTTTGTTGAAGTTATTGTCCTGACGAGTAGGTTAGTATGAATGGATAATTCTATCTAAGGAATGGAGTAGGGATAGGAGGGTGTAAATGAAAAAGATTAAAATAAAACTTTTAGCTACGCTGATTATAATTAATCTTATTTTAACCGTGGGATGTTCAAAGGAAGAAAGAGAAGATAAATCCACTATAGATGTTAAAATCGCTCACGATAAATTGTATGAAGAAGTTAGGAAAAAGGAAAATTTATTTAAACAAAATGACATAGAAATATCTTCTATATGGGCAGATGAGGAAACTAATACTCTTCATGTAGGACTTCTTGAATTAAATAATAAAACGGAGAAAAAGTTTAAAAATATCTTATTCGAAAAGGTACTTCATGGAAGTGTGAAGTTAAATTTATTTGAAGAAGAGCCTATAGAATTGCATTAAGTAATCATTTTTTTAGAGGAGAGAATAACCTAATGCTTTAAAAAGTTTGCTGGTGTTTAGGGGTGATTAAAAGATAGTCATGAGGAAATTAATGGTAATCCTTTATATATTTTTGATACTTTTGATTGTAGGGTGCTCAGATAATGAAGAATTAGAAAATCTTAACGCAAAAGATTTTAATAATGTTGTAGTTTTATTAAATGGCTCCAAGGTTTATGAATCCAATAAAGACGAGGCAATAGAGGGGATTATTAATGAAATAAACATAAATAAAAAAGAATTTGCAACTGAAATGTCGTTTGGAAAAGAACCAGAGGGAAAGATTAAATTTACAGGAAAGAAAGATATTGAGATTTCTTTTTTTGAAGAGACAGGGAGAAGTATTTATGGACATTACTATATCCACACAGAGTTTAAATTTGAGTAGGTTCTGACGCTAAGGGGGAATTGAGGAATAAGGCAGTCGCTTCTTCAACTATTGTGGCAGTTTAGTTGAAGAAGGGTTTGTGATTTTTTGGTAAAGTTAAATGATAAATAAATAGAATTTACATTTTAGATTAGGGTGATGAAAATCGAAAAGTTAATATTGCAAAAACATGTTGACTATAGTACAAATCTGAAATTTGTTGGTGGTCAAATAACGAGAGATGGAACATTACTACTAATTGAAAGTAATGGACATGAGTTAGATTTTTTTCAACGCCCTGTCCCAAAAAGCAACTGGACAATTAGAATTATTAAAAGTGAAGGTATAGAAACAGTAGAATTAAAAAATGTCCCTCTTATGCCGTCAAAAGCAGATTTATTTTTGGATGGTACTTTACTAATTGTACAAAGTCGTTGTTTAAAAGATGGAGATAACATTGAAAAAAATGCCCGAAGATATAATAGGAACGGTCAGTTAATCGAAGCATTTACTCTTGGTGATGGTATTAGTCATGTTCAAATTGATGAAACGGATACTATTTGGGTAGGTTATTTTGATGAAGGAGTATATGGAAATTTTGGATGGCAACAGCCTATGGGAAGTGATGGTCTTATTGCCTATTCAATAAATGGTCAAAAGTTATGGGGTGGTAGTGATTATGACATTTCGGATTGTTACGCATTAAATGTTGTAAGTTCTAAAGAAGTTTATTTCTCCTATTATATAGATCTCCATCTCATTCAGCTATCTGATATGAAAGAGTCGCTTCGCTATCGTATAGAATCTTTTGGCATCCAGCAATTTATGTTTGACAAAAAAGGGTTGATTGGTCAAATCATAGACGTGCATAATTCACAGGACAGGTTTCCAATGATACGGTTTCTAATAGAAAATCGGACAATTATTCCAATGGGAAAACTGCAATTAATAGATGAAAAAGGTAAACAAATCAAAGGGGAAGTATTTATGCGTGGGGCATTTCTATATGTATATGGCAAAGATGGAATATATAAAAGGAAATTGTGAAAAATCTATAAACTATAGGCTGCGATAGCAGAACAAGGCTGTTGTCGCTTCATCACCTATTTGAGCAGTTTAGTTGAAACAAAAAGCATACGTAGGGGGGAAGCGGATGAGACAGTATGTTATACCAATTTTAAAGGGAATCGCAACAGGGATTTTAGAAACAAATAGGAATGGTACGTTTATTATTAAATGTTCAAAATGTGAATGTTCGTCAGAATTAGAATATCAATTTTTTAAAGGTTCTGGGGATATAGAAGTTAATATTGTTGATGAAAACATTGTATCAATTCGATGCGGAAATTGTGGAAATGAAATATCCAGCTCAGAGTATTAATGCACAGTACAAAAACACTATTCATCAGGGAAACCTAAAAGGATGATAATTAAGGTTACCGATCTACGTCAACTAAAGGGGGCAAAGATCCAAGAAGGATTAACGCTTATTGTTGTGAAGTTATTGTCCTGACAGAGCAGAAGAGTTGAAAAAGCTTGGCAAAATAAGAAAAACTGGGAGGGGCAAATGGATAAACATAAGTTTGTTGAGTTTGTTAAAATTGCAAGAAGGCTAAACGACATTGAAATTATTCCCTTGCTCATGGGTTCGGTTGGTTTAGAGGTCATTACAGGAAAGAGTTGGGATGCACAAGATATAGATATTCATGTACCTGGCGATAAAAGAGGATGGGAAGTTCCGCCAGAATTAAATATACATAACTGGAATGATATAGTGAACATTATGAATTTGATGGAATATAGCTTGATTGATTTACATGAACATGAGTTCTCGAAAGATGGATTATCAGTTGAGTTTGGTATAATTGACACTTTGCCAAGTTTCGCAGGAGTACAATTAGAAGATTTAGAAATGCATCAAATGGGAGATGTAAAGTATTATTTACTAAATCCGAACCAATATTTAAGCGTTTACGAATCTTCATCCAAGGACAGTTACCGAGCAGATAACAATAATAATAAAGATTTTAGAAAAATAGATTTCTTAAAAAGCATGATATATGCTAACTAAAAATCTTACCAAATTTATTGTGTGGGGACGACTGTTCAACAGGGACAGTCATTTCTTATGCTAATGAGCAGGTTTGTTTAAGAGCTAACATTAAAAATACGAAGAAAGACCTTTATAAACTAGAAGATAATTGAAATAGAATAGAAAGGTTAAGAGAATTACAGATTAGTGAATTAATCCCCCGTAAGCAAAGTAAGTATCTGTTCCGAGTATGTATGAGTACAGACCATGAATACTCAAATAAGGCATTAAAAGAGGCGAATCAGCAAGTAAAAGAACAAGTTAGGGCCATCTTGTGTGAATTGCGATTTTCAATAAAATTAACATAAATGATAAAATATAGAAGGGATTTCTATAAGTATTATAAAAGGAGCTGTTCATCATAAAAACTAAAGTGACTTATCCATTTATTTATTTCTTTATGGAACCCAATATCGTTTTCGTTTACAAAATACAAACACAAAATTATATAACCATTTCAGATTTGAATGAAAATGGGGAAATGCAAACATATGAATTAGAACATGAAGATACATTCGAGATGTTTAATCATGAAGAGAGCAATCCGCTTGTAGGCAAAGGATATGGAATTAATTTAAGCGATGTGAACACAATGGTAAAGGTCGTTAATAAATGCATCCAAAAATATCGACCTTCTTTTTCATCCAGTTTGGTTGAGCCTGTACATATCGTTTCCTCAGAATCCGCAGCAGGTTCTTTAAGAGTAGGACTTGAAAGACCAAAGGTTGTCATTGGTTTTCCAGATTCCTTTTCAATTGGCCCATTGTGGAAATTAGATGTAAAAGAAGGACAAACGTTTCGAAATCAATGGGTATATGAACATATTAATTATGAACTGGATGATTTTGAGTATGAAAATAAATTCGCTAATACATTGCGGAAGCTAGAAGATATTCCCCAGCAGGTTCCAATATACATTTGGTATGGAAATAATGCCGATGAACAAACTGGCCTGAGATACCTTCTTTTTCTTCTGCGCGACAAAACAAATGATATTTTCCTCATGAATTCCACTGAACTCTATAAAAGATACATAGAACGAGAAGATAGAGATCAAAAGATTTTTCATACAGCCCATATCGAACAAAAAGAGTTAAAACTCCTATTTGATAAGGGCCAAACAGCCCTACCTATATCTAAACAGAAACGAATGCAGCTTCAAGAAGAATGGAATTCCTTGGCACAAACAAAAGAAGTTCTGCGCCTGTGGCTGAAGGGTGAAATAAAGGGCATTAATGAAGATCACTTTGATCCACTGATCATAAAGACCATTGAAATGCTTCATCGTAAACAGGAGAAAAAGGAGTTCATCAAGGCTGGAATGGTGATTGGAGAAATCCTATCGGAGTCAACCGAACTGATGAATGCTTTCTTCTTAGAGTATAGGATTCGACATTTACTATATAGCGGGATACTTGAATTGAAAGGAATACCTAAATCAATGAGACACTATAGTGTTAGGTTATGATGAGGAGTAATGAGCTTCTAACACGGAGGAGGGATTAACGAAAAATGAGTGTTCTTTTCAGAGTGGAACTGTATGTAAAGGACATCAAAGAATCTGTAAACTTTTATCAAAACATGATCGGGTTAGATTTGTATGGAAGAGGTAAACGTGGTGCACTTTTTAATTTTGATTGTTTTTCATTATTACTTACTTCTGAATCAGCGTTAGGAGATAAACATTACTTTAAAAATAAGGCTATAAGTGATATTAAAGGAAATGGTTTTGAGCTAATTATAGTTGTCGATAAATTGGAAAAGGTGTACCAAAGATTTCTTGATAACAATTACCCAATTGAGGTTGAAGTGGAAAAATACCCTTGGGATATGAGAGGTTTTAAGATTGCTGACCCCGATGGATATTTTATAAGGATTACTTCTGAATGATATTTGTGAAAGATTGTACTTAGAATAAAATGAAGCGGTTTAATTTAAGAAGGAACTTCATTGAATTAGTAGAATTCTATTAGCTAAATAGGTAAAACGGGGGAGTAAAGGATGCAGCAATGGTTTGGTTCTTCAGGTGTTTGTATTAATGAACATGGTCAATTGTTGATGGTTTTACAAGGAAAACCAGAAGAAAAAAAAACGTGGTCTATTCCATCGGGTGGAAAGGAATACGATGAGACTTACGAAGAGTGTTGTATTCGAGAAATTGAGGAAGAAACGGGATATTTAAGTGAGATTATTGAAGAAATTAAGGTTAAGAGAAAGACTTATGAACATCATAATATAATTGTTGAAGCCCATTATTTCTTAGTAAAGATTGTGAGTGGAAGTAGAAAATTTCAAGACCCTGATAATCTTATTTATGATATTGCTTGGAAAAACTTAGATGAAATAAACACTTTAGAATTAACTTTCCCTGAAGATAGAGAGTTTCTTATTAACTACATATCAAGGTATTCTAGACAAAGTTCCTTGTTCAACTAACGGGTTGCGATTGTTCAATAAAAACTAATGGGGGCTATTCTTCAAGAAGGAGAATGGCTTTTTCTTATTGAAGTAAAGAATTGTTCAATACGAAATCATAAAAGGAATGAGCAATTACTTTACAATAAGATTAAACGGAGGTTTGAGATGCGAAAAGTATATCTAGATCGAACAGAATTTCCTGGAGCCGTAATTGTATTTTTAGAAGATACTGAGATTATACAAGCAGGTACAACGATTTATTCTATGAGTGTGTATGAGAGAAATGAGGAGTACCAAAAATATGCTGACGATTATGATATTCAATTTATCTTTGACGATGATATTCCACATTTAGAATTTTATACGGTTCCATATGTAGATATTATGGCAAAAGATAGCAAAGGTGGATTTATTGGAACGGTTGGCCAACAATGTGATTTGGAAAGTGACGCACCCATTTGTTATATCAATAAAGATTTAGAGTGCTTGATCATTTCTGAAAACGGAGAAGGTTTTCTGAGTAATATAGAATCATGGCAAGACAATTTGAAACCCTATGATAAAATTACTTTTTATCGTTCGAAAGCAGAAGCAGAAATGGAACTAGAATTTATCGATTTGTCTATCTAATATTCCTCTGTCATTATAAATTCATAATGAATTAATGGGGAGCGTTTCTTCATGGGAAGAGGCGCTTTTTTCTAAGGAGCAGGATAGTAAAGTTTAAGGGGGAAATAAATTGAGAGTGTTTTTAGAGATCATAAGAATTATTTGTATCTTTGCTCTTCTTGGAATGCTATTTGGTGCCATTCCTCAAGCTATTTATTCAACAATTGATATCGATACCGAAAAATACGGATGGTCATCTATGCTCGGCATTTTTATTTTACTATTTGTTTTATATAGAAATAAATTACAATTTAGTGGCTGGTACAAGGGAAAAGGAAGAGAAAAACTGCCGAAAGGATTTTCAAATACTTTAATAATAAGTGCAGCCATCTTACTTTTGCTTCCTCCAATTCTTTATTTCCTATTCAACTAAAGGGGGGCTTTAGTTGAAGAAGCATTAAGTGATTTTTGGATGAGATCATATTTTAGTAAAGGGAGAATAAAAATGAGTAAAAAAAAGAAGTTTCTATTCAGAATTTCAATCGGTTTGAATATATTACTCGTTGCAATTGTGGCTTGGGGAATTATAAAGATAAACTTCGTAAAAGAGCAAGTTTTTATTACAGAAGTCCAAAGTAATTTAGTAGAATTGGAAGGTTTAATTGCTCACCAGAGTGTTGATCATTGGTCTGAACCTAACTTGGTTACAACTGAATTAGGAGATGTGTTAAATGGAATTTGGCTAGGAATGACAACTGGAGAGCAGCTTGGAACGCTTTCTAAAAGTGACAAGGAAATTCTAGAACATTTATATTCCAAATTAAGTCAATATCCTAATGATGAATTATACAGCTTATAGACTTAACCGAAGAGGATAAACAGAATTTTGAGGGTCTACGGAAAACACTTCGTGAAGTTGGATTAGGATTAAATATTACTATTAGTGGCAATATGAATTCCTTTATGAGCAAAGCAGAGGCATTAAATGAAAAGGTTGAATCCCCATTAAATTAGTAGTAACGGGCTTCTTTAGTTTAAAAAGCACTGTGAATAATACCGAGAAAATGCTCAGAATAAAATATGAACTGCACCCAATCATTAGACACGATATAACAATTGAAGGTGCAGTTTTCAATTGCTAAAATGACTGCAGATGATACCTTACCCTTACTTTGATAAAAAGTGATAATATCTTATTCCATAATTGGGAGAGTTACTCCAACAACAGGAATAGTCAGAGTGTAGGTGATCCTGCTTAGTTTTTTTAACTGATTTTATGGGGAATTTTTAAAAAAGAGAGGGATTGTTATGAAATATAAAGAATATGATCATAAAATAGATGATGTACTATTGATTATATTGACAATCTTATTGGCAGTCTCTGCATTGGTGTTCTACCCAATATTACGAATGTTTCCTAATTGGAATATATGGATTTTCATTTATCCCTCAATACAAATTGGGTTCATCCTGCTATTAATTGCTGGGGTAAGGTCTAAAATAAAAAAAATTAAGTTGTTTCTGATCTTTGTTAACACTATCTGTGTGATTCTAAACTTTGTTTTGATCTATTTTTATATGTTTCCCCGTGGTATTGCTTGAAGTGAAAAAAGGAACAGTCTGATCTGTTGAAATACTTTAAAGTTAATATAGGTATGAAAATTTGTGAAGAAATGCACTTAAATAAACAGCTGCGATACTTCATTAAGAGGTATCACATTTTCTTATTGCATTAAAGAAGCGGGATTCTAGAAGAGCCCAGATTAATTTTTATTCAGCAATCGGACCAGATTGGTAGAGTAACTTTAATTTCGTAGTTGACTTATACTGCTCAACAAATAATTTTGATTATTAAGGAATGTACTTTAATAAAGAGGTTTTATTTATCGGAGATAGGTTTTCAACAAACAGGCCAGATAATTGAAGATAAGAAAGAATTTTGGAAGGTTGCCTTGTACGAGTTAATTTGAATAATTTAGCTAAAGATTTGATTTTGATAAGATGGGATAGGTAAAGGGTCTTGATAAATACATTATGAGGAGACATCACCAACTTATGAAACCACAAATTACTGTAATTACATTGGGCGTAGATGATTTGGAAAAATCGTTAGAATTCTTTCGATATGGACTGGGGCTTACGACAGAAGGTATAGTTGGCAAAGAATTTGAGCATGGAGCGTTGTCTTTTTCGATTTACATTCAGGCTTAATGCTTGCCATATGGAACAGAAAAGATATAGCACATGATGCAAAGATTAAAAAGACCGAATCAAGTTCTACCGAATTTACTATTGGTGACAATATAAAAAGTAAAGAGGAAGTAGATTAGGTAATGGAACATTCAAAGAAGGTTGAGGCCATTATAACAGTCCCTTCACATAACACATTTTGGGGTGGATACTCTGGATACTTCCAGACTCAGATGGCTATTTGTGGGAAGTTTTTTGGAATCCACACTGGGAAGTAAAGGAATAGATGCCAAATGAACTGCATCCTTGTTTTTTACGCACGTATTCCTTCCCTTCAGTAAAGTCTTCGAAATGATCTGCCACGATTGGACATTACTGTTGATGTCGTAATGTTATAACCTAACAAAATGTGTAAAATATATAGATACAAAAAAATTTTTTAAGGGAATTAGAGGATTTTCGAAATGGAAAAGCATTTTTTTACAGTTAAAGAAATTGTACTGATAACAGGTGTCACGGCTAGAACATTGCATTTCTACGATAAAATAGATTTATTAAAACCAAATCGCTTATCTAATAATGGTTATCGAGCCTATAGCAGAGAAGATTTGGAAAGCCTTCGAACTATTTTATTTTTAAAAGAAATGGATATTTCTTTAAAAGATATATCAGATATTATGCAGCTATCGAAGTCAGAACAACGACAAATTTTAAAATTGCATTATCAAAGACTGCTCGTAAAACAACAACGCTTAGGGGCAATTATTACTGCCTTAGAGGATTATGTATCAGGAAAAGATATATTTAAATTGGATATCTTTAATAGCTCACCAATTTTGCCATTACAAGAACAGTATACTCGTGAAGCCAAAATGGTATTTGGTGAAACAGATAAATACAAAGAGTATGAGAAGAATATAGAAAAACTATCTGATAAGGAAAAAGAAAATTTATATGATGAATTCGGAAACAATATGGAAAAAATATTTAAAAAATTGGCAGAACAAATCCATAAACTTCCTTCTTCTAAGGATATACAGAAACTAATAGTAGAATGGAAAAGTTACCTGGAGCAAACTATGACTTGTGATACAGAAATTTTGAAATGTATTGCTTATACCTATAAATCTGATAAGAGATGGAAAGACTATATCAACCAATTCAGTGATGGAGATTTGAGTGAATTTGTTTATCAGGCCATTATGCATTACTGTAAAACTAGTAGGTAGAAATAAAGCATGCTGCACAATCAGCATGCTTTATTTCATTCATTTAATTTTCAAAATATCCAGATACCTCCATGATTTCATCGCCATCCATAATCGTAGCCTTTTCGATGAAAATACCAGTTTTTCTTAGATATGCCTGTGTTGCATGATATCCTACAGCATAGCCTCCACAAAATGGCATTTCAAAGTCTTGAGTCTCTGGCATCATTGGATGCTTTCCAAATATATATTTACGAACTTCCATAAACCCTCTGACATCAAGTGATTTTGAAATTATTCTTCTTGCAGTTTCCAAATCCGCTCCTTGTACACCTGTTACCCAGGGGCCAATGTACTCTTCTCCAAACATACTTGCTGCAAAGCTTTCAGCCAAGCCTTCAATAGCAAGGTATCTTCCAACTGTTACATCCGTCATGAAATTCCACTTTGTATTATGGAAAAGTACATTGTGATGAAACTCATGAGCAATACATGCATTCAGCTTTGGCAAATTCCTTTCGTCCGGATCTATCATTATTAATATATAGCCAGGTATAGATCCCATACCAGTGTATCCTTCCACCATTGCTAAGTATTCTGGGTTTCCTAAGAAGATTCCTACTACAACTTTTTCCGGTAATGGAATGCAGGCTTCTTCAAAACGAGCTGCTGCAACTTCAATGGTCCTTTTTGCCTTATTCCATGCATCCGTCTCTTCAAGCTTTTCTAACATTTCTAGCATCTTGGATTCGCGGCCAGAAAGCTCTATACACCCCATGGCTTCAGGTGTCTTAGGCATATGCATTATTTCAAACATCTTATGAAAAGGTTTTATTAACTCTCCGCTAAAAAATTCACTTCTCTCCCCTTCTGGCAAATTAAGCATTTCTTTATATAAATTTAATGTATCTTGTATAATAATTTCCATTAAAATCATCTCCTTATTATTCAATTGAAATCGTGATATCACTTCGAACAATTTCGATTATAGGCTATGACGTTACGTCAATGTCAACAAGATAATTAATTATTTATTTATTCTCCATTTCTAGTCAATTAACATTTGAGAAGAAATATTAAAAAGTTTTCGGACTTAGACAATATTTTAGTTATTCTAGAAAAGGGCGCAATTGTTGAAAAGTAAGATGAGAAAATAACAGATCTATTTGCTGCACAGTACAACGATACTATGAAATAAAAAACCAATATTCCACAATGGGGCGCTTTTCTAAATAAGGAAAGCGTCTTTCCTCATGAAAAGGGCCATTTTGCGGAACAAAAAAGTAACTTATTTAACATTTATCCGTCTAACCATTCAAGGAGGATAACGTAAGGGTAAGTACACTTCTGAAAAAGAGAGACATTTTTGAAAGGAGCGATTAAATTGAAAAGTCTTTATTCCATTTGGAAAAGTATACCGGTACTAGTTATCGTTTTCATGCTTACTGCTTGTACAGGAGAAACAAGGCCTTCCAATACAACGATAAAGGAAACGACAGAAGCTGAATCGATACCGTCTTCTTCATCCGGCCAGAAGCCAAACACTCTAGAAACTCGCCCAGCAGTTAAAAGCTTCGAACTGCTAACATCTAAGGGGAATCAGTCACTGGAAGCTACTCTATATCAGGGGGAAGGATTTTCTTTGTATGTCTTTGAGAAATTTACATTTGATGCAACTACGGGTCGCTTATCATTAAGTGGAAATCCGGGATATTACGTTGATATTGAACCACTGTCATCCGATTATGATTTGGCTCAACTTGAAGTAGTGGGTAAGGAAGAGCTGCATCAAATTGGTGATGTATCCAATTTTAGCGGCGAGTTGCTCGAACATCCTCTTGGTTTCGCGGATCTCTATCTTCAAGCTTCCGGAAAGGAAGGCATTAGCGATTATATCGTGTGGACATCGGAATCGGGCGATGCTTTTTTGTTCCGTCTTCATAATCCGAAAGGGGAGGAAGCATCCGATTTCGCCGGACCCATTCAGATCTCCCTATCTACCGTACAAGGTGAATAAAACATTGTCGTATTTCTCTAATTTGGTACGTCTATTTGATAAGGGAGTGTGATGGGAATTAGAAAGATTTTTACTGTAATTATTATCATTGGCTTGATTGCTATAGGATTGTTTGCCTTTGAACCATTTAGTTCGGCCCCACCCACACCTACTATAACAGCAGGAGACACGAAAATTCCTACTACACAAGGTTCATATTGTTGGAATGGATTATTTTTTGCTCAGTGTGTAGATAAGGTTTATACAAGTCCTTTAGATATGGCAAAAGAACATAAGCCAACAGTTGTATCTCCAAGCGAGGAAATAAAAATTGACTTTAAGAAAGAACCCCTTGCTGAAACAATGAAAGTGGAACAATGGATTGGTGAAAAATATGAGGAATTAGAAGTGATTAATAATTCAATCGTGATTCCAAATGAAAAAGGAGTATATGTTTATTATGTATTAGCTAATTGGAAAGAGGGAGACGGAAATTATACATTTTCGGTTGAGGTAAAATAATAATCCTTCTTCAATTTATTGATGCTATAGCAAGATAAGCAAAGAACTAATTTTGCTTATCTTTCACATTTTCTTTCTTCAACCAACTGGCACAATTCCTAAATTGGAATTGTGCCTTTTTCAATACTAGAAATTGGAATTTAACCCTACATACTTCAAACTAAGTATCTACTGCAATAATATTAATATTGTAATATACTTTTATAAATAGGTTTACAATGTTAATATATGTTTTATTCAATGAACTCTAGAATGTTCAGTAAAAGATACGATAAGGAGTCTTAAAATGAAAAAGAAAATAAACTATTTAATCTTGCTTATAACGGCCATCTTAATAGTTGGTTGTACTAATGTAGAAGATGTCTCGAATACGGATGGGCAAGCTGATTCACAAGAAGTAACTACAAAAAATAGTGAAAAAGAAAAAACTACGACCGAAAAACAAGTAGTAGAGGAACCATCAACAGAATCAAAAGATCAACTGTTTAAAGGTTACAAACGAATTGAAGTTGATGGCGGTGATTTGTCTGGACATCGTGAACCTAACGTCGTTGTTGACATTGGTTTCGGGGACCGCGAATATTGGGCATTTACGAATGAATACGGGCAACTAGTACGTGTCATTGCTGACGAAATCGTTCTACAAGATGATCGTACCGAACCTGTAACATCGTCTGGCAGATACTACGCTGATGAAGCAAAGGTTCCTGGTGTAGAAAGAGCAGATTTAGATGAAGGACATGTCATTGCAGATTCTCTCGGTGGGGTATCCAATGCTTACAATATTACCCCACAAGAAAGTACGCTTAACCGACATGGGGATCAAGCATATATGGAAGATGCGATTCGTAAAGCTGGTGGGGCTACTTATTTTGAAGCCATTATCACATATCCGAATACGGACACGCAGATTCCTTCAAGTTATCAGTATACTTATACTTTAATGGGTAACAAGGTCGTTGATACATTTGACAATGTGAACCCGGATGAAGTAAACGCATCACTCGGTTTAACAGGCAGTAAGCCTTCCGATTCAACTAGTTCAAACACACATGGTGATGTTTCTAGTGTTGATACAAACGGAAATGGACAGGTAACGATAAAAGAAGCAAAAGCAGCAGGTTTCAGCATGCCAATAACGAGTGATCATTGGTTATACCCCTATATGGATGATCGTGATGGGGACGGGATGGTAGGAGAGTAACCCATTAGAACTTTAGGGAAAAATGAATAACAAAAGCTAGTCCACCTTTTATAGGGGTGGATTTTTTGTTTTTATTGAATGTATGTATTTGGATAGATACATATATTGAAGGAGGTTATGCTGTTATTGAACGAAAGGGGGCGGGTTACAATAACAGTTATTTCACTTGCAGGGTATGGATTGATTACTGAGGATTTTAAGTTTCAACCATATATGATGTTGTTTATCAGTTTAACGTTGTTGGTAACCGGTAGTGGGATTAAAAGAATTTCAAATTGGACAAAAAGGTTATGGCTGGCTGAGTATAGTTGTATTTATATTTATTTTATTTGTAGCAATCAAAAGCTTCTTAATGAAGTAACGGCTACATTCTTAAACAAGGGATGCTGTTTATTATTCAAGTAAAGAGCAGATTAACGGAACAAGACTTATGGTACAATTTTACATAATATAACTTTTAGGGGAGTGTTTAAGATGCGAAAGTTAATAGTTTCAGGAATTTTAACATTAATAGTTTTATCAGGTTGTTCATCGGAAGCAGGTGTAACAACAGATGAAAAAGTAACAGGTCTTGTAAGTGACTATTTAGGAGCACTGGAATCAAAGGATATATCAGCAATGGTAAAATACACCGATGATTTAAGGTTTCCTGATAAAAATGAGCAAAAAAAACAATATTCACATATTGAAGCAGAAATTACCGATACAAAAATTATAGAGATTAAAAAAGTAAGTGAAACTGAATTTGAAGCCACCGTTGAAATGGTTTCTGATGGGGACTTAAATGAACTGACATTCCCAATCCAAAAGCAAGAAGAGAATTGGAAAATTATCGTTGGGCAAGATTTTTAATTAGAAAAATGGCTTGTACTTGTTCAATTAACGGGGGTGATTGTTCAGCAAGAACAGTCGCTTTTTCACTAACGTTGCAGTTTAGTGAAAGAAGGAAATGTTCTTTTTTCGAAATATACAAATTTGAGATTAACTTGAAAATTTAATAACTGGGGTGAGGATTTGAGTGAAAAATTAATAAAACAAATTCCTTTAATAAGTAATTGTAAAGAAGTTGTTGAAATTAAAAAGGGTTTTTCCTCAGATGAAAAATACCTATTACATATGCCAAATGGTAACAATAAGTTACTACTTCGGATTTTTAATTTAGAAGAGTTGGAATTAAAGAATACAGAATTCTCTATTTTAGAAAAGATGAAGGCTTTTAACCTTACTTGCTCACAACCGATTGCAATTGGTGAGGTAGGATTTCGAGGGTATATGATTACATCATATATAGAGGGTATGGACGCTCAGGAAGAAATCCCAAAATACTCAGACCAAGAACAATTTAATATTGGTTACGAGGCAGGAAAAGAATTAAAAAAAATGCACCAATTTCCTGCTCCCGACAATATCTCTTCTTGGTATTCAAGGAAAGTGAAAAAACATAAGAAATATATTAACGAATATTTAGCGTGTGGAATTAAAGTTGAAAATGACCAAAAAGTAATAGATTTTATTGAGGAAAATATTCACCTAATGAAAAATCGTCCTAACTTGTTCCAACATGATGATTTTCATCTTGGAAACATCGTTGTGAATGATAAAAAATTCGCAGGCGTTATAGACTTTAACAGGTATGATTGGGGAGACCCTATTCATGAATTTCTAAAGATAGGAATTTTTAGCCGAGAAGTTAGCATTCCTTTTTCAATAGGACAAATTAGAGGTTACTTTAATAATAATGAACCTGATGAAGATTTTTGGAGATTGTATTCACTTTACTTAGCAATGTGCGTTTTCTCTACTGTGGTATGGACTTTAAATACAATTCCAAACGATATGAATGAGATGTTAGATAAAGTTTACACTTTTTTAGAAGACCATGATTATTTCAGTAGAATTAAACCTAAGTGGTATCAATAGTATTTTAATTATAAGATTGTACTTCAAGTTACGAACGGAGGCTTTACTTGAAGATCATTGAGTTGCATATGCATCTCTTTTTTTTATTATTGAACTAAAGGTGCAGTTTTTAATACACTTTCAGCTTTAGTTTGGAATCCTATTTAATTAATTTACATGTATTCGCTCTACATAGTAAATTAGTAGTATAATAGGATTGTTATTTCTGTAAAATTTTTCAAAAAGGGGATAATTATGAAGAGATTTACCTACCTATTTATGATAGTATTATGCGTTTTCCTTGCAGCTTGTTCATCAAATGAATCAACTAGCAAAGAGAAAAATGCTGAAACAAAGAATGAAGAGAAACAAAAAGATGAAGCAGAAACGAAAGCGAAGGCAGAAGAAGAAGCTAAAGTGAAAGCAGAAGCAGAAGCCAAAGCGAAGGCAGAAGCAGAAGCCAAAGCGAAGGCGGAAGCAGAGGCCAAAGCGAAGGCAGAAGCAGAGGCCAAAGCGAAGGCAGAAGCAGAGGCCAAAGCGAAGACGGAGGCAGAGGCCAAAGCGAAGGCGGAAGCAGAGGCCAAAGCGAAGGCGGAAGCAGAGGCCAAAGCAAAGGCAGAAGCAGAGGCCAAAGCAAAAGCAGAAGCGGAGGCTTTAGTAAGTTCGACACAAGAGTCTTTTGCCAACTGTACCGAGTTAAGAAAGGTATACCCAAACGGCGTACCTGCTGATCACCCAGCGTATCAATCTAAAATGGACAGAGATAAAGATAATTATGCTTGTGAGAGATAGTAGACTTGTTTTAACCTGCCCTCTTAAATAAAAGAGATGGGCATATTATTTAGGATATAACCTCTTCAACAATTGGGCACATTTCTTGAGTAAGAAATGTGCCTTTATTAATGAATGGGACAGGTTGATGATTAAGTATTGGAAACCTTCTGCACGATGAAATGTATAAAAATTGTGACGAAGGTATTTGAACGAACTAGCATGTTTAGAAGGTCATTCACAACAAGGGGGATAAAAAGTGGATTTATTATCTTGGATGGCTGTTGGGTTTATTGTAATCGGATTTGTTGTTCTTGCATTTATAACAAGAAATATGGAAAATGAGGTCCATCAAAGTTCAGCAACCCAATCCATCATTTGGAAAATAGTAGGAACTGCGGTTTGGGGGATCGTGAGTATCTTCCTTATTGTATATTGGTTATTTCCTAGGTTTTTGTGAAGAGACGAAGCGAAACAATTGGGCACAATTCCGAAGCATGAATTGTGCTCATTTTTATTTATTAACAGGCTGCTTTCATTCAAAATAATGTAACTGTGGATTGGAAGCTTAACTATCAGTGGGGGAGATTTATCTTTCTTTGAATCGATTAATGAAGCCGGAGGAAATTGAAAAACAGCTCGGGAACAAAGTTGAAGTAAGATGGGTAGCCGTTGATACGGGGCTTGAGGATAAAAACCTATATGAAGCGGAATATTCAGTTGCGCCAATTGGCTACCCGCTGCAGATCGATTCCACTACATGGTCACCATTTAATGGAAGAGAACAGTCAAATGAAGAGATATTTTTAGATATTTTACATTTCCTGGCCAAGGATGAAAAAACAGCCGAGAAAATATCGCGAGCAAAATCTTTAGTTTTAAAAGAAAGAATCCCGTATATCGAGAAAAACGGAATCCATGTCTATGGAGCAGTTGTCACCGGACCCACTCCGGAATTAAGAAAACTAAAGGATAATGATTGGATTAGAACGATGAAGGTGGGGGAAGTGAAGCTATGGAATTGGAAATGAACAATAAGAAAAATAAGAACAAAGAAAAACAAAGCAAACTGCAAACGATTTCGGGATTCCTCTCCTTCCTGTTCGCTCTCATTGCACTCGCAGGGGTTAATGTTACATTATTAATGGATATCGATGATTTTCCGAAACTATTTCTTGTCGACTTGCCGATCGTTGGTTTTTTCCTAGGGTTGTTTGGGTTAATTACTTCTAAGAGATCGAGATTATATGCATTTTGGGGCATAGGGATTAGTTTGTTCATTTTAGTTTTTACATTTCTAATGATTGGGCTATCTTGGGTTGGGATTAATCCGAAGCCTTGATATGATCGTGCAGGGGGAAAATGGCCGGCGATTTGGATGGGATGTTAGAGATTTGAATATATTGTAGGCTCTGCAGTAATTGAATGTTGATTTTACTTTGTTTGAAAAATAGACGGAGAAACTCCGGCTAAATTGGGAAATATCCATATTTCCTTAAAAGTAAGGGAAGTTTTTCCGCTTATTTTCTATAAATGGATGGGTTTTGTCAGATTTGGAGCTGATAAGCGGAATATCTCCGCTTATTTCTGCTTATTCAGCATTTATTTTTATAATAGGCGGAAATTTTCCGTCTATTACTCCACATACATAGATACTTTAGTAAAAAAATAGAAGGATTATGTACCGTTAAAAAAGCCGAAATCCTCAAAGCATAGGAAACGGCTTTTTAATTTGGCCCTAATCGCACAATTAGAAAGTTCCACTCTTTACTAAGATTGACTAACACCCTGTTCTTACTTTTAAAAGTAATTAAAATTAAATCAAAGAGTAATTATCGTTGCGTTACAACGCAATCTAAATTACTATATAAAGTAAAAGAGGGAAGTTATGGAAAAAATAGATGACTTGAGACTAAATGTAAACTTATTACGCAGGAAAGTACCGAATCTAACGAGTGCAGCCCGACAAGTGGGCTTGCGGCCAGCTACTGTTTCTAATCTATGCACGGGAAAAATTCCTGTTGGCCGAGCGGAGGTTCGAACGTTAGTTGCACTGGCATCATTAGCCGACTGCAGTTTAGATGAACTGATTATTCGAGTGGGGAAAGTCGAAATGATAGAAACGAAAATTAAAACATTGGATTTATTTGCTCCGTTAGCAAAAGGAGGCACTGTCGGTTTGGTTGCTCGCCCAGGAATGGGGCAACTCGTTGTATTAGCAGAATTACTCTATCGGCTTAAGAATGAATCATATAAAACCATTCTCATAATGCCTGAAGGTGAACATCGAGGGTTAAGTGATGTGATTGAACATGCAGAAATCATTACAAACACAATCGAAGAAACATTTGAGAGTATTGCGAGTATTGGCGGAGATCAGGATATTATTTTTATTGCAGACAGAACGCATGTGATAACAGGCGGCATCCAACAGCTGCAGGAAAATCTTCAAGGGATTGGCATTCATTCTGTTACTACCTTCCTCGTTGATTTGACAGGGGAAGTGGTGGATGAAGATTTCCCTTATGGACCACTTGAAACGTTATGGCAATTTGATGCCGACCTTGTGGCAAGACATCGCTACCCAGCCGTTAATCCTCTAAGCTCAACCTCATCGGTACTCGAAGGAGCTCATATCGATCAGGAACACTTTGCCATTCAACAAAAAGCCCTAAAAATTCTTCGCCGTTATCGGGAACTCCGTTCATTAGTGAATGTGAGAGGAATTGAACGAATTCCGACGTCCGAGTTACAAACCTATCGAAGAGGCGAGAGACTGGAAGCCTATTTAACTCAGCCATTTTATGTTGCCGAGGCCTTTACAAAAAAATTAGGCGAAGCGGTTAGCCTACAAACTACTTTGCATGATGTGAAAGAAATTTTAAACGGTACAGCAGATTCTAAAAATGTATCAGAATTAGATTTTATTGGGAATATACAATCCTAGTGGAGGGACACTGATTCCTCAAATAAGCATTTGTACTAGATTCATATGTTCTCAACCTTATCGGATACCTACATATTCTTTTGGGGTTGGGCTTCCGATAATAGTAGATTTAAATCATACACAACATCGTATGCTTAAAATAAATGGAATCATCCATTATTTTATAAAAAAGGTGGAATGACGAATGAATGGTAACGATAATTGGGTTGATAATCATGGCATTAACATACACTTTATTGAAACAAATGCTCATTTAAAGGAAAAGGCTCCTCTAGTAATGATTCCTGGACTCTCGGAATCGGCAGATGATTATTTGTCTGTAATTGAAAATCTCCCACCTAGACACTGTATCATTATTACACTCAGGGGGCGCGGCAAAAGCGACACTCCACAAACGGGCTATCGTTTGGAAGACCATGTCAGTGATATCGATGCTGTGATTACATATTTAGGGCTAAAAGATTTTATTCTATTCGGTTTTTCTAGAAGCGTTTCATATGCACTAAAATACACGTTAAAAAACAAAAAACTAGTTAAAGGGTTAATCATCGGTGACTATCCTGCTATTCATACACAGCTTCCTCAAGGCTGGGTTGAGTTTTTCTCAACGTTGCCGCCTTGGAGGGGAAAACCTCTATCCGAAAGAATGAGTCTAACCGCCTTACATGGGATCCAAAAAGAGTCCGCTCAAGTGATCTTTTGGGATGACCTACCATCAATTGAATGCCCTGTTCTAATTATTCGTGCTGGGAAACAGAGTGCAGCGCTATCAATAGAAGCCGGGGAACAATATATAGAAAAAATGCCCCAAGCAAACATAGTCGTTTTTGAAGAATCAGATCATAATATTTTTGAACCGCATTTAGATACATTTTCACAAACGATTGATTCATTTATGGATAAAATCAACTGATAAATAAAGCAAGGAGAATGAAGCGTAGTTTTGGGGTGAAGAGAGAAAAGAAAGGTGGCGAGGATAATTGAACGCTCCTGTAAAATGTCCTAATTGTAAAGAGGAGGGAAAGCAAGGATACATTTATTCTACTCATCGAATTTCTTGGTCGGAATCAGGTGATTCAGTTTTCATTGATTATGGGAATGAAGTATTAATTGATCAGTCATTATTTAAAATAAGTAAAACCCCAGCATATAGATGTGAACAATGTAAATTAGTTATTTTTTCGTATGATAAAAAGTAATTTTCAAAGGTGATGTGATCAAACAAGTGGGGGCATTAATCAAAGAATGATTCATGCTTATTTTTGTTGATGATAATCTATTGCTAGGCATAGTAGTGGAAGTGGGGAGTTTACTTGGTGTTTGGTGAAGGGGATCCGTATTCTGATGTTGAATTATATATATTCATTGAAGATGATAAGATGGAGAATTTTAACTCAGGACTAGAATGTGTTGAATCTAGTTGAAGCACTGAATGAGGTGATTGGTTCTCTCTATATGGTTGATGTAGATAAAAATCTAATTAATATGCTTTACAGCTACTTCAATGAAAAAAACAATCATGAAAATAGCGATCACTTTCATTTAAGAACCATATTGTTAAGAAATCATGTACAATACAATCAAATATTTATATTAACTAAAAAATAGAAAGTTTAAAGAGGGTATAAAAATGTATAGCGAAACAGCCAAAAATATTAGAGAAAGTTTAACGGCTGATTGTACGAAGTGCTTTGGACTTTGCTGCACAGCGCTTAATATTATAGCATCGAATGATTTTCCAATAAACAAGCCAGCAGGAACAGCTTGTGTTAATTTACAATCTGATTATGGTTGTCAAATTCACAGTAACCTACGAGAGAGAGGTTTTAAGGGCTGTACAGTGTTTGACTGTTTAGGTGCTGGACAAGTCGTTTCTCAGGTTACTTTTAAAGGCGAAAGTTGGCGGGATAATTCTGAAATTGGGGATGAAATGTTCCGAGTGTTTCCGATCATGGAACAAATACATGAAATGATTGCGTACACGGCAGAAGCATTGTCGTATGATATTCCTCATGCTTTGTCTGATAAATTGAGTGTGCACTTAAAAGAATTGCAGAACATAACAAAACTCGATGCAGAACAATTATTATCTCTTGATCTAGTAATGTACAGATTTCCATTAAATAAATTGCTTTCGGAAACCAGCAAGTATATTCGTGAAAGCCTAATTGCAAAATTACCTAGCACTAAAAATAGCAAGAAATATAATCATGAAAGAGCCGACTGGATTGGCAAAAAATTAAGTGGAAAAGATTTAAGGGCGCTAGATTTAAGGGGAGCATATTTGATTGCTGCAGATATGAGAAATACAGATTTAAGAGGTGTTGATTTTATTGGAGCTGATTTACGCGATGCAAATTTAAGTGGGGCAAATCTTTCTACAAGTATGTTTTTAACCCAAATGCAAATTAATTCAGCCAAAGGTAACGATAAAACTATATTGCCTTCGCATATACAACCACCTTCTAATTGGAGTAACTGATTTTGTTTTTGCTTGTGTATTGAATCATTTTTTTCATATCAGTCTTATTCAATTAACTGTTGATCTTGTCGAATAAACTTTGGATTTTTAAAGTAAAGTTTCTTACATAAAAACATTTTGAAAAATTTTCTAGCCTTAAAAATTCTCATGAAATAAAATAAATGACTGTTATTTAAATCATGTGTGCTTAACTTAATATAAGTGGAGAAATTCCGGTTAACTGCTCTAAATAGGACAAGATCCATCGATTTAGATCAAATAATCAGAAAATCTCCGCTTAATATTAATGAAGGAAAAATGATATATTACTGCTAAAACTCCAATGGAGAATTCCACACACTCTCTCTCAGGTATCCATCTGGTAAACTAGTTCATCCTCTTCAAGTCTCTTAATTATCTAGTGAAGATTCCCTTTGAGATGCCAGGTAACAACCTCAATCACTCATTAAACTTTATAATTTTAGTGCTTTTAAAGCTTTCCTTTTCCAGAAAAATTGATGATAAGTAGATTGAGCCAAGAAATTGACTATAAATGCAATTGGATATGCGAGCCAAATTCCATTTATCCCAAGTGTTGTAAAATGTGACAAGGAGTATGCTACCGGAACTTCAATCAGCAAAATACTTGTGATTGTAAAAATGGTTGGCCATAGTACAGTACCTGTTGCTCTCATTGTTGCTGAGATAGCCTGCGTGTGACCCAAAATAACATAACTCCAAAATGAGAACATCATAAGGCTTTTAGCGATATGAATTGTTTCAGTATTGTCTAAAAAGATACCTAAAATAGGGGTTGGTATTAGGTAAAGAATGAGAATGAGAATACCGCCAAGTAAATAATTCAGTGTAATAGCTATTTTCGTTATATGTTTAATGTTCGAAATGTTCCCGGACCCCACAGCTTGTGCAACAAAAACTGAAATGGCAATTGAAATGCTCATCGCTGGTATTTGAACATAGCTTGCAATTTGATTCACGATTCCGTATGCTGCCGTTGCATTGGATCCATAATCATTGACAAAAGTTATGACTGCGATTTCTGACAGTGCAATTGAAACCATACTAATACTAGTAGGAATGGCTAATTTTAGTAAGGTTTTTAAAACAGAACCTTTCAAGTGAAGATGTTTCAAAATAATAGAATCCAGTTTGAGCACGTGATTTCGTTTGTGTAAGAATACTAACAGAATCACAAATGTAATGAAATTGGCTAATACAGAAGCGTAAGCAGCACCATTTAACCCGAATGCCGGTAAGCCCAGCCAACCGAAAATAAGAATTGGCAGCAAGGAGATATTTAAGATCATACTAATTAATAAAAAATAAAAAGGTGTTTTGGAATCGCCAACACCTCTCATAAAGGTTGTATAACACATATATAAGAAGGTAATGGGCAATGTAACAAATAAAATACGTGCATACTCTGCACTAGCAACTAGAATATTCTCAGGTGTTCCCATCCACTTTAGAATATCTTCTGTAAAGAATCCTCCGATAAGGGCGACAGCAATGGAAATAATCATCGTAAAGAATAGCGTAACTCCGACTACTTCCTTCATTTTTTTAATATTTCCGCTACCGTAAGTTTGCCCGACTAGAATGGAGCTTCCAGACCCAATTCCGATCACAAAGGATAGTAAGAAAAAGAATAGGGGGAAGAAGGCAGAAATAGCTGCTAAAGAATCTACTCCAAGTGTTTGCCCAACGATGATAATTCCAAATACTTGACCTAATGATTGCAATACACTTGCAAAAATGACAGGTATAAGGAAGGAAATCATAGGCTTTGCTAAGACAATTGTTTCATTTAAATGTTTATTCATTTCATATAGCTCCTAATAGATTTCAGTCAAAAGAATCCCTCACTTTTTAAATCAAAATTATGAAAAAAGTGAGGGAAAGGTCATCGAGTACGAACATCTAAGTCACCACTCGTGGATATTAGATAACAAATTAATATAAAAGCTGATAATATAAACCAAGTTGAGTATCATACCAGAACAGTTTGCTATGTTTCCGTTTCGGGATACGTGTTTGCAATCCCCATTCAGGGTACTGTTTAATAATCTGAATTTGCTCACCAGTAGCAACAGCAATAAATGATATATAATGATCTTTTGTCATCGGATGATCACTTGAAATAAACCATTCATGATCAATTTCTGTAATTGACAGCTTTTCTTCGTCTGTTGCTTTCTTTGCTGTTAATTGTTCTAATTTTCTTCCACAGCAAGATAGGGTTATATCTCCAGTTGCTAATACAATATTATTGCATGACGGACAGACAAAATAATTCGAGTTTTTCATATTTCCTCCTACAAATTCATTCGATGATAATTCACCATCTAAAATATTTTCTATATTTACTCCCAATAGGGTAGATAAACTTGGCAATAGCGTGACATCTGGGCAGCCGTATCCACGCTCCCATTTTGAAATGGTTCGATCAGAAATGTTCATTTGATCAGCTAATTGTTTCTGTGTCATCCCTTTTTCTTTCCGCAAATTATAAATCAACTCTCCAACTTTACGATTATCCATCATTTTATCCTCCTGAACTATTTCTATCTTAGGGGTTAATATCGTTAGCAGCAACAAACGCTCCGTAGAGTTTACCTGTTTTCCTTTTGATCATGTTTTTATAACTGTATCATTCGACTGCATCCAGCTGCTATTCGTTTATGAATTCTTCCTTATATAGTTAACTATATGGAAATTAAAAATGAGGATTTTTCAAAAGTAAAAGCTTATTGTGAAAAGTACAAGCGAAATGCTCTACAGGAAAAGATCAGATTCAGCGATTTAGGAAGTTGTTGTCGGAATGATCATCTAACAAAAGGGCTTGTAGACATTAATCGGGGATTACATCTCAGTCCCGCGATTACAGAGATGCCTTTTTCAATAAAGGACTGAAAGATTGTGAACGGAATGAACTAAAGGAAGTTAGTTGAATCTAAAAAATGGTAAAATAATGCTGTTATATTATTACTTAGGTGGTAAGATTCAATAAATGAGCACTTTAGAATAAGAAAGCGTCTTTCTTCATGAAAAGGTCGTTTATAGAAGGGGAACTTTCAAATTTGAAAAATAACTGAGCGGGTAAGAGATTGTTTTTGTTAGATTGTTACGAATCAATTGGGATTGAAAGTATGAGGTCATAGATATGAAAATCGAATTTTATTATTTAGATTCCATGAATGAAACAGAATTAGAATTTGCGGTAATTAGCGCTATTTATAAAGGAAAGTGGGTTTATGTTAGACATAAAGAGAGAAAAACGTGGGAAATTGCAGGTGGGCGTAGGGAAGCTGGAGAAACAATTGAGGAAACAGCAAAAAGAGAGTTGTTTGAAGAGACTGGCTGTATAGATGTTGATTTAATTCCAATATGCGACTATTCAATGAATGACTCTATTACAAAAACGTTTGGAAGGTTATATTTTGCGAGGATAAAGGAGATTGGTCTCTTACCAGCTTCTGAAATCGATGAAATAAAACGATTTGATTGTCTTCCTAACAACCTTACTTATTCAGAAATTCAACCAAAACTATTTGAAAAAACACTTACTTTTATTCGGGATATGAAGATAGACACTAAAAATTATAGGTGCTTTAGTAAAAAAATAGGGAACATTTTTATATTAAAGGGTCCAGATTAAGAGTACAAAAACTAAATTAGAGTACCAATTTCAGGTCGAAATAGCATATGATTTGAACCTCTTATTTTTGTTGATATAATAAGATTTATTGTGAATTGACATAACAATTAGCATTGAAATTTGCAGTCTTTTTAATAGGTTGACAACAGCTAATATTATCCGTCTGAAATTTATACCAAATTAAGTGTCAATTTTATTGCTAATTATGTTTCTAATATCAAGTTGATTAGCAACTTATGCCAAAATATCTTGAAAAGGGAAGTTTTTTATATAAGAAATAGATTTTTTTGTTAGTATGAATATAGGTGTTTTCTGGAAAAGGGGAACCGATATGAAAATAAGTCGAACAAGAGATTTTGAATTAGTCGCTAAATTGAACAAATATGTTCACGATTTACACGCAAATTTATATCCCGAGTATTTCAAAGAATATAATTTTGAGGAAATTAAGATTTTCTTCCAAAAAATTATTGATCAAGAGGAATTCGCTTTCCTGCTGTTAGAGGATGATGAGCAACCTTTAGGCTATGCCTGGATTGAATTTAGGAATTATCCCGCTAATACCTTTAAAAAAGCGTATAAATCGGTATATGTACATCAAATAAGCATCACAGAAAACCAAAGAAAAAAAGGCTATGGTTCTAAGCTGATGGACGAGATTACTGACATTGCAAAAGTAAACGGTATTAACAAGATAGAATTAGATTATTGGTTTAATAACGAAATAGCAAAGAACTTTTATAAGAAGAATGACTTTGTGAAATATCGAGAGTTTGTCTACAAAGACATTTAATTCTCACGCTAATTCAATTGCTAAATGATAAATAAAAGAGGTGCAAATTGCACCTCTTCTTTTAATGCTAATTTAAATTTTGTACTTCAAAACCGAACCCGTTTTTTTATATTTAGTAGCTTTATAATGATTACATATTACTCGAAAAAGATGGAGTCATTTATGCGATGGGAGGGAAAACAAAAAAACCACTAAGATGCTAATTTAATAGCATTCTTAGTGGTTTTTTGTAATGTTTTTTTGAAGTTGAAAGTAAAGTAAACACAGAACTATTTTACTTTTTTCCAGATCCCCCTCTGTTAGGATAGATGTCGTAGACAACTTTAGTGTATAGTTTAATTAACACACGGAGGTTGATCGACATGAAAAGTAACAATGGAAAA
>NZ_JAGIKZ010000036.1 GCF_017874625.1 Cytobacillus eiseniae | reverse complement strand
TGTCAATGCAAAAATAGTGTAGACTCTACTATGGTTAAGAATTAGTTTTCATGATAGACGGTGGCGGCGAGAAGCGCCGCCATGTTGGTTTCCTATATAACAAAAAAAAGACACTGGAAATTCCAGTGTCCTTTCATCTATTATTCACCTGCAACATACGGCAATAAAGCCATTGTACGTGAACGCTTAATCGCAGTTGTTAATTTACGTTGATATTTAGCGTTTGTACCAGTTACACGACGTGGTAAAATTTTACCGCGTTCTGAAATGAATTTCTTTAGAAGATCCACATCTTTGTAGTCGATGTGAGTGATTCCGTTTGCAGTAAAAAAGCAAACTTTACGACGTTTTGCACGTCCACCTCTACGTCCTCCAGCCATGGTCATTTCCCTCCTTTAATTTTTTTGTATGAAACAATCGCTCATATAATCAATGTATTAAAACGGTAGATCGTCATCTGAAATATCAATTTGGCCTTCATTTGCAAATGGATCCTTATCTACACGTGTATATCCTTGATTATCTCGGTTGTACTGTTGTTGCTGATTCTGATTGTTGTTGTTTCCGAATGGGAAATCCTGCTCCCTTGGAGCACCATAACTTGCATTGTCTCCTCTATTGCCTGTACTATTTCTTGGCTCTAAGAATTGAACACTTTCAGCTTGGACTTCTGTCACGTATACACGTTTTCCATCCTGACCTTCATAACTACGAGTTTGAATTCGACCATCTACTCCTGCAAGGCTTCCCTTTTTCAAGTAGTTTGCTACATTTTCAGCTGGTTTTCTCCAAATCACACAGTTAATAAAGTCTGCTTCCCGTTCCCCCTGTTGATTCGTAAAGGTACGATTTACAGCAAGTGTGAACGATGCAACAGCTACTCCATTTGGGGTATAGCGTAATTCTGGATCCTTCGTCAAACGACCGACAAGAACAACACGGTTCATCATCATAATCAGCTCCTTCCAACCTTTGTTTCACGTGAAACAATTTATATCATCATTTTTTACTTTTCATCTTTAACAACGATTTGACGGATGATGTCTTCGCTGATCTTAGCTAAACGAGTAAATTCATCTACTGCTTTTGCTTCAGCGTTCACATGCATTAATTGGTAGTAACCGTCACGGAAATCATTGATTTCGTAAGCTAAACGACGCTTACCCCATTCTTTTGAATCGATCAATTCCGCACCATTATCAGTTAAGATTGTGTTAAAACGCTCAATTAGAGCCTTTCTAGCCTCATCTTCAATATTTGGGCGGATGATGTACATAATTTCGTACTTTCTCATCACTTTCACCTCCTTTTGGTCTAAACGGCCCGTGTTTGCGGGCAAGGAGCAATTATTCATTACTCACAATATGAAAGTATAGCATACAAACAATTGATTTGCAATGAACACTCTCGTTTTTTCCGTTCTTACTGTGTATGCCGATTGAAATGCTGCCTTAGTCCTTCCCCTAATATATTAAATGTCACTGTCGATAGAACGATGGCTAACATAGGGAAAAATGGAATCCAAAAGGCAGAGATCACATCCCTGCGTGCCTCTCTAATCAGGGTCCCCCAATCAACACTCATATTCAAGATTTGGCTTTGCCCATAATTAACTTGTAAAAGCTCTTGTGAAATAAAAACATTAATAATCGCTAACTGACCAATTAATATGGCTACACGCCCTGCGTCAATAAAGAAATTCACGACAATACTAGGCATCAGATTCGGAAAGTAGTGAGAAACCATCATTTTTACTGGCTTTACCCCTATCGTAATCCCTGCTTCAATAAATGTTTTCTGTGAGAGCGTATGCGCTTGCTCCTGAATAATTAAACTAACTCTGCCAACCTCTACAAGCGCAATAATTAAAATCGTCCAATAAAACCGATGTTCATGAAATAATAAAAAGGGCAAACAAAGGATCAGTGCTGTTGTAAAAATAACAGGCAAGCTAGAGAAAAGCTGATTCCACCACTTGTTCAGCCAAGAAAAGAACCCCTTATTTCTAAAGCCTAGAAGTCCTAAAGGAATAGCTACTATATATCGAATGATGACAATCATAAAAATGAGGATGAATGTATCCTTTGCACCAATCACTAATAAGCTAAGTAAGTCACGCCCTTCCCGATCCGATCCTAGCGGGAATTTATCAGAGGGTGGAAATGGGGCAGTTTCAATTTTACCTGGGCCAGGAAAGATGACCCGTTCCCCACTTAACTCTGCATCAATAAAAGGGAGATGTGCACCAAAAAATGTGAAAAAGGCAAAAAAGGAAGCCAAAATGAGTCCAATAAATAAATAGTAGTTTTTCAAATTTGTCCCCCCATTACGGCAATCTCAAACTTCTCTTAATAATAAAACCAGTCAATTGGGCAAGAATAACAAGGGACAAAAAGCATAAGCCAATCCCTATAATGACCCCAGGCTCAAATCCGCGAAATGACCCCATATTAAACGATGTAGTAAAGCCAAGTGCAGTGAACAGCCTATAAGCTAACCCTTCATACCCAATTAAGTATTCGACGATAAGGAGACTGGATAAGGTATGAATCATTAAAGAGGTTATATGGGGCAAAATTGACTGTAAGCTATTACGTAAAATATGACGAGTCGTAACAATTGCCATTGGGAAACCCTTTGCTTTTGCCACTTGAATATAATACTGCCCATCTTCATTTGAAAGTGCAGCAGACGTAATTCTTGCCATATACATCATTGG
Organism: Cytobacillus eiseniae; assembly: GCF_017874625.1. Taxonomy (GTDB): domain Bacteria; phylum Bacillota; class Bacilli; order Bacillales; family Cytobacillaceae; genus Cytobacillus; species Cytobacillus eiseniae. Next base: position 25,283 of record NZ_JAGIKZ010000036.1, on the reverse strand, counting down.
ATAGACGGATACGAGAATCGCAGGGATGATAAAGCCATACCAATTGGTCTGACTAAATAATTTCAAAGATGGAAATGTAAATATCACAAGCCATTGAAGGCAAATCACAATAAAAAAGTCAGGAATGGATTGCAGGATCCAGGTCAAACCATTGCCGAAAATATTTTTCTTATTCCGCCTATTTTTGTAATCAAATATGCCCTTCCAAATCCCAAATAATAGGCTAATAAAGAAAGCAGGAAGAATAATTTTTAAACTATTTGGCAAAAATCGCATAATTTCATCCTCAACCATGACTCTTTCATGCCTTGTTTCTCCTAGACTTTTCTCCTTCCAGACATGCTGCAAATACTGGATGACATTATTTTTGTATTCCTTCCAAGAAAAATGATATTCCATTTCAACAGTCAGCGCCTTCCCGCTTACAGACATAGCAGGGTTGCGAGGAAACAATACGATTAAGAGAAGAGCAACAATGATAATGGTGTAAAGGAAGAGATTCTTCATAACCGTTCTAGTAATATCCATAAGAACCCCCATTAAATGTTATTTTACAAAATCATAACAAACAAAGAGGGAATATTCTATTAATTTATTATATTCTTTCAAATAAACAGATAAAAAAACACTGCAGACTAATTCTGCAGTGTTATGGTTCCAACTATTACACATTGAAACGGAAGTGCATGACATCTCCGTCTTTTACGATATATTCTTTTCCTTCTAATCGCACCTTGCCAGCTTCCTTCGCAGCATTCATGCTTCCCGCAGCAAGTAAATCTTCATATGAAACGGTCTCGGCACGGATAAATCCCTTTTCAAAATCAGAATGGATAACCCCAGCACATTGTGGAGCCTTCATCCCTTGACGGAACGTCCATGCACGAACCTCTTGAACGCCAGCAGTAAAGTATGTTGCTAATCCAAGAAGATTATATGCCGCACGAATTAACTGATCAAGGCCAGATTCTTCAATTCCAAGCTCTTGAAGGAACATTTCCTTTTCTTCCCCTTCAAGCTCCGCAATTTCAGATTCAATCTTCGCACAAATAACAATAACCTCAGCATTGTCCTTTTCTGCAAATGCTCGAACTTGTTGTACGTATTCATTTTCTGATGGATCTGCCACATCATCTTCACCAACATTTGCTACATAAAGAACTGGTTTGATTGTTAATAGGTGCAGACCTTTTGCTACCTTCATTTGTTCCTCTGTAAATTCAACTGTACGTGCTGGCATGTCTGCTTCAAATGCCACTTTTAATTTTTCAAGAATTTCTAATTCAAACATCGATTCTTTGTCTTTTTGCTTGGCCATTTTTCCGACACGAGCAATACGCTTATCTACTGATTCAAGGTCTGCCAATATTAACTCTAAATTAATGATTTCTATATCATCAATTGGATCTACTTTACCCGATACATGTGTAATATTATCATCCGCGAAACAGCGAACAACTTGGCAAATTGCATCTACTTCACGAATATGAGATAGGAACTTATTTCCTAATCCCTCTCCTTTACTTGCACCCTTTACAATTCCAGCAATATCTGTAAATTCAAATGCTGTTGGAACAGTTTTCTTAGGTTGAACGAGTTCAGTCAGTTTATTTAGACGATGATCCGGCACTTCTACGATTCCAACATTCGGATCAATTGTACAGAACGGATAGTTAGCAGACTCCGCTCCCGCCTGGGTAATTGCATTAAATAATGTAGACTTTCCAACGTTAGGCAATCCTACAATCCCAGCTGTTAAAGCCATCTATCGCCACTCCTCTATAATTAAAATATCTATGATTCATTCATGTCACTATGATTGGGCAAGCCCCTCACAATTATAGAGATATGAAGGTGAAAAAACAAGCATTCATCCGATTTGTAGATTATTCTTCGCCTTTTACTAAGGTTTTTTTCATCTTACGTGCAAATTCCCTTCGAGGGATTAAAACACTATGTGCACAACCCTCACATTTGATCCGAATATCTGCGCCCATTCGAATAATCTTCCAGCGATTCGTCCCACATGGATGTGCCTTTTTCATTTCAACGACATCATTTAAATTGAATTCCTTTTGCTCCACAATGAATCCCCCTATCAAATCTCGCTATTAAATGCAATATATCATAATTAATCAAATCATGCTCTTTCTGAAAAGCTGTTTTTGCAAACATTGTTGCTAATTAAGATATGTTGGTAAAGGTTGATTTCTACGCACGTGTGCTCCCTTTCCGCGGGGTAGTCCGCTTGAGCCCCCTCGTCGCTCACGCTCCTGCGTAAGTCTCAGCTGTCCTACGCATCTAAGCAGGACATTGAGTAAACTCCTTAGAATTCACACCGCACGAAGGAAATGCGACAGCATTTTTGAGGATCTCGCACCTTCCGCTCCAATCAACCGACCTAGTTGGTCAACCACATCTATACAAAATATTTGTTTCAAAAGCAACAATCTTTTAGAAATGATTCTTCTAAAAGCTAATTCAAATTTTCTAAACCTTTTCCCTTCATTTCCTCATAAAATGCAATCGATATGTATAGATTACTAAATTCCTCCGTATACTGTATTACTAATTAGAAATAACCTCCCTAAAAGAAGGATCGTTCTTTTATTGATAAAAGGAGTGGAACCGATGAATATAAGGAATAATTTGTTTGATAAAAAAGATGGCAACGCAAGAATTCCCTATGATGAGAAATATGCAGCAATTAAACTAGCAAATGAAGTCGTCCAGCTATTGCCAACTAGTATAAACAACCGGCCAATTGTATTCGTCTGTATCGGAACAGACCGTTCAACTGGTGATTCATTGGGGCCGCTTGTCGGCACACTTCTTGAAGAGAAAAAACTCGCTTCTTTCTTTGTTTACGGCACACTTGAGGATCCAGTCCATGCCGTTAATCTTGCTGAAAAATTAGAAGACATCAATAGACGCCATTTTAATCCATTTATAATTGGCATCGATGCTTGCTTAGGTAGGTTGAAAAGTGTCGGTGTGATTCAAGTAGGTGAAGGAGCAGTCAAACCAGGTGCAGGTGTGAATAAGGAACTCCCCGAGGTTGGCCATATGCATATTACCGGCATTGTCAATGTAAGTGGATTTATGGAGTTTTTTGTTTTGCAAAATACGAGACTTCATCTCGTATTAAATATGGCAAAAACGATTGCGAACAGCATTTATAAAGCAAGTCTATTATATGAACCAAAACCAATTGTTTCTGCAATCAAATGGGATCGATCCACCGAATTGGAAAAAGACACGAGTGCCCTGCTTAATGACATATAAGAAGAATAACCATACTTCTTTACAATACAAGATATAAAGGACGATAACTGTAAGAATGGCGAAGATTGGACTAAGTGCAATGACAAGCCAATTGACTTTTTCATTACAGCAGCAAGACCTTTTGATTTTTTAATAAGATAAGCACAAGCGCTGACTAAGGCACTTGTGCTTATCTTATTAAAAAATCAATTGGTAATAGTAAATAACAGTTACAATGATTCCTGTAACAAGAATAGCAGGGAGTAAATTGGCTACACGGATTTTAGTTATACCAGCTAAATTCAATCCGATCGCAAAAATCATCACCCCACCTGTCGCAGTCATCTCATTAATAAAGCTATTCATGAGTTCAACTGGCACGAAACGATCAATTTGAGTGGCAAATAAGGCAATGATCCCTTGATAGATAACAACTGGAAATGCAGAGAAAAGAACACCAATACCGAGAGTTGTCGTCAAAATTAAAGCAGTAAAGCCATCAATAATTGACTTCGTATACAGAACATCATGATCCCCTCTTATGCCACTATCTAGTGCACCTATAATCGCCATCGCTCCTATCACAAAAATAAGTGTACCTGTGACAAACCCTTGCGAAATACTCCCCTGCCCTTGACCTTTCGAGCCAAGCTTCTGCTCAAGCCAATTGCCAAGTGCATTTAATTTATCCTCTAAGGCAAAGAATTCCCCGATTACTGCACCAAAAACGAGGCTAATAATGACGACTAAAAAGTTATCTCCCTTTAGTCCCATTTGAAGTCCCAGTACCATTACCGCTAAGCCAATGGCATACATGACTGTGCCTTTCATATTTTCAGGGATTCGATGAAGCATTTTACCGATTAATGTCCCAATAATAATCAATAATCCATTTACGAGTGTGCCTAGTAAAAACATCTTCTTCCCCCTGCCCTTTGTTTCGATAGACGAATAATTTTTAAATTATACACTACACGAAACAACATAAATAGACAATCTATTTATCAAAAAAAACCATCAACAGATGGTTTTTTAGTATTAGCGATTCTTTTCTAGTAAATCAATGATTCGTTCTAAATCTTCTTTTGAAAAGAATTCAATTTCAATTTTCCCTTTATTTTTAGACTGTTTAATATGAACCGTCGTGCCAAATCGATCACGGAGGGATGATTCGCGCTCTTTAATGAACACATCCTTTTGCTTAGATGGCTTTTTTGTTTCACGTGAAACATCATTCAGCTGTTGAATAAGAAGTTCTAGCTGGCGGACATTTAGGTTCTCTCTGATTACTTTTTCAACAATTGCAGGAAGTTTATCCTTATTTCTCAGGCCTAGTAATGTTCGGCCATGGCCCATCGAGATCTTCCCTTCCGATATGAGTGCTTGTATTTTTGGCGGAAGAGATAATAAGCGGATATGATTCGCAATATGAGGACGGCTTTTTCCAAGACGCTTCGCAAGCTCCTCTTGGGTCATTTTAAGCTTTTCGATTAAAAGCTGGTAGGCCGCTCCTTCTTCAATCGGTGATAAATCTTCACGCTGCAGATTTTCTAATACAGCAAGTTCCATCATTTGCTGTTCATTCAAATCACGAACAACAACTGGCACAGTCTCTAGCTTTGCTTCCTTTGCCGCACGGAAACGTCTTTCTCCCACGACAATTTCATAGCCCTTAATGCTTTTTCTAACAATAATCGGCTGAAGAATGCCATGCTCAATAATCGACTGCTTTAGTTCTTCTATTGCTTCCTTATTAAATACTTTTCGAGGCTGATAAGGATTGGGCCGTAGCTCTTTCAATCGAACTTCTTGAACCGTTTCTTCTTTTACGGCTTCCATGTTGGTAAAGAAAGCATTTAGTCCTTTTCCTAAGCCTTTAGCCATTCGAAATCACTTCCTTTGCCAAATCTAAATATACCTCAGCTCCACGAGACTTCGGATCATATGTAATAATTGGCTCCCCATGACTCGGTGCTTCACTTAAACGAACATTCCGTGGAATGATGGTTTTATAGACTTTATCCTGAAAGTATTTTTTGACCTCTTCAATCACTTGCAAACCTAAGTTTGTTCGTGCATCAAGCATCGTTAATAATACGCCCTCTATTTTCAACTCTTGATTCAAATGCTTTTGAACGAGGCGCACCGTATTTAATAGCTGGCTTAGTCCCTCTAAAGCATAATACTCACACTGAACAGGAATGATTACTGCATCTGATGCAGTAAAGGAATTTAGTGTAAGCAATCCGAGAGAAGGTGGACAATCAATGATAATATAATCATAGTTTTCCTTGACTTCTTCTAATGCCCTCTTTAGTCTAACTTCCCTTGAAATCGTCGGTACTAATTCAATTTCTGCACCAGCTAACTGAATGGTTGCAGGGATCGCATAAAGATTTTCAACTGTTGTCGGCATAATGACTTTAGATGCTTCTACATCATCAACTAGTACATCGTAAATACATTGTTCTACATCTGCCTTTTCAATGCCAACGCCACTCGTCGCATTGCCTTGTGGATCAATATCAACCATCAAAACCTTTTTTCCCATATATGCTAAGCATGCGCCAAGATTAACTGAAGTTGTCGTCTTTCCCACTCCACCCTTTTGGTTCGCAATTGCAATGACCTTACCCACGATATCACCTGCCTTCATTTTGAAATTATTTTTTTCCATTTATATTAAGCAATTCAACATTTTAAAAAGAGAATCTCCCATTCAAGAAAAATGGCAAGCATGTATTCTATTTTATCATGAAAAAGACAAGAGAATAATTTTTTTGTTAAAAATTTGGAGGGAGATAGTGGATTTTCTAGCAGATGTATAAAAGCCTGTGGAGAATACATTCAGAAATGTCCACTAAGTGGATTAAATTCTGTCTGTTAGCCCCCACAGGCCTCTTTTATTTACTTTTTTTTCGGTATTTTAATCGTTATTTGATAGAATTCATCAAACTCTTCTTCTTGTGAATCTAAATTAATCCCACTATCTGAAACCATTGATAATGATTGACGAATCGTATTGACCGCAATGCGCATATCTTTGCTAAAAGCCTTCCTTCTTGGCTTCGGCTTTTTTGCATGATTTTGTTCAAGAATCTTCACTACTCGTTCTTCCGTCTGCTTTACATTTAAATTTCTTTCGATAATTTCTTCAAGCAGCTTTACTTGTTTTTCTGGATCCTTTAAAGGAATAAGTGAACGTGCATGACGTTCAGTAATAGCCTTGCTTAATAAAGCATCCTGAATAATCGCGGGAAGTTTTAATAATCGAAGTTTATTGGCAACGGTTGACTGCCCTTTTCCTAAACGCTGTGCTAATGCTTCCTGGGTTAGATTATGTAATTCTAGTAGCTTGCCGTATGCAACTGCTTCTTCAATTGGAGATAATTCTTCTCGCTGGAGGTTTTCAATTAAGGCAACAGAAGCTGTTTCTGTATCATTCATGTTCTTAATAATAGCTGGGACTTCTGTCCAGCCAAGCTTGTTCATTGCCCTCCATCTACGTTCACCAGCAATAATCTCATACTTGCCATTTCCGAATTCGCGAACGACAATCGGTTGAATGATCCCATGTGTATGAATGGTTCGTGACAATTCCTCAATTCGATCTTCGTCAAAAACCGTTCTTGGCTGAAAACGGTTAGGGACAATAAGGTCAATGGGAATTTTCTTAATTTCTTCTGAATCCCCTATTTTTTCTATGTCTACTTTTTCTTCTATCTTTTCCGCTTCTACATGTTCTCCCTTTTCGCCTAGGCCAAAAAAGCGTGAGAAAGAATGCTTCATCACCCTGCACCACCTTTACGAAACTCCCTATTACATATTCTCTATAAAAATGACAAAGTCCTGCCGAATATATGCATAAAAAAGTTTTTACCTAATAACTAGTCCATTATCCCACAATTCAATCAGAAATGTAACTCTATTCAATTGGCGTTTTGTTCGGTGTACCTGGTTTTCTAGGATACTTTTTCGGTGTAGCCTTTTCTTTCTTAATAATTAATATATTCCGCTCACTTTCCTCTTCAGGAAGTGTGAAGGAAAATGTTTGATCAAGTTTTCCACCTAGGATCGATACAGCCTTGTTCCCTGCACCTAGCTCTTCCTTCGCCCCAGCACCTTTCATGGCGATAAATGTCCCGCCAACTTTTGCAAGTGGCAAACAGAGCTCACTTAGAACCGATAATCTTGCTACAGCTCTTGCAGTAACCACGTCATATGTCTCACGATGCTCTTTATTCTGACCAAAGGTTTCTGCACGATCATGAATAAATCGAACATTTTTTAATCCAAGTTGTTTCGAAAGATGCTCTAAAAATCCAATTCGTTTATTTAAGGAATCGACAATTGTAATATGCAATTCTGGAAAAGCAATTTTGATTGGCAAGCTAGGGAACCCTGCACCCGCTCCTACATCACATAAATGAAGCGGCTGATTAAAGTCATAATAAAATGCAGCAGTAATTGAATCATAGAAATGCTTTAAATAGACCTCTGGTTTTTCTGTAATTGCCGTCAAATTCATCTTTTCATTCCATTCTACGAGGGTAGAATAGTAGGTTTCATATTGTTGCACTTGCTGAGGCGAAAGGGTAATCCCCTTCGCATCCAGCATAGTAATAAACTGTTCAGTATTCATCGCCTTATCCTTTCTCATTTGGAACTTTAGCCACTCGTCCTTGCTCGATATAGATAAGTAATATTGATATATCCGCTGGATTAACACCAGAAATCCTTGATGCCTGCGCAATCGATAATGGCCTAACTTCTTTTAAATTAAACTTCGCTTCCGTTGCAATGCCATTAATTGCATCATAATCAATATTTTCAGGGATTTTCTTGTCTTCCATTTTCTTCAAACGTTCGACCTGCTGTAATGACTTATCAATATACCCTTCATATTTAATATGAATTTCTACCTGTTCCTCGACCTCAGAATCAAGCAATTCATTACTTGCAAGTAGTATCTTAATATGTTCGTAATTCATTTCAGTCCGTTTTAACAGGTCAGATGCACGGATTCCATCTTTTAATTCACTGCCACCTAAACGTTTAATTAACTCTTGAACCTCTTGAGATGGCTTTATAATCGTATTTTTCAAGCGTTTGATTTCTTGTTCGATTGCTTGCTTTTTCGTTAAGAATCTTTCGTATCTCTCTTCACCAATCAGTCCCGTTGAGTAGCCAATTTCTGTTAAACGTAAATCGGCATTATCATGACGAAGCAGCAAACGATATTCAGCTCGCGAAGTAAGCAAACGATAAGGCTCTGCCGTTCCCTTTGTGATTAGATCATCGATCATTACACCAATATAAGCATCTGAACGGCTTAAAATAATTTCCTCTTTTCCAAGTGCATTTAAGCCTGCATTCATCCCCGCCATTAAACCTTGGCCACCAGCTTCCTCATAGCCTGATGTTCCATTGATTTGCCCTGCAGTATAGAGATTTTTCACACGTTTTGTTTCTAATGTTGGCCATAGCTGTGTTGGGACAATGGCATCATACTCAATCGCGTAGCCTGCACGCATCATTTGCGCATTCTCTAAGCCAGGGACACTACGAATCAAACGATGCTGCACTTCCTCAGGCAAGCTTGTTGATAGTCCTTGCACATAAACTTCCTGAGTATTTCTCCCCTCAGGTTCAAGGAATATTTGATGACGCGGCTTATCATTGAAACGAACGACTTTATCTTCAATGGACGGGCAGTAACGCGGGCCTTTTCCTTGAATCATTCCCGAATACATTGGCGATCGATGAAGATTTTGATTAATAATTTGATGTGTTTCTTCTGTCGTGTAGGTTAACCAGCAAGGCAGCTGATCTGTAATAAACTTTGTCGTCTCATAGGAAAATGCCCGCGGCACTTCATCGCCAGGTTGAATTTCCGCTTTGCTATAATCAATCGTATGACTGTTCACACGTGGAGGCGTACCTGTTTTGAAGCGAACTAAATCAAAGCCTAGCTCTTGAAGATGCTCAGATAGCTTTATTGAAGGCTGCTGATTATTTGGGCCACTTGAATATTTAAGCTCCCCTAATATGATTTCCCCTCTAAGGAAGGTACCTGTCGTAATAATGACTGTTTTTGAATGATAGACTGCACCAGTTTGGGTAACAATCCCTTTACACACGCCATCTTCAACGATTAACCGCTCAACCATTCCTTGCATTAAAGTTATATTTTCTTCTTTTTCTAAAATATTCTTCATTTCATGCTGATACATAAATTTATCTGCTTGTGCACGTAAAGCCCGAACAGCTGGCCCTTTCCCAGTGTTCAACATTCGCATTTGGATATGAGTCTTGTCTATGACCTTCCCCATTTCCCCACCTAATGCATCAATTTCACGCACAACTATACCCTTTGCCGGACCACCAACAGATGGATTGCAGGGCATAAAAGCAATCATATCTAAATTAATCGTAATAACTAATGTCTTTGCACCTATCCGGGCAGCTGCAAGGCCTGCTTCACAACCTGCATGGCCGGCGCCAATAACGATGACATCATAATTTCCTGCTTCATATGGCATAATGCTGCCTCCTTTTCTTCCTGCTTATCGCCTCTGATCGAGGCATTTACCCTTTTACTTTGGCTAGCTCCGCGCCTAGACCCTCGAGTCATAAGTCATTCCAGCTTGAAGGTTAAAGAACAACCTTCCATCCAGCCTGCCTTATGCTATGCCTGAGTCTAAACAAGGCGCTTCCACTTTTCTTTGGCTAGCTCCAGCGCCTAGACCCTCGAGTCATAAGTCATTCCGGCTTGAAGGTTAAAGAACAACCTTCAAGCCGGCCTGCCTTATGCTTTTCGGGTCTGAACAAGGCGCTTCCGCTTTTCTTATTTCCCTAAACAAAATTGGGAGAATAGCTGATCGATGAGACTTTCGTGAACGCTGTCTCCAATAATTTCTCCGAGCAATTCCCATGTTCTTGTTAAATCGATTTGAACAATATCGATAGGTGTCCCAAATTCAACTGCCTGCATCGCCTCTTCAATCGAATGTAATGCCTGATTTAATAAAGCAATATGGCGACTATTAGATACATAGGTTAAATCCCCTGATTCAATTGTTCCTTCAAAGAACAAGCTTGCAATAGCTTCCTCAAGCTCATCTACACCTTTATCTTCTAACAGAGAAGTTGCTACGAGCTTATGTTTCTTTGATAGGCCCTTTACCTTTTCCATTTCAATCACTTGCGGCAGGTCTGTTTTATTCACAATAACAATGACATCCATTCCTTCAACCGCTTTAAATAGATTTTCATCTTCAATAGTAAAATGATCTGCGTAATTAAGAACAAGTAAAATAAGATCTGCTTCTTTTAAAACTTGCCGCGATCTTTCCACACCGATTCGTTCTACTATATCTTCCGTTTCTCTAATTCCTGCTGTATCTAGTAAGCGCAGCGGGACTCCGCGAACATTCACGTATTCTTCAATTACATCTCGAGTCGTACCAGGAATATCCGTGACGATTGCCTTATTTTCATGTACGAGACTATTTAATAACGATGATTTTCCAACATTCGGACGGCCAACAATAACTGTAGAGAGTCCCTCTCGCAATATCTTTCCCTGCTCTGAGGTTCTTAACAGCTTCTCAATTTCCGCCTTCACATATGTGCCCTTTTCCACTAAAAGTGTATGTGTCATTTCTTCAACATCATCATATTCAGGATAGTCAATATTTACTTCTACCTGTGCTAACGTTTCTAAAATTTCTTGACGCAATTTTTGAATAAGCTTAGAAAGCTTTCCTTCCATTTGACCGAGAGCCACATTCATCGCCCTGTCTGTTTTCGCACGGATTAGATCCATAACAGCTTCTGCCTGAGATAAATCAATTCGCCCATTTAAAAAGGCCCTTTTCGTAAATTCACCAGGCTCTGCAAGCCTTGCTCCATTATTTAAAAGAAGCTGAAGCACTCGATTGACAGATACGATTCCCCCATGGCAGTTTATTTCAACTACATCCTCTTTCGTAAAGGTCTTCGGTCCTTTCATCACAGACACCATGACTTCCTCAGCCACCTGGTCTGTCTTCGGATCAATAATTTGACCATAGTGGATTGTATGGGAAGCAACATGTAGAATTCTTTTCCCACCAACGCCTTTAAATAATTTATCTGCTATCGAAATTGCTTGATCTCCACTTAACCGTACAATCGCAATTGCACCTTCACCCATTGGTGTGGAAATAGCCGCAATTGTATCAAATTCCATTTGGTCCACCTCATTCATTACACGAACAAATTTCTATATCAATACCCAATTAAATAGAATAGCATATGCTTACATGTTAGAAAAGAACGGCGCATCGCCGAATCAACTTGTCCACAATTGACAAATTCGTCTTTTCTCCACTTTTTATCCACATCTATCAAGAATAATATGCTTTATTTTAACTTATCCACATGTGAATAACAATAAAACAAGTGAATTAATCCTCTTCAAACAAGAAAAGTAAAAGTACTGAGCAAACTGGCAAATAGTTAGACAAAATAAAATAGAAGAATGTGCAACATTTTCTCATATAAAAAAAACCCCAATCAGAAGATTGGGGTTTTTTTTATTTATTAGGTGAAATGACAAGATGTCGATAGGGATCATTTCCACTTGAATATGTTTTTACTCGCTTATTCTCTGCTAGAGCAGCATGTACAACTTTTCGTTCATAGGAAGGCATCGGTTCTAATGAAACATTTTGGCCCGTTTTGATCGCCTTTAGGGCTAATCGCTCTGCTAATTGAATAAGGGTATCATTCCTTCTTTTTCGATAGTCTTCAGCATCCAGCATAACATTCATGTACTGCTCAGCATATCGATTGATCACAAGCTGTGTCAAATACTGTAAGGAATTTAATGTTTGTCCCCTTTTTCCAATCAATAGCGCAATTTTTTCACCTTTTAAAATAAACTGAAGGTGACGTCCCTCACCAACCACTTCTATTTCAATTGGTGCACCCATTTTTTCGCTTACATCCAATAGAAACTTTTTCGCTTCTTCAATTGGGTCCTTTTTCAAGATGACCTTTACAATCGCTGGACGTGAACCAAAAATTCCGAAAATCCCCTTTTTCCCTTCATCAACGATTGTTATCTCTGCTCGTTCTTTTGTTGCTTGTAATTGAGCAAGTGCCGACTTTACTGCTTCCTCGACGGTAGTCCCCGTAGCAGTTACTTGTTTCACTTTTTAGCTCCTCCTGATTTCCCGGTCGCTTTCGTTGCTTTCGCTTCTTTCAACTCCGGTCCTTTGATAAAATACGTCTGTACAATCATGAAGATATTACCCACTACCCAATATAAAGAAAGTGCAGCTGGGAAGTTAATTGCAAAGATAATAATCATAATTGGCATTAACCAAAGCATCATTGCCATTTGCGGATTCTGATTGGCTGTTCCTGCCATCATCATTTTTTGTTGGATAAATGTTGTTGCTCCCGCAATTAAAGGCAATAAGTAAATCGGATCTGGTGCGCCAAGATCAAACCAAAGGAAATTATGATCAGCAATTTCTCTCGTACGAGTAATTGCATGATAGAAGCCAATTAAAATTGGCATTTGAATCAATAAAGGAAAACATCCAGCTAGTGGATTAACACCATGCTGCTGAAACAAGGCCATTGTTTCCTGTTGCAGCTGTTGCTGCGTCTTTTGATCTTTCGAGCTATATTTCTCTTTAAGTCTTTGCATCTCAGGTTGAATTGCTTGCATTGCTTTTGAACTCTTTGTCTGTTTAATCATAAGTGGAAGCAAAATAAGGCGAATGATAATTGTTACCAAGATGATAGAAAATCCGAAGCTACCACCTGCAATTTCAGCAACTTTTATGATAAACAGTGAAAGCGGATAAACTATGTACTCATTCCAAAAGCCTTCACTCTCAGAATCAATTGGTTGATTAATTTCCGTACATCCCGATAATAGTGCCATAACGAAAATCAAACCAATTAGTAGAAATAATCTCTTCTTCAAACGTTTTTTCCTCCTTACCGCTTTAAAAATAATGATGTGTCTCGCTATTTCTATCTTTGAAACACAGACTTACGAATATTCTACCATTTTTACTTTTCTATGTCTTTAAATAAGCGAGCACAATCGTTATTAAATCTCCGTCTAAAAATAACTATTCCCATTATCGCCTATTAAGATAAGTGAGTATATTTTTTATTGTAGAGAATGATCTAGCTTCAACACATTTATGCTTTCAAAACCTTCGATAGTTTTAATACATGTGTGAGGCTCTTTTTTATTTCTTGCAAGCCCATTTCAGTCACAGGCTTCCTAGCAATAATGATATAATCATACTCATTTTGTATTTCATTCTCCATTTCAAGAAAGGCCTGGCGAATATATCGCTTAATTTGATTTCTCATGACTGCATTTCCAAGCTTCTTACTAACAGAAAGGCCGATTCGAAAATGCTTCTGTTCTGGCTTTTTCAGTGAATAGACAACGAATTGGCGATTTGCAAATGACTTCCCCTTTTTAAAAGCCGCTTGAAAATCTGTATTCTTCTTAACTCTGTACTCTTTTTTCATTGTCATCAACACCACCTTTATGGAAAAAAAGACCACTGACATTTCAGTGGCCTAAGCAGATAATACTTTTCTTCCTTTACGACGACGACGAGCTAGGACATTACGTCCGTTCGGCGTACTCATACGACTACGGAATCCGTGAACTTTACTTCTTTTACGCTTACTTGGTTGAAAAGTTCTTTTCATTATATGACACCTCCCCTGAGGAATAGCTGCTAAAGACAGTCTTAACTATTATAAAGAAGCTAGTAGAAAATTGTCAACTCATACGCAAGTTAATTTATCTATTCAAGTAGGATCATAAAAAGATCCACTAAAAGAGTTTAACTCCTTTTTATCTTTCTGTCACTTAAAAATTTACATTTTTATAAAGTAAATTTCTCCAATAAACCACCGCCTTTATGCTTGTGGATAAATTTTCGACAGTTTTTTCATTATCCACAGCACATATTGACAGCTTTTTCACATATAAATGTATTGTGGACAATTTTTATACCCAGCATGTTATGCTTGTGGATAATATCTTAAAAACCGTTGCACCTGTTAGGATTATCTGTTATCATAAATGTGTTTTCACTCTGAATAAAATAATGTGTATAAATCTGTTATCCACAAACTGTGGATATGTTGTGGACAGTTTAATCTACGTACTTGTAAAACGTTGTCCACAGGTAGGGGATATTGTCGAAATCCAACTTCTCTTCCTTATTATATATTTTTCCACATATAAAAAATAAAGGGTAGCTAATATAGGTTGTACATTTTGTATAACCTTATTTTATGGTGCGGAATTTAAAGGCATTCAACGACAAATAGACGTAAAGGAGGGGCAATGGTTGGAGAATATAACGGATCTATGGAATACTGCTCTTGCAAAAATTGAAAAAAAAATCAGCAAACCAAGTTATGAAACTTGGCTTAAATCGACTAAAGCACATTCCCTTCAAGGAGATACGCTAGTCATTACAGTACCAAATGATTTTGCTCGTGATTGGCTTGAAGAACGGTACTCCAAACTGATCTCTAAAATTGTCTATGAAATTACAGGCGAAGAATTAGGGGTAAAATTTATTATTCCACAAAATCAAACAGATAATGATATGAAATTCCCTCCCTCCCATAAAAAGGAGAAAAAAGAGGAAGAACAGCCAGAAATACCTTCAATTATGCTTAATCAAAAGAATACATTTGATACCTTTGTTATTGGCTCAGGCAACCGTTTCGCACATGCTGCTTCTTTAGCTGTTGCTGAGGCTCCAGCTAAAGCCTATAATCCCTTGTTTATTTATGGTGGAGTCGGGCTTGGGAAAACACATCTTATGCATGCAATTGGTCATTATGTTCTTGACCACAATCCATCTGCAAAGGTTGTCTACTTATCGTCTGAGAAATTTACAAATGAATTTATTAATTCAATTCGTGACAATAAAGCAATTGATTTCCGAAATAAGTATCGAAAAGTTGATGTCCTTTTAATTGATGATATTCAGTTTTTAGCTGGAAAAGAATCAACACAAGAAGAATTTTTCCATACATTTAACACATTGCATGAGGAAAGTAAGCAAATTGTTATCTCAAGTGACCGGCCACCAAAAGAAATTCCAACACTTGAGGATCGACTCCGCTCTCGATTTGAATGGGGATTAATTACTGATATTACCCCTCCAGATCTTGAGACAAGAATTGCTATTCTCCGCAAAAAGGCAAAAGCAGAAGGATTAGATATTCCAAATGAAGTAATGCTCTATATAGCCAATCAAATTGATTCAAACATTCGTGAATTAGAAGGTGCGCTCATACGAGTGGTAGCCTATTCTTCTCTAATTAATAAGGACATTAATGCGGATTTGGCAGCGGAAGCACTGAAGGATATAATTCCAAGCTCAAAGCCAAAGGTCATTACGATTCTCGATATCCAACGAGTCGTTGGGGAGCATTATAATATCAAACTAGAAGATTTCAAGGCGAAGAAAAGAACAAAGTCCATTGCCTTCCCTAGACAAATTGCCATGTATCTCTCTAGAGAGTTAACAGACTTTTCTCTTCCGAAAATTGGAGAAGAATTTGGAGGAAGAGACCATACGACTGTTATCCATGCGCATGAAAAAATCTCAAAGCTTATCCAAACAGATACCCAATTTCAGAAACAATTACAAGAAATCCACGAAATCTTAAAAGTATAATGTGTATAACTTGTCTTACTTTACTCACAGTCTGTCCACATGTGGATAGACTGTGTTTCCATTCCAAAAATAGGGTTATCCACATACTAACAGGCCCTACTAGTACTTCTATTATTTTTTAAAAGAAAAATATATACTTATAAAAAAATTAAAGCGGAGGATTAACCAATGAGATTTATAATCCAGCGGGATCGTTTAGTACAAAGTGTTCAAGATGTAATGAAAGCTGTTACGAGCAGAACAACGATTCCGATCTTAACAGGTATTAAAATTGAGGCAACTACAGATGGAGTCACATTAACGGGAAGTGATTCAGATATATCAATAGAATCATTTATTCCTAAAGAAGAAGCTGGAGATGAAATTGCAGAAATTAAAGAAGCTGGAGCGATTGTTCTCCAAGCTAAATTCTTTAGTGAAATTGTTAAGAAATTACCGACGGATACGGTAGAAATTCATGTAGAAAATCAATTTCAAACTGTGATTCGATCAGGTAAATCTGAATTCAAACTTATTGGTTTAGATGCTGAAGAATATCCTCATTTGCCACAAATTACAGAAGAAAATATTTTCAAAGTCCCAACCGATCTACTAAAAGCAATGATTAGACAAACGATTTTCTCAGTGTCCACCTCAGAAACACGCCCCATCTTGACAGGTGTAAACTGGAAAGTGGAAAACAATGAACTAACCTGTGTTGCAACAGATAGTCATCGATTAGCCTTGAGAAAAGCAAGAATTGAGACAGGTGCAGATGCTAATTATAATGTGGTCATTCCTGGGAAGAGTTTAGGAGAATTAAGTAAAATTCTAGATGATACCCATGAATTAATTGATATAGTTATAACGGAAAATCAAGTATTATTTAAGGCGAAAAATTTATTGTTTTTCTCAAGATTATTAGAGGGGAATTATCCGGATACTTCAAAATTAATTCCAGCAGACAGCAAAACAAATATAGTTGTGGATACGAAGGATTTCTTGCATGCGATTGATCGTGCATCATTGTTAGCAAGAGAAGGAAGAAATAATGTCGTTAAATTTACAACGATTGAAGGCGGAGTAATTGAGATTTCTTCAAATACGCCTGAAGTTGGAAATGTAGTAGAAGAAATTCAAAGTCAGTCCATTGAGGGAGAGGAAATAAAAATTTCCTTTAGTGCGAAATTTATGATGGATGCGCTAAAAACATTAGAGGGATCAGAAATCACAATTAGTTTTACAGGAGCAATGAGGCCATTTGTTATCCGCCCAATCAATGACAACTCCATCCTTCAGCTGATCCTACCTGTAAGAACATATTAAAAGCAGCTCGATATGAAAAGTTAAGCTACCACCCATTTTGCTGGTAGCTTTTCGGTTTTTGTAAGCTTAGCTTTGAATATTCATTATTTATTTAGTAAAATAAAGTATTAGAACTTTTTTAGAAAGAGTGAAGAGATGACGGAAATTAAAATTGAAACAGACTTTATTACATTGGGTCAGTTTTTAAAAGCGGCGGATGTTATCCAGACTGGTGGGATGGCGAAATGGTTTCTCGGTGAATATGAAGTATTTATCAATGGGGAACAAGATCAAAGAAGAGGCAGAAAGCTGCGAGTAGGCGACAAAATTGAAATTATCAGCTTTGGTTCCTTTGAAATTATTTAATTTTTATAACCAAAAGTGGCGATTGGCCGAAGCTTTAAAAAGCTAAAAGGATGTAACGTCGATGCATATAGAGCAGTTGCTTTTGAATAATTATCGGAACTATGAACAATTAGAAGTACACTTTGAAAATAAAGTGAACGTAATTTTAGGTGAGAATGCTCAAGGGAAAACAAATGTGATGGAATCCATCTATGTATTAGCGATGGCTAAATCACATCGTACGTCAAATGATAAAGATCTTATTCGCTGGGATCAAGAGTATGCTAAAATAGAAGGACGGGTTCAAAAAAATCATGGATCCTTGCCAATGCAATTAGTTATTTCAAAAAAAGGGAAAAAGGCAAAGTGCAATCATATTGAGCAGCAACGATTAAGCCAATATGTAGGGAATATGAATGTTGTTATGTTTGCACCGGAAGATCTCGATCTAGTAAAAGGCAGTCCACAAGTAAGACGTCGATTTATTGATATGGAGATTGGCCAAGTATCACCCATCTATTTACATGATATGAGTCAATATCAAAAGATTTTGCGGCAACGCAATCATTATTTAAAGCAGCTGCAAATAAAGAAAGTAACGGACCATACGATGCTTGAAATTTTGACTGAGCAGTTTATTCAAATGGCTGTCAAAATTATTTCTAAGCGATTTGCATTTTTACAATTGCTCGAAAAATGGGCAGTGCCGATTCATCAAGGTATATCAAGAGGCTTGGAAACATTGAAAATAGAGTACAAGCCATCAGCAGATGTATCAGATGAGCAAGAGTTGTCGAAAATGATAAATATATATGAGGAAAAATTTGCTAAAATAAAAAATAGAGAAATCGAACGAGGTACAACCATGTTCGGCCCACATCGGGATGATCTCCTTTTTTTTGTAAATGGACGTGATGTACAAACATTTGGTTCACAAGGCCAGCAAAGAACAACTGCATTATCTGTAAAGCTGGCGGAAATCGAATTGATTCATTCAGAAATGGGAGAATATCCTCTTCTTCTTCTAGATGATGTTTTATCTGAACTTGATGATTATCGACAGTCTCATCTGCTTAATACGATACAAGGGAAGGTCCAAACCTTTGTAACGACAACGAGTGTTGATGGCATTGATCATCAAACCTTAAAAGAAGCAGCTGCCTTTCATGTGAAAACTGGAGAAATAACTAAGATTCAATGAGGTGAGCGTTTGTATATCCATGTCGGAGAAGATATTTTGGTTCGGTCAAAGGATATTATTGCTATTTTGGATAAGGCCAGTGTGAACTCTTCTAAATATGTAGAGGAGTTTTTAGAATGCCGGAAGCAATCAATCATCAATCTGTCCAAAGGATCATTTAAATCAATTGTCATTACTTCAAAGGAAATCTATTTTTCTCCACTAGCTTCAGGAACATTAAAAAAACGTTCACAAAAGTTAGCGATTCATGATTATTAAAAGATTGATGAGCTAATTTCAATATAGATTTCTTTTTATATTATTAAAGTTACGCAAAACGAAAGTGTAGGTGATCGATGTGTCAATGGAGCAAAAGGCTGTGCAGGAACAATCCTATGATGCGAATCAGATACAAGTACTAGAAGGTCTCGAAGCTGTAAGAAAGCGACCTGGGATGTATATTGGTTCTACTAGTGCGAAAGGTCTCCACCATCTTGTATGGGAAATCGTTGACAATAGTATTGACGAAGCATTAGCCGGATATTGTTCAGAGATTAATGTGTGCATCGAAAAGGATAATAGTATTACGGTCATTGATAATGGGCGGGGAATTCCAGTTGGCATTCAGGAAAAAGTAGGTCGCCCAGCTGTTGAAGTAATTATGACTGTCCTTCACGCAGGAGGAAAGTTCGGCGGCGGCGGATATAAGGTTTCGGGTGGACTTCATGGAGTTGGGGCTTCTGTAGTTAATGCGCTTTCTACTGAATTAGAAGTGTATGTCCATCTTGATGGGAAAATTCACTATATTAAGTTTGAGCGTGGTGTTCCTTGTGCCGATCTAAAGGTAATTGGCGAAACAGACCGTACAGGGACAACGATTCACTTCGTTCCAGATCCTGAAATCTTTACTGAAACTTTAGAGTATGATTACGATACTCTTGCAAATCGGATTCGTGAGCTAGCTTTTTTAAATCGTGGATTAACGATTTCCATTGAAGATAAACGTGAAGAAAATAAAAGAAATGAATATATGTATGAGGGCGGAATCAAATCATATGTAGAGCATTTGAATCGTTCAAAAGATGTGATTCATGAAGAACCGATTTATATTGAGGGAGAGCGTGATGGAATAACTGTTGAAGTTTCCATGCAATATAATGACGGCTTTACTGGGAATATCCATTCATTCGCTAACAACATCAATACGTATGAAGGTGGATCACATGAAGTTGGATTTAAAACAGCTTTAACAAGAGTAATAAATGATTATGCTAGGAAAAGCAATATTTTTAAAGAGAATGATGCCAATCTTTCAGGTGAGGATGTACGAGAAGGTTTGACTGCTATTGTATCAATTAAGCATCCAGATCCACAATTTGAAGGGCAGACAAAAACCAAGCTTGGAAACTCTGAAGTTCGAGCAATTACTGATACTATTTTTTCAGAAACACTAGAGAAATTTCTGCTAGAGAATCCGACAGTAGCTAGAAAGATAGTAGATAAAGGGCTTATGGCTGCTCGTGCAAGGCTAGCAGCAAAGAAGGCTCGGGAGTTAACGAGAAGAAAGAGTGCGCTAGAAGTTTCTAGTTTACCAGGGAAGTTAGCAGATTGTTCTTCAAAAGATGCTTCAATCTCTGAGCTATATATCGTTGAGGGTGATTCAGCAGGCGGATCTGCGAAACAAGGGCGTGACCGTCATTTCCAAGCCATTCTTCCATTGAGAGGAAAAATACTAAATGTTGAGAAGGCACGATTGGATCGAATTCTTTCAAATAATGAGGTTCGTGCAATGATTACCGCTGCAGGAACAGGGATTGGTGAAGAGTTCGACATTTCTAAAGCAAGGTATCACAAAATCGTCATCATGACAGATGCTGACGTTGATGGTGCACATATTCGAACATTATTATTAACCTTCTTCTACAGATATATGAGAAAGATTATTGAGGCAGGCTATATTTATATTGCACAGCCGCCATTATATAAAGTTCAGCAAGGCAAAAAGATTGAGTATGCATATAGCGATACTCAACTGAAAGAAATTATGAGTGGATTCACAGGTCAGTCAAAACCAAATGTACAGCGGTATAAAGGGTTAGGAGAAATGAATCCTGGGCAGCTATGGGAAACAACGATGAATCCTGAGTCAAGAACACTTCTTCAAGTAAATTTAGAAGATGCGATAGAGGCAGATGAAACGTTTGAAATTTTAATGGGTGATAAGGTGGAACCACGTCGCCAGTTCATAGAAGAAAATGCATTATATGTAAAGAATCTAGATATATAATTAGATTTCCAGGATAGATACAATTTTTCTATCCTGGTTTTACATAGAAAAGTGAAAAATCACTTAAAAGGGAGGTTCTTTAAAATGGCCGAAACTCCAAGATCTCAAGTAAAAGAAATTAATATAAGCAAGGAAATGCGTTCATCTTTTCTTGACTATGCGATGAGTGTTATTGTTTCTCGTGCTTTGCCGGATGTACGGGATGGACTAAAGCCTGTTCATCGTCGGATATTGTATGCGATGCATGACCTTGGTATGCATTCAGATAAACCATTTAAGAAATCAGCACGTATTGTTGGGGATGTTATTGGTAAGTACCATCCTCATGGTGACTCAGCTGTTTATGAAACAATGGTAAGAATGGCACAAGATTTTAATTACCGCTATATGCTTGTTGATGGGCATGGAAACTTTGGTTCTGTTGATGGAGATTCTGCAGCGGCAATGCGTTATACAGAAGCAAGAATGTCTAAAATCTCTATGGAACTTCTAAGGGATATAAATAAAGACACGATTGATTACCAAGATAACTATGATGGGGAAGAAAGAGAGCCGGTTGTCCTTCCATCAAGATTCCCGAATTTATTAGTTAATGGTACATCAGGAATTGCAGTTGGTATGGCGACAAATATTCCACCTCACCAGCTTGGCGAAGTGATTGATGGCGTGTTGGCGATAAGTCAGGACCCTGAAATTACCATTCAAGAATTAATGGAAATCATTCCTGGACCAGATTTCCCAACTGCAGGAATTATTTTAGGGCGCAGCGGGATCCGTAAAGCATATGAAACAGGAAAGGGCTCGATCACATTAAGGGCAAAAGTAGAAATTGAGCAAAAGGCAAATGGAAAAGAAGTAATTATTGTCAATGAAATTCCGTATCAAGTGAATAAAGCAAAGCTAATTGAAAGAATTGCAGAACTTGTTCGAGAGAAAAAAATTGACGGGATTACTGATCTTCGAGACGAATCCGATCGTGATGGCATGCGAATCGTTATTGAGGTTCGAAGAGATGCGAACGCAAATGTATTATTAAATAATTTATATAAGCAAACGGCGATGCAAACGACCTTCGGGATCAACTTGCTTGCTTTAGTTGATGGAGAACCTAAGGTTTTAAATTTAAAGCAATGCTTAGTGTATTACCTTAACCATCAAAAGATTGTTATTCGCCGTAGAACAGAGTTTGAATTAAGAAAAGCTGAGGCACGTGCTCATATTCTAGAAGGATTACGTATCGCTCTCGATCATTTAGACGAAGTGATTGCACTTATCCGTGGATCACAAACAACGGATATAGCTAGAGAAGGATTAATGGAAAAATTTAATCTTTCTGATAAACAAGCGCAGGCAATTCTCGATATGCGTCTTCAACGCTTAACAGGCTTGGAACGGGATAAAATTGAGGATGAATATGCAAGCTTAGTTAAGCTAATTGCCGAGTTAAAAGCTATTTTAGCGGATGAGGCAAAGATCCTTGAAATCATTGGCGATGAGCTAAATGAAATTAAGGAAAGATTCAATGACAAACGTCGTACAGAAATTGTTACGGGTGGAATTGAACAAATTGAGGATGAAGACTTAATCCCTCGTGAAAATATTGTGATTACATTAACACATAAAGGGTATGTAAAACGATTGCCAGTTTCAACTTATCGTGCGCAAAAACGTGGCGGACGAGGCATTCAAGGAATGGGAACGAATGAAGATGATTTTGTTGAACATCTAATAACAACTTGTACCCATGATACAATCCTCTTCTTTACGAATAAAGGAAAGGTGTATCGCGCGAAGGGATACGAAATTCCTGAATTTAGCAGAACGGCTAAAGGGATCCCAATTATTAATCTCCTAGGCGTTGATAAGGACGAATGGGTTAATGCGATTATTCCAGTAGAGGATTTTGTTGATGATTGGTTCTTATTCTTTACAACTAGACAGGGAATATCCAAGCGTTCGCCATTAAGTTCATTTGCCCATATTAGAAATAATGGGTTAATTGCATTGAATTTAAGAGAAGATGATGAATTAATTTCTGTCCGTTTAACAGATGGGAATAAGGAAATCATAATTGGCACAAGCAATGGAATGCTTATTCGATTCCCAGAAACCGATGTCCGTTCAATGGGGCGTACTGCAACAGGGGTAAAAGGAATTACGCTGAACGGAAATGATGAGGTTGTGGGAATGGAAGTGCTTGAAGATCATTCGCAAATCTTAATTGTTACAAAAAACGGGTATGGCAAGCGTACGCCTTCTGAAGAATACCGTATTCAAGGAAGAGGCGGAAAAGGAATCAAAACATGTAATATAACAGAGAAGAATGGACATCTTGTATCAATGCGAGCTGTAACTGGAGAAGAAGACTTAATGTTGATTACAACTGGCGGTGTACTAATCCGTATGGCTGTCAATGATATCTCTACGATGGGCCGAAACACTCAAGGTGTCAGACTGATTCGCTTAGATGAAACACAAAATGAATTTGTTGCTACCGTTGCGAAGGTAGAAAAAGATGATGAAAAGTCTGATGAAGAATTAACAAAACCACTTGAAAATGCTGAATTACTTCAAGAAGATCAAGGCACAAGTGAAGAAGAATAAGAAGAATCCGAAGGGGAGCACAATTTTGTGTTCCTCTTTTTTCGTATTATGGAGTAGAATGGTAATGGAGACTCGAGATATTTGAGGTGTAAAATATGCGTGTGAAAGCAAATGAGCTTAAAGAAGGCTGTATTATTACTGAAGATATATTTAGCTTAACTAATCGCCCGATTATTAGTAAAAAGACCATTGTAACAAATGATTTGATAGAAATATTAAAAGCCTTTTTAATTAAAGAAGTGACAATTGACAAATTAATGATCAATGGCACTCCCTTTAATCCAATTGAAACTTTGGATGATAGTGAAAGTGGACAATCATATGGAATAAATTTAGATGACTCAAGTTTAGAAAATCACTTTTTAATGAGTGTTCAGGAGTACAAAAGAGAATTTAAGAATTGGCAATCAGGTCTAGCGATTGATATTTCAAAAATAAGAAATATTATGATTCCTCTTATAGAAAAATCAGAAAAAAACCCTTCGGAAATATTTTCACTTCATCACCTTTCAACACAGGAGGAGTATATTTTTCAACATGCTGTTGCTGTGGGGGTAATCAGTGCATTTATAGGAAAAAAATTAAAAATGAGCAAGGGGGATATTATCCAGCTTGCCATTGGCGGCAGTTTGTCAGATGCGGGAATGGCTAAAGTAAAACCGACAATTTTAAATAAAAAGTCGACATTAACGAAACAAGAATTTGATGAAATAAAAAGACATACGACTTATTCCTATAAAATGGTTCAGAATATATCACTTCTAAAGGATAGTACTAAAATAGGAATATTGCAGCATCATGAAAGATTAGATGGAAGCGGATATCCTTTAGGTGATAAAAATAATAAAATTAATATTATTGCTAAAATTATTGGGGCAGCTGACACGTTTCATGCGATGTCATGTAATCGGCTATACCGAAGAAAACAATCCCCTTTTAAAGTATTAGAAATGATGCTTGAGGATATGTTTGGAAAATATGATATTACAGCAATACAGGCAATTGGATCAGCTATTATGACATTTTCAATTGGTGGAACAGTAAAGCTATCTGATGATCGTATAGCTGAAATTCTCTTTATAGAAGAAAGTTCACCTACGAGGCCATTAGTGAAAATAAAAGAAACAGGTGAAATGATTCATTTATTGAGAAATCGTCAATTATTTATTGATGAAGTGATTAAATAGAATATGTGTGGGAATTGATTGTTAATCTTTCGTTTAGACTATCTAATCATTCCCTTGTTTTTTATAAATAAACGATCAAACTGTATATAATAAGGAGCGAAGCAGGCTATATTTATTATATCTGATAAACATTTGATCTTTTTTTAAAAAGGCACTTGTATTTTATTTATTAGGCTGATATAATAATTCAAGTCAGCAAGGGAATGATATTTACTTTATCAAGTAAATAAAAAAACTCTTGACTACATACGAAATAAACGATATACTAATTAAGTTGTTTAATGAGTTATTCTAGCAAACAACAAATTGCTCTTTGAAAACTGAACGAACAAAAAACGTCAACGTTTAAACTTATTTTTTATTTTAGAGCTAATCAACTCTTTATTGGAGAGTTTGAT
>NZ_JAGIKZ010000035.1 GCF_017874625.1 Cytobacillus eiseniae | reverse complement strand
TGAAATCTTCATCAAATGTTTTTCTGCTCATGTGGACACCTCATATTATTAGTTATTTCTATTTTAAACTGTGTCCACTTTTGAGTCTAACACCATATTATACTTATGGAAATACCCAAACATTTGATATAAATCCTTATCACTCACACCATATCTATGTTTACCAACATTTAATTTCTTGTATTTGGTATCGATTAGTAAGCGAACAGAGTCTCCTTCTAATAAGGCAATATCAGGCTTAAGAAGGAATACACCTTTATTGTTACTATCAAAAATTAAATGTTCCTTTGAGTATTGAGGCCTAATTGTTATGTTCTCATTAAATATAACAGCACGATATTCATTAAGAATTTCAAATATATATTCTTGGTAAACTAAATTCATATCAATATTAAAAATGAAATTACTTACCAGATTCTCACTGTTGATATCTATTGTCTGTCCTTCCAAAAACATTTTAGCAATACCAAGAAGTTTAGAATATATACCGAGTAATCTGTCTTCCCTTACAATGGCAAAAGTATCTACGCTAACATGAATATCACTAACATCGTTAAGGGATTGAATAATATTATCAGCAAGAAGTTGATTTTGGCGCCAATTTGTTAACTTAGACATCAATCTAGTAGTATATTTTAATATCTGATTAACCAGATTATCTTCAGTAAATTCATCAAACTCGCAATAGACCCTATTGTGAAGAAAGTTTCGTTTTATATTTTCAGCAACAAGCAGCCTACCTTTGATATATCTAAGATTTTCTTGTTGAGTAACGTAGGTTTTATATATCCCTTTGAACAAATTTGTGTATAGTTCTTGTAAAAACATATTGATAAAAAAATCTAAGAATTGTCCTTCTTCATTTCCACCATAATTAGAAAGGTCAATATTTTTTATAGAAAGTCTAGAAGATTTGTTTATCATGTAATTTAGATTTTTATAGATTTCGTTTTTATTTAGTGAGGGGTTGTCGTCAATTAAAGAATTATATATCTTAGGTAAAACTTCAATATAAGTATCCCCAACTTTAATAACACCCACAAAATTTTTAAATGCCACACCATTGAGTTTAAACTCAATAGTTTCAGAATACTTTTCAGAAAATAACGTTTCTAATTCCTTAATCTCATAAAAAGCCTCTGAATCTCTATTGCTACCCACAATTGCTTCATATGAAATTTCGGAGTACTCATAGGTTGTTAATATTTTCATCACTATATTTCCTTATTAGCAATGTTATCAATTGTACTCAGTAATTCATCATTTGAGATTTCGTAGTCGGTGTTTGTCAATATAGTTGTCGTATATTCTTTGTTTGCTAGTGTACTAAATGCAGGAGTTACTACCGCGCTTCGCTTGGTGGCCTTCTCATCCAAGAACAGAATAAATTCTGTTCTTGGATGAGAAGGGAAAGGTAGGTCAAGTTTATCGCAGTGGGGATTATTCCTCACTCTTATTCTCCAATTTTTCCTTCATAGGATTTAAAGCCACTGACTCGTGTGCACTCCAGTTTCTAGTTGTACGTGACCAACGTTCTGGATGCTTTTGTTTCGCTATCTCATAGACTTCCTTGCGCTTATTTAGGATGTCAATATGGGCTCCTTTGTGGCATTGTTCCGGTGTTACAAAGTTGATTCCACTGTGTAGATGTACACAGTTATACCAATGGACAAATTTTAATGCCCATTCACGCGCAGCCTCAAGTGTTTCAAATCCCTTGTATGGGAATTCAGGTCGATATTTTAGTGTCCGAAACATCGCTTCGGAATAGGGGTTATCATTACTTACCCTTGGTCTTGAATAAGAGCTTTGAATCCCTAGTTTCTCAAGTAAGACCTGAAAAGTTGCGGCTTTCATGGGACTTCCATTGTCGGAATGTAACACCAATGGTCTTCCTTGGATGCCCTCACTAATGACCGTTTTTTTCATTAATTCTTCAGCGTATTGTGACTCCTCAGTTTCCCAAATCTCCCAACCTACTATCTTTCTACTAAAAATATCGATAATTAAATAGAGTCGGTAATACATCCCTTTCACCGGCCCTTTTAACCAAGTAATATCCCACGTCCAAACCTGTTTAGGTGCTGTAGCTAAATGACTTTCTGGTAATCTGCGTTCAGGTCGTTTACTTCTTCCTCTATGATGTTGCATATTTTGCTCACGAAGAACTCGATAGAAACTAGATTCAGAAGCAATATAAATACTTTGATCGGCTAATTTTGGCACAATTTGAGTAGGTGGTAAATCTATAAATTCCTCTTGTTTTACGACTTCTAATATCTCATGTTTTTCTTCTTTCGTTAGTTTATTTTTCGGCTCTGGGCGTGAGGCCATTGGGCGTCCGTCTTCCTTAATTCCTCCCTCTGAAATCCACCGTTCATACGTGCGTACACTAATGTTCAATTCTTTGCACGCCAGGGCTAATCGCGCACCATTTTGGTTAGCTTCTTGGATGAGTTCTACTGCTAGTGCGCGATCTGACGGGTTAATCATTCGTCCTCTTGGTCCCCCCAGATCGCTTGGGCCTTTTTTCTGAGAAGTAATAAGGCTGCAGCTTCTGCCAGTGCTTTTTCTTTTTTACGCAAATCTTTTTCTAACGTTTTTGCTTTTCTTTTTTCCTCTTTTAATTTTTGATTTAATTGCTTTGATTGATTCAATTCACGACCGTTTGCGTTTAGACAAGATTCTCGCCATGCTTCAATTTGTTCTTTATATAGTCCCTTTTTGCGACAATACTCTGCTAGGTCTGCCTGGTTCATTGAATATGTTTCCATCACTACCAAAAATTTATCTTCACTGCTCCACTGCTCAGAAACTTGTCCATCTCCAGGGGTGGGGTTTCCAGCTATTCTAGCCTCTTTCCTCCACTTGTATAAAGTGGGTTCAGTAATACCAAGTTCTTTACTTAACTGGCTTACAGATTCATTGTTAGGTGGCATCATTCTCTTAAGAATGGCCTCTTTCATTTCCTCTGTATATCGTTTTCCATTGTTATTTTTCATGTCGATCAACCTCCGTGTGTTAATTAAACTATACACTAAAGTTGTCTACGACACCTATCCTAACAGAGGGGGTTGTTGAAAAAGGGAAAAATTTGTAATATTATGATAGGTAATATGTAATAGGTTATTTATAACTGTATAAAATTATGAGAGGAGATAAAAGGTATGGCAATTGAATTAGTGCTGTATAAGAAAGGTAATGATTATGATGAAATCACTTTGGAAGATATTGAAAACAGAAGTGATTTTGAAATAGTAAGGCAAAATTTATATTGTGCCTTTGAAGGATGTCCTGCGAGAATAGAATATGTACCGAAAGGGAAAAGAATTGCTCACTTCAAGACATGGCCAATGAGTGATCATTCAACGGATTGTACAGATTTTTTTAATAGGGAAAAGCAAAAGGCAGGAAAAAAAAGTTTAGCTAGTAGCTCAGTTGCTCTTACTGATAAACATATAAATAATGTCTTAAGAAATCTAATTAATACTGTTGAAGAAACAGAAGAAGAAAAACAAACTAGACTTGAAAAACAACGAGCTAGAAATAAAAATAGAAAAAATAAGATTACTGATAAATTGAAAGGTCCAGAACTAACCGAGAATGTAAGACCTACTACTGATATAAATTCTGATACTATTGAGGAAGGAAAAAGGGCACCAAGTGTAAAAAGGCGTTATAGTATATCACTATTAAGTGAAGACGATATTCATACTGCGACTGCTTTATATGAAAGAGTCGAGAATATCAATATAGAAAAAAGTAGAGTAATAGTTAAATTGAAAAGAATTAATAGGGAAGCAAATGTCTATTTTGAAGAAAATTTCTTTAACAATTCAGCTAGGAACATAAATTCCATGTTTGAAATTGTGAAAAAACATCATGACAGTGGAAACCCAGTTGAATTATATTGTGTTGGTAATGTGGAGAAAAGAAATGGTAATATTTGTTTGGTTGTTAATAAACAAAGTCATATTAGATTTAATAAAATGACTATTGAAAGATTTACTTTTAAAATTACAAATCCGGAATTATTTTAGACTAAATATAAAAAAATTGACCACTTTTGTAAGAAAGTGGTTTGTTTATAAACAATATCATGAAAAATCAATTATGGATAACAATTATTTTGTTTAATAATGTTATTCTGAAAACAACAGTATTAATTTCAAATAGAATATTCTATCTGCACAAATCAAACACACTTTGATTTTAGTAGTTTACAAATACAATACTCATACTTATTCATTCCAAAATATAGTACTTTTTTGTTAAGCTTATTGTTAAAAACGTGTTTGGTAAAATATTAATATAGTTGTTGCTGTGGAGGAAATATTAATGATTGTTTATGAAGCTAGTAAACAGGAATTCCTAGAACATGTAGATCAAGATCAGCTAGTTACCCATATTTTAAATCAATTTGAATTAAAAGTTGGCCACACAACAAGTGAATCTGAAATTCGTTCTTGGGATAATTCCATGTTACATATGTACCGAGTTTTAAATGATCAATCGATTCCGAATGATGCCGGAGTTGCGATTGAATATAAAATACCTTATACATCTAAAAGAGTAGATTTTCTTCTATCTGGCCACAATGGAGTGAATGATTCTGTTATTATCATAGAACTAAAACAATGGTCTAAAGTAGAAAAAGTAGAAGGAAAAGAAGCAATTGTAAAAACGGCTATCAACAAAGGTTTGCAGGAAGTACCACATCCTTCCTATCAAGCTTGGTCCTACGCTTCTTTAATTGAGGATTATAATGAAAATGTACAGGAGCAATTAATACAACTTAAGCCATGTGCATATTTGCATAATTACCGAAAAACGGACAATGATCCATTAACGGATGAGTATTATGATTACTATTTAAATCTAGCACCTGTTTATGCTAAAGGTGATGTAGAAAAATTAAGAGCCTTTATCAAAAAGTATATAAAATTTGGGGATAATAAGGAAATCCTCTATCAGATTGAACAAGGAAGAATTAGGCCATCCAAGTCATTACAGGATTCTTTAGCGAGTATGCTAAAGGGAAATCAAGAATTTGTGATGGTTGATGAGCAAAAAGTAATTTTTGAAACTTCGCTTCAGTTAGCTAAAAGAGCAATTAAAACAGGCATTAAGCAAGTAATGATTATTGAAGGTGGTCCTGGAACTGGAAAATCTGTATTAGCGATCAATTTGCTTGTTGCAATGACCAGTAAAACATTAACATGTCAGTATGTTACAAAGAATTCTGCCCCTAGAAATGTTTATTCAACTAAACTAAAAGGTGACTTTAGAAAAACTAGGATAGATAATTTATTTAGAGGTTCTGGAAGCTATACGGAATCTGAATTAAACGAGATAGATGTATTAATTGTTGATGAAGCACACCGCTTAAACGAGAAATCAGGTATGTTTCAGAATTTAGGTGAAAATCAAGTTAAAGAAGTTATCCATACATCGCATATGTCAATATTCTTTATAGACGAGAATCAGCGAGTTACTTTGAAGGATATTGGCAGTGTAGAACTGATCAAGAGATATGCTAAGGAATATGGAGCAGAGGTGACTTCTGGAGAATTAACCTCCCAATTTCGATGTGATGGATCAGATGGCTATATTGCATGGCTAGATGACGTTTTACAGATTAGAGAGACTGCTAATGCGAACGACATGGGAATAGACTATGATTTTCGGGTATTTTCCAATCCTCATGATATGAAGAAAGAAATAGAAAAAAATAATAGCACAAATAACAAGTCTAGAATTGTTTCAGGTTATTGTTGGGAATGGCCAAAAGTTAATCGGACAAATTCTAAATGTCATGATATAAAAATTGGAGAGCATAATTTTGGAATGAGCTGGAATTTAGATAATACTTCAACATGGGCAATAGATGAAGAATCTATCCATGAAGCGGGCTGTATTCATACTTGCCAGGGTCTGGAGTTTGATTATGTTGGCGTTATTATTGGTGATGATCTTCGAGTTGACAAAGGTGCTGTGATTACAGATTATACGAAACGAGCAAAAACTGATCAGTCCCTCAAAGGGATTAAAAAGATGCTGAAGGAAACCCCTGTTGAGGCAGAGAAATTAGCAGATAAGATAATTCGAAATACTTATCGAACCTTAATGACGAGAGGACAAAAAGGGTGTTATGTATATTGCACAAATAAGGAATTAGAGAAATACTTGAAAACTCGTTTAAATCGTGAGAATTTATATAAGGAATCGAGAGAAGAAAAATTGAAAGTTGCTGAAAATGCAATTAATTATAATTTAAGTGATTGAATAATTAATGATAAAACTGGATTTAGCCATATGAATCTATTTAAGTTATTAAAAAAATCATGAAAGATATATGGGGAAATCTATGTGAACTCCTTAATCAAGGTAGGATTATAAATAAGCGCAACTTCCT
The DNA here is from genome assembly GCF_017874625.1 of Cytobacillus eiseniae. Taxonomy (GTDB): domain Bacteria; phylum Bacillota; class Bacilli; order Bacillales; family Cytobacillaceae; genus Cytobacillus; species Cytobacillus eiseniae. The sequence continues at coordinate 25,057 of NZ_JAGIKZ010000035.1, read as the reverse complement.
AGTATGCATAATAAAGAGCCGTACATCACGACATTTTTGATCGAATATACGGCTTTATTTTTTGGACACATGCTTATTTAATCTAGGATATATAATCATCTAAATTCTCAGGGTTGGGTAGATATGGAGATACTATATTTATCAAAAGATTCGTTATGTTTAATTGGAAATTAATGTAATGCTTTTGAATGGTGCTACTATGCTCAACACATAAGGTATTTGAAAATTGGAATATTGACTTTCTCTTATAAAGGAGTGTCCCTCTATAGTATGGAAAAGTTCTGTACATCAATACTTGACTCAATCCAATGACAATATTAATAGGGTAATGATAATTTCCAATAAACTCTTTCACTATTATCGGTTTCAATATTAGAATCGCCTTCGCAATTCCTTCATCCTTAGATACACCCCAACTCTAAGCTCGATGCTATCCACATAATTATATCCGTATAGTCGATGCGTACTAATAATATCCGGCAATACCTTTTGAATCATGACTAAATCCGATAGTGTGGAAGTCCCAGTAGTAGTTTAAATGTCGCTGTATGGGCCGAAGAGTGCTTATAATCCCCACTACCCCATAAAAAATCCGTGATTAAGTCCCTGTCCTATAGCATAATGAAGTTAGGAAAATGAATAGATTATATCTGCTTTTTCAGTAGTTATTATATATATTAACAGAAGACGTCATCACCCTTATCCAAGGCATGATTGAAAAGGAATATGTAGAAGTCATCAAAAATAGCGACGAACTGATTGTTGGACTTGAAGGGGAAAGAATTCTTAGAAGTAAGGATTTCTATTCTGTCTTTATGACATCAGACGAATACGAAGTGATGGATGGGGCCAAAAAAATTGGTCGGCTCGATAAAGCCTTCATCATAAATATTGGCGACAATATCATCCTTGGTGGAAGACTATGGGGCATTAAGGACATCGATTTCGATCGAAGTAAAGTATACGTCACCAAAGCGGTTAGTGGGAAAAAACCTACCTATACAGGCAGTCCCGGTGGTATTCACAAAAAAATTGGCGAAAAAATGATGGAAATTCTTTGTTCTAAGAAAGAGTTTCATTACATTAATGACGTCGCTATGGCTACGCTAAACGACGTAAGGAGAAAGTATCTTTGGAATGGAATAACTGCCGATCATCGCTGTATATGGGTGGATAAAAATGAAGGCATATTTGATACCTATACAGGAACTACGATTACGAAAACACTCGTCTGGATGCTTCGGTATTTTGGTGTTGATGCCAAGATCAGAGATGGAGTCGGCAGAATAACAATCTTAAATCCAGACGGCATCCTTTCAATTCTTCAAAAGATGCAAGAGAAAGAATGGACAGCTGAGGATTTGCTTCCTTATGTAGAAGAGAAAGAGTTTTTTAACTCTAAGTATGCTGCGTTTATTGATGAGTCACTTCATGTGAAAATGCATGTTGGGAAAGAGGTTGATATTGAGGGGGCGGTGGGGTACTTACAGAAGTATGAATTTAAGAGTGTTGATTTAATATTGTAATAATAAGTAAGACAGCTAAGTTAATAACATTTAGACGGCTAACCAATTATTTAAATAATTTCTTTATCCCCATCTGATCTTGCAGTTGGTATGTTAACTCCTCCAGTTGGGGTAAATTTGTTTGTTGCCTGGCAAATCGGGAAGCTGCGAATCGATCAAATTTTAAAACCGCTAATTCCATTTTATATTGTGCTATTAATTGATATTTTGTTAATTTCGTACTTACCACAAATATCATTGTGGCTTCCAAGTGTCTTAAAGTAGATTTCGCGGGAGGTTAGGTCTATGAAAATAGTTGTTGCTCCTGATTCGTTTAAAGGATCAATATCAGCTCGTGATATTTGTACTTCTGTAAAAGAAGGAGTATTGCGTGTTTTTCCACAAGCTTCAGTCATTAGACTACCATTAGCAGATGGTGGCGAAGGAACTATGGAGAACTTGACTTTTACATCTGATGGCAAAATTTTTGATGTTGAAGTAAAGGGACCGCTTGGAAAACCTGTAAATGCATCGATTGGAGTTTTGGGTGATCAAGAAACGGTTGTTATCGAAATGGCACAAGCATCTGGCCTACTTCTTGTTTCTGATAATGAAAAAAGTCCTTTGCTTGCTACAAGCTATGGGACGGGTGAATTAATAAAATATGCTCTTGATAAGAACTACCGTAAATTCATCATTGGACTCGGTGGTAGTGCCACAAATGATGGTGGCACAGGATTGTTAAGAGCTCTAGGAGTGAAGTTTTACTCTATTAATGGTGAAGAGCTGGCTGAGGGAGGAGGATTTTTATCAAGCCTGGATTATTTCGATGATTCATGTTTAGACCCCCGCATAAAACAGTCTTCATTTTTAATAGCAAGTGATGTGACAAATCCGTTATGTGGACCAAATGGAGCGTCTGCCATTTTTGGTCCGCAAAAAGGAGCTTCACCAGATGATGTGATAATTCTTGATAAAGCATTATTTCATTTTAGTAAAATTGTTCAAAAACAAAAAGATGTTGACCTATGCAATATCATTGGTGGAGGAGCTGCTGGTGGTATGGGGGCAGCATTGGTATCATTTTTGAATGCTACGATAAAATCTGGAATTGATGTAGTGATGGATGCCATTCAATTTGATGAAAAAGTTAAAGATGCAAATCTAATAATTACAGGTGAAGGAAAACTAGATAGTCAAACACTGTCAGGAAAAGTGATTGCGGGTGTAAGTAAAGTAGCGAAAAGACATAATATTCCTGTCATTGCCTTATGTGGAGCACTAGAGTTAAATGGTGACCAAATGGATGAACTAGGAATTAGTAGTGCTTTTTCAATTGTACCGGGACCATGTTCACTTGAATCAGCAATGATGAATTCTCAAAAGTGGACTGCAGAACGGGCAGAACAGATTATGCGTTTGTTAAAAGGTTTTTCATAATAACAGAGAGGAAGGATGATAGGTTTGAAACCAAAGGTATTTATTACAAGAAAAATTCCTACTCATCTGCTAAATAAACTAGAAGAGGTATGTGAAGTATCGATTTGGAATCATGAAAATACTCCTGTCCCACGCGAAGTCTTAGAAGAAAAAATAGTCGATGCAGTCGGATTATTTTGTTTGCTGACTGAGACAATTGACGAGGAATTACTTCAAAAGGCTAATAACCTTAAAGTAATTAGCAATATGGCAGTAGGCTATAACAACATCAATGTTGATGTGGCATCTAAAAAGGGAATTATCGTTACAAATACTCCGGGAGTTTTAACAGAAACAACAGCAGATTTAACCTTTGCCCTATTAATGGCTACTGCTAGAAGAATTCCAGAAGCATCCGATTATCTAAGAGATGGAAAATGGAGTACATGGTCTCCGATGCAGCTTACCGGGCAAGATATCTATAATTCTACGATAGGTATTATCGGTCTAGGAAGAATTGGAGAAGCACTGGCAAAGAGGGCAAAAGGATTCAATATGGATATACTGTATTATAATAGAAGCAGAAAGCTAGAAGCCGAAAAGGAATTAGGTTTACAGTATTCGACACTAGAGAATCTATTAAAAGAGTCAGATTATGTCTGCATTATGACTCCTTATACACCAGAAACGAAAAATATGATTAGGAAAGAACATTTTAAGTTGATGAAAGATACTTCGATCATCATAAATACAGCTCGTGGAGGAATAGTGAACGAAAACGATCTCTATCATGCCCTAGTTAATGGCGAAATTTGGGCAGCTGGTCTAGACGTATTTGAACAAGAACCAGTTCCAATGGATCATCCATTGCTGACAATGCCTAATGTTGTAACACTCCCACACATAGGAAGCCCGAGTATCGCAACCCGAATAAAAATGGCAAATGTAGCAGTGAATAATATGCTTCAGGCATTGAATGGGGAAATCCCGGAAAATATTGTGAATAAAGAGTTGGGGAAGTTTAATAATTGACTAAAAGAGGTGCTGAGAAAATTAGCGCCTTTTTTTTATTTTGGCATCTAATTTTAAAAAAGGGTCCATAGGAAAGAGTTTTTTACATCTAAGTACGCTGCGTTTATTGATGAGTCCCTTTGTGTGAAAATGCATGTTGGGAATGAGGTTGATGTTGAGGGGGCAGTGGAGTACTTACAGAAGTATGAATTTAAGATTATTACTTTAATTTAATGTCATGGCACCGACAGCATAATCATTTGAATTAAAAGAGGAAGTTTATGGTGAAGAAAGGTTTGTACCCCACTATATTAACGCAGTGGAGTATAGATCTTTTTTTACAATGTACATAGCATGGGAAGTTTGGTTATTTTAGTCAGAGAAGTTGATGCAAAGGCAAACCTATTTGTTTGAGCATTACAGATAGGGTAAATCTAAAATTTATCTAGTTATCCATCTCTTTTCGGCAATTCGGCTACCGTAGCAGTTACCTCAGGTTTATAGTTTTGATTCCTCCAGTTTGATTGGTTTACTATTATCTTATAAATATAAATTTATAGGTTTATTTCACTATAAAATATCCCAATTTGAACAATAAGTTATAAAGTATAAAGACTAATATTTTATGTTTTGAATTGCTTCAATTAAAAATATATAAACTTCATAATTAAACTTCCTTTATTATCTGAATTTTGTCATAATTATTTAAAAGAAAAGTAACGCGTAATTGTAATTGAATAATATAAGAAAAAGACTTTGTGAACAATAGTAGTGAAATCTAATTAAACAAGGGGGGAATTTTGATTTACAATATTAGCACATATTTTTAGAGAGTAATACCTAATATTAAAAATAATTAAGGAGGTACACTTATGAGTTATATTGATACGATTGTTTGTACAGGTTATTCTCGATTACCTGACGGAATGGCAGCTAAAAATCTATTTGGGGTGATGGGAGTTGGCTTTGAAATTGATCCCGAAACAGATTGCATTGTAAATGCATCAAGTACCTTTGTCACGAATATGTGTACTGATTTTATAAGAAATATTTTTACAGGACATGACTTAAAAGAAGGATTAGAAGCACCTATTGAAAAATTCGAGAAAAGATATTTCGGTTTAGGAAAAAAGGCAATTGTTTCTGCAATGCGAGATGCATATAATCAATATTTAATCTATAAGTCAATGAACATCTAACTCTTTAAAAAATTAAAAATATCCCGTTGACTTTATTTGAATAATTAGTATAATTAAAATAATCAAACAATTAAATGCTTCAGCGAGCCTAAAGTTCGGTGGATAGGCAGCCCCTATTCATAAAAAGAATTTTAAGACCAAGCTGTTCGAAATGACCCTTTTTTTAAGGCGTCTTTCGATATGGCTTGGTCTTTATTATTTTCTACATAAAAGGAGTGATTGAAAAATTGGAACCATATTCAACTAGAATACAAAAATGCTTACAAGAAGTTGAGTTGAATCAATTTAATCATCTAGTCGTTTCTTCGAGTTATAATCTTAAATATTTATTAGGAGCAAACCTTGATACAGGTGAGCGAATGACAGTTTTACTTTTATCACCTGAGAAAACAGCAAAATTATTTATCCATCAAATGTTTTCAGATCAAGTTCCTAACTTAAATAAAATTGAAATCGTTTATTACAGTGATGAGATGGACCCAATAAACGTATTAGCAACCTATTTTTCAAACTTTGATAGTTTAGGAATCGATCAAAATTGGCTTTGTTCCTATTTAATTGATTTGTTAAAAGAACTTCCAGAAATAAAATTTGAAAAAAGTACGATTGTAGAAAAGTTAAGAGAAATTAAAGATGAACAAGAAATTGATATCCTTCGACAATCTGCAAAGATTGCTGATGCAGTTATGTATCAAATTACACAGCTTCAATATCTTCCAGCAACGGAAAGAGAAATTGCTGGGACAATTAAAAGTTTCTTCGCAGAACATGGAGTAAATGAATTATCCTTCACTCCAATTATTGGATTTGGGAAGAATTCAGCCAATCCACACCACACGATCTCAGATCAACTGTGTCAAATCAATCAACCGATTTTAATAGATATGGGAGGTGTATTTAACGAGTACTGCTCTGATATTACAAGAACTTTTTACTTAGGAAGAAAAAATCAGCAATTTGAAGATTTTTATGAATGGGTTAAAGACATACAAATGCAAGCAATTGATCTGGTGAAACCAGGGGTTTCTTTTTCAGAAATAGATTTATTTGTTCGAAGTTCATTTGCAAAAAAGGGCTATGATAAATATTTCATTCATAGAACCGGGCACGGCATAGGTCTAGAACTACATGAAGGACTTTCAATCCATAGAAATAACCAAGATGTAATCAAACCAGGAATGGCTTTCAGCATTGAACCTGGATTGTATTTCCCAGGTCAATATGGAATTCGGATCGAAGATATTGTTGTTGCAACAGAAACTGGGTGTGAAGTGCTTAATCATTGCTCTAAAGAAATACAGTATTTAGAACTTGTTGGGGTGTAATAGATTTACCAAATATATTGATGAGTTCAAGGAGGCGAATGAATAAGTGAGAAAGAAAAACGGGTATTCTATATTACTTGCTTTTACGTTAATTTTTGCAGTATTCCTCACAGGATGTTCCTATGAGGAGCCAACAAATAGTAGTAATGGTACTAGTGATTCTAAGACGAATGAGTCTGCTAGTAAGAGAGAGGAAATAAAAGTTGGATTGGATGTCGATGCAGGAACGATGGATCCTCGTCTGTCAAAAGATACAACAGCAACAAGAGTAACCGAACTTGTATACGATGGCCTTGTTTATCTTACAGCTAATTTAGAGGCCGAACCAGCACTTGCAACAGAATGGGATAATTCTGATCCGACTGGATGGATTTTCACACTACGTGAGGATGTTACATTTCATGACGGGGAGCCTTTCACGGCAGAAGATGTCAAATATACGTATGACAGCTTAATCGATCCAGATTTCCAAGCTCCTTATGCATCATTATTTGAACCGATTGAATCAGTAGAAGTAGTAAGCGAGTATCAAGTGAAGTTTAACTTAAAAGATCCATCTGCCCCTCTATTAAACTACATGGATATTGGAATTGTTCCAAAACATATTGGTGAAAAAAATGATACAACGTTATCTAACGCTCCAATTGGTACTGGTGCCTATAAAATGGTTGGCTGGGATAAGAATAGCAAAATCTCATTTGAAGCAAATGAAGATTATTGGAACGGAGCGCCTACAACGAAAAAGTTAACCTATTTCATCATTCCTGATAACTCTACTCGAGTAGCTTCATTAGAATCTGGGGATATCGATTTAGTTCATTCGCCACTATCTCCTCAGGATATTAAAAGATTAAAAGATAATGATCAGTTTGTAGTGGAGGAACTAGAGGGACTTGGATTTACCTATTTGAACTTTAACCAAAAACACCCTATTCTTGCTGATTTAAAAGTACGTCAAGCAATTTCACACCTCGTAAACAAGGAGGTAATTTCTGCGGATATTTATCAAGGCATGGATACACCAGGGACATCCCCGATTATTCCAGCATCCTGGGCATTCGACGATTCAATTGCTGGCTTCCCTTATGATACAGATAGGGCTGCAGAGTTATTCAAAGAAGCTGGGTGGGAAGATACGGATGGAGACAGCATCTTAGATAAAGATGGTGAAAAACTATCGATTATTCTATCAACCCATAGTGAAGATCCAAACCGTATGCAAGCAGTGGAATATCTACAAAATGAATTCACCAAATATGGGGTAGAAACAGAAGTACAAACAAGTGAATGGCCAACATTTAGCACCGCATTACAGGAAGGGAATTTCGATATTTCACTAGTTGGCTGGTTGAATTTAATTGATCCAGATCGTTCCTTCTACAATCCATTCCATACAAACGGTGGAAGTAACTATGGAAAATATAGCAATCCTGCCGTTGATAAATTAGTAGAAGACGGAAGAACGGCATTAGATTTAGAAGAACGAAAGTCTATTTACCAAGAAGCAGCAAAAATTGTTACAGAAGAAGTAGCATATAATGTCCTTTTATACCAAGGATATATCGTTATGCATAACAAAAATTTAAAGGGATTTGATCCTCATCCTCGTGGAAGTTTATATGGGCTAAAGAACGCAGAAGCAATAAATTAGTACTGAAATGAGGAAAGAGGAGAGACCATATCTCCTCTTCCTTCAAAGTCAGGAGTGGTCTAATGGCAACATTTATATTAAAAAGATTTCTTCAATTAATCCCAGTACTATTAGGAATCTCGATTCTCGTATTCTTCCTCCTCCATCTGATTCCAGGTGACCCTGCATTGACACTGCTTGGTCAAGATGCAACACCAGAGGATCTCGAACGATTAAGAGAAATTATGGGATTGAACGAACCACTGTATATTCAATTACTAGTTTTTCTTCAAAATCTATTTCAGGCAGACCTTGGAATGTCGATCTTCCAAGATACGCCAGTCATCAATCTAATTGCCAAGCATCTGCCAGCAACCCTTGAGCTTGCTCTCATTGCATTGTTGATTGCACTAATCATCGCTATTCCTTTAGGTATAGTTTCTGCAGTCAAACAATTTTCATGGCTTGATTATTGTAGTATGTTTTTTGCACAAATTGGTGTTTCCATGCCTGTATTCTGGATGGGTCTTTTATTAATCATTGGCTTCTCCGTTAATTTAAATATTCTTCCTTCATTTGGAAGGGGAGAGCCTTTATTTGAAGCAATTGGACAGACAATCCAAACCGGGAATTTTTACTATGTAATGGAAAGTTTAAAACATTTAATCTTGCCCGCATTCACATTAGGTGTCATGAGTGCTGCTTTAATTACTCGGATGGTACGATCAGCCATGCTTGAAGTGTTAAAGGAAGATTATATTCGAACGGCTGAAGCAAAAGGAGTTAGAGGAATAATAGTCATCATTAAACATGCATTTAGAAATGCGTTAATCCCGGTTGTAACGATCATCGGTCTCCAATTCGGAAACTTACTAGGTGGTGCGATTGTTACTGAGACAGTATTTGCATGGCCTGGGATTGGCCGGTTAGTTATAACGGCCATTAGTCAAAGGGATTTTCCAGTTGTTCAAGGTTGCGTTTTGATGATTGCGCTTATTTTCGCTTTAATCAACTTAATTGTTGATATTTTATATGCCATTATCAATCCAAAAATTCAACAAGTATAAGGAGGGAGATGATGGAACTATCCAAACAAGTCCAACCGGAGAACAAAACTAGTAATCTCCCCAAAAGGAGTATTCCATTTAGGGAACTCCTTAGTCTATTAACTAAGAGCAAATCAGCTTTAATTGGAGGAATTTTTGTTTTAATTGTTCTATTTTGTGCAATTTTTGCTCCAATCATTGCCACTCATGACCCATATGAAATGGATATGAGTAATCGATTGTTAACCCCCATGGAAGATGGTCATATTTTAGGCACGGATCAATATGGACGTGATCTATTTACGAGAATTATTTATGGGGCAAGAGTTTCACTTGAAGTTGGTTTAGTGTCAGTCGTATTAGCAATGGTAATTGGTGTAACCCTTGGTCTTATCTCAGGGTATTATGGAGGCTGGGTTGATACGATCATTATGAGAATTGTTGACATCTTTTTATCCTTCCCTGTCCTTCTTTTGGCAATTGCTTTAGTTGCTGCACTAGGTCCAGGTATTGAAAATGTGATTTTAGCTCTCGGTTTCGTGTATTGGACCAATTATGCAAGGATTGTTCGGGCAAATGTTTTATCAGTTAAGGAGGAGGAATATATTCAAGCGGCCAAAACAATCGGCTCCAATAATTTCCGTATTATTTTTTATAATATTCTCCCGAACTGTTTAGCACCTATTGTCGTTGTAGCGACATTAGGGCTTGGTACGGCCATTGTTTCTGAAGCAACACTAAGCTTTCTAGGGCTAGGAATTCAACCGCCAGAGTCAAGCTGGGGATGGGCATTAGCCTTCGGAATGAAATTTATTCGCGAGGCCCCTCATTTATCTATTTACCCTGGGTTGGCTATTATGTTCACAGTTCTTGGCTTTAATTTATTAGGAGATGGAATTAGAGATTTAACCGATTCAAAACTAAAAAGAAATTAATCTTAAGGAGGAATTATAATGACAGTTACATCTACACGCGAATATAAAGAGGTTGTTGTTACACATTTATCAAATGGAACGCCCCTATCATTACCTATTCACACGATTCATGGGGTAAAAGAAGGCCCTGTTTTAGGCATTTCTGCACTTGTGCATGGGGATGAAATTATTGGTGCAGAAATTGTGAGACGGGTGTACAACCGGTTGGATGAAAAGGAACTGTCTGGTGTAGTAAAACTGCTTCCAGTTTCCAATCCACTTGCATTTGAGAGCATGACTAGAAATACACCGCTGGATATGAATAACTTGAATCGTGTATTCCCAGGAGATAAAAATGGGTGGGTGACAGATCAAATAGCAAATGCGATGGTTGAAAATTTCTTAGACCATATTGATGTGTACATTGATTTACATGCAGGAGGGGCTACTCCAGTCGTTGATTATGTATACATTCAGAACGATGAAGAATTATCAAGAGCATTTAACTTTCCTATCTTATATCGCCCCGCAAATCCATATGAAGGGACAACAGCCACTTATACGACAGAAAAGGGAATTCCAAGTATAACAGTAGAGGTTGGCGGTGGGCCAAACTATGATAAAGACATTGAAAGAGGGGTGGAAGGCATCTTCAATGTAATGAGGAAGCTGAAGATGATCCCAGGGGAAGTCGCTCCTCCACCTGAACAAAAAGTGATGACTGAAATCGCAGGCATTCGTCCGAAAGAAGGAGGAATTATGGTTCCGGCGTTTGACTTTAGCTCAGTAGGAACAGTGATTGAGGGGAAACAGGTGCTTGCACGCACGTACAACCCAAGAACATTTGAAGAGCTTGAAGTAATACGTGCTCCATTCGAGAGGAATGTAGTGATTTTAACGAGAGGACTCTTTAATAAAGTAAGCCCAGGGGATTATGGATTTATGTTAGGAAACCTTGATACTGCGGAGGAAAACGAATGAGGACGCAGTCAGTCCCATTTGAAGCCTTAGATCATCAATTGTCCCAGGATTATACACAAATTGTACTAGGGATGGATAAATTTTATCGAGAGAGTCATTTGTTCGGTACAGAAGCTTCTCTCGATAAGGAAGGTTTAGTTCCGGTTAATTTAACGAATGAAACGCCAAAAATGTATCACTCATGGCATGATATTCTTGCAGATTTAGAGGATATTAGAAATAAATATGCAACAATTCAATCTGAAGTTCGCAGAAATTATATGCAGCAGCAAATCGGCTCCCTAATCACACTTGCAAATTGGAGCAGTGGAAAAGAAATCCCTTTTCGAGAAAAAGTGAGAGGTTTACTTTATGTAAATGAAAACCCCTTTTCAATTGCTGAAAGAAAGGAGCTTCATCAACGACTTGATACTCTTTTGTCTAATAAGGGGTTAGAAGGTTCTTTGAAGGATAAAGTTAGGAAGTGGGAACAAACGCAACATGTTCCTTCCAAACAGATTGAATCTGTTCTAAAAGACTTGCTAGTAGACGGAAAAGAACGAGTTGTTCAAAAGATGTTTAAAGAAATGGAAGATGTAGAAGTAACACCAGTCGTAGTATACGGTGTCCCATACAGTGCTTATTGTGATTATGTTGGAGGGAAAATGTATATTAATGGAGATTTATTTTATACTTATGAATCTCTTAAACATTTAGTTGCCCATGAATCTTTCCCTGGACATACGACACATTTGAGGTTAAGAGAATTAGGCGTAAAGTCTGGAGATATTCCTTTAGATGCTGCATTAGTCATTACAAATACAGCAAGTAGTTCAATATTTGAAGGAATTGGTGATAATGGAATTCACTTCATCGATTGGGTCAATACAATTGATGATGAAATCTATCAAGTTTACCAGGAAATAAAGTCTATCTCTGGATTAAATGCCGCACATATGCTACATGCAGAACAAGCATCTGATGAAAAAGTAGCTTCTTTTCTACGAGATTTTGCATTTGGGGAAGAAAACTGGATCGAATCAAGGCTCCGTTTTTTCAAGCATTCATTAAGGTCTCCATTTATTTATTCTTATTGGAGAGGAAATGAAGCAGTTCAAGAAGTTTATAAGAGGATACCTGAAAATTCAAAACCATCATTTTATGAATTCTTATATAAAAACATGTTATCAGCAGATACAGTTAAACAATTCAGATAGGAAGTGACAGTATGGAACTCACAAAGTCAAGAGAGCTATTTGTAAGAGCAGAAAAGTCTGTTCCTGGAGGCGTTCATTCCAATTCACGTTTTCGCAATCCACACCCAATCTATTATCGAAAGGCTGAGGGAGCATATCTTACTGATATGGATGGCAATCGTTATCTTGATTGCATTATGGGAAATGGAGCCATTATCCTTGGTCATAATGATCAAGATTTCAATGAACGAGTGCAGCAATACAGTTCTACGGGAATCGTAACAGGAGTAGAGACAGAATTAAGTGTCAAAACGGCCGAAAAATTTCTTACTCTTGTCCCAACAGCTGAACAAGTGCGTTATACGAATACTGGAACGGAAGCGATCATGCACGCGATGGCAATGGCGAGAACGTACACGGGGAAACAAGATATTGCTGTTATCGAAGGGGCGTATAACGGCTGGCATGATGCCGTATATGTGAGTACATGGCCAGACTTACAAAAGGCAGGAGATAGTAGTGAGCCAAAATCACTCCCTGGTGCATCTGGATTGATCGATGATGTAGTAAAAAGCACGCTTGTACTCCCCTATAATAACCTAGAAGTTGCGGAACAATTGCTTACCGAAAATAAGCATCGGATTGCTGCTTTAATTATTGAACCAACCATGATTGATATTGGGTATATCCCAGCGAAAAAGGACTATTTACAAGGGTTAAGAAAGCTTTGTGACCAGTTAAATATTGTGCTTGTTTTTGATGAATTATTAACAGGATTTAGGGATTCGCCAGGGGGGGCGCAAGGGCATTATGGGGTTACACCTGACTTAGCGACGTTTGGGAAGGCGATCAGCAACGGCTATATGTTAGCTGCTTTAGCAGGGAAAGCATCCATTTTTGAGACAGTCACACCTGGAAAAGGAACATGTTCTTTTATTGGGACGTATAACGGGCATCAAATTTCTTTAGCGGCGTCACTAGCCTTTATGGAGATTTATGAGGAAAGAAACGTATTTCAAACCCTTCAAGCTAGAACAGAAACACTAATTGCAGCATTTGCTAAACTAGCAGATAATTATCAAATTAAAGCAAGAATACAAGGACGAGGCGGACATTTCCATTGGTACTTTACTGATCAAGAAATACTCGATTATCGAAGTGCTACGCAAAGCAGCAAAGAAAATTATGCGACTTTTATTGCAGCATTTGCCCAAAAAGGCGTTTATTGCTCACCAAATTATTTACTCCATCATGCCATTTCAATGGCGCACACAGATGAAATTATCCAGCAGCTCGTAAATGACATGGATGGCAGTCTGCAGAAAATTGCTGGTATAAAAGCAGGTTCTTAAGGGGGAATGCTTCGTGAATTCGAACATCCTGGAAGTGAATAAGTTGAAAACTACATTTTTTTCTAGAAAAACCCCCTTTAACGCAGTGGACGAAATTTCCTTTCATGTTGCCAAAGGGGAGACACTTGGGATTGTTGGTGAATCAGGTTGTGGAAAAAGTGTGACATCTCTATCCATTATGGGTCTCGTTAAACCTCCTGGAAAGGTATCAGGAGATGAAATCAAATATAATGGAATCAATCTTTTAGAGTTATCTAAAAGGGAGATGCGAAAACTGCGTGGCAATGAAATCAGTATGATTTTCCAAGAACCGATGACATCACTCAATCCAGTATATAACGTTGGTGACCAAATCGGTGAATCCTTAAAGGTTCACAAAAATCTTAAAGGGAAAGAACGAAAAGAAAAAGTAGTAGACCTATTAAAACAAGTCGGCATTCCACGTGCAGAAGAGATTTATTACAATTACCCACATCAATTATCTGGTGGGATGAGACAAAGAATAATGATTGCCATCGCAATGGCTTGTGATCCAAAGTTAATTATTGCGGATGAACCGACAACCGCATTAGACGTTACGATTCAAGCACAAATATTGGAGCTGATGAAGGAACTGCAAGCCAAAAAAGGAATGTCCATGATCCTTATTACTCATGATCTTGGAGTCGTTTCTGAAGTTTGTGATCGATTAGTTGTCATGTATGCAGGGAAAATTGTTGAAACAGGGGCTGTGAAGGATGTATTAAGCAGCCCTTCACATCCTTATACAAAAGGGTTATTAGCGTCCTTACCAAAAAAGGGACATAAGGAAAAACGCTTGAATTATATCCCTGGTCAAGTACCAGCACCAATCAACTGGGGGAAAGGATGTCGATTTTCTGATCGTTGTCCGTATGTAATGAGTAAATGTCATACAGATATCCCCTTACTAACGAAGGTAAAAGACGGGCAAGAATCAGCTTGCTGGCTGACAGTTGAAGAAGGGAGGAGGGCTCCCAATGACACAATTGAAGCAACAAGTTAATCAAAATGAATATATATTGGAAGTAGAAAATGTAAAAAAGTATTTTCCGATAAAAAAAGGCGTCTTCTCTAAACAAGTCAGGGCAGTGAAAGCTGTCGATGATGTTTCGTTCCAAATGCGAAAAGGAGAAACACTGGGGATTGTCGGAGAAAGCGGCTGTGGAAAATCTACAATGGCCAGATTAATTATCCGATTACTTGAAGCAACAGATGGCGTCATTAAGTTGGAAGGAAAGGATTTAACGACACTTTCAAAAGAGGAAATGCGCTCCACTCGAAGAGATATCCAAATGGTATTTCAAGATCCATATGCTTCTCTTAACCCAAGATGGACAGTTGAAAGAACATTATTAGAGCCAATGCGCGTATATAATATCGGCACGAGAAGTGAAAGAAAAGAGAGAGTCATCGATTTATTGAATAAAGTTGGATTAGATTCAAGTTATGCAAAACGTCATCCTCACGAGTTCAGTGGGGGGCAGCGGCAAAGAATTGGAATTGCGAGAGCATTAGTATTAAATCCAAAGCTAATCATTGCCGATGAACCTGTTTCTGCTCTTGATATATCGGTTCAGGCACAAGTGATTAACCTTATGCAAGATCTTCAAGAACAATACAATTTGACTTATATGTTTATTACGCATGATCTGTCCGTTTGTGAACATATTTCCGATCGTGTGGCTGTAATGTATCTTGGAAAGATCGTTGAATTAGCGAAAAAAGATCAATTATTCTCTAATCCACTTCATCCCTATACACTTGCACTTATTTCTGCAGCACCTGAAGTGAACTCACCAGTTAAAAAGGAAAGAATTGTTTTAAAAGGGGATGTTCCAAGCCCGGCTAAACCACCAAAAGGTTGTGCATTTCATACAAGATGTCCAAGCTGTATGGATATTTGTAAAGTGGAAGCACCGACACTTAATGAAAAAGAACCTGGCCAGTTTGTTGCGTGTCATTTATATCAATAACAAGATAGGAGATTGCTATGAGACTATCGATATCGAATTCAGAAATAATGGCAAGGCAGGATCGATTCTGGGAAAAGCTGCAGCAGCAAGGTTTAGATTGTGCCATTCTTTTTAGTCCGACTGATATCTTTTACTTAACAGGCTTCTATTTTTCACCAACGGAGAGACCGATTGCTTTCTTTATGGATCCCAATCAGAAGACCCACTTATTTGTTCCATACTTAGAGAAAGAACATGCTGAAGATTTTTCCGTTCAGATAAGTGATGTCCATTCTTATCCTGAGTATCCTGGTATTAAGCATCCAATGGAGTACTTTAAAAACGAATTAATGGCAGCTGGTTTCCAAGGGAAGAGGATTGGAGCAGACAGTCTTAGCTATGGTTCACCGGCAGGCTATCGCGGTCCATCGATTGATCAATTAGTAGAGGGAACAGAATTTCAGTCAATCAAAGATATTGTTCCTGAACTAAGAATGATAAAATCGTCAGAAGAAATAGAGCTAATGAATGAATCATGCCGATGGGGAAATCTTGCCCATCGATTATTGCAAAAATATTCAAAATCAGGAATAAGCGAACTTGAAATTACGAGTAGAGCTAGTACTGAATCGACATTGGCAATGATTGAAACGCTAGGTCCAGACTATAAACCACATGGCGAAACAGCTTTTGCCCTATTTAGGGGACAAATTGGTGAAATGTCTGCCTATCCGCATGCCGTTACCCAGAATGCGATTCTAAAAAGAGGTGATACATTAGTAACTGCCTCAGCTGCAAGTATTTGGGGATACAAAAGTGAATTAGAAAGAACGATGTTTGTTGAAGAAGTGAGTAAGGAACAAGAGAAATATTTTCAATATATGCTAGAAGCACAAAATATTGCCTTTCAGCACATTAAGCCAGGAAAACCACTATCTTATGTGGAAGAAGCTGTTCAAATGTATTTTAAAGATAACAATATTACTCATTTAACAAGACATCATACAGGTCATGCCATTGGTTTGTTATTTCATGAATCCCCTTTCTTTGATTTGGGGGATCATACAATAATGGAACCTGGTATGGTATTTACTGTAGAACCTGGTATTTATGTAAAAGGAGTTGGTGGATTTCGCCATTCCGATACGGTGCTTATAACAGAAAATGGTATGGAAATGCTAACTTATTATCCAAGGGATATTGGTTCTTTAATTTGCAATTAATTTATTTTACTTTAATAACTAACATTAGTAATTTTAAGAAGGAATAAACCATTTTTAATTTATATGAATCAGACTGTAAGCAAACTCGATAAAATTTGGAGTTGCATACAGTCTGATTTATTTTTTAAACAGAAAATGAGGATATTTTAATTAGTATAGAGAGTTTATCCTATCTTATTGGAAAGGGAGGTCAGTTGTGAAAGTTAAGTTCATACTGGTATTATCCAATTTACGGAATTTGTTCAATTTAGAATTAAGAATAAAATACAATCATCTTAAAATGCTATAATTAAAATAAAATTAGGCATAAATTGGAGGCGTATATAGATGAAATGGTCGGAAGTACGTAAGCATTTTCCAGAACGTTGTGTCCTAGTAGAATCATTATTATCAGAAACAAGAGGAAAAGAAAGAATCATCAAGGAAATGTCTGTAATTGATGATTTTGAAAACGGCAATGCAGCATGGAAAGTGTATAAAAAATTACATGCAGAAAATACAAATCGTGAATTATATATCTTTCACACCAATAACGAAGAAATAAAGGTAATTGAGCAGCCATATATAGGAGTGCGTGAAAGAGTATAAAATTTGAAATGAATGATCATCTGCCGCTAATCGCTGTTCAGATTGAATACAACGGAATGAAAAAACTTTTACTGATGTACTGCTTGATACTGGTTGCTCTTCAAGTATTTTAGATATGGATTTATGTGAAGAAATTGGGTTAATGCTCGATTTAGAAAATGCGATTACACGTAAAATGTACGGAATTGGTAGTACTGAAATTTGTATAGAACAAAAAGTGAGTGGCATGACAATCGATACGTTCCACCTGAGAGATTTCACTATACAGCTCGGTGATGTAAGAGAAATGCATGGATTTGACGGAATCATCGGAAGTGATTTTTTTCTTGTAAATCAATTAATCATCGACTTTGAAAATATGGAAGTACGAAAAAACTAGTTTAAGGTAAACACTACTACTCTTATATGAATCTGCCATCACCATCCAATCCATGGAATACTTAGTTTTTTACCTAGGTATAGATTAAAATCCCCCGCACGTTCTATCGCCCTTACACAATTCCTCTCAAACTTTTCAAATGATGTAATATCCTGGATTATTAATTGCAAACAGGCATGTTAATGTCAACTAATTCTGATATAAAAAGTAGATAAAGTTCAATTCACATATTTTGTTATTTCATTAGCAGAAAGCTACTCCTTACTCTATGATAAAATAAAATTACGGTAGAGGGGGATCAGGCTTTGATAGACAATGCGTGGAAAGATTATTTGTATGAACATATTTTATTGAAAGATGAGGAACTTAATCTACTTGATATTAGAGAAAATAATGGGATGATCGATATTCCTATCATAAAAAAGACAGCTAGAACTAGAAGAATGGTTGCGATGTTAACAGTGGGGGATAATAACCAAGATGTCCCACCAATTAATCTAGTAAAAGACTTCACAAGCCCAAGAACTAAAAAACAATTTGAACTTACAAATGTGATATATGAATGGATTCGAAACGGATGGGTCATTCGTGAGTATCGCTTGGCAAAAGACGAGCGAACGGTGAAAAGTGAACAGTTTCGAATGGGATTGTCCTTATTCCAGTATAAAAAGCAAATGAAGGATCAACAAGAAACAGAGAAAAATGACTCTTTCCTCGAATGGAAGAATCAATGGAAACAAATACAGAAAACTTCTTCTTCATCAAACCTTAAACGTAAGGAGAAGCTTAATAGATTAAATGATATTTTAGATGAAATGGCAATGAAGGGGAATATTGACGATATTGGCACTGCGTGGAGGTTTCAAAAGCAATTGTTGTTTTTACATTTTTTGGCTGCGTTTTATCAAATTTCAATGATCGAACATCATTTTGATTGGAAGCAGATTGGCGCAAAGTATTACCAGAAAATTGGTGGATCGAAGGAATTCGATGCTTATAAAAAGGAATTCATTGAAGTTGCTGAAGAGTTACTTGAATATCCATTGCAATTACTCGGGCTAAGCAGCTTAGGGACGATTACCCCGATTTATTTTACAGGACCGATGCAGGGGCAAAGTGTTTCGTACAAGTATGGACCGATTCACGCAACAACCGATTTAGCGGTTTTTACCGAGAATTTTCAAACGGACGCAGAAGTATTGTGGTTAGTTGAGAATCGTGGGATTGTTACACGAATGGCTTATGAAAAGAATTTTTTGACGAGTTCAAAGAGCTTTATATTAGGGATTGATGGCCAATTAAGGTCTGCCCATCGACGATTGATTGAACAGCTTGTATCAAATGTAAAACAAGTGATTATTTGGACCGATGTGGATGAAGCAGGATTCATCATTGCTAAAGATGTAGGAGAAACCGTAGAAAAAAGTCAGGCAGTAACGAAATGGGTTGTTCCCCCATTAGAAGTCGTTCTGAATTTAGAAGAGTTTCAATCAAGATATGAAGGAGCAATACAAGTTCAGAAAGAGGAACAGGAGCAAGAGATTGGGGGAGTAGAGCGATGGAAAAAATGGATCAGTCCCTAATTTCTATTTTTAATATGGATATGGAGAAACCAGAGCTTCTCCAAACGATGCGTGATGTGGCTGCATTAGCAGGTGTTTTAAATGAGTTAAGTGATAAGGAATCGTTTCAGGCTCCAATGAATGTATTGCGTTTTATCCGTGTCATTAATCTCATTAATCAAGAAGCACTTGGGATGACCGATCCAATTGTAAATGAGGACACACTCTTTTATCGGTATCGTCACACGTATGGCTATGACGAAGAGATGACGATTGAATATGTGAAACACTTAACCTATGTGTTGTTGAAGTTTAATTGGATAACGAAAACAGCAAAGCGTATTAAGATGCGTGATCTTGGAAAAAGAATGATGGATGTATTAATTCGACTGGCCAATGATTCGCTTGCTTATTATATGAATGATGATGTTGCCAGGTCTTTATTCCAAGCGAAAAGGGATGCAGAAATTAGTGAAGCCTATGATGACAAAGGCATTTCTGGTGGAAATAAATTGGCTAGTATGATTAAAAATGTAGAGGAAGCCATTTCGCTGCTTACTGAACGGGAGTTAGAATATTTAGCTGATCGAAATGCATTATCCCAAGTAGAAGTCATTCATCAATTAATGAAAGAATTGGAAACGAAAATGATGGAACGTCTGGCCAAATTTGAAACCTTTGATCAGGAATTAGTATTTGCCCCCATTAAACAAAGAGGTATGACAGCCATAAGTGCAGGAACAAAGATTAGTCTTGGTACTATTAATAAAATTCTCAAGTTCGCACACTTACAAAAAACAGATTTCATTGAAACGATCCAACCAGATTTAGTAAGAAATTTTATCGTGCAATCATTTGATCCTCCGATTGGTTCAGAAATTCCAAATGCACATCAAATCCTTAGTTTTATGGAGCAAGGGCAGTATGAGGATGAAGATTTAGATGGTCTTTGGGTACCTGTTAAATTCGCTAGTCCCTTATCTCCAAATGCGATTGATGAGGGGATCGACCATATTGAAAATTACGAACCAATTACTGATGAAATTGTAGAAGAGATGGTGGGGGATTTTCAAGAGATAGATGAAATCACAGAGGATCATTTAGAAGAAATTATGGGCGATTCGAAATGGCAAATGACGAAGCAAATGATTCATACAGAAGATATTGAAAAATACCTTGATGAGGTTGAAGAAGCAGGATTAGACGAGCTCGTTATACAAGCCGGTTCTGACAAATGGAGTGACGTATTGAACGGCTTAATCGGCGTGTCTGCACTCGTTGCAAATAAAAAGGCAGATATAGATGAAAATGCAAATCGAAAAGTACACGGAAATATGGAAGAAAGAGACTGGAGGTGGACAGAAGATGAACAAGGAAGCTACGGAATTAGAAAACGAAGAAAATGATTTCATGAACGATCATCCTTTAAGTGCATTACAGTCGATTCAAGGATTTTTAACAAAGGAAGAAGAGCTTACATTTATGCAAATTTTGTTTTCTTCCTCTGCTACCATTCGAATGGGGAATTTTGGGCTTTCCCGAAAAGAGGTAGAAAAATTGCTCGGTGCAAATAGCGAGGAAGAATTTTTTTCTTTTTTAAAACGAGTGAATCAAGCTGTTTGCCGTTATTTCAAAGTGATTTATGATGAACGCAGGAATCAAGTAGTCGCACTGATGCATGTTCCCGCAAAACAAGCTAGAAACGTATTAAATAAGGAAGGCTTAGCCATTCTTATGTTTATTTTCTATCATCAGGAAGTATTGCAGAATGAGTATACCTTGTTCTCGCAATTGATCAATAGCTTTGGTCATGAGTCCTTACAGGTGACAAGGAAAATACAAGCGAATTTAGATCCCTTGAAAAAAATTGGGGCAATTGAAATCTATGACACGAGCTCGGATGAAGATGCTTATCAATTAACAGCGATTGGTGCGCATCTTTTTTCTGATTCATTTTTGCGGAGATATGCTGAATTTAGTCAATCGAATCAGCTTCATATGGAGGATGTTCTTCGGTTCTTTAAACGCTACAACATGAATGGAGGGGTACCGGATGATACCATGGAGACTTAGATTCTCTGGGATCAGGGATTATATTCCAACTGTAATGGATTTATCTGAGGAGCATGATCATATTCTTATTTCCGGCCCTAACGGAGCAGGGAAATCAACGGTAACCTTTTGTATGGGTGGAGTTCTTTACTCAAGTAAAGTAGATGTGGATGGATTAAAGTCTAATAATCTACCCGCTGATCAGACGTGGCGAGCTAAAATTGATCTTCTATTCAAAAATGCTGGGGAAATAAAAGTTGATGCTCCCCAATATGTACAATTCCGCTTGGAAATTGAGCAAAAACCTGGTGATCCCATTAAAAGAGAGTTTTATATTGAAGAGGGGGACGAAATTGACAAATGGGAGCGGACGACAAAATTTACGAGTGGCGGCAATCTGAATTTTGCGGAATACAAAAATCAAGTGCTGTATAAGTATGCGGTCGACCCAGATGCCTTTTATTTAATTTGGTATCAAAAAGAAGTCAATCAGTTTGCCATCATGCATCCAGAAGAACGTTTCCGAATTTTTAGCGAGATGAACGGCATTGATAAAATCCAGAAAAACTGGGAAGAAAGTATAGAGCTTGTTAAAGAGACAGAACAAAGCCTAAAAGAAGCAGAAGGTAAACAAGGTCTTAATAAAATGAATTTAAAGCAAAAGAAAAAGGAATTGGATCACTACCATGATCGCAATCGTCGACGTGAAGAAGGCTTTACCCAATATTACCGTGGATTAAAATGGCTGGAAACTCATTATCTAAATCAAATCGACTCCTTAAAGTTACAAATAGAAGAATTGTTAACAGATAAAGATGAAAAGATTGATACCAAACGAGTGAAGGAATTTCATTTTTTGGAGAAAAAGGATGAGCTTGAACAGTTCAGACTGCTGCTTAAGCAACTTGAAGGCCGTGAAGATGAATTGGGACTTGAAGTTGAAGGAATAAATAACCAGTTAAAAGTGACCAACGAAAAGATTGATGAAATATCTGAACAAATTGCGGAAATAACAAAACAAGTCGACCGAATTGGGATGTCAGAGAGTGATGTTCAGGTTAGGCTGAATGAGGCGGAAAAGAAATATAACGAAATTGATGCTTCAATTAAGGCAATGGAATCGAAGGTAAATAGCCTATCGAATCGCCGAAATGATCTAATTGATGAAAAGTCAATCTTGACTGTAGAAATAAAACAGGATAAAGATCAGGAAAAAGATTTTAAGGAGTTAATGGTCACATATCTAAGCAGTAATGCTGTTCAAGAAGAAATGGATAAAAACAATCTTGAAATTGAGCATAACAAAGATAGATTACGTGATTTGAGTGAAAACGAACGAAAGATTGATAGAGAACTGACACTGCTTAAAAATAATAAAGTGTATAATCCTCGTCAGGAGCAGTCTATCCGCTTTTTTAAAAGAAATCAAATAGAAGTCTACCCTTTACGGGAGCTTGTGGAATTAGATGAAACAGCAAGTCAGCATGATGAATATATTTTCAATACGATCAAATACACATTATTTGTTAATAAAAAGGCATTTGAAGCACCGAATGACCTTTATCATGTTTCATTGCCTAACCTAATTCCAGACAAGACCATTATGCATTTGCCTGACAAGCATCTAAAGGTTAAAGATCGTCTAGATGAGCGCCTTTATCCCTATGCGATAAAAGCACTTTGGTGGGTCGAGTCATTTTTTAAGGAAGAAAAGCCTTTGATTGTGAATGGTCAGCTTATAGATGAAAAAGGGATTCGTGGACCTCAAGAGGATAAACGAATTATCTTAAGTGAGAAAGTACTGCAATTCCAACAAGCGAAAATGGAAGAAGAGCTAACACGGACAAAAGAAGAAAAGCTTCAAATAGAAAAGGATATTCTTGGACGCAATAATCGGAACTCGACTCTTTTTAGAAGGAGAGAGTTACTTAAAGAGGCTGAAGCATTTTTTACGAAAGAAAATGAAAGAGAATGGCGACAAAGTCAGTTCGATAAAGTATGTAAAGAGATAGAGACAATTGAAAAGGAACTTCGATTGATTCAAGATGAGTTAAATGAGCAAAGAACGTTATTCGCCCAATGGAGGCAATCCCTATCCAATTACCGAGAGTATCTGGAAATCTACCAGCAATTTCGCAAAGAACAAGCAAAAATAGCTGAAGTTCAGAGGTTGAATAGCCTGCTAAAGGAGCTGAAGCAACATAAAAAGGAAAAAAACAAACAATTCGGTGAGATTTCTAATACATTAGATAAAAAAAGACATGACGACAAACAGCTATCAAGAAAGCTGGAAGATTTAGAGTCTGATCTTTCTTATCAAGACCGAGAAATCGAACAAATGGAGCGGCAAATAAAAGCAAGGTTAGAAGAGCGAGTATCAAACGAAGAAGGATATTTTCGTACAAGAAAAGGTATAAAAAAGCTTCAAGAAAGCGTAAAAGATTTAGTTGCTAAGTTTAATGAAGAGGAGGGACATGTTGCAGAGTTGACAAAACCGCAAGCTGAGGACTTATGCAATAATGGAAAATCAGTCTTTGAATTTGCGGTAAGTCAAAAGGATATAGATGAAGCAGCACCAGAAAACTATGCAAAAATGAAAGATGAGTATGATCGTTCAGAGAATGAAGTGAAAAAATCAAGAATCTTATTAGAAGAATATTCAGAACGCATGGAACGATCGAAAGAAGACTTAGAAGATACGATCAATATGAAGATCATTGGTGTGAACCAGAAATTTGTTAACTATATGTCTTTATTCGGTTTTGAAGGGAAAATTGAATGGGATATGAACACCGATCGACGAGGGCAGATTCGGTATACTCTTTTTATTAAGGCAAGAAAAGAAGGGCACCGCGGAAAATTAGAAGATGTCAGTGTGAAAGCACGTGGCGGCAAGGTAGGAAAAGGTGTATCAGGTGGAGAGGAATCACTTAGTTCTTTATTGTTTGCACTCGCGTTATTGCAAACAATCGAGGCATCACCAGGATACATTGTATTAGATGAATTTGATAGTGCCCTTGATGAGGGGCGGAAAGACAAGGTTTTTGAATTATATGAACAAGAATTACAACGAAAAATGATTATTCTTACGCCAAAATCACATGAAGAAGAATACCTGTATCGTTTTTCTAAAGCCTATGTCGTGCATCACAATCCAAATATACCGAGAAGTACTGTGTTTAAAGTGAAGCGGGTTAGGGATAAAGGGAATGATTTGTCGTATATATAGATCAAATCCCAGATAAACGATCCATTCCTTCATTTGTAAAACTTAAACACTTCTTTAGAAACAAAAAACTGTCTAACAAATGTATGATTAGTTAGACAGTTTTTATTTCGGTGTATTAAATTATTTAATCCTGTTAGTTTTAGAGACTAAACTTCCCGACTTGGAAATCGGTGTATTAAAATTGGAGACACTTTCCCTAGATCCAATTTTTCCCTTTGCATAGGTTAATGCCGTTTGCAGCATGTCGGCATAATGATATTCATTTAATCCATTTTTCGAATGTTTTTGAGTCTCCCAGGAAAGTAAAATATCATTCAAATGAATGCCATCAGAAATCAATCTTTCCATCTTGTTTTTAAGGGTAAACGTTATAATTACTTAAATGATTGAGTTCAATATCCCCCTCTGTTAGGATAGATGTCGTAGACAACTTTAGTGTATAGTTTAATTAACACACGGAGGTTGATCGACATGAAAAGTAACAATGGAAAACG
>NZ_JAGIKZ010000034.1 GCF_017874625.1 Cytobacillus eiseniae | reverse complement strand
CCGTTCACAGGAGAAAAAAATAAGAAGAAATAACGGAATTCTTTAGAATTGGTGAGAGAATGTGGTGCAAAAGGGAAACCCTTTCAGTGGGCCTTCAAGGCCAAGGCCGGTAAGAGAGGCTTTCAGCCGCAGAGCAAACCACCAGTTCACACTGGTGGTTTTGATTTTAAACGCTTTCACTTCACTGATAATTTCACTAATTTAAAGAATAGCGTGATTCAGTTGTGATCGCTGATTCTTCATGGTATTTTATTAAGTATAAGAAGGGGTTTTCCTATTAGATATACTCATTTATGTTGAAGATGTATTTCTTTTTTTATTGTTTATCATAAGTTCATATGATTGAATTTTTAACGGCTTACATAAGTAGAATGGAAATTTTTCATGGGGTGATCATTATGAAAAGAATTGGGGTATTAACAAGTGGAGGAGACTCTCCTGGTATGAATGCAGCTGTTCGTGCAGTTGTTCGGAAGGCAATATATCATGAGGTTGAAGTGTATGGGATTTATGGAGGATATGCTGGGTTAATTAGTGGAAATATTAAGAAGCTTGAACTTGGTTCTGTAGGTGATATTATTCATCGCGGGGGTACGATCCTTTATTCAGCAAGATGTGAGGAATTTCGGACGAAGGAAGGCCAGCAAAAAGGGATTGATCAATTAAATAAATTTGGGATTGAAGGACTTGTTGTTATTGGTGGGGATGGATCTTACCGAGGAGCGAAGGCTTTAACTGAACAAGGTTTCCCATGCTCTGGTGTACCTGGAACAATTGATAATGATATTGAAGGTACACAGTTTACGATCGGTTTTGATACGGCACTGAATACAGTAATTGATGCGATTGATAAGATTCGTGATACAGCAACATCCCATGAACGAACATTTATAATAGAAGTAATGGGAAGAAATGCAGGGGATATTGCGCTTTGGTCAGGTTTAGCAGGCGGAGCAGAAACGATTCTAATTCCAGAGGAAAATTATAATATGGATGAGATTGCTACTCGGTTAATGAAAGGGCATGAGCGTGGCAAAAAACATAGTATTATAATTGTTGCAGAAGGTGTTTCAAGTGGAATGGATTTTGCAAAAGAGCTAGAAGAGGCAACGAACTTCGATACGAGGGTTTCTGTTCTAGGACATATGCAGCGCGGGGGGTCTCCTACCGCATTTGATCGTGTTTTAGCGAGCCGTCTTGGCGCAAGATCTGTGGAGCTGCTTCTTGAAGGAAAAGGTGGTCGGGCAGTTGGAATCGAGAATAACCAAGTGGTTGATCATGATATTATAGAGGTTTTAGATAAGGAACATTTGATTGATTTAAATTTATACAAATTATCTAAAGAGCTTTCAATTTAGTTTTATTATGTTTTAAGTAATAGGTTCTTTTCTAAAAGATTGTTGCTTTTGAATCAAATATTTGAATGAATATGGTCGACCAACTAGGTCGGTTGATTGGAGCGGAAGGTGCGAGATCCTCGAAAATGCTGTCGCATTTCCTTTGTGCGGTGTGGATTCTAAGTAGCCAACTCAATGTCCTGCGGGATGCGTAGGACAGCTGAGACCCCGCAGGAGCGAAAGCGACGAGGAGGCTCAAGCGGACTCCCCCGCGGAAAGGGAGCAACCTGGAGCGGAAATCAACCTTTACCAACTTTATTATAATAAGCAACAATGTTTGCGAAAACAACCAAGTAATATGAAGGAGGAAATGATTGATGCGTAAAACAAAAATCGTCTGTACGATAGGCCCAGCAAGTGAAAGTATTGAGAAGTTAACACAACTGATTGAAGCAGGTATGAATGTAGCCCGTTTGAATTTTTCACATGGTAATTATGAAGAACATGGGGAAAGAATCAAAAATATTCGAGAAGCAGCAAACCGTACGGGGAAAACAGTAGCCATTCTTTTAGATACGAAGGGGCCGGAAATTCGTACACATAATATGAAAAATGATGCCATTGAATTACAGGCTGGAAATGAAATAATTGTATCCATGAATGAGGTAGAAGGAACAACAGAACGTTTCTCCATTTCTTATGCAGGTCTAATTAATGATATTCAAGTGGGCTCAAAAATTTTACTTGATGATGGCTTAATTGGACTTGAAGTAAGCCGTATTAATCATGAAACGAATGAAATACATACAAAAATCCTTAATAGCGGAATCTTAAAAAATAAAAAAGGGGTAAATGTTCCAGGTGTCTCTGTGAATTTACCAGGGATAACAGAAAAAGATGCAAATGACATTCTGTTTGGGATTGAGCAAGAAGTGGACTTCATTGCAGCATCTTTTGTTCGTAGAGCAACTGATGTTTTGGAAATTAGACAACTTTTAGAAGAAAATAATGCAGGGTATATTAATATTATTCCGAAAATTGAAAACCAGGAAGGTGTCGATAAAATCGATGAAATTCTTGACGTTTCAGATGGGTTAATGGTAGCAAGGGGAGATCTTGGAGTAGAAATTCCGGCAGAAGAAGTGCCATTAGTTCAAAAGGAATTAATTAAAAAGTGCAATGTACACGGTAAGCCTGTCATCACAGCAACCCAAATGCTCGATTCCATGCAGCGTAACCCACGCCCTACTCGTGCAGAAGCAAGTGATGTGGCGAATGCGATTTTTGATGGTACAGACGCTATTATGCTTTCAGGGGAAACAGCTGCTGGAAATTATCCAGTTGAGGCGGTTCAGACGATGCATAATATTGCTTCGCGTGCAGAATCAGCCTTAGCACATAAAGAAATTCTATCTACTCGAAGCAAGGATAATGAACATAATATGACAGATGCAATTGGGCAGTCTGTTGCACATACAGCAATGAATCTTGAAGTGAATGCGATTATTACGCCTACTGAAAGCGGGCATACGGCAAGAATGATTTCAAAATACCGCCCGAAGGCTCCGATTATTGCAGTCACATCAAAGGATAATGTCTCTCGCAGACTGGCTTTAACATGGGGAGTATATCCTCAAATTGGGAAAGTAGCAAAAACAACAGATGATATGCTTGACACAGCTGTGGAAGAAAGCTTAAATAGCGGCATCGTCTCCTCAGGGGATTTAGTTGTAATTACAGCAGGCGTTCCAGTTGGTGAAGCGGGAACAACAAACCTCATGAAAATTCATGTCATTGGGGATATTCTTGCAAAAGCACAAGGAATTGGAAGAAAGTCTGCTTTTGGTAAAGTGGTCATTGCTAGAAATGCAGCGGAAGCATTAGCAAAAGCAACGGAAGGCAGCATCTTAGTAACGATTGGGTCAGATCGTGATATGGTTCCTGCTATTGAAAAATGTAGTGCCCTTATTACTGAAGAAGGTGGTCTTACAAGTCACGCTGCTGTCGTTGGCTTGAATATTGGGATTCCAGTAATAGTTGGTGTTGAGAATGCAACAACGCTTTTGAAAGAGGGACAAGAAGTTACGGTTGATTCCAATCGAGGCATTATTTATGATGGGCATGCAAGTGTTCTATAAGCACCAAATTTCATGAGCTGCTGGATATCTGCTATAATAAGCAGTAATTAACTAAATTGAGGTGGCAAGATGCGCTACATTCTCTTATTAATCATCCTCATTCCAGTAGCAGAAGTAAGTGTGCTCCTGCTATCTAGTCATTTAATTGGTCTTTGGCCAACTATTGGCTTCCTTCTTTTAACAGGTGTATTAGGAGCTTATCTAGCAAAGAAACAAGGACTAGAGGCAGTAAGAAAGGTTCAAGAACAGCTTCGATACGGGCAAATGCCTGGAGATGCTGTTTTAGATGGGATCTGTATTTTGTTAGGTGGCATTTTATTGCTGACACCAGGTTTTCTATCAGATATCATTGGTTTATTATTACTTGCACCACCAACTAAGATCCTTTTTAAAAGAATGATTATGAAAGGATTCAAGAGTTGGATGGATAGAAATACATTTACAGTTATTCGATAATATAAGAAAAGGTCACTCCTAAGTTGCTATAGGAGTGACCTTTTTCTAATCTTGGAAAGTATCGCCGATCAAATCTTGTTATGCCTTGTTTTCACTTTCTTTCCCTTTGATAAACGTCCAGATGTCACGAAAGACATTTGCACGGTGAAGAGTTGTTATCAAAACTAAAGTAACAGGTCCAATGATTAACCCTAGAAGACCGATTAACTTAAAGCCTACAAATAATGCAACTAATGTCGCTAATGGATCCATTCCAATATTGGATGAAAGGATTTTTGGCTCCATAACTTGACGCTGAACAAGAACAATCAAATACAATATGCCTAAACCAATGGCCATACTCAATTCTCCAGCAACTGCCTCGTAAATAATCCATGGGACGAAAATTAACCCTGTTCCTAAATAAGGAATAATATCGACAATTCCAGTTATCAGAGCAATTGTAATGGCATAGTCGACACGCAGGACGAGCAACCCAATTAAAATGATTACTGTTGTAATCGAAATTAATGTTGCTTGTGCTTTTACAAATCCAAATAAAGCCTTCTTTAAATCAGAAAAAACGGTTTTGCTGCTTTCTCTCGCCTGTTTCGGAATGAACTTGCTACCAAAAGCAGATAGTCTATACCAGTCTTTACTAATAAAAAAAGTGGCTAGCAATGAAAAGATCAAAACCGTTGCGGCATTCGGAAACCAAGAAATAATATTAGGAATTTTCCCGAAAAAGTTTTGAATAAATGCACCGATTGTTGTACCAATTTGACTGCCTACATTTTGAATATTTGTAACGATCGTATCTCTTTGCCCTGTTTCTAAATTATTGAATAAGCTTGCCAACTGATTATATAGTGGAATAATTTGTGCGGCAAAAAATTCCTCTATGTAGGTGATTAATGTGTTTAAATGACCAGGGACAACTCTGGATATGTAATCTGCTCCTGATACAATTTCAACAATAAGGAGAGTGATTAATCCAGCAAAGACGCCTATTAATATAATGATACTAACAAGTACAGATAGTGCTCGAGGCATTCTTCCCTTTTTCTCAAGAAGGTTAACAAGTGGGTTAATCAGAAATGCAATGGCAAATCCAATGATGAAAGGATATGTCACCTTAGACAAGTAGAAAAGACTTAGGAGAAGGGCGATGACAAAACCAATTACAAGAAGAAAACGAACAGTCCTATACAGGTATACAGGATTCAATAAAATACCCCCTACTTTCTCATTCTAATCTGTTTTTTTTATTATAATCATCATACACCATATCTCTACGATTCATAAATAAAAAGGGTTCAAAGAAAACGAATAATTTTTGCTATTTTTCAAATTATGTTAAAATAATTCTAAAGCAGCTTATTTTCTTAAAAAATCACTTTTCTTGAAAAATAATAATTTTTTCACATTTTCGTCACTTTCCATTCACAAAAGTCAGATTATTGTTTATAATAGGACTTAATTGTACAACTATTTTTTTACAGTACTCTATTAAAATAGCATTAAATCCTATTATTCTACTATTTTTATCTTCTTTATTTTAGGCTCTTTTCTAAAAGATTGTTGCTTTTGAATCAAAATCTTTTCAATTAATTCGGTTGATTGGAGCGGAAGGTGCGAGATCCTCGAAAATGCTGTCGCATTTCCTTCGTGCGGTGTCAATTCAGGAAGCTTATTCAATGTCCTGTGGGATGCGTTGGACAGCTGAGACCCCGCAGGAGCGGATGCTCCGAGGAGGCTCAGCGCCAACCCCACGGAAAGGGAGCAACCTGGAGCGGAAATCAACCTTTACCAACTTTATCTTAATAAGCAACAATGTTTGCGAAAACAGCCTTATTTTAAAAATGTAAGCATTTTCTTTTTATATGTGTTGAGCAATCGCTCATTCAATAAGTTACAAACACATTGTTGGCAGGCATAAATAGCCATATTGGTAGTATTCTTTTGTTAAAATACTTTATAGCCATTTAAAGCACGAATGATGGGATGTTTTAAAAACAAGAGTACAGACAAAGGGCAAGGGGAATTTTATTTCGTAAAGGAGAGATTCGGTATGACAGTTACACGCGGTCTTGAAGGGGTAGTAGCTACTACATCATCTATCAGTTCGATCATTGATGATACATTAACTTATGTTGGATATGATATCGATGATTTAGCAGTTAATGCTAGTTTTGAGGAAGTTATTTATCTTCTATGGCACAGAAAGCTTCCTACTCAAATAGAGTTAGAGGAACTAAAAAGTCAATTAGCGGATAATGCTCGTTTACCAAAGGAAGTATTGGATCATTTCAAAATGTATCCGATTGATCAAGTGCATCCGATGGCGGCTCTTCGATCGGCTGTATCTCTTTTAGGGTTATATGATCAAGAAGCTGATGCAATGGACGAACAAGCAAACTACAATAAAGCCATTCGTTTGCAAGCAAAAATGCCTTCAATTGTTGCTGCATTTGCTCGTGTAAGAAAAGGGTTAGAGCCTGTTGAACCTAGAAAGGATCTAAGCTTTGCAGCAAATTTCTTATATATGTTAACAGGAAATGAACCAGAAGCGATTGCGGTTGAAGCAATTGACAAAGCACTCGTTCTCCATGCGGACCATGAATTGAATGCATCGACTTTCACTGCACGTGTCTGTGTTGCAACATTAGCAGATGTGTATTCAGGTATTACGGCTGCAATTGGTGCACTAAAAGGTCCATTACATGGTGGGGCAAATGAAGCTGTAATGAAAATGCTTACTGAAATTGGCACACTTGAAAATGTTGATTCTTATGTACGTGAGAAATTAGAAAAGAAAGAAAAAATTATGGGCTTTGGGCATCGTGTATACCGTAAAGGTGATCCACGTGCAAAACACTTAAGAGAAATGTCTAAGAAGTTAACAGAGCTTACTGGTGAACCACATTGGTATGAAATGTCCACTCAAATTGAAGCAATTGTAACAGGGGAGAAAAATCTACCGCCAAATGTAGACTTCTATTCAGCATCGGTCTACCATAGTCTGGGAATCGATCATGACCTCTTTACACCAATTTTTGCAGTGAGCCGAGTTTCTGGATGGCTTGCGCATATTCTTGAGCAATATGAGAATAATCGCTTAATCCGTCCACGTGCAGAATATACAGGTCCTGGCATGCAGAAATATGTACCAATTGGATTAAGAGGTTAAATCACAAGCAAAAGTTGCTTTAAGTGATGAAATAAATTAACTTTCTATTCTGATTAGAAAAGTAGTAGTCTAAAAAGCTATACTAGTAATTAGGAAAGGTTAGAGGCTAATGCTTTCTAACCTTTGATTCTGATATATTGGCTAGACAGGTTCTGATATACATATTAGTCTTAAAGAGTAGAACCTATTTGTGCCTTAAAAATGGAGGGAATAAACAATGCAAGGTGAAAAAATAACAGTTAGCAATGGCGTATTAAATGTACCAAACAATCCAATCGTTCCATTTATTGAAGGAGACGGAACAGGTCCAGATATTTGGGCATCTGCTTCTAAAGTATTAGATGCTGCTGTAGAAAAAGCATACAAAGGCGAACGTAAAATTGTATGGAAAGAAGTTTTAGCTGGTGAAAAAGCATTCAATCAAACAGGTGAATGGCTGCCATCTGAAACATTAGATTTGATTAATGAATACTTAATCGCAATCAAAGGACCTTTAACAACACCAATCGGTGGAGGAATTCGTTCATTAAACGTAGCACTTCGCCAAGAATTAGATCTTTTCGTATGCCTGCGTCCAGTGCGTTGGTTTGAAGGTGTTCCATCACCTGTTAAACGTCCTCAAGATACAGACATGGTTATTTTCCGTGAAAATACAGAAGATATTTATGCTGGAATCGAGTATGCAAAAGGCTCTGACGAAGTGAAGAAATTGATTGCTTTCCTTCAAGATGAAATGGGAGTGAATAAAATTCGTTTCCCTGAAACGTCTGGTATCGGAATCAAGCCTGTTTCTGAAGAAGGAACAAGCCGCTTAGTACGTGCTGCAATCGAGTATGCAATTAAAGAAGGCCGTAAATCTCTAACATTAGTGCACAAAGGAAATATCATGAAATTTACTGAAGGTGCATTTAAAAACTGGGGTTATGAACTGGCTGAAAGAGAATATGGGGATAAAGTTTTCACTTGGGCTGAGTATGATCGCATTAAAGAGGAATCAGGAGCAGAAGCGGCTGACAAAGCACAAGCGGATGCAGAGGCTGCTGGAAAAATCATCGTTAAAGATGCAATTGCAGATATCTTCTTGCAACAAATCCTTACTCGTCCAAAAGAATTTGATGTAGTTGCAACAATGAACCTAAATGGGGATTATATTTCTGATGCACTAGCTGCCCAAGTGGGTGGAATTGGAATTGCACCAGGAGCTAATATCAACTATGAAACAGGTCATGCAATCTTTGAAGCAACACATGGAACAGCTCCAAAATATGCAGGTCTAGATAAAGTAAATCCATCATCAGTTATTCTTTCAGGTGTGTTAATGCTTGAACATTTAGGATGGAATGAAGCAGCAGACATGATTGTGAAATCAATGGAAAAATCAATTGCATCTAAAGTGGTCACATATGATTTTGCACGACTAATGGATGGAGCAACTGAAGTAAAATGCTCTGAATTCGGTGATGAATTAATTAAGAATATGGAGTAACGAAATGCGGAAGCTCCTCAACCAGCCCCGCCAAGCATAAGGCAAACACATGTGGAAACCCTGATTTCCAAAGTGATTTGGTTTAGATTTACGGGGCTAGGCGCTGGAGCTAGACAGTTATCCACTCAAAAGTGGTATATTTTATGTTATTAGGAGGCTGTTTCTTATTTAAGAAACAGCCCTCCTTACATTATAAACATTCGATAAATCCTAAGGAGGAACGGGCCATGTCATTAAAACGCAAAAAGATTTCCGTCATTGGTGGAGGCTTTACAGGAGCAACGACTGCATTCTTGCTTGCACAGAAAGAATTAGGGGATGTTGTATTAGTAGATATCCCGCAAATGGAAAACCCAACAAAGGGAAAAGCTTTGGATATGCTTGAAGCAAGTCCAGTCCAAGGATTTGATGCAAATATTACAGGTACATCTAGCTATGAGGATACAGCTAATTCTGATATCGTTGTTGTAACAGCTGGAATTGCCCGAAAACCTGGCATGAGCCGTGATGACTTAGTTCAAACAAACCAAAAGATTATGAAAAGCGTTGCACAAGAGATTGCGAAACATTCGCCTAATAGCTTTATTGTTGTTTTAACAAATCCTGTGGATGCTATGACTTATACGATCTTTAAAGAATCTGGATTCCCAAAAAATCGTGTAATTGGTCAATCAGGTGTACTTGATACGGCACGTTTCCGCACATTCATTGCACAAGAATTAAATCTCTCTGTA
Source organism: Cytobacillus eiseniae (assembly GCF_017874625.1). Taxonomy (GTDB): domain Bacteria; phylum Bacillota; class Bacilli; order Bacillales; family Cytobacillaceae; genus Cytobacillus; species Cytobacillus eiseniae. The sequence goes on along the minus strand of NZ_JAGIKZ010000034.1, from coordinate 22,371 downwards.
AAAGATATTACTGGCTTTGTTCTTGGTGGACATGGGGATGATATGGTGCCTTTAGTACGTTACTCGTATGCAGGCGGAATTCCTCTTGAAACATTAATTTCAAAAGAGCGTCTTGAAGCGATTGTTGAGCGTACACGTAAAGGTGGCGGAGAAATCGTTAATCTACTAGGAAACGGCAGTGCATATTATGCACCAGCAGCATCACTAGTTGAAATGTGTGAAGCGATTCTTAAAGATCAGCGCCGAGTTCTTCCATCCATTGCCTATCTTGAAGGCGAATACGGGTATGATGGAATTTATTTAGGTGTTCCAACAATACTAGGTGCGAATGGGATTGAAAAAGTGATAGAGCTAGAATTAACAGCTGATGAAAAAGCAGCATTAGACAAATCAGCTGAAGCTGTCCGCTCGGTAATGGCTGTTCTTTCATAAGTTTTCTACAATAATAAAATAAATAAAAAAATTCGGGAAATTCCCGAGTTTTTTTATTTATTTGCTTTCTTGGGTAGTATAATAATGGTATAATAAAATAAATAAACTGATAATTTGAATAATTTTTAGTTTATTTTTAGGCTCTTTTCTAAAAGATCGTTGTTTTTCAAGCAAATGTTAGAATGAATACTTTACCAATTATGTGTAAAGTAGCAACAATGTTTGTGAAAATAGCCTATTTTTAAGTACCATTGTAATCGTTTACATAACTTTGGAGGTGCAGAAAAATGTTACTTGGAAAAAAACGCAAATTAGGCAGAAAAATTGAGGAAATCTCTGTTGGAGAAAAATTAACCTTAACAGAAAAAATAGAAGATAAAGATCTATTACTATATCTTGGTCTAACAAATGATGCGAATCCACTCTATATTCAGCACGATTATGCGTCTCAGACACCATTTAAAAAGCCAATTGTTCCAAATATCATGCTAACGGGAATTATTAATTCAGCTGTTTCTAAGTATTTACCTGGGCCAGGAAGTCACATTTTAAAGCAAGAAATTGAATTCTTGAAGCCTGTCTATCATTATGGAACAGTACAATTCCTTTTTGAAGTGATAGAAGTTAGCAATAGCAACCATACTGTATTGATAGATGTGCAAGGGACGAATGAAGAGGAAGAGGTTGTAATCACAGGCAAATTACTTGTTTGCCCACCACATCGTCTGGAAAAAATGGAAGGAACTGCACTCGATAACTTTTAATTTAATTTTTATGAGGGACATGCCAAATGGCATGTCCCTTTTGTAAGTTTTGATTAATATCAATTCGATTCAATAAGAAGGTTTCCCTTGTTAGCGATTAGCCAAGAAGTTATATTATAAGTAGTTAGCTAATTAAACCCCATAAGGGAATACAAAGAAAGATATGGAGGCAAATATGGAGAAGAGTATTCTTGTTGTTGATGATGAGCAATCAATTTTAACTTTATTGGATTACAATCTTCAGCAGGCAGGCTTTAAGGTAATTACGGCAATGGATGGGGAAGAAGGGTTTCAACTCGCTATGTCCCATTCACCAGATTTAATTGTACTCGATCTAATGCTTCCAAAAATCGATGGCATTGAAGTATGTAAGAAGCTTCGTCAGCAAAAGGTATTTACGCCAATCCTTATGTTAACTGCAAAAGATGATGAATTCGATAAGGTTCTAGGCCTAGAGTTAGGCGCAGATGATTATATGACAAAACCATTTAGCCCTAGAGAAGTTGTGGCAAGGGTAAAGGCGATCTTAAGAAGGGCGCAATTGAATCACATATCTAGTGAAGCGGTCGAGGAGGAGATTGATCAAGTCCTTATTGGTGGATTGAAAATCATTCCAGATCATTATGAAGCTTTTTTTGAAAATGAACGATTGGAATTAACACCAAAGGAATTTGAACTTCTACTGTATTTGGCAAAGAATAAAGGGCGTGTCTTAACGAGGGATCAATTGCTAAGTGCTGTCTGGAACTATGACTTTGCAGGTGATACTCGAATTGTAGATGTTCAAATTAGCCATTTAAGAGAAAAGATTGAAAATAATAAGAAGAAACCGATCTATATAAAAACGATTCGTGGACTAGGCTATAAATTGGAGGAGCCTAAAGGAGAATGAGAAAATTCCGCACTCGACTCTTATTTGCACTTATCACATTAATATTCGCAGTACTTATCGGATTAGGACTTTTATTAGGACAGTTATACAAAAGCTATTATTTGAAAAGTTTTGATGAGCGGCTAATAAAAGAGAGTGAAATGATTGCGAGTTATGTAGAGGAAGAGGGAGGAATACAATCATTAAACAATGAGTCAATTAAGCGGTTTAGCAGTATACTAGATGCTCGTGTAACCATTACTAATGTTGCAGGCGTAATTATATATGATAACAATCAAATAATGGAGATTGTTAACGATAAGCATCAGGAAACGATTAAGGAGCTCATTAAGCGTGATTCAACTAATCACCAATTAGTTGGCGAAAAAGGTCATGACTTACATTATTATTGGCGTCCAATTGAGTATCTCGATCATAGTGAGGGATTTGTCGTTCTAAGTACAAGAATGACAGAAATAAATAAAGCATATAAGCAAATTTGGTGGATTTTAACGATTAGTCTAGGGTTCGCATTTTTTGTCATTTTATTATTAGGAATAAAAATAGCCGATCGTTATACAAAGCCAATTGAATCAGCAACGAAAGCAGCTTATGAATTGGCTAAAGGAAATTACCGAGCACGAACATATGAAGATCAGATGGATGAAACAGGGATGCTAAGTGCCTCTATTAATGTATTAGCTAGGAATCTTCAAGAAATGAAGAAGATGCAAGAAATGCAGCAAGACAGACTTTCCGCACTAATAGAAAATATGGGGAGTGGTTTGATCCTCATTGATAGAAAAGGCTATATCCATATCATTAATCGCTCATTTAAAGAGTTCTTTCAAGTAAGTGCATCCGAGTATATCAATAAGCTATATTATGATGTGATCGATAATAAGGAAATTATTAGATTAGTTGAAGAGTTGTTTATGACTGAACAGAAAATTAAGAAACAGCTTAATATTCCAGTTGGTGACGGAAGAAAACATTTTGAAATTTATGGAGTGCCAATCATTGGGACGAATGATGTATGGAGAGGAATCTTACTCGTATTTCATGATATTACAGATTTGAAGAAATTAGAGCAAATGAGAAAAGATTTTGTTGCAAATGTGTCCCATGAATTAAAAACGCCAATTACCTCGATAAAGGGGTTTTCTGAAACGCTATTAGATGGTGCAATGGAGGACAAACAAGCATTAGAAGCATTTTTACATATTATTTTGCAGGAAAGTGACCGCCTGCAAATCCTCATTCACGATTTATTAGAGCTCTCTAAGATCGAACAAATTGGTTTCCATCTTAATATTCAAGAACATGACCTCACAACAACAATGCAAGAGGTAGTTGCTATATTAAGTAATAAGGCAGCGGAGAAGAACATTGAACTTACACTAGAAATGACAAGTGATACGAATGTTATTGAAGGAGATGCAGACCGACTAAAGCAAATATTCTTAAATCTTGTTTCCAATGCGATTACATATACACCAAATGAAGGCAAGGTCTTACTTCTAATGAATGAATCACAATCAACTATAACAGTAGAGGTAATCGATACAGGCATTGGAATAGAGAAAGAGGAAATCTCAAGGATTTTTGAACGCTTCTATCGTGTAGATAAGGCAAGAAGCCGGAATTCCGGTGGTACAGGTCTAGGGCTTGCAATAGTCAAGCATTTAGTTGAGGCGCATAAAGGAAAAGTTATTGTGGCGAGTGAACAAGGAAAAGGAACAAAGTTTGTTGTTGAACTCAATAAAAAGTTCAATAGAAAACGTTAAAGACTTTACTAGTTAAAAAGGGGCTAATTTATCAATGTGTTACTGATAAATTAGCCCTTAGCTATTCATTGATTATATAATTTCAATATAACCTTCTGATCCATGTACGCGAATTCTTTGCCCGTCTTTTATCAGGTTTGTGGCATTTTCTACCCCAACTATTGCCGGCAAGCCATATTCACGTGCGATAACTGCTCCATGGGTCATTAGTCCACCAACTTCGGTGACGAGTCCTTTTACGGAAACAAACAATGGTGTCCAGCTAGGATCAGTAAAAGTAGTGACTAGGATATCTCCCTCTTCGAAATCCGCATCCTCCATTCTTAAGATGACACGAGCATGCCCCTCTATAACTCCGGAAGAAACGGGGATTAATACCCTAAAACATCTTCTTTACTAGGGAAAATTTATAAGAGAGATTTTATTCCAAGTGAAAATATCCAATTTTCCTTATCCTTTTGTCATGTTTTTGAAACCTTTTTATAAAATAATCGTAGTAAATGTTATAACTATGTATTGGAAGGGGAGAAGGAATGGTTAGTTTAAAGAGAATATATACGATTACAGGTCTTGTCCTATTAATAATTATTTTAGGGATTACGGCGCTTACGACTTGGTATACAGTCGATGAGTCTGATCAAGCGGTCATCTTAACTTTCGGAAAAGTAGAGGAAGGAATTACAGAGCCAGGTCTCCACTTTAAATTGCCTTGGCCGATTCAAAGTGTCGAAAAAGTTTCAAAGGAAACCTTTAGTCTTCAATTTGGTTTTGAAGAGAAGGATGGAAAGGTAAAGGAATTCCCTGCGGAAACAAAAATGATTACTGGAGATGAAAACATTGTATTGGCAGATCTTGTCGTTCAATGGAAAATTACTGATCCAGAAAAATACCTTTATAATGCCGAGAACCCTACTGAAATTTTACATGATGCGACATCTGCATCATTAAGAAGTATTATAGGAAACTCAAAAATTGATGATGCATTAACTTCAGGAAAAGCGAAAATTGAAGGGGATGTAAGAGAATTACTTACTTCATTAGTTGATAAGTATGATATTGGTGTTTCGATTTTGGCTGTTAAGCTTCAAGATGTGGAACTTCCGAATGATGAAGTGCGGAAGGCATTTACTGATGTAACAGATGCAAGGGAAACGGCTAATACAAAAAAGAATGAAGCACAAAAATATAAAAATCAAAAAATGAATGAAGCAGAAGGAGAGAAAAAAGCGCTCGAGTCAAGGGCTGAAGGAGAAAAAGCAGCACGATTGGAAAGAGCACGTGGAGATGTAGCGGTATTCAATAAGCTATATGAAGAATACAAGAATAATCCTGATATTACTAGAGAACGTCTTGTCATTGAAACACTTGAGCAAGTGCTTCCAAATGCGGAAATTTATATTATGAATGATGATGGAAATACGATGAAGTACTTCCCGATTCGTTCTTTAGAGAAAGAACAGCCTAAAGCGGCGGCTTCGGAAGGAAGTGACAATAATGAGTGATCCAAATGTAATCAATATGGATGAACGTGGGGGCGGAAATAACTTTGGATGGAGAAAGTATATGAAGACTGGAATCTTTCTTGTCATTCTTCTAGTTCTCCTCGGATTAGTAGTTAGCAATCTTATTATTGTTAAAGAAGGGGAATATAAAGTAATTAGGCAGTTTGGGGAAGTCGTTCGAATAATTGATGAACCAGGCCTAAGCTATAAAGTTCCTTTTATTCAAAGCTCAACAACCCTTCCGAAATACCAAATGACATCAGATGTTTCTGAGGCTGAAATAAATACGAAAGACAAGAAGCGAATTATCATTGATAATTATGCGGTTTGGAAGATAGAAGATCCTAAGAAAATGATTGCGAATGCAAGGACATTAGAGAGTGCAGGATCGCGAATGGAGGAATTTATCTATTCAGTTACACGTACTGAACTAGGTCAGCTCAATTATGATGAGATTATTAATGATGAGAAATCTTCAAGAGGATCATTAAATGACAAAATTACTGAAGAAGTAAATATTTTACTTGAAAAGGATAATTATGGAATAGTTGTTACAGATGTGCGCATGAAGCGTACAGATTTACCTGCAGAAAATGAACAGTCTGTCTATACGAGAATGATTTCTGAGCGTCAATCTACTGCTCAAGATTATTTATCCAAAGGGGATGCAGACAAGAATATAATAATTGCAGACACAGATAAACAAGTAAGAGAAATATTGGCAACTGCTCAAGCAGATGCGGAAGAGATTCGGGCAGAAGGGGAAGCCGGTGCTGCGAAATTATATAATGAAGCATTTTCGAAAGACCCTAGCTTTTATTCCCTTTACAGAACACTAGAATCATATAAGAAGACGATCAATGGTGAAACAGTCATTGTTCTTCCATCTGATTCTCCGTATGCACGATTGTTAATGGGTTATACAGAATAACTTCAAGAATACATACCGTTATTTTTCTTTCTTTATCTACTCATGATAAAATGGAGAAAAATAGCGGTTTTTTGCTTGTTTAGCGGAAGGAGAATTGCACTTGAATAAGAAGCTTGTTTTAATTGATGGCAATAGTATCGCTTATCGAGCTTTCTTTGCATTGCCATTACTGAATAATGATAAAGGGATTCATACAAATGCGGTTTATGGATTTACAATGATGCTCTCAAAAATTCTTGAGGATGAAAAGCCTACCCATTTATTAGTTGCCTTTGATGCAGGAAAAACAACATTCCGTCATCAAACATTTAGTGAATATAAGGGGGGCAGGCAGAAGACACCGCCAGAGTTGTCTGAGCAATTTCCTTTTATTCGTGAATTACTTGATGTGTATGGAATTAAACGATATGAGTTAGAAAACTATGAAGCAGATGATATAATCGGGACGCTCTCACTACAGGCAGAAAATAATGGATATGAAGTAAAGGTTATTTCAGGTGATAAGGATTTAACACAATTAAGCTCTGAGAAAACAACTGTATCAATTACAAGAAAAGGCATTACAGATATCGAGGAATACACCCCAGCTCATATTCAAGAAAAGTACGGAATCACTCCAGAACGGATTATTGATATGAAAGGCCTTATGGGGGATGCATCCGATAATATCCCAGGTGTACCAGGAGTTGGTGAAAAAACAGCTCTGAAATTATTGAAGGAATTTGGGACCCTTGAAACGATTTTAGACTCAGTTGAAAAGGTGAGTGGGAAAAAGCTGAAGGAAAAGCTTGAGGAGTTTAAAGATCAAGCATTGATGAGTAAGGAACTAGCAACAATTACGAGAGAAGCACCTGTAAAGGTCCAGCTCGATGAAGTGGCCTATGAAGGCTTTGAGAAGGAAAAGGTTGTTCATTTCTATAAAGAATTAGGGTTTAACTCTTTATTAGATAAGCTAGGCGATGGCATTGGAGAAGAGGAGAACCTGCAGTTAGATGAAATTGATGTCACAATTGTCGAAGAAATAACAGATGGGATTTTTTCAGAAGAAACAGCACTTTATATTGAAGTATTAGACGAAAATTATCACTATGCAGATATTATTGGTTTTTCTTTAGCAAATGAAAAAGGAAACTTTTTTATTTCAACAGAAAAAGCATTGGCATCCAAAGTATTTAAAAAATGGGCAGAAGATGATACGAAGGAAAAAATCGTTTATGATGCAAAAAGGTCAGAAGTATCACTACGCCACCATGGGATTCATTTAACAGGCGTTTGCTTTGATCTACTGCTTGCTTCGTATCTTATTAACCCATCTGCAACCATTGAAGATGTTGCATCAGTAGCAAAGAGTCACGGTTATGAAAGGGTTCAATCAGATGAGGCTTTCTATGGGAAGGGTGCGAAGAGAACCATTCCAGAGGAAGGAATGGTCGCAAAGCATCTAGCAAGAAAAGCAGAAGTACTTATTCTGTTGAAAGATAGGCTTGTCGATGAGCTAAAGGAGAATCAGCAAGCTGAATTATTCCATGACTTAGAAATGCCTTTATCATTCATATTGGCTGATATGGAATCATGTGGAATTCAAGTAGATATTGATCGATTAAAGGATATGGGGAAGGAACTTTATGCGAAATTAGTAGAGATTGAGTTACGTATACATGGACTAGCTGGAGAGAAATTTAATATTAATTCACCAAAGCAGCTTGGCGTCATTCTTTTTGATAAATTAGGTCTACCGGTGTTGAAAAAGACAAAGACAGGTTATTCGACATCAGCTGATGTACTAGAAAAGCTTGAACAGGACCATGAGATTATTAAAGAAATTCTCCATTACCGACAGCTAGGTAAGCTTCAATCTACCTATATTGAGGGCTTGCTAAAAGTAGTCAATTATAAAAATAATAAAGTGCATACAAGATTTAATCAGGCACTGACACAAACGGGACGACTAAGCTCAACAGATCCAAATCTTCAAAATATCCCGATTCGATTAGAAGAAGGAAGAAAGATAAGGCAAGCCTTTATTCCATCTGAAGAAGATTGGGTCATATTTGCTGCTGACTATTCTCAAATCGAGCTTCGAGTATTAGCTCATATTGCGAATGATGAGAAACTAATTGATGCCTTTAATAAAAATATGGATATTCATACGAAGACAGCGATGGATGTTTTTCATGTTAGTGAAGAGGAAGTTACTTCAAATATGCGGCGTCATGCGAAAGCAGTCAACTTCGGGATTGTTTACGGAATTAGTGATTATGGTTTATCACAAAGTCTTGGAATTACTCGAAAAGAAGCAGGGAAATTTATTGACCGTTACTTAGAAAGCTATCCAGGGGTCAAACAATATATGGAAGATATTGTGAGTGATGCCAAACAAAAGGGCTATGTCTCAACATTACTGCAGCGTAGAAGGTATCTTCCTAAAATTACAAGCCGCAACTTTAACTTACGCAGCTTCGCTGAGCGCACAGCAATGAATACACCGATTCAGGGCAGTGCAGCAGATATTATTAAAAAAGCGATGATCGATATGGCGGCACGTTTGAAAAGTGAACACTTAAAGACGCGCTTACTTTTGCAAGTGCATGATGAGTTAATATTTGAGGCACCGAAGGATGAAATTGAAAAGTTAAAACAAATTGTACCAGAAGTAATGGAAAATGCAGTAGAGCTAGAGGTGCCGCTTAAGGTCGATTTCTCATATGGACCAACATGGTATGACGCGAAATAGGCATGAGAAAATAAAAGCATGATTGTTTGAACAGGAAGTGATTGAAGTGCCAGAATTACCAGAGGTAGAAACCGTCCGTAAGACATTACAACAATTAATACGGCATAAAAAAATTGAACATATTTCCGTCTTTTGGCCAAAAATCATTAAGCGTCCAGATGATGTAGAACAATTTAAGGATGCTCTAGTTGGACAGACAATTACTGATGTCGGCAGAAGAGGAAAGTTTCTTATTATCTATACAGAAGAATTTGCTCTTGTTTCCCATCTTCGTATGGAAGGGAAATATGGACTTTTTCAAAAAGAAGAACAATTAGATAAGCATACGCATGTCATTTTTCATTTCGCAGATGGCACGGAGCTTCGGTATAAGGATGTCCGTAAGTTTGGAACGATGCATCTCTATTTGAAAGGAGAGGAATTCAACTCCCTTCCTTTATCACAATTAGGCCCAGAGCCATTTTCGGATGAATTTACGATTGAATCTTTAGGAGCAAAGCTTGCGAAGACGAAGAGAAATATAAAGGCTGCTCTTCTTGATCAAAAAGTAGTTGTAGGACTTGGCAATATTTATGTTGATGAGGCATTATTTCGGGCACGAATCCACCCGGAAAAGCCGGCAGATGGTTTATCAGCAAATGAACTTGCGATACTGCATAAGGAAATAACCGCAACATTGGCTGAGGCTGTCGAAAAGGGAGGCAGCACAATTCGTTCGTACGTAAATTCACAAGGTCAAATTGGAATGTTTCAGCTTGAGCTACTTGTTTATGGTCGAAAAAACGAGGAATGCAAAGTTTGTGGAAATACACTTGAAAGAATAGTTTCAGGTGGCCGTGGTACCGTCTTTTGTCCAACATGCCAGGTGAAATAGGCTGACCAAGCCGCTTCCTCATTTCGAGATGGCTAGCTGCTGAGACAGGGGCTCGTCAATTTGGCTGGCAAGCTAGAAGGTTAAAGAACAACCTTCCATCCAGCTTGCCTTATGCTTGTCGCCCCTAAGCAAGTCGCTTCCGCTTTTCAATGTCCAGCTGCGGCTCCTAGCCCCTCGAGGTCATAAGCCAATCTGGCTAGAAGGTTAAAGAGCAACCTTCCATCCAGCTCGTCTTATGCTTGTCGGGGCTGAGCAGTCGCCTCCGCATTTCGAATAACACTGGATAGGCTTCTTCCATATACTATCTTAGCGATTGTAAGGGAGGAGACCTATCCAAATGATGCACTCGATCACACTATTAATACTAGCGTTTGCGGTTAGTCTTGACAGTTTTAGTGTGGGACTAACTTATGGCATTCGAAAGATGCGCATCCCTTTTAAATCAATTGGCATTATCGCCTTTTGTTCCGCTTTTGCCTTAATGGCAGCGATGCTGATTGGGCGTATATCTGCCCAATTTTTATCACCAGTATTTGCCGAAAGATTGGGAGGAATTATTCTTATTTGCCTTGGGGCATGGGTTTTATTTCAATTCTTTCGTCCTGAAAAGGAGAAGGATATCCTCCCCCATGAGAAAACGATTGTTAATTTTGAAATTAAATCACTTGGACTAGTCATTAATATTTTGCAGAAGCCGATGTCTGCTGATTTTGATAAATCAGGAACGATTACGGGAATTGAAGCTTTAATGCTTGGTCTCGCATTATCTCTTGATGCTTTTGGAGCAGGAATTGGTGCTGCTATGCTTGGTTATTCGCCGATTTTTTTGGCATTGGCTGTTGCGGTCATGAGCTCCTTATTTGTGTTTATGGGATTGAAAGTTGGTACGTTTTTCTCAGGAAGCAGCTGGGTTCAAAAGTGTTCATTCATCCCTGGAGTACTATTAATTATTATAGGAATTTGGAAAATTTAATTGTTTAGGGAGAAGTAGTATGTCAATTGTTGTTGGTTTAACAGGTGGAATTGCCAGTGGAAAAAGTACAGTTTCTTCTATGCTTATTAAAAAGGGATTTACAGTCATTGATGCTGATTTAGAATCACGCTTCGCTGTTGAAAAAGGAGAAGAAGCTTATCATCAGATTATCAATCACTTTGGAGAAGAAATCTTACATGAGGATGGATCAATTGATCGTGAAAAGTTAGGTTCAATTATTTTCCATAATCCAGAGGAGCGACAAGTGCTTAATCAAATTGTACACCCAGCTGTTCGCAAAAGGATGCTCAGGAAAAAAAAGGACGCTCTATCCAAAGGAGAGAAAATGATCATAATGGATATTCCTCTTCTTTATGAAAGCAAGCTTACATCGATGGTCGATCAGACGATTTTGGTGTATGTTGATGAAGAAATTCAACTAGACCGGCTAATGAAGCGTAATCAGCTATCAAAGGAAGAGGCGCTTGCGCGAATTCAATCACAAATGCCGTTAAGTGAGAAACTTCAACTAGCAGATGTGATGATTAATAATAATGGAACAGTTGAAGAAACGGAACAACAACTTATGGAAATTCTGACTAAATGGAATGTAATCTAAAGGAGCCTTAAACGGCTCTTTTTATTATGCTTATAAAGGGTTAATGACATACAATTGCTACTAATAATCTATTTTCTCTCCTATTAGTGTAATAAATTATCCGAATTACACAAATTAATCATTACAAACACAGATCAATATGTTATACTAATTGCATCGAATATCATTATAAAGTATAACATAATGTGGGAGGAGCCGTATAATGAAGGCGAAAATTGCAATTAACGGTTTTGGAAGAATTGGACGAATGGTATTTAGAAAGGCCATTCTTGACGATAAACTTGAAGTGGTTGCTATAAATGCAAGCTATCCAGCTGAAACATTAGCACACTTAATTAAATATGATACGAACCATGGGCAATTTGAAGGGGAAGTAACAGCAGAGGATGACGCAATAATTGTCAATGGGAAAAGGGTTCAATTATTGAGCAACCGTAATCCAGAAGAGCTGCCATGGAAAGAATTATCTATCGATATCGTAATCGAAGCAACTGGAAAATTCAATTCTCGTGAAAAAGCTGCTCTTCATTTGACTGCTGGTGCTAAGAAAGTTATTTTAACCGCTCCAGGGAAAAATGAAGATGTAACCATTGTTATGGGTGTAAATGAAAGCGCATTAAATATTAATGAGCATGATGTCATTTCGAATGCTTCTTGTACAACAAATTGTTTAGCACCAGTAGTGAAAGTGCTTGATGAACAGTTTGGAATTGAGAACGGATTAATGACAACTGTTCACGCATATACAAATGACCAAAAGAATATCGATAATCCACATAAAGATTTACGTCGTGCTCGTGCATGTGGACAATCGATTATACCTACATCAACTGGTGCAGCGAAGGCATTGTCATTAGTCCTTCCACATTTAAAAGGAAAACTGCATGGAATGGCATTAAGAGTGCCAACACCAAATGTATCACTTGTCGACCTTGTTGTTGATCTTAAGTCTGATGTAACGATTGAGCAAATTAATGAAGCATTTGAACGCGCTTCTAAAGCGTCATTGAATGGGGTATTAGATATAACTGACGAGCCATTAGTATCAATTGATTTCAATACAAATGAACATTCTGCGATTATTGATGGATTATCAACAATGGTAATTGGATCAAATAAAGTCAAAGTCCTGGCATGGTATGATAATGAGTGGGGCTACTCTTGTCGTGTAGTTGATTTAACCAAATATGTAGCTCAAGAATTATTTCAGTCTGCCGTTGTGAAAATGACGAACTAAATGGATTGATTATAATAATAGGCTGACTTAAAAGATCGTTAGTTCAATGATCTTTTGAGTCAGCTTTTTTTTCATTCTCTTATTTGGTTCTGTTTTTAATAATGATTATTTGTTAGGCTTATAAAACCCTTCAATGGGAAAGAATCATTGTTCATTTACCAAATTGTGTCTCATCGAACGAATCAATGGGAAAGAATCGTTGTCAATTTTTCAAATTATGTGTCATAGATCGCATCAATGGGACAGAATTACCGTTTATTGTCTAAATTTTCCTCATAGAACGTTCCAACGGAGAGAAGCTTTTACATATTTTCTTCTCAGTTTTTTTTGTAAGCAATGTATTGCAAAAAGAATTCAAACAAAGTATACTAGTCCTCGTGAAGTTCTTAAATTTTGGTTATAATAACTACTTAAAGGGTTAGGACCTCTTTGGACTAACTTTCCCCCGTGGTAGTTGTGAACCATTGGAAACTTAGAATTTCATTATTATTGTTAAAGGGGGAAATTTGAATATGGAAACAATGGGTCGTCATGTAATCTCAGAATTATGGGGATGCGATTTTGAAAAGTTAAATGATATTGATTTTATTGAGCGTACTTTTGTAGGTGCTGCATTAAAATCTGGTGCAGAGATTCGTGAGGTAGCTTTCCATAAATTCGCACCACAAGGAGTAAGTGGAGTAGTGATTATTTCCGAATCACATTTAACGATTCACAGCTTCCCAGAACATGGATATGCAAGTATTGATGTATATACATGTGGTGATCTAAACCCAAGCATTGCTGCAAACTATATTGCAGAGGCATTGGGAGCAGAGACGTGTGAGAATATCGAGATTCCTCGTGGTATGGGTCCTGTTCAAGTTAAACAATCAAATATCTTATAAGATGATTAGTCATGTGAAATTCAAGAGGTGTAGTGATACACCTCTTTTTATATTTTTTAAGGGGAAATATTTAATTTCATGCTGCCAATAAAATGTGTGAAGCGTCTCTCACTGTGTTCCTTTTATCAGAAGAGGAACCTTTCCAGTTTGTAAGGCGATGAGCATGGTACATACACTTTAATATTGTCTAAATTATACTGTTGGGGTTTTTTATAAAAAATAGTACAATAAGATTATCATATATGAACGATTAGGATTCGGAGCTGATAGTATGAAATGTCCTTCATGTCAAAGTAATAATACCCGTGTTCTCGATTCCCGTCCTGTTGATGACTACAGGTCCATTCGACGCAGAAGAGAATGTGAAGGCTGTGGGTACCGTTTTACGACTTTTGAAAAGGTGGAGGAAATTCCACTGATTGTTGTCAAAAAAGAGGGAACGAGAGAAGAGTTTAGCCGTGACAAGATTTTGCGAGGGTTAATTAAAGCTTGTGAAAAAAGACCAGTTGCTCTTAAGGAATTAGAAGAAATTACGTATGGGGTAGAAAAGGAACTGCGTAGCAATGGGGTGTCGGAAATTAAAAGTGATGCTGTTGGTGAAATGGTCATGGACAGATTAGCGAAAATTGATGATGTAGCCTATGTAAGATTTGCCTCTGTCTACAGACAGTTTAAAGATATCAATGTTTTTATTGAAGAGTTAAAGGAATTGATAAAGAAAGAACAGTAAATCTTCGCTGAGCTAAAAGACTCTCTTTAGCTCTTTTTTTACTTTGATTGGAAAAATAAGGTGAAAGGTTGATGAAAATGAATCAGCATTGGCAAGAAATACTTCCAGTAGATAGATATGCAGTGGCTGCAAGTGGACTATTGCATGAATATGATCGAAAAGTGCTAACCTTTTTATATCAGCCTTTAATTGGTTCTACTTGTTTTAGTTTGTACATGACATTGTGGGCAGAGCTTGAAGAGAATCGGTTATGGTCCACTTCGAATTCTCATCATAGTTTGATGAACTTTATGGATCTAAATTTAGAGGCAATCTATAAAGCACGGATTAAGCTTGAGGGTTTAGGGCTTCTTAAAGTATTTGAAAAAAAAGATGAGGATTCCAGATCATTTATTTATGAATTATTTCCGCCGCTTACACCCGAGCAATTTTTTCTAGATGGCATGCTCAATATTTATTTGTACAAAAAGGTTGGGAAAAATCAATATGCAAGACTGAAGCGCTTTTTTTCGGAAGCAGCGATTCAAATGGATGAATTTCAAGAAGTAACGAAGTCCTTTCAAGATGTATATTTGTCGGGAAGCCAAGAGTCAACCAATATTGATTCAGATGAGGAACAAATGATGCTGCCTTCAAAAGAGCAGCGTTTTATTGGACGGAACAATCAAGAGAGCATCCAAATCAGTCATGAGCTTTTTAATTTTGAGCTTCTAATGGCAGGTCTGAATGAGTCGCTCGTGCCTAAGAAAGCATTGAATAATAAAGTGAAACATGCGATCAGTAATCTTGCCTTTTTATATGGAATCGATCCAATTCAAATGAAAAACATCGTAATAAGTGCACTAAATGAAAATAATGAAATAAATATTGATGAATTGAGAAAGTCTGCAAGAGATTGGTATCAGTTCAATAATTATGACCAGCTGCCAACTTTAGTTGATCGGATACAGCCGGCCATGCAGCAAACATTAAAAAAAGAACCAGTAACACAAGAAGAAAAATTAATTCATTATTTAGAAACAACTTCACCGAGACAATTATTAAAGGATATTTCTGGTGGGGCTGAGCCATCCAAATCAGATTTACAAATCATTGAGGATGTCATGTTCCAGCAAAAACTTTTGCCTGGGGTAGTGAATGTACTTATCCAATATGTCATGTTAAAGTCAGATATGAAATTAACTAAAGCCTACGTAGAAAAAATTGCGAGTCACTGGGCAAGAAAGAAAATTAGTAGAGTAAATGAAGCGATGCATTTAGCTAAAAATGAGCATAAGCAATATATGGAATGGGCTGATGGGAAGAAAACAGCAAAATCATCAAAAGCTACAGGGCGGAAGAAGCCAATTCGTACAGAACTACTGCCTGATTGGTTTGATGAAGGTGAACAGAAAATTCCCGAAAGTAAGAAAAAAGATGGACAAGAATTAGAACTGAAAAAAAGAGAGTTAAATGAAACGTTGAAAAGATTGCGTTCAGGGGAGGGGACTAAATAATGGAGAAGATTAATGATACATTAAAACGTCTTGCTGGAAAAGCAGACTTCCAAAAAAGATATGAAATGCAGCGAATGGAAACATTAAATAATCCAGATGTACAATCATTTTTAAGGAACCATGAAGATGAAATAACGGATGCGATGGTAACGAAAAGCTTAATGAAGCTTTATGAATATGCACAGCAAAGCAAGGAATGTAATCAATGCCCAAGTCTTGATGGCTGTCAAAATATGATGAAGGGCTATCACCCGAAGCTTGTGATTGAGAGGGGAAGCATTCATTTGCATTATGATAAATGCCCTCGAAAAGTGATGGATGATGAAAAACGCAAGAATGAAAAATTAATCCAAAGCATGTATGTACCTAGAGATATATTGAATGCTACTTTTGATGATATTCATAATGATGATGATCGAATTGATGCTGTGCAAAAAGCAGCTTCTTTCTTAATTAATTATAAAGCGGGATCAAAACAAAAAGGGCTTTATTTCCATGGAAAGTTTGGTGTTGGGAAATCTTATTTATTAGGGGCAATTGCTAATGAACTTGCTCAGAAAAAGGTATCCTCGATGATCGTCTATGTACCTGAACTTCTAAGAGAAATGAAAAGTTCAATTGCAGATTCTACCTTAAATGACAAAATTGCCGCTATCAAAAAAGTTCCTGTACTGATGTTCGATGATATCGGTGCTGAAACGATGTCCAGTTGGACTAGGGATGAGGTGCTAGGTCCCATTCTTCAGTATCGAATGCTAGAAAGTATTCCAACATTTTTCACTTCGAACTTCGATTTCCAAGAGCTCGAGCACCATTTATCCTACAGCCAACGTGGGGAAGAGGAGAAGATGAAAGGAAGACGGATTATGGAACGTATCAAATATTTAGCTGAACCCGTCTTAGTTGATGGCCCGAATCGGAGAGTATAAATGATGAAAGCTGCCAGTTCAGAAATTGTGGAGTAAATAGATAAAGCATTCGAAATCACAAACAGAAACGTATGGATTCAGTGTGGAATCCATGCGTTTTTGTTTGTTTATTCAATCTGATAGTGTATGACGCGATTTCATTTTGTATCTACTTTTTGTGGATATTGAGTACGTTAATATTATAAATCGTGCTATTTTGGAGAGTTTTCGGACACTGGGTACGTTATTAACTACTAACTAGGCAAAAATAACATTTTTTTAGATAATAAAGGAATGAATGTCCGATAAAAAGGAGAAAACACAATTATTATTGCAAATAGCGGAACGTGTGTCCTATTGTTCTTGTTCAAAGGCACCTAACTCAAATATACTATTTTATTTGTTTCTCTATAAAAACTGTTGACCGCTTCTTAATGCAGTAGAAATAACTTCTAATTTGTCCAAGTTCCCCATATATATTTTAAAACAAGTGATTTTAAAAGAGGGGGGATTTGGTTGATCGAAATCATTTTCCAAAAGACTGAGGATGCATGGGGGTTTTATCAATATTTACAGCATGATCCAGCATCTGATACTTTATCTGATAAAACGATTCTTCAATTTGAAGATCAACATATAGTTCGAATGAATATTGACCCGAATCGTCAGAAGGATTTAGAAATTATTCAGGAGGTTTTTTATCAATTTATTGTAAAAATCAAGCAAGATCATTGGTTTCGTCGGATTTTAGCAGATCAATATTATTTTCAAGATGAAGATGAACAGCAGCAAATTCTTGAAATTATCCATTCGATTCTTGAAGGAAACCGAACGGATTTAGCGACGTTTGTTAATGACTTGGATGTGGAAAGGAACTTAAAGGCAGCGATCAGTGAAATTTTCCAGGAACGTATTACTTTTTCGTTTGACTCGTTTGTGAAGTTTAGAATGCGTACCTTAATGGATCAGCTAGAAAAATACGTTGAAATATCAATTGATGAATACAAAATGGAACAGGAATATCAAATGTTTATCCAAACATTAAGAGAGTTTTTATCAGGTAAGGAATCTAAGCTTCACTCGATTCACTTACTTATTAATGATGGGGTTCATTTTTTTGATGAACATTTTTATGAAATTAAGCGCTCAGATCTTATAAGTATGATTGATCGGAAGCTATTGTTTAATCACCCAGTCTATGTCGACTCGGTCACTATCGCACCATTGCTATCCATCGCACCATTATCGATTTACCTTTATTCTGAAGATGATGAACAGCCGCTTATCCGGACGATTCACAATATCTTTGAAGAAAGATTAATTATTGGATCCGTTTCTGATTTTTATAGCAGCAAAAGATTATTTTCATTTATTGCAGATGAAAAAATATAGAAGAGCCCTTGCATTTCCGATAATAACAAACTATAATACAGTACATATTAAGATAATCAGTAATCGTAATGATGAGGACAAGGGCATTTGTAAAACGGTTTATAGAGAGGGAAGGCACGGCTGAAACCTTCCTAACACGATTGAAATGCTTACCACCTCTGAACTTCAACTTTGAATTTTTGATGGAATGCAGCTGACGAAGAGATTAATTCGTTGCCGCCCATTCGTCAAAATAGTATGGGTTGACGGAACAAGCCGTTATCTTGCTACAAGTCATTTTTCGTATGTTTCGGAAAATGAGAAGTAGGGTGGAACCACGTGTGTATATTAACTCGTCCCTTTTTAGGGGCGGGTTTTTTGTTTTATTTGCATTATTAGTTAGTTGGCGTCTTAGGAGCAAGTTTTGAATCTAGTTCCAGCGTCTAGCTCCTCGAGTCATAAGCCACTCCATAGAGGTAAAGTACACCTATTCGGGAGGCTTGTCTTATGCTAGTCGGGGCTGGGCGAGACGCTTCCACTTTATAATTTAGGAGGAAATAACAATGTCAGAAGTTATTAAAGTTTCGTTTCCAGATGGTGCAGTAAAAGAGTTTCCTAAAGGAACGACAACAGAAGATATTGCCGCTTCTATTAGTCCTGGACTAAAGAAAAAATCGCTTGCTGGAAAATTCAGTGGCCAAATGTATGATCTTCGCCGTCCGATTGAGGAAGATGGAACAATAGAAATTATTACACAAGACAATGAAGAAGCATTAGAAATTCTCCGTCATAGCTCTGCCCACTTAATGGCGCAGGCAATTAAACGCCTATACAAAGATGTTAAGCTTGGTGTTGGCCCTGTAATCGAAGGGGGATTTTACTATGATATGGATCTTGAACAATCACTAACACCTGAAGATCTGCCGCTGATTGAAAAAGAAATGAAGAAAATCATTAATGAAAACATTGAGATTATCCGCAAAGAAGTGAGCCGTGATGAAGCCGTTCAGCTTTTCAAGGAAATGGATGATGAATACAAGCTTGAGCTAATCGAAGCGATTCCAGCAGATGAAACAGTTACACTTTATCAGCAAGGAGAGTTCATTGATCTTTGCCGTGGTGTCCATGTGCCTTCCACTGGCAAGCTGAAAGAAATTAAATTATTAAGCATCGCAGGAGCTTACTGGCGTGGAAATAGCGATAATAAAATGCTTCAGCGTATTTATGGAACAGCCTTCTTTAAAAAGGAAGATTTAGCAGAGCATTTACGCCTGCTTGAAGAAGCGAAGGAACGTGACCACCGTAAAATTGGGAAGGAATTAAGCTTATTCACGAACTCACAATTAGTCGGTCAAGGCCTGCCTTTATGGCTTCCAAAAGGAGCGACAATTCGTCGCATTGTTGAACGATATATTGTTGATAAGGAAGAAAGACTTGGCTATAGCCATGTATACACACCAGTCCTAGGAAGTGTAGAATTATATAAAACTTCAGGCCACTGGGGTCACTACCAAGAGGATATGTTCCCTGTTATGGATATGGATAATGAGCAGCTTGTCCTTCGTCCAATGAACTGCCCGCATCATATGATGGTATACAAAAACAGCATTCACAGCTATCGGGAGCTGCCAATTCGGATTGCAGAGCTTGGGACAATGCACCGTTATGAAATGTCAGGAGCATTATCAGGACTTCAGCGTGTGCGTGGAATGACATTGAATGATGCCCATATCTTCGTTCGCCCTGATCAGATTAAGGATGAATTTAAGCGAGTGGTTCATTTAATTCTTGATGTGTATAAAGACTTTAATTTAAATAATTATTCTTTCCGTCTGTCTTATCGTGATCCAGCTGATACTGAAAAGTACTTTGATGATGATCAGATGTGGGAAAAGGCACAATCAATGTTGAAAGAAGCGATGGATGAATTAGGACTTGATTATTTTGAAGCAGAAGGTGAAGCAGCATTCTACGGTCCGAAGCTTGATGTTCAAGTAAAAACGGCTCTTGGAAAAGAGGAGACATTATCGACTGTTCAGCTTGACTTCTTACAGCCGGAACGCTTTGACTTAACATATGTTGGTGAAGACGGCAAACAGCATCGCCCAGTTGTTATCCATCGTGGTGTTGTTTCAACAATGGAGCGCTTTGTTGCTTTCTTAATTGAAGAATACAAAGGGGCATTCCCAACATGGCTTGCTCCAGTACAAGTACAAGTCATTCCTGTTTCACCAGACATTCATTTTGATTACGCGAAGCAAGTACAAGAACAATTACAAGCTGAAGGCTTCCGTGTTGAGCTTGATAACCGTAACGAGAAAATCGGTTACAAAATCCGTGAAGCACAAATGCAAAAAATTCCATATATGCTCGTAGTTGGAGACAACGAAGTAGCTGAAAAAGCGGTCAATGTCCGTAAATACGGAGAGCAGAAATCTGAAACGATTTCATTTGAGAACTTTGTATCAGGTTTAAAAGCTGAAGTAAAACATTAATTTGAAGAGAGGCATTAGCCTCTCTTTTACTTGGAAATTGCTGTTCCATAAATTAACACATTTTTAAATCGAAAAAACTACTTGCGTGATTTCCTTTCTGTTGTTATAATTCAAAGCGTTGTTATAAAAATGATCGTTTGACATGATATTGTCTTTTGTGATATAGTAACTAAGGTAATTGAATACAGTTTGAGGAAAAGAAGAAGCACCCGCTTCTCACCTGAATGACGCTTGTCAGCTGTTAGCAGGTTTTACGTGAACATTTTCTGTTTAAATTTGTCCGTAAAGTGTGGGTGTTATCATCCACACTTTTTTATTTGTTTAAAAACAAATCTGCTCTAATTTGAGCAGGAATAAAATGTATTACTTGCGACTCTAGTTTCGGTCTAGTGGGCTGGTTAGCTTCCTTTTTTAAAGCGATAAGTGAGAAGCTTGCGTGATTCAAGTTATTCTTGACCCAAACATTGTGTTCGCATTAAACCTTGGAGGTGTCTAACTATTAGCAAAGATATGTTGTTAAACGAGGGCATTCGCGCCCGCGAAATTCGTCTTATTGATCAGAATGGGGAGCAATTAGGAATTAAAACAAAGATCGAAGCACTAGAAATAGCTGCTCGTGTCAATCTTGATCTTGTTCTTGTTGCACCGAATGCAAAGCCTCCTGTAGGCCGTATTATGGACTATGGAAAGTTTAAGTTCGAGCAGCAAAAGAAAGAGAAAGAAGCTCGAAAAAACCAGAAGGTCATTAGTATTAAAGAAGTTCGTCTAAGTCCGACAATTGAGGAACATGATTTTAATACAAAACTTCGCAATGCGATTAAATTCCTTGAAAAAGGCGATAAAGTAAAAGCATCAATCCGTTTCAAGGGTCGTGCGATTACTCATAAGGAAATCGGTCAACGTGTTTTAATCAAATTTGCACAAGCGTGCAATGAGGTTGGAATCGTGGAATCACATCCAAAAATGGACGGCCGAAGCATGTTTATGGTCCTAGCACCTAAAACTAACGATAAGTAAGAGGAGGAATTCCAAATGCCAAAAATGAAAACTCACCGCGGCGCTGCTAAGCGTTTCAAAAGAACAGGATCTGGTAAACTTAAGCGTTCACACGCTTACAGAAGCCATATGTTCGCTAACAAATCTCAAAAACAAAAGCGTAAGCTTCGCAAAGGAACTCTTGTTTCTTCAGGCGATTACAAACGCATCCGTAACTTACTAGTAAATCTTAAGTAATATCTCGAAATTAGGAGGGAAATCATATGCCACGTGTAAAAGGCGGTACTGTTACTCGCAAACGTCGTAAAAAAGTTCTTAAATTAGCTAAAGGTTATTATGGTTCAAAACATACATTATATAAAGTTGCTAACCAACAAGTAATGAAATCTCTAATGTATGCATACCGCGATCGTCGTCAGAAAAAGCGCGACTTCCGCAAACTTTGGGTTACTCGTATCAACGCAGCAGCTCGTATGAACGGTCTTTCTTATAGCCGTTTAATGCATGGCTTAAAGCTTGCTGGTATCGAAGTAAACCGCAAAATGCTTGCTGAATTAGCAATCGCTGACGAAAAAGCATTTGCTGAATTAGCAACAGTTGCTAAGCAAAACTTAAGCAAGTAATAAGAAAAGCGCAAGCGGCTTGTTCAGACCCGACAAGCATAAGACAAGCTGGATGGAAGGTTGTACTTTAACCTTCTAGCCAGATTGGCTTATGACTCGAGGGTCTAGCCGCTGGAGCTAGACAAAAGAAAAGCGCAAGCG
>NZ_JAGIKZ010000033.1 GCF_017874625.1 Cytobacillus eiseniae | reverse complement strand
AATTACGTTCTACCCCGGCTACCGTAATAATAAAACCATATAAAAAATGGTCAACCAGAAATATCTGGCTGACCTTATAATACGAAGCGGAATTTTTCCGCTTATTCAATGAAAAATCCTCCATTTTTAGCTTTTTCGAAGCAATAGGCGGAGTTTTTCCGCTTATTTAGGCCCTTTTTATTAAAAATTTCGAAATAAGCGGAAATTTTCCGTCTATTATCCATTCGGATGGTTTAACCTAATCGCACTAATCGAAAAAAGGCGTGAATCCTCTTTAGATCAACGCCCCGTGAAGTATCTTTTTTCCGATGTAAAAAAAGTTTGTGGTTATTTGTTAAAAAAATATGATTACTCCCTCCTTCCACTTTGTTAATAATCACCTTTTATTCTTTTTTTCTAGGTATGAAGTTCCGAACAAACCGATATTTTTTCTCGTCATGATGAGCGTATAAAAAACCAAACACACTGAAGACAATCGCACCAAGCAGATTAACATATAAATCCTTCATAGTATCAATAATTCCGATATCAAGATATCCCCCATCAATAACGGTTTCAAGCCGCTTTCCTGAATCGTCTTTGCTTTCAATAATTGTGCGCCCTATATTCCCAATATGAGCAACATCATTTTTTTCTACACCGATACTTACACTGTTAATTTGCTGAACCATTCGGTCTTTCTGCATATCGAGATTCAACCAGCGGTCTGCGGAGTATTCAAAAAACTCCCACATAACGCCAACGGTCATAGAAAAACAGAAAGTGACGATCGCAAGAAACAATGGACTCAATTTTATCCCCTCGGCATTTTTATTTAACAGATAGACAAGTGAAAAACCGACACCTGCAGCTAGAAAGCCATTAAGCGTATGTAGGGCTGTATCCCAAATTTTGAAATACCCGTAAAAATCGCTCAGCTCGCCGAGAACTGTTGAACTAAAAATAAATAAGAGGATAATCAGTTCCAACAAGTTGGGAATTTCAATTTTAAATACTCGTTCCACAAGATGTGGGATCGCAAATAAAACGAGTGTCAGCACAAGAATCAATGCATCCCCCCATCTCAGCATGATTAACTGATTGATCAGCATAAAAATAGCAAGTGCACGAAAGCAAACATACACTGCAACCAGCTTCTTGCTGGCTGTTTTCGTGCTGCTAGTAAAGAACTTTTTTAAGAGATTCATGAGAAATGTCCTCCAATTTATTAAGCATTATTATTATATTTTGCTTATAAATCGAGCCGATTACACCTTAACCCAAATTGAAACAAAAGTTCCTGGTATTTGAAGAAGGAAACCATAACTACTACACTCTATACAAAAAGCTCATAAAAAAACAGCCGATTCCACCCTCTATTTTTAAGGTATCGGCTGCATCATGCTCTCCATTCATGACCAATTATTTGTGCCCGTTCGAAGTGAGTCGGAACCGATGCGGGAACAAACCGGACCTATTCGGTTCCTCCAAATGGAAAAAGTCGTTATTCAAACTAAAGATCGAAACTCCGAATCCCCTCACTTAAGCTGTTCATTTAACACACTATCTTCTAAAACAGAAAATTTATCCCCGTATACCCTCGTTAAATGGGTTTCACCCCAAGCACATAGTAAATTTAGAATGCTTTCTAAGCTTTGTCCATATTCGCTAAGCTCGTATTCTACTTTTGGCGGGATTTGATTGTACACGATTCGATTGATAACCCCGTCCTCTTCAAGCTCGCGCAGCTGTTGAGTGAGCATTTTTTGTGTAATATTTGGCATGAGGCGCTTTAATTCATTTGTTCGTTTTTTTCCGTGAGTCAGATGGCAAAGAATTACACATTTCCACTTTCCACCGATGACTTCTAATGTCGCTTCCACAGAGATATTGTATTTCTTTTTTTGCATCTTTTTCTCCTCCATCATATAGGCACTAAAAGGTTCCTATATTACTTTTTGGTTTCTATATTACTTAAAAGTACGTACTTTTCTTTATGAATGATATATCACATAATAACATTTGCCGGCAGATTCATACTATACTTTCTTTCATAATTTATCATTCGCTGAAAAGAAAGTTTCTATTTTACATCACAGAAAACAGGAGGAGCGAAAATGGCTTTAAGTAAAAAGCAAAGCACGTTTGCATTGCTTGCTTTAGCAGTTAGTGCTTTTGCAATTGGAACGACTGAATTTATTAGTGTCGGGCTGCTTCCTCTTATTGCAAATGATTTAAGTATTCCAGTTACTACGGCAGGATTGACTGTTTCTTTATATGCATTAGGGGTAACGCTCGGGGCACCTATTTTGACAGCTTTGACATCTAGAATGTCACGTAAGATACTATTACTATGGATTATGATTGTCTTTATTATCGGCAATACGCTTGCTGCCTTCTCTACGACAATTGGGTTATTGCTAGTAGCACGTGTGATTTCAGCATTTTCACATGGACTGTTCATGTCAATAGGATCGACAATAGCTGCTGATTTAGTCCCAGAAAACCGCAGAGCTAGTGCGATTTCAATTATGTTTACAGGTCTTACCGTCGCTACAGTAACGGGTGTTCCATTTGGAACCTTTATTGGTCAGCAGCTAGGTTGGCGAACCGCCTTTATAACCATTGTAATCATTGGGATCATTGCCTTAATTGCCAATAGCCTTCTTGTTCCATCTGATTTGCGAAGAGGAGTAAAAACAACCTTTCGTGATCAGCTTAAGCTTGTAACAAATGGACAGCTACTGCTTTTATTTATCATTACAGCATTAGGGTATGGCGGAACCTTTGTTGTATTTACCTTTTTATCCCCACTGCTTCAGGACATTACGGGGTTTAAAGAAGGAACTGTGGCTGTGATTTTATTAGCTTATGGAATGGCGATTGCAATTGGGAATATGGTTGGCGGAAAGTTGTCGAATCAAAATCCAATTGGTGCATTATTCTATATGTTTATTGTACAAGCATTCGTCTTATTTATTTTAATGTTTACCGCACCATATAAAATCAGTGGATTAATTACGATTCTATTGATGGGGCTGTTCGCATTTATGAATGTGCCAGGCTTACAAGTATATGTTGTGATGCTGGCTGAGCGCTTTGTCCCCCGTGCGGTTGATGTGGCATCGGCAATAAATATTGCTGCATTTAATGCTGGGATTGCAATTGGCTCTTATTTAGGCGGTCTAATTACAGACTCTATCGGACTTATCCATACGTCTTGGATCGGAGCACTTATGGTTTTGACTGCCGCAATCTTAACTGGAATTAGCAGAGCTTTAGAACGAAAAGATCAAGCAAATAAAATATTGGAGGTTTAAAAAATGATGGTCAATAATTTACAAGATACAACAACTTTGCATAATGGGGTCAAAATGCCTTGGTTTGGAATTGGCGTTTTTAAAGTCGAGGAAGGTCCTGAATTAGTGAACGCGGTAAAAACAGCGATTACACATGGATACCGCAGTGTGGACACTGCAGCGATTTATAAAAATGAAGAAGGCGTCGGTAAAGGGATACAAGAAGGTTTGAAAGAAGCAGGTATTTCAAGAGAAGAGCTATTTGTTACTTCAAAGGTTTGGAACACGGATTTAGGATATGAATCAACAATTGCTGCTTATGAAACGAGCTTAAAGAAACTGGGCTTAGATTATTTAGATTTATATTTGATTCATTGGCCAGTTGCAGGAAAATACAAGGATGCTTGGAGAGCGTTAGAAACACTTTATAAAGAAGGCCGAGTAAAAGCAATCGGAGTAAGTAATTTTCAAATTCATCATTTAGAAGATTTGTTGAAGGATGCTGAAATTAAGCCGATGGTCAATCAAGTCGAATACCATCCGCGATTAACTCAAAAAGAGCTGCAAGCATTTTGCCAAGATCAAGGAATCCAGCTGGAAGCATGGTCACCATTAATGCAAGGTCAGTTACTAGATCACGAAGTATTACAGGAAATTGCAAACAAGCATACTAAAACAGTTGCCCAAGTTATTTTGCGCTGGGACTTGCAAAACGAGGTTGTGACGATTCCAAAATCAACAAAAGAGCACCGCATTATTGAAAATGCGAATGTGTTTGATTTTGAATTGACGAAAGAGGAAATGGAAATCATCGATGGATTAAATGAAAATCATCGTGTAGGCCCAGACCCGGATAATTTTGATTTTTAATTTAAAAAAATTTGGTGTGTAGAGAAGAGGATTTTTTCTCTACACGCCCTTTTATGGAATAATAGAAACAATTCATGATTCAACCATTCTCAAGCAATACCCGCTTAATATATAAATAAACGGCTTATTCTAATTCCCTAAGCCATTTCAGTTTTACATCATCCTCTAAACAACCGAGTTGATGAAAATGGCTTGCTATAATGCTAAAATACATATTCTCATCTGTGCTTATCTCCACTTTACGTAATGCCTCATTAACGATATATGCTGCACTCTCTCCTAGTGCAAAGATTGTGTTGAATGCACGTACTCGTAGATTTTGATCTTCATCAAACATAGCAGATAACAACTCATCCGTCGGAATCGGCTCACTTAAATGAGCATATGGATCTTCATACGTAGCGCAATAAATTCGCTCCCTTGCCTCCTCAAAAGTACCACCTAGTAATAGCCCTCCAGCAAAAATCCCATTTTCCGTTTGCGAAAGACTAGCGAAATCAATTTCTACAAAGCGCATATCTTTGACAATATAGAATGTATCATTTGAGTTTAGCGCAGCAACATACTCATCCCACGTAGCGATTTCTCCCGGTTCAATATAAACCGCAGGACGATATAAGGCATTTGCTGTGACATCTTTGAAGAAAATCGTCCACTCCGCATAAGGACTGCCATAGCTTGATAAAACGCGTAATGCAAATCCAGCTTCGGTTGTTAATAGCTCGTCATATATGTAAAAGCCTTCAAGAATGCCCTCTGTTTGTGCATCATGAAAAACTAACTGTACAATGGACTCCTCCATAAACCCTCCACTCATATCTAATAGAAACATAAACTTGTTTCCTTGTTGCTCAGCATTTAAAATTTCCCCGTCATGAAAGGACTTTGAAAAAACGGTTCGTGCAGTCGCATGAAAGTGTTCAACAATTGCTTCACGCTTTTCATAAATAGCATGACTCTTCGTTCTGAACTGCTCAATTGTCACATTGCACCATTCTTCAAATTCGTTCATTAATGTGTCATTTCGAAATAAAGTTTGTTCAATAATTCCCGACTGAAACTTTTGCGGGAAGACATCTATAAATTCGGTTAATTGTTCATATAAATGTTCAGCAATATCAGCATCAAATGATTCCCCAAACGGATAGGTATGTGCTGCGTTGAATACTTCCTGTCGTTCACGTGTTAAGAAAAACATCGTTTCACTTCCTTTTGGTTTAGATCCGAGTTATTCTGCTAATCAATAAAGATCTCAAATATTAAATTCTTGGTGTTTCATTTATTTCTAAATATACCATTTTTCATCATATATAGACGAGGGATTTCCGCACAAGATGCAAAGAAATAAGAAATACGTCCCTCATTTTTAAGGAAAAGTTCTTCACAAAATCATCTGCTTTGCTACAAGTTTTAAATTTCTCCACAATCGGCCCTATTAGTAAAAAAGACACATCGTTTAAACACTAAATATACTCCCTAAACAACTAGGCAAAAAAGGAAACCTAGCACTCGGAGCACTAGGTTTACTGAAAGGTATTATTCGTTTCCTTTTCCATGGTTTTTCTTATTTTCTGCACCTTTATTATGACCGTTATGTTTCTTTACATTTGCGTGTTGTTGTTTATCAACTCGCTTTTCGTGCTTTTTAGCAATAGCCTTTGCCTTTCCCTCAGCACGCTTTTCTGCCGCCTTAGCCTTTGCTGCTTCCTTCTTTGCTAACCCTGGTGCAACAACAGTCTTAACATGATCGTTTGTTACAGCTTCTTCTACTTTCTCTTTTCCTTCTTCTATATCAATGACGACTTCCCCAACTGCTGTTTCCTTTGTTGCCTTTTTTACTGGAGCTTCTACTGTTGGCATCGTTTCAGTAACGATTGCTGGTTTTTCCTCTACACTTTCATCATCTTCAATCGTTTTAGCTGCGAATTTTCCTGCTTTTGCTTCGAGCTTCGCCAGTTTCTTGTCTAATTTCGCAAAAGACTTTTGTATATTTTTCTTCAATGCTAATTGTGCTTTAGGGTTTTTAACATGTGATAATGCTGCAGCTAATGCATCAATGTTGTGAGCAAGCTTCACTTCTACTTCATCTTTTGCTGCAATGTCTTCGCCTTCTGTTGGTTCTGCTGGTACTTCTTCAGCTGCCTGATCTTCAGTTACTGCTGTTTCATCAGTAGCTTCCTCTATCACTTCTGTTTCATCATCAGCGATTTCTTCTGATTCTCCTAAACTATCAGTAGCTTTCTTTTGAATATTAATTGCTTCTTCTATGAGTGCCGTTGCCTCATCAGCTTTTCCTTCTGCAAGCAATGAATTTGCTTCAGCAATACGCTCAGCAGCAAAATGAGCTAACAGACGAGCTTCCTTGTAATCATCAAATGTAACAGCAAGTCGTACTTTTTCCATCATAATTTTGACAAAATAAAAGAAATCTCCTGGAACTAAAGCTGGTGCCTCTTCTTGCTCTTGAACCTTTTCTTCTGTTGCCTTTTTCTCTGTTTCAACTTCCTCTGAAGTTTCATCATCTACAGTAGTTTCTTCATTAGCTATATTCTCTTCTACCACTATTTCTTCGTCGTTTACACCACCGATTTCTTCTGCATCAATTGTGATCAGTTCATTAGCATACGCGCTTGTTCCTAATGTAGAAAGAAGTAATACGGATGCTGCTGCACCGCTTATGAGTGATTTTTTAATTTTCATGGGCTGTTTCCTCCTGGTCTGTTTTTCATCAAACCCTTCGACAAAAGCAGACAGGTTTCTGACGGTAGCTTAAAAATAAATTTATTTTATCGAAATTTAAAATGAGAATTATTTGTACAGCCCAACAAAACCTAAGGATGAACGTGTCCCTGATATTAAAAAATGAGCAGGTAACAATACGAATTGTCCCTACCCAATTTTATAACTTGTTTAAGATTGGCATTCAACTCCTATCGGATATAACCTACTCGTTAGTTAAATATCGCTTCATGTTTCACTGGACCATAAAAGGGGTTTTTAGCAATATCCGTTATAAAGCTGATTGTTTTCGCTTGATACATTTGATCATGGAATTCATAAGTAATGATTACATCTCCAATAAACATAGCAGGTGTGATTTGTCCGCTTACTCTGACCATAAGAATATTGTTCATTACTTCATAATCAATAATGCTCCCAAAACCGATATCATTAAATAAGTTTTCAGGTTTGATTTCAAAAGGGGTGATATCGACTTTGTACACCTTATCTCCTATATGGATTTCTGCTTCCTCATTGGATAGCTTTGTTTTTACATTTTTATAAATGATTGCTAAAGGATGATCAACTATCACTTCGCTAACATTTAATCGATTGTCCAGGGTGTCAAACACATGAACTTCTTCCCATAACAAACCTGTCCCATGCCCTGTTGTCAAAGTAATGATTAGCTCTTTCTTTTGGTCTTCGTTGATGTCTGTATAGAAAATTTGTGGGGCGTAAGTAGGGCTTGTTTCGCTATTCCAAAAAGTTCTTGTGTAAATTGCTCCTTTAAAAGCAATTTTGAATCCCCTAAATAATCCATCCATTTTCTTACCGTAAAGGGTGATATTCTCTTTATTATTCTGACTAACCAGTTCATATCCTTCCATCCCTGCACCTGTATTAGTAGGGAGAATCATTAGAAGAAATAGTATTAGTAAACTGATCTTATTTTTCATAGGAAACACCTCATTTTAATGTTCCCTAATTCGGCTTTTTTGCTACTATCTTGTGCCTTTAGCTTATGTATTTTGATTTACAGAAAATAGGCTGATATTTATAGGCATCACCTATTCACTTTTTCTTACGCTTTCCCTCTTCCAGTGAATCAAAGTCAATGACTGCTTTCGCAATGATTCCAATTAGGCCAATCATAACCCCGATCCCAACGATTAAGTACATCATGGTGAAAATTTTCCCTAAGTTAGTAGCAGGACTTAACCCTGTATCTACTCCACTTGGAATTAGGCTGACAACGCCAAAGTAAATCGCATCTAGTACATCCCATCCTTCTATTTTTGTATAAAATAACGTGCCTGATAGCACGATCAAAAATAAAGTAGCAAGTAATGACTTAAATACAGGATGTGAAAATGACTTCCTAAGTGCTTTCAGTAACCGGACGGCTGTTAAAAAAAATGAAATCATATTATTTCCCTTCTCATTTAAAGTTTAAATTTACAAGGCAGAATAATACATGAAGTCCATTTGATTTGCAATAGGTTACTTAACTTCGACATTTGGCTCATTTTTGTAGCAAGATGCATTTAATACACGTAAAGAGTGGGAAACATGAACTATAATTGTTTAGATCACATGGAGAAAATGAAAAATCTCTACTCAAATTCCTTATCAAAATTAGTCTTACTCATACACAAATAGCATTATCAAATACTTAGACTATAAATCTAAGCATTTTATAACTGTTTAAATTCTTTAAATTCATCAATGTATAGGGCTACAAATCCGCAATTTGGACATACAGAAGCTTTCGTTTTTGCAGATACATGATTAAAAGAACCTTTTCTCTTTTGACTAATAATCATCCCAGGTGTATCCCCTTCAACAGTTACTTTACAGTCATCTATCATTTCAGTTTGGCATTGAATACATGTTTTTTTCATGATTAAATAACCCCCATCGTCAATTTATCTTTAACTTTTTTAACACCTATTTCTGAATATTATAACAGTCATTAAACATTAAAAATAGCAGCTCCGCAAGTTACAGTGCAATTAATACAATAAGCGAAAAAAAGGTGCTAAAATCATTGCGATTTAGCACTCTTTCTTTCATGGTATTTGTGATTTTCCCCCAATAAACTGAACGACTTAACAATAACAATCCTATTTCTTAATCTTAAAGAAGTTCATTTTGTTTCTCATTTCATTGGTCATTTCACCTAAGCTCACAGCTGAAGCAGTGACTTCTTCGGTTGAAGCAGACATTTCTTCTGCAGATGCTGAAATTTCCTCTGCCGATGCAGCTACATCCTCTGCTATTGCTCCGGTTTGATCGATTTCTTCAAGTATTCGATCTTTTTCTTCTTGAATCTTTACGGAGGATTCTTTCGTTTCCTTTATTTTAGGTGAAATGCTCTCAATCGCCTGAATGATTTCCTCAAAAGAATGAATCGTCGCATCTAACTGCTCTCTTTGTAAGCGAATTTCTTTATTAACCTCTTCAGTTGAAGCAACCATTTTACCAGTGTCTTGTGATACACCTTTAATGATTGAATCAATTTTTCCAGAAAACTCTTTGCTTTTCTCTGCTAAGTTCCTTATTTCATTTGCAACAACAGCAAAGCCCTTTCCTGATTCTCCCGCTCTAGCAGCTTCAATGGCTGCATTTAATGCAAGCAAGTTCGTCTGGTCAGAAATGGAATTTATGATTTCTGTCATCTCATTTACATTGCGAATATTTCCTTCAACCGACTTCACTCGTTCAATCAATTCCTTAAAAGTCTCGTTCAGTGATTCAAAAGAAACCGTCATCTTACTCATTTCTTGACTGCTTTCATTCGCCATACTTATAATCGAATTTGCTGAAGAATCCACTTCATTTATCGAGTGATTCATCGAATCCAAGCTTGTTCCAAATTGATTGATTCTTTTATTTATACTTGTTAAATTCTCATGCTGCATGGATGCTCCTTCAGCAACCGTCGTGATCGCTGCTGCGACATTTTCCGAAGTAGCGCTCATCTGCTGCGAAAAGAATGTTAAGTTTTGGGCATGGTCATCAATGCTTAAGGCATTCGTTTGAAAGCTTTTGATCACATCTGTTAAGTTAGTTTGCATCGTGTTCAACGCTCTTCCAATATCCCCGAGCTCGTCTTTTCTTGCCAAATCTTTCTCTATAAATTCGTTTACTAAATCACCCTCGGCAACGACTTCGGCAATTCCGCTATATTTCTTCGCTGTTTTTCCCATACGGTTCGAATAAACAACGATAACGGCAGTGACAATGATAATCGAAACAATACTAGATAGAACAAAAATACGTAACAGGTTATTTAAACTATTAAATAAGTTATTTTCACTTACACTTGCAGCGATCTTCCAATTTGTATGAGGAATGGTAGAAAAATAGAAAATATACTTTTCATTATCAATCGTATAATCTGTTATTCCATCCTCATTCGCTAACATGTATTCAGATGCTTTAACAAGAGAGGCATTTTTGTCGTCCAAAATGTTTTCCTTTATTAAAAGATTTTCCTCTACACCACCGAGAAGAACACCATCCCCCTGTACTAATAAAGCCGTTCCATCGTAATCAATTTCAGTTTCAGTAATTAACTTTTGAATACTGCTAATATCAACATCAACTGACACGACACCCATTAAATCGTCCTTCTGATTTTTAAAAGGATAGGCAGCAGTAACCATTGAAACATTCGTAGAGGGGTCATCATATGCGGTTGTCCACCCACCCTCTGGTTGTGAGCCTACTTCATACCACTCGGTTTTCCATATATCTAGATTTCCGACTGTATACGAATCATCAGTGACAATACTCTCTCCATCCCTATATGCAAATGGTGCATACTTTTCTTTTCCTTTAAAAGCCAATGGTTCAAACCAAATCCCCATACTAAATGTTTCATTGTACATCGGGATATAGTTTTCTAACAATCCATTATAAGCATTTTCCGATAGCACATCTGCATTCACTTCAATTGTTTTTGCTAGACTTTGTGCGATCCCTTTTTCCTTTTCTAAAATCGTGTTGATTCTTTGTACCGATTCTTGAATCTTCGTATTCATTGCATAATCTAATTGGCTCGTAATAATTTGTTTTGAAAATGTATAACCAATGGTAGATATAACGATCAGCGCAATGATAATGATAGGAATAATAAACGAGATTAACGATGTTGCAATACTTTTCTTACGATGCATAATTCTCCTATTCACTCCTATTTTACAATTTTTTTAGATTTCTATATAAATTGTATCGTCTAGGCTCATCGTTTTATTTAGTGATTCTACCGATCTCTTTTTGGTAATGATTGGCATACACTCCAAGACTTTAATAGACATATTCCTTGTTAGCGAAAGGCGTTTGAGTTTAAGTTCGTAACCCGCAACTATTCCAAGGGCAATTTAATGTACACCGATAGGCCAGTACTCTATAGCTATTTTGTCCTTTCATTCCTTTTTTCTCGCGGAATTAATTGATTATCGGAAAAACCCCTTCGATTTTTTTTGAGAAATCTATTAGATTGCTAAACTCAAAGCACCATAAAAGAAAATAAGCGGAATTTTTCCGGTTAAATGCAAAATGGAGGTCGTTTTGGA
Source organism: Cytobacillus eiseniae (assembly GCF_017874625.1). Taxonomy (GTDB): domain Bacteria; phylum Bacillota; class Bacilli; order Bacillales; family Cytobacillaceae; genus Cytobacillus; species Cytobacillus eiseniae. The sequence goes on along the minus strand of NZ_JAGIKZ010000033.1, from coordinate 21,979 downwards.
GAAAATAAGCGGAAAAATTCCGCTTATCCAACGAAAAATCCCCGATTTTCACGTTATTTGTGGAAATAGGCGGAGTTTTTCCGTCTATTTAAGGTATTTTTTAATCTATTTTCTAAATAGGCGGAGTTTTTCCGCTTATTTATCTGAACGGGTGCTTAACCTGATTTCCTAGCTGATAAGAGCGGACCCTTTTCATCCCAGATGCAGGGATTAACAGCTTTTTATCGACTAGTTGAGAAAGTGCCTTTTTTACGGTCTTGTCACTTAGCTTCAAATCCCTCTCTACTTCTATCGGAGAAATGGCTTCTCCGTTTCGAATCGCAAGCCGTAGCACTTCCTTTTCGACAAAGGATAAAGATGTTTGGTCTAGTTCATCACCTAGCGATTGGCCAATCACTTGCTGAACAATCTGTTGGCATCGTCGGGGCTTTTCATTCACTTGGTCATAAGAAAAGCGGATCACTGTCCATCCGTCAATCACCAACTGGTTTTGACGCTCAAGGCTGTCAGAAAATTGCCATCTGCTTATGCTCTTTAAGTGCGGGCCATACCCGTCGATCTCAAAGCAAATCCGGATGGCAGGACGAATATAAGCAAAATCCAGATACCTTTTGCCATCCTTAAAATCATCGACTTCATATTCTGGATGAAGATAGTTGAATTGGTAAAATAACGGCCACCATACTTGCTTCAAAAACAACATTTCAGCCTGATTATGTCCTTCTTGCAAGCGCCGCAGCCGTTCACCAGCTCTTGCCTGCAAGTGAGCATTCAGAAAGGCCTCGTATTCTTCTTCAAATCCCATCGCATTCTTCCTCCTATTCAATTTTTAGTAATCTATCATTTTATTGACTAATTTAGAAACCTCCATTTCTTCTACTATTAAATTTTGCATGCAGATTCGAGATGCCACGAATGAATCGTTAAAACTTCAAATAGATTTTGAATAAACGAGTGTCAATGAGAATATGTCTTCAATTGGAGAGAGAAAAGGCAAATAAAGACTGGCGGATTAGTGTTAGAGGATCATGCTATTTTCAGTTTAATAGAATTCCTCAATTAGTCAATTGATTCCCTTGAATATTGCAATAATTAATAGCTATGCTTATCGCCCCCTCCGCCACATATTTTTTGGGGAGCTGGAAAGCATAACAGAAAAGGATGAATTGTTGCTCTTGACTTCATAAACCCTAACAAAAGTGCATTCAAAAATTCCTTCAATAATCTGAGTTTAACAAAATGGAGGTTTTTCCTTTGGGGATTCTTAAGAAAACAAAAACTTTAACCGCTGCAGAAGCATCCGCATTTTGGCTTCAATATCAAGGCGATAGCATGGCCATATGTGTGTACAAATACTTTCTTAGCATAATTGAAAACAAAGAGATCAAACCTATTTTAGAACTTTCTTTACAGTTAGCAGAGACCCATATTAGAAAAATCACCGCATTCTTAAAAAATGCAAATTTCCAAGTTCCAATAGGATTTACTAAAAGTGATGTAAATATGAATGCCCCGCGTCTGTTTTCTGACCAATTTTTACTCTTTTACTCCTATATTATGACTGTACATGGGATAACCGCTTATAGCTTAGCTATAACAAACTCGGAAAGATCAGACATTCAAGATTATTTTACTGAATGTACAATTTCTTCTAAGGAATTGTTTCAAAAAATAGTGGAACTGTTTAAAAACGAACCAAAATATTCAAGTGTCCCCATTATTCCTTCGCCTCAAGGTACAACTTTTATGGAATCGACAGGAATGATTTCAGATTTAATTGGAGACAAAAGACCACTGAACAGCTCCGAGATTAGCACCCTATTTTTTAATTCAAAGAAAACTGGCTTTATCCGTTCGTTAAGTTTAGGTTTTAGTCAGGTGGCAAAGCAGGAAGATGTTAGAAATTTCATGTTAAAAAATGTTAAATTAGCAGGGAAAGATGCAGATAGCTTTGATGCAATATTACGAGAAGATCATTTACCAATACCTGAGAAATGGGATGCTGAGATTACTGATTCCACTATAAGCCCTTTTTCGGACAAGTTGTTAATGTTTCACGCAGGATTTTTAGTAAATGCAGCACTTACTTATTATGGTGCATCATTAGGTTCCAGCTTCAGATCGGATATACTTGTCAACTATTTGAAAGTATTTACTCATGAAACAGAAGCCGGCGCTTTTAGTTACAATATTATGGTCAAACATGGATGGTTTGAAAAACTTCCTGAAACGATCGACAGAAAATCAATCGTAAACAAGACAAAGAAATAAGACAAAGATTGTGCGTTGTACAACTCCTTTTGTTTTTTTCCTGCTATTGTGTCAAAATCCTGACGAATCTAGTTTAAACGAAATAAAACGCTCTAATGATGATTGGTTTCGAGGCAGATGATGGTGAATTTATTGGAGAAGTAATAGGATATACAGAATAAAAATTTAAATGGCATAAGTCGCTTCTAATATACAAACATTCGAAATCACAGCAAAAGGCGCAATAGAAGGAACAAACACAAGGCATGGATTCCTGTGTAAAAATCCATGCGTTTCATTTCCTACCTTTTTTTGCGGACATGGAGTACGTTATTATCATAAATCAAGCTATTTTGGGGAGTTTCCGGACACTAAGTACGTTATTTATTACTTATAAGGTGAAAATAACACACTTTTCGGAACGTGTGTCCGATAAAAATGTAAAAGCACCATTATTCTTGCGAATAGCGGAACGTGTGTCCTGTTATTTACGCATATTATTCCTTTGGGAGTTTTAACATCGCATTGGATCGTTCTTATTATGGCAACTATTATCACGTAAATAAAGGTTCTAACTTATAGCTCCTTTGGGGCAACTAGACAAAGGATTATGTTTTATGATAAATTAGCATCATAAAATGAATTAATAATCGATATATGTTTAAATCGTTGATAAGGAAAGTAGTTTTTGCTGTATTCGATAGCGAGCCAGGGACGGTGGAAGCCTGGTGATGAAGCATAAATGAAGAACACCTTTGAGTTCTAACCGAAAGAGACATTCTTAAGTAGGCTTAGACGTTGCCAGCACGTTATCTGACTGGGTTTAGCATTTAGCTTTAAAGTTGGTCATATAATGACAATTTGGGTGGTACCGCGGAAGCAAGCCTTTCGTCCCTTTTTTTAGGGGATGAAGGCTTTTTTTATTATGAATACTATCATAAGGAGAATGATTATGATAAAGACTGTAGTGAAAGATTTATACAGAAAACAAGAGGATTTTAAGGATCAAACGGTTCAAATTTCAGGGTGGATCCGTACGCTTCGTGATTCCAAATCCATCGGCTTCATGGAATTGAACGACGGAACATTTTTTAAAAATGTCCAAGTCATTTTTGAGGATACCCTTGATAACTTCAAAGACATTACGAAGTTGCCTATTAGCTCCTCTGTTTTAGTAGAGGGTGAATTTGTTCCAACGCCTGAAATGAAACAGCCTTTTGAGATTAAAGCGACAAAAATCGTTATTGAAGGATTATCAGATACCGATTATCCTTTGCAAAAAAAGAGACATTCACTTGAATATTTAAGAACAATCGCTCATTTACGTCCGAGAGCCAATACGTTCTCAGCCGTTTTCAGAGTGAGATCACTTGCCTCTTACGCGATTCATAAATTCTTCCAAGACAAAGGATTTGTAAATGTACATACGCCAATTATTACTGGAAGTGATACAGAAGGCGCTGGAGAAATGTTCCGCGTGACAGCGATGGATTTGAACAAGCTGCCAAAAAATCAAGACGGCCAAGTGGATGAAAGTGCAGATTTCTTCGGCAAAGAATCCAACTTAACGGTTAGCGGGCAATTAAATGCCGAAACCTTTGCTCTTGCATTCCGTAATGTATACACTTTTGGTCCGACATTTAGAGCAGAAAACTCGAATACAGCGCGTCATGCCGCTGAATTCTGGATGATTGAGCCGGAAGTTGCCTTTGCTGAATTACCGGACATTATGGACCTTGGTGAAGAAATGGTCAAGTATGTCATTCAATATGTTTTTGATCATGCGCCTGAAGAAATGGCTTTCTTTAATAGCTTCATCGATAAGACTCTGATTGAAAGATTAGAGAATGCATTAAACGCTGACTTTGGTAGAGTGACTTATACCGAAGCGGTTGAATTATTAATGAACGCTAAGAAGGAATTTGACTACCCTGTTGAATGGGGAACAGATTTGCAGACAGAGCATGAACGTTATCTTAGCGAAGAAGTATTCAAGCGTCCTGTCTATGTAACCGACTATCCGAAAGAAATTAAAGCATTTTACATGAGAGCAAATGAAGATGGCAAGACAGTCGCTGCGACTGACCTATTAGTTCCTGGAATTGGCGAGTTAATCGGGGGAAGCCAGCGGGAAGAAAGAGAAGACGTCCTTGCAAATCGAATCAAAGAGCTAGGAATGGCGGAAGAAGATTACTGGTGGTACCTCGAGCTTAGAAAATACGGTGGCACCAAGCATTCTGGCTATGGAATTGGCTTTGAACGACTAATCATGTATTTAACTGGCATGAAGAACATCCGCGATGTCATTCCATTCCCACGTACACCAGGAAATTCAGATTTTTAATTTTTATAAAAATAGGACGCTGCGGCGTCCTATTATTTTTTATAGCATGAATTCTAGATCCCACTGTGGATTCCAAACGACTTCCCAAAGATGTCCATCTGGGTCTTGGAAATGTCCAGCGTATCCACCCCAAAAAGTATCATGTGCTTCGTCTGGAATCACAGCTCCAGCTTTTCTAGCTTGTTCCATAACCATATCGACTTCTTCCTTGCTTCCTACATTATGCCCAATTGTACATTCGGTCGGACTTGGGGAAGTTTGACGAACCTTCGCCTCATTGGCCAGATCTTTTCGATTCCACAGGGCTAACTTCAAGCCGTTTTGTAAATCAAAGAAGACAACTGCTCCATGCTCAAACTCTTCACCTTGTATGCCTTCTGTCTGTAGCCCAAGACCATCTCGGTAAAATTTCAGCGACCTTTCCAAATGATCCACACCTAATGTAATGACAGTAATTCTCGGTTTCATAAATTGTAAGTACCTCCTAATCAGTTTATTACCCAGTAAGAGAAAACAGTTACTAGGTATCTATTGATAGATAGTTAAAACGATTATTAGTTATTTGACTATCTTCTTATTTGAATACCCTGTAAAAATAAAACACGTAATAAACGCAACCATTGTCACAACTATCCCCAAAACGAAACCAACTGCCTCCATAAAAGTATCTTCCCCCAGGTAAGAAGGCTTTAATGTCACTAACTTATAAATGAACATAAGAGACAAAATAAGAAAAAAGCTGCTCCCGATTGCTCCCATTTTCAAACGATTTCTTTTCGTACCTTGCCATGCTTTACTCATGATTATCCATAAAAACACACTGCCGATTGTTGCAAAAATTATCACAAGCCAATGAATAAAAGGAATGATTAAAGACGTCAACACATAAAGAAGAAGTGCTGTTGAAAAAAATAGGACCGCATTTAGGACAAATAAGAAAATTCCAGCTAACCAATGATTTTGAAACCATGTAGCATTTTTTAGCTTACGTAATAGACTATTATTTTCTTTAATAATCTCTATTGATGGCCTTTTTATTAATATAATAATATATACTCCCATAAGGCCGATTAATAAGAATAAAATTAAGGACATGGTCATTCCTCCATAATTTAATTACATTTCAATCTACTAAGAAAAGCTTTAATAGATGAATATTCTTAATTAAAGAACTTTACTATAATCCTACCTCACCATTTATCGCTATTCAATAAATTTTTATTCAATATTAATATAAAATATTTCAGGTGAAATGCTAAAATTGCTTTATTTCTTAGAGCAATCATCAAGCGTGTCCCCTTTTTTAAGTTACTTCACATTCGTTTCCCCTCTTAAATGTATTCGTCTCGATTTGCTTTCTCAATATTGCACCTAACATTACAATCTTGTATTGTTGTATTCAATCATATGGTTTATCAACTTAAACGATTAAACTAATTATTGGAGGTATTTCCCAAATGAATAAACAGGAGCAACTAAATACAATTAAAAAGGATTTTATTAATTGCCAAAAAGTACTATTGGCGATTGGGGATGAAACACGTCAATCAATTTTGTTCGTTCTCATGGGTACAGACTGTCAAACCGGATTACGTGTAGGTGAAATCACTGAACAAACACATCTTTCTCGGCCTGCTGTGTCCCATCATCTCAAGGTATTACGCGAGGCTGGTATTATTTTAATGCGTAAAGAAGGAACAAAAAACTTTTATTATATTAATGTACGTACAGAATTAGGTTTATTAAGAACGCTTGTATTGGATATTGATCAGTTCATGCAGAACTTTTATTCAAATGATGGAATTTCGGAGGGATAGGCAATGAAAGCGATGATTATTGATCGATACGGAAAGGTCCCGATGCGTTTAGCAGAGATTCCCACACCTGAAATTGGTGAGTATGAGTTACTCGCAGAAATTTATGCAGCAAGTATTAATCCTGTTGATTTTAAGATACGTGATGGGAAAGTCAAATTATTAGTTAAATATCAAATGCCTCTTATCTTAGGGAATGATTTTTCTGGTGTCGTTGTAAAAGTTGGTGCAAAAGTGACTCGTTTTAAAGTTGGTGATGAAATATATGCCCGTCCACGTAAAAGTAAAATCGGTACTTTTGCAAAATATATCGCAATTCATGAAGATGACATCGCCTTAAAACCAAAAAATTTGAGCTTTGAAGAAGCAGCATCAATCCCGCTCGTTGGGCTAACCTCCTATCAAGCCCTAACAGACATTTTGCAATTACAAAAGGGACAAAAGATTTTGATTCAAGCTGGATCTGGTGGTGTCGGTACCTTTGCGATTCAACTGGCAAAAGTAATGGGCGCAACGGTTGCAACGACTGTAAGTGAAGCTGGTACAGATTTAGTACAATCTCTTGGTGCAGATGAATTGATTAGTTACAAGACAGAAAAGTTTGAAGAAATCCTGAATAACTATGATGCTGTATTTGATACGCTGGGTGGCGAGACCCTAGAAAAGTCATTCAAAGTGTTAAAAAGCGGCGGGAAAATAGTTTCCGTTTCAGGATTACCGAATGCTCGTTTTGGCAAAGAATATGGTTCCGGATTTTTTAAAACGTTGTTGTTTTCAGCAGCAAGCAGAAAACTTACTGCGCTTGAAAAAAAGCATCATGCTCAATATACGTTTTTATTTATGAAGCCAAGTGGAGAGCAATTACGTATTATTGCAAACCATATTGAATCTGGGAAAATCAAACCTGTAATTGATAGCGTTTTTCCTTTTGAAGATGCGCAAAAAGCGATGGAATATGCAGAATTAGGAAGGGCGAAAGGGAAAATAATCGTGAAAATTAGATAAGTGTTAAACGAAGTAAAAATAGATCCTATTAAATAAGACGCCTCGTCCATAAATTAGTAACGAGCAAAATCAAAATAAGCGGAAAAATTCCGCTTAAATACAAAATAAAGCTCATTTTGGATGAAATAAGCGGAATTTTTCCGTCTATTCAATGAAAAACTGCTCGTTTTTGACTTTTTTAAGTAAATAGGCGGAGTTTTTCCGCTTATTTAGGCTATTTATATTAATATTTACGAAATAAGCGGAAATTTTCCGCCTATTTATCCGTTCAGGTGCTCTACATTAATCACCAACCGATCAGTGCGGACTTTCTCGATCCTAGTTAAGGAATCATCTAATCCCTTTCACCGGTTTTAACAAATAGTTTATCTTGTGATCTGCTCATTCGCTTGCTAACTTACCAAAAAAAACTAATTTAACAGCATTTCCCCCAAATAAACAACTAGAGCCACTCTTCACTTTCATCAGCTAGTCTTTGAAATTCATTCATAAAAATACTAGCATGATACCCATCACAAACAGCATGATGAACTTGGAGTGAGATTGGTAAGAATATTTCCCCATTTACTAGAGTATATTTGCCGCCAGTAGTTATGGGCAGAAGATAGTTTCCCTCATTATGAATATTTAAATTAAATCCAGTAAAAGAACTCCAAGGAATCATAGAGATTGGAATATTATTTTCTGGTATAGGCGTCTTTGGAAACATCCTGCCCGTTCCATTGTATTTTTCTACATCCTTTTCATACTGAGAATAAAACGATGAAAACGCAGGGAAATTTGATGTCCAAATACTTGAAAAAGTACATGTTTTTTTATCAAAAATTGTATAAGAAGGGATAACCTCCTCCCAATACCCTAACTCTCCTTCTGAGTTAAAATTCGTTCTGAATTCTCGATGTGAATTAGCTATTTTTGTAATCATAAAAATAAAGGCCGGATATAACTTAATATTCTTTTTCTTTAAGTTTTCCATCAGAAACGTAATATTTATTTCATTCGTTATACTGAATGTTGTTTGTTGTTGTAAATAGTTTTCAAAATACTCTTTGCGATGCCAATTTTCACGGTCTATTTTATTAAATGTCATTTTCAATGCCTCCTAAAATTGTTATATGATTTTTAGGAGGCAATCTTGTCTGCTTTCTTCATTATAATCATCCTTTTGTAAATGGAATTACAGTCATATTATAGGAATCTATTCCTATCGTCAATTTTATTTTGCTGAGCTTTTCATTATTCATGAAACGCACCATTATATGAAAAAACTTATTCCGTAAAAAATTTAGATGCCCATGCAATATAATGGGCACCAGGGATAAATAAGAATTGAGCTAAAATCGTTCCAAGCAGTCTTGAGAAGATCATCATTATCGAGATCCCTTTAAGGTCAGCGTAATTTCCTTTTCCATTCACAACATCATCCGCCATGACTGATATCTTCGGATCAACAAACACAGTTAACAGGATTGTTGCAATCCCATTAATTAACCCCGATGCCATGATTGTACTAGCGGCTCTTTCAGGAGCAATTAAAGAAGCATACAAAGCCGAAAGTACACCAATCGTGTATACTGCTGTAATCATCATATTGATAAAGAATAATCTTTTAGGTATTTTTTTGAAGTTAATCCCTTTTATATACGTAGAGCTAGGCATTGAAATATGATTAATTCCTCTTCTTATATATTGAAGGGTAAAACCTTTTTGAATGAGCGACGGAACAGAACCGCCTTGTTTAGATAAATGAATAATCCCTCTAGAGAATAACGCAACGAATGTTGGTAAAAGGAGGATTCCGATTATTGTCCCTACTGTAGAAGCACCGATTATAAATCTATACTGATTTTCAACAACTAACAAGGCATTTTCCTTAGGAGCACTGTCTACTAATCCCCCAGTAAATGGCTGTTGCATCATATTAGAAAGTCTCGAAACGATGACCATCATATTGAATAAAGATAAGGCCGAAGCAATTAACTTAACCCTTGCTCCAGACAAACGGACGGCATAGGCCAATGTTTCAATGCTATGGATAATGAGAATAAATAAGGCAATATACAATACCTTCCCCGTTAGAAATTCCATATGTACAACTCCTTTTTTGACCATACCTCAACCGATTATTGTAGGCTTTTCCCGATAAAATATAGAAGGATAATATGTATTGGGTAGAAAAAATAGAAAAAGTATTTCAATCCTGCCCCCTTCCTGCCGTTATATAGCAATAATAAAGGGAGTGCTAAAAGCATTAGCCACTGAAAATCTACAAAATTGAAAAAGATTTTATTATGAAGTGCAAACATATGGCCACGCTTTACTGTTATCACGAAAATAAGTGCAGAGAATAATAGATAGTACAGTGATAATTGTCTTTTCGTTTGAAAGAAATAAAACCCAACACCTAACAAAATGAATAAAATACCACCTTCAACAAATAACGAATTCCCCAATACCGCTCCAAAGAAATACATATCCATTTTCTCATAAATAACAACAAATTCAGTAAAAAAGATAATTGGCACTACACTACTTAACTGCCAAAGGAAAATATAAATAATCTTCTTTTCCTCGATTGCGTAAAGAAAAAGACCGATTAAAAACAATGGTGCAAAGAAATTAAAGTTCTCCGTATAACCTGTTCCCGGTACTGCTTGCAATACAAGATTAACAAATGCCATTGCAACACTAGCAATATATAAACGTAATAGATACTTCTTTTTGTTCGACGTATGGCGATATCCATTGGCAACGAAATATATGAATATGGGTGCTGCAATCCGTCCGATCCATCTGAAATATTCTGGTGTATTCGGAATAAAGAAAGCAATGTGGTCCAATAACATTGCAATTAATGCAATGATTTTAAGGGTGGTAGCAGTCATTTGTGAGTTCTCCTTTTTCACCCATTATGTGGGTACCTTAGTATATTTTACCATACCCTCAAAATATATTTCTTCTACTTACTTGCTTCGATAATAAAACAAGCGACTGCTCTAAACGAACAATCGCCTCTAATAATCTATTAATATAGGTGTATATTTCCTTGAATTGATTGCAGCTCCAGAGAATGACATTACTAGACTCGGGTCAAGTAAGAAACCTTACACAGCACTTAAATATAAATCTAATGAAGCCTCAACTTCTTTTGAAACAAGGTTGACAAAATCATTGTAATCCTCTGTCGTGTGCGCTTTGTCTAAAGCATTATAATAAGCCAATCGATTTTCGACACGAATAATAATTGGTGGATAGCCAGATTTCATTAATTCTAAGTTTAATAATAGCCTTGAAGTACGACCGTTTCCGTCAATGAATGGATGAATCCCTACAAATATTGCATGTAACATCGCACCTCTGTCAATCGGATGTAATTGTTGTGCCTCGCCATCATACCATTTTATTAAAGCATCCATCTGCTCTTTAATTTTAATTGGCGGCGGTGGTGTATGAACAGCCCCTGAAATGAACACTTGCTGGTCACGATATACACCTGCATAGGCATCATCTATCCCTTTTAAAACGAGTCGATGTAGATTTTTAATTTGCCATTCCGAAAATGCTTCTTTCTCCCGTACAATATCTTCAACATATGATATCGCATCTCGGTGATTAATGACTTCTAAGTGCTCTCGCATTGTTTTACCACCGACAGTAATTCCTTCAAGCACAACCTTTGTTTCATTGATCGTTAACGTATTCCCTTCAATTGCATTTGAATTATATGTCCATTCTAAAAAAAGTTTGTCACGTAAGCTTTGGACTGTATATTTTGGTAATGGTCGTTTAGCGTCTAGTTGTTGCTTTTTTAAATCGATTTGTTCGAACACATCATCATCTCCTTAATCGATGAGTTACTATTCTTTATCTTAATATAAATTGCGAAGGAAACGAAACTTTTCTACTATGTATAGTTGAAAGGGATTTCACATTAAATGCAGTGGATTGCTAAAAAAAGTATAGGATTTGTCGAAGTGTGTTCGCTCATGCCGTTAACTCTATAAATATATGAACGCCCATTAATACCCTCAATTTACTATTTAGGGTTCATAATTCTATGTATTAATTGAATATCCTTCTTGAAAATATATACTTAAATTGTCAAGATTCTTAAATTACTTTTACCCAATACTAAAATTATTAGTTTATATATACAAAAACCTAAAAAAGTGCCTAACACATTACAAATAACGTCGTCGATGTCTATTGTTCTGGTAAAAACTACCCCAAATAGACATTGTACAAACTGTAAACTTTCAATACTAAGAGAAATAATAAGACCTATTATTATCGTATTTTTTAGCCTTTTGAATTTTCCCCATAATAAAGGCAGGAGAAATCCCAAAGGCATAAACATTAAAATATTGCCTCCTACATTTCTTACAATCAACTTAATCATAAATAATGTGTCACCACTATACGCGATTCCTACTTGGCTAATGTCTCTAAATATTGAAATAAGAGGTATGTAATTTATTACTTTATATGAGAATTCTATGTGCGAAGCCCCTATGTATAAAGGGAATAAAGTTACTGAAGCAACCATCAGAATGTATAATACAAACAGAAACCTGATCAATTCCTTTAACCAAAACACTGACCTTTTTTGTTTCAGTTTTAAAACCAGAATTATGACTCTCAAAACTATGTAACATATAAAACCAAATACAATAACTATGCCTCCACTAATGCTCAAACTTACCACCAACTCCTAATATCTCCATAATTGTTACAAGGTTAAGTATAATATCCATAAGAGGCCCAAATACTATAAATTCCCTTCTTTAAAAATATGAATAGTATAACATTTTTCTAAATATTCTTCTTCCATTAAATAGAGAATCTCTTAACTGCCCTGCGCATTATTTTAATCCTCAATTAAAAAAAAGCACAAACTTTCTTTTTGGATAGCTGGATTCCAGAAATAAACAATAGAAAAAACCATATCCAAGTTAAGTAGCGAATATGGCGTACATTTGATCAACCATTAAGACAAAACCGTGTCCCTATGCTTACTGCAGTCATCCTTCTATTCTCTCCAATGCTTCTCCAAGAAACTTGGCAAGCTCGAGCATGCCATATTTCTCTGCTTTTGTTTCTGCATCTGCATTATAGTTTGTGTTTGTATTAACATCATACGTAAAAATTTCACCAGCAGCATTTTTTATACATTCGATGCCGGCCACATCAATTTGGGCAGCTTTCAGAAAAGCTTCATAGCGTTCGATTAAATAGTGATCAACCGCTTCTACAATTTCGAATTTCGGTCTTGCTTCTACTTCTTCTCCTACAGGACAAAATTGATCGCCAATTTGACATGCATCTGCTGGACATAGCTCAAATCCGTCTGACGTATCGACCCTTACAGAATAAACATATTTGCCACCTACAAACTCCGCTCTTGTAATAGAGGAATCTGGTGATTGGATATACTCCTGGATCAGCGTAATTCCATCTACTGACTCTTCAAATGCAGAGCTATTGACATGTAACTTCAATGATTCTACCGTTTGGAACAATTGGACGCCAAGTCCTTTCCCAGCCCGATTATGTTTCGTAATAAATGGGGCAGTACCTAATCTTTCGGCCGCTTCTATTATTTGCTCTCGGCCCACTGCACCAATTGTTTTTGGCGTTCGAATTCCACTCGCTTCAAGCGCTGTATATTGTTTAATTTTACTTAGTTCAAGACGTAAAGCATTACTGCCATTAAAAACCGTTCGATGGTGGAATTCAAGCCAATCAAGAATTCCACCAGTCAACTCTGGTGCATATCGGTGATCTCTTGTGTGAGACGAAGCACTCATCCGATTATAAAATACCCCTTCTGGTGGAATCGAAGTTAAATCAATGATCCCTTTATCAAGATGCCATGCCTCATATAGCAAGTTTAATTCATCCAATCGTTTGGTTAAGTGAGAAGTCCAATCCTCATTTTCATGGATAATGTATATTTTCTTAGACATATAGGATTTCCCCTTCCTTTTCATCTATTGCCACCACTTAAGCTTTGCACAAAATTTCCAATCTCTTCTAAACTTTATCACACATTTCTTCGTATTGTTCAACGATATGACCTTTAAAATGAAAAAGAAGCACGAAACCTTTTTCCGAAAAAATGACCTATGATTGCTGCCCTTCGCTTGATCAGCAAATGCCCGTTTATTCAAAAAAAGAAGCGATCATCCATTAAGGATCAACGCTTCCTTTTCGTACGGTCTAATTAAAGAGGCGGATTTTCTACCCCTAAATGCACCCAATCTTCTTTTGGTGGCCCATACACGCCAAATGGTTTCAATCCCGCTTGACGCATAAGAACGGTGATTTGTCCGCGATGATGAACGGTGTGTTTGATGAGTCCCATTACGATTTGTGCATTTGTTTCTTCTCGGCCAAATGCCATTTGCACTTCCTGCAACGTATCATTTTTCCATTGGTGTTCAATAGCCTTGACTGCCTTGGAGCTTACTTGTTTAAAGGTTTCGGAGATATCTTTAGCTGTCGTTGGGATCTGTTCTGCATTTTCAACTTCATCGATTTTCAACCCGAATTCAGCCAAGTATTCTGGAATCGTTGTTGTTAAATGCCACGCGATTCTTCCTAGTGTTCGACCTTCTGGATACACTTGTTGGTTTAATGAATCATCTGTTAATCCATCTAAAACGTTTTGAGTTAATAGCGCTTCCTTGTTCCATTCTTTAATGAAATCTGCAATCGTTACGTACATTCATCATTCCTCCATACTATATTTCTAAAGACCATTAAGAAGCGTTGCATCTCCAGCTCCGTCCTCGAGACAACTGCATTACCACTTATTCTTTATCTATTCGTTATTATATATTATGATAGTGACAACATTTGTCACTGTTATTAAAAAGGAGATCGAAATGTCTAAAGCAAAAAGATTAAATGAGATGATCATGATGGTGAATCGAAAAAAAAGATTCACTGTTAGGGAATTAGCGGAAGAATTTGGGGTATCCAAACGAACGATTTTGAGAGATTTGCAAGAATTGAGTGAGATGGGGGTACCATTGTACTCAGAAGTTGGTCCAAACGGAGGGTATCAAATTTTAAATGAAAGAGTTCTTCCCCCCATCGCCTTTAGTGAAGATGAAGCTGTTTCTATCTTTTTTGCCATTCATGCATTAAGGCATTATCTCTCCCTCCCTTTTGATATTGAGTATGAATCAATCGTAAAGAAGTTTTACTTAAATCTTTCTGGCGATATTAGAGACACAATCGATAGAATGCAAGATCGAGTTGATTTTCAATCGATCCATCAACAAGAAAAGATCCCCTTTTTAAAACAATTGTTGGATGCTGCCATTCAGCAAGACGTTCTAAAAATTAGTTATGAAACAAAGGGAAAAACTAGCTCTAGAACGATTCAACCAATTGGTATTTATGCAAAGGAAGGAAAATGGTATTGTCCATCCTATTGTTTTTTTAGAGAGGACTATCGTGTTTTCAGATGTGATCGTATACAATCGATCGAACGTGATGAAACAATTACGCCTATTGATTTATCGCATATTACTTTAAAAAATCGTTTTTCCATTCTTAATCAGAAGAAAGAGAGGATGGAAATCTATGTGGAGTTAACTAAACAAGGAGTAGAAACATTCCAATCTGTTAACTGGCCCAATCTATTTTTAAGAAAAAGGATAGATGGATCAGGATATATAGAAGGGGTGATTGAAAAACATGATATTCACTTTTTATCCACTTACTTTATCTCATATGGAGAACATGCGATGATTAAGAAGCCATTTGAATTAATTGAAAGGACAAAAGAACTAATAAACAAAGTATTAAATCAATATAACTAATTGAATTTCTACCTTTCTCTAAAAATATTTCACTTGATGTTACTATGTATGAAAAATAAGCGGAAATTTTCCGGCTATCTTGGGAAATACCTCTATTTCCTTAAATATAAGCGGAGAAATTCCGCTTATTTGATTTAAATTGATGAATTTTGTCTTATTTAGAGCAGTTAACCGGAATTTTTCCGCTTATTTTCTCTTTTTAAGCTTCTTTATTTGAAATAACCGGAATTTCTCCGCTTAAATTGAGCGGAACGAACCTGGCCCTTTCCAAAAATAAAACAGCTGCCTCGTTGACAGCTGAATCTTCCATTTGAAACTCGTATCCCTTTAAGTCCACCTAAATTTTATCCTACCCAATTTCCCAATCTACTCCCATTTTCTAAAGTACACGGAAATGATAAATTCTTTTTCATGGACATCAGCAAGGACTTTCCCTCCGTGTTGATCGACAAGCTGCTGAACAATGTGCAGCCCTAAACCAAGATGGGTGCCGCTTCTGCTATGGTCTAACCTGAATGTTCGATTAAATATTTGTTGAAGTTCAGATGCATTCATCATCTCAACGTCATTTACTGCCTTTAACACAATGTATTCTGCTTCTTCCACCAGACTCATGTTGATGTAGCTTTTGGCATAGGCTAATGCATTTTGAATAATGTTTGTCACAATACGAACGGCTGCTTTTTTATCTGCCAAAATGGGAGAAACAGCACCTTCATCTATATTTACCATTAATTTCTTTTTCTCAAAATCATCATAGAACATGAGCATCGTCTCTACGATGATTTGTTCTAGATGCTGCTTTTCCATATGCAGCTTCTTGTCTGAGGAATGCAGTTGGGAAAGTTCGTAAAATAAATCCACAATCATGGCGAGATTATCGACCTTCTTATGAACAATCGCTAAAAACTCTTTTCTTTCCTCTTCAGATAAAGATGGATCGGTTAATAACTCTGAAAACCCCTTGATCGATGTTAAAGGGGTTCGTAAATCATGGGAGATATTTGTGATTTCTTGCCTTAATTCCATTTCTCTTCTTTCGACAGACTGCTGATTTTGTTTAAATAGATGAATCAGCTGGTTGATTTTCGCCGCAAATCGGGCCAAGTTTTTATTATGTGTATTTGTTCGAACCAATTCATTTGTCCCGAAGTTTTCATTGATTTCTTCTAATTGTTTCGTCATCCTTCTGACATCCCAACGGAACAGCAGAAGCTTGCAAACCGCAACAATTAGCAGGAACCCTAAAATGATTATCATCAGCCAGCTGTTCACGTTCATTCATCCCTTCACAATCAATCGATGTTTTGTTTCGCGAATAATTTCGCTCCAATCAGCAAAGAAACCCCAGATATGACCAAACCGACGATCCAATATTGGAAACCTAGTTCGGGTGTGTCATTCACAAAGCTCATTAAATTATCATTTAGCATTGTATCTGGCGCATATTTATATAATTCGTCTAACGCTGTAAACGGACGGAGCAATAAATGCAGCAAGTCTCCCAAAAATCCGAAAATGATTGACACGATTATAATGATAAAAATTTCTCCTACTTTCAGCATTTTCAGCGTATGGACGAGGAAAAAACCACTCAGGACAATCGGAATCATATTCACACTTGCCATTAGAAAATGTCTGATTGCGTGGTGTTCGTGAGTCAGCAGATTATCCCCTAATAGAATCATCAAACATATACCGACGATACAAATGAACAAAAAATAACTTAAAGTAAGAATCAGTTTAGACCAAAAGATGATCCTCCGAGAAATGCCGAAAGAAATAGCTTGCTTAATTAAATAGCGATCTTTCCCAGTAAGTGCAATATTATAAAGTAACCCTATTATGATAATCAATAATCCGCTGGCAATTACATTTGAATAAAAGAATGTACTTGTTCCATAACGAAAATTCGGATCGGATTGTGCCGTAAAATAGAGGACGCCTGCAGCTGAGGCAATCAGCAGGAAACAAATGATACCTGTTAGATGCAAGCCTTTTTTTCGGAGCAGACGGTAATATTCACTTTTCATATAATTAATCATGTGTATCCTCCTCCACTAATCCTAAGAAATACTCCTCGAGATTCATCACTTTGATGCTGAATTCCTTCACCATCACTCCATTTTCAACTAGCAAGCGATTGATCTCTCCACTTCTCTCTACATAATTCTGGATCGTGATTTCTTGATTAGGAAGGACTTTAAATTGAATATCTGCATATGCTCGTTCTAATAATTGCACTGTTTTCGCTGAATCATCAACTGTTAACAGAATTTGTTTCCTACTCTTCTCTTCTAGTAGCTCTCTGCTTAAATCATCGACAATGACACCGTTTTTAATAAATACAAAACGTGTGGCCAGCAAATCCAATTCCGTTAAAATATGACTGGAAATAAGGATTGTGATTTGGTTTTCTTGATTTAGCTTCCTCAATAATTTGCGGATTTCCATAATCCCTTCCACATCCAACCCATTGATTGGCTCATCAAGCACCAAACAATCCGGGCTACTCAAAAGACAAAGCGCAATCCCTAATCGCTGCTTCATTCCCATAGAATAGTCGTTAAATCGTTTTTTCTTTTCATGTGCCAAACCGACAATCTCCAGCACTTCATACATGCGTTTTTTGTCAACAATCCCTCTTTGAATCCGGAAATATTCCAGGTTTTGGACGGCGGTAAAATCTGGGAAAAATGCAGGTGTTTCTACCATAAACGCCATTCTTCTTTTCGCCGTTTCAATCTCTTTGCCTGATTTTCCGAACAACTGAATTTCTCCAGATGAAGGCATTTGCTGCCCTGCAAGAATTTTAAAAAACGTCGATTTTCCCGCACCATTTTTTCCTATAAGTGCACAGATTTCGCCTTTTTTCAATGAAAAATCTAGCGGTTTAATGATCGTTTCATCTTTATATTTTTTCGTCAATTGAAACGTTTGTATAATCGCATCCATCTTGTTGACTCCTTTGCTAAATACTTACTTTTAGTTTAGCGGAGAAGTCTTTAAAATCCTTTAAACAAAACATAAAGAATTCATAAAGAAAAAGTGCAGGGCGTCTGAAAGGGCATATCTGCACTTATCCTTTCTGACAGTAGGGAAGTCAGACAAACATAAACCCAACACCCCAAATGGTCTTAATATATTCTGAATCAGTCATTTCGGACATTTTCTTGCGGAGGTTGGAGACGTGAACGCTGACTGTATTATCATCCCCATAGTACGTCCCTTTCCAGATGCTCTCATATATCTCCTTTTTGGAAAGCGCTCGCTCCGGATTGTTGACGAAGTATGTTAACAGATCAAATTCAGCATTTGTGAGCTGCAGTTCCTTCTCATTTAACATGACAGACCTTTTTTCGATATTGATTTTAAGCCCGCGCCATTCCATTTTCGCTGATGGCATCGGATGAACATTCGCTTTTCGCAATTGAACTTCGACTCGGGCCATCAATTCTTCCTGATTAAACGGTTTCGTTATGTAATCGTCCGCCCCCATTTTCAAGACTTTCACTTTATCTTCGACATCTACTTTGGCAGAAATAATGATTATCGGAATCGAACTTTTTTCTCTAATTTCTTTTATTAGCTCCTCCCCACTTTTGCCTGGCAGCATCAGATCCAATAAAATTAAATCAAATGGATGATTTTGTAGCTGCAGCAAGCCTTCTGTACCAGAATAGGCGAATACAGTCACCATCTGTGCTTTTGCCAAAATCACACTTAGCAATCTGCTAATCTCTTGATCGTCCTCTATAATTAAAATTCTTTTCCCTTCATTCATAGGATCACCCCTTTTTTTGATAGACTTTATTCTTTTTCTTGTTTGATTTTTGTGGGGAAATATGGGGTTGGTTTTTGTGCAGAGTGAAGGTAACTAGCCAATCTTTAAAAATTATTTACCTGTTTTCAATGCTGATTCACTTATTATATTACTTAGTTTTAATCTTATAAACCATTCTTCAGCCTCACTGACAACCTTACCGACTCCATTAATTACTTCTTGGTATTCCAAACCTTCCACTGCTAGAAAGTCCACACCTAATTTTGCTATTCTGTAAATGATCATCGACCATTCCGAATCCGTCATTTTATCTTTTGAATATTTGTTGATATATTTTGCACATTCTTCTGAAAAGGCACAGGAACCAGCCGTTATATCAACTTCTTTGTTCAACTCTAAGGAACAAATCGTATTTGTAATTTTCTCCGTTTCAACCCATGCTTTTGGGTGTGTGTGGAATGCCCTTTCAGTCCTGCCTAATATAAGATAGTCGTAATTAGGCACAAGATTCATTATATTTTTTAATTCGTCTAAATGATTGTTTCCCCAAGTCAATAATCGGTCAAAGTCACAATAATGATAATATTTACTCGTACCAGTAAGTCCAAAACTCACTACCGCCCTACGTGCCTCGGCTGCACCTTTTTTAGGGATTATTTTAATTTTAAAATTGGTATTTTCAAATTCCTTAACTAATTCATAGGAAGTCTCATCACTAATTGTTATAAAAAGCTCCCCATAAATTTTCTCAAATTCTTTATGGAGTTTCTTAAGTAGATTTATATTTTTCCCTTTGGGGTCATGTGTAATGGTTAAGAGAGCAATTTTAGACAAAAGCTTCACCTCTAATAATTATCTTTAATGAGCAACTTTAAAACAAATCGCTTTTTTTATTATTTTTATATAGTTAACCATCCTACCCATTCATAGTGAATTCGTAGTTACTATATTCACTTTACGTATGGATTTCCTACTCCCATGCTGCATAAAAACAATTAATATAAACATAGTTACCCACACGACATTCCCAAACGAATGAGTAGGATAATCAGAGAAAGAAAATAATGGGAGACCATAATTATTCAGTGCATGTATGATAATGGGGATCCATAAATTTTTTGTCACTATGTAAAGATAAATTAATGTTTGACCAGATAAAAATAACATAAGAAGACGACGAATAGCCTGTGCATAATCTAATTGTTCAAAGCCGCCAAAATCACTTATTGTATGAACAAAAGCAAATAATATTGAGCTTATTAATATAGCTAGAATGATCGCATGCTTTTTTATAAAGTTTCTTAATAGGATTACCAGCAGAACAGGTAAAAAGAGTCTAAATATGGCTTCCTCAAATAGAGAAACCCCAAATAAGAAGCCTATAAAACGACCAATTAAACTGAAAACATCAGTTTCTACTACTAAACTGGAAATAGATTGACCCGACAGCCATTCTACACCAACAACAAATAAATTAGAAAATATATAAATAATGAATAAATAGACGAATCCAACTTTCATTTTATCTAGATTGACTACCTGACGAAACACGGGCTTAAAAAAACTAGATGGGAGTATTAAAAATAAGAAAAGTGAAAAAATAAGAAAGGAACTAAAATTGAATACGAGATTAAAAGTGAATAAACCAGAAGAATAGTCATGTAGTGTTTTGCTTACTTGAATCATCTGCGTCTTATATGTATTTAAAAAGATACTTTGAAAAATAAAAAGAAAAACAATTGCTACCAGTGACATGATAATCATTGAATTTCTTGCTTTTAGATGAAATGGAACTTTGTCAGTTAATTTTAATAGAATGAAAGTCCAAATAATAGCAGCAATACAATGTAAAAAAATATCTAACCAAATTAAATGATTCTTGAAAAAACCGTCCATCATCGTTGTAATCACAGGAGTTAAACAGAATAAGATTATTGGAAAGGTGAATGAAATAATGCCTTCTAACCTTTCTGTTAACTGGAAATATAATAAATATAAGCCAATCAACAAGAATATGAATACGTGGATAACACTATTATCCGGCTGCTTGTAGATCGTTGTTTCTAGAACAAACATATTTATTAATAGAGATACTAAAATGCCACCTAAAATCCAATAAAGCTTTTTCAATTTTTAAATCCCTCCAAAAAGCATCATATAATTATCATTATTCTGATAAATTATATCAAATAGTTAAAAAGGAACCAATGAGTCTATCTAATATTTACGTAGGATTTTGGAAAAATTTACATTTACCTTTAATAGAGATCTCTGAGATATGTTAAGTTGTATAATTTCATTCTAGTAAACTACGACCATTGTATTATTTTAAAGGAAACAAAATCTTTTTATCGAATTAAAACCTTATAAAATTTCAAAAGTATCTGGAGGTTACTAGTATGTTACTTTACTATTGAGATTAACTTCTAAATCCACAAATTAGTTTAGGAGTTGATATTTATGATTTATAAAAATAATCTTGAAAACATTTCTCCAGATATGTTGGAAGGCTTTTTTGTGGATTGGCCAAATCCACCTAGCACAAACATGCATTTAAAACTATTAAATAACAGCAGCAAAGTAGTAATTGCCGTTGATGCAACTAATAATAAAGTTGTTGGATTTATTACAGCAATAACTGACGGCGTGCTCTCTGCATACATTCCACTACTTGAAGTATTACCACCATATAAGAATAAAGGTATCGGTAGGAAACTGGTAAATCAAATGTTTCAAGAGCTTGACGACATATACATGATTGATTTATGCTGTAACGAAAATTTAGTTCCGTATTATGAAAAATTAGGAATGATAAAAGCAGCAGGTATGTTAAAAAGAAATTACGCGATGCAATCTCGGTGTTTGTCAAGATAGTTGTCGCATTTCACTTGTTTGCTAGTGTAAAAATGTTAGGGGTTACTACCGCGCTTCGCTTGGTGGCCTTCTCATC
>NZ_JAGIKZ010000032.1 GCF_017874625.1 Cytobacillus eiseniae | reverse complement strand
TTCACAAGTTGATGACTTTTTCGGGAGACATGAGCTAGTCTTGGCGACCGGTTTCACAAGTTGATGACTTTTTCGGGAGACATGAGACAGTCATGGCGACCGGTTTCACAAGTTGATGACTTTTTCGGGAGACATGAGCTAGTCTTGGCGACCGGTTTCACAAGTTGATGACTTTTTCGGGAGACATGAGACAGTCATGAAGACCGATTTCACAAGTTGATGACTTTTTCGGGGGCCATGAACTAGTCTTGGCGACCGGTTTCACAAGTTGTTGACTTTTTCGGGAGACATGAGCTAGTCTTGGCGACCGGTTTCACAAGTTGATGACTTTTTCGGGAGACATGAGCAGTCTTGGCGACCGGTTTCACAAGTTGATGACTTTTTCGGGAGACATAAGACAGCTATGTCGTCTCGGAAATGATCTTAACTAGTATTTTTAGTTTGCCAGTATTTAAATTACTTTCTTTAAAACAAAGGAGGGCACCAATGGATTTTTTAAGTTTACAAGGGATTCACCATACGTATTTTACAAAAAACTCTGCCACAACGGCCCTCTCCGATATTTCCCTTGAAATTAAGGAGGGAGAATTTATTTCCTTCCTTGGCCCAAGTGGCTGTGGAAAGACTACGCTGCTTTCTATTATCGCTGGATTAGTGGAACCAACCGCTGGAACAGTCACATTAGAAGGCACCGATGTAAACAATGCGAGTAAGAAGATTGGCTATATGCTTCAGCAGGATTATCTTTTCCCCTGGAAAACAATCGAAGAAAACATCTTAATTGGCTTTAAGATAGAGGGAAGTCTGGATAATTCTAAAAGAGATTATGCACTCACCTTGCTAGAAAAAATGGGGCTAAAAGGGGTCGAAAAGCAATACCCGAAACAATTATCTGGAGGAATGAGGCAGCGTGTCGCTTTAGTAAGGACTTTAGCAACTGAGCCAAAGCTGCTTATGCTTGATGAGCCATTTTCTGCCCTGGATTACCAAACAAAGCTTAAGCTGGAGGACCATGTTTCTAACACATTAAAATCTTTAGGAAAAACAGCAATTCTTGTTACTCATGATATCGGTGAAGCGATTGCAATGAGCGACCGAATTTTCCTTTTCTCTTCAAGACCTGGCACGATTCATCAAACGTTTGAAATGCCAGATGAAATAAGGGATGCAACACCTTTTCACGCACGCAATCACGAATTATATTCAAGTATTTTTCAGACTGTCTGGAAGGAGCTGGAATCCCTTGAATCCACAGACACATATTAATCAACTCCATCAAAAATATCTTCAATCATTGAAGCGGGAAAAGAAATGGGTTCGTTTTTACCAGCTGATTATATTTCTCGTCTTTTTCTCTGGCTGGGAGCTTGCTAGTAGAAATCAATGGGTTGATCCGTTAATTTTCAGTTCACCGTCAAAGGTTTGGACGCTTTTTCTCACAAAAGTTCAGGACGGAACGCTATTTGTTGATTTAAGCTATACACTATCTGAAACCGTATTTGGTTTTATCCTTGGAACCGTACTTGGTACTATACTTGCAGCGATTCTTTGGTGGTCACCAATGCTTTCAAAAATTGCTGATCCTTATTTAGTTGTCCTTAATTCAATGCCCAAAGTGGCACTCGGTCCGATTTTGATCGTTGCTCTAGGTCCTAGCTTCACTTCTATCGTTGCGATGGGTGCGATTATATCGATTATCATCACGACCATTGTCGTCTACACCGCTTTTAAAGAAGTCGATCCCAATTATATGAAAGTACTGCAAACCTTTGGTGCAACGAGGTTTCAAATTTTCAAAGAAGCGATCCTGCCCGCTTCTTTCCCAGTCATTATCTCCACATTAAAAGTCAATGTCGGTCTCTCATGGGTCGGTGTCATTGTTGGAGAATTCCTTGTCGCCTCAAAAGGGCTCGGGTATATGATTATCTACGGCTTCCAAGTGTTTAATTTTACATTAGTGATGCTTTCCTTGCTCGTGATTGCCGTATTCGCGACGATTATGTATCAGCTTGTTGAATTGCTAGAAAGAAAATTAATTAAAAATGGGTCATAAGAAAAGGGGCTTCCACTTTTCTTATGACCTTCTTTTAACGATCAATGATATTAATTCGATACTGTTCAAGCCAAATATTCATCTGTGATAAATGCGCGATGAGCTGTGGTCCTGTCATTAGCTGCCCATACCAGGGCACCTTGAATGAGGATCCATTTGAATCGATGATGTCTTGAACCTTTTGTTTGGAGATAAGTTCTAGGATTGGAGCGTTTTTATTATTGAGGATCGCCGTTAGCTTATTTTTGACTAGATTCATATATTGTGGATGATAGGTTTTTGGATAGGGACTTTTTTTACGGTATAGTACTTCATTTGGAAGAATACCTTCCAGTGCTTTACGTAGAATACCTTTTTCACGGCCATTTAGCATTTTCATTTCCCATGGGATATTCCAAGCATATTCAACAATGCGATGATCAGCAAACGGTACACGCACCTCTAAGCTTGCTCCCATGCTCATGCGATCTTTGCGGTCAAGCAATGTTTGCATAAACCAAACCATATTTAAATAGAACATTTCCCGACGGCGGGCTTCTGTTTCCGTTTCCCCGTCCAATTGAGGGGTTTCTGCCACTGTTTCGTTATATCGGTCCTGTACATATCCTTGTAAATTCAGCTTTTTCTGCCACTTTGGCAGAAGCAGCTGTTCTCTTTCAGCTTGTGATCGCATCCAAGGAAAGCCCTCCGTATTAAGTAATTCCTCTTTATAAAACCATGGGTACCCACCGAAAATTTCATCCGCACATTCACCTGACAACGCAACTGTAAAGTCTTGCTTTATTTGCTCACAAAACCATAAGAGGGAAGAGTCCACATCCGCCATCCCTGGCAGATCCTTCATAAGCACTGCATCTTCCAAGCGGTTTGCCAGCTGCTCATTATCAATAACGGCTGAGTGATGAATCGAGCCCAAATGCTGCTGCATCTTCTTGATCCATGGACCATCCTGATCAGGCTGAAACATACTTGCCTTGAAATACTCACTATTGCGATCATAATCGATTGAATACGTATGGAGCTGTCCTCTTCCTTCTTTTTTAAAATAAGCTGAAGCAAAGGCACTTAGGGCACTTGAATCAATACCGCCTGATAAAAAGGTACAAACCGGAACATCTGCAACCAATTGACGTTCAACTGCATCCTTAACTAGGGACCTCACCTGATCAACCGTTTCTTCAAGTGAATCCGTATGCTTCTTGCTTTCCACATTCCAATAACGCCAAATTCTCATCCCATTTCGAGAATAGATAAGTGCATGAGCAGGGCGAAGTTCCTTAACGCCTCGAAAGATTCCATGCCCTGGTGTTTTCGATGGCCCTAGTCCGAACACTTCTTGAAGTCCTTCACGGTCTACCTCTGCCTTTACATTCGGATGCGCCAAAATTGCCTTTAACTCTGAACCAAACAATAATGCCCCAGACTCCTCTTTATAAAATAACGGCTTCACACCTAATCGATCTCTCGCCATAAAAAGCTTCTCATTTTGATGATCCCAGACCGCAAAGGCAAAAATACCGTTTAAGTGTGCTATACAGCCTTCTTCCCACTCTATATATGCAGTCAACAGCACTTCTGTATCAGAATGGCTTTTGAACGAATGTCCTCTACGGATGAGCTCTTTACGAATATCCTCCGTATTATAAAGCTCTCCATTGTAGACCATCGTATACAATTTGCCGTTTTTCTCCTTCGTCATTGGCTGTGCGCCGCCTTCAGGGTCAACAACAATTAGACGTTTATGGCCAAGTGAGGCATGACGCGTACTCCAGACATTAGAAGCATCTGGACCACGCTTAGCTAAAGACTCCGCCATTTTTCCCACGATGAATTCGTCCTTTGTCAAATCACGATGCCAATCAATCCATCCTGTTATTCCACACACAGATGATCACACTCTTTCATTATTTTTTGTCTATTAATATTGTAAAATATACTGTTCCCGCTCCCATGGATGTACTTGCGTTCGGAACATATCCCACTCAATTTCTTTCGCTTCAATAAAATGTTCAAACAGATGAACGCCTAACGCACTTGTTATCACTTCATCGGTTTTTAAATTTTCAAGTGCTTGCGCAAGAGTGGATGGCAAATCAACAATCCCATTTTCAACACGCTCTTCTTTAGACATGACATAAATGTTACGATCGACTGGAGCTTTCGGTATGAATTGATTTTTAATTCCATCTAAGCCGGCTGCAAGTAGAACAGCCATCGCTAAATATGGATTAGCAGCAGGGTCGACACTTCTCACTTCAACACGTGTACTTAACCCTCTGGAGGCAGGGATACGAATAAGAGGACTTCTGTTTCTTGCAGACCAAGCAACATAGCATGGTGCTTCGTAGCCTGGGACTAATCTTTTATACGAATTAACTGTTGGATTGGTAATCGCAGTAAAGTTCGGTGCATGGTGTAAGATTCCCGCGATAAACTGTCTTGCTGTCTCACTTAACTCAAGTGCACCACTAGGATCATAGAAGGCATTCACCCCGTTTTTAAATAAGGATAGATTGCTATGCATCCCTGACCCATTCACCCCAAATAATGGCTTCGGCATGAATGTCGCATGCAGCCCATGCTTTCTCGCAATTGACTTCACAACAAGCTTAAAGGTTTGAATATCATCACAGGCTTTCAAGGCATTTTGATATTTAAAGTCTATTTCATGCTGCCCAGGTGCTACTTCATGGTGAGAGGCCTCGACCTCAAAGCCCATTTCTTCTAGCTCTAAAACAATATCTCGACGGCAATTTTCTCCTAGATCTGTCGGTGCTAAGTCAAAATAGCCTCCTTGATCATTTAGCTCAAGTGTTGGCTCGCCACTTTCATCAAGCTTAAATAGGAAAAACTCAGGCTCTGGTCCCACATTAAAGTCCGTAAATCCTAATTGCTTCATTTCGTTTAGCATTCGTTTTAAATTGCTGCGGGGATCGCCTTCAAATGGGGTGCCACCTGGATGAAAGATATCACAAATCAAGCGAGCAACCTTGCCTTTTTCAGCAATCCACGGAAAAATAACAAAGGTGTCTAAGTCTGGATATAAATACATATCCGACTCTTCAATACGGACAAATCCCTCAATGGACGAACCATCGAACATCATTTTATTATCCAATGCTTTTGGAAGCTGGCTGATCGGAATTTCCACATTTTTTATCGTTCCAAATAAATCAGTAAACTGCAAACGAATGTAGCGGACATTTTCCTCTTTAGTGATTTTAATAATTTCCTCTTTGCTATAAGACTTTGCCATCTTATTTTCCTCCCAATTTATTTTTTGTTAAAAAATTGTATCCGTGATGAATTCTCCATAGCAAATGTAAGCCGCTTCTCCCCGTTTCCAAACATGATTATTTTCATCCCAACGTATCGTCAGCTGACCTCCTGGGAGATGAACGGTAATAGGAATATACCGATCAACTAAGTGATTTAATGTGGCTGCAACAACAGCCGCACAGGCACCCGTGCCACAGGCCATCGTTATCCCTGACCCTCTCTCCCATACACGGTAATGAATCTCATGACGGCTTTTCACTTGAACAATGCCTAAGTTTACCCGTTCGGGAAATAAATCAGCATTCTCTATTTCAGGACCAATTTCTTCTAATGGAAAAGCTTCTACATCATCAACAAATATTATTGCATGTGGATTTCCCATGGAAACGCATGTCATTTGAAAACTTCGCTCACCAATTTCCAGCTGTTCATTTATCGTCTGTGTTTCTGGATCTCCTTTCATTGGGATCATTTCTTTCGTCAATTGCGGCTTTCCCATATCAATGGTTACCGATTGAACAATCCGCTTTTTATCTGGTTCCACCTTGACATGAACAATTCCGCCTAATGTTTCAATTGAAAACGCTGTGCTTGTCGCATACATGTGATCGAAAAGATATTTCGCTACGCATCGCAACCCATTCCCACAATTCTTCCCTTCTGACCCGTCTTCATTAAAAATCCTCATTTTGTAATCAGCTACTTCTGAGGGACAAATTAAAATCATGCCATCTGATCCAATGCCAGTATTTACATTGGAAACGGTTCGAGCAAGCTGTTCAAAATCCTGATTATCCATCGGCATTTCTAATAAATTAAAAAAGATATAATTGTTTCCTAAACCATGCATTTTCGTAAATTGCATAGGTCCCCTCCTTTTAAAAAATGAATTTGTCTCGACGTAATCTCTCTTTTAATTCTTCAATTACTTGTAACTCTTCCTTGATCCCCTTTGCTTGAAAAGTAACGGAAAAGCGGATATATGGACCTGCCTCATCCCATGGTACAGTAGAGATTAAATGCTCACGTATTAAATATTGGCTGAAAGCTTCGGCTGATTGAAACGTTGGACCACCTGCTACTGCTTTAGGGGCCTTCGTGTATAAAAAAAAGGATCCCTTTGGCTTCTCCGCATGAAAGCCACATTCTCTCAATGCTTTTGCTAGCCAATCATGCCGCCTCGAATACTTTGCGGTAGTATGCTCCGTTATTTCCGGATGTGCTAGGGCATAGGCAGCTGCTTTCTGAATGGCAATGAATTGACCGGAATCATGATTATCCTTAACCGTAGCAAATGCCTTTACAAGCTGTTCATTCCCTGCAATAAACCCAATACGCCATCCTGTCATATTGAATGATTTCGACAAAGAATGAAGCTCTATGCCCACATCTTTCGCACCTGGCACAGATAAGAAACTTAGCGGCTTTTCCCCCTCAAATACAAGAGCTGAATACGCAGCATCATGAACGACAATCAGCTGATGCTTCTTAGCAAATTGAACAACTTCTTCAAAAAATGCTGCAGTTGCCACCGCTCCTGTCGGGTTATTCGGGTAATTTAAATACAGGAGCTTCGCCTTTTCTAGGACACGATCACTCAACGAATCTAGCTCAGGCAGAAATGAATTTTCTTCAGTAAGCGGAAGCTGAACTACATCCCCTCCACAATATTTCGTATGGGTAGCTAAAATTGGGTAACTAGGCGAAGGCATAATGGTAAGATCTCCAGGATTAATGAAGGCTGTCGGCACCATCGCCAATGCTGACTTCGAACCAATTACATGATTCATTTCTTTTACAGGATCAAGATGAGTTACCCCAAACACCTTTTCCATATAAGAGGCAGCCGCTTGCTTAAACTCACTAATCCCATTATCTGCATAAAAGCGGTTTTCAGGCTTGCCAGCTTCTTCTGCTAATTTGTATACGACCCTCTCATCTGCCATTTCATCAGGTTCACCAACTCCCAAATCAATCAGCTCCATATGTGGATTTGCTTGAATGGCTTCTTTTTTGGCTCGTTTAATCTTTGCGAATTTATAGATCTCTTCTTTCAATCCAAATTGAAGTCCGCCTATTCGGTCTGCAAACAAGTGTTGAATATAATCGGTTGTCATCGTAAATCCTCCATTGTTGGCCTGCTAATCTAAAATAATATGATATATTTTATCATTCAAAAAGCCATTTTGATTTACACCCAATTAGTAAATATTTGCACTTTTTTACATAACTTTTTAAAAAAAACAGAAAGAAGGGGCGATCCAATATGGTCGGTTGGATCGCCCCTTCTTTAGATTTCAATATTTTTAATTATCTTTGCTGGATTGCCGCCAACTACAACATTATCTGGTACATCTTTTATAACGACTGCCCCTGAAGCAATAACAACATTATTCCCTATAGTTACACCTGGATTAATTACTGCACTGCCACCAATCCACACATTGTTTCCAAAAGTAATCGGTTTTCCATACTCTTTCCCTGTATTACGTTCAGTTGGGTTAAGAGGATGTGTTGCAGTATAGATTTGTACCCCTGGCGCAAGCATACAATTATCCCCAAATCGGACTTCGCAAACATCTAAAATCGTACAATCAAAGTTAGCAAAAAAATTCTCACCTACATATGTGTTGTACCCGTAATCAAAACGTATATTGGGCTCCATATATACCTCTTCGCCAGTGGACCCCAGTAATTCTTTTAATAATTTTGTGCGCCTTTCTCTTTCCGTTTCTATCGTTTGATTATATATCCTAACCTTGCGCCTTGCTTCCTCACGTTCCTTTAATAAGATCGGATCAACAGGATCATACATTTCTCCCGCTAGCATTTTTTCTTTTTCTGTTTTCATTAGAGCATCTTCCTTTTAGAACTTTATTTGTCAATTCTAACATTTTGAATACTCAACAGGAGATTTTAACTAATCCTTTCACCGTATTTCCGAAGGATTCTTCCCTGTATACTTTTTAAATTGCCTACTAAAAAAGTGAAGGTCTTTGTAACCGAGGGCGTCGGCTGCTTCGGTTACGGTCATCCCCATGTTATGTAGCAAATGCTCGGCACGATCAATCCTTGAGCGGATGATATAATTCGTAACCGTGTGGCCGATGATTTCTTTAAACTTTTGGGAAAAATAGCGTGGAGATAGATTGGCTCGATTAGCTAAGCTTTCTATCGAATGTGAATTTCCTGGATGCTGTTGGATGAAATTAGCAATTTCTCGAATCGTTTCAAGAATGTCATTGCTAACATGTTCTAGTCTTTGAATCATTTCACGCTCTTCTCTTAATAGATGGATCATTAATTGTTTTAATATTAGTTTCGCTTCAATTTCTGCTCCGAACGTTTTGAATAAAAATAATCGGACATATCTGGTTAATAAAGATTCGAAAGGGATCCGATCCTGCACAATGCGATACGACTTAGGCATGAATTCAGGGATTTCATCGATATCGAAATGGATGTAACTGAGCACAAGCGGGCTTTGCCGTTCATGTGTGGCTGTTGTCCAATCACCAGGCTTGAATAAAAAACAGCTTCCCTTCTGTATCTCATATTCCTTCCCATTAAGAGTGACTGTTCCCTTCCCACTCCACACATAGAATAAATCATAATTTGGCAATGGCAGATCCCTCTTTCTCCATTGCCAATTTGGCTCACAATGAATTGTCGCGAAAGCAGGTTTCAAAATAAAAGCTTCTGGATTCAAATGTAGCATCACGCTCTCCCTCTCTTAATCCAATCGTTCGATTCTTGCAATGCTCTCCTCTGTAACTTGATCCTTCATAATAAAGCTATACTCAACGCCCCATCTTAATTCTAAAAGATTGCCTTCCACAAGTACTGGACCGTTCGTTTCAAAATAATGTTCATTATCCTTGAGCTCATCCACCACACAATAGCAAATAGCCTTTACAAAACTTTCTCCATTTAGTGTCACTTCGTATTCCCCGATTAATCTAATGGATGACACAGTTGCACCTGTTTCCTCGAAAACTTCACGTCGAGCAGCCTCTTCAATCGTTTCCCCGTTTTCAATCTTTCCCCCCGGAAACTCCAGGCCTCTTATTTTATGCTTCGTTAACAGCCATTTTCCATCCTTTTTACCTATAACTAATACATGTGCTGGTCGCTGATCAAATGCATGACTCGTAAAAGCCAGCCGCACGAATCCCCCATTTGCATCTGTGAATGTCTTCACTTGAATCCCTCACTTCATAATTTATAAAACAATTATACCGTTGATTTTTTCGCGTGACTAATGACATATTTAATCATTGCATTCTTTATGATAAAAGTAACAAATTATCATTTTTTGAAACTTTTACTAATTTTTTCATGTAGAATAAGGCGTAGAACTTTATTGGACTATGAATCTTCCAAATGGTTTTACTGTGCATTTAATTGATTAATCGTAAAGGGGATGTCTTATTTTGAAAAAATCATTATCTATTCTAACAGGCTTATTACTCATTTTCATGCTAGCTGCTTGCAATCAAACGGCAGAGCCTGTAAATGAACCAAACGAGGAAGAAACACCTGTAGCTGACAAAGAGGGAGAAGCTGCAGAAGAAAAAGCATCTGAATTAACATTAGAAGAGGTATTCAACAAATCAGCAGAAGCCTCTGAAACTTTAAAAAGCTTTGCCGTACAAATGGAAATGACTCAGGAGATGAGCTCTGATCAAGAGGAACTAAATATGAAAACAAGTTCAGTAATTGATATGAGTGTCGTAACAGAACCGATGGCTTATTATCAAAAAATGAAGATGTCTTTAGGTGAAGAATCCGAAAGCTTTGAGATGGAAAGCTATTTTTCTGCAGACGGGATGTTTCTCTATGAACCTGAAAGTAGCCAATGGATGAAATTTCCTCAAGAAATGACGGAAGCTTTCCTTCAAATGGCTGGACAGCAACAGCCCAATCCGAGTGAAGAACTGAAAAAATTACAGCAATTCGTGGAGGATTTCACCTTTGAGCAGGATTCATCTAACTATATTCTTAAATTAAAAGCCTCTGGTGATAAGTTTAACGACTTTATAAAAGCAACTGCTGCAGAGCAATTGCCTCCAGAAATGGCTCTTGAGGAAGTACTCAATAATATGAATGTGAATGCAGTTGATTATGAAATTCTTATAAATAAAGAAACCTTCTACCCATCTGCTTTAATTATGAATATGGATATGGATATGACAATTGAAGGACAAACAATTTCATTAGTACAATCCATGAATGGACAATATTCAAGCTATAATGAGATTGATGAAATTGTCATTCCACAGGAAGTAATTGATTCAGCTGTTGACATGGGAATGTAGCATACAGAGGAAATCGGATTCGTTAGCCGATTTCCTTTTTTCCATCCGGAAGATGAGATATTGCTTGCCTTTTCCTATTTTAAAACACCCATCTGCTCAATATGGCTTTTTGCCTCTGCATCCCCAAGCTCATAAATAAGCCCATATACTTTTTGGAGTGTGTGATCATACCGATCATTGGATTGATCATGATGATATTCTAAAAATGGAACATGCGCACGCCAAAAGGAAACCCAATCATTTTCGTTCGTGTTAGTAAAATATCCGCGTAATTCTTGAATCTCAGCTTCCGTTGCTTCTATTTTGAAATCCCATGGAGAATCAGTTGCACTTTGAGTAATTTCACCTTGGGCAACCATTATATAATACGTTTTTTTATCATTCATCATCTTGGTCATCCCCCTTTTTCTTTACTTATCATTTCCCACATTTGAAATAAAATAATCTCATTTTGCTGACATTCGGATGAAATTTACATATGCTAGAAGGGAAAGATAAGCCAACATAGGATGATTTACAATCTTAATTAGGAACTTTTCTTTTCTTTAAACTCCTTTCTAAATGTTTGTTGTTTTTAAAACAATCGTTAGAATGAATGGTTTACCAAATAGGTCGGTTGATTGGAGCGGAAGGTGCGAGATCCTCAAAAATGCTGTCGCATTTCCTTCGTGCGGTGTGAATTCTAAGGAGTTTACTCAATGTCCTGCGGGATGCGTAGGACAGCTGAGACCCCGCAGGAGCGTTAGCGACGAGGAGGCTCAAGCGGACTACCCCGCGGAAAGGGAGCACACGTGCGCGGAAATCAACCTTTACCAATTATGTGTAAAATAGCAACAATGTTTAAGAAAACAACCTTACTTTAAAAATCATTTACCTGCTAATCCGTCAATAAAAATAAGGCAGAAATTAAAATTTTGACATAAAAGATAATTTTTTATCATCTTAAGTAGGAATTAAGTATACAATAAGAGAAATAAACACTTCATCGGGAGGTGACTTCATGAAAATTATTGATGAACTATATGAACTTTATCGGGATAAGTTAACAGGAGACGAAGAAGATATCGATATGCTTGCCTTCGCCTTTTTAGAAGAAATGAGTCGCGAAGATTTATTAAGCATGATCAACGATTTAAATAATCAGGAGCTATACGATTTAATGGGCCTTTATTTAATCGAAAGCTTGAAAGGCAAATTTGCCAATGAGGATTTCAGACAGCAGCGTAACCCTGCCATCCACCAGCGGAATATTCATTAATCACATACATATTTTAAGCTCCAATACTTATGCATGTCGATTTCCTATGCTTATTCCTTGGTACAGCTTTGAGTCAGTGGGTGCATACTTCCCGTTGCTGCAGGATAAGGCATGCAATCACAAAAGATTGAATGAAAAAGGATGGTTTCTAAGAGTTTTCACCCATTACAGAAACCATCCTTTTTTGTGTTTACTATCCTATCCTAAGTATGCTTTTAGCATCCAAATATGTTTTTTCAAGCTTTGCTTAATTGCAATTAGCATGTCCCCGGTGCCTTCATCATTTGCTTCCTCTGCTAATTGAATCCCTTCCTGAAGCTCGTCCGCCATTTTGATAAAGTCCGCACAAATAGCCTTAACCATATCCTCTTCCATTTCATTCCCCGCTGCCTCTTCAATCGAAGCCATTTCAAGACATGCCTTCATTGTTCCAACTGGGCTTCCTTCAAGGGAAAGAATACGCTCCGCCAACTCATCAATATGCTGATTCGCTTCATTATAAAGCTCTTCAAATTTTTCATGCAATGTAAAGAAGTGGCGGCCTTTTATATACCAATGATAGTTATGCAGCTTCATATACAGGACTGTCCAATTTGCCACTTGTTTATTTACTGCTTGGATTAATTTATCACTCATCTAATCAACCTCCCAATTTTATATTACCCTCAGCTCTTTCGTCCTAAACATGGCAACTTCATGGTAAAATGAATAAAGATACTTTATTTATTGCAGTCATTATGTGTTTGCATAAAGGAATAGAAAAAAAGGAGGATTGTTCATGATTGCCATATTATTAGTTGTTTCTTTCATTATTGTTGCGGTTATTATTTTTTTATGTGTCATTACAACCTCAAAGGCATATAAATTTAAGCACACAGTTGATTCAATTGATCCACTACCTAATCAAAATCAAGATGGAAAATCCAGAACAAGTACGCAAGCACATTAGAAGCTAGATTTGTCTTAAGATCTGTGCTTTTACGTTAGCAAGTAGGAACTTTGTCTAATCAAAATGTGATGGGCAAATATGAATTTTCCTAAATAAAATAAGGCTGTTTTCACAAATGTTGCTATTTTACACATAATTTTGGTAAAGGTTGATTTCCGCGCACGTGTGCTCGCTTTCCGTGGGGTTGGCGCTGAGCCTCCTCGTCGCTCACGCTCCTGCGGGGTCTCATCTGTCCAACGCATCCCACAGGACATTGAATAAGCTTCTTTGGATTCACAGCGCACGAAGGAAATGCGACAGCATTTTCGAGGATCTCGCACCTTCCGCTCCAATCAACCGACCTATTTGGTGAACTATTCATTCTTACATTTGATTTGTAAAAAACACTCTTTTAGAAAAAATCCCAAAATAAAAACCGGACTGATTTCTTGGATCAGTCCGGTTTTTATTTTATTATGCGAATACTTGCTTCAATTCTTCCTTTGATTGCTCCAACCAAAAACGCATTAAACGCTTGGCACCTTCTAGATCATGAAGCTTTGCTTGACCACACTGCTTTTCATTTGCAGCTGGAATCTCTGTAATTTCAACAGCAGCCTTCATTGTATCATCGAGTAAATCAATCATTTCTTCAACAGTTGGTTCACCACTTACAACTAAGTAAAATCCTGTTTGACAACCCATAGGTGAAATATCAATAATATCAAAGTGATCGTACTTTTCCGAATAGGTTCGAATATTAAAGGCAAGAAGATGCTCTAATGTATGAATCGCATCTGGCTTCATTGCTTGTTTATTCGGCTGACAAAAACGGATATCGAATTTATTTACAACTCCATCTGTTCCCACTTTATGCACTCCACAGTGGCGGACATATGGTGCTTTAACCGCATTATGATCTAATTCAAAACTTTCAACTGATGGCATTTACGTTCACTCCTTTAATTATGCTTCCTTTATTGTAACGTAAATTCCGAGTAATTTCATCAACAAAATAAGGAATTTATTTTTCGACTAAAATTTATTTATATGCTATCTTTTACGTAGATATAAATGAATGCTGTTTTCATAAACATTGTTGTTGATGAGATAAAGTTGGTAAAGGTTGATTTCCGCGTACGTGTGCTCCAATCAACCAGACCATTAATAACAATCTTTTAGAGAAGAATATAAACGAAAGATAGGAATGATAAACTTGCTGAAAAAAATAATGATTGGAGTCATTCGTTTTTACCAAATTGTTATTTCCCCGTTAAAGCCGCCTACTTGCCGTTTTTATCCGACCTGCTCTCATTACGGACTTGAATCCGTAAAAAGATTTGGGGCATTAAAAGGCGGATGGCTAGCGATTAGACGCATCTTAAAATGCCATCCCTTTCATCCAGGTGGAATTGATCTCGTTCCAGAAAGAAAAGCGAAAAAGGACATGAATTAATTTTCATATCCATTAACAACAAGATCTAGTTTCCCAGTACTTGGGTGAATGACTAATCCATGTACAGGAATATCATCTGGCATTAATGGATGTTTTTTCACCATTTTCACACTATGAGCAACACTTTCTTCTACATTTTCAAAGCCTCTTAGCCATTCCTTTACATCCACACCTGAATATGTAATTGTATCTAAAGCAGCTTCTGATTTCCCACGCTTCCTCATACTTTCCATTATGCCATCAGGCTTCATTCCGCTCATTCCACAATCATGGTGGCCAATAATTAATACTTCTTCTGCCTGAAGCTGATAAACAGCAACTAGCAAGCTTCTCATAATACTACCAAATGGATGTGTAACAAGTGCACCAGCATTTTTAACAAGCTTCACATCACCATTTTTTACATTTAATGCTTTTGGAAGCAATTCAACTAAGCGTGTATCCATACATGTTAATAAAACCATTTTTTTATTAGGCAATTTGGTTGTTGTGTATTTTTCGTATTTTTTTTCTTCTACAAATTGTTCATTGAAATCTAGAATCTCTTCAAGTAGTCTCATTTTCTTTCTCCTTGCTTCATAAATTTGTTCTAATTAAAGGATACAAAAAAATGTTCTTTTAAACAAATTTTACTCTTGATTTTTTCATACTTTTTTTGTAGAATTACTTTTGTGAATCGGAATGATTACGGATTATTTTTTTGTTATTTAAATCGTAATAGATACGATTTATTCTCAGAATATAAAGTTAATTGGCATCTTTTAAATAAAGATTATTGCTATGTCACGCATTTAAAAAAGAGCCTTTTAAAAAGAACATAAATAAAAATAGAAACACCCCTCAAGGGAAAAGGAGATTACATGAAAAAGCTAGTATTGTTTTTAATCCTACTAACCGTTTTAGTTGGATGTACGAATACATCAGATGAAGAAGTGGCAACAGAAACAGACAATCAGAAACTCTCTATTTATACGACCGTTTATCCATTACAGTATTTCACTGATCGAATTGGCGGCGATTACGTGGAAACTTCTACTGTGTATCCCCCTGGTTCAGATGAACATTCATTTGAACCTACGCAAAAAGATATGATCAAATTAGCAGAAGCAGACCTGTTTATTTATGTTGGACTTGGATTGGAAGGATTTGTTGAAAAAACTCAAAAGACGTTAGCTAATGAAGAAGTGGTCTTGCTAGCTGCTGGAGAAAATGTTCAACTACTGCCTGCTAGTACGAAGGAAGAAGATCATCATGATCATGAACACGATCATGAAGACGGCCACCACCACGGAGATATTGATCCACATGTCTGGCTGGATCCCCTTTATGCAAAGGATTTAGCTGAAGAAATCAAACAGGCATTAATTAAAAAAATGCCAGAACAGCAAGAGAATTTCGAAGCAAATTATCAGCAGCTCGCTAGTGAGCTTGAAAAACTAGATGCCGATTTCTCTCAAACGATTCAAGAGGCAAAGCATAAGGAGATTATTGTTTCGCATTCTGCCTATGGTTACTGGGAGGAACGCTACGGCTTGAAACAAATAAGTATTTCAGGCCTCAACTCATCTGATGAACCAACACAAAAGGATTTAGAAAAAATCATTGCTGAAGGAAAGAAACAACAATTAAAATATGTGTTTTTTGAACAAAATGTAAGTACAAAGCTTACTGAAATTATTCAGAAGGAGCTTGGTGCAGCACCACAAGTACTGCATAATCTATCAGTACTTACAAATGAGGATATCAAAAATCAAGCGACTTATTTTTCGATTATGGAAGCAAATTTAAAAGCATTGAATACCGCATTAAATGAGTAAACCTCCAATTTTGGTAGGTTTTTTCTTTATTACAATAAGTGCAGCAGTTAGTCCTTCAATTGGAAGGAATCAGAACTTCCTAACCTCCACAAAATATAATAGGTGGCAAACCCCACCGAAGATATCCAGAGGAGTGAAGCGTAATGGCCAAAGATGTCTTGTGTGAAGTAAATAATTGTACGTACTGGGAACGTGGAAATAAATGTGGAGCTGAACAAATTTATGTTGTCAGCCATAAAGGGGATACGGCAAATAATAGCAAGGAAACAGATTGCAAAACATTTGAACCGGAGTATTCATAATGATCTCATCAGAGGGATTTCCCTCTGATGATTTTCCCCTCAATCAAGCAATTTACGCAGCTCTTTACGCATGATTTTCTTTGCTGCATTTCTTGGCATAACGTCGAGAAAAGAAATTTGCTTTGGCACTTTATATTTCGCTAAATGTTGCTGACAATAATGGATTAGTTCTTCCTGGATATTGTTATCTTTCGTCACGACAAATGCAACAGGCACTTCTCCCCATTGTTCATCCTTCATTCCAATCACACCTGCATCTGTGATAGCAGGATGGGAAACAAGTACACCCTCGATTTCAGCAGGATAAATATTCTCCCCGCCAGAAATGATTAAATCTGAACGCCGATCAAGTACATACAGAAAACCTTCTTCATCAACATAGCCTATATCCCCTGTTGAAAACCATTGACCAGCAAATTGTTTTTCCGTTTCCTCTTTTCGATTAAGATAACCACTAGTTACATTGGGCCCCTTTACGAAAATCTCTCCAGCCTCATTGGCTTCTGCTTCTCTGCCATTCACATTGATTATTTTAAGTGCAGAAGGGAATAGTGGCTTTCCTGCTGATCCTAGCTTCTTTAAGCTATCCTCAGGGGCTAGTGTCACAATTTGTGAAGCTGTTTCTGTCATTCCATACGTTTGAAAAACAGGAATTTGCTTTGTAAGGCATTGTTCAAGTAATGTCTTAGGTGCGGGCCCACCGCCTAGCAGCATACAGCGAAAATCAACTGGCAACCTCTCATCTTTTAATTCTGAAACAATGCGCTGAAGCATCGTCGCAACGACAGACATGATCGTAACTTTTTCAGAGTGAATCCTTTGGATCGTATTTTTTTCATCAAAGGAGTCAAGGATGACAATCTTCATTCCATAAATCAGGCTTCTCATTAAAATTGAATAGCCGCTAATATGAAACATCGGAACCGCACAAAGCCAGCAGTCCTTCTCAGAAAGTCCGAGATTTAGAGCAGAGCCAACTGCACTCCACCAATGATTCCCATAAGTTTGGAGAACACCTTTTGGGTGTCCTGTCGTCCCAGACGTATACATCACTGTACATACATCCTCAAGATTTACTTCATCAACAACAATTGGGGCAATAAATGCGGACCCAACTAATTCTTCTTTTACAATTCCCTTTAAATTTGGAAGAGATTCTTGTATGGAGTGCCATTTTGCAGAGAATTCCTCCTCAGTCACGACGAATTGCGCTTTAGAATCTTTCAATTGCCAGGCAAGCTCTGCTGATGTTAATCGATTATTTAATATAACCGCCCGCAAACCAATCAGCTGGAAAGCTACATAGATCAATGCTGTATCCGCATGATTATTAAGCAGTACCCCAACATACTGACCCTTTTTCAAACCAAGTGCAGATAATTGACCAGCAATTTGATAGGATTTGTCATATAGCTTAGAAAATGTGTAAGTTTTCCCCTTAAATTCAATCGCCTCTCTATTTGGCGTTAAAGAAGCACGCTTTTTTATAAAATTAGGTATGAATTGATTTGTCATTTAATGTTCCTCACAATTTCCAAATAATTTAACGCCAGCATTCATAGTAGATATCAGCCGATATAGATAATAGATCTGCCAAACTCATTGTACTTAATAAAAAAGCCTGATGGAAGATACCCATCAAGCTGTTCAATCGATTTAAGGAAAACGTGGGAATTGACCAAAATCTGGCTTGCGCTTTTCTTTAAACGCATCGCGGCCTTCTTTTGCTTCCTCTGTTGTATAGTAAAGCAATGTAGCGTCTCCTGCAAATTGCTGGATTCCTGCAAGTCCATCTGTATCTGCATTAAATGCTGCTTTCAAGAAGCGAAGAGCTGTTGGACTCTTTTCAAGCATTTCTTCACACCATTTGATTGTTTCTGCTTCTACATCAGCAAGAGGAACAACCGTATTCACTAATCCCATATCCAATGCTTCTTGTGCATTGTATTGACGGCATAAGTACCAAATTTCACGTGCTTTTTTATGTCCGACAATTCTTGCTAAATAGCCTGAGCCATAACCCGCATCAAAGCTGCCGACTTTCGGGCCAGTTTGACCAAATACAGCATTATCTGCAGCAATTGTTAAATCACAAACGATATGTAATACATGTCCTCCGCCAATTGCATATCCCTTTACCATTGCGATAACTGGTTTCGGAATCACACGAATTAAGCGTTGTAAATCAAGAACATTTAAACGTGGGATTTGATCGTCTCCCACATATCCACCATGTCCACGAACAGATTGGTCTCCACCTGAACAGAATGCTTTGTCTCCAGCACCTGTTAAAATAATGACACCAACATTTGAATCATCTCGTGCAAAAGCAAATGCATCTATTAATTCCATCACCGTTCTTGGTGTAAACGCATTATGCTTTTCAGGGCGATTAATTGTAATCTTTGCAATTCCATTGTATGTTTCATACATAATTTCTTGATACTGTTTTCCGGCAATCCATTCTACTGCTGACATTACAAAATCCTCCTTTTGGATGTATTCTCGCATGTTAAAAGGTTTTCCTTTTTTCATTCGACAAGAATTCATTTACTATTGTACCAAATATTTTCGGTTTCTCCACATGTATTGCATGTCCACAATCGAAAACCGTTTTCACTGATGAGAATTTTATTGATTCTTGCATTTGTTCTGCTATCGTACAAAACTTCTTGTCTAAGCTTCCTGTTATAAGAAGTGTAGGCGTATTCAATGCATCTAACTCATCCCACCAAGAAGGCTGAGCACCTGTGCCCATCCCTTTTAGGCTATAAAATAAGCCATCTTGTGAGTTTTTCATTCGTTCATTTCTAATTTCTTCTCGAATAGCCACTGGCAGTCTTTTTTGACTTTGAAATAGAGGGATGTTCTCCCAATAATCAACAAAATGAGCGAGTCCATGATCTTTAATTGTTGTCGCTAGCTTCAAATCCTGTAATCTTCTTATTTCTTGTTCCTCAGCAGTCCTGAGGCCTGGTGAAGAACTTTCTAAAATAAGCTTTCTCACCTTTTTGGGGAACTTAATTGCAAATGTAAGTGCGAGCCTGCCACCCATGGAATACCCTAGGAGATCGATTTGCTCAATCCCTATTTGGTCCATCAGCTCGGCAATATCATTTGCTGCAGCCTCTATCTCGTATCTCCCTACACCAATAGGGGAATCAGATTGTCCATGCCCAATAATATCTAGTGCAAATACATTTAACGTTTGTTCCCAGTCTGGTTTGAGCTTTCTCCAGGATGTGGCACTTCCAGTAAAGCCATGGAGAAGCAAGAAAGGAAATGCTTCCTTATTCCCCCAAGAATCCACATAATAGTTTATCCCATCGACACGATATTTCATCAGCATTCGCCTGCTAATAATCGACTTATTTCCTGGGAAACTGACGCCCATAATTCTCGATGTTCGGCTAAATTCCTGTCCCGATTTGTTGTAATTTCTGTAACTTTTAACCCACTACAATCATGAGTGAGTACGTCTGCAAATTGTCTCCAATCTTTAATTAGCTCGTACTCCCCACCATACATTTTCACTACATGCTCGAATTCCAAATTCAAAGGTGTACCAAATAGTTTTTCAAAATTCTTTGGGTGGTTTGCTTGTGGAAGGAAGGAAAAGATTCCCCCGCCATTATTATTAATTAAAATAATATGAATCGGAATATCATATTGCTTCGCAGCAATTAATCCATTTAAATCATGGAAGAAGGTTAAATCGCCTAAAACTAAATAAAGTGGCTGTGAACGCGTTGCTGCACCTAAAGCAGTTGAAACGACTCCATCAATTCCGTTCGCGCCTCGATTTCCCATGATTTTTATCCCTTTTTCATTAAAATGGAAAAAGGTATCTAAATCTCTAATTGGCATACTATTGCCAACAAAAAGGGTTGCTCCTTTAGGAAGAGTTTCAGCTAATTGAGAAAATAACTTCCCTTCACTTAGCGCATCTGTCTCATTTATTTTCGCAAGGTGGTGCCTAGTTAATTGATTCACATCTTTCCACTGATCAAAAAAACAAGAATCCGTTCTTTCTTCTATAAATGGCAGAATCGAATGACATAGGTTCGTTTCTTGGCAATAAATCATTTCTGTTGAAATCATACCAGGATCTCGCCAGCCACCGCCACCATCAACAACAAATTGGCGGACATCCTCACACTCTTTTAAGAAAATCGTCAATGACTTAGAAACAGGCATTGCTCCAAAACGAATAATTAGATCTGGCTTCAACTGCTGCATTGCTGCCTCGTTTTTCAAAAAAGTATCATATGTATCAATAATAAAGGTGCCATCATGCTTTCCACTTCTTAACTGGGAAAGCGGGTCAGCTAGAATGGGCAGCTTAAGCTTCTTTGCCAATTGAGTGACTGCTTCTGCAAACCCATCTGTTTCAATCGGACCGCATACAATCATGCCTCGTTTATACGCAGTGATGCTTTCTGCCATTTCCTCTGCTTGTGCTTTTGTTAGAGATACATCACCCGATTGAATCTTTACATACCCATGAGCACGTTCGTTTAATTCAAATAAATCATCTCGATCCAATTGGGGAATTAATGGCTCTCTAAATGGAAAGTTCAAATGAACAGGACCTGCTGGTGCACGCAATGCTGTACTTGCGGCTCTCGCACATACCGTTCTTGCATAGCGGATCATTTCCTTTGTGTTCTCTGGTGGTGCCATTTCTACGAACCATTTCACATGATTTCCATACAAATGAATTTGATCAATTGCCTGTGGAGCACCAACATCTCTTAATTCATGCGGACGATCGGCGGTCATGACAATTAATGGAACTCTTGAAATATTTGCTTCAGCAATAGCAGGAAAGTAGTTCGCAGCTGCTGTGCCTGATGTACAAAGAATGGCGACTGGCCTTTTCGAAGCTTTTGCTATTCCTAACGCAAAAAAGGCAGCCGAACGTTCGTCTACATGAATATGCACACGAAGTTCAGGATGCTCATGAATCACCATTGCCATCGGGGTAGACCTTGAGCCTGGGCTGACAACGACATCCTCTACCCCACTTTTATATAATTCAGAAACAAACGCAGCAATATAAGAGGTTAGAGACTCTTGATGATTCATTTGATTATTCCTCCTAGTGCCGTTAACATCGGTCGAAATTTAATTTTTGTTTCGATGTATTCACTGTCAGCGATCGAATCCTCTACAACACCACAACCTGCAAAAATAGATGCTTCATCTCCTTGAATAAGACCTGAACGAATAGATACGGCGAATTCGCCATTTTCTTCATAGTCCATCCAGCCGATTGGCGCTCCATAAAAGCCACGGTCTAATTCTTCGACTTCTCTAATTTTTTGAACAGCTTCCATCTTAGGTAAACCACCTAATGCAGGTGTTGGATGCAAACGGTCCACTAATGAAAGCAGAGACGTATCTTTTTTTGCTTTGCCAGTCACCGGTGTATATAGATGCTGAATATCTCTCATTTTTAGCAGCCCGGTTTTGTTAGGAAGCGTCACTTCTTCACATACTGCTTCCATTGCCTCTTTAATCATTCGAACGACATAATGATGCTCAATGCTATTCTTCGGGTCATTTAATAGTTCATTTCCTAGTCGCTGATCTTCCTCTTCTGTCTTCCCTCTTGCACTGGAACCTGCAAGACAGGTTGTCAAGAAGCTTGTGCCATTTTTCTTTACAAGCCGTTCAGGAGAAGCCCCTATAAAGCAATCCCCATTGGATTCAAACGCAAATATAAAGCTTTCTTGCTGTTCTTTAAGTAAATGCTTAAGCACCTGCTCAATTTGAATGGTCTGATTGAAACGAAGTCTTGTTTCCCTTGCTAAGACTACTTTCTTCAA
This sequence comes from Cytobacillus eiseniae, assembly GCF_017874625.1. Taxonomy (GTDB): domain Bacteria; phylum Bacillota; class Bacilli; order Bacillales; family Cytobacillaceae; genus Cytobacillus; species Cytobacillus eiseniae. Next base: position 12,874 of record NZ_JAGIKZ010000032.1, on the reverse strand, counting down.
TGAACCCGCTTTCAGTTCATTCACAACAGCAGTGACTGTTTCTTTCCATTTTTCAGGATGAATCTCTTCCTCATTGATCAGCTCATTTTTCTCTTCATTAAGTTCTGCTCCAGCTGTAATAAATACTTTTCTTTCTGCACTAATCATTTCTGCTAAAGAGGCATGATCATGTTGAGTACAAACCACATTGGTAGTTAAATAGGCTTTCCCATTGAGCTCACTGTACATAAATTTTGGAATATGGAAAAGAGAATTTGAATATTTGGACCAAAGCTTTGTTTTAGCTTTAAGCGGATCAAATGAAAATCCACCAAACATCACAGGACCGATTCCATTTTTTTGATAACGATTATAAATAATCGCATCCTCTATAAAGCTTTTCCATTCCTTTTCCACAAGAAAAAAGCGGTCAGCTGCCTGATCCGATTGAATTTGTTTACATATTCCAAGACCGATCATAAATGTCTCATTTGACGGGTCCTTCCAGAAAAAACGTTCTCCTAAATAGAGCTTGTTCCCTGCTGCGAAAAATGAAAGAGGGTCGATACGATGAATTTCTTGCACTTCACTTACTAAAATTGGTTTAGATAAATTTTTTGCCCTCTCGATCGCTTTCAGGATTCCTTCTTTTAGCTCCGTTCCTTGTATCGTAACCAAAAAAATCCCTCCAACAACAGCCGATTGCTGTTATCCTTCGTCTACGCTAATTGTACCATACACTTCTTTTCATTCATATGTCAATCATCAGCGTCACTCCCTTTGTTTTTCACATTTCTCCATTACTTTTAACGATTCGACATAAGGAATGAAACAACCTAAAAAAATCAACAATTAACTGTTTCATTCTTCCATTGACACCCTCCTATCGATTCCATAGACTAGATGTTGAGAGTATTTGCTCTTTTTGACAGGACAAGTAATTATCGTTATAATATATAAGTTTGATTCATTTCATATATAGAAGATAAGGGGAGAGTTATATGCAACCACAGACGCATACAAGCCTTCAGCCCTCCAATTCGAGGAACTGGAGAGTTTGGTGGCAATTAACAAGACCTCATACGCTAACAGCCGCTTTTGTACCTGTTCTGCTAGGTACAGCATTAGCTATGCAAGTAACGACTGTTCACTTTGGATTATTTTTCGCAATGCTTATTGCCAGTCTGCTCATCCAAGCAGCAACGAATATGTTTAATGAATACTATGATTACAAAAGAGGACTAGATACAGAGGAATCAGTTGGAATCGGCGGGGCGATTGTTCGAGATGGGATTAAACCGAAGACGATTATGAATTTAGCCCTTTCACTTTATGGAATTTCCTTATTACTAGGTATTTACATTTGTATGAGCAGCAGCTGGTGGCTAGCACTTGTTGGGCTTTTCTGTATGTTAATCGGCTATTTATATACAGGTGGTCCTATGCCAATCGCTCATACACCTTTTGGAGAACTCGTATCAGGATTTTTCATGGGAATGATCATCATCTTGATTTCTTACTTTATTCAAACAGGAACGGTTTCTACGACTAGTATTCTCGTGTCCATTCCAAGTTTCATTCTAGTTGGTGCAATCATGCTTTCCAATAATATTCGTGATTTAGATGGGGATAAAGAATTTGGACGGAAAACATTGGCAATATTAATTGGGCGCCAAAGTGCCATCCGTTTACTTGCAAGCATGTTTATTGTTTCATATATCTGGGTCTTCATTCTAATATTTATGAACATTATTTCTCCATGGTTAGCCATCGTCGTACTAAGTGCACCAAAGGCAATTAAGGCAACAAAAGGATTTATTGGTAAGACAATTCCTATTACGATGATGCCTGCGATGAAAGCAACCGCTCAAACGAATACAATTTTTGGCTTTTTATTATCAATTGGCCTTTTTATTGGGTACTTTATGTAATTTCAAGAAAGTCTTTGCTCATTGCAAAGGCTTTTTTTCTTTGACATGATTTTACTAATAACGTTCATACTAAATTCATATCCCTATTTCAACATAGGAAGTTTCAGATGAATCTGATGAGGATGTGAGATTAGAATGTTAACGAAACAACAACTGAATCAATTAAGAGATCAGCTAATAGAGGAAAAAGAAACATTAGAAAACCTTCTCCATGATGAAAAAGAAGGAAGCTTAGAAAATGTCAATGCACGAGAAACAGTTGGTGAGCTTTCCTTATATGATAATCACCCTGCAGATATGGGCTCAGAGTTATATGAAAGAGAGAAGGATTTTGCTTTAGAGGAGCATCATGATTCTGAAGTAAATAAGATTAATGCAGCTTTACAGGCAATGGAAGACGGGACCTATGGAAAATGCAAAGTATGTGGGAATGAGATTATTTATGAACGGCTCGAAGTTCTCCCTCAAACTCTCTATTGCAAAGAGCACAGCCCTGAACAAAAGGTTCCTAGTGACCGTCCAGTAGAAGAGGATGTCCTTGAGCCCGCACATGGCAATACCTTTCAACATCGTCAATTTAGAGAGGTGATTGACAATGAGGATAGCTTTCAAGAAGTCGCGCGCTTTGGCACGTCTGAAACCCCTTCTGATTTACGAGGAGATTATGAGGATTACAACTCTCTTTATAATGAAGGTCATGATGATGAAGGCTTTACAGAGGATTATGAGACATTCATTGGCAATAACCTAGAAGGAACCGAAAGAACGATCTATCCATCGAAAAAGCATGAGGAATATGAAGCCATGCTTGATGAAGAGGGAATCGAAGCACCGTACGGGGATGTTCAATATCATCAATCAGATGGTTACGTAAATGAAGAAGAAGAGTAGACGATAATCATTTCATTAAGCTGCTCCGATCTGCTGCAAGAACGTAATCAATTTATTCAGGAGGATCATTTATGTCTTTACAGAGCATCGATATTTCTTGTTCTAATGAATACGCTCCCCTCCAAAAAGTAATCATGTGTGAGCCAAGGTATATAGCCATTAATGACCCGAACCATCAGGAATTTAAAAATGTGCCCGTTAATATAGACTTAGCATTGAAACAGCATCGTCATTTTGTTCGTGCACTTAAAAACCATGGTGTCGAAGTCATTCTGCTGCCTCCTGATAAAAAATATCCAGATCAAGTTTTTACAAGAGATATTGGATTTACGATAGGCACAACTATTTATGTTGCTGAAATGGAAACTTATCTTCGCCAAGGCGAAGATAAGTCGCTTATCCAATGGCTTAAACAGAACAAAATGCATTTCCATCATTTAGAAAACAGAAAAATGGAAGGTGGAGATATCCTTATTGATGGAAAAACAATCTATGCTGGGGTAAGCACTCGAACAACTATACAGGCAATCGAGCATTTGAAAACAATGCTTCCTCTATACGATGTCATACCTATTTCATTCAATGAAACATTTCTCCATCTTGATTGTGTTTTTAATATTGTCTCACCTGATGAGGTCATTATTTGCCCTGATGCAGTCAATGGTGTACATGTGAAAAGACTTGCATCACGCTATCATTTCATTGAAGTGACAAAGGATGAGCTCTTGACACATGCTCCAAATATCCTTTCTATCGGCAATAAAAAAATCATTAGTTTACCGATAAATGAAGGATTAAACAATAAATTGCGACAAAGAGGCTATGATGTCATTGAAATAGATATAACGGAAATCACCAAATCAGGTGGTGCATTCCGCTGCTGTACACTGCCTATTTTTAGAGGAGATTAATGGTATCTCCAATTATTTATTCAAATGCCATATCTCTTCTGCATATTGATTAATCGTCCGATCACTTGAGAAATAGCCAGATCCTGCAATATTCATTAAACACATTTTTCGCCATTTCTCCTGATTTTCATATATTTTCCCTGCTTGTTTTTGAATAGTCACGTAAGCATCAAAATCTCGAAGAACAAAATATTGATCATTTTCCATGAGCAGTGAGTCAACGATCGGTTCAAATTCATCATCCATATCAGGAAAGAAACCATTTGTTAACTGATTGACTACTTGGCGAATACGATTGTCATGATGATAATAGTCCATTGAATGATACCCGCCATTTTGATAATAATTTTGCACTTGATCAGCAGTAAGCCCGAAAATAAATAGATTTTCTGCCCCCGCCCGTTCTTTCATTTCTACATTTGCACCATCTAATGTTCCGACAGTGATCGCACCATTCATCATAAATTTCATATTCCCTGTTCCAGAAGCTTCCTTGCTTGCTGTTGAGATTTGTTCACTAATATCTGCGGCAGGGAAGACTTCCTCTGCTAGTGACACACGATAATTTTCGAGAAACACAATCTTTAGCCTGTCAGCTAAGAATGGGTCATGATTTACCTTTTCCGCCACTGTATGAATCAGTTTAATAATTTTCTTTGCGTAATAATAACCAGGTGAGGCTTTCGCTCCGAAAATAAAGGTACGTGGATGAATGTGAAAGCTAGAATCCTCTTTCAGCCGATTAGACAAATACATGACATGCAAAATATTTAATAGCTGTCTTTTATAGGCATGCAGACGTTTCACTTGAATATCAAAGATCGATGATGGATCAATGGCAATTCCAGTCTGCTCCTCCATCCTAGCCGCTAACCGCTCTTTATTCCGATGTTTTACGATTGATAGCTGCTGTAGAAAAGCTACGTCCTCTCTATATTTTACTAATTCACTCAAGCGTTCGGGTTCTCGGATCCAGTGATCGCCAATTCCATCTGAAATTAATTGGGCAAGCATTGGATTTGCCTTTAATAACCATCTTCTATGTGTAATTCCATTTGTTTTATTATTAAATTTCTCAGGATAAATTTGATAGAAGTCATTCATTTCCTGTTTCTTTAATATCTCTGTATGAAGGGATGCTACACCATTCACACTGAAACTTCCCACTAGGGCAAGATGAGCCATCTTCACTTCATCATGAGCAATAATCGCCATGCGCTCAATATGCTTCCAATCACCTGGGTATCGTTCCCAGAGTGAGCGGCAAAAACGTTCATTAATCTCTTCGACAATCATATAAATACGTGGCAATAACGGCTGAAAAATACGCACAGGCCATTTTTCAAGTGCCTCTGTTAAGGTTGTATGATTTGTGTAAGATACAGTTTGAACCGTGATCTTCCATGCCGCGTCCCATTGCATTCCTTCTTCATCAACCAAAATGCGCATTAACTCTGGAATCGCCAATACGGGATGTGTATCGTTAATATGAATGCCTACATGTTCAGGAAAGGAGTGGAGACTGCCGTATCGCTTTCGATGGGAGCGAATGATCGAACGAATACTAGCTGACACAAGAAAATACTGCTGCTTTAACCGCAGTATTTTACCTTCATCATGAGTATCATCTGGATACAGAAATTCAGAAACAGATTCTGTTTCCCGTTTATATTTTAAAATATCCTGATCAGCGGGAAATGGAGCAGGTTCAGCATTCCAAAGGCGAAGAGTATTTACTGTATCCGTCTTGTAGCCTACAATCGGCATATCATATGGAACAGCAGTAATTGTTTCCGCATTCACATGATGGAACAGCAATTTTCCATTTTCCTCTTTCGTTTTTACCTCTCCCCAAAATGGAACATCAATCGCCAATTCTGCTCGTCTTACTTCCCATACATGTCCATGACGCAGCCATTGCTCTGGCAGCTCGACCTGATATCCATCAACAATTTTCTGTTCAAATAAGCCATGCTTATAGCGAATGCCACATCCATGACCAGGTAAATCTAATGACGCAAGGGAATCCATAAAGCAAGCAGCCAATCTTCCTAGACCACCATTTCCAAGACCAGCATCAGACTCGGTTTCTTCTAGTTCATACAGATCGATCCCCAAATCCTCAAGCCCATCTCGAACGAGTTCCTCCATTTCTAAATTCATTAAATTATGTTGAAGCAACCGCCCAAGCAGGAACTCAATAGACAAATAATACACCTGCTTGCCCTTCCCCATACGATAACGTTCATTCGTATTGATCCAGCTTGTACTCACATATTCCCTCACCATTTGCCCAAGTGTAGAATAATGATCCCGCTTCGTGCTCTCACCAAAGCTTTTCCCACATGTCATCTCAAGCTTTTTCAGAAAGGCTTCTTTAAATCCTTCTTTGCTAGAAAACATGGCTTTCACTCCTTGAGACAAGATTCAAGTAAAGCTCTCGATATTGAGAAGCAGATTGTGTCCAGCTATAATCCCTAGCCATTGCATTTCCTACGATCGTTTGCCAACATTCTTTATCCTGATAGAAACTGAGTGCCCTTTTAATCGTAAATAACATGTCGTGCGCATTATAATGACTAAATGTAAAACCATTCCCTACACCTGTAAGTAGATTATAGGACTGTACCGTATCTGTAAGTCCTCCTGTTTCTCTTACGATCGGAACAGCTCCATATTTCATGGCAATTAATTGCCCGAGTCCGCATGGTTCAAATTTAGAGGGCATAAGAAATAGATCCGCCCCTGCATATACTTGATGAGCAAGACCCTCATCAAAACCGATATATGTCTTACATTTATGAGGATAGTACCCTTCCATCTCTCTGAAGAAATTTTCATATTCTTTCTCACCAGAGCCAAGAATAATCAATTGAATATCCTCTGCCATTAACTCTCGAAACACACGATGGACAAGATCAATTCCCTTTTGCTCTGTAAGTCTTGTGATCATAGCAATAAGTGGCGTCTCCTCTTTTTTGGGGAGTCCAAAATGCTCTTGTATATATAATTTATTTGCTCTTTTTCCCGATGGATTGCTATAGCATTTATATAAAAAAGGATCCTCCCCAGGATGATAGAATGCATCATCAATTCCATTGAGAATTCCTGCTAGATCAGTTGCCCGGCTTTTCAATAAATCATGGAGCCCTTCCCCATATGTATACGTTTGAATTTCCTGTTTGTAGGTCGGGCTAACGGTCGTCAAATGATCTGCAGCAACAATTCCCCCTTTCATTAAATTAACATCCCCATAATATTCCAACTGATCTACATGAAAATAGTGCTCACTTAATCCAAACAAATCGGATAATGTCTCCCTAGGCATAATTCCTTGAAACTGAAGATTATGGATCGTAAATACCGTTCGAATAGCCACGTAGTTTTTAGAAATGCTTAAAAGAAATGGAATCATTCCTGTATGCCAATCATGGCAATGGATGATCGCTGGTTGAAATGAAAGGTAGGAAAGAGCTTCAATCACTGCTAAATTAAAAAAAGCAAAACGTTCCCCGTCATCAAAATATCCATACAATTGTTCACGAGAAAAATAATATTCATTATCAATAAAATAATAAGTAATTCCTTGATGAACAAGTTCTTCAATTCCGCAATATTGCTTTCTCCATCCGACTTCTACAATAAAATCTGCCTTTTTCTTCATCTGTTTTTTGTACTCATCTGATATAGTACTGTATTTCGGCAGAATCACGCGAATATCGAGTCCTTGCTTTGCCAGTTCCTTTGGCAAAGAACCAGCAACATCTGCCAATCCTCCTGATTTTACAAATGGGACGCACTCTGAAACGACAAATAGAATGTTCACGAACTCATCAGCGCTCCTTGCCTTTTTCCCTTTTGAATCACGTAAGGGGATGAGCTAGAACCTGTAATGACCGTACCTGACTCAAGTCTTACATCTTTATCAATAATGACAGAATCTAGCAAGCAATTCTCCCCTATTTGCGTTTTCTGCATGATAATACAGTTCTTGACGATCGAGCCTCTTCCGATTGATACTGCTCTTGAAATGATGCTATTTTCAACTGTCCCCTCCATTTGACAGCCATTCGCAATCATGGAATGGCGGACAGATGATTCTTTTGAATATCGTGTAGGTGGTTCATCCTTCACCTTTGTATAAATGGGCGCTTCTTTTAAAAATAACTTCTTCCATATCTCTGGCTGAAGAAGTTCCATACTTGCTGCAAAATACGATTGAATCGAGTCAATCATCATTGAATATCCATTCCATTCATAGAAACATAGCCGATAAGGATGATCAATATCGGACACAACATCGCTCATACATGTATATCCTGTCTCCTCCCTCATATGAATCAATTCGATTAAAAGCGATATCTTTACTAAATACATTTGCATGGACTTTCCACCATGATAAATTTCTGTAATATCACAGCCTGATTGAATATGTTTTTCTAACACTGGCTTGAAATTCATTTGACACACGGTAAAGCAATTTGCTATTAGTGCATATTCCTGCTTACTCCGATAAAAGTAATCGATATTTGCAGCAAAATGGTTGAAGGAACCAATTCCTCTTCTAATCCCTTCTATAATTGAAGACGGGAAGAAGAAAAGACCATCTCTCTTCCTATTCAAATCCCAATCTTTTCCTGACCCTAAATGATCCATTAATGATCGATATTGAAATTTAGGGAAAATAGCGACACTCTCAATATTCGAATTCACCATATTCGAAAGGACAAAATCAATTAGGCGATACCTGCCTGCAAAAGGAATCGCTGCAAGTGATCGATAGGTCATTAAATCCTCTAATCCCTCATGATGGGTTGTTGCATCTATCACACCTAGTAAGCTTTTATTCAATCCTTTCCCCTCCCATATAATCCTCTCTTATAAAAATAGCCTTCTCTCATCCAATCATTTCTTCTAGCATTTCCTCAGATACGAGAATAATGTCTTCGCTTTCCTTCGAACCTTGAATCACTGTCCCATCCGGTATTCTCATATTCGGAGGGATAATCGCCTTTTCAATAAAGACATTTTGACCAATAACTGTATTAGGCATTACGACTGTTTCACGAATAAATGAACCACTGCCAACTGAAACACCTTGGAAAAGAACAGATCTTGTCACTTCCCCCTCAACCGTACAGCCTTCATTAATAAGTGAATCAATTACCTCTGCCCCAGGTGAAATATATTGTGGCGGCTGATTTGGATTTACTGAGTAAATGCGCCAGCTATAATCAAATAAATTCAATTCGCAGTTTTCATCTAATAAATCCATATTTGCTTCCCAGAGGCTTTTCACTGTTCCTACATCCTTCCAATAACCTTTAAATGGATATGCAAAGAGCCTTTTCTGTTCCCTAAGCAGCATAGGAATAATATCCTTCCCAAAATCATGATTGGAATTCGGATCCAGATTATCCTTCTTTAAATATTCTTTTAAGAGAGACCATGTAAAAATATAAATTCCCATAGAGGCGAGATTATTCTTTGGATCCTCTGGTTTCTCTTCAAACTCAACAATTTCCATATCCCTATTTGTATTCATAATCCCAAATCGGCTTGCTTCCTCCCATGGGACTTCTATTACTGAAATCGTTACATCTGCACCCTTCTCAATATGATAATCAAGCATTTGCTCGTAATTCATCTTATAAATATGATCTCCAGACAAAATCAGCACATATTCAGGTTCATATTGTGTTAAATAAGTAAGATTTTGATAAATAGCGCTTGCAGTTCCTGTATACCATTTCACCTCTGATGACTCACTATATGGCGGCAGAACGGTTACTCCTCCATTTCTGCGGTCCAAATCCCAAGCACTCCCAATTCCAATATACGAATTCAAGACAAGCGGCTGATATTGAGTAAGCACCCCTACCGTATCAATTCCTGAATTCGTACAATTACTTAATGTAAAATCAATGATTCGATATTTACCTCCAAAGGGAACGGCAGGTTTTGCCAAACTTTTTGTTAAGGAATTAAGTCTGCTTCCTTTCCCTCCAGCTAACAGCATGGCTACACATCTTTTCTTTCCCATTTCCCTTTCTCTCCTTCCGATGCTTAACAGGACGCATAATGGATAATCCAAATGGTGGAATCGTCATTCGAATCGAGCATGGCTTTCCATGAAATTCAACGTTCTCTGTTCTTACTACCTTTTTATTCACGCAATTGGAGCCTCCAAATTCCTCGCGATCACTATTGAAGATTTCGCGATAGGATCCTTCCTTTGGCACACCTAATCGATAATCAATATAGGTGCGCTCTGTAAAGTTACAGACAACAACAAGTTCCTCATCTACACCCCTACGAATAAATGAAAAGATGGACTGCTGATAATTATGGACATCAATCCATTCAAACCCCTCACTCATATGATCCATTTCGAAAAGTGGCTTAGAGCGACGGTACAATTTTAATAGCCTTTTTACATAGTGATTTAGTTTTCTATGCATTTCAAAATCGAGTAAGTTCCAATCAAGTGCTGATTTATCCTTCCATTCATCAAATTGTCCAATTTCAAATCCCATGAATAGCAATTTCTTCCCAGGATGAGCAATCATATAGCCTAGCAATAGGCGGAGCTGTGCAAATTTTTGCCAGTAATCACCAGGCATTTTATTCAATAAAGACTTTTTCCCATGAACGACCTCATCATGCGATAACGGGAGAATAAAGGTTTCCTTATAGGCATACATCAGCGGGAAAGTCATTTTCCCATGGACCTGCTTCCTTGATTCTGGTGCGGTCTCCATATACGTGAGAACATCATTCATCCAACCCATATTCCATTTATGGCTAAAGCCAAGGCCGCCATACTCGACTGGTGCAGTAACATGTGGCCATTTCGTTGAATCTTCAGCAATCATTAAAAACGTAGGATCATGCGCAATAACAGTCTGATTTAAACTTTGTAAAAACTCACGACCGAATGAATTTTCCTTCCCATATTGATTTGGCCAATAAAGAATATTAGCTACTGCATCAACCCTAAGCCCATCAATATGAAAATAATCCATCCAAAACAGGGCATTTGAAATGAGGAAGCTTCTAACTTCATTTTTTCCTAAATCAAAATTTGCTGTTCCCCAGACGATGTTTTCTCTGTCTTCATATGTTTCATATTCATATAAATACGACCCATCAAACTGATATAATCCATGTCCATCCTTACAAAAATGCCCTGGAGTCCAGTCTAAAATTACACCAAGCCCATTTTGATGACATTGATCAATAAAATGCATGAGGTCGAATGGGGAACCATACCTGCTTGTAACTGAATAATATCCAGTTGCCTGATACCCCCAAGACTCGTCGAGCGGATGCTCAATTAAGGGTAATAATTCAATATGTGTAAAGCCAAGCTCTTTCACATATGGGATTAATTCTGCTGCTGCCTCTTGGTAAGACAACGGAGTGCCATCTTCATGTCGTCTCCAAGACCCTAAATGAACCTCGTAAATGGCTATTGGCATGCGATCCATACGCTTCTCGCTCTTTCTTTGCAGCCATTGATGGTCCTTCCACTCATACCCATCTAACGAGTACACAATAGAGGCTGTTCCTGGCCTGAATTCTGAACAGAAACCATACGGGTCCATTTTCAATCGTTTGTTCCCATCTCGTGTAGTCATTTCATATTTATAGAGTGCACCATGTAAATTTCCCTTCACATGAATACACCATATTCCCTCTTGATTTACTCTATGTAACTGAAAGCGTTCTCCATTCCAATTGTTAAAATTTCCAACTAATCTGATATTTGTTGCACTCGGTGCCCAGACACAAAAACGTGTATATGTCTCATTGTTTTCCTTAATAATATGTGCACCAAAAAGCTTGTAGCTTTCAAAAAGTGTTCCTTCATGAAATAAATGCATGTCAAAATTAGTTACTGTATTCACTGCAACCCTTCTCCTCATTAAACTTTCTGCCCTATTGAATACTATTCGAGCGTCAATTGAAATAACCTTGTAATATTTTTCTGAATTTATTGACAGAATCATTGGAGATTTGCTATAAATCGTGGGATTTTAAATACTTTCAAGTGTTTTCGACATAATCCAGTGTATATAAAGACAAAATAAGACAAAGAAAGCAAACAACCCCATAAGTATTAGAATTTCATCATGACTGAATGCTTACTGATCAAACTTTCATTTATTGGAAGAGTAGGACTATTTTTTGATTAGAAAGGTGGAATTAGCATTGAGTAATAAAGAAGAGGAATACCTATTAAACGAAGCAAATAAAAATGAAGGAAAAACTCCTATATTCGGACCACCCGATGGAAAAATTCTTGCTACAGGGGATTTATTTAGAGGACCTTCAACAGGATTTACATCTGATTTTGATCCTAATAATTCTGGGAATAATATGAAGAAAAAGGATGAAAGGTTTGATTAAGCAGAGTTGAATTCAGCAATAAAAAAAGCACAAGAGAGTTGAACTCTCTTGTGCTTTTTTATTAACATCTTTTCATATATGACCCCTACGGGATTCGAACCCGTGTTACCGCCGTGAAAGGGCGGTGTCTTAACCGCTTGACCAAGGGGCCTTATTTATGGCGGAGAAGGAGGGATTTGAACCCTCGCGCCGGTTACCCGACCTACACCCTTAGCAGGGGCGCCTCTTCAGCCTCTTGAGTACTTCCCCATAAATAAAATGGCTCCGCAGGTAGGACTTGAACCTACGACCGATCGGTTAACAGCCGATAGCTCTACCACTGAGCTACTGCGGAATAAAAATTAAAATGGTGGGCCTAAATGGACTCGAACCATCGACCTCACGCTTATCAGGCGTGCGCTCTAACCAGCTGAGCTATAGGCCCATTTTATTAGTCTATTTGTAGCATTTAGATTTTCGCTGCTTCCTACAAATTTCATTTTGGAGCGGGTGAAGGGAATCGAACCCTCGACAACAGCTTGGAAGGCTGTGGTTTTACCACTAAACTACACCCGCAAATGGTGGCTCAGGACGGAATCGAACCGCCGACACAAGGATTTTCAGTCCTTTGCTCTACCGACTGAGCTACTGAGCCATATATAATATAATTCCTAATTAATGTTTGCAATAAAAACCTGTGCTCAAAAATTCTCACGAATTTCCTCGCAGATCGCCGCTGAAGCTTAGTCATAGATGTTAGCGATCCTCTAC
>NZ_JAGIKZ010000031.1 GCF_017874625.1 Cytobacillus eiseniae | reverse complement strand
TCTTCAATAAGGCGTATAGAACCCCGAACGACCGGAAAATCCAGCGAAAGAGTCTTCAATAAGGTGTATAGAACCCCGAACGACCGGAAAATCCAGCGAAAGAGTCTTCAATAAGGTGTATAGAACCCTGAACGACGGAAAAATCCAACGAAAGAGTCTTCAATAAGGTGTATAGAACACCGAACGACGGAAAAATCCAGCGAAAGAGTCTTCAATAAGGCGTATAGAACCCCGAACGACCGGAAAATCCAGCGAAAGAGTCTTCAATAAGGTGTATAGAACCCCGAACGACCGGAAAATCCAACGAAAGAGTCTTCAATAAGGCGTATAGAACCCCGAACGACGGAAAAATCCAACGAAAGAGTCTTCAATAAGGTGTATAGAACACCGAACGACGGAAAAATCCAGCGAAAGAGTCTTTAATAAGATTTATAGCACCCCAAACAACTCTCAGAAACTAGTATAAAGTAAGTAGAACAACCGACTCACTTACTCTATGTACTCTCCTAATAATGTAGGATCACCCCCCGCCCTAATCAGAAAAACGTTATTGTGGAATTTGTTTCATCTTCTAAAACTCCTAGGACGTGCATATGTTGAATTAGCAGGTCCAAGGGGGCGTATAGATGGGAGAACTGTTTAGCGTTTTATTTACACTAACATTAATGGCATTTGCATTAGCAATGGATGCCTTTTCGGTAGGTCTTGGCATGGGGATGTACAAGCTGAGGCTTAGACAAATACTAAAAATCGGCCTGTTGATTGGAATGTTTCACGTTTGGATGCCGCTTTTGGGAATGATTACAGGCAAATTTTTATCAGAACAATTTGGTATGTTTGCTACTTATGTAGGAGGCGGACTGCTTCTACTATTAGGCATTCAGATGATTTGGTCAGGTTTTAAAAAGGAAGAAAGCAGCATGATTACACCTGTTGGCTGGGGCTTGCTCCTTTTTGGCTTTAGTGTCAGTCTTGATAGCTTTTCAGTAGGGTTAACGCTAGGAATATATGGTGCGAAGATGCTCATTGTGTTAATCTGCTTCGGCACGACTGCTACCATTCTTACGTGGCTCGGTCTTTTGATTGGTCGAAAGGTTCAAGGGTGGCTTGGTTCTTATAGCGAAGCATTAGGAGGGAGCATCCTTATCGCATTTGGAATCAAACTTTTGTTTGGCTAGCTTTTTTTTGCTCGTCCACAAGGAAATTGCTGTGGGTGGATCCATGACAATCGCTAGAAAGAGTGCTTCAGCAGCGTATTCTTTAAACAGGTAAAAGTGTTTTTTCGATAGGTTATTTTCGAAAAAAATGTTGTTTATAAATTAAATGTCAAAATATGATTTACCCAATCAGTCGGTTGATTAGAGCGAAAATCAAGCTTTACTAAAATAGCAATAATGTTTACGAAAGAGCCTTCTGATTAGAGGTGCTCCAGTTCACAAAGCCAAGCCTTCCGGGAGAGGTAAAGAGTACCTTTTTTGGAAGACTTGGCTTTTGTTTTGCTTGAGGATGACTAAGCGTTCTGAGTATTTGTTCATTTGACAAAATCTTTTCAAAAAAAGTAAGAATAAATTTATCGATGGGCACTATTGAATCTGGGCGTTTTGGCTTATAATGGGGGAAAGGAGGCACAGCTATGACTCGCGTCTTATTTGTTTGTACAGGAAATACGTGTCGGAGCCCGATGGCTGAAGCCATTTTGAAGAATCATCTTCCAAATGTTGAAGTGAAATCAGCTGGTGTTTATGCAATGGATGGCAGTGCGGCATCAGAAAATACAATAAAAGTGCTTGCAGAAGAGGGGATCCTCTTTAATCAACATCAGTCAGCCATGATGAATGAACAGCTCGTAAATTGGACGAGCTATATTTTAACGATGACATTGAGCCATAAGGCTGCCGTTCTCAGTATGTATCCAGCAGCTGCTGGAAAGACGTACACACTCAAGGAATTTGCAGGAGAAAGCGGAAATCCCGATATCATGGATCCTTTTGGTGGTCCCCTTATGAGCTATAGGGACACATATAAAGAACTAAATGAAATGATTCGGAAAATAACGCCAATTTTACAGAAAGATTACAAGGGGGACCATAATGGAGGAGAAACAGAATTATAAATTTGGTTTAAGAAAGAAGCTTGTGTTGTTTACAACGATATTAGCAGTCATTACGTATTCAACATCTGCTTTCTTTATTTACTTTTTATACCCGATGATTCAGGATATCCTTCCATTTGGAGAAGTAGTCTATTCGATTATTACACTTAGCCTTGGGATTATTTGGTCGGGGATTTTAGCCTTTTTTGCAGCTGGTGTCATTATAAAGCCATTGCAAAGACTTGAGAAAATGGCATTAAAGGCCGCTCAAGGAAATATTCGTGAGGATGTAAAATTGTCTAAAGCAGATGATGAAATCCGCTCATTAGGTCTTGCATTTAATGATATGCTTGCCAATCTTAGAGAAATGGTTCATCAAATTGATGAGAATTTTCGTGAAACGAACGACAAGGTAATTGCTATATCCAAGGAATCAACTTTTGCAGCTGAGCAAGCAGATGCGATTTCTAGAACAATCAATGAAATCTCCATTGGAGCAGATAATTCAGCGATCGCGATTCAATCAACAGCTGAATCAGTGGATGATGTCATTCGAATTGCTGAAGAAGTGCAAGACAAGGCAAAGGCATCTGAAGTGGTTTCAACTGAAATGGTGCAAGACTTGCATGATTCGAAGAGAATTATTCATTCTCTTGTGTCAGGAATTGAGAGTCTTGCGAATGAAAATCAGCAATCCCTTCAAACAGTAAAGCGTTTAGAAGAAAATGCAGCTAAGGTTGAGCAAATCATCCAATTGGTAGGAGATATTGCCGCTCAAACCAATCTTCTTGCTCTCAACGCATCGATTGAAGCGGCTCGTGCAGGTGAACATGGCAAAGGCTTTGCTGTCGTTGCCGAAGAAGTAAGAAAGCTAGCAGATGAAAGTGCCCATGCCGTACAGGGGATCTCTGATTTAATTAAAAATATTCAAGCTGAAGTGCAAAATGTCGTACGCCAAATTGCTGAACAGGTTGAAATGGCTAATGAAGAAGCAAAAAAAGGGACAGAAACAAATGTTGTTATTGAAGAAATGACGACAACAGTCAATGAAATGGCTTTATCTGTTTCTGCTATTACTTCACTAGTGGACCGTCAAATGCAAAGTATTCAGCTAACGGCTTCTCAATCACAAGAGGTGGCAGCCATTGCGGAAGAAACATCAGCAGGTGCCCAAGAGGTTGCAACAGCGACAGACCATCAAACAGATGTCATGTCCAATGTTGAATCCTTAGCAAATGAGTTAAAAGGGCAAGCAGATAAATTAAAAAATACGATTACTCGTTTCCAGATTTAATAACGAAGGCCTTCCATTGTGAAGGCTTTTTTTCATGCTTAGGAACTAAAAAAGTCGCACGACGTATAAATTTTTGAGTAATTAAGTGCAGGTTAAGCTTCGGCGCTTATCGCCTATCAAACTTTAGTACATTACGTCAAACGCGCTTTCCTTTATCGAGAGAGGCAATTATCCACTTTGTACGGCGAGACCTTAGGCGCTTGCGCATTTGTTTATCGAGCTGTCCCTTTCTATTTTCCGATATTTATGCCAAAATAAGGGCAGGTTTATGATAAAAGTGACTTGGGTTGAAGGAGGATTTCTACATGAAGGTAGCGATTGCATCTGATCATGGTGGAGTAAATATTCGTGAGGAAATAAAAGGCTTAATGAGTGAAATGGGCATTGAATTTGAGGATTTCGGCTGTGAATGTGGGACGTCTGTTGACTATCCGGACTATGCATTGCCAGTTGCTGAGAAAGTAGCAAATGGAGAGTTTGATAAGGGCATTCTCATTTGCGGGACAGGCATTGGGATGAGTATTGCCGCAAATAAGGTGAACGGCATTCGCTGTGCGCTCGTACATGATTTGTTCAGTGCGAAAGCAACGCGTGAACATAATGACAGCAATATGCTTGCAATGGGTGAACGTGTGATTGGCCCAGGGCTTGCGCGTGAAATTGCGAAAGTATGGCTGACAACAGAATATGAAGGCGGCCGTCATGAAAATCGGGTTGGAAAAATTAAAAACTACGAAAACAAATAAAGGCAAGAGCTTATGAGAAGGCTTCTTGATCAGCTACAGGCATGGCGAAAAACTAGTTGGAAGGCCTTTCTGAATAGATATGGCTTATGAACTTGGAGGGGCTAGGCGCTCCTCCTATAAGTAGAACGCTTAGGTCGTGCAAAAGATATACTGCCGGAGTGTTCCTAATGAAGATAGACAATACTCTGACTCCTTACCAAACAGGAAAGGGTGAACTTTTATGGTAGATGACATTCAAAAACAATTAGCCGCCATACTTCAGGCATTTTCCGAGCAAGTATCATTACATGCCAACCAGCTGTTTGTGATCGGCTGCAGCACAAGTGAAGTGGCTGGAAAGAAAATTGGCACAGCGGGGACCGAGCAAGTGGCTAAAATGATTTTTTCACAAATGAAAAAGCTGCAAGAGCAAACGGGGGTAGCGCTTGCCTTTCAATGCTGTGAGCATCTGAATAGGGCGTTAGTTGTGGAGCGAACAACGGCAGAAGAAAGAAAGCTGACAGAAGTGACAGTCATTCCTGTTCGAAATGCAGGGGGAGCGATGGCAACCTATGCTTTTAATCATTTTCAAGATCCGGTTGTTGTTGAGCATATTCAAGCAGATGCAGGGATGGATATCGGGGATACCTTTATTGGGATGCACTTGAAGCCTGTAGCCGTTCCGATCAGAGCAGCGGAAAAGTTTGTGGGAGAAGCCCATGTAACAATGGCGACAACTAGACCTAAGCTGATTGGCGGCACACGTGCGGTGTATAAGCGTACAAGTGAAAATGAATCCTGCTAAAATAGAGTGCAGGCGGCAGCCATTCATTGCAAAGTAGGATTCTTATTCTATTCAAAATGAAAACATGATAAAATAAAATAGAATTTTCAAAATAGAAGAATACATATCTACTAGGAAATCGTTTCGTTGAAAAGGGAGGATTTTATTATGAAGCATGTAGAACAGCAGGATCAACAAGTATTTCAATCGATCCAGGATGAGTTAAATCGCCAAAGAACAAAGATCGAACTAATTGCATCTGAAAACTTTGTCAGTGAAGCAGTCATGGAAGCGCAAGGATCTGTGCTAACGAATAAATATGCAGAAGGCTACCCAGGAAGACGTTATTACGGTGGATGTGAGCATGTAGATGTCGTGGAAAATTTAGCTCGTGACCGTGCGAAGCAAATTTTTGGAGCAGAGCATGCAAATGTACAGCCGCATTCAGGTGCTCAAGCAAATATGGCCGTTTACTTCACGGTTTTAGAGCAAGGGGATACCGTTCTTGGCATGAATCTTTCCCATGGCGGCCATTTAACACATGGAAGCCCTGTTAACTTCAGTGGGGTTCAATATAACTTTGTTGAATATGGTGTAGACGAAAAGACACATATGATTGACTATGATGTTGTTCTTGAAAAGGCTCGCGAACATAAGCCGAAATTAATTGTTGCTGGTGCTAGTGCGTATCCGCGCGCGATCGATTTCAAGCGTTTCCGTGAAATAGCCGATGAAGTAGGCGCTTATTTAATGGTGGACATGGCTCATATTGCTGGCCTTGTTGCAGCTGGTCTTCATGAAAATCCAGTTCCATATGCTGATTTTGTGACGACAACGACACATAAAACACTTCGTGGCCCGCGTGGCGGAATGATTCTTTGCAAGGAAGAATATGCGAAGAAAATTGATAAATCGATTTTCCCAGGAATCCAAGGCGGTCCATTAATGCATGTCATTGCTGCTAAAGCTGTTGCATTTGGCGAAGCACTCCAAGATGAATTCAAAGGGTATATCGAAAATGTAGTGGCGAATGCTAAGCATCTTGCTGAAAGCCTTCAAAAGGAAGGATTGACTATCGTTTCTGGAGGAACAGATAATCATCTATTACTAGTAGATATGCGCTCACTAGGCTTAACAGGAAAAATTGCTGAAAAAGTGCTAGATGAGGTTGGAATTACGGTGAATAAAAATACGATTCCATTTGATCCTGAAAGCCCATTTGTTACTAGCGGCATCCGAATCGGTACAGCTGCCGTTACTTCTCGCGGCTTTGGTGCAAAGGAAATGGAAGACATTGCTTCACTTATTGCCTTCACATTGAAAAATCACGAACAGGAAGACAAGCTACAAGAAGCGAAGAATCGTGTGGAAGCATTGACAAGCAACTTTACTTTATATCCAGAAAGATAAGCTTTAAGGCTGCTCTCTAAAATAGGGGAGCAGTCTTTTTGTTGGTTAGTAGAATGATGTAATCGCATGTTGGATGTAAGATGTGAATTGTTTGGTTTAAGTCCAGCTCCACAAGTAACACTTCGGCAGCGTATTCATCGCACGAGACCTTTGGCGCTTCCGCTTTTGTAGTAATTCGAACGATTCGAAAACAATTGCTTCTGACGGTTGCTCTGGTACTTGTTTTTCTGTAAAATTAGACGAAGTGCAAGAACGTACTATTCTCAAATTGAAAGGAAGAGATCATCCATGGCAAAGGTATATGTATTCGATCATCCACTTATTCAGCACAAACTTACATATATTCGAGATAAGTCTACTGGGACAAAGGATTTCCGTGAGCTTGTTGATGAGGTTGCTACATTAATGGCTTTCGAAATTACAAGAGATATGACATTAGAAGATGTCACAGTTGAAACACCAGTTGGGCCAGCACAATCAAAAATTCTAACAGGGAAAAAGATGGGCATCATTCCGATTCTTCGTGCGGGAATTGGCATGGTTGATGGAATATTAAAACTTATTCCAGCAGCAAAAGTAGGGCATATTGGCCTTTATCGTGACCCTGAAACATTACAGCCGGTTGAATATTATGTAAAGCTTCCTAGTGATGTGGAAGAAAGAGATTTCATTGTTGTTGACCCAATGCTTGCAACAGGCGGTTCAGCAGTGGAAGCAATCAATTCCTTAAAGAAACGCGGAGGCAAACATATTAAATTTATGTGTCTAGTTGCTGCTCCAGAAGGCGTTAAAGTACTGCAGGATGCACATCCAGATGTAGATATTTATATTGCTGCTCTTGATGAAAAGTTAAATGATCATGGCTACATCGTTCCAGGCTTAGGCGATGCAGGAGATCGTTTATTTGGTACGAAGTAATACGTGCTTTGACTCTAACATAAAATAAAGTAAAACCTGAGATCAGTGGGGATAATATCATCCCCGCTGATTGTTAGTTTTTGCCCATGGATGCGGTCACATATAGATGTGGAGTATCCTAAACTTTGGGCATTAACCGACTGTTTGATCCCCCACTTACCACACTCTATTCCCTCTAACTACTTTTCCAATTACAGTCCGTTAATCTGCGATAAAAAAGTAGAGGATGTGTATGGAATGGATCGTCGAATTAAAGTAATGACGATTTTCGGCACAAGGCCAGAGGCGATAAAAATGGCACCACTTGTCCTTGAATTGCAGAAGCACTCAAAACATTTTGACCCTATAGTTACAGTCACTGCCCAGCACCGCGAAATGCTTGATCAAGTATTAACGATTTTTAAAATTACCCCCGATTATGACTTGAATATCATGAAGAATCGACAATCATTAGTAGATGTGACAACACGAGGCCTTGAAGGGCTTGATCAAGTGATGAAGGAAACAAAGCCAGATATCGTGCTCGTTCACGGAGATACGACAACGACCTTTATTGCTGGACTTGCGGCTTTTTATAATCAAATTGTTGTTGGACATGTCGAGGCAGGTCTTCGTACATGGAATAAATACTCGCCATTTCCAGAAGAAATGAACCGTCAGCTTACAGGTGTGATCGCTGATTTGCATTTCTCACCAACAAAGCAATCAGCTGAAAACCTTTTAAATGAAAATAAGCCAAATGAGCGGATTTTCATTACAGGAAATACAGCTATTGATGCATTGAAAACAACGGTGAAGGATGAGTACCATCACGAAGTACTCGATAAAATCGGTACAGATCGCTTGGTGCTTCTAACTGCTCATCGCCGGGAAAATTTAGGCGAACCAATGAGAAATATGTTCAATGCAATCAAACGTTTAGTGGATGAACAAAAGGATATTCAAGTCGTTTATCCGATGCATCTGAACCCATCTGTTCGGGAAATAGCTCATGCAATTCTCGGAAATAATCCACGCATCCATTTAATTGAACCATTAGATGTTATTGATTTCCATAATTTCTCAGAGAGAGCGTATTTGATTTTAACTGATTCAGGTGGGATTCAGGAAGAAGCACCATCCCTTGGTGTTCCAGTACTTGTTCTTCGTGATACGACCGAAAGACCAGAGGGGATTGCGGCAGGTACATTGAAGCTTGTTGGAGTCGAAGAGGAGCCAATTTATGAATTAGCTACTCAGCTAGTAACGAATCAAGCCGAATATGAAAAAATGGCCAAAGCGGTTAACCCGTATGGAGATGGGGAAGCTTCAAGAAGAATTTGCGAAGCCATTCGTTTCTATTTCCAACAAACGAGCGAGCGCCCAAAGGAATACAGCCCATTTTAAAGTTGAATTAAGAATGCTAGTTCTGAAACATGAAAGGAGGCATCCAAAAGTCAATCATCCGACTATTGGAAAGCCTCTTTTTTATTGACTAGGATGTCTTTTCCGTAACTTAGATTTTTCGATTTTGCTGTCCAGATTTTCAGTTTGTTCATCCGCATGTGGTGATTTCCATGCCGAATATTAACTTTAATTACCCCACTTGATGGTTATTGGCCAGATTTCATAATTTACAGATCAGATTCACCGTTTATCGGCGACATCGAATGATTTACAAGTCAGGTTTTATTTGTATCGGCGACTTTTGATGATTTATCGGTCACTTTACCGATTTTACAGGCCACTTCATAATATTTAGCCCCTTTCTTCTGAAAATTGGTAAATGGTACTTTCACAGTATGACACGTATTGCGCGTTTGTTCTTGAACTAACTTATCAAGATGACTTCCCTCCGCATATTTCCCGTCTAAATTGAAAACCATATGGAAAAAAGGGTGATTTCCATGAAACGTCTCATACTATGTTTAACATTCATCCTCCTACTTCCCTCAACGATTATGGCTCATACACTTGATCTCCCCCCTATTCCTGAGGAGCCTTCAGACATAGAGAAGGTGGCCATCGTTATATTAGATCAGCAAAAAAGTGAAGCCGAAATAAGAGCATTGGCAAATGCCCATCCAAATATTGAGCTCCGGCATATTTACAATTACGCCATAAACGGCTTCTCGGTAAAAGGAAAGCAAACGGATATTGATCAATTAGGAAAAAGCATAGATATATCGATGATTTCTCCTGTGAACACGTATAAGGTCCATGCGGAGGAAAGTGTGAAAATGATTGGCGGTGAAGAGGTTCGTGGCTTTTTTGATCCGAAAAATCGGCGCTTAACAGGTAAAGGTGTAAAGGTTGGTGTCATCGATACAGGCATCGACTACACCCATCCTGATTTAAGAAAAAATTATGGGGGCGGACATGATTTAGTTGATGGGGACGATGATCCGATGGAAACAAATGCGGAGCATGGGGAAGGCACGCTTCACGGAACACATGTGGCTGGAATTATCGCAGCTAATGGAAAAATCAATGGCGTGGCCCCAGAGGCAATGATTATTGCTTATCGTGCACTCGGCCCTGGCGGCAGTGGAACAACTGAGCAAGTGATTGCGGCTATTGATGAGGCAATTAAGGATCGAGTAGATATTTTAAATCTCTCTCTCGGCAATAACGTCAATGGACCAGATCTTCCGATAAGTATGGCTTTAAATAAGGCAGTAGAAAAAGGCATCACAGCCGTAACATCGTCTGGCAATTCTGGCCCGAATCATTGGACGGTTGGGTCACCTGGAACGGCATCTAAAGCGATTTCTGTTGGAGCTTCTACACCGATTATGAAAATCCCCTTTTTAGAAGTATTGGGACGAGCCTATCGTTTAGAGCCGTTTCAAGGTTCGATCGATTGGGACTTGCATCAGTCCTACGAGATTGTTTTTGCTGGAATAGGTAAGGAGGAGGACCTAAAAGAGGTAAAAGGGAAAATTGCTTTAATCGAAAGAGGCGAGCTCACCTTTACAGAAAAGGGGATGAATGCACTAAAGGCAGGTGCAAAGGCCGTCATTATTTACAATAATACGAAGGGCGGTTTATTCGGAAATTTAGAGAGTGAGGTCGCCATTCCAATCACAGCCATTTCAAAGGCGGAAGGGGAACGGCTGAAAAAGGCAGTAGCCAAACAAAAAGTTTATGCTAGAACCCATTTAAAAGAAGAAAAAGACATTCTTGCTGATTTTAGCTCTCGCGGCCCAGTTACATCGACTTGGGAAATTAAGCCGGACGTTCTTGCCCCAGGTGTAGCTATTAATAGCACCGTTCCAGGCGGATATTTGCCGTTGCAGGGAACGAGTATGGCCGCACCGCATGTTGCTGGTGCAAGTGCGATTATTAAACAAGCTCATCCAGATTGGGGACCTGAAAAAATCAAAGCAGCCCTTATGAATACAGCCAAGCCGCTTGTGAATAAAAAAGGAAAGCCTTATCGGACATATGAGCAAGGAGCAGGGAGAATCCAAATAGAGAAAGCATTAAAAACAAACTCACTTGTCATCCCATCCTCCCTCCAGTTCGGAAAATTTCAGCTCGCTGACCGTATGCATAAGCATAGCAGCTTTGTAACGGTTGAAAATGTTGGCACAGAGCCTCTATCCTATTCATTTTCTCTCCCTCATGCAGAGAAGGGGATTGACTGGGAACTGCCGCTGTCTTTCTTTTTACAGCCTGGAGAAAAAAAGCGGCTCGAATTACAGATTGCGGTAGATCCGAATGTATTTAAGAAAAAGGTATATGATGGCACACTTATCCTGCATGCAGGTTCACAAGAAATTCCAATCCCATATATTTATGTGCTAGAAGAGCCGAATTATCCAAGAGTGATGGGCTTTGGCATTGGAAAAGGGGACAAAGAGGATACGTATCGATACGAGGTGTACCTTCCTGGTGGGGCAGAGGAATTTGGCATTGCTCTATTTGATTATGAAAGTCTGCGGTTTGAGGGATTTTTAGATTGGAAAAGAAACGTAGGAAAAGGACAGATCATGGAGGAAATCAAGAATGATCAGATGCCAAAACCTGGCTTATATATCGTAAAAGTATTCGCCAGAAAAGCCGGGAAAGAGGATGTGATTGAAGCACAGCTGTTTATTTTGCCTAATGGGCAATTGGAAGCATCATCGATGACGAAGGAGAGGTTTTCCTAAGAACAATCCATTGATGAGGCGAATACATGAATTTTGCTATAGAACGTTCCTGCCCATACTTTGCGACTATCTCAATCATTGAGTAAGCAACGAGCACACGTAAATAAGCGGAAAATTTCCGGTTAAATGTAGAATGAAGCTAATATTGAGGGGAATAAGCGGAAATTTTCCGCTTATTCAATGAAAAATTCCATTTTTTCATTATTTTTAGGTAAATAGGCGGAATTTCTCCGCTTATTTACACTTTTTTTATTAATTATTATGAAATAGTCGGAAATTTTCCGTCTATTTATTAACTCAGACGCTCAACCTAGTCCCCCAACTGATCAGTGCAGACCTTCTTGCCCCGTTTTAACACATAATTTATCATGTGTTAAAAACGATGGGAAATCTGTTGCTATTTTTGATAATCAAACGGCTGAAATACTTATTCTTCATACTCTGCTTTCTAAGCCGAACTACTGTGTAGCAGATACGCACTTCTTTTTCAATACACAATAAACATAATATTGTGATAATAGTGTGAACAGCTCTTTTAACCGCTTGATATTAGTACGTTTTTTCATTTCAAATGCATTGACATTGACAAGTCCCTATTGTATGCTTACAAAGGGTTTAAAATGATAGGGTTTTCATATTTTATGCAGTCTACAATCCCACGTCTGCATGTTGCTAATAGTAATTAGTAATCCCTCAAAACCCACATACCATTCTCTCACTATTTGAGGGGATGCGTCAAATGAGCGCAATCCATTCCGTGCTATGCTTAATCCAATATTTCTTTACAGGAGAATAAACGACAATGCCAGAATTTAAAGCAACCTTTGTGAGACAACGAAAATATATGTTTTTCTTGTTGTCATTTTATGTTCTTGGCTGGGGCTTCACTCCCTATCAGCCTGTTTTTTTAGGTCTATTTCTTGGGACAAGCTTTAGTTTGTTTAATCTATGGCTAATGATCAAAAAAATAGATCAGTTTGGAGAAGCAGTAGTAAAGGGGAGGAAGATCAGCTCGATAGGTATGATCTCTCGAATGGCTATGGCTGTCCTAGCTGTCATTGTAGCCATGGAGTACCCAGATTATTTACATTTAATTAGTGTAATCATGGGATTAATGACAATCTATATTGTCATTATGATAGATTTTTTTATCCAGACATTTCTATTACGCAAATAGCAAGGGGAGAGAGGTGAAAATATTTGAATCATGAAGCTCCTATGTACGAGTTCATGGGTCTTTGGTTTAACTTATCCAACGTACTCATGATTACTGTAGCTAGTATTATTGTATTAATTATTGCAGTAGTTTGTACTCGTAACCTTTCAATGAAACCAACTGGAAAACAGAATTTTATCGAATGGGTTATGGATTTTGTAAGAAACATTATTAATAGTTCAATGGATTGGAAGACTGGAGGTAGATTCCATGTTTTAGGGGTAACCCTTATCATGTTTATCTTTGTATCCAATATGTTAGGACTTCCATTCGCTGTAGTTGTTGGTCATGAACTTTGGTGGAAATCACCGACAGCTGATCCTGCTGTAACACTAACCCTTGCAGCTATGGTTGTAGGTCTTTCACATTATTATGGTGTAAAGCTTAAAGGGGTTGGGGGATACGGAAAGGATTTCTTTAAACCGAAAGCCTTTATGTTCCCACTAAAAATCGTTGAGGAATTTTCAAATACCTTAACACTTGGTCTTCGTCTTTACGGTAACATTTATGCAGGTGAGATTTTATTATCACTATTAGCTGGATCATTAGCATTCTCAACATGGTGGGGAACTCTAATGGCAATCCCGTTAACAGTTGTATGGCAAGGATTCTCCGTATTTATCGGTTCCATCCAAGCATTTATTTTTACTCTATTAGCAATGGTCTATATTTCTCATAAAGTAAATCATGACCATTAATATATTCATGTTCAAACTAATTGAACAAAAAAATAACAAACAATATCAAGGAGGAAATACAAATGGGTGCAATAGCAGCAGCAATCGCAATTGGTTTAGCAGCATTAGGTGCAGGTTTAGGTAACGGTATGATCGTTTCACGTACAGTTGAAGGAATGGCTCGTCAACCAGAAGCTAGAGGTATGCTTCAATCAACAATGTTCATCGGGGTAGCTTTCGTAGAGGCGATTCCAATCATGGCCGTTGTAATTGCGTTTATGGTAATGGGTCAATAATTGGCATAATAGTAAAAAATGGCGAAGATTGTCTAAAGGAACCTTCGCCATTCCTTTATGCCTGAATTTTTGAAATTTAGTCATTTCTAATGATAGAAACAGATAAATAGATGATTTCCTTAAGTGAAGATATCTGAAGGGAGTGAAATCCGTCGTGCTTATAAATAGTTATGCATTAGGAGCATCAGCTGGTGCTTTTAATGGTGGAGATATCATTTTTACAATATTCACATTTGCACTCTTGCTTCTATTAGTAAAGAAGCTTGCTTGGGGTCCATTAATGGGCGTAATGAAGCAGCGTGAAGAGTATGTTGCAAGTGAAATAGAAGAAGCAGAAAAAAGCCGTAAAGAGGCAATCACATATCTTGATGAGCAGCGTGAACTTTTAAAGGAAGCGCGTTCTGAAGCGCAATTATTAATTGAAAACGCTAAAAAGCAGGCAGATGTTCAGCGTCAAGAGATTACGAAGGTAGCTCACGAAGAATCTGAGCGCATGAAAGAATCTGCTAAGCTTGAAATCGAGCAGCAGAAAGAACATGCAGTTGCGGCTATTCGCGAACAAGTGGCTTCACTATCTGTACTTATTGCTTCTAAAGTCATTGAGAAGGAATTAAGTTCAGAAGATCAAGAGAAACTTATTAACGAATATATCCAAGAGGCAGGAGAAGGGCGATGACGGGCTCAATAGTAGCTAAGCGCTATGCGGTAGCTCTTTTCCGTCTTGCAAATGAGCATCAGCTTCTTGACCAAATGGAAGAAGAGCTTCGTGCAGTGAAAGAAATAATGAACCAAAATGCAGACTTACATGCGATTTTAAAATCCCCTAAGCTTTCCATTGAGAAAAAGCAGGAGATTGTAAAGAGTGCATTTGCAACAGCTGTTAATACGTATGTATTAAACACGTTATTGATATTAATTGAACGCCATCGTGAAGATGAAATTTCTAGTGTGGCAGATCATTTTATCAGCTTAGCAAACGATGCAAGAGGCATTGCGGAAGCAAAGGTCTATTCCATTCGTCCCTTAACGGAAGTTGAATGTGAAGCGTTATCAGCATCATTTGCAGCAAAGGTTGGCAAGAAATCACTTCGAATTGACAATATCGTAGACACGAATTTACTCGGCGGCATCAAGCTTCGAATCGGAAACAGAATTTTCGATGGCAGCTTGCGCGGAAAGCTCGATCGTCTAGAGCGTCAATTATTAGGATAAGATTTGTAGATAGGGGTGAAACTCATGAGCATCAATGCTGAAGAAATTAGTGCGCTGATAAAAAAGCAAATTGAAAACTATCAGTCGGAAATTCAAGTGAGTGATGTAGGTACGGTTATCCAAATTGGTGACGGTATCGCTCGTGCTCATGGCCTCGACAATGTCATGGCTGGAGAGCTTCTTGAATTTTCAAATGGCGTTATGGGTATGGCGCAAAACCTTGAAGAAAATAACGTCGGTATCATCATTTTAGGACCATATACGGAAATCCGTGAAGGCGATGAAGTACGCCGTACGGGCCGCATCATGGAGGTTCCTGTTGGGGAAGAACTAATCGGTCGTGTCGTAAACCCACTTGGACAACCTGTGGATGGCATGGGTCCAATTAATACAACAAAAACTCGCCCAATTGAAAGCCCAGCTTTCGGAGTTATGGATCGTAAATCGGTTCATGAGCCACTTCAAACGGGTATTAAAGCGATTGATGCACTTGTGCCAATCGGACGTGGTCAACGTGAATTAATCATCGGTGACCGTCAAACAGGTAAAACATCAGTAGCAATCGATACAATCTTGAACCAAAAAGGTCAAGACATGATTTGTATTTATGTTGCAATCGGACAAAAAGAATCAACAGTTCGTGGACTTGTTGAAACTTTACGTAAAAACGGTGCAATGGAATATACAATTGTCGTAACAGCTTCTGCATCACAACCTGCTCCATTGTTATACTTAGCACCATATGCGGGTGTGTCAATGGGAGAAGAATTTATGGTGAACGGCAAGCACGTTCTAGTCGTATATGATGATTTAACGAAACAAGCAGCAGCTTACCGTGAATTATCATTGCTACTACGTCGTCCTCCAGGTCGTGAAGCATATCCAGGGGATGTATTCTACTTACACAGCCGTCTTTTAGAGCGTGCTGCAAAGTTAAGTGACGCTAAAGGTGCTGGTTCAATCACAGCATTGCCATTTATCGAAACACAAGCAGGCGACGTTTCTGCTTATATCCCAACAAACGTAATTTCGATTACTGATGGACAAATTTTCTTACAGTCAGATCTATTCTTCTCAGGTGTTCGCCCAGCGATCAACCCAGGTCTTTCTGTATCACGTGTAGGTGGATCCGCTCAAATTAAAGCGATGAAAAAGGTAGCAGGTACATTACGTCTTGACCTTGCTTCATACCGTGAATTAGAATCATTTGCTCAATTCGGTTCAGACCTTGATAAACAAACAAAAGCAAAATTAGATCGTGGTGCACGTACAGTAGAGGTTCTTAAACAGGATCTAAATAAGCCGTTAAAAGTTGAGAAGCAAGTAGCTATTCTATATGCACTTACTCGCGGCTTCTTAGATGACGTTCCTGTACAGGATATCCGTCGTTTCGAATCTGAGTTCCTTTCATGGTTAGACCATAACCGCAAAGATTTGTTAGACCATATCGCTACAACAAAAGAACTTCCTGCTGATGACGATATGGCTGCTGCAATTAACGACTTTAAGAAAACATTCGCAGCATCTGAAAACTAAGAATGAGCCTATGCTAGATTGATTAGATGGATGGAAATCGGCTTCTTGCCGATTTCCCCCTCATATCTTTCTAGAAAACTCATTTTTCTATTATTCAGTCTAACATTAAGTAAGGCGGCGGTGTCCATTGGACGCGGCTTAGCCCGACATTCTTTGAAAAAGGGTGGTGAGAACCTGTGGCATCATTACGCGATATAAAAAATCGGATTACTTCTACGAAGAAAACGAGTCAAATCACAAATGCGATGCAAATGGTATCTGCTGCGAAAATGAATCGTGCAGAAGCCAATGCAAAATCATTTGTTCCTTATATGGAGAAAATCCAAGAAGTTACTGCCTCTATCGCAGCTGGAAGTAAGGATGTTGGCCATCCAATGCTTACGAGCCGTCCTGTGAAAAAGACGGGCTATATTGTCATTACTTCAGACCGTGGTCTTTGTGGAGGATATAACAGTAATATTCTACGAGCGGTGTACCAAACAATTGAAAAGCGTCATAAGTCTAGTGAAGAATATGCAATCATTGCAATCGGACGTAAAGGCCGTGACTTTTTCAAAAAACGTAATATGAACGTCATTCTTGATATTGTCGGCGTTGCCGATCAGCCTGCATTTGCAGAAATCAAGGATATTGCTAGTAAAGCAGTTGGCATGTACTCAGATGAAACATTTGATGAAGTGCATCTGTATTACAGCCATTATGTCAGCGCGATTCAGCAGGATGTAACAGTGAAGAAGCTTCTTCCGCTTACGGACATCTCAACTTCTTCAAAGCTAACATCTTATGAATTTGAACCGTCTGCTGAAGATATTTTGGAAGTATTGCTTCCTCAATATGCTGAAAGCTTAATTTATGGAGCACTTTTAGATAGTAAGGCAAGTGAACATGCTGCAGTTATGACGGCGATGAAGAGTGCAACTGATAATGCCACTGATCTTATCAATTCACTCAGCTTAAGCTACAACCGTGCACGTCAAGCAGCAATTACTCAAGAAATCACCGAAATTGTCGGTGGAGCAGCTGCCTTAGAATAATAGTCTTCTTTGCATATGAAAATAAACCTTTGAAGTTAGATCACTATCTAGCTTCGGCGTCTACCCTCTCGAGGTCACAAGCCAATCCTTCCAAAAAAGATAAAGAACATCTTTTAGGGAGGCTTGTCTTATGCTCTGCCTGAGGGTGAGCAAGGCGCTTACGCATTTCTTATTAGGAGGGAAAAAGATGAACAAAGGACGCGTTCTTCAGGTTATGGGTCCAGTTGTTGACGTACAGTTCGAAAGCGGACAACTTCCTGAGATCTATAATGCCTTAACAATCGCAAATCAAGCGCGTAATGAATCTGAAGTTGACATCAACTTAACCCTTGAAGTTGCCCTTCATTTAGGTGATGATACTGTTCGTACTATTGCAATGTCTTCAACTGACGGCTTACAGCGCGGAAGTGAAGTAGTTGACACTGGTGCACCAATTTCTGTACCTGTAGGTGATGTGACTCTTGGTCGCGTATTTAACGTACTAGGTGAAACAATCGACTTGGATCCTGCAATTGAAGCAGGTACTCGCCGTGACTCGATTCACCGAGAAGCACCTAACTTTGAGCAACTTTCAACAGAAGTAGAAATTCTTGAAACTGGAATTAAAGTAGTAGACTTACTTGCTCCATACATTAAAGGTGGAAAAATTGGTCTATTCGGCGGTGCCGGTGTAGGTAAAACTGTATTAATCCAGGAATTAATCAATAACATCGCTCAAGAACACGGCGGTATTTCCGTATTTGCTGGTGTAGGTGAACGTACACGTGAAGGTAATGACCTTTATCATGAAATGACTGATTCAGGCGTTATCAAGAAAACAGCAATGGTATTCGGTCAAATGAATGAGCCACCAGGCGCACGTATGCGTGTTGCTTTAACTGGTTTGACAATGGCAGAATATTTCCGTGATGACCAAGGACAGGACGTTCTTTTCTTCATGGATAATATTTTCCGTTTCACTCAAGCAGGTTCGGAAGTATCAGCGCTACTAGGCCGTATGCCTTCTGCCGTTGGTTACCAACCGACTCTTGCAACAGAAATGGGTAAATTACAAGAGCGTATCACATCTACTAACGTAGGTTCTGTTACTTCAATCCAAGCAATTTACGTACCAGCCGATGACTATACGGATCCGGCTCCAGCGACAACTTTCGCTCACTTAGATGCAACAACAAACCTTGAGCGTAAGCTTTCAGAGATGGGTATCTATCCTGCGGTGGATCCACTT
The DNA here is from genome assembly GCF_017874625.1 of Cytobacillus eiseniae. Lineage (GTDB taxonomy): Bacteria > Bacillota > Bacilli > Bacillales > Cytobacillaceae > Cytobacillus > Cytobacillus eiseniae. The sequence goes on along the minus strand of NZ_JAGIKZ010000031.1, from coordinate 17,497 downwards.
GCTTCTACTTCTCGTGCATTGTCACCAGAAATCGTTGGAGAAGAACACTATCAAGTAGCTCGTGATGTACAATCTACATTACAAAAATATAGAGAATTACAAGATATTATCGCAATCCTAGGTATGGATGAGCTTTCTGACGAAGATAAGCTTGTTGTTGCCCGTGCGCGTCGTATCCAAGTATTCTTATCACAAAACTTCCACGTTGCTGAACAATTCACTGGTCAGCAAGGATCATACGTACCTGTTAAAGAAACAGTTAAAGGCTTCAAGGAAATCCTTGAAGGGAAATATGACCATCTTCCAGAGGATGCTTTCCGTCTAGTTGGTCGTATTGAAGACGTGATCGAGAATGCTAAACGCATGGGAGTAGAAGTCTAATCTAGGGACCAGGAGGGTAAAAAATGAAGACGATCAAAGTCAGTGTTGTTACTCCCGATGGCCCGGTGTATGAATCGGATGTGGAAATGGTAATCGCTAGGACTCAGAGCGGGGAACTAGGGATTTTACCAGGACATATACCAATGGTTGCACCGTTACAGATTGGAGCTGTCCGTTTAAACAAAGAAGGCAAAACGGATTTCGTAGCAGTAAGCGGCGGCTTTGTTGAAGTTCGTTCAGAACAAGTAACGATTTTAGCGCAATCTGCAGAAGAAGCAGACGAAATCGATATTGAGCGTGCCATCCGTGCGAAAGAGCGTGCCGAACAACGCCTGCATGAACAAAAGCGTGAGAATATAGACTTCAAACGTGCCGAGCTTGCATTACAACGTGCGGTTAACCGTATTACTGTTTCGGAAAAACATTTGTAAGAATATACGACACCTCCCAGTTACTGGGGGGTGTTTTTGTTTTTCTCAGAAATACTGTAATGAAAGAAATTGATCTAGTAAAGAGTTTAGCAGGTGGAGAGATGATGAACAAAAGCGAAAAAGAACTCGCTCCAAGTGTCCATCATGCGAGTGATGATGGACAAAAGCGAAAATGAATCCGATCAGAGTGTCCATCATGCGAGAGTTGATGAACAAAAGCGAGAAAAAACCCGCTCCAAGTGTCCATCATAGGAGAGATGATGGACAAAAGCGAAAAGGAATCCGCTCCAAGTGTTCATCATAGGAGAGATGATGGACAAAAGAGAGAAAGAATCCGCTCCAAGTGTCCATCATTGGAGAGATGATGAACAAAAGCGAAAAAGAACCCGCTCCAAGTGTCCATCATGCGAGAGATGATGGACAAAAGCGAAAAGGAATCCGATCAGAGTGTCCATCATGCGAGAGATGATGAACAAAAGCGAGAAAGAACCCGCTCCAAGTGTCCATCATACGAAAGATGATAACAAAAAGCATATACCTTACGCTGATCAACTTCAAAAACAACCTCTTAAGTCAAAAATAATTGGAAGTTTTACGTGTTCGGATTATCGTGAAAAATTATGAACATTTGTTGACATTTCTCACTGACAAATGGGTGGTTATCAATTTTAATAGTAAATGAAATAGGAGGGCATAAACGTCGATTATTCTAGTTCGTTCTAAAGGAATCTGTTCACAAGTATGTTTATCTATGAGATGTAATAAAAATGGTAAATTAAGTAGTGCTGCTAAATTATGATGGTGAAAAAGGGAAGGATTTTAGGGTCAGAAATGAAGAACATGCGTATAAGTCTTCTCAATTTCTGCTTCCTTAGATTCTGTGAAACTTCACTATTTTCAAGCAATCTTGTAGGTGCTAAAATACTCATTATTTGACAGGCGAAGGATTTTCCAATAATATACTAGGGTTTGTCGACACAAAAATGGAAGAGTGCTATAATGGTTACGGTTACAAATATTGAAGAATTGAAAATTTTACAACATTGGAGGGGATAGACATGGAAATGCTAAATTTATATCAAAATAACTATTTGATCGTGTTTGTATTCCTATGTCTGGGGATTTTATTGCCAGTGGTGGCACTGTTTATCGGAAAGCTCTTACGTCCGTATAAACCGATTAAAGAGAAGTACACCACATATGAGAGCGGACTCGATCCAATCGGTGATTCCAGGGTGCAGTTCAATGTTCGCTATTATATCTTTGCACTAATGTTTGTTATTTTTGATGTGGAGACGGTCTTTTTGTATCCTTGGGCAGTTGCGTACGAAAAACTCGGAATCTTTGCATTAATCGAAATGATGATTTTTGTATTTATGCTTGTCATCGGGCTTATTTATGCTTGGAAGAAGAAGGTGTTGAAATGGATCTAAAGTTGGAAAACATCCCAGAAGAAGATATGAAGGAAATTCAAAGAACGGTATTTATGTCAACTCTAGAACAAATTAAAGCTTGGTCACGTAGTAATTCGCTATGGCCGATGACTTTCGGTCTAGCATGTTGTGCGATTGAGATGATGCAAGCAAGTAATGCGCACTATGATTTAGAACGTTTTGGTACATTCTATCGTAACTCCCCTCGCCAATCAGATGTAATGATCGTTTCAGGTACTGTTACGAAGAAAATGGCACCCATTCTCCGCAGATTGTATGATCAAATGCCAGAACCGAAATGGGTTATTGCGATGGGTTCTTGTGCGACGGCAGGAGGTCCTTATGTGAAGTCCTATTCAGTTGTAAAAGGGGTCGATCAACTCGTACCCGTTGATGTATACATACCTGGATGCCCTCCAAATCCAGCTGCATTAATCTATGGAATAAATAAATTAAAAGAAAAGATCCGTTACGAGGCTAAGACTGGGAAGAAGGTGATCTAACCTATGAGCGGGGAAAAAGACTTAGACCAACTAAAGAAAGAAGCAGCCGCGAAAGCAAAGGCTGCCGCACTAGCAAAAATGAAGGCAAAAGAGCAAGGAGAGGCCCAGGAAGAAAGCCAATCCGAAGACCTTGATATCGCAAAGCAAAAAGCTGCTGCAGCCGCGAAAGCAAAGGCCGCCGCACTAGCAAAAATGAAGGCAAAGGAACAAGCTGATGCCCAAGAAGAAGGCGTACCAGAAGACCTTGATGCAGCCAAGCAAAAAGCTGCTGCCGCCGCGAAAGCAAAGGCCGCCGCACTAGCAAAAATGAAGGCAAAGGAACAAGCTGATGCCAAAGAGGAAGGCGTACCAGAAGACCTTGATGCAGCCAAGCAAAAAGCCGCTGCCGCCGCGAAAGCAAAGGCCGCCGCACTAGCAAAAATGAAGGCAAAGGAACAAGCTGATGCTAAAGAGGAAGGCGCACCAGAAGACCTTGATGCAGCTAAACAAAAAGCTGCCGCAGCCGCAAAAGCAAAGGCCGCTGCTGCCGCAAAGGCAAAAGCAGCTGCACTAGCAAAACAAGCGGGTGGAGCGGGAGATGACGAAAAGGCGAAGGCGATTGCCGCTGCAAAAGCAAAAGCTGCCGCTGCAGCTAAAGCGAAAGCCGCTGCAAATGCAGGAGGCGGAGCAGGTGACGATGCAAAGGCGAAAGCAATCGCAGCAGCCAAGGCAAAGGCCGCCGCAGCCGCTGCCGCGAAAGCAAAAGCAGGTGGGGGAAGTGCGAAGGCTGATCCAGTAGAAGAAAAGCCATCACCAAATCAACCATATCTAGATAAATATATGAAAGTTATTGAAGAGCATCTTGGCAAGGATCTAATCGAAGATTCCTATATTAATAGACTTTCTAAAGATGTTCCAACAATCATCGCAAAGCCAGAAAGCTATTTTAAAATGGCAGAGTTTTTGAAATATAATGAGCAGTTAGGCTTTGATTACTTATCAGAATTGCATGGCTCGGACTTTGAGACACATATGGAAGTGTATGTGCACCTCTATTCCTTTAAAAACAGTCAATCAGTCGCATTAAAGGTGAAGCTTGACCGCGATGAGCCAGTTATTGACTCATTAGAGCCACTATGGGCAGGGGCAAACTGGCCTGAATGTGAAGCATATGATTTGCTAGGAATTAAGTTTACAAATCACCCGAACTTACACCGCATCATGCTCGGTGAAGACTGGGTTGGTCATCCACTTAGAAAAGACTATGAACCGTATGATGTGGAGGTGTAACAGATGTTGCGAACAGAAGAAATGCTTTTGAACGTAGGACCTCAGCATCCAAGTACGCACGGTGTTTTTCGCCTCGTCTTAAAAATTGATGGGGAAACCATTGTAGAAGCAAAGCCAGTCATCGGCTACCTTCACCGCGGAACAGAAAAATTGGCTGAAGATCTTCAATATACACAAATCATTCCTTATACAGACCGAATGGACTATGTATCAGCAATGACGAATAACTATGTGATCTGTCATGCGGTCGAAACGATGATGGATATTCAAGTGCCTGAACGTGCGGAATATCTACGAGTAATTGCGATGGAGCTCGGTCGAGTAGCTAGTCATCTCGTATGGTTTGGAACGTTCTTGCTTGACCTTGGGGCAACAAGTCCACTCCTTTATGCATTCCGTGAAAGGGAAAGTATTATTAATCTACTAAATGAACTTTCTGGCGCTCGTCTGACTTTTAACTATATGCGTGTTGGTGGCGTCAAATGGGATGCACCAGAAGGCTGGGTAGACAAAGTAAGAGAATTCGTTCCTTACATGCGTGAGCAATTAAAAGGCTATCACTCACTCGTGACAGGCAACGAGATATTTACGAATCGTGTAATCGGTGTTGGCACATATACGAAAGAGGATGCGCTGAACTATTCGCTAAGTGGAGCCAATCTCCGCTGTACAGGTGTGAAATGGGATCTTCGGAAAGATGAGCCATATTCGATATATGACCGCTTTGATTTTGATGTTCCTGTCCGTGAAACAGGGGATGCATGGGCACGCTATCATGTGCGCTTAGATGAAATTGAAGAATCATTGAAAATTTTAGAACAGGCATGTGAACAGTTCCCGGCAGAAGGAGCGATTCTAGCTAAAGTGCCGAAGATTATTAAAGCGCCAAAAGGGGAGGCTTTTGTTCGAATCGAGTCCCCTCGTGGAGAAATTGGCTGTTATATTGCTAGTGATGGCAAGAAAGAACCATATCGCCTGAAATTTAGAAGACCATCATTCTATAATCTTCAAATTCTCCCTAAGCTACTTGAGGGAGAGACAATTTCAAACTTAATTTCCATACTAGGAGCAGTTGATATTATCCTAGGGGAGGTGGATGGCTAATGGTCGAAGAGTTATTGCATTCCCAGGCGGGGATCTTAAACTTTGGGATCTTCTTTTTACTCGCAGTCGTTCTACTATTCGTTATTTTAGGATTTGTTACATATGCAATCTTGGCAGAACGGAAGGTTATGGGATTTATGCAGCTCCGTCAAGGGCCGAACCAGGTCGGTGGACGCTGGGGATTACTGCAGACTGTAGCGGACGTTTTAAAGCTTCTTCTAAAAGAAGATACAATCCCAAAGCTTGCAGATAAACCATTATTTATTATTGCACCTGTGATTGCATTCGCACCATCCTTTATTGTAATGGCAGCTATTCCATTTACAGATAAGTTCCAATTTGCAGATCTTGGTGTTGGCTTGCTTTACTATGTGGCCATTTCAGGATTGACGACAATTGGTATGTTGACAGGTGGATGGGCATCCAACAATAAGTATGCCCTCCTCGGTGGGATGCGTGCAGCAGCACAAATGATTTCCTATGAAATTCCATTAGTTATGTCAGTCATCGGAATTGTCCTTTTAACTGGCAGCTTAAACTTAAATGATATTGTCGCTGCTCAAGAAAATGTTTGGTACATCGTTCTTCAGCCGGTTGCTTTCATTATTTTCTTGATTGCATCTGTTGCGGAGTTAAATCGTGTGCCATTTGACCTTCCAGAAGCCGAGAATGAGCTTGTTGCAGGTTTCCATGTTGAATACTCTGGATTCCGCTGGGCGATGTTCATGCTTGCAGAATATGTGTATATTTTTGCAATGGCATCATTAACGACTGTTCTATTTCTAGGTGGGTGGCATCCGCTGTTCTCATTCCTAGGCTTTATTCCAGGAGCTGTCTGGTTTGCGCTTAAGTTCATGTGCGTGTTTTTCCTATTACTCTGGTTCCGTAGTACGTTCCCGCGTATTCGGGCAGATAAATTAATGGAGTTTGCCTGGAAGATCCTCTTGCCAATTGCTTTAGCGAATATTTTCTTAACGGCAATCATCAAGGAAATTTTAAATTTGTTCTAAAAAATTGCAGCTTGAAAAGCTTACTTTAACCGTAAGGGGTGAAAAACATGCTTGGATTTGGATTAGCAAAAGGCCTAAAGTATACCCTTAAAAATTTAACAAAAGAAAAACCGACGTATGAATATCCAAAAGAACCACTTCCATTGCCAGACCGCTTTCGTGGCATTCAAAAGTTTTATCCAGAAAAATGTATCGTTTGTAATCAATGTTCGAATATTTGTCCGACCGATTGCATCCAACTAACTGGAAAAAAACACCCAGACCCAACGAAAAAGGGAAAAATCATTGATACGTATGATATTAACTTTGAAATCTGTATTCTATGCGATTTATGTACAGAAGTTTGTCCAACAGAAGCGATCATTATGACAAACAACTTTGAATTAGCAGAGTACAGCAGGGATGAGCTCTTTAAAAACCTTGAGTGGCTGGATGAAAATGACGAGAGTGTTCGGAAGGTGAATAAACCATGACGTTTTCAGGTGAATTATTAGCATTCATGTCACTTGCATTAGTTGCAATTGCTGGAGGTGTGCTCTTACTAAATCTGAACAAGGTTGTCCATATGGTCATCGCACTTGTGTTCACATTTGTAAGTATCGCGGGGATCTTTATCCTGCTTTCAGCTGAATTTCTTGCATCTGTACAAATTTTAATTTACTCCGGTGCAATTACGATCATTATGCTATTCGGGATTATGTTAACCCGTCATAGTGAGACGAATGTACCGAAAACAGGACGCTTGCGGAAGCTGCTATTATTCCTTGGCATTCTGGGCTTTGGCTTTGCTTTTTATATCGGGATTTATAATCTTGATTTCGGGCAAGAGGCAGCCGACTTGCATGTGAATAATACGGAGCAAATTGGGATTGCGCTTTATTCAAAATACATTATTCCATTTGAATTAACATCAGTCCTCTTACTGGCAACACTTGTCGGAGCGATTATCTTGGCAAAGTCGGATGATAAGAAGGAGGCGGAAAAGGAATGAGTTCAGTTCCACTTTCACTCTATTTAGCGCTTGCTTTAATCCTTTTCTGTATCGGATTGTATGGCGCATTAACGAAGAGAAACATTATCATTGTTTTAATTTCGATTGAATTGATGCTCAATGCAGTAAATATAAACTTAGTCGCATTCAGTAAATTTGGTGTCATGCCTTCCATTACAGGTCAGATTTTTGCCCTCTTCGTAATGGCTGTTGCTGCGGCAGAGGTAGCGATTGGCGTAGCTATTCTAATCGCCCTATATCGTAATCGAAACACCGTTAATATTGATGAAGTGAATACATTGAAAAACTAGAGGCACCCATAAAAAAGAGGAAGTCGAGTAATCGACTGACCTTCCACCTCTAGTAATCTAACACGTTGACTCTATTCACTATACAAAACTATAAACGTGTTCAAAAAGGGGATTGTGATATTGATGGAGAATGCATGGATCATACCGCTTTTCCCGCTTTTATCGTTTTTGTTCCTTATCTTTTTCGGCAAACGGCTGAAGGATGCAAGTGCCTATATAGGAATTCTCCTTTCTCTTGCATCATTCGTCTATTCCTTGTTGGTGCTGTTTGAAAGATTTACATCGCCCACACATAAGGCAGAGTCGGTTTGGTTAACGATAGGGGATGTTCAGTTAACAGCGGGTTTTGAAGTGAATCAATTAAATGCGTTAATGCTGGTGATCGTATCGCTCGTCAGTTTCCTAGTACATACTTATTCAAAAGGTTATATGCACGGTGATGAACGCATTCATGTGTATTATGCGTATCTCGGCTTATTTACCTTTGCGATGCTCGGGTTGGTGCTCTCACCAAACCTTCTACAAACGTATATTTTCTGGGAGCTTGTTGGATTAGGTTCATTCTTATTAATTGGCTTCTACTTTTATAAGGACGAAGCGAAGAGGGCGGCCAAGAAGGCGTTCATTATGACGCGTATTGGGGATGTTGGCCTATTAATCGGGATGATTCTATTATTCTGGCAAGCTGGAAGTTTCGAATATGATGAAATCTTTGCTGCAGTAGAAGCAGGGGCTATTTCGTCCACAATGATTACATTAACAGCGATTTTAATTTTTATCGGAGCGATGGGGAAATCAGGTCAGTTCCCGCTTCATACATGGCTTCCTGATGCAATGGAAGGTCCGACACCAGTTTCTGCTTTAATCCATGCCGCAACAATGGTTGCTGCAGGTGTCTACTTAGTCGCTTCACTGTTCCCGCTCTTTACAGCGAGTGAGACAGCATTGATGACGGTTGCGATAGTTGGAGCATTTACTGCTATTTTTGCAGCAAGCATCGGGCTTGTTCAAAAAGATATTAAAAGAGTGCTTGCCTTTTCAACAGTGAGTCAGCTTGGCTACATGATGCTTGCATTAGGGTCAGCGGGCTATGTTGCAGGTGTATTCCACTTAATGACACATGCTTTCTTTAAAGCATTGCTATTCCTTGCAGCAGGTAGTGTCATTCATGCTGTACACACACAGGATATTGAAAAAATGGGCGGATTATGGAAAAAGCTTCGCGTAACAGGTCCATTATTCTTAATCGGTACACTTGCAATCAGTGGGGTTCCATTATTTTCTGGATTCTTTAGTAAGGATGAAATCTTAATTGCTGCCTGGGCACATGGAAATACGGTTCTGTTCTGGTTAGCAGTTGTTGCTGCGTTTTTCACAGCATTTTATATGTTCCGCCTTTTCTTCATGGTGTTCGCAGGGGAGTCCCGTACGGACATGAAGCATGTGAAGGAGTCACCAAGTGTGATGACGATTCCAATGGTTGTTCTTGCTGTTCTTGCTGTAGTGGCAGGTTATGTGAATACACCTTGGTTCGGTACATTCCTTGGCGATTGGTTAACTGACGGAAATCCTGCACTTGGGCATGGACATATTGAAGGTCCGGCTTGGATTATGATTGTCGCAACGATTGTCTCATTATTAGGAATTTTCCTTGCATGGTTGATTTACAGCAAGCGATCTCTTGCACGAGATTGGCTAGGTGCTTCCACACTATATAATGTTTTGTACAATAAGTACTACATCGATGAATTGTATGAGGTGACGATTTTAAAAGTAACAAAGGGAATCAGTGTGCTTCTTCGTTTCATTGAAACCTTCCTAGTAGAAGGCATTGTAAAAGGGGTTGCAGGTGCTGTTTCTGGTCTAGGTCATGTAGGAAGCAAGTTCCAAAATGGACAGATCCAGCGATACGGGACAGTCGCATTTATTGGCGTAGCCATTCTAATCGTCGTATTCACTGTAACAGGGGGGTATTTGAAATGAACGTCGCTTATTTATCCATCTTAGTTTTCTCCCCTTTACTCGGTATTCTTGCTTTATTGCTTGTTCCAAAGGCAAATGAATCATTGATCAAAATTGTTGGATTATTAGCTACTCTACCGGCCTTGCTTATGTCACTTGTCGTCTTTTTTCAATATCGAACAGGGGCATCGCTAGCAAGCTTCACAGAGGAGTATAAGTGGTTTCAATTCGGTGATCCAAGTACATTAGGCGATTTATTCTCGATTAAATACGAATTAGGGATTGATGGATTTTCGCTAGTGATGCTTGTATTAACAGCGATTCTCTCAACGCTAGCAGCCATTGCTTCAATTTATATTAAGAAGGAATGGAAAGGCTACTTCATGCTATTTCTTCTATTAGAAATCGGCATGCTCGGCGTATTTGCTGCTGAAAATTTAATTCTATTCTTTATCTTTTTCGAAATCACGCTTATTCCAACCTTCTTCCTTATCGGGAAATGGGGGTATTTTGAGAAGGAAAAAGCAGCATTTAGTTTCTTGATTTACAATGGATTAGGTTCAGCCGTCCTATTGATCGTCATAATGGTGCTTTTTGCTCGCACAGGCACTTCGAATATTGAAGGATTAACAGCCATTATTGCTTCAGACAGCCAACATTTACTGTTATCAGCTGGAGCGAAGATGGGCTTGCTTGTCGCCTTGCTCATTGCTTTCGGAGTTAAGCTCCCGATTTTCCCGCTTCATAGCTGGATGGTTCGTGTCCACGTGCAAGCGTCTCCATCTGTTGTTATGCTTCACGCCGGGATTCTGTTGAAAATTGGTGCATACGGGATTATCCGTTTTGGAATGGGAATTTTCCCTGATCAATTCCAAGAGATAGCCGTTGTTATCGCTGTTCTCGGTGTTGTGAATTTACTATACGGTGCATTTCTAGCACTTGTTCAAATCGATTTCAAAATGGTGCTTGCTTATTCATCCATCTCCCACATGGGAATTGTCTTAATTGGCTTGGGTGCATTAAATGAAGCAGGTATTCAAGGGGCCATTTTCCAAGTGGTCTCACATGGATTAATTGCAGCACTACTATTCTTCCTTGTTGGTGTATTCTATGAGCGTCTCCAAACGTCGAATATTCCAAACCTTGGCGGCATGGCGAAGGGAATGCCAATTACAGCAGGGTTCTTACTTGCAGGGGCAATGGCATCACTAGGAATGCCAGGTATGTCTGGATTTGTCAGTGAATTTATGGCTTTCCTCGGCTTATTTAAAGAAATGCCGATTCTTGCAGCTGTGGGGGCATTGGGAATTATTTTAACAGCTGTCTATCTTCTGCGTGCGGTGCTTGGCATTACGTACGGAAAGACGCAGCGGGATTTTGCAGGAATAACTGATATACGCCGTGCAGAATGGATTCCTGCCTTAGTTCTAATGGGAATCATTGTGTTAATTGGTGTATATCCGAGTGTACTTACAGAGCCACTCACATCAACACTAGAAACGATCATGTTAGGGATTGGAGGGTGATGAAGGATGGATCTCGAAACTTTACTATCATTTAAATGGGGCATCATGACACCTGAGTTCATCATCCTCGGTGCAATTACATTACTTTCATTACTAGATTTATTCATGCCAAAGACGGTCAATCGAAAGCTTCTTGGCTGGCTTGGTTTAGCAGGAATTCTCGGTGCGCTTGTTTCATTAGTCACGCTTATTGGCAATGGACCAGAATCGATTCTATTTGATACATTCCGCTTAGATTCGTTTGCGATCGCCTTCAAGCTTTTGTTATTGATTGGGGCAGCGCTCGTATTCTTAATTGCAACAAGCTACGAAACGAAGGAAGGGCTGGATGAGTATAGAGGGGAATTTTACTACTTATTCCTAGCAGCCTTGCTTGGTGCGATGATGATGTCATCGAGCGGTGATTTAATCACTCTATTTATTGGTCTTGAGCTTCTGTCCATTTCTTCTTATATTCTTGTTGGGATTCGGAAGAAAAATCGCCAGTCCAATGAATCGGCAATGAAATATGTGATTAATGGAGGGATTTCTACATCCTTCACATTATTCGGAATGAGTTATGTATACGGCTTAACTGGGACAACCAACTTGCTTGATATGGCAAGACATGTGGTGATGTTAACCGATTCTCAGCATATTTATTTATTAGGTCTTGCCTTCTTTATGATTTTCATTGGGCTATCCTTTAAATTAGCAACGGCTCCATTCCATATGTGGGCACCTGATGTGTACCAAGGAGCAGCAACACCAGTTACCGCGTTCTTAAGTGTTGTTTCGAAAACAGCTGGATTTATCCTCATTGTCCGTATTTTGATGGTGATTTTTTACAATATCCCATCAGAAGGACTTGGCACGATGCCGCTTCTCTTGAAGCTGCAGGATTATCTCGCATTTTTGGCTGCGGCTACAATGATTATCGGGAACGTGATTGCATTACGTCAGAAGAACATCAAACGCCTATTTGCCTACTCAAGTATCGCACAGGCTGGTTACCTGCTCGTTGTCGTAACCTCGATGTCGGCCTTCTTATTTGATACACTTTGGTTTTATCTAGGGGCATACTTATTTATGAACCTAGGGGCATTTGCAATTATCCAGCTTGTCACTCAAAAGGCTGGGTCTGAAGATATTAGCGAATTCGCTGGTTTGTATCGGAAAGCGCCATTCCTTGCGATTGCCATGGCTGTCTTTATCCTTTCCTTAGCAGGGATTCCAGGAACAGCCGGATTTATAGGGAAACTAAACATATTCATGGGGGCACTAGTCACAGAGCCATCCCATTATGTCCTCGTTTCCATCATGATTGCAACAACGGTTGTATCCTATTTCTACTATTTCGGCGTCATGGTCCAAATGTTCTTTAGACCAGCAGTCGAACAGGTGAAATTCAAGCTTCCTGCAGGACTTGGCGTAGTGATTGGAATTTGTTTATTCGCAACGATTCTTTTCGGGGTTGCACCAAACATTGCACTCGATTTCCTACAGACGAACTTTAATCAATTTAGTGATTTTTTTCAGTAAGTAATGATTCGAACAAAGGGTTCTCTATAAGGGGTTAAATGATGAAGGAGGGGCGATACGGGTCCCTCCTTTTTATAATGGGTCTCGTTATCTGTCTGAGGTGTAAATATGCTACTATGGGAATGGTTGGAGTAACTGAATGGATTAACGATTTCTAAATACAAGACTCTGTTAAAACTGACTGTTGATTTGACAATGTTTGAAAAATAAGCGGAGAAATTCCGGCTATATTGGGAAATACTTCTATTTCCCTAAAAATAAGCGGAGTTTTTCCGCCTATTTGGTCTAAATCGATGGATTTTTCCTTTTTTAGAGCAGTTAACCGGAATTGTTCCGCTTATTTTCGCTTTTTAAGCGATTTTTTTTACAATAACCGGAATTATTCCGCTTATATTTAGCTTCTTGCGCTTTCTGGGCAAAGATCCTCCGTGTGTGAATGCTCGAAAATCAACAGAGCTAAATATAAAAATGAAGCATATACAAAATAAGGGGGTGTCAGCTCATGATTGCTGGATTTGGACAACAGGCATTAATAAGCATTATGTCGCATCTTGTTTTTATTGCGCTCGCTTGGTGGGCGCTGCAAGCATTGCGGATTGATCAAATTTTAAAACCGAACAGAGTATTTCAAGCGAGAGTATTATACATATTATTATCCATTGTGATCGGCTCATCCGTAAGTAACTTTTTCTTAGACTATCTCCTATGGTCACAACAACTGCCAATGATTCTACAGTAGAAATTGGCCATTTTGTCGATTTCTCTCTATGTAATATAGGTCTTCGTACATGTTTTCATTCATCATATTATTAAGTACAATTCTATTTGTTATGCTTATTTTTACAAAATGTTAAAGATTAGCGCAATAGCACTATCCCGCCAAAAGGTGGCCGGCTTACCTAGAGTATTATCTGGGGGTGAGCAAGCCGCTTGTGCTTTTGTCTGTCTAGCTCCAGCGGCTACCCCCTCGAGTCATAAGCCGTTCTGGCTAGAAGGTTAAAGAACAACCTTCCATCCAGCCCGTCTTATGCTTATCGGGAGTGAGCAAGCCGCTTCCACTTTTCTATTTGTCAAAAAGTGACGACTTTTCCCAAGTATGCTCTTCTTCTCACTGGAAACAATGGTAGTAAGGGGAGGAGTTACACTTGAAAAAGATAAAAACAATCGTAGCAGCATTTGGAATGATCGGTTTTATTCTGTTAAGTATTGGAAATCAAGTAATAGAAGCAGATGGTGAGCTTGATTTATTGAAAATAGCAGCAATTTTGCAGAACGAGAATATTATGATCAATGAATGGTCTTTACATGCAAGAGAAAAAATGGAAAGTCTTCGTAATCAAAAGGAAATTAGCGAATATACAGAGGAACTTAAAGCGCAATTTTCTGATTGGGAATGGTCGGGGAATCCATTCGAATCTGTCGCTGTTTTAGAGCTTGCTGATGTAACTGAAACAATAAAAATTCTTTCTACCCCCATAAATGGTCAATTTGAAACGTATGTCATTTATGAGGCAATTGGACAGGATTGGAATCAGCAAATCGAACAAACAATCGGCCAAAAAACAGCTGACAGAATATCTGACATATTTCGGGGGAATCCCACAACTTTCTCTTGTATCAAAGGCGGATTCAATGATAGAATGAATAGGAGTTTGTCAACGGAAATACAGCACTTATTAACTGTCTTTCAAGCAAAGGAAATCGAATCATTAAATGAAGATGACTTTATTTCAAGCTCCGCTTATTCGACAATGTTCTCAGACGCTGTCGACATAGGTGAACAGGATATGAATTTACAACTAGGGATACGAAATCAGGGATTGGGCGGAGAGACTACCCTTGTAGTTGGCACACCCATCATAACGATTGAATATTAATATAGAGAAAATGGACGCGGAGGGGAATACACTTTGGAAAAAATCATCGTCCGCGGCGGCAATAGGCTAAGCGGTACTGTTAAAGTAGAAGGAGCAAAGAATGCTGTCTTACCGGTTATCGCCGCAACATTATTAGCAAGTGATGGAAAAAGCGTAATTCGTGATGTACCTACTCTCTCCGATGTATATACAATCAATGAAGTGTTACGCTATTTAAATGCCGAAGTGGCGTTTAAAGACAATAACGTTACTGTAAATGCATCACGAGAGTTAAGTGTTGAAGCGCCTTTTGAATATGTACGCAAAATGCGTGCATCCGTATTAGTGATGGGATCATTATTGGCTAGAAATGGCCGTGCACGAGTGGCTTTACCTGGTGGCTGTGCCATTGGTTCTCGTCCGATTGATCAGCACTTAAAGGGCTTTGAAGCAATGGGTGCGACTGTTAAAGTAGGAAATGGTTTTATTGAAGCAGAAGCTCCAGATGGTCGCTTAAAGGGAGCTAAGATCTATCTTGATTTCCCAAGTGTAGGAGCAACTGAAAATATTATGATGGCTGCTACCCTTGCAAAAGGAACAACGATTCTAGAAAACGTGGCAAAGGAACCTGAAATTGTTGATCTTGCCAATTTCTTGAATAAAATGGGTGCAAAGGTTAGAGGCGCTGGAACGGGTACGATTCGTATCGAAGGCGTTGATGTCCTTTTTGGTGCAGAGCATCATATTATTCCTGATCGCATTGAAGCAGGTACCTTTATGGTTGCTGCTGCAATTACTGGCGGGGATGTACTTATCCAAGGTGCAGTTCCTGAGCATTCTACATCTTTAATCGCGAAAATGGAAGAAATGGGTGTTGTTTTTATCGAAGAAGCTGAAGGGATCCGTGTGTTAGGACCTGATAAATTAAAGGCAGTCGATATTAAAACAATGCCACATCCAGGATTCCCAACAGATATGCAATCACAGATGATGGCTTTGCTTCTTCACGCAAAGGGCACAAGTGTGATTACTGAAACTGTATTTGAAAATCGTTTCATGCATGTGGAAGAATTCCGCCGAATGAATGCCGATATTAAAATTGAAGGACGTTCAGTAATCATGAATGGTCCGTCTAATCTGCAAGGTGCTGAAGTAGCGGCAACTGATCTACGCGCAGCAGCTGCCTTGGTTTTAACTGGATTAGTCGCAGATGGTGTGACACGTGTGACTGAATTAAAGCATTTAGACCGTGGCTATGTAAATTTCCATCAGAAGCTTGCCGCACTAGGTGCAGACATCGAACGCATCACTGAAAAAGAAGAAATTATTGTCAATGAACAATCATATATAACAGATTTAAATGCATAATTTTAAAATCACGCATCACCTAGCCTGTCAGACCTCTGACTAGGACGGTGATGCGTTTTTGTATTTTTCAAGTGTGTTGTTGGACAAGAAGAGCCGAGAAGTTCACGTCAAGAGGATAAACAAACGGAGGCAGAAATGAAGTTTGAACATCCTCTTTAAGCAAAATCCTCGCAAATTCTTGTCATATTAGCCTGTCCAATCCCATAAGAATGAATGAGACGGGGCTACCTGGAGTTTTTCAATTACATTCTTATGGAGGCTTAAATCATGAATATACCAAAAGTCAAACCTATCATCGTACTAGCCGCATGCTTATTCGTTATCACTCTACTCATCCCAACCTTATTAGTGCTTCCTTTTACAGAGGATCAGGCGACAGGGAAGCTTGGGGAGCGATTGAAGGAGAAAGAGGTGCCAGCAGACCAAACCGTTACTTCCTCGGGTCCACAAGTCGATATTACAGTCTTTCGAATGAAGAAAAAGGAAACGATTACCCTTCCACTTGAAGAATACCTTGTCGGAGTCGTTGCTTCAGAAATGCCAAGAGAATTTGAGAAGGAAGCTCTAAAGGCACAGGCATTAGCTGCAAGAACATACATTGTCAATCAAATGCTAAATGATAATAAATCAGAGCTACCAGGCGGTGCCGTTGTGACAGACACGATTGATCACCAAGTATACAAAGATGAAGCCGAATTAAGAGTCGCATTCAAGAGTGATTATGATTGGGCGATCAAGAAAATTAGAGAAGCTGTAAATGAAACGAGTGGTCAAATTATCACATACAATGATGCGCCAATAGATGCAAGCTTCTTTTCAACGAGCAATGGCTATACGGAAAATTCAGAAGCAATATGGCTAACCCCCCTTCCTTATTTAAAAAGTGTAGAAAGCCCATGGGATCTTCAATCACCAAAGTTTGGCGGTCAAGAAGTATTTACGATTGCTGAATTCGAGGAAAAGCTTGGAGTTAAACTCCCAAATGACAGCACAATCGGTAAGATAACCGAACGAACGGCTGGCAAGCGTGTCGGTACCGTCGAAATAAATGGCAAAGTGATTAAAGGGAGGGACATCAGAGAAAACCTCAAACTAAAATCCACAGACTTCACATGGGAACGCAAAGGGGACAAAATTATTATTCATACAAAAGGGTACGGCCATGGAGTCGGCATGAGCCAATACGGCGCAAACGGCATGGCAGAGGAAGGGAAAAACTACAAAGATATTATCACCTATTATTATCAAGACGTAGAAATCACCGCAGCAGACAGCATTTTAACGAAAGTGCTGGCAAAAAAATAAGATAGTTTCGTTAGTAGTGCGGTTTAGGGGTAGAAAAATAAAAGAGATAAGAGTTCAGCAAGCGGATTTAATTCGCTTGCTTCTTTTTTATCGAAAAAGGTTTTTGCATAGGTTATAACCAATAGGCAATAGCTATTGGATAATGATAGAAATTAGTTGTTTCTCTTATCTAGCTGATCGATGGGGATCAGGTTGAGCACCCAAGCAGATTAATAAGCGGAAAATTTCCGCTTATTTCGTAATTATTAATAAAAACAGCCCAAATAAGCGGAGAAACTCCGCCTATTGTCTTGAAAAATTCAAAAATAAGGGATTTTTCATTGAATAGGCGGAAAAATTCCGCTTATTTTGAAATTATTAATAAAAACAGCCCAAATAAGCGGAGAAACTCCGCCTATTGTCTTGAAAAACTCAAAAATAAGGGATTTTTCCACTAGTCTTGCAAAAGACTTACAAAAAAATGGGGATTAATAGTATGTATTATTTTACAGGCATAAAAAAATCTCCTATTGTATTAATATAGACG
>NZ_JAGIKZ010000030.1 GCF_017874625.1 Cytobacillus eiseniae | reverse complement strand
TGGAAGGTTATTTGGCTTGCTTATTTTTAGAATACCACACAATAAAAATTTATTTAAATGAAAAATGTTGACAAACTATTAGCTGGTTTATTTCATCTAAAAAAAGCATCATTCTGCATTTAAGCGGAAAATCTCCGCTTATTATACTTTTACTCGTTCCTCGATTAAGGACAAGACATTTCCTTCAGATAAAAGTGAGATGATATGACAGCCGAAACGTAGGATGTGGGGTTCTGGAGGATATGAATTCGATTAAATGATTCGATAACTTAAGAGTCGGCGCTGTTTTTCAGAAGGATAGGGATGGTTCTTTGCTTCCAAAAGGGGGAGGAATTAGTTTGAAGGAAGCAGGAGAGCCGTCACTATGCATTCTTAGTGAAACTTTTTTTCCTGTTTGCCGTAAAAGTAAATAATAAGGGAGGGAGAATGATTGAAAAAGTTTCTGGGAGTGGGCATCTTATCTATTATTTTAATTCTTGGGGCTTTTTATCTAATAAATTCAAGAAGTAGCACGACTTTTAATGAAATAGTGCCTGATACGGCAAAAATAACGTCTATTGAAATTATTAAGTCTTCTACTGATATTGAAGCAGTTATTGAAAATGGAAATGATATTAAAGAATTACTCAAGTCCCTTTCTGAGGCGGAGTTAAAGGGAGCAAAAATGGGTTCAATTCATTTTAATGAATCCTATTGGATCACTTTAAGCACAAATGAGAAGAGACAGGTAGGAATTACAGTTTACGATGATAAGTATTTATTGATATTTGATTACAACGAAAACAAGCAAACTACTTATCAAATAATCAATGGACTTGATTCATCCTATATAGAGCAATTTTTTAATTAGTGAGAGGAAAGCATGGGGACGGTTCTTGTGCTTCCTTAAAATATTAAATTGTAATTTTATATTTCGAGCCACCAATAAAAATACATTAATTAGGAGAATGAAATGTTAAATGTTAAATATAAAATGGGAATAATTTTTATTTTATGCCTAATCCTGCTAACCCTTGCTTCTTGTAAGCAAGTTGAAAAAGGCGGGAACCAATTAAGCGAGAACGAGCAAATAACAGTTGCCAAAGAAAATCTATTTTCGTTTGAGCACCCTAAAACCGAACAAAAGTATAAAATCGTGCATGTGAATCAATTGTTTCATCAGTATATTGAAAAGGTTAAGGAGAATAAAAGTCATTCAAATTTACAACTGTATAAAGAGGAAATCATTCAACCGATATACAAAGATTGTTTTGCAAACGGAGAATATCTTTATTTGGCAGATACTCTTCTCAATACGCCACCCGAAAAATTAGGAGAGTTACAAATGATAAGTAATATCATTGAAAAACGTAAGGAAGAAATCAATCAACTTATCCAAGAATCTATTTTAAAATCTGCGGACCTCTTGCCTTCTCAAAGTGATGTAGCAGTTTGTGTATTTCCATCCACTTATGTTGATATGTCGATGTTCGCGGTGGGGGCAGGGAAAATTATTTTTCCTTATAATTTGAATTATACAGATGATATTATTAAGGCAGGAATTGCTCATGAATACCATCATAGTGTTTGGACAGAAAAGCACTTGAAAAATAATACTCTTAATTCTGTTCTGGATAACATTGTCTTTGAAGGAAAAGCGGTAATGTTCCAAAGGACTGTTTACCCTGATATTGATTTTCCTTCAGTGGATTTAAATTACAATAAGGAATTATGGTCTAAAATTGAACCAGATTTAAATACATACAATTTAAGCCGTTCTTTAGAGATAATACAAGGTGGAAAAGAGTTACCGAGAAATTACGGTTACAGTGAGGGGTACAAAATGATTAACTCCTATCTTGAATACAATCCCGATAAAACACCTGTAGATTGGACAGCCGTAAGTACACAAGACATTATTGAAAAGGGAAAATACTTCGAGAACTACAAATAAAAATTATGGGACAATGTTTGATAATCCTTCAGGTCTGTCTTAGTCAATAAAAAGACAATAGGCTTGTTAAGCTATCAGAGGCGATGATCTAAGAAAGGTTGTTGCTATTTTTGTTGAAGTTATTTAACTATTGTGCTGGGTATTATACTGAAAATCAGCAGTGCATTTTTCTTATTGAATAAAGATGAAGAAAGGTTTAATAGGGGGGAAGAGCAATTGAGGAAATTAAATTCGATCATTATTCTACTTTTTCTTTTTATGCTTGTTGGCTGCAATCATGTGGAGGAAAAGATTGAAGAGGAATCTAAACAAGATAATATATTCTACTTTGGAAAAGGAAATGAATGGTTTGGAACGTATACAATATCGAAAGTGAATCACTCTTACTTTGAATCCTTATATATTCAGCACATTAGAGATCGTACGGACTCAGTGAAAGAGCAAGCAACTAACAATATTGGCAATATTGAATATGTATTAAATAAAGGGAATTCCCAACTTGAAAGTAACTATCCACAACCCATACAGGGAATTGGAAGTTTTCATACTGCGATAGAAGTGAGTGAGGATTTGATAAATAATATGTTTCCAGATCAACTAACATTAACAATAAAATGGAATGGAAAATCGGAAATCATTGAGTTGAAAAAATAATGAGAATGGATCTTTCTTATTAAAGGGCAGATTCGTGGTAGAAGGAGAAAGGGAACATATGAAGAAAAATTAGTCAGCGGATAATTAGACGGAAACTCAAGAGTCGGTGCTTCGGCTCTTTTTTCCTGCTCAACGAAATAGCTGATTAGGTGGATAACAGTAGGGGGACACTATTTTTAAAAAAAGGGGTAACCTTAATGAAAAAACGATTCTTAACTAGCTTATATATGTTATTATCTTGCGGCCTTTTTGTGTTATCAGGAAATCCTGTTTATTCACAAACTACAGCTCAGGTTGAATACCTATTCCCTGCCAATAAGGAAAAAGTGATTAATGAAACAGTAGATGAATTTTATCAAGCATTAAGGAATTTAAAGTATCCTATACATCAAGAATTTTACAGAAAACATGTTGGATTTTATAAAAATCATAAGGATAAATATGGAGTTATGGATGACACACTTTTTAAAGTTATTCCTGATGCATCAGTGAATTTCAGAAAAAAGGTACTGTTTCATGAGGTAGGGGAATTTAATTATGTAACTTGGGATGGAAATGGGATTCTTACAGCCTATCCAAATATAAAAATGAATCAAGCGATCAGCCCAGATAGACAAGTATATGTTTTCTATTCTTTTAAAGATACAGATAAAGCGTTCAGGGGAAGATGTGCGGTATATGACGTTGAAACAAAACAATTAATTGCTGGCGAAGCCATCTATATGAATAAGTACTTAAACGAAGTGGGGAGTAAGTGATACCTACATTTAGGTTAGAACGTTTTCAAGGAGTAGCAACTAAATACTTAGACAACTAACATTATTGGTTCCGTTCGCTTGAATTAGGGAAGAACTTCGCATTTGTCAAACGAGTGGAGAAAATGCTTATTTCAGCGTGTCAAAAATCTAATAGACTCACAGTTAATACTTTTAGAGATATAGCACAGTAACAAAAAAATAGCAGTTGCTATCCTAAATTTTCAGGCTTATCCACATAAAGGGACACGATGTATCCGCAGTGTCCACAATATTCTGCTGATATTGTTGAAGGTTTTTTGCCAAGATTTTTTTCGGGATACATATGAACTTGTCCAACAGTGGCTCCCATTACACCTTTTTTAATTTCTTCACTATTGCATTTCGGACATTTATCATTTTTCATAAAAAACCCCTCCTTAATTGTGTTTATTCTTAGCAAATCCATATATTTTAATAATAGCACACTAAATTCAATCCTAAAAACAACAAAGTTTACGAAAACAGCCTAAAGAAAAAACACATTGAATTCAGAAATTCAATGTGTTTTTCAGCAACTTCTTTATTATTATTTAGGCTTCACAGCCATAAATTCTTCAATTGTTTCAGGGGTGTTTTTACCTTCTTTTCCTTTGAAAAGGTCGATATTTACGGTCACATCCATGCAGCCAAGGTATGTTCCATTTTCATCACGTACTGCCATGAATTTTTGGTATATTTGACCAGTTTCTTCGCCAGAGCGTTTCGGGAACCAAAATTCCCATTCGTCACGTGCGCCTGAACGGAAATCATTCAATAATTTTTCAACATGGTGAGCCATTTTGGGGTGAAGCTCAAGCACAGGACGGCCAATTGCTTCTTTACGGCGGCCATGCACGCGGTCTGGATTATTTGAATACCAGCGGAAAATATCATTGGCATCGCAAAAACCCATTTCAAATGGCAAAAGATTAATAATTGAATCCAAAGTGCTTGCTTTAATCGCACCACTTTCAAAATTAATCACAGCTTCAGGGCTAATCAAATCTGATAATTTTTCTTCAGTCATATATAAGTCTCCTTTGTGAGAATAATATAATACAAAGATCTGTGAACCAAAATGCTTCCACTACTAGTATACTCTTTTTAATTCTAGTAGCCAATTAGTAGATTGCTTCCACATAGAGTGCTGCACAGTGTAAGAGTGTGCTTTTAAAAAAGGCGGGATTAATCAAATGGATTGCCATCATGCGAATCTTGGTGAATTTTCTTTTCAAATTTGGATAGTTTAAATGAGGATGGATTAATTCAAATTGAGGTGAATTCATTTTATGGCATCGAAAAGGCATCTAATATTAAATGTAATGCTCATCATCCTTCCGTGGTTATCGACCATATTTCTCGGAAAACGTAGCTTCAAACGGTTTTATTTATCGAGTGTTGTGATTAGTGTGTTTGAAATCATTAATCATTATTTTGGGCACCAAAAGAAGTGGTGGAAGTTTTATGATAAGCCAACTAACTTTTTAAGGGATGAACTTCCTTTTGATATTGGTCCTTATATGCCAGTATCAATGTGGATTCTAAAATTTTCATACGGAAACTTTAAAAAATATGTGTTACTTAATGCTATTGTTCATGGCCTTTTTTCGTTTCTCTTCATGCCTTTTCTTAAAAAAATAAAAATTCTTCATTTAAAGCGAATTAACTATTTTCAATTCTTTTTATACATACACTACAAAGCGTATATTTTGTATGCACTACAGTATTTGATTGAAAAAGTAAAAGGATATAACGTGATAAGGTTTTGAAATCACGATCTGTGTGTAAGAATTAAAAGGGGCAACATTTTTTAAAGTGTTGCTCCACCATTGATTTGAAGTATTTGTAGTAAATTTCTCTTTCTCATCTCCTATTAACCTTTGAAATTACCTAATCATTCATGAATTGGGCGCTAGTAAAATAACTTTAAATCTCAAAGAAGCCAATATATGTACAAATGCATATATTGGCTTTTTGTTCTCCTGTTGATCTTTTTTGGTAAATCCCTTGGCGGTAAAAAAGATAGGACGGATTCTTTAGTTGAATGAACAGAAACCATCCTTTTTTAGGGATGGTTTTTAAATAATGCGATTTATGATCTTTTTACTAATCAACCCAACTGCAACCCCAGGAATAACAAACAACATGGGAAGCCAAACAGGACCAAATAATACGCCAAATATCATTAATTCGGATGAAAAAATCAGTCCCACTGTTACAA
Organism: Cytobacillus eiseniae; assembly: GCF_017874625.1. Lineage (GTDB taxonomy): Bacteria > Bacillota > Bacilli > Bacillales > Cytobacillaceae > Cytobacillus > Cytobacillus eiseniae. The sequence continues at coordinate 33,712 of NZ_JAGIKZ010000030.1, read as the reverse complement.
AAAAAGCTGCGAAGGCATAGGGAAGGGAAGAAATAGGGTTTTTCCCTCCACCTGCATCTTTAACGGAATCCCAAATCGAAAAAAAGTATAAACAAGGGTAAAACATCAACCACTGATAATCTGCATGTTTGATGGCTTCACCAATTTCCCCGTGAAAACTCATAATAATAATTTGATTGAAATTGGCTTGTATATTAATTATAAATTCAAGTATTAATAAAACGATGCCTTTAAAATATTTTTTGTTTAAAAACTGCCCAAACCCAGGAAGGGCGATGCTCCATATTAGTTTTTCGATTATGTTTTTATTCATTGAACAAAACCAACGTTTAAATTAAACTTCTTTTGCAAGTTCGTTTCGATTAGGAGCAAGAGGGGGCTGTTCTAACCATTTATTTTGCACCATTAAGTTATACCATTTTTTTGTAACCATTAGATTTTTTAGAATCGTCATTTCATAAGTTGCCACAAGGTCTGTTCTCATTGCTGATGCGAGTCCTGCTCCATGGTAGTTTTGTGCAGCCTGGAACAAGAAACCAATATGATACAACATTAACTTATCGGAGAAAGGAGCGTCCGTTGAAGTAGTTACTTCTGTTTCCCAAGATTTCGGGACAGGTAAATTATCCGTTTGCATAATTTTTGCAAATGTTTTTATTTGACCATCAGCAGTTTTCTCAGAATCGGTTAAAAATTTTCTCACTTCTTTTGTCTGTGCGACTTGACTGAATGCGATTGAAAGTGTTTTAGTCATAATGCTCTTTTTAAGGTTGAAAGAAATGCTAATGATCTCTGTTGCTGCTAACATCCTACCCTTTCCAAATATGCCATCTGTAAAATCATTGCTGGAAATATACTCAGGGTTTTTCGCTGGATAAAATAAAGGGTCTCTTTGAAAACTACCTTTTTCAAGCAATAACTCAATGGTTTGATGATACATCTTCTTCGCATCGTTATCGCATGAATCGTAAAACTCCCTTAAGTCCTTTCTAACAGAAACAGCTAAAGCAGTAGTATGACCTAGTAAACCGTGTAATGTCATGATATGTAAATAATTTAGGCAAAAGATATCAGTGAATAATCTCGGTTTATCTTTAAAGAGGTCCGTATCAGTAAATCCAATGGGAACTGGAAATCCCTCGTTCTCCATAAAAGCGATGATTTGCTTTTTTTGTTTTTCAAATGTATTAATCGCATCCTCAAATATCGCTTTTATCGCCTCGTCTTCAATAATAGAAACCATATATTTATTCACAATGTCTATTGCTGTTCCGTTTATATATTCTCCCCAGAGTGTACCTATTTCTGAAGATGTGAGTTTTAATTTATTCTCATCCATATGACCACCTCGTGGATATTATTTACTCATTAGGTTAGATATATGAATTTTCTTGAATTAATTATGGGAAAGTTTTTTAGCAGTGGGCGGCTGACAATTTTATGGCTTTCAGCTCGTAGAACTTGGGAGTATCATTACTAGGATAGATTACAATTGGTAACAAGTGAAATAACAATATCGTATTTTATTTTATGGTTTTGCAACATACTTCATACGAGCACTTCTTTCTAAGTTTCTTGCTTCTTACTGTCAGTTTAGTAAATAATAATAGGTAAGAACACCAATACTTTCTCGGATATGTTGGATATTCAACACATTTCAATGATTGTTGAAAAAGTAGGAGGGAGTCATCAGATGACGGAAACGAAAACAGATCCCCGAATTCTGCGCACCCGCAAGTTAATTATGAATTCCTTTATTGAACTATCAGGTAAAAGGAATTCAAAGAGATTACAATCAAGGATATAACAGCATAAGCGATGATTAATCGTTCGACCTTTTATTATCATTTTGAGAATATAATACATCAATCAAAGAAATGGAGGATGAGTATGCAAATAACGACCGTTAAAGAAAATCATGTGGAAATAGCTGTTGTCAGCAGTCATGAGATCCTAATAAAAGATGTGCAGTCGGCACTGGATTTCATGGCGACCGTACAGTATGAAACAGGCTGTAATCGCATCGTTTTGAACAAATCAGCAATCTGTGAGGACTTTTTCCATTTACGTACGAGATTGGCAGGAGAAATCTTGCAAAAGTTCGTCAACTATCATGTGAAATTAGCCATTGTAGGCGACTTTACCGTTTATTCTAGTAAAAGTTTGAAAGACTTTATTTATGAGAGTAATAATGGGAGAGATCTTTATTTCTGCTCAAATGAAAAGCAGGCAGTTGAGAAATTAAGCTTGGTATAGTTCGATTATAAAACCTTTAGCTGATACATGAATTTTCTAAAGAACGTCCCTTTCATCTAAAGGAGATATCTTGTTCTTTAACAAGTATCGAGCAAAAGAAAAATAAGCGGAGAAATTCCGCTTAAATGCAAAATGAAGCTCATTTTGGGTGAAATAAGCGGAATTTTTCCGCTTATTCAATGAAAAACTGCTCGTTTTTGACTTTTTTAAGTAAATAGGCGGAGTTTTTCCGCTTATTTAGGCTATTATTATTAATAATTACGAAATAAGCGGAATTTTTCCGTCTATTTCTCCGCTCGACCTGATTCCGCAACTAATTAGTGCTAGATAATCAGCAACTTCCCATCTCTCCTCTAGATAACTTGTACCAATGCTTTTTTCTACCCCTAAACCGAATGGCATATTTTATTCAAAGGGTGTATTCCTTGATCGAGGAGATTCGCACATTTTTTTGTGGCCCTGTCCATTCTATACAAAATGTATAAATACGTATTTCAATGATAGAAAGGTGTATTCCTATGCTGAAACTGAATATAACTGAATTTGATCATGTAAAAAGAATCGTAAACAATAAGAATATCTCTTGCCCAACGTTCGTCCATTCTATTTTGGATGGCTATACAGAAGGAACCGTTTATGCGGATGCCAGATTGCCCCAATCCGTATTGATCAGCACAAATGCAGGTCTTTATTTCGTGGCAGGAGAAACCAATCACTCGGATTTCAATCATTTTCTCTTTGAGTTGTATCGGCAAAGGAAAAAGGAAAATTTGCGATTTACTTTATTTTCTTCAACGGAAAAATGGAATGATGTAATAAACAATCAGTTGAAAGAAAAAATCAAGCAGCTGCACCGACTTTCTTTTACATATAATATTAGTAAGATTTTAGATGATAAAAAAGTAGAATCTAGTGAATATGCGATCGAAAAAATAAATGCTGAATCAATAAAGAAAAGCCTAGAATTTAATCAGACATATTATAAAGAATATTGGGGATCTATATCCAACTTTATGGAAAAAGGCTTTGGCTTTTGTATGCTTCATCATGGAAAAATAATTAGTGAATGTACTTCGATTTTTTCTTCCAAGCAATTTGCAGAGATTGATATTGTTACGCATGAAGCGTATAGAGGACAAGGGTTGGCATTAACACTAGCAAAAATATATATCGATCATTGCCTGAAAAATCGTCTCGTTCCTAGATGGGACTGTGATGTGTCAAATGCATCTTCTATTAAATTAGCAAAAATAGTAGGATTTATCGATCCTGTTGAATATTCTGTTTTTGTTTAGCAAGTTGAAATGATTTCTGAATTTATGATTAATTAAAATCTATCATTCCCAGTTCAATCGTTGTAAAATAATATCAAACAATGGTTTAATTGACCAATGTTTATTCATTTAAAGGAGTTGAGTATTTATGAGCGATGTATTTTTTTACAAACCTTCAATTAAATCAATAAAAGGAGATTTATATGAACAGAGACAAATACTCAGCTATTGCCCACAGGGATCATGTTTTTAGCAATCCAATTAGTACGGAAAAGGTAAATAAATTAATCGATTTGATTCCATTAAAACCTGAAAACAAGATGATTGATATTGGAGCGGGATCTTGTGAGCTGCCCATTCGCTTTGTTGAAACATACGATGTAACCGCAACGGCCATAGAACGGTATGATGGGGCTATTAATCGAGGGAAGCAACGGGCCAATGGAAGAATCCCGATGGAAAAAATCGATTTCATACAGGCTGACGCCAAAACAGTAGTTGAAGCATTTCCCGAACATCATTTTGATTTAGGTGTATGTATAGGCTCCACTCACGCTATTGGTGATTTCAGTTCCACGATTCAAGCACTCAAGAAATGTGTAAGAAAAGATGGGTATATCCTTATAGGTGAAGGCTATTGGAAACAGTCTCCCAGTCCTGCCTATTTACATGCACTTGGTGCAGAAGAATCCGATTTAAAAAGTCACTATGAAAATATTCAACTAGGACAAAGTCTAGGGCTAATTCCCCTTTGGTCAACAACAGCCAGTGAGGATGATTGGGACCATTACGAATGGCTATATGCCATGTCAATTGAAAACTATTGCTTTCAGAATCCTGAAGATCCTGATTGTCCAGAAATGCTAGAAAAGATCAGAGCGTGGAAACAGACGTATAACAAATGGGGGAGAGATACATTAGGTTTTGCCCTCTATCTTTTTAGAAATTAACGGACTGCAGCCTCCTTTTTTAAGGGGGCTGTTTTTTTAATAGAGATATATATTCTTATTGAAACGATTGTTCCGATGAGAGATATAGTGTGAAAAGTATCTGAAAATTGAAACTAACCTAAGGTGATAACCGTATGATTAAGGGAGGGAATTGTTAAAAGAGGTCAATTGTTTTTACTCATAAAGCATTCTTATTCGAATATTTTAGCCCTTTTCTAACAATAGAAAAAGGAAGCTATAGCAAAAAATTTGCAAGGGGAGATGGGAATATGGCCAAATATGAAAACACATTAACTGGTGAATTTGAGAAAGTCGTTAAACATTTAGAAAATGATATTAGCATTAGCGCTAGCACCATGAATTTAGTGGATGAAAGCAATTATACGATTGGATTGACGAAAATAGCGGTGCGTGTGTATGATAAGTATTTTATGAGAAATGGCAATCGTGCAAGCTTGAGCCTTACTGTCGTCGGTGACAACGGTATGATTTTTGTTTCAGCCATTGGGGCTGGGGGAGGAAGCGGGATTTTATTTAACTTTAGTCTTGGGGCCGAAGACGATTTGGTGGAAATCGTGCAAAAAAGTGTAGAACAAATGAAATAATCTTTATTGGGTTGGCAAAATGGATTGTCCACTAACAAGACAACCCATCTAACCTGTTAATTATTCAATTCAACCGTTTCATTCCCATCAGTCGATTCAGCGCTTTGCCCTGTCATGCGTTTATAGAAAAAGGCGATTTGCTTCGTAAAATTACCGGTATCCCAATACTCGGCTGCTTCTGCTTTTACCTTTATTAAGACAACGTTCGGATCATCATAAGAGGTTTGCATGATTGTCTCATATGCTTTGCTCCACAATTCTTTTTTCTTGGCTAAATCCTCCACGATTTCTGCTCTTCCGCGGACGGAAACATAGGATTTACCTGCATATGCGACATTCACATCTTGATCATGGATAATTTCTTCATACTTACTAGTCTCTTTTTTTGTAAAAAACCATAAGTCCCCATCAAACTCGACTTCCTGTGTTTTCATTGGACGTGAAACGAGCCCTTCTTCCGTTACCGTCGTCAGCATCGCCGTGTCCACTTCTTTAATTAACTCTCTTAATGTATCCATTTCTTCTTGCTTCATATTAGCCATTTCCGTCACCTCATTTTTATGTATAGAGGTTATCGTGCCCTTGAAATCTGCTTTTATTCTGGTGGGTGGGTTGTTCAACTGAAGGAAAGTGAAAACAGAAGAACTGGAAGAAATAGAGGATTTAAACAGTTGAATGGCGAAAGTGCTAGGATCTAAGTAGGCAAGAGTATGGTTCATGTTTCTGATGAAGCATGAGAAACGCCCCCCTGTATCCCATAAAGGAGTTGTATAAAATGAATGAAAATAAAGGTACAGAAATAAAACCCTCTTTAAAAGCGGAAACCATTCTATCTCAGATCAATAGTAAAACTAAGCTAGGCGACTTGCGAAAAATCGCGAAGGACATTAAAACAGATCATGAACTAGCTATGGAACTTTGGTCAACCGAAGAGTTTTTGCTGAGACTATTAGCAATCTTAATTATGGATAAAAAACTTCTTTCACAAGATGTACTAAATAAGCTTGATAAGGATATGCAGACTCACACTTTTGATGAGCGAAATAACTTAATGGATTGGTTAATGGCTAATCAGCTTACCAAAGACAAGAAGAAAATTGCATTGATGGAGTCTTGGGAACATAGTCCTTATGCTCTTCAAAGGCGAGCTTTCTGGTATTATCAAGGGCGATTGCGATGGACGGGACAAACACCGCCTGATAACACCGCATATTTGCTATCTGCATTAGAAGCTACTATTACGAAGGAAGAACCAGAAGTACAATGGGCTATGAATTTCACCGCAGGCTGGATAGGCGTTTATGATGAAAAGAATCGTGCCCGTTGTATTAAACTTGGAGAGAAAACGGGTCTTTACAAAGATGAAAAAGTAGCAAAAGGTTGTACTCCCAACTATTTGCCGGAGTTCATTAAGATTGAAGTGAACAAACGACATAATAATTAGTTACCTTTGAAAAAGTGATTAAGGCTTAATGCAAAAAAAGAATTCAAAGCCTCAATATGAAAACTGTAATAGGTTTGGACCGAAAAATAAAGAAAACACTGCTTTATGGCAGCTAGTTAGTGAAAAATCCAAGGAAGATGTAAATGATTATCTCACTGTCTTTTTTTGATCTGTAGGGTGCTTATCTTTAAGAAGAACAACTTTCTGGCTGCACGTATAACGATACTATTCAATAGAAAGAGAACTTCCGTAATCCAGGGTTATCCCTTATTTTGGCATATTCGGAATGAAAGGTGCCTCTAAATTGCTGCCTTCAATTTTATTTGATTATGAATGGAGCGTTGAAAATGGAATTTAAAGTTTATGATCATGCTTATGATTTTGAGAGAAAGATAGAGTCGTTTTTATTGGAAAAGGAAGATGTATTCAGTCTTTTTTACGGTGTGCTGCAAGCGATTAAAGCTGGCAATTATAAGAATCCATTTATGGCGACAATTGAGGAAGAGGAAAATGTGCTCGCCTTTTTCCAAATGACACCCCCACATCCGTTAAATCTTATTTTTGTCGATGAAAACCGTTTAGAAGAAATAATAGATTTCTTCTTAATAAATATGGTCGAACTTGAAATTGACTTTCGCTCGATTATTAGTTTGAAAGAGTGGGCATATAAAGTCGCAGCAAAGTGGGAAATGAAAACCGGTAAGACGCATCAACTGCTTATGGATCAAGGATTGTATCGTTTGAACAAGGTGAATGAAACGCTTGAACATAGTCCTGGTTCTTGGCGTTATGCAAAAGAGATTGATTCTCCACTTATCGAGAAGTGGTACAACTTATTCGAACATGATGCCGGACTGCCAATTTCACCAGTCGAACAAGTGAAAAAACGTGTTGCACTATTTCTAAAAGAACAAGAGGTTTTTATTTGGGAGGATAAAGGAAAGATCGTATCGATGATGAAGAAGTCACGTCCTACAAAGAAAGGTGTAACTGTTGGCTTGGTTTTTACACCAAAGGAAGAACGCAAAAAAGGATATGCTCGGACGCTTGTTACGGCGGGATCAAGGGAACTACTTAAAGACTTCGACTTTTGCGTACTCTACACAGATTTGATGAACCCGACATCAAATAAGATCTATATGGAAATTGGCTATGAAAGGATTGCAGACTCTGTTCATCTCGGTTTTGATAAAGGTGAATAATTTTGCTTCAATAACGAATCAATAGTAAATCAGTTCTTCAATGATCATGGCGAGTGATTGAGGAACACGCCTATTCCTAAATATAAGTGTAAATAGGGATATTGGGGGTAAAAATGGCAAAGTTATTCGGATTGATTTTTTTATGGGGGATCCCAGCGCTATTAATATGGAGCGTTGTTTTAAGTATTATTCGTATAGTGAAAGAGCCTATATCAGGGCAATTCTTAGGGCGGACACTGATGTTTATTGGCTCCATTTATTTCTATACTGTGAGCTCGTTCGCTTCCTGGGTTGGTCTTATTTGTATCATTTTTGGAATCGCCGGTTTTACAGAAGATGCGATTTTTGGTCCAATCCTGTTCATATTATTCGGGGTATTTATGGTGTATCATTTTTTCCCGCGTTATACTATGCCGGAATGAAAGGAACAACAATTATTTTTCATTTTCAGCCAATAATAGTATAAAGGCAATCATAATAGTAACCTGATCTTTAACAAATGGGCGCAATTCTACAGCAAGAATTACGCTCTTTTTCTGTATAAGGGCCCAGATTGTAAAATCACAAGGTAAAAGATTAATGGTGCAAGTTAGTGCAAAACCTTTTCAGAGGAGTGAAGATGTGAAAGACAAAGAGCTAATAGCTGACTTTGAACAGGCAGAAGTAAATTTACTTGTAGAGCTGCGAATGGGAAATGGTTTCGATGAAAAGGCGTATGAAAAGTTAGTTAAGGCACTCACTGATTGTGCGGATGAATGGGCGAGTCGTACAAGTATACCGGGAGAGGCCTTCCATCCTTTAGTTGGTCTGTATGATGAACTGTACAACTTTTCATTAATATATGGGGATGAAGAATCCGTCCGTATTAGGAACGCAGCTGAAAATACGAAAAAGCTGATTCAAAGATGTATGAAAGAACAGGGGGAAGTAGACCCTGAAAAAGCCAGAGTGATTGCCAGGTTGAGTGAGAAAATCAACGAAAACGGCAATTTTTTTGAAAAGCTTTCAAATGGCAAAGGAATGGATGAACAACAATTTGAAAGAATCTATCATGAATTGTCCGATCGTATCGACGAAATTTATTCGTGGGAGGAAATCCCAAAGGCTTTAGTAAATATGTTAATGGATCTTAGTGAATTCGATTTATTTGTTGGTCAATATAAAAATGACTTCAAACAACAGGAAGAGGCCAATAAAATTTATGATGCGTATGAACGGATATTTCGTTTGATTTTTGGTTGAATTAGTGAGAGAGGAGACAGGCAATAAAATGATCTTTTTACACAATATTTTTTTTCATATTAAGGTAAATATAAGATTGTGAAAGTTCTAATCTTCAACTAATGGGATAGATTAGGGAATCTTTTTTAGGGAATGTTCCCCCTCTATCATCTTTTGACCGGGAAAGAGCTACTGTGAATGTATTATATTCATCTTTTTATTCATTAAAATTTCACCTAATCTTTCAAAATATCATAACATATATGATTTGCCTTAATCAGTAATAGCCTTTGCAAAATACTGAGTTCTTTCGTTATTTAAGGTATGATGTATAAATGGAACGGAATAAATATTTTATCCTTTTACATTAATTGTTTTTGTTTTAGAAGAAAGGAAATGATTTTTTGTTAAAAATTCTTCGTTATGTGTTTGCTGTAATCACTTTTTTATTGGCTTCTTATGGATTTTTTACGAAAGATTTTACGTTTGGAGAGTATATGATCTTTTTCATGAGCTTAACGATGCTCGTTATGGGAGTAGAGTCATTTAAGAAAGGAGAAAGAGGGATGGGCTCGTTTCTCATTGCTGTTTTTTTATTTTCATTATATGTATCTATCGAAGGATTTCTATTAGGCTAAAAGGAGCGGTTGCAGAATTATGCAATCGTTTTATTTTGGAAAGAAGTGGTTCCCAAGAAGATTTACACTGCTGTATTAGTGTCTTCCATGGCTTTTTCGTCTTTTTAAAAACGACGGAATAAATATCCTTTTTTGTCTAAATAATTGTATATTTTGATTAATAGCAAATAAATTGATAAGAGGTCACAGTATTTAAACATTCTCTTGACCACTTAAAAATAGCATGCTAACATAAATAGACAGACAGTCGGTCTGTTTATGAGGAGTTGAAATAATGAGAGTGATAAAAAAAGCCGAGGAGCGCAGGAACGAAATCCTTGATGCAGCTGATGAACTTTTTGCTCAGAAAGGCTTTGATGGCACAAGTACAAACGATATTCTCAATAAGGTTGGAATTGCACGTGGAACACTATATCATCACTTCAAGTCGAAGGAGGATATTATGGATGCACTGATTGAGCGATATACTGTCCTCCTTTTAGGTACGGCACAGGAAATTGCTGCTGACAAGAGCATACCTGTAAATGAACGTATTATCCGCGTTGTCATGTCACTGAATATAAGTAATGAAAACGGCAAGGAAATTATGGAGCATATTCATAAGCCTCAGAACGCACTTATGCATCAGAAAATACAAAAGGTTATTATCAATGGTGTTCCGCCGATACTAACGGAAATAATCCGCGAGGGGATTGATCAAGAACTATTCAATACCCCGTATCCATATGAATGCATGGAAATGATTGTGGCATATACGAATACTGTTTTTGACGATGATATCGTTCATTTGACGAATGAAGAACTTGCTTCACGTATAAAGGCATTTGTTTTTAATGTAGAGAGGTTGCTTGGTGTCGAAAGTGGCAGTCTTATGTATATGATGAAGATGTTTGACAGCGGGAATGGAGATAGTGATGAATAATTCGAAAGAAAAATTCTTCTACTGTCGAGTCAGCTTATTTCAACAAAAGGAAACAGACTTGGGAGGTAGTTAAAAAGCTTGAAAGGAGGGGTGACTTATGTATTACAAAATAATCCGTAATGATATTTCAAAAAGCAAACTGATAACGTTGACAACAACGATATTTATCGCCGCAGCAGCTATGCTTGTTACGCTCTCGGCGATCCTTGTTGTAAATCTTTCGGGAGCAATTGATTCACTTATGAAGCAGGCGAAAACTCCGCACTTTTTGCAGATGCATTCGGGGGATATTGATACTGTACGGCTTAAAGATTTCGCGGAAAAGAACAGCCATGTCGATGAATTTCAGGTACTTGAATTTCTCAATATTGATAGTGCAAAGATTGTTATTGACAGAAACTCGCTTGCAGACAATGTCCAGGACAACGGCTTCAGCACCCAGAGCGAGAAATTTGATTATCTCCTTGATCTTGACGGAAATATTATAAATGTTTCGGATGGGGAGATATATGTTCCAGTAGGTTATTTTAAGGATGGCACTGCAAAAGTCGGTGACAAGGTTGTGATTGACGAAAAGAAATTTACTGTTGCAGGTTTTCTCCGTGATTCGCAGATGAATTCGTTGCTTGCCTCGTCAAAGAGGTTCCTTGTGAGCGAAAATGATTATGCTGAAATTAAGGATTACGGAAGTACGGAATATCTGATTGAGTTCAGATTAAAGGATTTGTCTGAAATTGGCACATTCGAAGCTGCTTACACTTCCGCAGGACTTGAAGTAAACGGTCCAACAATTACATACCCACTTTTCAAAATGCTTAATGCCATTTCAGATGGGCTGATGATTGCAGTCATCCTTCTTGTAAGTGTGCTTGTCGTTGCAATCGCATTTATGTGCATACGTTTTACGCTCCTTGCGAAAATCGAGGATGACTACCGCGAAATAGGTGTTATGAAAGCAATCGGGCTACGTGTTTCCGACATAAAAAAGCTTTATCTTGCAAAATATACGGTAATTGCGGCAGTTGGTAGTACTCTCGGATTTGCACTCTCATTTTTGTTTAGAGGCATGCTACTTGAAAATATACGGCTTTATATGGGGGAAAGTGAAAATTCTTCTATCGCTATAATTTTCGGAATAATCGGTATGCTGCTTGTATTCCTTGCAATTATTGCTTATGTAAGCAAGGTGCTGAAACGCTTTCGAAAAATATCGGCTGCGGAAGCAATACGATTTGGCGCTTTACAGGAAAAATCCGCAGGCGCAAAACGTTTTTGCCTAAGCAGAAACAGGCTGCTTCACACGAATATTTTTCTAGGTGTAAAAGATGTTCTTGCAAGAAAAGGTCTTTACGCCACAATGCTTGCAGTGCTTGTGATTTCAACATTCATCATTATTGTCCCACAGAACTTATCCAACACGATTTCCTCCAAAAGCTTCATCACATATATGGGGATAGGCAACAGTGATATCCGCATTGACATTCAGCAGACAGACCATATTTCTAAAAAAGCAGCAGAAATTATAAGAACGTTGGAGCACGACAGCACTATATCTAAACATACTCTACTTACAACCAAATCATTTAAAGCAAAGACGGAGAACGGTTCGGAGGAAAGAATAAAAATTGAGCTTGGTGACCATTCGATATTCCCAGTAGAATATTCCAAAGGCAGAGCACCCGTCAAAGAAGACGAAATTGCCCTTTCAGCTATTAACGCTGATGAGCTGGGCAAGAAGGTCGGTGATGGTATGACTCTGGTGATTGACGGGAAGGAGAACAAACTCACGGTAAGCGGAATTTATTCAGACATTTCAAACGGCGGCAAAACCGCAAAGGCTGTTTTCCCTGACCATTCGGCGGATATTATGTGGTGCGTTATATACGCGAAGCTATCGGATAAATCTCTTGCCGCTGATAAGACTTCGGAATATGCCAACAAGTTCAATTTTGCAAAGATTTCGGGTATTGATGAATATATTACACAGACATTCGGCTCAACCATAAGTTCTGTCGATAAGGCCTCTACTGCTGCAATTATCATTGCACTGATTATTACGATCCTGATTACAATATTGTTTATGAAACTGCTTATCGCAAAGGACAGATATCCGATTGCTGTAATGAAAGCATTCGGTTTTACAAACTCAGATATTATGGCACAGTATATGTCGAGAGCCGTATTCGTTCTAATAATCGGTATTATTCTCGGAACGTTTCTAGCAAATACGCTCGGAGAGGTACTTGCAGGCGCAGTTATCTCATCGTTTGGAGCATCGTCGTTTCATTTTGCTGTCAATCCACTTACTGCGTATCTATTATCTCCATTGATGATGATAAGCTCGGTTTTAATCGCAACAATAATTGGCACATCGGGTGCGGGGAAAATAAAAATATCCGAACATATAAAGGAGTAGCCTATGAAGAAGATTATTATCTGTGAACATATAGAAAAATCCTTCGGAGAGGGGAATGAAAAACGAAATGTTCTTGACGGAGTGTCCGTTGAAATAAACGAGGGAGAATTCGTTTCAATTATGGGACCTTCTGGCTCAGGGAAATCGACACTTATGTATGCAGTGAGCGGGATGGACAGCATTGACAGCGGAAAGGTTTCGTTTGAAGGCAAGAACCTATCAACACTTAGAGAAAAGGAGCTTGCCGACATACGCAGAACAGAAATGGGTTTTGTTTTTCAGCAGCCGACTATGCTTAAAAACCTGAACATTCTTGATAACATCATTCTTCCTTCAATAAGGGATAACAGAAAAAGCGCTACAAAGATTACCGAAAAAGCTAGAGTGCTTATGGAAAAGGTTGGGATCGGAGAACTGGAAAAGCGTGATATTACCCAGGTATCGGGGGGACAGCTTCAGCGTGCAGGAATATGCCGCGCTCTTATTAGCAATCCAAAAATTATTTTCGGTGACGAGCCGACTGGGGCACTTAACTCAAAATCCGCACAGGAAATTATGGATATCATTTCAGAAATTAATACAGAAGGTACAGCAGTTATGCTAGTAACTCACGACGCAAAGATTGCCGCTAGGACTGAACGTATTCTGTTTATGTGCGACGGGAAAATCGTGAGTGAAATGCGGTTTAAGAAATACAATGGATCAGATATTGATGACAGGATGAAAAAAGTCACGGCAAAAATGCGGGAATTAGGAATATAAAATGAAGCATGAGAACCGTCCCCATGTATCCTATACAATTGGTCAAGTAGCTAAATTTCTAGGTGTTTCTAGAGATACCTTAAAGTTTTATGAAGAAAAGGAATTGGTAAAACCTAAGCAAGATATTGAGAATGGATATAGAAAATATAATCGTTTTGATATATATGATATAGCCACAGTAAATTTCTATAGAGAGATGGATATTGAAATAAAAAAAATCCAGGAGATAAGAAAAAGCAAGAGTGTAGAGGGAATAAAATCATTTTTAGAAGAAAAAGAACAAGAGGTCTTAGAAGAAATAGAATATAAAAAGCTGCTTTTAAAAAAGCTTCAGATCGTAAAAGAAGGCTGCGAAAAAATTAAACAATACTTAGGAAAATACACAATGAAAGAAATGGAGCCTTTAGAAATAAAAGGAGAAATAGGGCATGTCAATGCATTCGATGAATATGAAGCTCTTAAAGAGAACACGGACAGCTTGAAAAAAGCTGTTAATCTAACCTCTTTAAGAAGAGTCATAAGATTTAATGATCAAGGTGTTCTAGAAGATAAGTTTATTATTGTAAGAAAAGTAGAAGACGATCATAGAGAAATAGAACATGAAATTGTCTCTCATCAAAAATGTATGTATACCGTTATTGAAAATGGAAGATGGTCAACTGGTGGAAAAAGTATTGACGATCACGTGGAGGCTAGTTTAAGAAAAGCAGCAATAGAAAATGGGTATGCGCTTTTGGGGGTAGTTTATATCAATCTATTACTTACTACTTATGAAGATGGACTCGAACGTGTATTTTTAGAAATGTATGCACCTATAAAGTGAAACTTTAATCTGTCAGTAGGAGTCTTACTGCTTGTTAATGCGGGATAAAATAATGCAGACATATATTGACCTGTGAGTAACCCCTAGGTATAAGCTGAAGATATTCGTAAATATGAGTGTCATTATATTGACGAAATACTTAGTTTGAATTGGGGGCTTATACATGAATAAAGAAAAGAAACTAAATAAACCAGTAGCAAGCTTTATTCTGCTTACCAATATCATTTTTTGGCCGCTTTTTCTTCTTGTCGGAGCCACAAAAATGTTAGGATTTCCTGCATGGATCTTTGATATTATGCTCTGTCTATCTGCTTGGTCCTCAACCTTTGCTTTTGGAATGTTATTTAAAAGAATCTATCCTAGGCAGAGTTTTATACAATTTGTAAAAAATAAATTCAAGAATAAACTTAAATTTTCTGTGCTTCTCACGGCAAGCATGATTCAAGTCTTTATTTTTTTGCTGATTTTGTTTTTCGTATCTAATAATAGTGAAGTGGACTCTATTTTTACTCAATCTTCATGGGGAATGCTCATCTATTTCTTTTTCAAAACGCTACTGTCAGGGCCACTAGGAGAAGAACTAGGGTGGAGAGGATTTGCTCAAATGGAGCTTCAAAAAAAATATTCGCCATTACTAGCTGCGATAATCTTAGGATTTTGGTGGGGGATGTGGCATTTACCCATATGGTTTACTACAGGGTATACGGGCATTGATTTAATCAAATATATTCTATTCTTTATGATTACAATTCTATCCACTACAATCATCCTGGCCGCATTTTATAACTTAAATCAGAATTTAATCATCTCCATTGTCATCCACCATTTCTTTAATTTTTTTATTGGCATAATTAACGAAAACTTAGTCGATTTAATGATGTATAGCGCATTTTTATATTTAGCAGCAGCTGTTCTACTCATCGTTATAAATCCTAAGAAAGTATTGTATGGAAAGGGAGATACAAACTTTAATAATGGGAAGCATTCTAAGTAGATGCAAGGGGACGGTTCTCATGCTTCCAATAAAGCAGTAGAACTCACAGAAACATGAAAGAAGTGCCTGGCACCACCACTATACTATCCCCAGGATTGCTATAGATTGGATGCAAAAAAACAGTCAACCACTTGACTGTTTTTCTGTTTTCCTCCTAATTACTTAGGTAACTAGGAATTTCATTAAATAATAGTGGGTATGAAATAGGAGAATGCAACTATGTTTATTAGCTTCTTATATAATTTTCCTTCAAAATATTATAAAATTAGGAAATAAGATGTAGGGGATTTCCAAATTTGGCAATTGAACTACATTTACTGAAGACACCTATAAAGAAAACGAGAATGAAAGGTGCTTTTTAAAATGAGTAAAGAAAACAAGAAAAAAGAGCATAGTGGGTTAATAGATTCGGTTATCGGCTCGACAACGACTGATAATGTTGAACGGTATGGGAGAGCGGCATCTGAATACATCAAAGGGTATAATGGAGCGCTTGATGAAAATGGTGACGTTATTCGAAAGGGATTAAAGCAAGTTGCTGAATCCAAGGTCAATCCAGATTTTGAGTATCAGAATATTAAACAACAAGCTGGTTTTTCCGCAGAAATTCACTATGTCAACAAAACGAATGCGGAGAACATCATTAATAAAAGTGAAACGAGCGTTCATCGTTCGAACGATATTGGCAGAGGCAATGATCCCCAATTCGATATTTTATCCGTAGACGAGTCAGGGAACCCTTCATGGGGGGCGCAAATGAAGTTCTGCGGCAAGTTCAGCACTGCTGAAGAAATACAGCGAAGTTCAGAAAATCTAGTCGATAAAATGTCTGGGGATAAGTGGGAAAGGTATCGAGGGAATGATGTACTAGTACCAAAGGAACAATACGAGATTGCGAGGAATTATGCGAATGACAAGGCTGAGAGCTTGTTTGACCAAGCAGATCAATTAAGAAGTGAAGGCAAGTTTGATAAAGCGGAGCTGCTTGAGCAAAAGGCAGCAAACTACCAGCAAGTATCAGAGGATTTGAAAGACAGTGGAATAACTTCAAAAGAAGCGATTTTTCTAAGAGAACATCCTCAATTAGCGACAGCTAAGTATGTTATGGAAACAGCCCATCGCTCAGGACTAGAAAATGCGAAAAGTGCGGCAGTTCTTTCAGCAGTAATTTCTACCGCGCAAAATATTACTAGCGTCATGCGTGGTGAAAAAGAAGGAGTCGATGCGGCTAAAGCGGTCGCTAAGGATACAGCGAGCGGTGCGGTAACTGCATATGTAATGGGCGCAACAGATACGGCCATTAGAGGATTGATGTCGAGTAGTCAAAATAGTGTGTTTGTCAATTTATCAAAAACGAATATGCCTGCGATGATTGCGACGGCAACCGTCCAAGTGGGAAAATCATTAATCCGCTATGCGAAAGGTGAAATCAATACCATTGAATTGGTAGAGGAGTTAGGTGAAAAAGGAACGGGCATGATGGCAGCTAGCTTTGGTGCAGCGGTTGGGACGATGGTTTTTCCTGGTGTTGGAACAGTAGTTGGGGGCATGATTGGTTATTTGTCTAGCTCGACGATTTACAAGGCTTGCATGCAGACGCTTAAAGAGGAGCGGCTTTCGTATGAACGGAGAAATCGAATTCATGCGATTGCCAGTGCTGCGATGGAGTCTATGGACAAACAAGGAAAGGAACTATTGATCATAATTGATACATTTTATGCAGAACGATACCAGATTTTTTCCGAAAGTCTTTCGATGTTAGCGGATTCCAGTCATAACAACGATCTTGAATTATTTACAGAATCCTTAAGCAGGATTGCGGTCGAAATGGGTGGAGCATTGAAATTTAAGAATTTCGATGAATTCAACGGCTTTATGACGGATAAAAATGCCGTCTTCGATTTTTAACTTTAATAGGGAGGGATACATATGCCATTGCCATTAATACCTGCCATTGCTGCAGGAATCGCTGCCGTATCAGCAGCAGCCGGAGTTAAAAAAGGCTTTGAAGCAAAAAAAGATATGGATCGAGCAAAATCACTGAATCAAACATCACAGGATATTGCAAAAGAATCCGAAGAATTTATTGATATGGCAAGAGAAAAAACAAACGAGGCGATCACAGAGCTAGGGCAAGAAAAAATCCGAATCCTCTCAACATCTATCAACGAGTTTGTCCAAAGCTTTGAGAAAATCAAAAATATCAATCTGAAAAAT
Organism: Cytobacillus eiseniae; assembly: GCF_017874625.1. Classification (GTDB taxonomy): domain Bacteria; phylum Bacillota; class Bacilli; order Bacillales; family Cytobacillaceae; genus Cytobacillus; species Cytobacillus eiseniae. The sequence continues at coordinate 15,988 of NZ_JAGIKZ010000030.1, read as the reverse complement.
AGTGAAGGCATTGATGAACTGAAAAATTTCAACCCGACAAGTGAAAGCTTTAAGCAATTGAAAGAAGCTTCATTTGAGGCAAAGAAAGTAGCCATCAACGGGTTAGCAGCCGTTGGATCAGGTGCTTTATTGGCATACGGAACGTACAGTGTCGTCATGAGCGGCCTCGGTGGGCTAATCGTCACAGCAACAACAGGTACAGCCCTCGGTACGCTATCTGGTGTAGCGGCAACGAATGCAACGCTAGCTTGGCTTGGCGGAGGGGCATTATCAGCAGGAGGCCTCGGAATGGCAGGCGGCATGGCTGTATTAGGAGGTTTAGTCGCTGGTCCCGCTCTTGCAATTGGCGGCGCTATTTTCGCCAGTCAAGCGAAGACTGCACTCAATGACGCCTATGGAAATTATGACAAGGCGAAAGTGTTTAAAAAACAAGCAAGAAATATCGGCATTGCATTGAAAGGCATTTTCACACGTGCCAATCAATTAACAGAGCTGCTGCAAAAACTCGATGTTTTCTTTGTCTATCAGGTGAAGCTTTTAGAAGAGATTATCGAATCCAAAGGCGTTAATTGGGAGAGCTATTCTAAGAGCGAGCAACAAGAGATATACAAGTGCGTACAATTAGCTCAAGCAATCAAAGTCATTCTTGATACATCCCTCCTCAAGCAAGAAGGAGAATTGGATGAAATGTCCGAGCAAGTACTTGAAAATGGCAATCAGTACTTAACGGGACTGATGCAAGCGTAACGATGTTTCATTGCGATGGTTGTGGATTATGCTGCAAAGCCGTTGGTTTAACAGAAACCTATCGACATTTAGACCGGGGTGACGGGATATGCACCCACCTGGATACAAACACAAATAAGTGCACCATTTACGAACGTCGCCCAAAAATCTGTCGAGTAGATGAACTATATGAATCAATTTTTCAGGAGCATATGTCCTTAGATGAATATTATGCAATGAATGATAACGCATGCAATACATTAAAGAGAATGGAGAGACAAAAGATGAGCGGGATCAAGTCAGCACTAGAGGAGAAATTCGAAGAGATTTTTGAATACAAACCGTGGCTAGAGGACGCAAGTTGGGTCAGAAACGCGGTTGATTATATTTGTCAAGGAAAGGGGAAGAAAGAGGACGTAATTGCCATTATCGATACAAGCATATCCAATAAGGGAAAATCAGGGCTTGTCCTAACCACAGATTCCGTCTGTGTAAAGGAATCATCCAACTTCACAACGAAGTTTATAGCAAGATATGAAGATATTGACTATACATATATCAATGAAGATCGCTTTCTCGGTGTCGATATAACGGCACTAGAGCTGAATATGAAATACGGAACACAATACAAAATCAGCCTTGATCAAATAAGCAAACGAAGACTAATGGAATTTCTGGACTATGCTTCTTCGCTTTATGAGGAAGAGGATGAGTTGGTGTGGTGAGGGGAATTTAAAGTGGGTGCCTGAAGAATGGCATACAACGTCCGAAAACAAGCAAAGATACGATAGAAATCGTATCTACTGTTGACTGGCTATTATTAAAAGGAGTGAAGCATCCCATTTGCTTCACTCCTTTTTCATTAACCCAATCATTTTAGAACTTATCTCTTACGAAAACAAATGGTAAAATAAATTATATTTGCAAAAATAATATTCAAATTAGGTGGGCTTGAAATGGAAGAATTAATACAAAAGATAAGAGAGTTTAGAGATGAACGGGGATGGGGGCCTTATAAAGAAAAGGATTTGGCCATTTCTGTCTCTTTAGAAGCGAACGAACTATTAGAAAACTTCCAATGGAGAACGAGTGAAGAAGCGATTGCTGAATCCAAACAGAATATTAAAGAAGAGATGGCAGACGTATTTATTTATCTACTTCTGCTAGCGGATCAAATGAATATCGATTTGGAAGAGGAAGCATTTAAGAAAATGGAGAAAAATGCGGTAAAGTATCCGGTGAATAAAGAGAAATAATGGGGTATTCCTATCGTACGGAAGAGAACATTAGGTAGAATTTTAAAAAATTACAAGCCAATTAGGAGGGGACTTCCCCACTGCAGTTGGTAAAAGAGTATTCCTAATGGCTTTTAGAAAAAAATAATGTGAGAATGTAAATAAAAATGAAAGTGGGTACAGCTTTGACAATCATTCAAACTATCATAGATTTCATCCTACATATTGATGAGCATCTAGTTGAAATTATTCAAAACTTTGGCGGTTGGTCATACGGAATTTTATTTTTAATCGTTTTTGTGGAAACGGGAATTGTGATTTTCCCTTTCTTGCCAGGCGATTCTTTATTATTTGCTAGTGGTGCGCTAGCTGCAATGGGCGCATTTAACATTGTATTCCTTCTCATTATCTTCTTTATCGCAGCGGTCATTGGCGATACGGTAAATTATCATATCGGCAAGAAAGTGGGAACAACCATCTCCAATCAAAGCTTTATGGGAAAATTGATTAACCAAGATAAAATGCAGAAGGCTGAAGATTTCTTTAATAAGCACGGAGGAAAAACAATTGTCATCGCTCGCTTTATGCCATTTATTCGCACATTTATTCCTTTCGTTGCAGGGGCAAGCCGCATGAACTACCGTTATTTTCTCATTTATAATGTAACAGGCGCCGCTTTATGGGTGGGCATCTGTACGATTTTAGGCTATTTCTTTGGCAATATCCCAATTATCAAAGACAACTTTTCAACGGTGCTCTTAGCCATTATTTTTGTATCGGTGTTGCCAGCTATTATTGGGGTGATACGAGGACAGTTGAAGGAAAGACGGTAGTTCTAAGATATGGGGTTATAAAATGATGGAAAACGGGCTTGAGAGGGAATTTATATGAAAGTAAATCGCTTGTAAGACGTCAAAATACTATGCCATTCGGTGGTAGAGGTTTAGCCAATATGTAAAATGAAGAGCAATTAATCAGGATGGAAAAACCAATTCTCTAATTGAGAGTTGGTTTTTTTATGAGAAGATGACTATGAGGATAGTAATGGTAAAATAGAATTATCCGGTGAGAAAAGAGTAGATAAGGAGTGGGCTGTTGTGAATTTGGAAGAGGAAGTATTTAAGAAGATAGAGAAGAATGAGGTGAAGTATCCGGTGGGGAGAGGAATGTATGTTTGTATTATCTGGTAATCTAGTAAAATAGGTGCTAAAATTATTGATAGCAACTTCATAAGCATTGATGAGCGGTTAGCCACTTCCCGATAGGAGGGAGGTGGAAAAATGACGACATACGAAGCAATGTCTATAGCACTTTATTCAAACTTAGTTTTAATAGGTGTTGTAACTATCTTTATTATGTTAAGTCAAAACAAAAAGAAGTAACCGCTCTCCTTGCCCTAGGTTGACGTGGTTACTTCTTTTTCAATCATTTACTTAGGCTGCCGCTCACTTTGCGGCATGTTGTTGCGTTGATCAGGTGTTCTAAGCACCTGATCTTTTTATTTATATCTTTATTATAGGGAATTTATACGTAGATTTCAATGGGGATGATGCTGTTAAAGGATACCCACCATTTTTTTTAAGATCGTGAATTGTCTTCATAGTTTTAGAATGAAAGTTATTTGATATCATAAATTTTTATTTAGGAATATTCATTCGAATTTAGAACCAAAAAAAATAAAATAAATATCAATAAAAATCGGCTTTACTATTATGATGGAGGCAATTTTTTTATTGTCATAAAAACTTAGAAATGATTCAATAGGATGTAAAAACTTAACAGGTGCTTTATAATTTTATTAAACAATAGCTTAATTGAATTGAGGAGAATAAAATGAGTAGCACGTTTAAGTCAAATGATACAGCAATTGCGAGTATCTTAAAAAGTATTGAGGATGGTCAAATTCAACTTCCTGATTTCCAGCGTGGTTGGGTTTGGGACGATCATCGCATAAAGGCATTAATTGCAAGTATTTCAAATGCATATCCTGTCGGTGCATTGATGTTTTTGGAGTTTAGCGAAAATGGAGAAATTCGATTTAAATATCGTCCGTTTACAGGTGCTACTGCAACAGGTAGCCCAGAAATTTTAGTCTTGGACGGTCAACAGAGAATGACATCCATTTTTAATTCCTTATATTCAAGAAAACCGGTCCAAACCCGTACAGAGAAAAATAAAGAAATCCAGCGCTATTATTACTTGGATATCGAAAAAAGCTTAAACAGTACAACAGACCGCGTAGACGCGGTAATTTCTGTTCCAGAAGATAAAATGATCCGAATGAACTTTGGGCGAGATATAGAACTAGATGTTAGTACACGTGAAAAAGAATTTGCCAATAAAATGTTTCCTTTAAATATCGTTTATGACTTAATGGAATTTATGGAGTGGTTAAACGGTTATCAAAAATTCCATAATTATGATCCTATCATTTCTCAACAATTTTCTGAATTTAACAGAGATGTCTTAAATCCGATTCAAAGCTATAAGGTACCAGTTATTACGCTAGGGAAAAATACACCAAAGGATGCTGTCTGCCAAGTTTTCGAAAATGTTAATACCGGTGGAGTGTCACTAACTGTTTTTGAATTGGTAACAGCGACGTTTGCTGCCGATAATTTCGAACTTCGAAAAGACTGGGAAGAACGGAAGAGAAAAATGATTGACGCATCTGCTCTATCTTATGTGAATCAAGACCAAGCACTATTGAAGGTGGTTTCTTCGTCTGACTTTTTAACGGCAATAACGCTACTAGATCGCTATTATGTTCGTCAAAATGGGGGAGAAGCAATAAGCTGTAAAAAACGTGATGTCTTAAAACTGATCTTAGATAAATACCAAAAATATTCAAATGATTTAACAGAAGGCTTTATTCAAGCAGCTAATTTTATGAAGGAACAACGAATTTTTACTGCACGTGATTTACCATACAGTACTCAATTAATCCCATTATCAGTAATGTTCACAATACTTAAAGGCAAAGCACAAAACAGCACAGTGAAACAAAAAATTTCTAGTTGGTATTGGTGTGGGGTTTTTGGAGAAATGTATGGTGGAGCAAATGAAACAAGATTTGCTACGGATGTTTCTGGAATGATGGAATGGATTAATGGAGGGAAGGAACCAGACACTGTCCAACGAGCATACTTCCAACCTACCAGATTACTTTCTTTACAATCTCGGTTAAGTGCAGCGTATAAAGGAGTCATGGCGTTAATACTAAAAAAAGGTTGTTTGGATTTTGTTACCGGTAGTGCAATGGACTTCACCACATTTTTAGATGAGAGTACAGATATCCATCATATCTTTCCTCGTAAATACTGTGAAGATAAAAAACTAGATAAGAGAAAATGGAATTCTATTGTGAATAAAACGCCTTTATTTGCAAAAACGAATCGAAGCATTGGTGGTTCCGCACCAAGTAAATATATCCAAAAAATTATTCATGATAAACAAGTGACTGAAATAAACCTAAACAACTATCTTGCCTCACATTTAATTAGTGTAGAGGATTTAAAAAGTGATCATTTCAATGAATATTTCATCAATCGAGCAAAGTCCTTAGTGAATTTGATAAGCGATGCAATGGATAAACCAATATCAAATTTAGATGGGGAAGATGTTGTTAAAGCATTTGGTCAATCGTTAATTTGAGTAATAGAAAAAAGAGAAAATAAACATTCAAATCAGGAGGACCCATGAAAAAAAACATCCATGTCGTCGGTGCAATCATCATCGAAGACAATAAAATCCTATGTGCCCAAAGGGGCCCAGATAAATCTCTCCCTCTAAAATGGGAATTTCCAGGCGGGAAAATTGAGGATGGGGAATCTGCTGAGGAAGCATTAAAACGAGAAATTAATGAAGAGATGAATTGCGAAATTGAAATAGGTGAGAAAGTCGATCATACGGTGTATGAGTATGACTTCGGCATTGTTCATTTAACGACTTTTATCTGTAAGCTGATCGAAGGAAAGCCAGAGCTAACAGAGCATGTTGCGATTAAATGGTTACCAACGAATGAGCTTTCATCACTTGATTGGGCACCTGCGGATATTCCGGCAGTAGAAAAATTAGCAGAGGCAATTCATGTAAAATAATCGATAAAAATAGACAAAGAAGCTACTCACAATTTGTGGATAGCTTCTTTGCTTTAAAAATAAATTGCACTCGAAAATTAAGAGTATTACAATTGATATAAACAAATGGAAATGATTGGGGATTGTATGGAGAATTTGATTCAGAACTTAGAAGCGTCTTTACATAAGGGCTTTATTGATAAACAACTGAACAAGTCTGGTAGATATAAACCGAAGTTACTAGTAAATAATTTAAAGGAAAATGAAAACGTTTTATCCACATTGTTAGAAGAGCTTGATCAAAGCAAGTCCTTTATTTTTTCTGTCGCTTTTATTACGGAAAGTGGCCTTGCGACGCTTAAATCCCATTTTCTTGATCTTGATCGAAAAGGCGTAAAGGGTCGGATATTAACATCGACATTTTTACAATTTAATCAGCCGAAAGTGTTTCGAGAATTGATGAAGATCAAAAATATAGATGTGAGATTAACAGATTTAAAGGGCTTTCACTCGAAAGGCTACATATTTAACCATGATACACATTACTCACTGATTGTCGGAAGCTCTAATTTAACTGCCCATGCCTTGAAGGTTAATTATGAATGGAATGTGAAATTAACTTCACTTGAAAATGGGGAGATCGTTCATCACTTCAAGAGTCAGTTTGAAGAAGTATGGGGGCAGTCTAGGGCTTTAACAGTGGAATGGATTGATGAATACGAAAAGACTTATTCTCAGGCTGCTGATAAAAGAGATTTTGATCAGATTATAGAATTACCTACTCAATATCAGACGAATGCAATCAAGGATGCATTAAAGATTGTCCCAAATAAGATGCAGCAAGCAGCGCTGCAAGAAATTGAAGCGGTCCGAGCAGCAGGAAAAGATAAAGGATTAATTATTTCGGCAACAGGGACAGGGAAGACCTACCTTTCTGCCTTTGATGTAAGGCGTTTTGGTCCTAAGCGTATGCTTTTTATTGTACATAGAGAGCAAATTTTAAATAAAGCAAAGTCGGACTTTAAGCGGATTCTGGGTGGAGTGGATGAAGACTTTGGGATTTTATCAGGCTCCAATAAGCAAGCAAATGCTAAGTATTTATTTGCAACCATCCAAACCATTTCTAAAGAAGAGACATTAAGGCAGTTTGATCCGCAGGAATTTGATTATGTATTAATAGATGAAGTCCATAAAGCAGGTGCCGCTTCCTATCGAAGAGTGATCGATTATTTCAAACCACAATTTTTTATGGGAATGACGGCAACGCCTGAACGAACAGATGACTTTAATATTTATGAGCTATTTGATTACAACATTGCCTATGAAATTCGTTTACAAGAAGCGCTTGAGGAGGACATGCTTTCACCTTTTCATTATTTTGGTGTGACGGACCTTGATATTAACGGAGAAAATGTGGATGATGCGACCATTTTAACGAAGCTCGTTAATGAGGAACGTGTGAATCATATTATAGATAAGGTTGACTATTATGGTTTTTCAGGTGAAGCGGTTAAGGGATTAATATTTTGCAGTCGGAAAACAGAAGCGAAAGTATTATCTACAGCATTGAACGAAAAAGGGTTACGCACAATTGCGCTGACAGGTGATGATTCGCAAGAAGAGAGATCCTACCGAGTGAATCAATTAGAAAATGGCCAATTGGATTACATTTTAACCGTCGACATTTTTAATGAAGGGATTGATATCCCATGCATTAATCAGGTTGTCATGCTAAGGCAGACTCAATCTAGCATCATATTCATTCAGCAGCTTGGCCGCGGACTTCGTAAGCATGAATCCAAGGATTTCGTTACCATCATTGATTTTATTGGTAACTATAAAAATAACTATTTAATTCCGATTGCTTTATCAGGCGATCAATCGCAAAACAAAGATAACATCCGCCGACATACGAAGGACACAAGCTATATTAAAGGTGTTTCAACAATCAATTTTGAAGAAGTCGCCAAAAAGCGGATCTTTAGCGCCATAAATAACAGCAATCTAACCACACTCAAAATCCTAAAGGATGCCTATATTGAGGTGAAAAATAGACTTGGACGAGTGCCATACTTGTATGATTTCGTCATGCAGCATTCTATCGATCCCGTTGTCATTGTTGAAAAATATACGAACTACTATCAATTTTTACTGAAAATGAAAGAGGAAGTATCGACGATTACAAACTATGAAAATCAGGTTTTGACAATGCTGTCGTTAGAGCTAGTAAATGGAAAGCGTAAGCACGAAATCGAATTGTTAGAATTGTTAATGCAGCAAGAGAAGGTAGAGCATGGGGAATTTATTAATCATTTAGTCGAAGAAGGTTGCAAAGTAGACGAGGATACCATTGCATCAGTCAAAGGCATCTTCGATTTATCATTTTTCACCCAAGTTTTTAAGAAAAAATATGGGGATCAACCAATAATTACTGTCAAGGAAAATTGCTTTACCTTTAATGATTCGATCCGTGAAAGTCTAGTAAGAAATGATTATTTCAAAACAATGGTATTGGATATTTTATTAAGTGCAAAAGAAAAAAGTGAAAAATATGAATGTAAACAACCACTAACTTTGTATGAAAAATACTCAAGAAAAGACTCTTGTAAACTATTGAATTGGCAAAATGACGAAAGCTCCACGATGTATGGATATAAAACTAAACATAATACTTGTCCGATTTTCATTACCTACCATAAAAAAGATGAAATTGAATCTAGTGTGAATTATGGGGATGAGTTTCTCAGTCAGGATGTTCTTAAATGGTATACGCGTAGTAACAGAAGACTAGACTCAGATGAAGTTCGAAAAATCATAAATGCGGAAGAAAATCATATTGATCTCCATATTTTTGTCAAAAAAGATGATGATGAAGGCAGCGACTTCTACTACCTTGGTCAAGCAAAGCCTGATAAGAGCACGGTTCAGCAGGATGTAATGAAGGATGGGAAGCCGGTTGTTCATATGAATATGGTTATGGAGCAGTCGATTGAGAGTAAGCTTTATCATTATATTATTGAGGGTAGTGAAGATATAGAATAATTAAGGAAGCCTGAGCCCTAATTTCTTTAGGGCCAGGTGTCTTTAATCTAATTAAGGTGAATTTTCGCCCTGCAAAATATTGTGAAGAGTGACTGTAATAAAGAGAGGAAGAATCTCAAATGCCAACATACAACAAACTAGTTAGAGACCGTATTCCAGAAATTATCGAAAAAACCGGAAAGAAATTCTCAACGAAAATACTAGATAATACTGAATACATAAAAGAGCTCAAGAAAAAAGGCTTCGAGGAGCTCGAGGAGTATGTAAATACTGTAAATAATGAAGAGGCAATTGAAGAATTAGCGGATGTTCTAGAAATTATCCACGCGCTTGCGGCATATCATGGTGCTTCGATTGAAAAGCTTGAGGAGGTTCGTAAACAGAAGGCACAAAAAAGGGGCAGTTTCCGCGAGAAAGTATTTTTAATTGAGGTAAGCGAATAAAAAGACTACTAATATGAGCAGGTGCGGTATGAGTCATAAGCTTCAAATAGGAGAAATGAGGGCCGAGTATTTAACAGATAAAGAAATATGGGCTCATTTTAATTATATTTTTTCTACAAAATCCCGTAATTCGACTACTTATAAATTTGTGTTAATTAAATCCCTAATTGAAAACTTATATAACGTAAATGAAAAGCTTGAGTTGCAATATGATGCGTTATTTAATAGTTTTTCAGTCATTTACTGGAATTTGGTCATTCATCATCAGCTCAATCAAATTAATATGGTTGGCAAAATGTCGGAGGTTCAACGGATTCTATTAGATGTTCAAAACACACATCAAATTCCAGATACATTTGTGTTTGATAAGCTTTCAAATGAACTCCAGGTTTTAATCGTAAATAAGGTTAAAAAGAAATGTAAGCTCAATGTGATGGGAGCTATTTACGGCGATACAGGCGGCACGATATATGACTTTGACAATAAGAAGGAAGTTTTGCGGATCAATCCGGCATTTTACTCCTTTATGCAACGGTTTCAGAGAGTATTGAAGTATTTGTCAAATTATCATCTAGCCTTATTCCTGGAAAAGTTTAATGAACATGGAGACTCGGCTAATCTTTTATTAAAGGTTGAAAATGTCTCAAAGCGTTCATCATTAGATCCATTTTATCAGGTGCTGGCATCTTACTTTGACGGAACATGTTTCTATTGCGGCAAGAAAATTAAGAAAAAGGAACAAGCACATGTTGATCATTTTATTCCATGGAGTTTTGTGCAATCTGATCAGCTTTGGAATCTGGTAATTGCTTGTTCAGTCTGCAATCTTTCAAAAAGTGATAAGCTTGCAAATAATATATTCTTAGAAGAGCTAATTGATCGTAATGAACAAATTCTTACTCATTCAATGATCATTGGCCGTGAAGATATGAAGATTTATGAGAAAAAGAAGTTGGTTGAGCTATACCAGTACTCATATGATAATGGGTATACGGATTTTTGGGTTCCAAGGAGGAAATTTAGTTTGTAGTGTATAGTCTTAGGTTATTGTATAATCATTTTTCTACTCCCACGAAACTATCTAAACCTTAACAAAAATAAACAGTCAGCTTAGGTTATAGGGATTCTGCTATAGGGAATGGCGAGTTGTGAATGTGAGATTGGTTGAATTGTTGAAAGGTTCGATAATATTATAGAAAATTTCCTTATTATATATTCTTTGCCAATAGCAATGTAATTATTTAGCTTATGATACGGTGAACCGTATCACAAATAGTGGTAAAACAGAGAATTGAGGTTATTATTAATAAATTATGGTTAGATAAATTGTAATAATGCAATAAATAAAAGGCTTATTTAAACAATAAGCCTTTTTAATTATTTTAATATTTATTTGATATATTTTTTTGAGAGTAAAAACTTTGAAGTATATGGTAAAATAATTAAAGGGCTAGATCCACTTTGCATTTCTAGAATAAAATCGCAAAATATCTCCAGCCCTGTATCTAGTATAGTTAATCTTTATATAAATTATATGCAATTGAATTTAAAATTGCAACCTCAAAGTTTAAAAAGGGGAATTAAAATGTATAAGCACTTTAAAAATCAGGGTTATAATCCAAATCTTAATAGCCATCAAATATATTTTATCCAAAGATGGGGAGAATTATTAGAAAATACCCATATACATTATAGAAAATTGTTAAAGCCATCTCTTCGCTCGGTTTTAAAGGAAGCCTTAAGAGTAATAGATCACTTTAAAGATCAAGTATTGTATGAACATAATATTTTTGAAATATTAGAGGAAGTAATTGAAACGCTTAATAATAATATCGTATTAAAAAAGATTTATCCAAACGATTTTAACCTAATTGAGTCTAGAATTAAAAACTTTTTATCAAATAAACAAACATTTATGGAATTAAAAAGTGAATTAGATAAATATAAGCATTTAAATTTACCTTATACTCTTATGACTACTTTATATAATAAATTAGAGAATGAGGATATCCCAAAATTATATGCCAATTATCTTAAAGATGAATTAAATAAACCTACTCTTTCTTTTGAAACAGTGGATGGTTTAATCGAATTAGTAATAAGTGAATTAATTTATGAAGGGCATAACAAACAATATTTGTTTAATTGGGGAAATGGAGTATTTATTATCGATTCTGAGCCTAATTTTCTTAAAAGAGTAGAACGAATAAGTGAACTAGGTAAGAAAAATAGAAGACCCTTTGATTGTTTCATCACTTTAAAATTACCAGAAGGTTATGATTCATTATTTAATCATAAAGAGGGTAATATCACTTTTCATAAAGATCCTGAAACACTTAGAGTAGAATTTATTGAAGAATATTCTCTAGAGGAACCCTATCATAAACAATTATATGAATTTTTCCAAACGGATAAGCACATTTCTAGAATAAAACTTGAGTCAACTGATGAAGTTGCTGCCATAAATTCAGCAAGGGAAGAATTAATATCTACAACTAAACTTTTCACTTTAGAGAATAAACATAAGCAGTACTATCCGGGAAATTTATCAGAAGCAATAGTATATGATTTTCAAGGTAACCAAATTAATATGGACCCTTATATAGAAACGTATCAACAAGGTTTGCAAATATCAAATAATGAAAAATACATTAAGATTAATCTTAGTTCGAAAATGAATAATAAATACCAAGGCTTAGATCAATTATTACAATGGTGCAGGGTAATACAGGACTCTCCTAGAGAGACAGGATTGGTTGCAATGTGGAGCCTCTTAGAATATTTATTTGTTACCGATTCCTTTAACAAAAGGAAAAATGTTTTAGATTATGCTATCCCATATATATGTCATTTCTATTTAAAGAGTTTAGCGTGGCGTACGAGAGATATCCTCAAGAATAACAATAGTGAAAATCTTACATTAATGGAAGAAGTAAAAAATATACTTGGTGAGAAGGCAATAGATAACTTGAAGAAAGAGGTTAAATTACCCTATTTTATAGAGTTCCTAGCCACCAATAAACAAAAAGCCTTGGATATTTATTCAGATAAAGTTATTGAACAAAGATATATTGGTTTAATTAATAGGTATTTATCGTTGCGAGGAAAGAAGTTGTGGTTTGAAAAATATTTAGAGACTTTAAAAGAGCAAGTACATAGTGATTTTCTTCGTGCTTATAGAATGAGGAATATACTAGCACATCAAGCCAGTATGGATGAAGAATTCTTAGACGAAATTTATGATGTAATAGCATTTTACCTAAAACTTATCATTGATGATTTGTTATATACTATTACTTTACAACCAAATAACTCAGTACATGACCTAGTAAAGGTTAAGCGTGAAAGTTATGAAGATTACCTAGAAGAGTTAAAAAACCTAGATAAAGTAGAAGATGTTAACTTTAAGAAATTAATTACAACAAAGTCTCTATTAGTATAATACCTAAAAAAATAGCCGTTATTTAAAAAAACAATTTTATATCAAGATTAAAAGGCAGGTAATTAACCTGTCTTTTTTTGTTATATAATGGAACTATGAAATGTATAAAATGGAAGAAGGAGGTCAAAACTTGAAGAAATTTGCTGAATTTTATAAATGTGCATTGCAAGTTAATCCTTATAGTTATGTGGCATACAGGGGTGGAGAACATGCAATAAGTGAGGACGAATATAATTCATTAATACTAACAAACTGTTTATCTGAAGAGATAAAAGTAGTAGGTCTTGCGGATCATGGGAATATTGATACATCAGAAAAATTAAGAAATTTATTAAGACAAAATGATATCATAGTTTTTCCGGGCTTTGAAATTGCAACGGCTGAAAAAATCCATATCGTATGTCTTTTTTCAGAAGAAACTACGCCTGAACAATTGAATAGGTATTTAGGTCGGTTAGGTTTGACTGATGTAAAGAATGGGGTAATGCCAAGTCATATTTCGTGCTTAGAAATTACAAAAATTGTTGAGGAAGAGTTAAATGGTTTTTGGTATGCTGCTCATATTACAAGTGATAACGGAATAATTAAAATGGGCCAAATGAATCATATTTGGACTGATGCTAGACTTAAAGTGGCGCAAATTCCTTATGGTTTGGAAGATATAGATCCCAAATATATTAATATTATTAAGAATAAAGAACCGATGTACAAAAAGACCACCCCTTTTGCATTCATTAATGCAAAGGATATTTGTAAGCCAGAAGATTTAAAAGAAAAAAACGCTTATTGTTTAGTAAAAATGTCAGATTTAAATTTTTCTTGTTTTAAGGAGGCTTTTCAAGATCCTAGCGCAAGAGTAAAACTCTCGTTTGAACAAAATGAGCGCTTTCATAGTAGTATAGACAAATTAGAAGTGTTTGGTGGTTATCTTGACGGGCTGTCTATAGATTTTTCAAGAAACCTAAATACTACTATTGGAGGAAGAGGGACCGGTAAATCTACTTTATTAGAACTAATACGATACGCTCTTGATTGTGAGCCCAAAAGCCAAGAATCGAAAAAATATTTTAGGGAATTAATAAAGGCAAATTTAGGCTTAGACAGTGGAAGAGTAGAATTACATATAACCTCCAACCAGCGCTATGGGCAAAAATATAAAATAATTAAAAGGTATGAAGATCCTATAGTAATAGAAAATTCCGACGGTACTGTTTCAAATTTAAATGTAATAGATATACTCCCGCATGTTGAGATATTCGGACAAAATGAAATTATAGAACTAGTATCGAATGAAGAAGCAAAATTAAATATATTAAGTAGATTCCTTCCTAATCAAGCAGATAAAATCTCTGAAAGAGAAGCGATTATTAAAGATTTAAAACAAAACGCAGTAATTTTAATAGATAGAATACAGAAAAGGGATGAAATTTCAGATAAGGTTTCTATTTTGCCAAAACTTGAAGAAAAAGTAAATTTTTTTAAAGAGAATGGAATTGCAGAAAAACTTAGTACAATAGAACATTTATCGACAGAAGAAGAGTATATAAAAAAATCTCTTGAAGTAATAACGAAACATTCTATACATTTTCTTGAGGTAGATACTCCATTTACTAAAGAATTTATAGAGAAAACTCCAAATGCCTGTAAATTCAACAAAATTACAGATATAATAAGAGACTTTAACTTGGAACTTATTAAGTTAAAAGATGAGTACGAAAGACTTGTTAAAGACACTGCAAGGAAAGTGGAAGAAATCGACGGTGAATGGAAAGAAATAAAAAGGGAATCTGAAGGGGAAATTAAAGAATCAATTAAGTCCTTAGATGGGCTAAATGGAAAAACCGGACCTGAAATTGCATTAGAGTATAGAGAAACAGTATCTGAGATTGCCAGAATAAATCCAAGTAAAAATGAATCTATAAGAATAAGGGAAGAATTAAAGGGAGTTATACAGGAAAGAAGGACATTGTTAGAGAAATTGAATAAAAATCGAGATGAGTCCTATGATTCATTAAGAAAGGCAGTTAAAAGGATAAATAAAGGTAAATTAAAAGGGAAAGTACAGGTTGAAGTTTATGCTGGGAAAAATAGAGAAGAGTTAATAGAATATTTGTCTGAAGTTGATGGGTTAGGTCCAAAAAGTTTGAGTTGGATTAGAGAAAAAGATGAATTTTCCTTAGCGTCTTTTATTCAGCACATAAATGAAGGAAGCACAAAACTTATGGAAGAATATGATCTAACTAAGGCAAAGGCTGATATATTAGCGCAGTTACCATTAGAAGATAGACTAGAACTGGAATTAATACCATTGTTAGATATGATTGATGTTAAATTAAATACTGCAGGTGAAGGTGATGAGGGAGAAAACTTTAAATCTCTTAATAAACTATCAAAAGGGCAACAGTGTACTGCAATTTTAAATATATTAATGTTAGATAATAATGACCCATTAATCATAGATCAGCCTGAAGATAATTTAGATAACTCTTATATAGCAAATAATTTTGTCGATGGGTTAAGAGATTATAAGTTAAATAGACAATTCATTTTTGCTACACATAATGCAAATATCCCTGTTTTTGGTGATTCTGAATTAATAGTTGTTATGCAAGAAATCGATGGTCAAGGGTCAATTGCAGAAAATTGCATTGGTTCCGTCGATAATCCAAATGTTAAAACTGCTGTTGTTAATACTCTGGAAGGTGGAAATATCGCCTTTCAAATGAGAAGAGCCAAGTACAATTTATAACCTTAAGAGTAACATGAAATTAGTTTATAAAAATAAATATTCTAATAGAAAAAAGGGTTATCCTATTTTATGTAGAAATAAATATTTGTTAGCAAAATTTCCCCTTTATGTACCTAATGCTAATCTCTAATGACTAGTAAAAGTCTCTTTGTGTCTATCTTTCTTTCGAATGTATTCAATGGTATTAAGTCAATAAAGTAGACACAATTTTATAGATTTTTATCATCTACCGCGCTATCGCTTGGTGGCCTCTTCATTAAAGTACAGAAGTA
>NZ_JAGIKZ010000029.1 GCF_017874625.1 Cytobacillus eiseniae | reverse complement strand
TTTTTTTCGCCAGTTCGGGGTTCAATCCCCTCTATTGAAGACTCTTTGATGTTTTTTTTCGCCAGTTCGGGGTTCAATCCCCTCTATTGAAGACTCTTTGATGTTTTTTTTCGCCAGTTCGGGGTTCAATCCCCTCTATTGAAGACTCTTTGATGCTTTTTTTCTCCTGTTCGGGGTTCAATAGCACCTATTGAAGACTCTTTGATGCCTTTTTTCGCCTGCAATAAAAAAATGCTTTATCTTAAATTTTTTAAGTCAATAAGCGGAATTTCTCCGTCTATTTATCCGCATGAATGCTGTGCCTGAGCCTGAGCCTCTGCTTTTATTTTCTCTCTTGCCCGAACGACTTAGTAAAAGGCTACGGATGAGAAAATGAACCGATCGACTAGATGACAAGTGAGAGCGAGCACGATCCAGTAAAGGTAACTAATCAACCATTTGTGATTTCTAAAACTGCCTGTTCAGCTGATAGAAGTGCACCTTCAAGATGTCCTCCAAATTGAGAATTCGTCTCTGTTCCAGCAAAAATAATTTTCTTATCCCAAATTCCTTCTTGTGGTGGTTTTCCATATACGGGAAAGTCCTTGAGTGGATGGAAGTCTTCTTCAACAGCCGTTTCGACATCACTGGCCCAATCTTTGTAAAGGATAGAACTTACGTTTTTGGCAGAGGGTCCAAAGAGTCTAACGAATTGGTCAATAACCATTTTAACTAATTTCTCCTCACCTAGTTCTTGTCGCATTTTCGCTGGCATACCGAAAAAACCAAATAATGCACCGGAACCTGTTTCAGGTGAAGCATCATGGATTTCTTGCAAAGGTCCAACCCAGCTTGATGCGAAGCCAGAGAGCCCTGAATCTCTCCAAAAAGGGCGTTCATAGATTGCAACTGCCTTAGCCTGTCCCGCCATCCACGTAGGTTTGTTTACTAGGTTAGTAACAAGATTGGGAGGGAGAGAAGGCGAGAATTCAATATGACGCGCAATAATCCGGGGCGGCAATGCTAGGATAACAGCGCTTGCCGCAATATTTTTTCTATTTCCATCAGCAAGGTCAGCTTCTACCGTGATTGCATTCGCTTCATCCAGTCGAATGGCTGTAACTCGTGTTTCAGGCTCGACTATTTCAGAGGGGATCGTATTTGCTACAGCATTAATGAGAGACTGTACACCACCAATCATTCGAATGGACTTTGCATTTGAATTTTTAGGCAGGACATAACGCTCGGGCTCATCCTTTTCGGATCGTTCGACGAGCATTGCTCCCTCGGTGTACTGTTCAAATGTTCTTATATTTAATTCATTCACAAGATTGGTAATCGTGCTCTCATACTGCGGCCAGAACCATGTCGGTCCGAGGTCAAATGTCCCCAGTTCAGGTCTGCCTGCAACAGAAGTACTTAATACTCTGCCGCCAATCCGATCTCTAGCTTCCAGAACGATACATTTGATCCCCTGTGCAGTAAGTAGCGACGCAGCATGAAGGCCACTTAATCCAGCTCCAACAATGACTACAGGTTTCTCCATCTTCTCTCCTCCTTATAGTTTTAGTTTTTTCATCATATTTTGAACGAGGAAATCAAAATATTGAAGATCTCCTGAAGATCTAGCTAATAATTGCGCCCCTTGTACACATGCCATGATGAACTGCGACTCTCCCTTGGGACTAATTTCATCATTCACTATGCCAGATTCTTTCCCTTGTTCGATGACTCTTTCAATCCACCTTCCGTGTCGAACAAGTGATAACCTATTATAAAAACAAAGGTCTTATAGATTAGTTGCTCTTATCGTTAAATTGATAAAGTATCTGTATGAGTATTCTATCTACTAGTAGGTAGATTGTAAAATGAAGTAGTTTAGAAAAATCTAATAAGATGGATAAAGTTTTTGTGGCCTTTCAGTTTATAAGCACATCAAGGTAAAAGAGGTTTACTAGGGATTAGAACAATAAAAGAGGGGGGAGTAGACCCATCAAACATCATCTATTTACTTCTAAGCAGAACAAGATGACATTTTATTTTAATCCTTTTTTCATAAAGCTTTGGAAAAGAAGGAATCTTTATTAAAATAATACGTATAACAAATAAGTGGAGGTAGGACATGGAATTATTGGATATATATGATATCAATCGCAAGAAGACGAATCGTACGTGGGTGCGTGGTGAAGAGATTCAGTCTGGAGATTTTCATTTAGTTGTTCATGTATGCATTTTTAATTCAAATGGCGAGATGCTTATTCAACAAAGGCAGCCTTTTAAAAAGGGATGGCCGAATCTGTGGGATCTTACGGTAGGTGGGAGTGCAACAGCTGGGGATACGAGTCAAACGGCTGCACAAAGAGAATTATTTGAAGAAATTGGCTTGGAAGTAGATTTTCAGCACATGAGGCCTCATTTAACGATTAATTTTGAGAAGGGCTTTGATGATTTTTATTTAATTGAGGAAAATGTGGATTTACATACGCTCACTTTACAGGAAGAAGAAGTGCAAAACGTGAAATGGGCAAGCAAGGAAGACATTTTGATGATGATCAAAAACGGAGAATTTATTCCTTATTATGAAAGTTTTATTCAATTGCTATTTGATAGCCGAAAACAGCGTGGGGTGTTTCAAGGGTAATCAAGCTTTTTGAAGTCAGCAGGTATAAATAAAAGTAGGTGTTATTATGGAGGATTTAATGGATTTGGAAACGCGATTTAAAAAGAAAAAAATAAAGTACACGCATATACCTAATTGTGGGACAGATTTGAGGAAGCAATGGGAAGCTCATTTTTCTAATCATTTGAGTGATAAAGAAAAGGAGTCCATTTTTCTTTATGATAAGGATGGTTATTGTGGCTATCTTTGGCACCTATTTAGTTTTAATAAAAGAAGTAGTTTGGAAATGGAACAAGCGGATTGCGCATTTAATAATGAAGCGAAACAATTCTGCTATGTTTTTTATCAGCACACAAATGATGGGTGGATTCTTGAAAATGCCTCTTCATTACATGCCGAAGATTTTTTAAATGAAGAGGACGTATATGTTGTAGATAAGGCGTTCACTTGGACCTATGTGCGAACGCATGAAACAGGCTGGTGTGGTCCATATTTTAGTAGAAAAGATATGTAGTGATGGAGAGGGTTAAATGGATTTGCATGAGATGAAAGAACAACTGGTTTTAATGAATGAAAAATTGAGTCAGCCATTCCCTTATAGGGATACTGATAGAATACAAGAAGATTACTGTGTGATTTTTGAAAAGTTATCGGATGAGGAAAATGGGTTAACAGCGGATTTTAATACGTATTGTATGAATATTGCTGGGACGTTGAGTTATGTTTTGCGAGAGAAGTCGAAGGACATTCCAAACGGCCAAGTCGAAATGTTGCACTTCTCTTTTTTTGAGTACTTCAAGCAATATACATTTTTTGAAGAGAGCATTTCTCATTATAATGATTTTTATCAAGAGTATATGAGTTTTGAAGAGACGAGAAAACTGCTGCTGGCATTTTTGCGGAACGAGTAGGTGTCAAATGTATTTATCTTAAGGTTTTAATAATTTGAATTTTTTTATAATTAATACTATGTTAGTATCTAATGAAACAAGTTAAGATATTCATTTTATTTGAGGAGGATTCATATGGAAACAATATCATGCCAATCAGGAATTATTTATGAATTTAGTAAATCAAATAAGCCAGTTAAAACGGTTGCATCTGGAACGACGATTGAAATGGAAACATATGATTGCTTCCAAAATCAAATCCAATCGGCGGATACGGTTGTTGCTGAAATTGATTGGAATCGAATTAATCCAGCGACTGGGCCTATTTTTGTTGAAGGGGCAAAGCCTGGTGATGTGCTGAAGGTGAAAATTGAAAAGCTGGAAATTCAAGATCAAGGTGTTATGGTTGTTGGGCCAAATCTAGGTGTAATGGGGCATCGGATTGAACAAATGGAAGCCAAAATTATTCCGATCCGTGATGGAAAAGCGCTTTTTAATGAGATTGAGATTCCATTAAATCCAATGATTGGAGTGATCGGAGTGGCGCCATCTGGTGAAGGTGTGAACTGCGGAACACCTGGTGCGCATGGGGGAAATATGGATAATAAAATGGTGACAGAGGGGGCAACCTTATATTTTCCTATTTTCGTAGAAGGCGCCTTATTTGGTTTAGGTGATTTTCATGCAGCAATGGGGGATGGCGAGGTTAGTGTATCTGGCATCGAAATTCCCGGCAAAGCGACGGTTACGCTTGAAGTGCTTAAGGATGTAAAGCTGCGTCATCCAATGCTAGAGACAGAAGAGGTCGTGACACAAATTGTTTCAGCGGAAACATTGGATGAAGCATGTAAAATCGCAACAGAGGAAATGATTGACCTTATTGTCAATAAAACAGGACGTCCGTTAAGCGAAGTCACGATGCTCATGAGTGCAGCAGGTCAAGTGGAAGTATGCCAAATTGTTGATCCCTTGATGACCGCTCGAATGGTCGTGCCAAAGTGGCTGTTAAAGCAATTGGGTGTGGAGTTGATTTAGGCTTGGTTGGTAGGTAGGGGAAACAGAGAGGGCCTGTGTTTCCCTACGAATTGAGAAGTGTATAAAAAGTCCTGTATTATGAAGTCAACTATTTATTTTCCTTCGAACATGGTCAGATAAGGTAGTAGATGTCTACTTTTTAAATTCATCTTCTAATTCAATTTCAATTTCTTCATTAGTTATCTTATATATATCCTTTTCTTTGACATCAAGATGCTTTGTAATCATCTTTAATTGATATTTAATATCCGATAGACTGTAAATTACATACAACATAAATAGTATTCCTAAGATCATCCAGAACATTTACATGCCTCCATAAATTTTCTTTAATTCTATAAGAATAGAATTTTCTTCCTTTCCTTAATTTCATTATAAATGCAATACACCTTATATAACAATCTTTGAGAAGCATTCATCTCATAGACCAGTTCAATGGGATCATTCCCTATTTTTATCACAAACTTTTGTCTCATAGGTCGCTTCCGTGTGACAGTTGTATAAACTTGTCTATTTCCTTTTAAGCAGATTTTAGGTAAACTAAATTTCATTATAAGCTCCTAGAAAAGAAGGGTTAACTATTGACAAGTAAAAATAACAAGTATCAAAATCAATCGTTGTTTAGTATTACCTGGCCGCTTTTTATCGAACTTACTCTGCATATGAGTGTTGGGATTATTGCGACGTTAATTTTGAGTGGGTATTCGGATAAGGCTGTTGCGGGTGTGGGGGTAGCTAATCAGGTTATAAATATTTTTATCCTCATTTTTAATGTAACCGTTATTGGGGCGATGATTTTAATTGGTCAAAATTTAGGTGGAAACCAGTTGAAACGGGCACGTCAGCTTGCACGCTCAGCTTTTGGGATCAATTTATGGGTTGGCGTGATTATGACAGTCGTTGTTGTCTCGTTCGGTGATGTGTTTTTGCGATTTTATGGGTTAAGTGGAGAGATTTATGACTATGCACTTACGTTTCTAACGATTACTGGTTTCTCGCTCGTACTTGAAGCGATTTCCCTTGCCTTGAGTGCTGTTTTGCGCAGCTATGGCCATACAAAAGAAGCGATGATTATGACGGTGATCATGAATATCATTAGTGCGACTGGTTATTTTATTGCGATTAAAGGCTGGTTTGGTTTGCCTATAACAGGGGTTGCAGGGGTTTCGTATTCGATTATCGTTGCGAGGGTTTTCCTCGTTCTCGCTCTGCTTTACTTTGTTTATAGAATATTAGATTTAAAGTTTTCGATAAAAGATGCTTTTTCTATTCATAAAACAGATATAAAGGAAATCTTCCACATCGGCATTCCGTCTGCAGGAGAAAATCTTTCTTATCAGCTTTCACAAATTGTGATCACGAGCTTTGTTGCGATGATCGGAGACGATGCATTGGCGGCTCGTGTGTATATTCTCAATCTTTCCATGCTCTGCTTTTTATTCACGATGGCGATTGCACAAGGAACTCAGCTGCTAATCGCACGTTATATTGGCGCAGAGGACTACGATCGAACCTTAAAACGAGGACTGAAGACATTAAAAATTTCGATGGTCGTTTCGTTAGCGGTGTCGCTTGCCATTGCACTTACAGGAGAGCCGGTATTAGCAGTATTTACAGATGAAGCGAGCATCATTTCGATCGGACTTCCCGTACTATGGGCGATTGTATTTATTGAACCTGGCCGTGCGATGAATATTGTTCTGATGGGGTCTTTAAAATCAGTCGGCGATGTTCGTTTCCCTGTAGTTATTGGCGTGATTTGCATGTGGGGAGTTGCCGTTGTATTTAGCTATCTTTTTGGCGTAATCTTTGGATTAGGTTTGCTAGGAATTTGGCTGGCACAAGGGATGGATGAATGGATTCGTGGAATCTTTGCCTTAAGGCGCTGGTTATCTAAACCTTGGTTTAAGAAGAAGGCTGTGAAGTATGAAACGGCAACAAATAGAGGATAGTGGGAAAATTGAGAAAAGTGGGCGAATCCTGATAAAATTAGGAGATTTGTTCACTTTTTTTCTTTTGATAAGAAAAGTTGAAAAGTTCAATGCTCGGTGGGGATTTTAAGAAAAGTGACTCGATGTTCCTCCCTTGAAGGCAAAAGCTAAATGAAAAATATGTAAAATAATAGTTGCATCATGATAGAATGGAAGAGATAGGTAAAGGGGGACACCGATATGATCCCAGAAAAAATAGATTCGAATCGACTCACTGCAGATTTATCAATGAGTTTGGAATCGATTATTGATTGGTTTGATCAAAATAAAGAATCATTTTATATACTTGGTTCGTCTTATCTTAAAAATCAAGAGCAAATGGAAGAGCTGTTTTATCATGTGATTATAAAAATACAGAAAGAACTGCCACGATTAAAAAGAGAATCATCATTGGAAGTGTGGGTTGCTTCGCTTTTTATACATATATGCAGGGAGCTTTCAGCCAAGCGATCAGAGGAAAGTGAACGTCGTCTTGATGTGTTCAAAATACTTGATCAAATGAAAGAGAAGGAAAAAGAAGCGATTATCCTTACGTATGGAATCGGATTTTCACTAGAGGAAGGAGCCGAAATCCTCCAAGCTTCTGTTGAGGAAATGAAGAAATTTTTGTTCACTGGCATCCAGTCGCTTCGAGAACAATTGGGAGATGGAATACCGTTTGATGGCTGTAAGGAAAATCATTCACTTTACATAGACTATTTAGGAAGAACGCTCGATCGTTCGAAAAAGGTAGATTTTGAGATACATATTTATCATTGTCGCAGCTGTCAGGAGGATTTGGCTATCTTTCAAGAGGTGATGTTAAAACTACCTGAACTGTTTGAAGAAGTTCATATGCCAGCAGCCTTCATGGCGAAAGTGAAAGAGAGGTTGGTAGAAAAGGAAGAGCGCAGGCAGTTGAGGGGGAAGAAGCAAAAGAAAATCGGTCTTATTTTTGCTAGTGTTTTCGCACTGTTCATCTTTGCGGGATTTCTTACTGGCTGGTTCTCCAAGCTTTATTATTCATGGACAGAAGAAGATCCAGAGCTGCGCCAACTTCTTCAGCATGATTATGGTGAAAGGTTAGATCTAGTAGCGGAAAATAATGGGGTGAAAGTAACAATCAAGAGTGCCATTGCCGATGATGTGCAGACGCTTATTTTTTACGAAATTGAGGATATGAAGGAAGAGAATCAATATGTGATGAATTTCCAAGAAGGGGCTTGGGTTGAAAACGAAAGTGACATTATGGATAACACAACCTATCCAAAATACTATCTGCCTACCCAACATGATGATGCAAAGAATGTATACCATGGAAAAATGAGTCTTCTTCCACTTACAGAGGAAAATGCAACGATTGAACTGAATGTGACCAAACTTCAGAAGTTGGTCTACGATCCTTCAAGGCCAGATGGTTATCGGGTTTACGAGGGAAGTGAATATGAAAAAGGGGAGTGGAAGTTTGAGATCCCTGTAACAAAATATGCTTCTGTCGAATATGAAATAGACGAGGAGATAGAAATTGAAGGAATTCCGATCTATTTTAATAAATTTACGATTGCTCCAACGGCGACGCTTCTTCAGTATGCGATTCTCAATGAACAATTTGAGAAGCGGATTGATTATGTTAATTTTGACAGTATAGAGGTGAATGGGAAGAAACTAGAGATCGATCCATATAGCATGGGAAATGGATATCAAGCACAATTCCCTCCACTATTTGAAAAAAATCCAAAAGAAGTACTTGTTCGATTTGGCTCCATTCTTTTATCAGTTAATGAACATCAATCGATTGAACTTGATCATTCAAAAGGATATCCGCAATCATTTGAATACGCAGGCAGTACGATCTCCATTGATTCATTGGAAATTGGCAGACCAAGCAATATGGTGCTAAGTGATCATCAAACGAAAAATCGCCCATATGATTCCTTTCATGTACAAGTAATTGACGAGAATGAAAATGCAATGATTACATATGTAACAGGAGCCGAATATATGCTCGTTGATAAAAGCGGGAAGGAATACGATTTGAATCGTGGCAATATTCAATATGAGACGCTAGAGTGGCCCCGCTATTTGACAACAGTTCAAAATATTGAAATGCAAAATGAAAACTTCGAGGAAAAAGTGATCCCTAAAAGTTTGGAGATTTTCGGATATAACACGACAAAATATGTGGACGATGCAGTGGAGATTAAGTTGGATTAATATTTTTCATGAATTTATTTCCGGGGAATAGGTGAATGACAATGAAGTACAGGAGCTTGATTGACCTAGGGAGCTTGTAAGAGAAAAAAGTGCTTCAGCTAATTACGATGGCTGAGGCATTTTTTATAAGTAAAGCTTTAATTCTTGCGTATGCTAAGTAAAATGGAATTAAATCCTGCCAGAATGGAACTTCTTTACGGATTTTTCGAAACGTATTTACGACTAAATGAAGAGGAGGAAGCTCGAATGATAGAAGAAATAACCAAACTCCCAAAAGACGAAGAGAAACAAGTCCTTAAATTGCCGAATTCCTATTATGAAAGAGGTCTAGAAAAGGGAAATGAACAAGGGATCGAACAAGGGATGATAAAAGTTGAACGAATGATTTTTGAAATGGTGAAGAAAGGATTACCAGAAAATCTCATTGCCGATATAGCAACATACAAATAGAGGAAGTGAGAGAAATAAAAGAAAAAATAAACAGATTATCATAATCTCCTTTTTTGATGATCAATTCGGGCTAGTTAGGATGATAGGAAACAAAAAGTGATACTATTAACCTATATTTAAAAGAATTACAGGCATATAATAACATTTACTTTCCCGTTTGGGAGATGTCTGGAGAATAGGACCGGATAAGAAATTTGAAACTACAGTTTGAATCCTTAAAAATTGAGTGAAAGAACTTGATATAGACGAAGAAGAAGAAAAGGGTAGTGACGCGTCCTCCTTTTTTTTGCACGCTTGCATTTATTTTTGTTAAAAAATGATTTCTACTGTTGGGGAAATGCCATATACATAAAGTAAAAACTAACAGGAGAAGAAATCATTGGATAAACAAAATAGCCAATTTAGATGGGTTGTCTTTGCTACAGTCCTGTTTACTTATTTATTAATGGCCAGTCAACGAACAGCTCCAGGGTTGATTACAGACCAATTGATGCAGGATTTTCAAGTGACTGCAGCGACGATTGGTTTGCTGACAAGTATTCAATTTTTTGTGTACACGAGTTTGCAAATTCCGATGGGGATATTGGCAGATCGGTATGGGCCCAATTTTTTTCTGATTATTGGTGCGATGCTTACTGGGGTAGGAACCATTATTTATAGCCTCAGTACACAAGAATTTGTCCTGTTTTTTGCTAGAATCTTAACAGGGACTGGGGATGCAACTATTTGGGTGAATATGGTGCTCATCTTAAGCCAATGGTTTCGGGCAAAGGAATTTGTCCGTTTAATTGGGCTGGCGGGAATGACAGGAAGCTTGGGCTTTCTTTTAGCGACCGTTCCTTTTTCCGAATGGATTGATTTTCTTGGGTGGAGAGCTGCTTTTTTTTCAGCGGGGCTGCTGCTCTGTTTATGTAGTATCCTGCTTTATTTCACACTCATAAAAAAACCAAAACATCTGTTGCTTCATGAGTCCGAAGCTGAAAAAAATGACATTCATCGTGAAAAAACAGCTTCGATCCTACAAAAGATTTTTTCAAATCGGCAAGCGTGGGCCTTATTCTTTTGTCACTTTGGCGTTGTAGGAGCTTATGTGGGTTTTATTAGTTCGTGGTCTGTGCCTTATGGAATGGAAATGTATGGAATGAGCCGTTTAGACGCAAGCCAGCTCATTATGATTGGGTTGATCGGTGCACTAATTGGTGCGCCTTTAACAAGCTGGATTTCAAGCAAGCTAGAAACGATTAAACGGCCATATGCGGTTGTCCACCTAATCATTTTATTGAGCTGGTCTGTTTTTCTTATGTATAAAGGGCATCCGCCATTATACTTGCTTACGCTGCTTTTTTTTATTATTGGTTTTGGTTATGGAGCAAGTGCATTAACCTTTGCAATCGTTCGACAAACGTTTCCGATCAAAGAATCGGGCATCGTTTCCGGATTTGCCAATACTGGTGGCTTTCTAAGCGCCGTCTTGCTGCCAAGTATTTTCGGCAAAATATTGGATCATTTTCAACTTGTCTCTGGCAGTGTGAGTGATGGCTATTTCTATGGATTCATCGCTCCTGTTGTTTTTTCGATGATTGGCTTATTTGGCATTTTGTCTGTTAAGGAAAAAGGGGATGAGGCTGGACGAGAGAAACTTGGAAAATGAATTTTAACGCGCTTTTTTTGCCTTTTATAATGAAAACTAGCTGAAAATATAGAAATCTGAATGAATATTTGTATATTTTCAGCTTATTGCATTGGAAAATAAAAATATAAGATTCTTCCCATATCCCTTGTCCTTCTACCCCTTAGCCAAATCGCTTCGGTTAGCAGCTAAGGGCGGCTGCTCCATCCATTCATTCGCAATCATTAGATTGGCACCATCCTCCGAATACTTCATCACTTCAGCCATTAAGCGAGAATAATCGACATTCATATCGCTTCTTTGGCTTTCGGAAATGGACACGCCGTAATTCCCAATTCCAGCATAAATCATCAGACTAAAATGAAACATCATTAGCTTATCGGAAAAAGGCGATTCCTTGGATTCCGTCACATCTTGGTTATATGACATCGGCAATGGAAGCGAGCACATCTCTAAATAAGAACCAAATACTTTAATATGTTTGAGTGCAATTTCTTTTCCTCTTAAAAAGTAGTTCTGTACCTTATTTGATTCTGCTACTTGGCTAAAGGCAGTTGCTAAGGCAGTGCCTAAATAATTTGTTAGTATATTTGAGTGCAAATTCGTAATTTCTGAACCTGTGAATGCTTTTCTTCTCCCAAGTCCTTCTAATATAAAGGATTGTTTATGAACAAATTCAATCTTATTAGGATATGGAATGGTAGGAGGACGCATCGCTAATCCTTTTTCTAGTAGCAGTTGAGTTGCTTTCGTATTTAGATCACTTGTTTCTTTTATACAAGTGTTAAAGAAGTCTAGAATATCTTGACGATATGTGCTCTGTAATACTCTCCCATATGCGGTTAATCCAGCTTTGGCTGTTTGCTTTAAATACTTTAAATAAAAGACGTCGGTAAATAGGCGCTTTGCCTCTAAGTTCACATCTTGATCGGTAAAACCTTGTGGAATTTGAATCTTTTCTTTTGAGAAAGTTTCACTAATAAAGCGAATATGTTCTTCTGATAATTGCATAGCTAATATGACTAAAGATTTAATCTCCTCATCTTCCATATGTTTAAGAAAATATTTAAACACACAAATTGCCATACTATCCGAAAGGTATGTAGTCCACATATAAGATAATTCGGCAGAGGTTAACAATACATGGTCGTGATTGGTTTCCATCGAACATTCCTCCTGTATTTAATCCGTCTGGCATAATATCTCACAAAATAAAAGAAATTATTAAGTAGCAACTATTTAACTTTAATCTATTACAAAAAAGAGACAAATCTTCAACAACCGAAATCATTAAAGAATGTAATGCAAGATGACCTTCAAATTATAAGGGGATTTGAAGGTCTATTTTGTTGATATAAAGGGATTGTGACTAATATTTCAAGGGGGATTTTTAGTACAATTTGTATATTGTACGGCACAATTGCTTGTGTACAGCAATATACATTTTGGGGGAGAAATGGATACACAGTTGATTTCGCTAAGTGTGAAAACTAAACGGAAAAATTCCGGCTATATTGGGAAATACCTCTATTTCCTTATAAATAAGCGGAATTTTTCCACTTATTTGATCTAAATCGATGGATTTTGTCTTAATTTGAGCAGTTAACCGGAATATCTCCGCTTATTTCTTCTTTTTAAGCCTTTTTTCTATAATTAACCGGAAATTCTCCGCTTATGAAGGCAATACTTACACAAAAGTGGATACAGGGAAGAGGAGATGATTTACTAAATTTGCACACCCGTCTAACATCTACATAATCATTCGTGCCAGTCCTTAATCGGACTGGCACTTTCAAAAAGCGAGGATCTATTTTTCCTAATTTTCTTCAAGCGGAGAAGCGCTAGTCATGACGGTTAATTTTTCTTCAATTGAAGTTCGTGGTCGTGCTTGTGGGATTAAATCTGGGTAGCCCATTTGCATTATGCCAACAATCTTCTCACCTGGCTTCACACCGATTTGGGTATGAAAAGTGGGGGAATACATTGCTTGGTCCGTGCTCCAAAGCATCCCGATTCCACGCTCCCAAGCGGCTAATTGAAAGTTTTGAATGCAGGCACTAACCGCTGCAAAATCCTCTTCAAAAATCATCGGTCGTGGGTCTACTTGCATGACTACAACAACGAACGCTGGAATGGAAAGTAAGTGCTCAACTCGTTCAGGTTTCATCGGTCGAGGGAACTTTCCTTTTTCCTTTTCTTTTCTTAAACCGTCTACTAGAAGTTGCTTGCCTTCATCTAAGAATGCGATAAAACGCCAAGGCTCGCGCAATTTATGATTCGGCGCCCAAATGGCAATATCTAATAACTCTTTAATCATTTCTAAAGAAATCGGTTCTGTTTTAAACTTTTTAATCGTTCGGCGGGAACGGATACCCGCTTCAACCGTTAAATGGGCTTCATTATTCATCTATTCCACATCCTGTTCATTCTTCTGTCCTTTTTCTGCTTTATAACGCAGCTTTGCATATTCCTCGAACTCGTATAGCTCAAACAATTGGACAAATTCACCGATGATTGCCTGCGTTGCCTTTAATTCACCGGCAATGATTGGATTCGCTGATTGCAGTTCGGGTGTATTTAATTGCTTTTTCAATACTTCTTGTTTCGTTTCTAAGTGCTCTAGAAACATGATTGCACGCTTACGTCGGAACGTTTTTGCCCCTTCTGATTTTCCACCATTTACATGCTCTTCGCGGCGTCCATTATGTCTGCCTTCATGATGTTTATGGTGGCCTCGATGTCCTTCGTGTCTCATTAGACATTCTCCTTTTTTGTATACAATTGTATACTTTAATTTTATAGTTCTAGTGTATACATTTGTATACGTGAAGTCAACTGAAATAAAAAAGCGACTACATTATTAATGTAATCGCTCCTTCTAATTAACTTTTCATATCAACTCACTGTTCACGATTCACAAATCGCCCATATTCTGGAATCGCGATACGATCAAAATCCTTTACCAATCTTTCTAATCCATCTGCAAGCTCAGCACCAGACACTGGTTGCCCATGGCCAGTCACTGCAACGGAAGGTTTTAATGCTTCAAGCTTTTTGACGGATTGTCTTACTGCATCCCAATCGGTCGTTAAATATCTTGGTGGACCGCTAAATTCGAGATCCTGTGTGAGCACCTTATAAAGCGATTCTTGTTTCACGGTGACAAAGGCATCGCCTACAATAAGTGCGCGGTCTTCCTCCCTGAACAAGGATATATGCCCAGGCGCATGCCCAGGTGTATGAATCCATCTCCAACCAGGCATAGGGGGAATACTGCCGTCAGAAGGGAGCGCTTCTACATGAGTTCCTAGATCAACAGGTTCATTCGGGAACATAGGGGACATTTTTGCGACAAGTCCGCCTTCAACCGTCCCATCTGGTTCAGGGTAACTTTGTTTTCCTGTTAAAAAAGGGAGTTCGGCCTCATGGGCATAGACTTTAATTCCCCATTTTTTCACTAAATCGACAACAGCACCGACATGATCAAAGTGACCATGTGTCAGTATAATTGCTTTTGGTGGATTGTCTTCGCCAAAACGCTCTTCAACTACCTCGGCAATACGGTTCGCTGATTCAGGCATGCCTGTGTCGACTAGCACCCATTCCTGTGATTTTTCTGGGTCCCCAACACAGCATATATTGACAATTTGATTCGTATAACAGAAAAGATCGGGCAGTACCTCTATGCCCATCCCACTTGTAGCAGCATACATTGGGAGAAACTTATTCTCCATCGAATCCTTCATCCCGTCTTGCAAATGTCCATCCATCATGATCCACCACATTTCGTTATTGTTGTTCGAACATCTTTATTATTCGGGTTAACTGCTAAAAATATGTTTCTTTTGAAAGGCTAGTATTCATTCGATTGTATGTTTTAGTTCGTATTCATAGATAAAGCGTTCTAGTTTATCACGAAACGCATACGTTTATAAATAGAGTTGAAATATCTTACATCAAGGTGGGGGATCAGGTGGATAAAGATAAGTCAAATTCAGAAAATAGAAAACCTGTTGATGGGAATAGCAAAAATGAACAGCTAGACCAGTATCGTGTGAAAAATACTGGAGAGCCAATGACAACAAATCAAGGGCGAAAAATATCAAATGATTCGGAGATTTTAACAGCTGGTGAACGAGGTCCTGGATTACTTGGGGATGTTCATTATTTTGAGAAAATGACACATTTTGTCCATGAAGAAATTCCCGAAAGAAAGGTTCACGCAAGAGGCAGTGGGGCACATGGGGAGTTTGAATGCTATCAGTCAATGAAGCAGTTTACAAAAGCCGGATTCTTGCAGGAACCAGGAAAAAAGACGCCTGTATTTGTTCGGTTTTCGACGGTCCAAGGAAGTAGAGGATCTAAAGATACAGCAAGAGATTTACGCTGTTTGGGCGTTAAGTTTTATACAGAAGAAGGAAATTATGATCTTACATCGATTGCGATGCCGGTACTAATTAATCAAGACCCAATGAAGTTTCCGGATGTAATTCATGCGTACCAACCTGAGCCACGAACGGACATTCCACAAGCGGCTGGGGCGCACGACAACTTTTGGGATTATGTGGCCAATAATATAGATGCCCTTCATATGACGCTTTGGGTCATGTCTGATCGAGGAATTTTAAGAAGCTATCGAATGATGGAATCATGGGCAATTAATACGTACTTATTTGTCAATGACCAGGAGGTTCCAACCTTTGTACGATTTGTTTGGAAGCCGGTTCTTGGTGTCCATTCCTTGCTAATGGATGAGTCGCAGAAAATTGGCGGAATCGATCCGGATTTCCACCGGCGGGATTTGATGGAGGCCATTGACCGGGGCGCTTACCCTGAATATGAATTAGGTGTTCAGCTAATTGCGAAGGAGGATGAATTCAAATACGACTTTGATGTGCTTGATCCGACAAAATTTTGGCCGGAAGAACTCATCCCCGTTCAGCTGATCGGCAAGATGACATTAAATCGAAATGTGGATAATTTCTTTTCTGAAGTAGAGCAAGTAGCATATAACCCAGGAAATGTCGTTCCAGGCATTGATTTTTCCAATGATCCTGTCCTGCAGGGAAGGTTAATTGCTTATCAAACGGCACAATATCATCGACTTGGAACGAATTTCCAGGATATTCCAATCAACCAGCCAGTCTGTCCGTTTCATAATAATCAGCGAAAGGGCTTTATGAGATACCGAATCGATGTGGACCAGGTAAACTATCATCAAAATTCGCTTGCTGATAATACACCATATACGACACCACCGGAAGAAGGCGGGTATGAACATTACCCAACAAAAGTGGAAGGACATGTTACTCGAAATCGAAGTGAATCATTCAAGGATTACTTTACACAGCCGCGCATCTTTTGGAATAGCTTGACACCTATTGAAAAGCAGCACACGATTGACGCGTTAACTTACCAGGTCGGCAGTGTAAAAAGCAAATCTGTTCGTCAGCAGGTCGCTAACTTGCTTGTTAAGGTTGATCAGGAGATGGCCTATACTGTGGCTGATAATATTGGGGTGGATCGCCCAAGTGGTACGCATGTCCCTGTATCTACAAGTTACCCTTCTCTAAGTCAAGCAAATACACCACGCTATGCATATAGTCAAAAAGTAGGGGTGCTCATTGGCGATGGGTTTAACGGCCAAGAGGTAACAAATGTGCTGAATTACTTACAGCAATATGGTGTTTTTATTACGATTGTAAGTGAAACGCTTGGGACTGTTACAGGGGCGGATGGCACCCAGATTAATGTGGATAAAAACGTTCTCACGACTAGCCCTTATTTACTGGACTCACTTTATGTTGTTGGCGGACGGACAAAAAATCAAGAAAAGTTCAATCAAGACTTGATGTACTACGTACGTGTAGCCTATCAACATTATAAACCAATCGGCATTGCTTCGACGGGACAGCCATATATTTTAAATTCAGAAAGAAATAATTTAGATGGAGTCGTTTTTGCAGCAAATAACCCAAATTTCGAACAGGAATTTGTCACAGCGATCGCTGAGCAACGATTTTGGAATCGAACGTAGTTATTTTTATGTTATGGAAAATGATTATTTAAAGCACAACGAGCCTGGGTTCACTCGTTGTGCTTTTTTGGTATATAGATTAAGACCCATCCCCATTCACCGCAACCCCCATAGCCCTTTGTTCACTATGTGATTAATCATTTCAGCCATTTCTTTTGGTGATCGGTCCATCCCATTGTACAACCACATTTTCATCATTTGAATGCCGCCACTTATAATGTAGGAGCTTATGTATTCGGAAAGATTTTTATCGATTGGGTTTACGGCCATCCATTTTTCGATGATGTAATGATGAGCGATCGCATGGACTTTCCCTTGTAAAGAGGAATCGCTATTTTTGTTGAGCAATGTTTGATATTCATCTTGTTTCGTAGCTAAGTATTCAAGCAATTTTTCGGTCATCTGGAGTGCTTCTTTTTCTTTCTCGAAATTGCATGAACTTAAGTACATATTCATATCCTCAATCAGTTCGTCTTCCATTTGCGTAAGCAGGTCATAATGATCTTTATAATGTGCATAGAAAGTGGAGCGATTAATATCAGCTAATTCACAAAGCTCTTTTACTGTGATTGCTGATATTTGCTTTTCTTTTAACAAGGTCATGAGGCTTTCCTTTAGAACCATGCGTGTGTATTTCTTTCTTCGATCTAGTTTTAGAGAAGCGATGAGAATTCACTCCTTAGAAATTTGATTTTTTCCAACAAAGTGAGCAAATCTGTTGGAGAATGTACGTATCTAGTAGAACTGTTTGTTGTAAAAGCAACACCGTGTTTTATATAATAATAGGGTAGATTTTTGGTTTCTGCAAGAAAGGGTGAATGACTATAGATATTGCAGCAAGAATCATAAAACATAAAAAGCCCATTGTGATTGCTTTTATCATTATTGCGATGATTAGTGCTGTTGCGCAGTTTGGCGTATCTGTCAATTATAATATGGTAGATTACTTGCCAGAAGATGCGCAGTCGACAAAAGCAATGGAGATGATGGAGCAAGAATTCGAAGGGGCGGTTCCGAATACGAAAGTCATGATAAATGACGTTACGATTCAGGAAGCGCTTGTGTTCAAAGAGAAACTAGCTTCGATCGATGGAGTATCAGATGTAACCTGGCTGGATGATGCCATCGATATAAAAACACCGATCGAAATGACGGATACAGAAATGCTTGAATCCTATTATAAGGATAACCAAGCCTTATTTTCCTTCAGTATTCGTGCAGGGGATGAAGTCGAAATAACCGATGCGATTTATGAGCTCATTGGTGAGGA
Source organism: Cytobacillus eiseniae (assembly GCF_017874625.1). GTDB lineage: Bacteria > Bacillota > Bacilli > Bacillales > Cytobacillaceae > Cytobacillus > Cytobacillus eiseniae. The sequence goes on along the minus strand of NZ_JAGIKZ010000029.1, from coordinate 27,299 downwards.
AAATGCAATGGCAGGAGAGGCGCTAAACACGGCCACTCAGCAAAAAATGGCCTTTACTGAAACGATGTTTGCAGCCGCCTTATTAATCCCAATTATCGTTCTTATCTTAGTGTTATCAACGAATTCTTGGATTGAGCCGGTCTTCTTTTTAGCAGCGATTGGTGTGTCCGTATTGATTAACCTCGGAACGAATCTATTTATCGGGGAAGTATCGTTCGTCACACAATCCGTGGCACCGATCTTGCAACTGGCCGTTTCCCTAGATTATGCGATCTTTCTTTTACATAGTTTCTCAGACTATCGGGAGAAAGTAGCCGATCCTAAGGAAGCAATGAGGCTAGCGATGAAACGCTCATTCCCAGCCATTGCAGCCAGTGCATCAACGACCTTCTTTGGTTTTATCGCCCTTTCATTTATGAAGTTTGAAATTGGTTCAGATTTAGGACTGAATCTAGTAAAAGGGATTGTTTTAAGCTTCATAAGTGTGATGGTCTTTTTACCAGCTCTCACCCTTATGTTCTATAAATGGATTGATAAAACTCAGCATAAGGCATTGCTGCCAAGCTTCAAAAATCTTGGCAATCGAGTAGTAAAACTAAAGTTTCCGAGTTTGATTTTAGTATTGCTCCTCATCGTTCCTGCCTTTTTAGCACAAGGGCAAACGAATTTTATCTATGGGATTGGTGAACAGCCGGAATCTACTCGTGCTGGCAGTGACGTGATCAAGATTGAAGAAGCATTTGGAAAGAGTACTTCGATGGTCCTGCTCGTTCCTAAGGATGATATAGCGAAACAAGAAGATTTAGTGCAAGACTTAGAGAATATGGCGCATGTGACAAGTGTGATTTCTTATGTCAACACAGTCGGTGCTGCGATTCCTCCCGAATATTTGGATGAAGCAATCACGGACCAATTTTTTTCTACTGATTATAGCCGGATCATTCTTCAAACGAATACAGAAACAGAGGGAGACGTAGCTTTTGGCTTAATTGAAGACATTCAACAACTAGCAGCAGGGTATTATGGAGAAGATGTCTATTCACTAGGAGAAAGCGTGACATTGTATGATATGAAAGATGTTGTGCAAAAAGATAATACAGTCGTTAATCTGTTGACTGTTATTACAATTGCGATTGTCTTGCTAGTGACATTTAAATCGATTTCATACCCAGTCATTCTATTGCTTACGATTCAGTCATCTGTATGGATTAATTTGTCGGTTCCGTATTTTACGAATTCCGCCTTAGTATTTGTAGGGTACTTAATTGTCAGCACGGTCCAGCTTGCCGCAACCGTTGATTATGCGATTTTACTAACGGAAGCCTATAAAGAGAATCGGAAAGAAATGACTGCTTTGAAGGCAATTAAGAAAACGATCGATGAGAAAATATTCTCGATTGCCATTTCAGCTTCGATTTTGTCGAGTGTCGGATTTATTTTATGGATCACGTCATCCAATCCAATTGTATCATCGATCGGATTATTGCTTGGACGTGGCGCGTTCCTTGCCTTTATTATGGTCGTGTTCCTCCTGCCGGCAATTCTTTTGGTCTTTGATAAAGCAATCGAAAAAACTACATGGAAAGCAAATTTTTATAAGGAGAAATGATGATGAGGAGAATGAGAACGATCCTATTTGCCTTACTAGCTGGAATTCTTGTATTGCCGTCATTTCTTACAACGACATCGGCAAATGACAGCAAACAGAAGGAAGCTACATCCGAAAAAGAGGGAGAAATCGCCTCAAAGGATGAAGTCGTTTATGCAACACTCAGCGCCACTGGAGAAAGACAAGAAATTTATGTGGTCAACACGTTAGAAGTGAAAAGAGAGGGAAAAGTGGTTGACTATGGCTCGTATTCTAGCCTAAAAAACTTAACCGATTTAGCAAATCTGGAACAAATGGATCAACGAGTACACTTCACAGCATCTGAGGGGAAATTTTATTATCAGGGAAATATGAATGAGGAACCATTGCCATGGGAGATTGCGATTTCCTATTTCCTTGATGGAAAGAAAATCACTCCTGAAGAATTAGCTGGAAAAGACGGACATGTGGAAATTCAAATAAACACGTCCGCAAATGAAAAGGTCAATCCCGTATTCTATGAAAATTATTTGCTGCAAATCTCTCTGCCACTTGATTCTAGTATTTTTACAGCGATCAAGGCGCCTAGCGGAATGATTGCGAATGCGGGGAAAAATAAGCAAGTGACATTTACCGTCATGCCTGAAAAAGCGGAAGAACTAGTAGTAGAAGCAGATGTAGTAGATTTTGAATTAGCAGGCATTGATATCACAGGTGTTCCTTCATCGATATCGATTGATCTTCCTGATGTGGATGAGATGACAGGTGAAATGAAAACCTTGGCTGATGCGATTGCTGATGTCAACAAGGGTGTGGCAGAACTAAATAACGGAGTGTCTCAATTAAATAGCGGTGTCGGGGACTTACGAGCTGGTTCCGTACAATATAAAAATGGCATCACAGATCTTGATCAAGCTTCCAGTGCACTAGTAAATGGCTCGAAAGACATTGAAAAGGCACTCGAAACAATGAGTCATTCTCTTGGAAACGCGGAGGGAATAGATGTCAGTGGGATCGGTCAATTAGCGGAAGGACTGACTACCATTGCGAATGGTTTAGGAGAAACAACCGAAGGGCTCGCTACGCTAAAGCAGAATTATAAACATGCGTACAGAGCACTAGATCAAGCGATGACTGCCATACCTTCATATGATATGACCGATGAACAATTGGAAGCTTTGAAAAAAAGCAATGCCAATCAAGAAGTAGTCGGAAAATTAATAGAAACCTATATAGCTGCCCGAACAGCAAAAGCGACCTATACGGAGGTGAAGCAAGGCTTTGATGCAGTCGATGCCACTTTACAAAATGTGATCGGTGCACTCACTGAAATGAGAAACCACCTCGCAACGATGGCGAAAGGACTTGCTTCATCTGAAGAGGATATGGACGGATTTGCCCAATTGCAGCAAGGCATTTCAGCTTTGTCAGCCAGCTACAAAGCATTTCATTCTGGCATTGTCGACTATACGGATGGAGTCAGCCAATTATCGAGCTCGTATGAAGGCTTACATGATGGAATCGTCGAATTGTCTGGAGGAACCGAGGATTTAGAAAAAGGTGTATCGGAGCTTCATGATGGGACAAATAAATTGCATGAATCAACAAGTGATTTACCTAATCAAATGACAACTGAAATCGATCAAATGATTTCAACCTATGATAAATCAGATTTTGATGCTGTATCCTTCGTTTCAGCTGAAAATGAAAAAGTCAATTCCGTCCAGTTTGTACTGAAAACGGAAAGCATTAAATCAGAAGAATCGGAAAAACCTTCTGAACCTGTTGAAGAAAAGAAAGGCTTTTGGGCTCGGCTGATTGATTTATTTAAATAAGAGGGATGATAAAAAGGTGCGCGCCCATAGGGGTGGCACCTTTTTTGTACGTTTGTTTTTGGCTGAAAATGCGGAAGTGGTTGGTAAACGAAGCGAAGTGGCTGGTAAACAAATCAAAGTGGCTGGTAAACAAAACAAAGTGGCCGATAAACAAATCAAAGGGACCGATAATACATAGAAAGTGGCTGATAAAATCAAGAATAATAAAAGAGATATTCAAGAAAGATCAATTTTGGCCTGATAAATAGTACTAATTTTCAAATAATTATTGCAATTAGTTAATTAAGTTGTTTATAATCTATTTATTAACAACTGGTACGTACGTCGTGATGAGTGATAGAAGAAAAGGAGGGACATTCAATGGTTGATGTAAATAATCCAATTCCGTTGCATCTTCAACTGAAGGATGTAATTGCGAGGGAGATCAAAAATGAGGTGTATAAGGAAAAGATTCCGAGTGAACGGGATTTGATGGATCGGTTTTCGATTAGCAGAACGACGGTTCGTGAAGCGATTTCGCATCTTGTTCAAGAAGGGATTTTGGAGAAGGTGCATGGAAAGGGGACATTTATTTCGCAAAAGCCGCCTGTCCATGAATGGCTTGATTCATTACATAGCCTAACAGACACAGTGACGAAAATGGGAATGAAGCCAGGATCAAAGCTGCTAGCTAAAGGAATGGTTACAGAGCCAAGTTATATTGCTGATCTTTTGCAGGTGGATCTTTTTTATTCCATTGAAAGGCTACGAACAGCTGACTCGATCCCAATTGCGATCGAGAGACATTTTTACAATGAGGAGCTTGGCCAAAAGCTAGCCAATTATGATTTAGAAACAACGACTATTTATGACACACTGGAAAACAGTCTAGGCATTGAAATGGAGGAGGCAGAACAATTCATTTCATGCAAGGAAGTATCTGAACAAGATGCACATCATCTTGATATTCCCGTAGGGTCCAGTGTGCTATGTGTGGAAAGATTGATTACGGATGCAAATGGGACCCCGATTGAATACTATATGAGCAATTTTCGTCCAGATATGTATGTCTTTCGCATTCAAACGAAACGGAAAAAATAGCGTTCGATCTGTTATGAAAATAACTGCAATAGGGAGGACAAATAGGTGAGCAGTTCATTATTTTTACCGAAGATGATAAAGATTGGAGAAGGTGCCCTTTTGGAAGTAGGCGAAGTCGCCCAACATTTTCAAGCGACACATGTATTTATTGTGATCGGTTCCCTATTGAAAAATGGGCCAATCCGCGATCAGCTTGATGAGTGCATTCGAAAACAAGGATTAAAGGCCACCTATTTTTCTAACTTTAGCGGCGAGCCTACAACTGAACATTTGCAAGATGCGCTTCTCTCGATTGATGAATGCAAAGCGGATTGTATTGTGGCGATCGGTGGGGGAAGTGTGATTGATTTAGCGAAAGCTGTTTCTATGTTTGCTTTTCATCAGCATGTAAGTTTGGATGATATAACACAGCTTAAAAAGATTACTAGACTTCCATTGATTGCTGTCCCTACAACTGCTGGGACAGGGTCCGAAGCGACGAAAATAACGGTCATTACGGATGTGGAAAGCAAGGTGAAGAAGAATCCAGGGCATCCGGATCTCGTTCCTGATGCAGCGATTCTTGATGCACGACTAACGGTTAGCTTGCCAAAGCATCTGACAGCTTATACAGGTCTTGATGCACTTGCCCATGCAATGGAAGCCTATGTTTCTAGACTTGCTACCCCATTAAGTGATTTCTATGCATTGCATGCGATGAGTTTAATCGGAGAGTCGCTTGAATCTGCTTATCATAATGGAGAAGACTTGAAGGCGAGGGAGAAGATGCTGCTAGCCAGTTGTTATGCAGGGATCGCATTTTCTAACGCTTCTACGAATTTGGCACATGCGACCGCTAGACCTCTTGGGGCAAGATTTGATATCCCACATGGGTTAAGTGTTGCTTTAACACTGCCATTTGTTATTGAGTTTGGTTTAGAATCTGGCAAGGAGCGCTATGCAAATGCAGCTAAGGCTTTAGGGATAAATAAGGAAGGTACTGATGAGCAATTGGCCAAGGCGCTTTTACAAATGGTAAAAGAGTATAATGCGATCTTTCATATTTGGGCGGACGGGTACAAATATTTCGAAGGAGAGAATATTGAAGCAGTTTTACCGACTTTAATCAAAGATGCATTGTCAGGCAATGGCATTGCCACTAATCAGAAAATCCCTAAGGCGCATGATATCGAAGGAATCTATCGAGAGATGTTTCTTGAAATACAAAAGCATAATTAATTTATTTTTGTAATTTTACAAATATATTGACTTTATTAACAATTTCTATATAATGATAACTAAATTGGTAGGTACCAGTTGGTTTTACGGCAATCTTTTATATTTTTTTCCTATGGTAGGAACGATCCACACCAAGAAATCACATCCTATTCATCTTCAACAATCTGCGAATTCTATGTCCTTGCCCATCATGTTGAAACACCTCAGTTATAAATGAATCTACGAAAATGCAATAATAGCAAACTAAATGAAAGCGGTTGCGGATAGTTAGCAATCAGTCGCTTCATGTTAAAAAAAACAAAACCTTAACGGTAGCAGGAGGAATCAGATGGGAGAAATGTCAGGTGGCGAAGTAGTTGCCAAAATGCTCAGTCTTGAAAAGGTAGATACATTATTTGGAATTATTGATGGCACATATTTTGGTTTTTACTCGAGTTTACAGAAATATGGAATTGAACTCATAAGCCCGCGCCATGAAACAAGTGCAGCACATATGGCAGGCAGCTATGCCCGTGTGACCGGGAAGCTTGGGGTTTGCATGGCAAGTAATGGACCAGGGGTTGCCAATATTTTACCGGGACTAGTCGTTGAAGAAGGAGAAGGGAATCGAGTGCTTGTTATTACAAGTGCTAGAAGAACAGGTATTATGTATCCAGACCGTGGCGGTACATATCAGTGCTTCGATCAGGTTGGGGTTATTTCTAAAATGGCTAAATGGAGTGAAGCAGTACCTTCATTTGAACGAATTCCTGAAATGCTGCGGACTGCACTTAGAAAATGCTATGAAGGCAGACCAGGAGTTGTTCATCTCGATATTCCAGAAAACATTTTAAACACGAAGGTGAAGTGTGATCTACGCTTCTGGGAGCCGAATGAGTATCGCGTAACCGAATGGCCAGGTGCATCTGAGCAGCAATTAGATCGTGCTGTGGATCTTCTCGTGCATGCGGAATTTCCTCTTATTCAGGCAGGAAGCGGTGTCGTCCATTCGCAAGCCTATGAAGAATTAGAAATGGTTGCTAACCTTTTGCAATCAATGGTGACAACAAGCTGGGCAGCACGGGGGGCAATGAGTGAAAAGAACCCATTAATGATACCGATGGTTCACATCCAAACGAATAATAAGGCAAGAAATGAAGCAGATGTCGTTCTTGTTCTCGGTTCAAGGCTAGGGGAAACTGACTGGTGGGGGAAGGCTCCTTATTGGAATGCTGCGCAAAAAATGATTCAAGTGGACCTTGATCCGAGTATTTTAGGTGCCAATAAACCGGCTGAAGTGGTGATCCAAGCTGACGTGAAGAAGTTTTTATCCCAGCTTTATGAGAAATTATTGAAGCGTAAACATGAGATTTCAATCGAAAATCGGAAAGCGAAGATCGATCGAATCCTAGTTGATAAGGAGAAGAACCGCGCCAAGCTTGATGAGCACTTAAAGGATTTCGCGATCCCAATGAATCCTGCACATGTCCCTTCTATATGCCAGGAAGTCTTTCCACAGGATTCTATCAAAGTGTTAGATGGCGGGAATACCGTTATTTGGTCCAATTTTTATTATCAAGTAGATCAGCCAGGTTCGGTCATTTCTACTTATAAATTTGGGATGCTTGGTGCGGGAATTGGTCAGGCGCTCGGGGCGGCAGCTGCTAATCGAAACCGTCCAGTATGCTGTATTATCGGTGATGGAGCAATGGGCTTCCACCCACAGGAAATTGAAACAGCGGTAAGAAACAATCTACAAATTATCTTTGTTGTCATGGTTGATAAGCAATGGGGCATGGTGAAAATGAACCAGCAATTTGCATTGAAGCCGATTAAAACGGTATTGAAAAAATCATTGAGTGCTGAGGAAACGATTAATGCGGATTTAGGGGATATCCAATTTGATAAGTTAGCAGAAAGTATGGGCGCATACGGTGAATATGTGAATGATCCAAAGGAATTAAAGGCAGCATTGCAGCGTGCATTACAGACAGGGAAATGTGCAGTGCTCCATGTAGATGTCGATCCTGTTAAACATATGTGGGCGCCAGGGCTAAAATACTTCAAAGATATGCATGCAGAGCCGAAGGGGAAATAATGGGGATCGATCAAATTCAACTCAACTTTAATCCGTCTACATTAACGATTATGAATATCGCCATTGCATTAATTATGTTTGGAGTTGCTCTTGATTTACGATTAGCTGATTTCAAGCGAACCCTTTCCAGTCCAAAGCCTTTTCTCGTCGGCCTTACAGGTCAATTTCTGTTGTTTCCAGCCTTTACTTTTCTTTTAGTATTGGCGATTCAACCAAGACCAAGTATTGCGTTAGGTTTATTTCTAGTTGCTGCTTGTCCAGGGGGGAATCTTTCGAACTTTTTAACCTATTTAGCAAAAGGAAATACACCGTTATCGATTACGATGTCTGCCGTGTCAACAGTAATTGCAATTATTATGACACCTATTAATTTTATGTTCTGGGGTTCACTTTACCCTGCAACCGATTCGCTATTACGTTCGTTTACGATTAATCCGATCGATATGTTTGTTTCTATTTTCATGATGCTAGGTTTGCCGCTTGTGATTGGCATGTTCATTAAATCCAAATTTCCTGCTATTGCAAAGAAGATGAACACGTTTATGAAGTATTTTTCGATTATCTTTTTTGTGATTTTTGTTGGTGCAACCCTTGCCGCGAACTTTACGTATTTTATTGAGTTTGTCGGGATGGTTGTTATCATTGTGTTCCTGCAAAACCTTGTGGCGATTCTTTCTGGCTATTTTTCAGCACGTGCCTTTAAGCTGCCAGAAAGGGATCGCCGTGCGATTGCTATTGAAGTAGGCATTCAAAATTCTGGCTTAGGGCTTATCCTTATTTTTAACTTTTTTGATGGCTTAGGTGGAATGGCAATTGTTGCTGCATGGTGGGGTGTCTGGCATTTAATCTCTGGCTTAACTCTTGCCACTTTCTGGTCACGAAAAGAACCAAAAACGCCTTCTATAGAAGGGGGCTTACATGTATGAATATACTGATTACAGGTGCTGCCGGCTATCTTGGCAGCAACCTGCTTGAACGGTTAGTCGAGTTAAACAGGGATAGAGAAGAGAAATTAATGATTATCGCAGCTGATATTAGGGAGCCAGCTGTAAAGGATGCTTGTGTGCAATTTGTTCATTTGGATGTTCGTTCCCCAGATATGAGCGATGTAATGAAGCAGTATTCAATTGAAACAGTCGTACATTTAGCGTCCATTGTGACTCCAGGAAAAAAGAGCAATCGGGAATTTGAGTATTCGGTTGATGTGATCGGCAGTGAAAATGTATTGAGGGCTTGTGTTGAACACAGGGTAAAAAGGTTTGTTGTTACATCGAGCGGTGCGGCATACGGCTATTATTCGGACAACGCAGAATGGATTAAGGAGGATCATCCGATTCGCGGAAATGAGGAGTTTGCTTATTCTTACCATAAGCGACTCGTAGAAGAGCTTTTGGCAACTTATCGGAAAGAGTATCCTGAATTAGAACAGGTCATCTTTCGAGTCGGAACGATTCTCGGTGATTCTACGAAAAATCAAATTACTGCTTTGTTTGAAAAAAAACGAGTACTAGGCATTTCCGATTCAAAAAGTCCGTTTGTTTTTATATGGGATCAGGACGTTGTTGAATGCTTGATACAAGGCATTTTTGGCAGCAAAGTCGGCATTTTCAATGTGGCTGGTGATGGGGCGTTAACGATTGATGAGATTGCAGAAATACTAGGGAAGCGTGTGCTGCGAATTCCTGCTGGACTTGTTGCCGGGATGCTTTTTATCTTAAAAAGATTATCGCTCACACAATACGGTGAGGAACAGGTCAACTTTCTCAGATATCGCCCAGTTCTTGATAATCATCAATTGAAAACCGTATTCGGATACACACCAAGGCTAACTTCAAAAGAAGTGTTTCAGTACTTTTTAGAAAAAAGAAAGGAAGCGGATGCTGTTCCGTTAGCCAAAAAAGGTCAGTGATTACTGGCCTTTTTGCTATGTATGGTGGAATTATAGGGAAAAGTACATATATAATAGGAGAATTAGAAGTTGTTAATAGATTTGGATTTGCGAAGGAGTCAATCATGTCAATTATCGATAAATTACATTTAATGAAGTACAAAAATATCGCTATTATTAATCAACCGAGTGATTATGAGGTGTTTGTCGAACAAAAAACAGCATTAACTGGGGAACATGATGCGATATTCATTTTTATCGAAACGCTCGATGAGATGGTCCAGCATACAAACCGAATAATTAGTGAGCAGCACTTACTGGAAAAAGGATATTTATTTTTTGCTTATCCGAAAAAGGGGAATAAACGATATTCTACATTTGTCCATCGGGATGATATTTTTCCAGCATTGCATGTGGGCGAAGATGGGTATGTAGGGGAAAGTGATTTGAAATTTTCCCGAATGGTCAGCATGGATGATGTTTTTACAGTTGTTGGTTTGAAGCGAGAGCAGAAGAAACAGTAAAAATCATCAGCTGCAAGTCAATGTGTTGCTGATTATGAAAACAATATTGCCGATGTCGAAAAGCTTTTAGCTGCTTATCCGGGTGAACTCGCATTTTTTCAGCAGCTAACAGCTGGGTATCAGAGAGACTGGGCCCGCTATATTTTTTCCGCAAAACAACAAAAAACCCGAGAAAAACGTCATGAGCAAATGATTGATATTTTATCACAAGGCTATAAAACCGTTGATTTATATCGGCAGAAAAAGAAATAGGTAATTATGTGCAATTAATAGGACACACGTTCCGCTATTTGCGATAATCATTGGATTTTCATACGTTTATCGGACACACGTTCCGTTATTTATCTAAAAAATGTTCTTTTTACATATTTATTAGCAAATAACGGACTCAGTGTCCGGAAACTCTCCAAAATAGCCTAATTTATGATAATAACGGATTCAATGTCCACAAAAAAATGAAATGCATGGGTTTGCAATCCATGCATTTTGTTTGCCATTTCTATTGTTTTAAATCCGCAGGAAAACTTCTAATTTAATATATATCTTCTTTTTATAAAAGCCCAGTCATCGTTAAATGGGAAAGCTTTGTAGTTTATTGTTATAAATCAGATAATCAAACATAACTTATATAGTTAATAAAACTCGATATAGTAAAGGGTTCAAACGGCTGGAAGGAGGAGTGACGTGTTCAATCTTTTTCTTGTAGAGCTCACGTGGAATATGCCATTGCTATTGTGTGTAATTGGTATGGCCGTTTTATATGGATTATCCCTCAATCGTTTGCCAGATATAAAACTGTATCATAAACAGCCACGATTCTTTTTCCTAAGTTTAGGCTTGTTATATGTAACGATCGGCAGTCCATTAACAACAATCAGTCACCTCTCATTTAGCTTGCACATGATGCAAATGAGTATATTATATTTTATTATCCCGCCACTTCTTTTAGTAGGGATTCCTAATCAATTGTTTCAAAGGATACGGAAAACAGCAATAGCTGGCAGGATAGGCAAATGGATTTTGACTCCTAAGATTGCCTTAATCATTTTTGCAGTGATGTTTTTGATGTACCATTTACCGGTTGTTTTACATGTTTTTACGCAAAACCCATTCGTTCACAATGGCTATATTTATCTCCTGTTCCTATTATCTTTCAGCATGTGGTGGCCAATTGTTTCACCCGACCCGAAACAACGACTAGGTGATGGACAAAAGAAACAATATGTATTCCTAAGTGGCGTCCTATTAATGCCCGCTTGCTTATTATTCGTTATCAGTGCCTTATTAGATGGAGCAAATAATCCCTTCCTCACACAAATAACAGCCCTTCTTTGCATGCCTTCTCAATCGATATCCATTCATATTCTTCCAACTCCATTCAATACAAAATATGATCAAGCAATGGCAGGATTTCTTATGTTAGGCATTCATAAAATGTCTTTAATGGCTACTGCGCGACTTGGAGCTGACCGATCGGACACTCAAATAGAGAAAGGCGATTCGTAAATCTAGCTATCAACTCTTGGAAAGCTCGTTCTAAAAAGTATTTATTTTTAATAGACTATAGTAATTTGGCAAAATAGAAAGTGGTGAAAAGTAGAATGAAAGAAACAAACCATTTAGAGATTAGTGGGATGCATTGTGCCGCTTGTGCAACTAGAATAGAAAAGGCAATCTCTAAAATAGATGGGGTAGAGGAAGTGCATGTAAATTTAGCAACTGAAAAGGGACGCGTCACATTTAGCAATCATACGATAACGATCAATGAGATTATCAAGAAGATTCAAGTGATTGGATTTGACGCAAAAATAGATAGAAAGAATAACCATCAGTCAGAAATAGAGAAGCTAAGAGAAGTGACCGTTCTTAAATGGCAGTTTTTTATTTCAGCCTTGCTCACTTTCCCTTTGGCGTGGGCCATGTTTTCCCATTTTAATTGGGCTTCCTTTATTACAGTTCCCGCACTTTTTATTCATCCATTATTCCAATTTGTTCTTACGATTCCGATTCAATTTATCATTGGATTTCAATTTTATGAAAGGGCATGGAAATCGTTGAAAAGTGGAAGTGCGAATATGGATGTTTTAGTCGTTTTAAGTACATCGGCCGCTTTTTTTTACAGCCATTATTTAACCTTTACCAATTTAAATGCCTCAGAACATCCGCATTCCATTGTCTTGTTCTATGAAACAAGTGCTTTTATTATCACGTTTATTTTGCTAGGAAAATTACTAGAAGCAAGAACGAAAATGAGAACAACAGAGGCGATCAAGAAACTATACCAATTACAAACGAAGACAGCGACAGTGTATTTGAACGGAAAAGAGTCCCAATCGCCTGTTGAGCAAATCTCACCGGGGAATGTGATTATTGTGAAATCGGGTGAAAAGGTGCCAATCGATGGACAAGTGATTGAAGGGCACTCCATGATTGATGAGTCATTGTTAACTGGGGAAAGTGTAGCAATTGAAAAAGGGATCGGCCATCATGTGTATGCAGGGACAATCAATCAGAACGGAACATTAAAAATAAAAGTAACGAAAAGAAACTCGGAGACTACTTTATCACAAATTATTCGGATCGTTGAAGAAGCCCAATCATCAAAGGCGCCGATTCAGCATATTGCCGATAAAGTGACAGGCATCTTCGTTCCTATTATTATTTTAATCTCTATTATTACATTTGTTTTGTGGTATGGCATGATCCAGCCGGGACAGTTAAGTGAAGCTTTGGAAAAAGTGATCGCTGTCTTAATTATCGCGTGTCCATGTGCCCTTGGATTGGCTACCCCTACTTCTGTCATGGTAGGAAGTGGACGAGCTGCTCAAACGGGGATTCTTTTTAAAGAGGGAAAATTTCTTGAAGTTTTAGGTAAAAGCAATGTCGTTGTTTTAGATAAAACTGGAACGATTACTAAAGGAGAGCCCCATGTAACGGACATGTATGTTGAATCATTTAGTGAAAATGACTTTTTTGAATTGATTGGTGCGGTTGAAGCGGCTTCAGGACACCCTGTTGCAAAAGCGATAGTGACTGAGGCAAAAAAGAGGGTATTTTATTTTCCAGATGCAACTGAAGTACTAACCATTCCAGGCTATGGAATCAAGGCAATTGTAAAAGGGAAAGAAGTAATCATTTCTAATCCAAGCTACTTTATCCATAATCAACTATTCATTCCATCAAAAGCAGATAGAGAGATTGAAAGACTTGAACAAGAAGGAAAAACAGTGATGGTAGTTGCAATTCATAACCGATTTGCCGGAATAATTGCGGTTGCGGATGAAGTAAAGCAATCATCTAAAGCAGCAATTTCTCGACTAAAGCAGATGGGAATGGACGTTATCATGCTAACAGGTGATCACGAGAAAATCGCCCTGTCGGTTGCCAAAAAAACGGGAATTAGAAAGGTTCAAGCAACTATCACCCCACAAAAAAAGGCAGAAATCATCCAATCTCTTCAGGCCGAAGGAAAACAAGTTGTTATGGTCGGGGATGGAATTAATGATGCACCTGCCTTAACTGTCGCAGATGTTGGAATTGCGATGGGGACTGGATCTGACATTGCGATTGAATCTGGTGATATTACGGTCATCAAAGGTGATTTGAACAAGGTTGTGGATGCAATGAAAATAAGTAACGCAACGATGATTAATATTAGGCAAAACTTTGTATGGGCCTTTCTATATAATATTATCAGCATCCCATTTGCCATGTTCGGCCTTTTAGCGCCTTGGCTGGCGGGTGCAGTCATGGCGTTTAGTTCTGTTTCAGTCGTTCTCAATGCGCTTAGATTGCAGAAGACTCGAATATGAGATTGATGAATGAATTTTAGTGGTGCCGGAATCAAATCCTACTAATGCTACACAAAACTTCGGCACCCGCTATAATATCTATGATGATCAGGCGTAATTTAGCAATTCTATATGTAGGAAAATGTCCCGTAGAATGAAGCTATGGGACATTTGTTAATTTTCCATAGCGGAAAATGTCTCATAGAGCGAGTCAATGGGACATTTTGCAATTTTCCAGAGCAGCAAATGGCCCATAGAGCGAGTTAATGGGACACTTTGAAATTTCCAGAGTAGCAAATGTCCCATAGAGCGAGTTAATGGGACATCTGCCAATCTTCCAGAGCAGCAAATGTCCCATAGAGCGGGTGAATGGGACATTTAGCAATTTTCTAGAGCAGCAAATGTCTCATAGAGCGAGTCAATGGGACAATTGCCAAACTTCAAAAGCAGTAAATGTCCCATAGAGCGGGTGAATGGGACATTTAGCAATTTTCTAGAGCAGCAAATGTCTCATAGAGCGAGTCAATGGGACAATTGCCAAGCTTCTAAAGAAGTAAATGTCTCATAGAGCGAGTCAATGGGACATCTTGCAATTTTCCATAGCAGCAAATGTCCCATAGAGCGAGTTAATGGGACACTTTGCAATTTTCCAGAGTAGCAAATGTCCCATAGAGCGAGTTAATGGGACATCTGCCAATCTTCCATAGCAGCAAATGTCCCATAGAGCGAGTCAATGGGACATCTAGCAATTTGCTAGAGCAGCAAATGTCTCATAGAGCGAGTCAATGGGACAATTGCCAAGCTTCTAAAGAAGTAAATGTCTCATAGAGCGATATACTGGCACATCATTCACTCTCCCACACAAGAATTTATTTTATACACCCCTCCGTTTTACCCCATCAAAGAGGCGAGGCTTTTTTAGTAAAGTCCCGATCATAAAAATTTCAATTGACCCTGTCTATTATTGCAGCACTTCTATATATAAAGGGTGATGAACGACATAATGGAAAGGCGGTTATCCTATGAGCGGCTGGGTGAAGTTGAATCGAGATGTGACTGAGGTTGATTTATGGAAGGAAATTGTGCCGTTGCGGCTTTATTTGTTGCTGCTGACAAAAGCAACAAGAGATGACGGCAGAATGGTGAGCGGTGTGCGATTAAAACGCGGGCAATACATACGCGCTTTTTCCAAGCTAGTGGAGGATCTTGGCTATCGCGAGGGCAGAGGGGAAAAGCATTACGCCAAAAGCACGATCAAGCGGTCGGTCGATAAGCTTGTGAAAAAGCGGTTAATTGCCGTTGAGGAAACAAATATGGGCACGCTATTTACTTTATTGCATTGTGAAGACATCCAAGCAAAAGGATTCATCGATTTTTTTTGCCCTTCTTTTCGCGGAACGATGACAGAACGAACAGAAAACAAGGCCGATACGAACCCGGAACAAAATCAAGAAAGAGAGAAGAAAGAAGAGAAGTTGGAGAATAGGAAGAATCAGGAAAACGGAAATTCTACCCAAAGTAAGGATCAAACCACAAGAATGACTGCGATCACTGAGCACTTTCTCAAGCTTCGCAATCGGGGGGCAATTTTATCAGCTAAAGACATGCAAGCGATTGAAAAAGTCGCCAAAATGGAAGTCTCGCTCGAAAAGCTGTTGAATTGGATGACAACGATTCATTCAAACTATCAGCAGAAATCACCACAGCAAACCATCAACAGTATGGCCTATTATGAAGCGGCGATTATGACACGTCTTCGGAAAATGGAATGGAAAGAGAAAAAGGAAACGCTTCATGACCGTATTGCTCGCCTTGAAATACAAGGGATCCTTATGTAGGGAGGGCTGACAATGGACAAGAGGGAAGTCATTCAAGTGTTAGCGACCATTGAATCCGTATATCCACAATTTAAAATTAGCGACGAGACTGTGCTCATGTGGCTAAAAGTGTCAAAAGAAATGGATTACAAGCTTGTGATGGAAAAATTATCTGCCCATATTGCGAGCAATCGCTTTCCACCTGTGCTCGCTGAAATTGCGGCATTTCGGGAGACAGACAATCCGTTTCTTCAGCAAATAAAGAGGTGGGAGCAAGAAGGGAGCGAGCGAATTGAACGAGATCAGTTATTTGCCAGAAGGAAACCAACTCCAGACTGGCTACCCCCATCCATCCGAAAGTAAAGAAATCGAAGCGGAAAATATGATACTAGGAGCAATTTTTCTCGAGCCTGGATGTGTGTTTGAAGTAATTCTCGAACCTTATCATTTTTCCCAAAAGAGAAATCAGCTAATTTTTCAAGCGATGATAGAGCTGCGTCAGGAATCACAAGGGATTGATATCGTCACAGTCGTCAATAAGCTTGGGAGTTTGATTGAATCCATCGGCGGTGTCAGCTACTTGTCCAGCCTGGCCTTAAGCTGTCCGACGACCGTTCATCTGGAAGAATATGAGCAGATCATGCTTGAACATTATAAGCTCCGTGAGTTAAAACGGGCAGCAGCCAGATTTTTAAATGATGGGAGATTAGTAGAAGCAGAGCAATTCTATCAGACATTTATTAAGCTCCAGGAAATAGGGAATACCGTGGAAGAAACAAAACAGGATTTGATGATGGAGATTTTTAATGAAATGTATGAGGACCAAGGCGACCTAAGTGGGATCGATACAGGCTTTGACTCGCTCAATCGGATGACAAGCGGCTGGAGCAAGGGCGATTTGATTATTTTAGCTGGCAGGCCATCGATGGGAAAAACGGCCTTTGCCTTGTCACTTGCCATGAATGGCTGTCAAAAAGGCGGTGTTGTTGATCTGTTTTCCCTTGAAATGCCAAAAAAACAGCTCGCCAAACGGATATTAAGCAGCCTATCAAGGATTGACGGTGCCAAATGGAAAAATCCATACAGGCTATTTACCGAGGAAGACCAAGTGAGAGCAAATGAGGCGCTCAGTATTTTTCATCAATGGCATCTCCAAATCCATGACCCACCACAGAAAACAGTCTCCGGTATAAGAGCCCAAATCCAAAAAACGCGCCGGGAATATCCTCATGAAGACTATCTCGTTGTCATTGATTATCTCCAGCTCATCGCCACATCCGGGAAATATGATCGCCATGACCTCGCAATTGCCAGCATTACGAAGGAATTAAAACAGCTCGCTAGACAATACGATGTCCCAATTATTCTCCTTTCCCAGCTTTCACGAGGAGTCGAACAAAGAATGGACAAGCGCCCAAAAATGTCCGACCTCCGTGACTCCGGCAGCATTGAACAAGACGCCGATCTCATTATGCTTCTTTACAGAGACGAGTATTATAACAAAAATAACAGCGAAAACAAATTCATTGAAATTGACCTAGCGAAGCATCGGAATGGGCCAGTTGGGATGGTTAAGTTGTTGTTTGAGAAGGAATATGGGGGGGTTGTGGATGGGGGGAAGAGGAAGTGCGCTCAAGGTAAGAATTAATCTTATTTAGTAAAATAGTCAGATAAAAAGAATTCAGAATGTTACAATTAAGGAAAAGAGTGGGGGATTGATTATGAGTAAACGAATTTTTTATCTCATCCTTCAAATGTAGCTATAATCGGTATGCTGACATTTACTTATTATGCGATATACAAGGGGCAATTGGTGAAACTTATTATATTTACAGTTATTGTTATTTCAATCCCATCTCTAGTTTATTATTTAAATAAAAAATGCAAACGAGATCATAAAAAAGGATAGGGAGAGAGCCCAATGGAATTAGGAAATCCAATCGCAAAGGGAAATACGGCTGCCATTTATCTTCACGACAACAAAATTATAAAAATGTTCAACGATTATTTGCCTGAAACGGAATCATTCAATGAAGCCAATAAGCAAAAACATGCCTATTCATGTGGACTGCCTGTTCCTGAAATTTATCGTGTGGCGAAGATAAATGGCAAACAAGCGATCATGATGGAATATGTAAAGGGAAGAACGTTGGGAGATTTATTATTCGAAAATAGGGATCAAGCAGAATATTACTTAGATCTTTCTATTGATATTCAACAAAAGATTCATCGCGTAATTCCAGATACGATTGAGCCAATGTATGATAAATTATCCCGTCAAATTGCGACAGCCGCTAAACTGGAAACTAGACAAAAATCTTATCTATTAAAAAAATTGGAATCCATAACTTATGAGAATCGGCTCTGTCACGGGGATTTTCATTTATTCAATTTAATTCAGTCTGATAAAAAAATAGTCGTGATCGATTGGGTCGATTCGAGTGCAGGAGATATTCGTGCGGATATTTACCGGACCTATCTTTTATATTCTCAGCGTTCACTCGAATTAGCTGAATTGTATTTGCGGCTTTACTGTGAAAAGAGTGGATTGTTAAGGGCTGATATTTTTCAATGGGCGCCAATCATTGCGGGAGCAAGATTATCTGAAACGGTATCATCGGAGAATGCAGAAAGATTAATGGAAATTATAAATCACGACTACCCTTTTTAATGAACGAGTTAACTCGGTTGTTGAATAAAGGAATTCAGTGTTGTACTGAAAGGATATGATCTTAATGAAAAACACTGCAAAAAAGTGGGGAATAATAGGTGTTCTGGGTGCCGTACTAATTATGATTAGTTATTTCACATTATCAGCCAATCAAATAACAAAGAGTATTAGTATGGTAGATATGGTTATAGAAGAAAAAAGTCATTATATTGACCCTGGGAATTACTTTGAAATGTGGGTGATTGGCTACAATGGAAATGAAAGTGAAGAGAACCGTGATCGCTACAAAATCTTTATTGAGGACTCAATGGTCTACAACCTGATTAAAGAAGGGGAAAAGTATAATATTACTGCTTCCTCATTTAGAGAAGATGAAGAATATGGACATGTCTATCAATTATCACAAATAAGTAATCAGGAAATGTACCAGTTAGCTGGGAAGGGACGGATTAAGTAATATTTATTAAGAAGTAACTTTCAA
Source organism: Cytobacillus eiseniae (assembly GCF_017874625.1). Lineage (GTDB taxonomy): Bacteria > Bacillota > Bacilli > Bacillales > Cytobacillaceae > Cytobacillus > Cytobacillus eiseniae. Next base: position 8,329 of record NZ_JAGIKZ010000029.1, on the reverse strand, counting down.
ATAATGTTGAGATAGGGAAGAAATACACTTTAACTAAAGAGTGCGATTTAATTGAACAACAATCGGCACTTTTCAGAAATAAGGAAAGCGTCTTTCTTCATGATAAGATCATTTATTGGAGGAGCAATTTTAAAAAAAGGAATTGGTAGTATAGAATTTTTGTGCGATTATTACTAATTTATTTGGGGAGAGAGCATGAGGTGTCAATATCGGTGTAATTTGGAGTTGAAATAATCTCCAATTTAACTTTAAACATCTGATGATATGCTGAATGTATGATTGGAATTTTGTTATATAAGGAGGTTTTAAATGAAAAATCTAAAATATCAAGTCAAATCATTAAATGTCGGGAAAATCGAAACACTAACCTATGGCAACAGAACATTTGAATCAGCTATCAGAAAGAAATCTGTCAAAGAACCCATTTTTTTAAGTAAAACAGGATTTATGAGTGATGAGCAAGCATATGAACATCACGGTGGCGAGGATAAAGCTATATGTTTATATCCTTATGATTACTACTCTTATTGGAGTGATATTTTAAATAACTTTAGTAATACAGCCTTGTTCGGTGAAAATCTAACAGTTAAAGGATTAAAAGAAGATAATGCCCATATTGGAGATATTTATACTTTTGGTGAAGCTATTATTCAGGTCTCCGAACCACGAAATCCTTGTTATAAACTTGCTGCAAAATATGAAGTGCCTAATATGGTGATTCGAATGAGAGATACTGGCTATACAGGGTTCCTTTTACGAGTATTGAAGGAGGGAATGGTAACATCAAACGATGACCTAGAGCTTCTTGAAGAACATCCTCAACAAGTTTCTGTATCATTAGTTAATGATGTGAAGTTTTTTGACAGATTTAATAAAGAGAAACTTGAAAAAGTATTATCTGTTGATGCTTTATCAGAAAGTCTGCGTGCTATTTTATTAAAACAATTTCAATCCAAAACAACAAATTTATGGGGATAGTTATTTTTATTGTAAAAGGACATTAGTATACTAATGTTTTTTTTACTATTAATAAGTTTCGGTGGACCCCCTTACAAAATAATTTCTATTAATAATAGGTTTAATAAAAAAGTTCAAAGATTTTATGTATATGTACGCTCTACCAAACTGTTAAAAAAAAGGCGCTACTTCAATGATAGCGCTCGATTGCAGAAGAACAAGTTAATGATTATAAAATTGCTGTTTCCCTGTTTGACTTCTGTTGAGACCCTTATTGGAATAAATAAGTTGTCCCACTAGTTCAACGACGTAAACGGTATTATAAAATTAATTATGTATAAGTGATGAAAAATCATAAAAGGCATTTAATACACCATCACCTAAAGGATGAGCGTAGTCTTGTGTTTTTAAAGGTAATAATCCTTCACTTTCCAGTTGTTTTAAATATTTCTTAAATCCTTCATCTATAGCTTCTAGGTACTTTTCTAAAATAAATTGATAATTATAAATTTTCTCTTCGGGATAATTAGTTGTATATACAATAAAAAGGTTAACACCATCACTAATAAAACTATAATAATCGGTATTTCCATGACAATCTAATCGTGCTTCTTTAATTTTCCCCTTATAGAGTTGTGCAAGCGTAAATAAAAAATGTGGAATAGCTATAAAACCTAACCCTGATTTAAAACTAAATAACTGTATATCATCTGAAACGTCAAATTGAATATCGCCGCCACTTAAATGGATATCAATAAAACACTTATAGTTGGACTTCATTCACTCACCTCTCCGATTCTATCCAACCCTATAATCTGAAAATCGAGAATTGAATTGCGTCTAATTGATTTTTTATTCCAGTGAGCTCATAACTGATAAAACCGAGTATACCTAATAAAGCAATGCAATCATTATTCTATCAATTCCTTTCATAAAATGTCCTCCCTTATAAACTAACTATTTAATTCTATAAGAAAAGGTTCGGATGTTACAAATATAAAAATGTGGAAGAATACTAAGAAAAAGTGAATACTTATAGCAACAATAATTTGGTGCTTGTGCAAGATTATACATAAATTAGTGAGCACTTTAGTGCAATAAGAAGGAAAACTTTAAACGGTAATTAAAGAGAAATAACAGAGGATGAACCAATGGATAAAACAGTTACTTTTTCATTCAGCAGTACAAAATATAAAGGTGTAGAGGCGACAGAAACATTTACTTTTAAAGAATTAGGTATTGTTGAGGAGTTGGATGATGAAGCACTAAAAAAAGAAATAGACAAAGTTTTTCAGGCTTGGGTTTGGGATCAACTGAATATTTCATACAGTATAGTAATAGGATAAGTGAATTGCGAAAGAATAAATAATGTACATATTTACTATCAAGTGCGTTGATCTAAGTAAGATTAATGCATCTTTTTGTTGAGTTACCACTATTTGCGATAGTTGAGAGATTGGGTTGGAGGGGCAATTAACTGTAAATATTCCTTATGATTAAATTTTCTGTATTTTCTATTGATTCTAACATTTAGATGTGTCACAATATTAAAGTGAATGGTTTTTTCAATTTTTTTATGCGAAAGGGGATGTTTTTTTATGATTACTTATATGGTATTGGTGGTTTTAGCTTAACCGAATATCGGGCATAGTAGATTCCAATCATTGTTATAGCTTGGAATGGGAGCAACTGGGAATAACCCCCGTTTTTTTGCTATGCCGTAAACAGTAACCTTTCGTGAATACTGCTGTTAGCGGGATACGATGAAAATTGTATTCTTTTTTGATTACAAGTCGGCTTTTGACTTTTCACCGCGTAACAGCAGCTTCTTTGGAGGCTGCTTGTTCGCGGTATTTTTATGCCTAAAAACGCTTCCATTAATAGGGAAAAATCGATTGATAATTGTTTTGAAACAATCCGGCTATATCGAAGCCGAATGCCACCGAGAGCAGGAAATACAGCGGGAGCAATCCCTTTTACAGAAGCAGGAAAAAAATCTGTTGATGAAATATTAGGGCATCAACCGGATAAATGGATGTAGAAAAAGTGATTGCCATGCAACATAAGGCAAAAAAGGGAGGATACAAAAGATGAACAAACTTGATGAAAAATTAGTAAAGCCCAAAACACTAGCACTTGTTTTGGGTAAAATGCTCGAGAAGACGATCATCCATGCAGATTATCAACTCACAGAGTTGCAAGGAGGGACAATAGGGGAGGTTCGGCTTGTAACAGGAATGGTTGAAACTGCTGATGGTGAAAAGCTGCCGTATAAGCTCGTTTGGAAAATACAGAAAAAGTTTGAGCGTTATGGGGATCCGGATTCATGGCGTAGGGAATACGACCTCTATGCATCGGATTTTAAAAAGGTGTTCCTTGATTCGTTCCGAAGTCCAGAGTGTTACCACGCCGAAATAAATGGCGATGATATTCAACTGTGGATGGAATATATTGATGGTGTGTCAGGCTTACATCTGACCACGGAAATGTATGAGCGGATAGCCGAGGAATTGGGGCGATTTCAAGGAAAGTTGTACACTGAACGACCAAAGGAATTGCAGCATTTGTCCAATTTAAGCAAGATTGATTTTACGAAAAACTACTATCTACGTTATCGATCATGGAATGTGGTGTATGATTACATACGCTCCGATGACTGTGAAATTCCGAAGCATCTGTGTGAAATGCTCATAGACATAGATAACAATGCGGATGAAATATTTAATCGGATTGAAAAGCTGCCAATCGTGCTTTGCCACAGAGACTTTTGGGTGGAAAACATCTTCTATTCGGACAGTAAAATCGTACTTATCGATTGGGATACCGCAGGATGGGGGCATATGGGTGAGGATATCGCGAGTTTAATAACAGATGAAGCAGACGTCCGCCATATGATTGAATACTACGAAAAATGCATTCCGGCGTATTACAGGGGTTTTTCGGAATATGCGGATATGACCCATATCTCCGATCATTGTATTTATGAACTAATTCTTGTTATGTTTGGATATAGGCTTGTGGAGTGGTATAAATTCGCTGAGTCGCCTGAAGATAAAGAAATGCACCTTAATACCTTACAAAAAATCTATGAGATGAGAAATGTGTAGAGAAATATACTACGATATAAACTTCTATCATCATTAGATTTTAGCAGAGCTTATAGAAAAAATAAGGGCTAATCGCAGAATTAGCCCTTATTAATACTTTACTTATTGACTGTTAAACTTTCCACTTCCTTAAGAATCTCATAAGCACCTTCTTCTTTATTTGAGCAAACAATGATGGTAAGATCTTGATTTGGATAATGGACAGAACGATAATTCACACCTGGATCATATCCCATTTGAATGTATTTCACGACACCCTGTTCGTTTGATTCCATATACCCACCATACCCGTAAAAGATATCATCTACAACATTTACTTGAGGCGTCAATAAGATGCGAGTTATTTCTTCTGACAATAGTTTGCCATTCATTAATGCTTCCCAAAATATCCCCATATCAGTAGCAGTAACATAGGCACCGCCATCAGGCCCACCTTTTGCAGGAAGAGAATAAATATTTGCTTTATACGTATGATCAGGGTTTTCTATATATCCGATTGAAACACTTTCAGGTAATTTATCCATTGAAAAGTATCCTGAGTCAGTCATGCCAATTGTCTGGAAGATATTTTTTTCGATATAGTCAGTGAAGTCCATGCCACTGATCTGCTCAATAATAAGGCCTAGAATAATATAACCAGAATTATTATAACTGAAGGGACTTCCTACTTTTGCTTGCATTTTTCCATTCTGAAACATAGGCAAAAAGTCTTTTGCACAGCGAACTCGATACATTGGCAAGGTTTCCCAAAGCACTTCAAAATCATCCATTTCATCCTCGTCAAAATAATCTGGAACCCCAGAAATATGCGTGAGTAAATGATGAATGGTGATTTCCTTATCAAAGTAAGGAAAATCAATATCCAAGCAATTGATGATTTTTGTATCAAATGAGATTTTTCCTTCTTCCACCAACTTACAAATCGCAATCGATGTAAAAATCTTGCTGCCAGATGCAATCGAAAATCGAGTGTGTGGTTCATTTATAATTTTTTCCGAACGGTTTGCATAGCCAAAGCTCTCCGACATGATTGCCTTGCCACTCTTACGCACGTGAATGCTCCCTGAAAACTGAAGTTCCTGTTGTATTTTAGCTAAACCGTTCCAACTTATTTGTTTATTCATCTTTTATTCCTCCTGAATATGTTTTTTGCAAAAGATTCAATGCATCTAAAAAAACATATTCAGTTAACCTCTTCACATTAGATAATGAAACATGTAGTTCTCCTCCTTTACCATTATGAGCATAGCATTTAGAGTGAATTATTACAATATTCAAACATCGAAACTGGATGCAATATTGGTTTGCTTTTATAAACCTGACGGGCAGGTTGCTATAAGAAGGAAATTTGTTAATGATGAAGAAATTGCTATATATATTATTCTTTATGATAATGGACCGTCAATTATTGAGGGTCTTTTTTGTATAGTGAAAAAAATATGTTTTTTATGTAACGACGGTTTAGATTATTGTAACTTTTTTTTAATCCCAAACGATTAATAGGTGAGTACATAAAAGAGGGGGGGATATTTTGAATAGTTTTGATGATATAGAGGTCAGAATAATTGAAATCTATAATCAGCACTATTTAGATGTGTATCGTTTTCTTATTTGTTTTACAGGTAGTCAGAATGATGCAGAGGACTTAACTCAAGAAGTATTTATTCGTGTACTAAATAATTTACCTAATTTTAATGCTGGAAATATAAAGACGTGGATTTTTTCAATAGCAAAACATGCAGCCATTGACCATTATAGAAAGAAAAAGTACAGTTCAATTTTTGGAGAAGGATTTTTTAAGAGAATCGTATCTACGGAAAAAGAAACACTTGAATTAGTTGAACAAAAGGAACTGAAAAAGCTTGTTCATACGGCAATTTCAAAATTAAAACCATCCTTTCGAGCAGTAGTAATACTAAGGGGCATAAACGAATTCTCAATAAAAGAGACATCTGAAATATTAAAATGTAGCGAGTCTAAAGTAAAGGTAGATTATCACAGAGCCTTAAAAGAACTTAAGAAAAAATTAGATCTTAATACTGAGGAGGTTATGGGAAATGCAAACTGATAAGGAATTGTTTGACCTTATTAAAAATACCTACCCACTCAATCCAAGCGAAGACTTTGTATCCACAACTTCAAATATTCTAAAAAAACGTGCAAGAAAATTGAATAGAAAAAGTAGAATAAAATATTTATCCTTTGTGACTTCTGGTCTTGCTCTATGTACATTTGCATTTTCATGGTTCTTTTTTTACGGTGGGAAAGATGACGTACTCAATAATCTTAATACGCATGGAGAAGAAAAATCGCTGATTTCTGTTGCTGAGCAAGAACCTTTAATTTATATATACCAATCACATAATTTAGAGTCATTTTTCACAGAAACGCAAACAAAGGATGCTAATGAAGCATTTCATGAAACCCAAAATATAACTCTAGTTGGAGAAAGGTTAAGCCAATCACTAAAAGAAAGAGGGATTAATGCTATCCATGATAAAACCAATATAACGGAAATACTAAACGAAAATAACTTTTCATTTAGTGAAACTTACTCAGTATCAAGAGAGCCGTTAAATGCCACTTTGGAAAATAATAAAAGTATTAAAATGGTATTTGATATTCACAGAGATTCAAGAAAAAGAAAGGATACGACTGTAAAGTTAAAAGGAATAGATTATTCAAAAGTAGTGTTTTTAGTATCTGGTTCAAGCAGTAATTCTAAAGAAAATATAAAGTTTGCGGAACGCCTTCACAATAGGATGGTGGAAAAATATCCTCGATTATCGAGAGGAGTTATTGTTACAGATAATCAAGATAAACAAAACACCTATAATCAAGACCTCTTAGATAACTCCGTTTTACTTGAAATTGGAGGAGTTGAAAACACACTACAGGAGGAATATAGAACAGCAGATATCCTTGCAGAAATCATTCAAGACATTCTGAATGAGTCTTAACGCATGCTTTTTTCTTTTTAACACTACTTCGGATCAGTTGTTAATGGGCAATCTGGTAGAATGGAAAAATATCTAATTTATTAATAGCGTGCTTTATCTGATTATGACTTCACCAAGTACACAAAGTATGCGAAAGTTAAAAGTTCTTGCAGTTGAAGAATTACCAACAGAAATATGGAATTACTTTCTTGAATGATCACCATAATGTTTTTCGCTAACTGGTAGCAATAGCATGACAAGAAAAAAGTATAAATCGCTATTTGATCTTCCTCAATCGGGCCAAAAACGGGTGTATGAATTAAACAATAGATCATCAAATGGATGGTCTGTATTTTTTTAAAAGATTACTCTGAAAATTATGTTAATATTGAAGTATCAAGATGCAAAATGATTCAATTAATGATGTATGTGTTTTTGATCTTTATTATTGTTTTATTAGCAGAGTGGTCCGGTGCTTGGGATAAGAATAGCCCTCGATATAAAAAATACATTTTTTGTGGAATTGCAGCCATCTGGATTCTGTTTTTATGGATATTTTTTAAAGATATAATTAAAATAGCAATTTTTAGTTAACGGGTGGGGGCGTTGATTCAAGAAGGAGCAACGCCCTTTTTTGTTGAAGTTATTAAACAAGTGGACTGGTTTCTTTATAGGAAATTTGTTCATTGTGTGTTTACCTTAAAGTAGATGAGGAAGAATGTTTTATGAGAATATATAATATTATAGAGGCTTTATTTATTGTCTTGTTCATGATTGTAATAATTTATTTTGAACCAACATTCCCTTTTTCAAAGTGGTTGAATCTAACTCTTCTTGTTTTAATAGCGACTCTATTACAGCAAATTTTTGCAAAAATAAAGTCAAGGTGGGAATGGACTAACAAGGGAATCGACACTCAATTAGGTGTCCTACTTATTTTGGGAATCCTTCTCAGTCCTTTATTAATTGATTTCATTCTATTTGGTTTTGGTAAGTAAAGATATTAATTATATTTCTGCCAGTAACCCAAGTAGAAAGATTCCTCTCTTTTAATGAAAACATGGAAAACCTAGGGAACAATTGCTAAACAAGAGTTGCTTCTTATGCTAACGGAGCAGTAGATTTAATTAAAATGGGGTGGATAAAAATGGATGAATTACAATGGAATATAAAAGATGTTAAGTATTTAAAAAAGATACAATTAGTCCAATACAATCTCGTAATGCTTTTGTGGTGTTAGACTCAAAAGTGGACACAGTTTAAAATAGAAATAACTAATAATATGAGGTGTCCACATGAGCAGAAAAACATTTGATGAAGATTTCA
>NZ_JAGIKZ010000028.1 GCF_017874625.1 Cytobacillus eiseniae | reverse complement strand
TTTCAGCATTTTGTGCTTCGTCAGTTAAACCAACAAAGATATTTAAATGCTCAGTTAAGACCTTCGCACCAAGTGCAACCGCATCTTGAGGACCCGTACTTCCATCAGTCCATACATCGAATGTTAACTTATCATAGTTACTCATTTGACCTACACGCGTATTTTCTACTTGATAAGAAACACGTGATACCGGTGTAAAGATAGAATCAATTGGAATCACACCAATTGGCTGATCTTCCCTTTTGTTCTGAACAGCAGGTGTGTATCCACGACCTCTTTGTGCAGTTAAACGCATACGTAAATGACCATTTGTTCCAAGTGTAGCAATATGAAGATCTGGATTCAGAATTTCAATATCACTATCATGGGTAATGTCAGCAGCCTTTACTACACCTTCACCTTGTACATCAATTTCAAGTGTTTTCTCTTCATCAGAGTAAATTTTTAGTGCAAGTTTTTTAATGTTTAAAATGATAGATGTTACATCTTCTACGACGCCTTCAATTGTTGAGAACTCATGAAGTACCCCATCAATTTGAATCGACGTGACTGCGGCACCTGGGAGTGAGGATAAAAGGATACGACGTAAGGAGTTACCCAAAGTAGTCCCATATCCACGCTCAAGTGGCTCGACGACGAACTTCCCGTACTTGGCATCATCGCTGATCTCAACCGTTTCGATTTTTGGTTTTTCTATTTCGATCATGAAAATATACCCTCCTTCAAAACGTCGAAACCCCGGCTAGCATTCTAACCGAAATTCCCCCATGTATACGTTCCCGTTTTGTGCACAACAACTGGATTAAAATTTCTGTATAAATTTAAAGTATTTCCATCATATCCCATTATAGACAAGGATACAAATTCTATACAGAAAAATTAAACACGGCGGCGTTTTGGTGGGCGACATCCATTATGAGGAACTGGAGTCACATCTCTGATTGCAGTAACTTCAAGACCAGCAGCTTGTAACGCACGAATTGCAGCTTCACGTCCTGCACCAGGTCCTTTAACTGTTACTTCAAGAGTTTTCATTCCATGCTCCATTGAAGCTTTTGCTGCAGTTTCTGCTGCCATTTGAGCTGCGAATGGAGTTGATTTACGTGAACCTCTGAATCCAAGTGCTCCAGCGCTAGACCATGCAAGTGCATTTCCGTGAGCATCAGTAATAGTTACGATTGTGTTATTGAAAGTAGAACGGATGTGTGCAACACCTTGTTCAATATTCTTTTTCACACGACGTTTACGTGTATTAGTTTTACGTGCCATTTAAAGTACCTCCTTTACCGATTATTTCTTCTTGTTCGCTACAGTCTTACGAGGACCTTTGCGTGTACGAGCGTTGTTTTTAGTGTTTTGTCCGCGAACCGGTAAACCACGACGGTGACGAATACCACGATAGCTACCAATTTCCATTAAACGCTTAATGTTAAGGGAAACTTCACGACGAAGGTCACCTTCAACTTTTAATTTGTCGATGACTTCACGAATTTTATTTAACTCATCTTCCGTTAAATCACGAACACGAGTATCTTCAGAAACACCAGCATCAGCTAATACTTTCTGAGCAGTATTTTTACCAATCCCATAGATGTAAGTTAATGAGATTACTACACGTTTTTCACGTGGAATATCTACACCAGCAATACGTGCCATAAATGAGCGCACCTCCTTGTTATTAACCTTGTTTTTGTTTATGTTTAGGGTTTTCACAGATAACCATAACTTTTCCACGTCTGCGGATAACTTTACACTTTTCGCAGATCGGTTTAACAGATGGTCTTACTTTCATTATCCTAACCTCCTTAATAGTACGGAGTCTTTGGTTATTTGAAACGATAAGTGATTCTTCCGCGAGTTAAATCATATGGAGAAAGCTCCACAGTTACTTTATCTCCAGGTAAAATTCGGATAAAGTGCATGCGGATCTTACCAGAAACATGAGCCAAAACTGTATGACCGTTTTCTAATTCCACTTTAAACATGGCATTTGGTAAAGTATCAACAACCGTGCCTTCAATTTCAATTACATCGTCTTTCGCCATCGATCAAGTCTCCCTTCTTCATTTCAAATACGAATTCATAAATCTATGCAAATGCACAGATTATTTCCCAATTACACGCCGGATTTTCTGTAAATAGATCTAAATCTTACAACCTTTCGATTATAGCACAAAAGCGGATCATAGTTGAAACGATATATATGAATACTTAACAATTAAATAATGGTAAGTACTTCATATCCTGTTTCAGTAATGGCAATCGTATGTTCAAAATGAGCACACATTTTTCCGTCTATTGTAACAACTGTCCAGTTGTCAGTTAATGTCTTCACATATCGACTTCCTGCATTCACCATTGGTTCAACAGCAAGTACCATACCCGGTTTTAGTCGTGGTCCTTTATTGGGTGGACCATAATGAGGAATTTGTGGGTCCTCATGCAAGTTTTGACCAACTCCATGACCAACATACTCGCGTACAATGGAAAATCCTTTTTGTTCCGCATATGTTTGAATAGCATGTGAGATGTTCGATAGACGCTCACCTGGCTTTGCTTCCTTTAGACCGATATACAAGGATTCCTCTGTTACTTCTAAAAGAATCTTCGTAGCATCATCGATTTGTCCTACAGGATAAGTCCAAGCAGAGTCACCATGATAACCGTTATATTTAGCACCAATGTCAACACTGATAATATCTCCATCTTTTAAGACCCGATTACCAGGTATGCCATGAACAAGTTCATTATTTACTGAAGTACAAATGCTGCCAGGAAAGCCATTATAGCCTTTAAATGAAGGAGTTGCACCAGCCTTACGAATGAACGCTTCAGCCAATTTATCTAATTCACTTGTTGTTATACCAGGAGCAATATGTTTTTTCAGTTCTTGATGAGTCAGAGCTACAATTTTCCCAGCTTCACGCATAATCTCAACTTCACGCGGCGTTTTGCAAATAATCATTCATGCAAGCCCCCGAATAAACGATCCAGATCAGTAAAGACTTTATCGATATCCTGCCTACCATCAATATTACGTAAATAACCTTTAGTATCATAGAAATCAAGTAAAGGCTTTGTTTGTTTAATATTCACATCAAGTCTAGTCTGGACTGTTTCCTCATTATCATCTGCACGTTGGTAAAGCTCTCCCCCACATCGATCACATGAATCCTCTTTAGCAGGTGGATTAAATACAAGATGATAAGTAGCACCGCAGTCTTTACAAATGCGACGGCCAGTTAGACGTTCCATAAGAATCTCATGGTTAACATCAATATTAATGACAAAATTAATTTTTTTATTCAAGTCAGCAAGAATTTCTTCCAAAGCTTCAGCTTGTGGAACTGTTCTAGGAAATCCATCAAGTAGAAATCCTTTCTCACAATCATCCTTGCTTAATCGTTCACGGACAATACCGATTGTCACTTCATCAGGAACAAGCTCGCCTTTATCCATGAATGATTTTGCCTTCAGGCCTAGTTCCGTTTCACCTTTGATTGCTGCACGAAACATATCACCTGTAGAAATATGAGGAATGCCGTATTTATCGACAATCTTCTCGGCTTGTGTGCCTTTTCCAGCACCGGGGAGCCCCATTAATACTAAATTCATATGAATTCCCCCTAAAATCTAATTGGTTGTTAGGGAACTTGTATCGGCCCCCTAAAAACCAACTTATTTAATAAAACCTTTATAGTGACGTTTAACAAGTTGAGATTCAAGTTGTTTCATCGTATCTAGCGCAACACCGACAACGATTAGCAAGCTAGTTCCTCCAATTTGCGCTGATTCAGGCAATCCTGCGATATTAATGAAAAACATCGGCAAAATTGAGATCACCGTAAGGAAGATTGCACCTACAAAAGTTAAACGGTATAAAACGCGAGTTAAATATTCCTGCGTGCTTTTTCCTGGACGAATGCCTGGAATATATCCACCCTGTTTCTTCAAATTATCCGAAACTTGTTCTGGGTTGACTTGGATAAAAGCATAGAAATAAGTAAAAGCAATTATTAATGCACTGTATATGAGCATTCCAACTGGTGTCGTATAATCAAATACTCTTTGAATCCATAAAGTAACATCATTTTGCTCGAAGAAACCTGCAACGGTTCTAGGAGTAATAATGAATGAAATTGCAAAGATAACTGGAATAACTCCAGCTGCATTAACTTTTAATGGCAAGTGAGTATTTTGTCCACCAACGGAATTCTTTCCGATTGCCATACGTTTAGCATATTGAATAGGTATTTTTCTTAAAGCCTGTTGGATAAAGATTGTACCAACAACGATTGCAACAACTGCAAGAAGAATTAATACGACTGTAACGATGCGCAGGAATAGTTGTTCCCCAACATTTTCAAACTGTTGTGCATAAATCTGGTTCACGATAGACGGAATACCAGCTACAATCCCAGCGAAAATGATAATGGAAATTCCATTTCCAACACCCTTTTCAGTGATTTGTTCTCCTAACCACAGTAAAAATGCAGTTCCAGCAGTTAATACTGTAGCAATCAGCAAATAAGAACCAATTCCAGGGTTTTCGATCAATTGCCCATTAGCAAGGTTATTAAAACCATATGACATACCAAGAGCTTGGATGAAACCAAGCACAATAGTAAAGTAGCGGGTAAATTGAGCTAATTTACGACGACCAACTTCTCCTTGCTTAGACCATTCAGTAAACTTAGGCACAACGTCCATTTGTAATAACTGAATAATAATCGATGCTGTAATGTACGGCATGATTCCCATCGCAAGAATGGAGAAGTTCAGAAGTGCACCACCGCCAAAGGTATTTAAAAGACCGAATGCATTTAGTTCATCCTGAGCCTTTAAAAGGTCAGCATTCACACCAGGTACTGGTATAAAAGTACCGATGCGAAACACGACCAGCATTAAAAGGGTGTATATAATCTTTCTTCTTATATCACCCACGCGCATAAAATTGGAGATTGTCTGAAACATTAAATCACCTCTGTTTTACCGCCGGCAGCTTCAATAGCTTCCTTTGCAGCAGAGGAGAATTTATGAGCTTTAACTGTAAGCTTTTTCTCAACTTTGCCTTTAGCAAGAATTTTAATTCCTGCTTTTTCGTTACTAACTACACCAGATTCAACTAGAAGTACAGGTGTAACTTCAGTTCCATCTTCAAAACGATTAAGTGCAGCAAGGTTCACAATTGCATATTCTTTACGGTGAATATTTGTGAAACCGCGTTTTGGTAAACGTCTAAATAATGGTGTTTGACCACCCTCAAAACCAGGACGAACTCCGCCGCCGGAACGAGCGTTTTGACCTTTATGACCTTTACCAGCAGTTTTACCGTTACCAGTACCGATACCACGGCCTTTACGTTTACGTTCCCCGCGGGAACCTTCTGCAGGCTTTAATTCATGAAGTTTCATGTTGGCACCTCCTTATTTTATAGAAGAGTGATAATTAAATTTCTTTTACCGTTACAAGGTGAGCAACTTTGTTGATCATACCGCGAATAGCAGGATTATCTTGTTGTTCAACTGTTTGATGCATTTTACGTAAGCCTAGAGCTTTAACTGTTTCGCGTTGGTCACCAGGGCGACCGATTACGCTGCGAGTGAGGGTAATTTCTAGTTTATTCGCCATTTGATTTCCCTCCTTATCCTAACAGTTCTTCTACTGATTTACCACGTAATTTAGCTACGTCCTCAGCACGTTTTAATTGTTGTAAACCGTTCAATGTTGCACGAACCATGTTGATTGGTGTGTTTGTACCTAAAGATTTAGATAAAATATCACCAACACCAGCTAATTCTAGAACCGCACGAACTGGTCCACCAGCGATAACACCCGTACCTTCATATGCTGGCTTTAAAAGAACTTCACCAGCACCGAAATTACCGATTACTTGGTGTGGAATAGATGTTCCAACCATTGGTACTTCGATTAAGTTTTTCTTCGCATCTTCAATCGCTTTACGAATTGCTTCAGGTACTTCTTGTGCTTTACCAGTACCAAAGCCGACATGACCGTTTTTGTCGCCTACTACTACAAGAGCAGAGAAACGGAAACGACGTCCACCTTTAACAACTTTCGCTACACGATTAACTGTAACTACGCGTTCTTCAAGTTCAAGTTTGTTTGGATCAATACGACGCATCTTTTTGTGTCCCTCCTTTGTCTATTAAAATTCTAGTCCATTTTCACGAGCCGCTTCAGCTAATGCTTTTACGCGACCATGATAAAGGTATCCTCCACGGTCAAATACGATAGATTTGATCCCTTTTTCGTTCGCACGTTTTGCAACTAGTTCTCCGACCTTAACTGCTGCATCAACGTTACTTGTAGATTCTAGACTTACTTCTTTATCTAGAGTAGAAGCACTTGCTAAAGTAACTCCTTTTACATCGTCAACTAATTGAGCATAAATATGCTTATTAGAGCGGAACACATTTAAACGAGGACGAGCTTCAGTTCCTGAAAGTTTAGCACGTACACGGCCATGTCTTTTCTTACGAACTGCATTTTTGTCAGCCTTCGTAATCATTTAAGTCACTCCTTTCGTTTACCTATGCGGCATTACTTACCAGTTTTACCTTCTTTACGACGCACATATTCGCCTTCATAACGGATACCTTTTCCTTTGTAAGGCTCTGGAGGACGAACATCACGAATGTTAGCAGCTAAAGCACCTACACGTTCTTTGTTGATTCCTTTAACGATAACCTTCGTATTTGATGGTACTTCAACTTCGATTCCTTCTTCAGGCTCGATTTCAACAGGATGAGAGTAACCAACGTTTAATACAAGCTTACTACCTTGTTTTTGAGCACGGTAACCGACACCGATAAGCTCAAGACCTTTTTCAAAACCTTTAGAAACACCTTCAACCATGTTAGAAAGTAGTGCACGAGTTGTACCGTGAACCGTACGGTGTTCTTTTGAATCTGTTGGACGAGTAACAGTTAGAATGTTGTCTTCTAACTGAATCATCATATCCGGATGGAATGAACGAGATAGTTCACCCTTTGGACCTTTTACAGTAATTGTGTTTTTATCATTTGTGATTGTAACACCAGTTGGAATTTCAATTGGTTTTTTACCTATACGTGACATTTATTGCACCTCCATTCATTAAGAAACTCTATTACCAAACGTAAGCTAATACTTCTCCGCCAACTTGTTTAGCACGAGCTTCTTTATCTGTAAGAACTCCTTGAGAAGTAGAAACTAGTGCGATTCCAAGGCCGTTAAGTACACGTGGTACTTCGTCAGCTTTTGCGTATACACGAAGACCAGGTTTACTAATACGTTTAAGGCCAGTAATTACACGTTCGTTGTTTGAACCGTATTTTAAGAAAATGCGAATGATGCCTTGCTTGTTGTCTTCGATAAACTCAACATCACGCACGAAACCTTCACGCTTAAGGATTTCAGCAACTTCTTTCTTGATATTAGAAGCAGGAACTTCTAATTTTTCGTGACGAACCATATTCGCATTACGGATGCGAGTAAGCAAGTCTGCAATTGGATCTGTCATGACCATTGTTTTTACCTCCTTCCCAAACTTTCGTTTTACCAGCTAGCTTTTTTGACGCCAGGAATTTGTCCTTTATATGCTAATTCACGGAAACAAATACGACAAAGCTTAAATTTACGGTATACAGAATGTGGACGCCCACAACGCTCGCAGCGTGTATATTCTTGTACCTTATGTTTAGGCGTGCGTTTTTGTTTCGCAATCATTGACTTTTTAGCCACGTTTTCGCCTCCCTCTATTTAGCGACTACTTTTGGAATGGCATTCCAAATTGAGTTAAAAGTTCACGAGCTTCTTCATCGGTATTAGCTGTAGTTACGATAACGATATCCATACCACGAACTTTGCTTACTTTATCGTAATCAATCTCAGGGAAGATTAACTGTTCTTTTACACCTAGAGTATAGTTTCCACGTCCATCAAATGACTTCTTAGAAATTCCACGGAAGTCACGTACACGAGGAAGAGATACAGAGATTAATTTGTCGAAGAACTCATACATACGTTCTCCACGAAGTGTAACTTTCGCACCGATTGGCATACCTTCACGAAGGCGGAAACCAGCGATAGAATTTTTCGCACGAGTAACAACTGGCTTTTGACCAGTTAGCAGTGCTAATTCCTCAACCGCATTATCAAGTACTTTTGAGTTTTGAACAGCATCACCAATACCCATATTGATAACGATTTTATCAATTACAGGAACTTGCATAACTGATTTATAGTTAAACTTGCTCATAAGAGCAGGCGTAATTTCTTTTGAATATTTTTCTTTTAGGCGGTTCATTCATTGTACCTCCCTTCTTCTTTAAACTATTTATCTAGAACTTCACCGGATTTTTTTGCTACACGTACTTTCTTCCCATCAACCGTTTGATAGCCTACACGAGTTGGTTGTCCAGACTTAGGATCGACAGGCATAACGTTTGATACATGAACAGGAGCCTCATGGTTGATAATTCCACCTTGTGGATTTACCTGTGAAGGCTTAGAGTGTTTCTTTACAATGTTCACACCTTCAACAAGAACACGGTCTTGTTTAGGGAACGCTGCAAGAATAACGCCCGTTTTGCCTTTATCTTTACCAGAGATGATCATAACTTTGTCACCTTTTTTTACATGCATCAGTAAGCACCTCCTTAAAGGCAATTTAGTTAGTATTATAGAACTTCTGGAGCTAATGAAATAATTTTCATGAAGTTGTTATCGCGTAATTCACGAGCAACGGGTCCGAAGATACGAGTTCCACGAGGGCCCTTGTCATCACGAATAATTACACATGCGTTTTCATCAAAACGAATGTAAGTACCATCATTACGACGCACACCACTCTTAGTTCGAACTACAACTGCTTTAACAACCTCACCTTTTTTAACAACGCCACCTGGTGTTGCTTGTTTCACTGTACAAACGATAATATCACCGATATTAGCTGTCTTGCGGCCAGAACCTCCAAGAACTTTAATTGTAAGTACTTCACGAGCACCAGAGTTGTCAGCAACTTTTAAACGTGATTCTTGTTGAATCATGTGTGTAACCTCCCTTCGGAATAAAACTTATACCGAACAATTAGATTATTACTGCTTTTTCTACTACTTCTACAAGACGGAAGCGTTTAGTTGCAGATAGTGGGCGAGTTTCCATGATACGGACGATATCGCCAGTTTTCGCTGTGTTTTGCTCATCATGAGCCTTAAACTTTTTAGAGTACTTAACGCGTTTACCATATAAAGGGTGCTTTTTGTACGTTTCAACAAGGACAGTAACAGTCTTATCCATTTTGTCAGAAACAACACGCCCAGTGTAAACTTTGCGTTGGTTACGTTCACTCATTGTGCGAACCTCCTCTCAAATATCACTTTGTAAAACCAATTTCTCTTTCACGAATAACAGTTTTCATACGAGCAATCGATTTACGTACTTCACGTATGCGAGCTGTATTTTCAAGTTGTCCAGTCGCCAATTGAAAGCGAAGATTGAATAACTCTTCTTTTAATGATTTGACTTTTTGTTCGATTTCGGCAGTGGTAAGGTCACGAATATCATTAGCTTTCATTTGATTCACCACCAATTTCTTCTCGTTTTACAAACTTACATTTAACAGGAAGTTTGTGTGCTGCAAGACGTAGTGCTTCACGAGCGATTTCTTCAGAAACACCTGCGATTTCAAACATTACTTTACCAGGCTTAACAACTGCTACCCATCCTTCAGGAGCACCCTTACCGGAACCCATTCGGACTTCTAGAGGCTTTGCAGTATATGGCTTATGCGGGAATATCTTAATCCAAACTTTACCGCCACGTTTCATGTAACGAGTCATCGCAATACGAGCTGATTCAATTTGGCGGTTTGTGATCCAAGAAGCTTCTGTAGCTTGTAAACCAAATTCACCAAATGTTACTTCAGTACCGCCTTTTGCTTGACCGCGCATTTTCCCACGATGTTGACGACGATATTTTACGCGCTTTGGCAATAACATATTATTTGCCTCCTTCCCCAGTTTTCTTCTTAGTAGGAAGGACCTCTCCACGATAGATCCATACTTTTACGCCTAATTTACCGTAAGTTGTATCAGCTTCTGCTGTAGCATAGTCGATATCAGCACGAAGAGTATGAAGTGGAACTGTTCCTTCGCTATAACTTTCAGAACGAGCGATGTCCGCACCACCTAAGCGACCAGATACCATTGTTTTGATACCTTTAGCACCAGCGCGCATTGCACGTTGAATTGTTTGTTTTTGAGCACGACGGAAAGAAACACGGTTTTCTAATTGACGAGCAATATTTTCCGCAACTAATTTCGCATCGATGTCAGCTTTTTTGATTTCAAGAATATTGATGTGTACACGTTTGCCAGTAAGTGAGTTAAGTGCTTTACGAAGTGCTTCAACTTCAGTACCACCTTTACCGATAACCATTCCTGGTTTAGCAGTGTGAATAGTGATATTTAAGCGATTAGCAGCACGTTCGATCTCAACTTTAGAAACAGAGGCATCGTTAAGACGCTTTGTAATATACTCACGTACTTTAAGGTCCTCGTGTAAAAGATCAGCGTAGTCTTTGCCTGCGTACCATTTAGATTCCCAATCACGGATGACTCCAATACGCAAACCGACTGGATTTACTTTTTGACCCACTAATTATCCCTCCTTCTTTTCTGATAAAACGATAGTAATATGACTAGTGCGTTTGTTAATTTGGCTTGCACGGCCTTGCGCACGAGGACGGAAACGTTTCATTGTTGGTCCCTCGTCAACAAAAGCTTGAGCAACTACTAAATTATTTACGTCCATTTCGTAGTTGTGCTCAGCATTGGCTAATGCAGATTTTAAAACCTTCTCTACGATTGGAGAAGCAGCTTTTGGCGTTAAAGTCAAAATAGCTACTGCTTCACCAACTTGCTTTCCTCGAATTAAATCTACGACTAAACGAGCTTTACGAGGAGCAATACGAACTGTTCTTGCAACAGCTTTAGCTTGCATATGAATGCCCTCCTCTCATTAACGTCTTGTTTTCTTATCATCATTACCGTGACCTTTATAAGCACGTGTTGGAGCGAATTCTCCAAGCTTGTGACCTACCATGTCTTCAGTAACGTATACAGGCACATGTTTACGACCATCATAAACAGCAATTGTGTGTCCGATGAATTGTGGGAAGATCGTAGAACGGCGAGACCAAGTTTTCACGACAGTTTTGCCATCAGTTTCATTAAGCTTTTCGATCTTTGTCATTAAATGTTCATCAACAAAAGGTCCTTTTTTTAAGCTGCGACCCATGATTGAACCTCCCTTCGCGATTGTTCTACGGCTCGACTTTGGAACCGTAGGTCAATCCCGTTATTTTTTACGACGACGTACAATAAATTTATCTGATTTATTGTTTTTCTTACGAGTTTTGAATCCAAGAGTTGGTTTACCCCAAGGAGTCATAGGAGATTTACGTCCAATTGGTGAACGTCCTTCCCCACCACCGTGTGGGTGATCATTAGGGTTCATTACAGAACCACGAACAGTTGGGCGCTTACCTAACCAGCGTGAACGTCCTGCTTTACCAATGTTGATAAGTTCATGTTGTTCATTACCAACTTGACCTACTGTAGCACGGCAAGTAGCAAGAATCATACGAACTTCACCTGAATTTAAACGAACAAGAACATACTTGCCTTCTTTACCAAGAACTTGTGCTGAAGTTCCAGCAGAACGCACTAATTGTCCGCCTTTTCCAGGTTTTAATTCGATATTGTGAATAACAGTACCTACTGGAATATTTACTAGTGGTAATGCATTACCCACCTTGATATCTGCTTCTGGACCAGACATTACTTCCATGCCTACCTCTAAATTCTTAGGAGCAAGGATATAACGCTTTTCTCCATCAACATAGTTGATTAATGCAATGTTTGCTGAACGGTTTGGATCATACTCAACCGTAGCAACGCGTCCTGGAATGCCATCTTTGTTACGTTTAAAATCAATTAAACGGTATTGACGCTTATGGCCACCAGCTTGATGACGAACTGTAATTTTACCTTGGTTGTTACGGCCGCCTTTACGGTGTAAAGGAGCAAGTAGTGACTTTTCTGGTGTGCTTGTTGTAATCTCAGCAAAGTCAGATGAAGTCATATTACGTCGACCGTTTGTGGTAGGTTTATACTTTTTAATCGCCATTTCGTTTCCCTCCTTTTCTTGTCAATGTTTTATGCTTCGAAAAATTCGATTTCTTGACTATCAGTAGTTAATTTAACAATTGCCTTACGACGTTTATTTGTATAACCGCCGAATTTACCCATACGCTTGAACTTACCTTTGTAATTCATGATGTTAACCTTCTCAACTTTTACGCCAAAGATTTTTTCTACAGCATCTTTAACTTGTGTTTTGTTGGCTCTAACATCCACTTCAAACGTATATTTTTTGTCAGCCATTATATCAGTGGAGCGTTCAGTAATAACGGGGCGCTTAATGATATCGCGTGCATCCATTATGCAAGCACCTCCTCTACTTTTTCAACCGCTGCTTTCGTCATGATTAATTTATCATGATTTAAAACATCCAATACGCTGATTCCAGAAGCAGATACAACTGTTACACCAGGGATGTTACGAGCAGATAATGCTACGTTCTCATCTAGGTCAGCTGTAACGATTAATGCTTTAGTTTCAACTGAAAGACCTTTAAGTACACCTTTAAAGTCTTTTGTTTTTGGAGTGTCGAATGCAAGGTTTTCTAATACTAACACGTTTTCTTCTAATACTTTAGAAGATAATGCAGATTTAATCGCTAAGCGACGAACTTTTTTAGGTAGTTTATAGCTATAGCTGCGTGGAACAGGTCCAAATACCGTACCACCTCCGCGCCATTGTGGAGAACGGATTGATCCTTGACGCGCACGGCCAGTACCTTTTTGGCGCCATGGCTTACGTCCACCGCCTGCTACTTCAGAGCGAATTTTTGTTTTATGAGTTCCTTGACGTAAAGAAGCTCTTTGCATAACAACTGCTTCGAATAACACGTGGTTGTTAGGCTCGATGCCAAAAACCGTATCATTAAGTTCGATTTCACCAACTTTAGATCCAGCTTGGCTGTATAATGCTACTTTCGGCATTCTAATTTCCTCCTTTCCGACTTATTACTATGCTTTTACCGCACTTTTAATTTTTAGCATTGCTTTTTTAGCACCTGGTACATTCCCTTTAATAAGTAAAAGATTGCGTTCTGCATCTACTTTTACGATTTCAAGGTTTTGAACTGTTACTTGTTCTCCACCCATGCGTCCTGGTAATAACTTACCTTTAAATACACGGTTTGGAGCAACAGGACCCATTGAACCTGGGCGACGGTGGTAACGTGATCCGTGAGTCATTGGTCCACGAGATTGTCCGTGACGCTTAATCGCACCTTGGAAACCTTTACCCTTTGAAATTCCTGTTACATCAACAGTTTCACCTGCTGCAAAAATACTTACATTGACTTCCTGACCAACTTCATATTCTCCTAAATCTGCTCCACGTAATTCACGAATGAAGCGCTTAGGAGCAGTGTTAGCTTTTGCAACATGTCCTTGTTCAGGTTTGTTAGATAGCTTTTCGCGTTTGTCTTCGAATCCAATTTGGATTGCTTCATATCCATCAGTCTCAACTGACTTCTTTTGAAGAACAACGTTTGATGTAGCTTCTACAACTGTTACCGGGATAAGCTCACCGTTTTCAGCAAACACTTGAGTCATACCAATCTTTCTTCCTAAGATTCCTTTGGTCATTTCAGTCACACCTCCTGATATTATAATTAAATTTATTCATTAAAGTTTGATTTCGATATCTACACCAGATGGTAAGTCTAAACGCATTAGCGAATCAACTGTTTGTGGTGTTGGATTAATAATGTCGATAAGACGTTTATGCGTACGCATCTCGAACTGTTCACGAGAATCTTTGTACTTATGAACCGCACGAAGGATTGTATAGATTGACTTCTCAGTCGGTAATGGAATCGGACCAGAAACAGCCGCACCAGAACGCTTTGCAGTTTCAACAATCTTTTCAGCTGATTGATCAAGAATTCTATGATCATACGCTTTTAAACGAATACGAATTTTTTGTTTTGCCATTATTTTCCCTCCTTTTCGCCTATTTTGAAATAGACATTCTCAGTGAAAATTTCCCACACACTCGCCATGGCAAAGCGGCCGGGTGTGTCAGCAACCTTTCACATCATCGCAGTCAAAGACCAACATTGCCTATTATACAGAAATTACGAGTAGATTGCAAGATACTTTGTGTAATTTCTTTTTGTTTTGTGCACTCGTATAATTATAGCGGCAACTATGTACTTTTTCAACCCTCAACAAAACAAACCAATAATTTCAAATTTATTGTTACTCCTTCTATTTTATCTATCTATTTCTATCAGAAGCGGCAAGATATTATATCTATAGAAGGAACACGATAACATCGAGTTATTACAGAGCAAAAGACAAAAAAAAACCAGATGGATCGTCACCCACCTGGTTTTTTCATTTATATCAAATTACTCAACGATTGTAGCAACAACGCCAGCGCCTACTGTACGTCCACCTTCACGAATAGAGAAGTTAGTTCCCTCTTCGATAGCGATTGGAGCGATAAGCTCAACGTCCATTTCGATGTTATCTCCAGGCATAACCATTTCTACGCCTTCAGGAAGATTACAGATACCAGTGATATCAGTTGTACGGAAGTAGAACTGAGGACGGTAGTTAGTGAAGAATGGAGTATGACGTCCACCTTCTTCTTTTGATAATACGTAAACTTCAGCTTTGAATTTTACGTGTGGTGTAATTGAACCTGGCTTAGCAAGTACTTGTCCACGTTGGATATCTTCACGAGCAACTCCACGAAGAAGTGCACCGATGTTGTCTCCAGCTTCTGCATAATCAAGAAGCTTACGGAACATTTCAACACCTGTTACAGTAGTTGATTTTGGTTCTTCAGTTAAACCGATGATTTCGATAACGTCACCAACTTTAACTTGTCCACGCTCAACACGTCCTGTAGCAACTGTACCACGACCAGTAATTGAGAATACATCCTCAACTGGCATCATGAATGGCTTGTCAGTGTCACGAGTTGGGTTTGGAACATACTCATCAACAGCTGCCATAAGTTCAAGAATTTTTGCTTCCCAGTCAGCTTCTCCTTCAAGAGCTTTAAGAGCAGAACCTTTGATAACTGGAATATCATCGCCAGGGAAATTGTATTCTGATAATAGATCACGAATTTCCATTTCAACTAATTCAAGTAGTTCTTCGTCATCAACCATATCACATTTGTTCATGAATACTACAAGATGTGGAACACCTACTTGACGAGAAAGTAAGATGTGCTCACGAGTTTGTGGCATTGGGCCGTCAGCAGCAGATACTACTAAGATACCGCCGTCCATTTGAGCAGCACCAGTGATCATGTTTTTAACATAGTCAGCGTGTCCTGGGCAGTCTACGTGTGCATAGTGACGATTTGCAGTTTCATACTCAACGTGAGAAGTTGAGATTGTGATTCCACGCTCTTTTTCTTCAGGAGCGTTGTCGATTTGGTCATATCCGCGTGCTTCACCGCCACCTGCTTTTGCAAGTACAGTAGTGATTGCAGCTGTTAAAGTTGTTTTACCATGGTCAACGTGTCCGATTGTACCAATGTTAACATGGGGTTTTGAACGGTCGAATTTAGCTTTTGCCATTTGGAAAATCCTCCTTTGAATTTAAAAAAGTTTAAGTATTTTGGTTGAGCTGCGAGAAGATATAACTTCCCGCAGCTTATTAGCCTACATAAGTAGTTATACTTGATAAATAAGGTAAAATCAATTATTCACCTTTATTTTTTTTGATGATCTCTTCAGAAATTGACTTTGGTACTTCTTCATAGTGATCGAAGTGCATTGAGAATACCCCACGACCTTGCGTGCTTGAACGCAATGAAGTTGCATAACCAAACATTTCTGAAAGTGGAACCATCGCACGAACAACTTGTGCATTTCCACGAGCGTCCATACCTTCTACACGTCCACGACGAGAAGTTACGTTACCCATAATATCACCTAAGTATTCCTCAGGGATGATTACTTCAACGCGCATTACTGGTTCAAGGATGACTGGGCTACATTTTGAAGCAGCATTTTTAAGTGCCATTGAAGCAGCAATTTTAAATGCCATTTCTGATGAGTCAACATCATGGTAAGAACCGTCGAATAATCTTGCTTTAATATCTACTAATGGATAACCAGCAAGAACTCCTCTGTCTAGTGCATCTTCAAGACCAGCTTGAACAGCCGGGATGTATTCACGAGGAACAACCCCACCGACAATACCGTTCACGAATTCGAAGCCTTTTCCTTCATCGTTTGGAGAGAATTCAATCCAAACGTGACCGAATTGTCCACGTCCACCAGATTGGCGAGCGAATTTACCTTCTACTGATGCAGAAGAGCGGAATGTTTCACGGTATGCAACTTGAGGTGCACCAACGTTAGCTTCCACTTTAAATTCACGTTTCATACGATCAACAAGGATATCAAGGTGAAGCTCACCCATACCTGCGATGATAACTTGTCCAGTTTCCTGGTCAGTATGCGCACGGAATGTTGGATCTTCTTCTTGTAATTTTTGAAGTGCAGTTGTCATCTTGTCTTGGTCAGCTTTAGACTTAGGCTCGATAGACAATTGAATAACTGGCTCTGGGAATTCCATTGACTCAAGAATAACTAATTCTTTTTCGTCACATAGTGTATCACCAGTAGTTGTATCCTTTAATCCAACTGCCGCAGCAATATCTCCTGCATATACAATGGAGATTTCCTCACGAGAGTTCGCATGCATTTGTAGAATACGTCCTACACGCTCACGCTTGCCCTTCGTTGAGTTTTGTACATATGAACCTGAGTTCAATGTTCCAGAATATACACGGAAGAATGTAAGTTTCCCTACATATGGATCTGTCATAACTTTAAATGCTAGAGCTGAGAAAGGCTCTTCGTCGCTTGAATGACGCTCAATTGCCTCATCGCTATCAGGTACTGTACCATTAATTGCAGGTACATCTAATGGTGATGGAAGGTAATCGATTACTGCATCAAGCATTTTTTGTACACCTTTGTTCTTGAAAGCTGTACCACACATTACTGGGTAGAATTCAACACTTAACGTTGCTTTACGGATAGCCGCTTTAAGCTCATCGATAGAAATTTCTTCTCCACCCAGATATTTTTCCATTAAGTCTTCATCTAGTTCAGCAACCGCTTCAATTAACTTTTCACGGTACTCTTCAGCTTGTGCTTTATGTTCTTCAGGAATTTCAGTTTCTTCAATATCCGTTCCTAAATCATTGTTGTAAATCGTCGCTTTCATTTCTACTAAATCGATGATGCCAGTGAATTGATCTTCTGCACCGATTGGTAGTTGGATTGCTGCAGCATTTGCTTGCAGACGATCATGAAGCGTACCAACAGAATAAAGGAAGTCAGCACCTAGTTTATCCATTTTATTAACGAAAACAACTCGTGGAACACCGTATGTTGTCGCTTGACGCCATACAGTTTCCGTTTGTGGTTCAACACCAGATTGTGCATCAAGAACAGTTACTGCTCCATCAAGAACACGAAGAGAACGTTCAACTTCTACTGTGAAGTCTACGTGTCCTGGTGTGTCAATGATGTTAACACGGTGGCCTTTCCATTGTGCAGTTGTTGCTGCAGAAGTAATGGTAATTCCACGCTCTTGTTCTTGCTCCATCCAGTCCATTTGGGCTCCACCTTCGTGTGTTTCACCGATTTTGTGGATTTTCCCAGTATAGTAAAGGATACGCTCCGTTGTTGTTGTCTTACCAGCATCAATATGAGCCATGATACCGATATTACGAGTGTTTTTCAAGGAGAACTCTCTTGCCATTGGGTATTTCTCCTTCCTAGTATGAGTGTTATTTTAATTGAATAATTGATCTTACCAGCGGTAGTGAGCAAATGCTTTGTTTGCTTCTGCCATTTTGTGTGTATCTTCACGCTTCTTAACAGATGCACCAGTGTTGTTAGCTGCATCTAAAATTTCATTAGCCAAACGCTCTTCCATCGTTTTTTCTCCACGAAGACGAGCGTAGTTCACTAACCAACGAAGACCTAGAGTTGTGCGGCGATCTGGACGCACCTCAACTGGTACTTGGTAGTTTGCTCCACCAACACGGCGAGCTCTTACTTCTAATACTGGCATAATGTTCTTAAGTGCTTGATCAAATACTTCGATCGGCTCTTTACCAGAACGTTCGCCAATGATGTCAAATGCAGAATATAAAATTGCTTGTGATTTACCTCTTTTACCGTCAATCATCATCTTGTTGATAAGGCGGCTAACAAGCTTTGAGTTGTAAATTGGATCCGGCAATACGTCTCTTTTTGCTACAGGACCTTTACGTGGCATATTATTTCCTCCTTTCAGAAATTCTCTTCATGAAATTTTATTATTTTTTAGGTGCTTTTGGTCTCTTCGCACCATATTTTGAACGGCTTTGCATACGGTTTGCAACACCAGCAGTATCTAACGCTCCACGAACGATGTGGTAACGTACCCCCGGTAAGTCCTTTACACGTCCGCCACGGATTAGTACTACACTGTGTTCTTGTAGGTTATGTCCGATTCCAGGAATGTAAGCATTAACCTCAATTCCATTTGATAAACGAACACGTGCATATTTACGTAATGCTGAGTTCGGCTTCTTCGGAGTCATTGTACCAACACGAGTACATACACCGCGCTTTTGTGGTGAAGAAACATTAGTTTGTGCTTTTTTGAAGCTGTTATAGCCTTTATTAAGTGCTGGAGATTTTGATTTTTCCTCGTTTGTTTTACGAGGTTTACGCACTAATTGATTAATAGTAGGCATTATATTGTCCTCCCTTCATTTTTTGTTAAGCCCACACATCCAGGTGGTTCATTTTGTTGCAAAAAACAAAGTCTTTGCTGATCTACACCCGCAAAAACAGTTTTTAATTAGTTATTGCAATAGCTGCCGCACTTACTTCTATGCCGCACGCCTTTCCAAGCTTTTTCATTGAATCGACATACAGTATAGGAACATTTCCTTCTTCAGCTGCACTTGTTATTTTCGCAATCACTTTGTAATCTGCGTCTTTAGCAATAACAACTTCCTTGACTGTTCCTTGTTTCAGAGCTTTCACCGTTTGCTTTGTTCCTATTAGAATGTTTCTTGCCTGCAATACTTTTTCATAAGACATTTATTGCATCCTCCAAAGTATTCGGTTAATAGGAGCACCTTTGCTATATTATCATTTTCATTTTCTAATGTCAACAAACATTTTTACTTTTTTATTAATAAAGTTCAGTGCTCGCCAGTTATGGCTAGCACTGAACTTTTGAACCTTATTCCACTGTTACAGCAGCATCCGCTTCTGCTTCATCTTTTGTATATGGTTCTGCTCTGCGGTAACGCTGCATTCCTGTTCCAGCAGGAACTAATTTTCCAATAATAACATTTTCCTTTAGGCCTAATAGCTCATCACGTTTTCCTTTAATTGCTGCATCTGTAAGGACTCTTGTTGTTTCCTGGAAAGATGCCGCAGATAAGAAGGAATCTGTTTCAAGCGATGCTTTCGTAATACCAAGCAACACGGGACGTCCTGTTGCAGGCAATTTACCCGCAAGTAAGGCTTTTTCATTTGCATCGGTAAATTGGTGGATATCCAGTAATGTACCTGGAAGCACATCTGTTTCAGCTGCATCAATGACACGAACTTTACGTAGCATTTGACGAACCATTACTTCAACGTGCTTATCACCAATTTCTACCCCTTGCATACGGTAAACCTTTTGTACTTCACGAAGTAAATATTCTTGAACAGCGGTTACATCCTTCACTCGAATTAACTCTTTCGGGTCAATTGATCCTTCTGTTAATTCTTCACCACGTTCAACGTG
Source organism: Cytobacillus eiseniae (assembly GCF_017874625.1). GTDB lineage: Bacteria > Bacillota > Bacilli > Bacillales > Cytobacillaceae > Cytobacillus > Cytobacillus eiseniae. The sequence continues at coordinate 29,034 of NZ_JAGIKZ010000028.1, read as the reverse complement.
ATCATTAACTGCTACTTTTAGACGTGATGTATATGGAGCTGTATACGTGCGTGATTCAACTTCACCTTGAACAACAATTTCTTGTTGTCTATCACGACCTTCGTTTATACCAACTACTACACCTTCGATTTCAGTGATAACCGCAACCCCTTTAGGATTACGCGCTTCGAATATCTCCTGAATACGTGGCAAACCTTGAGTAATATCGTCTCCAGCAACTCCACCTGTATGGAAAGTACGCATCGTTAACTGAGTACCTGGTTCTCCGATCGATTGAGCAGCGATAATACCTACCGCTTCTCCTACTTCTACCTCTTGACCAGTTGCAAGGTTACGTCCATAACATTTTTTACATACACCATGACGTGTATTACATGTAAATGCAGAACGAATCCATACTTGCTCAATATTGGCTTTCGTTACTGTTTCAGCAAGATCTTCCGTAATTAAGCCGTTTTCAGGAACAATTACTTCATTCGTTTCTGGGTGTTTAATTGCTTTTCTAGCATAACGTCCAATTAAACGTTCTTCTAACGATTCGATAATTTCTGTTCCGTCTTTCAATGAGCTGATTAACAGGCCGCGATCTGTCCCACAATCATCTTCTCTGACAATGACATCCTGTGCCACATCAACAAGTCGACGAGTTAAGTATCCAGAGTCAGCTGTTTTCAGCGCCGTATCGGCAAGTCCTTTACGAGCACCGTGTGTGGAGATAAAGTATTCTAACACGGTTAAACCTTCACGGAAACTTGATTTGATTGGCAATTCAATGATACGACCAGCCGGGTTGGCCATCAGTCCACGCATACCAGCTAACTGTGTGAAGTTAGAGGCGTTACCACGGGCACCCGAATCACTCATCATAAAGATTGGGTTTGCCTTATCAAGAGATTTCATTAATTGTTCTTGAATAACATCCTTCGCTGCACTCCAAATAGAAATCACACGGTCATAACGCTCATCTTCGGTGATTAGACCACGTCTGAATTGCTTCATTACGTTATCTACCTTCACTTGAGCATCACTAATGATTTTCTCTTTCTCACCAAGTACAACAATATCTGAAACCCCTACAGTAATCCCAGCTTTAGTAGAGTATTTGAATCCAAGATCCTTCATGCGATCAAGCATTTTTGATGTTTCTGTTATTTTAAATCGCTTAAATACTTCTGCAATAATATTCCCTAGAATCTTTTTCTTGAATGGATCTACTATTGGCATTTCAAGTATAACAGCAGGCACATCTGTTCCTTTTTCAACAAAATACTGTTTTGGTGTTTCCACCTCAAGGTTTCGTCTAGTAGGTTCATTAATATAAGGGAATGATTCTGGTAATATTTCATTGAAAATCAATTTCCCTACAGTTGTGATTAGTAGTTGGTTGTTTTGTTCTTCTGTAAAGGTTGGGTTTTTCAAAGATCCAGCATAAACAGCAACACGTGTATGCAAATGAACATATCCATTTTCATAAGCTAGCAATGCCTCGCTTGCATCTTTAAAGACCATTCCTTCCCCAACTGCACTTTCTCTTTCCAGTGTTAAGTAATAGTTACCTAAAACCATATCCTGTGAAGGAGTAACAACCGGTTTTCCATCTTTCGGATTCAAGATGTTCTGTGCAGCAAGCATTAATAATCTTGCTTCCGCTTGTGCTTCAGATGAAAGTGGAACGTGAACAGCCATTTGGTCTCCATCAAAGTCCGCATTGTATGCTGTACATACAAGTGGGTGTAGACGGATCGCACGGCCTTCTACAAGCGTAGGTTCAAATGCTTGAATCCCTAATCTATGAAGTGTTGGTGCACGGTTTAATAGGACTGGATGTTCTTTAATTACACTTTCCAATACGTCCCATACTTCTGGCTGCACTCTTTCAATTTTACGTTTTGCTGATTTAATATTATGTGATAACCCTTTTTCAACTAGTTCCTTCATTACGAATGGCTTAAACAACTCTAATGCCATTTCTTTAGGTAGTCCGCACTGATACATTTTCAAGTTTGGTCCAACAACAATAACTGAACGTCCAGAGTAGTCAACACGTTTTCCTAAAAGGTTTTGACGGAAACGACCTTGCTTCCCTTTCAGCATATGTGAAAGTGACTTTAATGGGCGATTTCCTGGGCCTGTTACAGGACGTCCACGACGGCCGTTATCAATTAATGCATCAACAGCTTCTTGGAGCATACGTTTTTCATTTTGAACAATGATACTAGGCGCACCAAGATCTAATAAACGCTTAAGACGATTATTTCTGTTAATGACACGACGGTATAGATCGTTTAGGTCAGATGTCGCAAAACGACCGCCGTCTAATTGAACCATTGGACGTAGTTCTGGTGGAATTACTGGAAGTACATCAAGGATCATCCAAGAAGGTTCATTGCCTGAACCACGGAATGCCTCTAATACTTCTAGACGTTTAATCGCACGTGTTCTACGTTGTCCTTGAGCTGTTCTTAATTCTTCTTTTAACGCATCTACTTCTTTTACTAAATTAATATCTGAAAGAAGCTTTTTAATAGATTCCGCACCCATTGAAGCTTGGAATTTATTCCCGTACTTTTCACGATATGCACGATATTCTTTTTCAGAGAGCAATTGCTTTCTTTCAAGAGCCGTATCCCCTGCATCAGTCACTACATAAGAAGCAAAGTAAATAACTTCTTCAAGCGCACGAGGAGACATATCAAGAACAAGTCCCATACGACTTGGGATCCCTTTAAAATACCAAATATGAGAGACAGGAGCTGCAAGCTCGATATGTCCCATTCTTTCACGGCGAACCTTTGCTCGTGTTACTTCAACACCACATCGGTCACAAACGACTCCTTTATAGCGAACTCGCTTGTACTTCCCACAATGACATTCCCAGTCCTTTGTAGGTCCGAAAATCCGTTCACAAAATAAGCCGTCTTTCTCAGGCTTTAATGTACGATAATTAATTGTTTCAGGTTTCTTCACTTCGCCATGTGACCATGAACGAATCTTATCTGGTGAAGCAAGACCGATTTTCATATACTCAAAATTGTTTACATCTAACAAGGGGCCTACCTCCCTTTTTATGTCCGTGCCATTCCTTAATTGCGTATTTTAAGGCAATTAAGTGCATCTTTACTCTCTTTTAACCTCTAACCATACAATTAGAGGTTAAAAGAGTTGAAAACGTATCATTTATATATTAGGAAGCTATTCCTTTGTAACGACTTGCTCTTGCTCTTCTTTAATCGGCTCTGGAGCAATTGCTAAGGATTCAGCCTGCTGAACCTCTTCATCGTCCTCTGTATCGCGCATTTCAATTTCCTTTTCATCACCAGAAAGGATCTTCACATCCAAACCTAAGCTTTGAAGTTCTTTAATCAATACTTTAAATGACTCAGGTACACCTGGTTCTGGAACATTTTCACCTTTAACTATTGATTCATATGTTTTCACACGTCCGACAACATCATCAGACTTAACTGTTAGAATCTCTTGCAACGTATATGCAGCACCATAAGCCTCAAGTGCCCAAACTTCCATTTCCCCGAAACGCTGTCCACCAAATTGAGCTTTACCTCCAAGTGGCTGTTGAGTAACAAGAGAATATGGTCCTGTTGAACGAGCATGTAGTTTATCGTCAACCATATGCGCTAGTTTGATCATGTACATAACACCAACAGACACACGGTTATCAAATGGTTCTCCAGATCGTCCATCGTATAGGACTGTTTTTGCATCATTTGCCATGCCAGCTTCTTCAATTGTTTCCCAAACGTCTTCTTCACTTGCACCATCAAAAACAGGGGAAGCAACATGAATACCTAATGCTCTTGCTGCCATTCCTAGGTGAAGTTCAAGCACCTGTCCGATATTCATACGAGAAGGTACCCCTAATGGATTTAACATGATATCAACAGGTGTTCCGTCTGGCATATAAGGCATATCTTCCTCTGGTAAAATACGAGAGATAACCCCTTTATTTCCGTGACGTCCTGCCATCTTATCTCCAGCAGAGATTTTACGTTTTTGAACAATATACACACGAACAAGCTGATTCACACCTGGTGGAAGCTCATCGCCATCTTCTCTATTAAAGACTTTTACATCGAGAACAATTCCGCCACCGCCATGCGGTACACGTAGTGAAGTATCACGAACTTCTCGAGCCTTCTCACCAAAGATTGCATGTAGGAGTCTTTCTTCAGCAGTTAGTTCAGTTACCCCTTTAGGCGTCACTTTCCCAACTAATAAGTCTCCATCTTTCACTTCAGCACCCGTACGAATAATTCCACGCTCATCTAGGTTGCGCAGGGCATCTTCCCCTACATTCGGAATATCACGAGTGATCTCCTCTGGCCCTAGCTTTGTATCACGAGACTCTGATTCATACTCTTCAATATGAATAGACGTATAAACATCATCTTTAACAAGGCGCTCACTCATAATGATCGCATCCTCGTAGTTATAGCCATCCCAAGTCATAAAGGCAACAACAACATTTCGACCAAGCGCTAATTCACCAAGTTCCATGGAAGGACCATCAGCAAGGATTTCGCCTTTTGTTACACGGTTGCCAACAGCCACGATTGGACGTTGATTATAACAAGTCCCTTGGTTCGAACGAATAAACTTCAATAGTTTATATTTATCAAGATTTCCTTTTACTTCTTGGCCGTCAACTGTATCAATTCGACGAACCCATACTTCACGAGCTTCAACGTGCTCTACAATTCCTTCATGCTTACAAATGACAGCAGCACCAGAATCTTTACCTGAAACATATTCCATACCCGTTCCTACTCGAGGAGCTTCAGGCTGCATTAGCGGAACAGCTTGTCGTTGCATGTTCGCGCCCATTAACGCACGGTTGGAGTCATCATTTTCAAGGAAAGGAATACATGCTGTCGCAGCAGATACTACCTGCTTAGGAGAAACATCCATGTAGTCAATTCGATCACGGTGAACGACGGTATTTTCTCCTTTAAAACGAGCAACAACATCCTCATCAAGGAAGGAACCATCCTCACCCAAACGAACATTTGCTTGGGCAACAACATAATTATCTTCCTCATCAGCAGTCAAATAATCGATTCGTCCAGTCACTTTTCCTGTTTCCGGATCAATTCGACGATAAGGTGTTTCTATAAATCCGAAGCGATTCACCTTCGCAAAGGAAGATAAAGAGTTAATCAACCCAATATTCGGACCTTCAGGCGTTTCAATTGGACACATACGACCATAGTGTGAGTAGTGAACGTCACGAACTTCCATTCCTGCACGCTCTCTCGTTAATCCACCAGGCCCTAACGCAGAAAGACGACGTTTATGTGTTAACTCTGCTAATGGATTCGTTTGATCCATAAATTGAGAAAGCTGGGAACTTCCGAAAAATTCCTTAATTGATGCAATCACAGGTCGAATATTAATTAACTGCTGTGGAGTAATCGTATTCGTATCTTGGATAGACATTCTTTCCCGTACGACACGTTCCATTCTAGAAAGACCGATACGGAATTGATTTTGCAATAATTCACCCACAGAACGCAGACGTCTATTACCTAGATGATCAATATCATCCGTATCTCCAACCGCATGAAGTAAGTTAAAGAAATAACTAATGGATGCGATAATATCAGACGGTGAAATGTTTTTCACAGCTTCTTCGACATAAGCATTTCCAATTACGTTAATTGCCTTTTCTCCATCTTCATTTGGTGCATAGATTTTGATCGATTGTAGTGTTACATCTTCTTCCAACACACCACCAACTAGACTTACTGTTTTAAATCCAATATTTTTCTCTAAATATGGAAGAACTTTGTCTAGTGTACGTCTGTCTAGCGTAACTCCCTTTTCAGCGATAATTTCGCCTGTTTCAGGATCTACAAGTGTTTCTGCAAGACGCTGGCCGAATAGTCTATTTTTAATATGAAGCTTTTTATTAATCTTATAACGACCGACATTCGCTAAATCATAGCGCTTCGGATCAAAAAACCTTGAAACTAATAAACTTTTTGCGTTTTCAACAGTCGGAGGTTCTCCAGGACGTAGACGTTCGTAGATTTCTAATAACGCCTTATCCGTTCCTTCCGTATTGTCTTTTTCAAGTGTGTTGCGGATATATTCGTTATCTCCAATCAAATCAATGATCTCTTGATCAGATCCGAACCCAAGTGCACGCAAAAGAACCGTAACGGGCAGTTTCCGAGTACGATCTATTCTGACGTATACGACATCCTTGGCATCTGTTTCATATTCTAGCCAAGCGCCGCGGTTCGGGATTACTGTTGCCGTAAAGCCTTTTTTCCCGTTTTTATCTAGTTTGCTGCTAAAGTATACACTTGGGGAACGAACAAGCTGTGATACAATTACACGCTCTGCTCCATTAATCACAAATGTACCTGTTTCTGTCATAAGCGGGAAGTCACCCATAAAGACATCCTGGTCTTTAACTTCGCCTGTTTCTTTGTTTACAAGACGCACTTTCACACGTAAAGGTGCAGAATATGTAACATCTCTTTCTTTCGATTCCGGAACGGAATATTTTGGTTCGCCAAGGCTGTAATCAATAAATTCAAGCGACAAATTACCAGTAAAGTCTTCAATCGGAGAAATGTCATGGAACATTTCACGTAAACCCTCATCAAGAAACCATTGATAGGAAGAGGTTTGGATTTCGATTAGATTTGGTAATTCTAAAACTTCACTGATTCGTGCGTAACTTCTACGTTGGCGGTGTCGTCCATACTGAACTAGTTGACCTGTCAACTGATTCACCCCTCAAATCAAGCGTTATTTAAAGAAAAGCGCAAGCGCCATGCCTACCCCCGGCGACAAACACAAGACGAACCTCCCGGAATGGTGTTGTTGGACCTTTTCGAAAGGATTAGCATGTGGCCTCGGACGCGATAGACATCGTGCTAGATAGTTTCCAATTCAAGAAACCTGTCACTTTTCAATTAGACAAAAAGAAAAAGGGTTTTTAAGTAAAAACCACAATTCCACATTACGACAATTATTTTGTTAGCATTCCCATTATAACCAAATTTATACAAGTAATATGTAATTTAGTAATTAATCGGAATCTAATATATTGGCATTTTATAATGCTATCATACACGAAATGTCAAGTCAATCTTTTTTCGCTTTTATAATAAAGTATCCCTTTTTCTTCACAACCGTCTCTACTTCACTATATAGCTCAGACATTTTCGATATGGCCGATGGTGCTCCTTGTTTCTTTTGAATTACGACCCAAAGTTCTCCACCAGGCAGCAGACAATCATGACTTTGTTCAAAGATATCATGGACAACCCTTTTCCCAGCGCGGATTGGCGGGTTTGTCAAAATCGCAGCAAATTTGTTTCCACTCACATTGTCCAAACGATCACTTTCATAAATACAAACATTTTCAACCTCATTCAATGTTGCATTATCACGCGCTAAAAGCAATGCTCGCTCATTCACATCAACCATATGAACGATTCGGTCTTTCATTTGTTTAGCGATTGATAAGCCAATCGGACCATAACCACAACCAACATCAAGAATATTTCCATCAATTGGCGGCATCTCAAATGTTTCTAATAATAATCTGGACCCAAAATCAACTTCTTTTTTAGAAAAAACCCCATTATCTGTCTTAAAACGAAAGGATTGATTATGAATCGCAAAGTCCCTTACTTGCGGATCACTTTCAACGTTTTGTACTTTAGAATAATAGTGCTCAGACAAACTTATTCACCTCCGACAGAAAAAATGCGTTAGTTAGCCTACTTTAAAATGAAACAGTTACCAGAGCTAGACGATTTTCTGATTCAATCTTATTTTACAAAAAAAGCCCGCTAAATCGCGGGCTTTTCAATGCATATATTACTTAACTTCAACGCCAGCTCCAACTTCTTCAAGCTTCGCTTTGATTTCTTCAGCTTCTTCTTTAGAAGCGCCTTCTTTAACTGCTTTTGGTGTGTTATCAACAAGTTCTTTTGCTTCTTTAAGTCCAAGACCTGTGATTTCACGAACAACTTTAATAACTTTGATTTTTTGGTCGCCTGCAGAAGCAAGGATTACGTCAAAATCAGTTTTTTCTTCAGCAGCAGCACCAGCAGCGCCACCCATAACAGCTACAGGAGCTGCAGCAGTTACTCCGAATTCTTCTTCGATTGCTTTTACTAAGTCGTTTAATTCTAAAACAGTCATAGCTTTAACTGCTTCAATGATTTGTTCTTTAGTCATGATAAAATTTCCTCCTTATAATTGGTATTCATTTAATAGTTTAACGATCTTTAACTTACGCGCCTTGTTCTTCTTTTTGATCTGCAACAGCTTTTGCAGCAAGAGCAAGATTGCGAATTGGTGCTTGAAGTACGCTGAGTACCATAGATAGTAAACCTTCGCGAGATGGAAGTTCAGCAAGAGCTTTCACTTCTTCAGCTGTTGAAACGTTACCTTCAATAATACCTGCTTTAATTTCAAGCGCTTCATGCTTCTTCGCGAAATCATTAATGATTTTCGCTGGAGCAACAACGTCCTCTGTACTGAATGCAACTGCATTAGGACCTGTTAACACTTCGTTCAAACCTGCAAGTTCAGCAGATTCAGCAGCACGGCGAGTTAGTGAGTTCTTATATACTTTAAACTCTACACCTGCTTCACGAAGTTGTTTACGAAGTTCAGTTACTTCCGCAACAGTTAGACCACGATAATCAACAACAACCGTTGATACACTTGCCTTGAACTTATCAGCAATTTCGTCTACGATTTGTTTCTTTTGTTCGATAGCACTGCTCATCATTACACCTCCTGTAGAAATGTACATTTAGACCGTTCAAATAAAAACCTCCATATCTTTGCAGACATGGAGGAAGTATACAATAGTTAATAAACAATTACTCTATCGTAATACCTCGGCAGGAAATTAAGCTTTAATGCACCTGCTGTCTACGGTAAAAATGTTATATTATTTTAACAACAAAATATATATTACTAAATATATATTTGTTTGTCAATTGTTAGTATTATCCAGCTTCAATGTTCCACAACACTTTGTAAATCAAGGCTGCTTCGCATATTCACATAATTATTTCGCTGTTACAGTTGATGGATCTACTTTTACGCCAGGTCCCATAGTTGAAGTTACAGCTACATTCTTCATGTAAGTTCCTTTAGCAGCAGCAGGTTTTACTTTCATCATTGTATCGAAAATCGTGTTGAAGTTTTCAACAAGCTTTTCGTTTTCAAATGAAACTTTACCGATAGGCACGTGGATGTTACCAGCTTTGTCTACACGGTATTCAACTTTACCAGCTTTAATTTCTTGAACAGCTTTCGTTACATCAAATGTAACTGTGCCTGTTTTAGGGTTTGGCATTAAGCCTTTTGGTCCTAATACACGTCCAAGTTTACCAACTTCACCCATCATATCTGGAGTAGCAACGATTACATCAAAATCAAACCAACCTTGTTGGATTTTATTGATATATTCTGCATCACCTGCAAAGTCTGCACCAGCAGCTTCAGCTTCCTTCAATTTTTCACCTTTAGCAAAAACAAGGACGCGTTGCGTTTTACCTGTACCGTTTGGAAGCACAACTGCTCCACGGATTTGTTGGTCAGCTTTCTTAGGGTCTACTCCTAAACGGAATGCTACTTCGATTGTTGCATCAAATTTAGTGAAATTTGTTTTCTTAGCAAGTTCAATTGCTTCTCCAATAGGATAAGCTTTTGTGCGATCTACAAGCTTTGCAGCTTCTACATACTTTTTACCTTTTTTAGCCATTTTAATTTCCTCCTTGATTTGTGGTTTTAGCGGAATAACCTCCCACGACGAAGAGCCCAGGCGCCATGCTCAATGTCTGAGCTAGACGTACAAAAGGTTGCGTGTGAAACCTAGTTCAGTCACGCAACCCTGTTGAACAGCAGTCATGGATTAGTCTTCGATAGTGATACCCATGCTGCGAGCAGTACCTTCAACCATACGCATTGCAGCTTCTACACTAGCAGCGTTTAGATCAGGCATTTTTGTTTCAGCAATCTCGCGTACCTTGTCACGCTTGACTGTTGCTACTTTATTACGGTTTGGTTCACCAGAACCAGACTCAATTCCAGCTGCTTTTTTAAGTAAAACTGCAGCAGGTGGAGTTTTCGTAATAAATGTAAATGAACGGTCTTCAAAAACCGTAATTTCAACAGGAATGATTAAGCCAGCTTGTTCAGCTGTACGAGCGTTAAATTCCTTACAGAATCCCATGATATTAACACCGGCTTGACCTAATGCAGGACCTACTGGTGGCGCAGGATTTGCTTTACCTGCTGGAATTTGCAATTTAACAAGTTTGATTACTTTTTTAGCCACGAGACACACCTCCTTAAAGTCCGTGATGTGGTAATAGGGATCTACTCCCTCCCACTCAACTTATAGTCTTTATATTAAGATAAAGAACCCTAGCATTTGTCTGTCTCTTTTCGAGACATACTGACCTTTGAAATATTACCACTTTTTAAAGATGATTTCAAGTTTTTTTCAAATAAGGTAGGGGAACTTTTTTATAATTAGCGAAGTACCGCGAAATACCCAGACATATTCTTGTTATTTCTTATAATTTTTCAATTTGAGTGAAATCTAATTCAACCGGTGTATCTCTGCCGAACATATTGACTAGTACTTTAATCTTCGCTTTATCTTTATCAATATCTTCAATCGATCCAGTAAAGTTCGCGAATGGACCTTCCTTCACCTGAACTGTTTCACCAAGTTCAAAGTTAATATCCACACGCTTTTCCTCTACACCCATCCGCTTCAAGATGACATTTACCTCTTCAGGCAATAATGGTGTAGGTTTTGATCCTGACCCAGCTGAACCAACAAATCCAGTTACTCCAGGTGTATTTCGAACAACATACCAAGAATCGTCTGTCATTACGATTTCTACCAATACGTAGCCAGGGAACACTTTACGCTTAACTACTTTCTTTTTGCCATTTTTGAAATCTGTTTCTTCTTCTTCTGGTACTACAACACGAAAAATTTTATCTTGCATCGCCATGGATTCAACACGCTTCTCCAAGTTTGCCTTAACTTTATTTTCGTATCCTGAGTACGTATGAACAACATACCAATTCTTTTCCATTCAAGGGGACTATTGTCCTTCCCTCCTTATTTATCAAATGAACTAAGAGTTTTTTATCCAAAGTAAAAATGCGCAAACGCCTTGATCACCCCCGACAAGCACAAGACGAGCCTCTCAGAAAGGTTGTTCTTTACCTTTCTGGGAGGATTGACTTGTGACCTCGAGGGGGTAGGCGTTGGAGCTGGACGGTAACATACTTATTCACAAAGTTATACACAAAATGCGAATTTATAATTTCCTTAGAAATGAAAAAACCCGTTTCCGGGCTTCACACATGTTTCCTCTGTTATTCTCCATTATACCATGGATATACAGGGGTTATTCAAGAATAATACGAATCAGTTCAGAAATACCTAGGTCAATCACTGCAAAGAAAACGGTGAAAAACACAACAGTTGCAAGAACTGTTACAGTATAGCTCGTTAATTCTTTGCGTTTTGGCCAGCTGACCTTTCTCATTTCTCGGCCAACATCACGGAAAAATTTCAAGATGCGTTGCATATCGTAACCCCCAACTTCCACGAGATATATCCAAATCTTTATATCTATTTATCATTCACTACTTTGTTTCACGATGAATCGTATGAAGATTGCATGTTTGACAAAATTTCTTAAGCTCTAGTCGATCTGTTTCTTTATTATTCATTGTAGAATAATTTCTTGAACTACAATGGGTACAGGCTAGTACCACTTTTTTTCTCATCTTATCCACCTACTAAATACTTATACGTCCTTAAAACTTTACCATGGACAATTATTGATGTCAATAACAGTGAAATATGGAAAAAAGAGCAGAAACAATGAGCAACTAAGATGGAATTATAAAGAAATTTCTCGAACCTCTAAATATCTCTCAAGCTTTCTTTTGACCCTTTGAAGGGCATTATCAATTGACTTTACATGTCGATTCAATTCTTCAGAAATCTCTTGATAAGACTGTCCATCCAAATACAACGCAAGCACTTTTCTTTCCAAATCACTTAAAAGCTCAGCCATCTTAACCTCGATAAGATCAAACTCTTCCTGATTAATAATTAGCTCCTCAGGATCCATCACCTTTGCTCCTGAGATCACATCCATTAATGTTCGGTCTGATTCCTCATCATAAATCGGTTTATCCAATGACACATAAGAATTTAACGGAATATGCTTTTGCCTTGTAGCTGTTTTAATAGCCGTAATAATTTGTCTTGTGATGCATAGTTCCGCAAATGCTTTAAAAGAGGAGAGCTTGTCCCCTTTGAAATCACGAATCGCCTTATACAAGCCGATCATGCCCTCTTGAACAATATCTTCTTTATCTGCACCAATCAAAAAATAGGATCTTGCTTTTGCACGAACGAAATTACGATACTTATGAATTAAGTAATCCAATGCCTTGCTTTCGCCTTTATGGACTAAATCAACTAATTCTTCGTCTTCAAGCTGTAAATACTCTGCATTCTTTTCATCAATTGACTTTAAGTTAGTATCCAATCAGATCCCCCCGACCGTACAAACATAGATAAAAGTATTATACAGTAGGTTTTTTTCCAGCGTCAACCATTCATCGCTGTCCTCTGCGCCATTTTTCAAAAATTTCTGTTACTTCTTCACTAAGTGGAATTTTGGAGACAGGCCTTTTCTCTTGGATTTTCTTTACTCTTTTACCGATTCGATTCTCTATATTACTCATCTCATTTAATAATTCTCTTGAAGATTTCCGTAACGCACCTTGTCCAAATATTGCCCATTGCTCCGTATAATCGGAGGTAGCCACATGAATTTGTGTTTTAATATTATTTAGGCTGATCGCCATTTTTTCGATTCGCTCATCAGCCGTCTCATTTGATTTTGTAAAAATAACTTCAACCTTGGAATCATTATATTTTTTTTCTGTCCCTTTCACAAAATGGGCATCAAAAACAACGATCACCCGGTATCCAGAGAAGGCTTGGTATTCAGCCATTTTTTCTATTAGCCGATCTCTAGCTGCAGATAGGTCTTTATTTTTAAGCTGTCGTAACTCAGGCCAAGCACCTATTACGTTATATCCATCAACGATAAGGATGTCCATTTTTATTTCTCGAGAGGATGTCGTTTCCGATGGACCTCATACATAAGAAGTGCAGCAGCTACTGATGCATTTAATGAGGTGACGTGACCAGACATTGGTAAATGAATGAGAAAGTCACACTTATCACGAATCAAGCGTCCCATTCCTTTGCCTTCACTGCCAATAACTAACCCTAATGGCAATGTGCCATCGAATCGGCGATAATCTTCACTTCCTTTTGCATCTGTCCCTGCAATCCATATGCCTCTTTCCTTTAATTCATCCATTGTCCTTGCCATATTCGTGACACGAACGACTGGAATATGTTCAATGGCACCTGTTGATGCCTTCGCCACTGTTGCGGTCAATCCTACCGCTCTTCTTTTTGGAATAATGATTCCATGCGCCCCTACTGCATCAGCCGTTCTCATAATTGATCCTAAATTATGCGGATCCTCAATTTCATCTAATAATAAGAAGAAGGGGGTTTCATTTCTCTTTTCAGCTACATGAAATAAATCATCTAGCTCTGCATATTGATAAGCAGCCACTTGAGCAATAACCCCTTGATGAATCCCTTCTACCATTTGATCCAACTTTTTCTTCGGAACAAATTGAACAAACACGTTTGATGCTTTTGCTAAACCAATCACTTGCTGCATTTGTCCACTTTGTGAACTTTCTGCAATAAGAATCTTATTAATGTCTCTTCCTGACTTTAATGCTTCAATCACAGGGTTCTTCCCCATAATGAGATCTTCGTTCATTTCACTGTTCCTCCTTTCTTTTCTTCAACAATCTGAAATGCAGCTACAATTATTTCCTCCAGCCGTTCCTCTTGTCCAGACAAATACAAAAAGCCTACTAGTGATTCAAATGCTGTACTATATCGATACGTCTGTACATCTGTATTTTTCGGAGTGGAGCCGGATTTGGCATTCCTACCTCTTTTTACAACAGCGATTTCCTCATCGGTTAAAAAGCTAGAATCAAGAAATTGATGAGCCATTTGTGATTGCGCCTTTGCCGAAACATAATGAGTCGCTTCCCTATGTAATTGATTAGGTCTCACCCTTCCACTATGGATGAGATGCTTGCGAACATATATTTCAAAAACAGCATCGCCCATATAAGCAAGGGCGAGGCTATTTAACTGTTTTTCATCAATTTTATTATCATATTGAAGCATTTTTTAGCCTCTTTTCCATCGTATACCTTGTGGTGTATCTTCTAAAATAATATTCATCTCTTTCAGTTGATCACGAATCTCATCAGCAAGCTGGAAGTTTCGATCTTTCCTAGCCTGATCTCGTTGTTGAATCAAGCGATCAATATCTTCATCCAATAAGCTCTCCTTCACCGTTTCAAGAGTTAGTCCAAGCACATGAAACAGCTCTTCGAATTCCTTTGTAAAGGCATGAATGACTTCAGTCGAAGTATTCTTCTCCATTAAGTAGTAATTAGCCAGTTTAGAGAGTTCGAACAACACGGAAATACCGTTAGCGGTATTAAAGTCATCGTCCATTTCTTTAATGAATTCTTCATGTAATGCAGTGATTTTCTCTATCCATTCCTCATTATGCTCGGTTAAATTTGCACTAGCTGTTAGGCGATGCTTCAAGTTTTCATAGGAAGTCTTAATCCGCTCTAATCCAGCACGTGTATTCTCCAATAGCTCTTCTGTATAATTAATTGGATTCCGATAATGAACAGAAAGCATAAAGAATCGTAGAACTTGCGGATCGTGATTTTTGATAATATCATGCACAAGTACAAAGTTCCCAAGAGACTTTGACATTTTCTCATTATCGATATTAATATACCCATTATGCATCCAATAGTTAGCAAATGTTTTTCCATTCACTGCTTCAGATTGGGCAATTTCATTTTCATGATGTGGAAAAGCCAAATCCTGTCCTCCCGCATGAATATCGATCGTCTCACCTAAGTATTTCTTTGCCATGGCCGAGCATTCAATATGCCAACCCGGCCGCCCTTTGCCCCAAGGACTTTCCCAGTATATTTCACCATCTTTAGCAGCTTTCCAAAGAGCAAAATCAAGCGCATCACTCTTTTTCTCCCCGACTGCAATCCGGGCACCCGAGCGCAGCTCATCAATCGATTGATGTGACAACTTCCCATACCCATCAAATTTGCGTGTATGGAAATAAACATCCCCTTCAGACTCATAGGCATACCCTTTTTCTATTAACACTTCAATAAATTCGATAATAAGATCCATGCTCTCTGTTACTCGAGGATGTGAATCTGCTCGTTTGCAGCCAAGTGCAGATACGTCCTCAAAGTACGCATCAATAAATCGGTCGGCAATTGTTGGTACATCCTCTCCAAGCTCCTTGGCAGCACGGATTAATTTATCATCAACATCTGTGAAATTAGAAATATAGGTCATATCATAACCTCTATATTCAAAATACCTTCTCACTGTATCAAAGACAATTGGCGGACGTGCATTTCCGATATGAATATAGTTATAAACGGTCGGTCCGCACACATACATTTTCACTTTCCCTTCTTCTAAAGGAATAAAGGGTTCTTTCTTTCTTGTTAATGTATTATAAATTTTAATGGCCATGTACTTGGCTCCTTTCTTTCTTCAAACTCTCAAGCTCTTTATTTAATTTTGCCATTTCACTTTCTAATTCTTTCAATCGGTCGGCAACTGGATCTGGAAGATCGGAATGATTTAAATCCTTCCTTATTTTCACACCATCTTGAATCTTTACACGACCTGGTATCCCTACAACTGTTGAATTAGGCGGTACTTCATGGAGAACAACAGATCCTGCCCCTACCTTGGAGTTTTCTCCAATTGTAATGGAGCCAAGAACCTTTGCACCTGTCGCAATAAGTGCATTGTCTTTAATTGTTGGATGTCGCTTCCCCTTCTCCTTCCCTGTTCCGCCTAATGTAACTCCCTGGAAAACAGTTACATTATCCCCAATCTCACATGTTTCACCTATTACTACTCCCATTCCATGGTCGATAAAAAAGCGTCGGCCAATTGTTGCTCCAGGATGTATTTCAATTCCTGTGAAGAAGCGGCTAATTTGGGATACGACTCTGGCAAGGAAAAAGAACTTCCTTTTGAAAAGAGCATGAGCGATTCGATGTGCCCAAATTGCATGAAGGCCAGAATAGGTTAAAATTACTTCTAAATAGCTTCTTGCAGCGGGATCCTGTTCAAAGACTACTTCAATATCTTCCTTGATCCTCTTAAACATCTCTTCTTCCCTCCTTCAGATTCGTCATCATTTCCTGTTAAATCATTTTTTCTAAATAGTATTTTCCGGGAAATTTTTTCATTTCCTATCAATAACATGAGGAGATTTTTCTTTACGTACTTCTCCTTGTATAAGGTTGTCATGTTCCTTATAAAGCTGAAACTAAAACATACTTAATGACAAAACAATATACAAGAAGCGAATGGATTGTTTCCCAAACAAGAACAAATGCGCAGGCGCCTTGATCACCCCCGACAAGCACAAGACGAGCCTCACGGAAAGGTGTCCTTTACCTTTCTGGGAGGATTGGCTTGTGACCTCGAGGGGGTAGGCGCTGGAGCTAGACGCAGAACATATCTCAAAGTTATACACAACATTTTAATTTATAATTTCCTTAACAATAAAAAAAACGCCTCTGTCAATGAAGACAGAGACGCTTTTATCCGCGCGGTTCCACTCTGTTTAGACTAATTTCAGCCTCAACTTTAATCTGTTAACGGAAGAAGTTCCGCTCATTTCTACTTATTAGAAAAGCCCAAGCGCTGGAGCTAGACCGCTAATATTGTTCGAAATGAGACTCAGAGGGGCACTTCAAAACGATGAGAGGCTTAAACCACTTTCAGCCGGTGATGGTTCTCTCTAAAAAGCATCATGTTCCTACTTTTCCTCGTCTACACTTTATATATAGATTTACTTTATACTATATTACATTTCAAATAATTTGTTAACCTAAAATATGCTTTATTCTCAATTTTACTTTTTCTTTGCCAAACAAAGCAATGGCTTGCGGCAGATCTGGCCCATGCGTTTGACCAGTAATTGCCACTCTTATCGGCATAAAAAGTTTCTTCCCTTTATGACCTGTTGCTTTTTGTACGGCCTTCATCGCTGCTTTAATTTCCTCAGCTTTGAATTCACTTAACTCGTCGATTTCATTTAAAAAGGAATTAAGAACTTCAGGCACTTGTTCTTCTTGAATGACAGCCTTCGCTTCTTCATCCATATTATTTTCCTCTGTAAAGAATATCTCTGTTAGCTCTACGATTTCAGCACCAAAACTCATTTTTTCTTGATAAAGTGCAATTAAATTTCGAACCCAAAGATCTTCTGTTTCTGATCTTTGCTCATTGACCCGACCAGCCTTTACAAGATGTGGCAAGGAGATGGAAACTAGACGATCAATATCTAGTTTCTTCACATACTGATTGTTCATCCAAGTAAGCTTTTGTTTATCAAAAAGCGCTGGTGATTTCGATAATCGATTCGCATCGAAGAGCTGAATAAATTCATCCTTAGAGAATATTTCCTCTTCTCCTGATGGGGACCAACCAAGTAAAGCAATAAAGTTAAATAATGCCTCTGGCAAATAACCAAGCTCTTCGTATTGCTCAATAAATTGGATGATTGACTCGTCACGCTTACTTAATTTCTTACGGCTTTCGTTCACAATCAATGTCATATGTCCAAAAATTGGTGCTTCCCAGCCCAATGCTTCATAAATCATTAACTGCTTCGGTGTATTTGAAATATGGTCATCTCCCCTTAATACATGGGAAATCTCCATGAGATGATCATCAACAGTGACAGCAAAATTATAGGTTGGTGTCCCGTCCTTTTTCACAATGACGTGATCTCCAATCCCATCTGCTTCAAAAGCCACTTCCCCTTTCACCATATCTGTGAAAGAAAAGACCTTCCCTTTCGGAACTAAAAAGCGAATGCTTGGTTGTCTGCCTTCCGCTTCTAATTTTAACTGTTCTTCTTTCGTTAAATGGCGACATTTCCCGGAATAAGCAGGTGTTTCTCCTTTTTCAACTTGCACTTCACGCTCTGCTTCAATTTCCTCTTCTGTACAGTAGCATTTATAGGCATGGCCTTTTTCTAGAAGTTCATTGTAGTATTGCTCATAAATCTCATTCCGTTCAGATTGGCGATATGGGCCAAGTGCTCCTTCTTTATCAACACTTTCATCCCAATCCATTCCAAGCCATTTAAGGTACTTAAGCTGACTTTCCTCGCCGCCTTCAATATTCCGCTTCTTGTCCGTATCCTCAATGCGGATAATGAACTTTCCACCTTTATTACGAGCATATAAATAATTAAATAATGCTGTACGAGCATTACCGATATGTAAATGTCCAGTTGGACTTGGGGCATAACGTACGCGAATATCCTTTGTCATCTGACTTTTGCCTCCCTAATTCTCTTCTTTTTCTTCATTTTTTCATCAGCATTTTGCTAGTAGCTTATTATTCAGTCATTACGATTTAAAACCAAAAGAAAAGAGGGCCTACTCCCCTTTGCTTTTTTGCAGCAATACAGCTACCTGTGAGGCAATCCCTTCACCTCTGCCCGTAAAACCAAGCTTCTCTGTCGTTGTTGCTTTCACATTGATCCGATCAATCTCTGTTTCTAACAATTGAGCAATTCGTTCTCTTATTTGTCCAACGTATGGAGCCATTTTTGGCATTTGCGCAATAATTGTACAATCTGCATTTACAAGCTCATACCCTTTTTCTTTTACAATCGCCCATACATGCGTCAATAATTTTGCAGAATCCGCATCCTTAAAGGCCTCATCTGTATCTGGGAAATGCCTGCCGATATCTCCCTCACCAATCGCACCTAAGCATGCATCAGCTACTGTATGTAAAAGAACATCCGCATCTGAATGACCTAATAATCCTTTTTCATATGGGATTTCAATTCCGCCAAGTATTAACGGACGCCCCTCTGTTAGTTGATGTACATCAAATCCTTGTCCAATTCGAAACATCTTATTGTCCCCTTTAAATAAAGTTCTACTGCTGATCTTTTCGTTTCTTAATGATTGCTTCTGCGAAATATAAATCTTCCGGTGTCGTCAACTTAATATTGTCATAGTTCCCTTGTACAATCACAATTTCTTGGTCAATCCGCTCTACTAAACTTGCATCATCCGTTCCAAGAAAACCATCTTCTTCTGCTTTATTATAAGCTTCTATTAAAATGGAAAAGCGAAAAGCCTGCGGGGTTTGAACAGCCCACAAGCTCGAACGTTCAACCGTTTCAGTTACGATCGTCCCCGAAGCCTTTTTTATCGTATCTTTAACAGGGACAGCTAATATAGCAGCCCCCTCTTTTTCAGCAGCTTTAATTAAAGGATGAAGAAGTCCCTTATCAATAAATGGCCGTGCTGCATCGTGAACAAGGATGATGCCTTCTTTTTCTATATGTTTTAATGCATTATATATACTGTACTGTCTCTCTTTTCCACCAGGAACAAGGGCTATGACCTTTGTCAGCTGATTGCTCTCAATCATTTCCCGTAATTCTTGTTCCTCTTGAGGGTTGATCGCAAGAAAAATCCCATTACATGCTTCATCATTTTGAAATACATTCAATGTATGAATTAGAATAGGTAAATCATTTATCTCTAATAATAACTTATTTTTCCCTGCTTCCATTCTCTTTCCTTGGCCTGCTGCAGGAATAATGACTTGATAAGCCATGCAAACAAACTCCAATCCCACTATAATGCTTTTTCTAATAGCTTTGGCTTAGCAAAAATCATTCGTCCAGCAGAAGTTTGCAAGACACTCGTTACTAATACATCAATATGCTTGCCAATATAGTCTCGACCATCCTCAACAACAATCATTGTTCCATCATCTAGATAAGCAATCCCTTGATTTTGTTCTTTTCCATCCTTGATCACTTGCACCTTCATCTCTTCCCCAGGAAGGACAACCGGTTTAACCGCATTAGCAAGATCATTAATATTTAGAACCGCTACACCTTGGAATTCACACACTTTATTCAGATTAAAGTCATTCGTAACTACCATGCCGTTTGTAATCTTTGCAAGTTTCACAAGCTTGCTATCTACTTCCTGGATCTCTTCAAAATCACCTTCATAAATTTCTACCTTTATTGATAGTTCTTTCTGAATTCGATTGAGAATATCAAGACCTCTTCTCCCTCTGTTGCGCTTTAACACATCAGAGGAATCTGCGATATGTTGTAATTCCTCTAGAACGAATTGTGGTATAACAATCGTTCCCTCTAGAAATCCAGTCTGGCAAATATCTGCAATTCTGCCATCAATAATGACACTAGTATCTAAGATTTTCAATACATTTTTATTGGTGACTTCTGCTTCCTCTTCCACTACTTTTTTCTTTCGATTTGAAAGCAAACCTAATAACTCATCACGCTTTTTAAAACCTACTTGAAACCCTAAATAACCAAATATTAATGTCAGGACAATTGGTGCAACCGTATTTAATATCGGAACTTCAATTGCATTCAAGGCATAGCCAATCAAAAAGGCAATAATTAATCCAAATACTAGTCCGATGCTCCCGAAAATGATATCGGTAATCGGTACTCGTACAAGTGATTCCTCTACCCATTTTACAAAATTAACAACATAATCAACCGCCCAAAAAGAAATAAGATAAAAAATAATTGCACCTAGCACAGCGGACATATAAGGATTATATAGCATAGGAATTTCATTCAAAGAAACCAATCTTAATAAGTCAGGAATCAAAAATATCCCAAGCGTAACTCCAATAATAAGGAAACATGCTTGAACAATACGTTTTAACATTCCCTCACCTCCTTCTAATCATTATAAACAGATTCTAAAAATTGAAACCTAAAGAAACTAATTTTTCATTCGTAAATAAATTATATTAAAATATAGTTGAAAACCATTGATATGACTACAGCCTAAGGTTAGCACCTATTGCAATCTGGTGTCAAATAAAACAAACAGCCATTGTAACATAATAGGAATTATAGTTCAATAGTCACTTTATAGCTGTCGATCCGCTAAAAGCTGATTCTTGATTAGCTTTAGCCCCTCTTTAATTTTCCTTGCTCTTACTTCACCGATTCCTTCTACTTCATCCAATTCCTCTACAGTGGCCGCAACAATTGCTGGTAAATCTTTAAATCGAACAATTAAATTTTCAATAATAACTGGAGGCAAGCGCGGGACTTTTGTTAAGATTCGATAGCCTCTTGGACATTTATACTCATCAGTATGAATATATCCATTGTATCCTAATAACTTTAAAATAGTGGAATCCTCCAATATTTTACCAGTAGATAATTCTTGTAATTTACTAAATATTTCTTTCGTATCAACTTGTTTGGCGTGCGCATAATCCTTTATGATTAACTCTGCTTCTTTTTCAATATCTAATAGGATTTCATTCATTTGCAGGCGAATAAGCCTTCCTTCTATTCCTAATTCATTCAGATAAGTAAGCAGTTCTGTTTTTATTCTTAAGACCATTTCAATGCTATGGAAAACATTAATTATATCGCAATAAGTAACTAGCTCTTCAAATTCTAGCACACTTAAATTAGCAATACTTTGCTCTAATACTACAGAATATTTCTCAAGTGTCTGCAATGCAACATTTGCTTTTGATAAGATCACGGAAATATCGCGTAGCGCATAACGAAAATGACCTTTATATAGCGTGATCACATTCCGTCTTTGAGAGATCGCAATCACTAGTGATCCCGTTTGCTTTGCTACCCTTTCTGCTGTCCTGTGGCGCATACCTGTTTCTGTAGAAGGGATGCTTGTATCTGGGGCTAGCTGAGCATTGGCAATGAGAATTTTATTTCCTTCTTCATTTAATACAATCGCTCCATCCATTTTTGCCAATTCATATAAGTAGCTTGGCGAGAATAAAGCATTGATTTGAAATCCACCATCAACTATATGTGTAAT
Source organism: Cytobacillus eiseniae (assembly GCF_017874625.1). GTDB lineage: Bacteria > Bacillota > Bacilli > Bacillales > Cytobacillaceae > Cytobacillus > Cytobacillus eiseniae. Next base: position 6,906 of record NZ_JAGIKZ010000028.1, on the reverse strand, counting down.
TTTTTCTTTACTCCCAAGAATGATTAATCCTCCTGTATTCGCCCGAAGGACATTATCAATGCCTTCTCTAATAGGTGTCCCTGGAGCCATAAATTGCAGGATTTCACTCATTGTTTTTTCACCAAGCTTCTTTCCATCCATGTCTTATCCTCCTAATGTTGCTTTTAATGCTTCACTAACAGAACCTACACCAATCAATTCGATCCCTTTTGGGACATTCCAGCCACCTAAATTATTAGCAGGAATGATGACTCTTTCAAATCCAAGCTTTGCAGCCTCCTGCACCCGCTGTTCGATTCTTGATACCCTTCTCACTTCACCAGTTAAGCCCACCTCGCCAATAATACAGTCTGTTGGCTTTGTTGGCTTATCACGGAAACTGGAGGCGATACTGACAGCAACCGCTAAATCAATCGCTGGTTCATCTAGCTTCACTCCACCTGCTACCTTTAAATATGCATCCTGATTCTGTAAGAGCATTCCCACACGCTTTTCTAATACTGCCATCAACAAAGAGACTCTATTATGATCAATTCCAGTTGCCATTCTTCTCGGATTTCCAAAGCTGGTTGGGGAAATAAGTGCTTGGATTTCTACAAGAACAGGACGGGTGCCTTCCATCGAAGCAACTACCGTTGATCCTGCTGCCCCTTGAGATCGTTCTTCTAGAAATATTTCAGATGGATTATCAACCTCCTCCAAGCCAAACTCTTTCATTTCAAAAATACCCATTTCATTTGTAGATCCAAATCGATTTTTCACAGCCCGTAGAATCCGGTACGTATGATGGCGTTCCCCCTCAAAATAAAGTACCGTATCTACCATATGCTCTAATAGCCTCGGTCCTGCTATCGAACCTTCTTTCGTTACATGCCCAACAATAAAGATTGCAATCCCTTTTGTTTTACCAATTCGCATCAATTCAGCGGTACACTCTCTTACTTGAGAAACACTCCCAGGGGCAGATGTTACCTCAGGGTGAAAAATGGTCTGGATGGAATCAATAATGACAAAGCTTGGGTTCACTTGCTCAATTGTTCTGCTAATCTCTTCAAGACTTGTCTCTGAATAGACTAGTAAATTATTTGATGAAACACCTAAACGATCTGCGCGCAGTTTCGTTTGACGCATCGATTCTTCCCCAGATATGTATAATACGGAGTGGTTTTTATTCGCTAATTGTGAGGAGACTTGTAGAAGCAATGTCGACTTCCCAATACCCGGATCTCCGCCTATCAACACTAAAGATCCTCTTACAACCCCACCGCCTAGGACACGATTCAATTCCTTTAGATCGGTATAGATTCTCGGTTCACTGACTGTCTCAATCGAGGTAATTGGTGTAGCTTTCGCAACAATCGTCGAGCCTTGTGAATGAGCAAATGCCCCTCTTCTTGATGTAGATGCTTTCTCCACCTCTTCGACCATTTTATTCCACACACCACACCCAGGACATTTCCCCATCCATTTAGGTGACTCATACCCGCATTCCTGACACATAAACTTCGTTTTTCTTTTTGCCATTCTTTTTTCTCCCTCTCTAATCATCCCTTGCATTTTTTATATAATGGAAAAATACTCATACCTATAGTATACGCCTTGCTGCTTATAGTAATTACAAAGAAGGTACACGTTTTTTCTACGTGCACCTTCCTTCTTTTCAATGTTTATTTTTGTAGAGTAGCTGCAATGGCTGACTTACCGGTTTCAACAGTAAATTCTCCATCTTTGACATCAATTACTACCTTTTGGCCTGTTAAAACAGTGCCTCTTAGCAGCTCTTCTGATAAACGATCCTCAATATGCTTTTGAATTGCTCTGCGAAGTGGTCTTGCTCCGTATTCAGGATCATACCCTTCAACTGAAATTTTTTCCTTCGCTGCTTCCGTTAATTCAATATCAATATCCTGTTCTTTTAATCGTTTAGTTAATGAATCGGACATCAATGTAACGATTTCTTTTAGATGCTTTCTCTCTAACGCGTGGAAAACAATAATCTCATCGATACGGTTTAGGAACTCAGGTCGGAATGCTTTCTTCAGTTCCTCCATTACCTTCGATTTCATATCCTTATAGTCCTGTTCTCCATCTTGAATATTGAATCCAACATATTTGTTGCGCTTTAATGCTTCTGCCCCTACATTAGACGTCATAATTAAAACTGTATTTCGGAAATCTACTGTTCTTCCTTTAGAATCTGTTAAACGTCCATCCTCTAACACTTGTAGGAGAATATTGAACACATCTGGATGTGCCTTTTCAATTTCATCTAATAAGACAACTGAATATGGCTTTCTACGGACCTTCTCTGTAAGCTGTCCACCTTCCTCATATCCGACATATCCAGGAGGTGATCCTACTAGTCTTGAAGTAGAGTGCTTCTCCATATATTCCGACATATCAATACGAATCATTGCATCTTCATCACCGAACATCGCTTCAGCTAAAGCACGAGCTAGTTCTGTTTTCCCAACTCCTGTCGGGCCAAGGAAAACAAATGAGCCTATTGGACGCTTCGGATCTTTAAGTCCTGCACGCGCACGACGAACAGCTTTAGAGATGGCCTTTACTGCCTCTTCTTGCCCAATCAATCTTGAATGAAGAATTTCTTCAAGGTTTAACAGCTTTTGTGTTTCGGTTTCTGCTAGTTTTGAAACAGGAATCCCAGTCCAGCTAGAAACGACGCTTGCGATATCTTCGACAGTCACTTCACTATTTTCTTTTCCTTGTTTTTCTTTCCACGTTTTCTTCGTTTCTTCAAGTTGTTCGCGCAGACGTTGCTCTGTATCTCGTAAAGAAGCCGCCTTTTCAAATTCCTGGCTTTGTACAGCTGCATCCTTCTCTTTACGAACATCCTCAAGCTTTACCTCTAATTCCTTTAAATTAGGTGGTGTTGTATACGAACGAAGCCTAACCTTTGAACCAGCCTCATCAATCAAATCAATTGCCTTATCAGGAAGGAAACGATCAGAAATATAGCGATCTGACAGTTTAACAGCCGCATCAATCGCTGCATCTGTTATCGTTACACGATGGTGAGCTTCATAGCGATCACGCAAACCATACAGAATTTGCACAGACTCTTCAGCTGTCGGTTCATCCACTCGAATTGGCTGAAAGCGTCTTTCTAATGCTGCATCTTTCTCGATGTATTTACGATATTCATCAAGGGTTGTTGCTCCGATACATTGCAATTCACCACGCGCAAGAGATGGTTTAAGAATATTCGAAGCATCAATTGCACCTTCTGCACCACCAGCTCCAATTAATGTATGAAGCTCATCAATGAATAAGATGATATTACCCGCTTGTCGAATCTCATCCATCACCTTTTTTAGACGATCTTCAAACTCTCCACGATATTTAGTACCAGCAACAACCGTTCCCATATCAAGAGTCATTACTCTTTTATCACGAAGGGTTTCAGGTACTTCATTATTTATAATTTGCTGGGCTAAGCCTTCAGCTATTGCTGTCTTCCCAACACCAGGCTCGCCAATAAGGACAGGGTTATTCTTCGTACGGCGACTTAACACTTCAATCACACGCTGGATTTCCTTGCTGCGGCCGATAACTGGATCTAGACTCCCTTCCTTTGCGATCGCTGTTAAATCCCTTGCTAAACCATCAAGAGTAGGTGTATTCGCATTAGCAGATGAACCGCCCTGATGGTTTCCTGACTCATTGCTTCCTAATAACTGCAATACTTGCTGACGGGCTTTATTAAGACTAACACCTAGATTGTTAAGTACTCGAGCAGCTACGCCTTCCCCTTCTCTTATAAGCCCAAGCAGGATATGCTCTGTTCCTACATAGGAATGGCCTAATTTCCTTGCTTCGTCCATTGACAGTTCAATTACTTTCTTCGCTCGAGGCGTATATTGAGGAGTTTGGGACGTGTCTTGCCCTCTTCCAATTAAATTCTCTACTTCAGTTTGAATTTTTTCAGAACCAAGCCCAAGTGCATAAAGGGCTTTACCAGCAATGCCATCCCCTTCACGTACAAGCCCTAGAAGAATATGCTCTGTTCCAATATTATTATGACCTAATCGAATGGCCTCCTCTTGTGCTAATGCCAGTACCTTTTGGGCCCTTTCTGTAAATCGACCGAACATCATATCATTATCCTCCTATCTATTGATTCTCCATTTTTAATCTTTCTCTTATTAAGGTAGCTCTACGGATATCTCGTTCATGAGGTCGTAATGGACCTCCTGCATATTGCTGTAGAAACCCTGGCTGTGTTAAAATCATCAGCTCATTTAGAATATTCTTAGACAAACCTTTTAGATAGCCCATATCGATACCTAAACGGACATCTGACAAACATTTAGCCGCTTCCTTTGATTCAATAATTCGTGAATTGGATAAGGTTCCAAAGGAGCGGAAAACTCTATCTTCTAATTGTATGTTAGAAGACTTCACTAATGCTTCACGGGCGGACCTTTCTTGTGAAATTAACTGACTAACAACACTTATTAAATCTTCAACAATATCACTTTCTGATTTCCCAAGAGTCATTTGATTAGACACTTGAAAGATATTCCCTAAAGCTTCGCTGCCTTCCCCATAAATCCCTCTTACCACTAGCCCTAATTGATTAATTGCAGGAATAATCCGGTTCATTTGTTGTGTAAGAATTAGTCCTGGTAAATGCATCATTACAGAGGCTCTTAATCCAGTACCTACATTCGTTGGACAGCTTGTTAGATAACCAATCCCTTCATCAAATGCATAATCAATCTTTTCCTCGAGCCAATCATCTACTTCATTTGCCATTGCCAAAGCCTCTAATAACTGAAACCCTGGATATAAGCATTGAATACGAATATGATCCTCTTCATTAATCATTACACTTAATTCTTCATTCTCCGATAGTAAACAAGCACCGAATGAAGCATTCTCTGCAAGATGAGGACTAATCAGATGCTTTTCCATAAGAACTCTTTTTTGAAGGGGCTGAAGCTCATCCATTAATAAAATTTCCATTTTCCCAAGTTTTGAAAAAGAAGAATCGTCCATTATCACTTGGATCTTTTGAATGACTGATTTGGCTTCGTCATTCGTAAAAAGAATGGGGAATTTGTATTGATTTATATTTCGAGCTAATCGAATTCGTGAACTGAGGATTATATCCGCATCCGGACCCTCAGCACTCATCCAGGAGCTGATTGCTTGATTGATAAAACGTTCTAACGACAAGCCTACTTCCCCCCCTCATGATTTGTATTTAATTGGCTTTCTAATAAGCGTATTTCGTCTCTAATTTGTGCTGCTTTTTCAAACTCTTCCTTTGAAATAATCTCTTTCAACTGGTGCTTTAGCTGCTCTATATTTTTTTTCAGATGTAGACTGCCGCCAATCCTTGCAGGAATCTTCCCATTATGTGAGGAGTTCCCACTGTGCAGTCTTCTCAGAATAGGTGTTAACTGATCTCCAAAGGCTTTATAACAGTTAGCACAGCCAAATCTCCCTAATTTAATAAACTGCTGAAAAGTCATGGAACATTGATCACATTGCACGATATTTTCCTTTTGAAATGAATCTTGTTCATGTTTTTGAATGGTTGGATTCATATTCAGCAAACCTGCTAATAAATTATTTATTGAAAAGCCTGTTGCTCCGTTTGTAATGAACATATCGCCCTTTTCCTGAGCACATTTCTCGCACAAATGATATTCAGCTTTTTCACCATTTATTATTTTAGTAAAATGCAACGATGCCGGCCTTTGATTACATTCTTCGCATATCATATCGTCACCTCTCCAGCTCGGTGTTTTTTATTTATATTTTAAAGTAGTTAACATGGCTCTTAACATTCTTGCACGAAGTTCATCTCGATAAGGAAGATCAATATATAAAACAGAACGATCAATCACACTAAGCATAATTTTTGCTTCTCTATCTGTAATAATCTCTTCTTCAACAAGTCGAATAATGACATTTTCCGCACTGTTTTGGGTTAATTGGCTATGAATCAATGCTAAAATTTGATCGATTAAATGGGCATGGTCATATGATTGAACCTTCATGATTCGGATATATCCACCGCCACCCCGTTTACTTTCTACCATATATCCCTTTTCAATTGTAAATCTTGTATTTATTACATAATTGATTTGAGAAGGGACACACTGAAATTTATCTGCAATTTCACTTCGTTTAATTTCGACAAGTTCCCTTTCACTCATCTCTAATACTTGTTTTAAATAATTTTCGATGATATCCGAAATATTCCTCATCATTCCTCCCCCTAATCTGACTTTGACTATATTTGACTTTAATTATACATAAGTATATTTAGCGATGCAATTAACAAGTATTAATAATTTTCCCGTTTTTTTAAGTTCCCAAACCTATTATTTATTAAAGGAGGACAGCTCGACCAAAATATGCCTTATCCATATAGAATAAGGCAAAGTTCATTTAGTATTGGCTCTCATCCATGTGATGTAAGTATCCATCGAAAGGCCACTTGTCGTGCAAACAGCAACTTACTCACATAGTTAGTTATACATATGAATTCCAGAAGAACAAAAGCGCAAGCGCCTTGATCAGCCTCAGGCATAGCACAAGGCTAGCCTCTCTGCAAGGTGTCCTTTACTGATTTTTAGAGGATTGACTTGTGAGCTCGAGGTCGATAAAAACGCGACGTCCTGTCGCATTGTCGACACTAGTACATCCTGTACGTCGGGGGTAGGCGCTACTCCTATAAGAAATACACTTATACTCGTGCGATGCTTATGCTGCCGATGTATTTCTTGAGGAGCTAGACGCAGAACTTGTCGCAAAGTCATCCACAATAATTAAGTTTATAATTTTGTATGAAAACACTTTTTGGCTAGAGGGCACTACTGAATAAGGCCCTTCATCTTCAATTTTTTTGAAGGACTACTAGTATAATAT
>NZ_JAGIKZ010000027.1 GCF_017874625.1 Cytobacillus eiseniae | reverse complement strand
AGGGAAACCCTTTCAGTGGGCCTTTAAGGCCAAGGCCGGTAAGAGAGGCTTTCAGCCGCAGAGCAAACCACCAGTTCACACTGGTGGTTTTGATTTCTGAGAACTATTTTTCTGTGAAAGGATTATGAAAACATTTGTTTTAATGCTCTTTTTAAATCTGGTTGCCAATGGGTCCATGTATGGTCTCCATCAAATTCATCATAGAAATAGGGAAAGCCCTTTTCTGTAAATAGTTTTGAAAGTTCTCTATTTGGAGTGAGAAAATCTTTCTCTTCATTTTTTGTTGTTTGAACATTGGTTTCCTCTTTACCAATTACATGATAAACACTTGTTAGATGAGGCTGATTGATTTCTTTAACCGCATGTAATACATTCTCATCCACCATCGGAGATTGAAGTAAAACTTTACCGAATGTATGAGGATATTCAGATGCAGCCATTAATGAGACGGTTGCTGCAAGTGAGTCTCCTAATAGTGCACGGCCCATTCCCATTTGATAGGTTGGAAATTCCTGATCTAAAAATGGAACGAGCTCATGAGCTAAAAATCGGATGTAGGCATGATTTTGTTCTCCTTTTGGATGATACTTCTTCCAGCGATCCTCTACATTTTTATAAGGAATCCCAACAATAATAATATTTTCAATTTCTCTGTTTTTTAGTAATTCATCTGTTGTACGGCCAATTCTCCCTAGTTGAAAATAATCTCTGCCGTCTGGGACAATTAGCATGTGATACTTATATAAAGGAGTATAAGTTGCAGGCAAGTATACAAGCAGTTCGATGTCCTCGCCTAATTCCTTACTTGATATAGTCATATCTTTAATGGTTCCTCTAGTTTCTTGCATAGATGATTCCTCCATTTGATGTTATGTAAGCTTTGCATGATATTTTAACATAAGTTTGGTGGAAAAGCTTTTAACATGTTTGAAAAAATTTAAGAAATAATTGATTCATGCTATTAAACATATATGTATAATATGGATATTTTTTTGGAGAACATGCAAGTTAATAAAAATTTCTTATCATAATTTCCTATGATGAGAACTAGTAATCTGTTTTCATTATAAGCAGACTTATTTTTTACAATTTTCCTAATTTTTATGTTAAACTATATTTTGAATAAACAAACAATTCGAAAAGGGGGACAAAATAATTGAAAAAGAGAAGCATATTTTTACTGACTGCTTTCCTTCTAGCATTCTCGATGTTTCTAGCAGCTTGTAGTGGAGGTTCTGAAACTTCAGGTGAAAAGGACGACGATAACACAGCTGGAACAGAAAAGCCGAAATTTATGAGTATTTTGACAGGTGGAACTGGTGGTACATATTATCCGCTTGGTGGTGCATTTGCTAACATTATTTCTGATGAGACTGGAATTCAGACGACTGCTGAAAGTTCTGGTGCTTCTGCTGAGAATATGAATACGCTGAAAGATGGCAATGCTGAAATCGCTTTCTCGCAAACAGACATTGCTTCTTATGCGAAAGAAGGCAAATTAATGTTTGAAGGTGCAGCCGTTGATAACGTAAGTGCGATTGGCACACTGTATCCTGAAACAATCCAAATCGTTACAACAACTAAATCTGGGATTAAAACTGTAGAAGATTTAAAAGGCAAGAAGGTTTCTGTCGGTGCCCCTGGTTCTGGAACGAACCCAAATGCAGAACAAATTCTTGAAATGCATGGCATGACTTTTGATGATATTAACAAACAGGATCTTTCCTTTGATGAGTCAACTGCTGGTATTCAAGATGGTACAATTGATGCTGCATTCGTTACAGCTGGAACGCCTACAGGTGCTGTAGAAGGTCTTTCTGCAACGGAAGATGTCGTTATTATCCCAATTGCACAAGATAAAATTGATGCTTTAATCGAGAAATATCCATATTATGTGAAGGATGAAGTTCCTGCTGGCACATATGGTCTTGCGGATGCTGTGACAACTGTAGCCGTTCAAGCGATGCTTGTTGTTACGAATGATCTCTCTGAAGACGTAGTTTATGAAGTGACGAAAGCAATCTTTGAAAATTTAGATCAAGTGGCACATGCAAAAGGTAAATTAATTAGTGCGGAAAATGCTGTGAATGGTGTGGGAATTGACATTCATCCTGGCGCACAAAAGTACTATGATGAAAAAGGCATATCTCCTAAGTAAACCATACATTCATTAGGAGATAACTTGACCGGCTATAAAACCATATTAAAGGTTTTTATGCCGGTCATTATATCTTTAAAGCATTTTCCTGAACGTTGATTAGGTGGGGTTTACATGAAAGAAAAAAAGCCAGATAGAAAAATGCTTATCCTGGTTTCCCTCATTCTCATATCCATCGTATTTCTGTTTTTCATTCCCTTAAAGCAAGCACTGGTTTTTCAATATCAACATACTGGTAAGGTGCTCGCCTATATTCCGATACATAAGGATGAGCAGTTCAAAATTAAATATTTACATTCTATCCATCGATCAGATGTAATCGAAAGCTATCTTGTAACGAAGGACAAACAGATCAAGCAATATGAACTGATGTACGAAGATTTTGCAATTGGAATGCCGGAAAATGCTTCAGAAGGTGAAATATTTGAGCATAAAGACGGCAAATATTTTATAAAAAACATGAATCGCATTTTTCCTTTATTTGATCTTAGATTAGGGAAAGTGAGAGCAAATCACACGTTAATTTATAAGGAACTTGAATATCCTCTTTCTAGGTATATAGAACCCGGAACGTTGCTGCGCATAAAGATAGACAAAATAAGTGTTTTTGAACAATTGAAAGGAGTGAACATCCTTGAGTAATTCGGAGGAAACATTATCTCTTGAAGAACAGCAGAAAATATTGGAGAAGTATGACCCAGAAGCAGGAACAAGAAAATTAAAAGGGATAATCGGTTGGATTGTTTTTTTCGGTTTGTTATCATTCTCTTTATTCCATCTATATACGGGTGTATTTGGAATGCTAACAGCGCAGCTACAGCGTTCTGTTCATTTGGGATTTGCCTTAGCACTTATTTTTCTTTTATTTCCTGCTAGGAAAAAAGATAAGGGGCGCAAGCATAAAGTCGCATGGTACGATATAATCCTTGCTATTCTTGGCGTAGCAGTAGGTGCATACTGGCCCTTATTTATAGACGAGATCGTCATGAGAGCGGGACGGCTAACAGAAATTGATTTTTTGGTTGGACTTTTAGCGGTATTATTGGTGCTTGAAGCAACACGACGAGCGGTTGGGTTACCAATCACAATTATTGCCATTGTATTTTTGTTATATGCTCTTTTTGGCCCTTATATGCCAAGCTTTTTAGCTCATAGAGGTCTTGACCTTGAACGGCTAGTACAAACAATGTTCTTTACAACAGAAGGAATTTTGGGTACTCCCTTAGGTGTATCCTCAACATTCATCTTCTTATTCCTGCTATTTGGGTCTTTCCTTGTAAAAACAGGGGTTGGTCAATACTTTAATGATCTAGCTGTTTCAATTGCTGGGAAAGCAACAGGAGGTCCGGCAAAGGTGGCTATTTTCTCAAGTGCTTTACAAGGTACGATTAGCGGAAGCTCAGTAGCAAATGTAGTCACTTCCGGTTCTTTTACCATCCCAATGATGAAAAAGCTTGGCTATAAGAAGGAGTTTGCTGGAGCCGTTGAAGCAACTGCCTCAACTGGTGGACAAATTATGCCTCCTGTTATGGGAGCAGCAGCCTTCCTAATGGTTGAGTTCATTGGCGGAGGCATTACTTATTGGGAAATTGCCAAAGCAGCAGCGATCCCTGCATTGCTCTATTTTTCAGGTGTCTGGATTATGACTCACTTTGAAGCAAAGCGTCTCGGTTTACGAGGATTAAAAGATGAAGAAATGCCGAACAAGAAAGAAGTATTAAAGAAAATCTATTTACTTCTTCCAATTCTTGCGGTAATTTTCTTATTGATGAGTGGAATGAGTGTCATTCGCGCTGCTTTATTATCGATTGTGATTACGATCGTCGTTAGTGCGATTAGTAAGGAAACAAGAATCAATTTCAGAGATTTCATTGATGCACTAGTGGATGGTGCCCGAACAGCACTAGGAGTTGCTGCGGCAACGGCTGCCGCTGGAATCATCGTTGGTGTTGTTGTGAAAACAGGCTTAGGGTTGAAGATGGCAAATGGACTGCTTGATCTGTCCGGTGGCTTATTAATTCCAACTCTGATGCTGACAATGGTCGCAGCTATTATCCTTGGCATGGGTTCACCAACAACAGCAAACTATGTTATTACTTCAACGATTGCCGCACCTGCTATTATACTATTAGGAGTACCAGATTTATCAGCTCATTTATTCGTATTCTACTTCGGTATTGTGGCAGATATTACCCCTCCAGTTGCGCTTGCCGCGTTTGCAGCAGCAGGAGTGTCTGGTGGAGACCCAATTAAAACAGGAGTAAATGCATCCAAGCTAGCGATAGGTGCATTTATTATTCCATATATGTTTGTTCTCTCACCAGAGCTATTAATGATTGATACAACTTGGTATTACTTAATTTGGGTTGTATTCACGGCCATTTCTGGAATGATGGCTATTGGTGCGGGTGTAATCGGCTTCTGGTTGCGCAAACTAACATGGATAGAGCGGATATTAGGTATAATTGGGGGATTATTGCTCATTTATCCAGAAGGAATTTCAGATATTGTTGGCTTAGCCATATTTATTCTCTTAGTCGTTCTGCAATATGTCTTTAAACGTAATAATACTGTAAAACCACAAGCAGCCTAACTAAAGTGATAGTAAGTAAGAGGAAAGTAGATAGTAGCTTAAATCGTAATTGATTTAGGCTACTTTTTTTAAAATGAAGTAGCATTCGATAAGGTGTTAAAATGAAATTGGAATCTTTGTATAAGGTTGGATAATCTGTAATGAAGTACTTTTATCCATTATGACTGTAATGAAAGCTATTTTAATGTTATCAGAATGACAATGAGCATTGGCAAAAATAGCTGTAAAGCGAGTGTACCTTAAGATTTTATATTTAATGAAGCACCAATTATTGACTTTTTCTTTATTTTTTATATAATTATATGTATATCTACTCAAGGATCTGGTAGTTTAGCAGTAGAGTACAGTGATGATAGGGTAGAGAAATTGTATAATCTGATCCGATAGTTCAGTGGGAGAATACATCCTTGACAGGGATGGGGTCGGGGGTTCGAATCCCTCTCGGATCATAAGCAAAAGGCATATTTCATTTTTTGGAATATGTCTTTTTTCATATTCACTTTTTGAAGTTTAGGTAAAATTGTAAGGAGATCAATCATCCTCATGAGAACTTTATTCATTTCTATTATTGCCAATATGAATAGGAGCGTGGGAAGTTTGTTGACCAATTTGTACTTTGTTAGACATGCTCATTCTACATATACACCAGACGAAGCAGGAAGACCGTTGTCTGACCGTGGCTTTACTGACGCAAATACTGTAACAAATTTGCTGAAAAAAGAAAATATTGATATTGTCTTTTCAAGTCCTTATAGACGTGCAATTCAAACGGTTGAAGGAATGGCCAAATACTTAAATAAAGAGATTGTGTTAGTGGATGATTTTAAAGAACGCCTTTTGGCGGAAAACCCTGTTAAAGATTTTACAGCCGCTATTACTAAAGTTTGGAAGGATGATAATTTTTCATGGGAAGGTGGAGAATCAAATAAGACAGCTCAAAAAAGAGGTGTTTATGCGACTTTACAAGTATTAGAAAATTATCCAGGCAAAAACGTAGTAATCGGTACTCATGGTAACATTATGGTCTTAATTATGAATCATTTCGACAGGAAATATGGATTCGGATTTTGGAAGGAACTTGAAATGCCTGACATTTATAAACTATCATTCGATGGTAAAAAGCTCGTACATGTTAAGAGAATATGGGAATAAACCTAAGGATTTTGTACTAATTACAGAACTAAAGGAGTGGAGAGCTTGAAACTAAACTTTGAATTACTTGATCCATCCAATCATCCTGACTGGTTGGAACCCCATTCTATAGATTGGTATAAACAACTTGGTGAACTTTCTGGAAAATACCAATATCCTTGGAATTCATTATTATCGAAGCCCAATGGAGAATCTTTATTTGATGAAGAAGTGTTTAGTATGATTCAGAACAAAAAAGTGTTAGATGTTGGATGTGGACACGGAGAATTTGCTATACTGTGTAGTTCATTAGCAAAAAAGGTTGTTGGCTTTGACGTTACTGATAGTTTTGTAGAAAGCGGAAATCAGAATAAAAAGATGAATGTGTCATTTGTTGTCGGTAATTCAAAAAGTGGACTGCCTTTCACACAAGATGAATTTGATTGTGCATATATTCGTAAAGGCCCCACATCTGCATATCTCTTGCTAAGTAATGTCGTTAAAAAAGGTGGGAAAATACTTGGACTTCATCCAGGAGATGATTCTGGTAAGGAGTTACCTCATTTATTCCCCAACCTCTTCAAACAAAATAAAGGGAATACCTTAGATTTAATAAAGCAAAGACTGGTAAAAAGTAAGTTGTCCCACATAGACATTGAAATAGTCAATAATACTGAGTATTTACAATCACCTACTGATGTATTAAAACTACTTTGTTTTGGTCAAAAACAAACTGTATTTAATTTGTTAAGTGGTGAAAATTTGCAACATATCAGTACGATATTTGAGCAAAATGCAGTGAGCGAAGGATTACCCATTACGTTTCAACGTTATTTAGTTCGGGCAACGGTATAGAAATCATAGTTTACAAAAGAATATGGGAAGTTTTAATGGTGTTGTTCGGAAAACAAAAACACAAGCGTGTTTATTGAAATTAAGGATTACTAAGGGGGATGCTATGTCATTTGAACAGTGTAGAAGAATCAATAAACTGATGGAAAACTTTAACTGGAGTTGGTTTATTGCAGGTGGTTGGGCAATTGATCTTCATATCGGTAAAGAATCAAGAATACATAAGGATATAGAGATAGCGATTTTTCGTAAAGATTAATTAAGATTAAAGGATTACCTACAAGATTGGGAATGTAAGAAGGTCATTAGCGGTAAACTCCATCCTTGGGAAAGTGAATATCTGGAACTTCCTATTCATGAAATACACGTTCTAAATGAATTGAATAAGGAAGAGATGGAAGTTCTACTTAATGAGACAAACGGTGATAAGTGGAAGTTTAGGAGAGATATGAGCATTTCCTCTCCTATTAAGGAAATATGTAGTTATACAGGCGAAGGCGTTCCATATCTTAATCCAGAAATTGTACTTTTATATAAAGTGAAGAATACGAGAGAAAAAGATCATCAAGACTTTATGACAGTAAAAGATTATCTAAATCCCCAACAGAGAAGATGGTTAAGTGATGCAATACAGATCCACGAACCACAACACGTATGGCTGAAACATTTGATTTAAAGTTTCTCTTTAGGGTTAATAAGGGTGAAATGCAGGTGAAACTCTTTCGTAAAACCTCCCAATACCTCATTTTACATCAGAAATAGGTCGTTAAAACAGCCGACAAATAAGGGTTCTTCAAATTTTTTTGGAATACATCCAACTTTGGAGCTTTCCTTGACAGGGATGGGGTCGAGGGTTTGAATCCCTCTCGGATCATAAGCAAAAGGCATATTTCATTTTTTGAGATATGTCTTTTTTCCTTTTTAAGGAAACTACTTTTGTGTGGTCTTTGTTATCTAGTTGACAACATACCCTAAAGGGTATAACATAAAAATATGTTATGTGTTCTTCAATTTGGCTCTTTTGTAAAAGATTGTTGTTTTTTAATCAATTGTGAAAATGAACGGTTTACGAAAACAGCCTTCAATTTTCATGAAAGATGAATTAGATAGGTTATAATGACTCAAATTGGAGATAGACAGATGATGTGATAATAGATAATCTGAGTGGAAAAAGGAAGAGGTTTGGCCTTTTATTTTTGATTGTATAAATACCCTAATGGGTAATTAAAATATACCTATGGAATAAAAGTATATTAAAAAATTTGATGAGGAGGCTATATGATGTCAGAACAAGAAAAAAAAATGAAGAATTGTTCCTCGCCGAATTCTTGAGGAATCAGTCAGACAAAGGTTACTGGAGTTGGAAAACAGGTAAAAAAACCATTTCCAATATGACCAGGAACGTTTGTATGGCTCCTGGTAGGAGTCATTTACTTAATTTTTAAAGCCTTTAATTGATCTTCCATATTCGCAAGGAATGGGAGAAACATATCATGAACCAAATGATTATCTCGATTATGTGATAATAAAAACGAGGCAGTGATAGGTTCTAATTGATAGTGTTAACAAGCAATCAAATGTAAGAAAGGGGGAGCCTTAAATAAATGTAATCCAAATTGGTTCTATGACTATTATGATGAAATGGATTGTTCTTAGCATTGCTATTGTGATCGGATTTGTATTTCTGAAATTATGGCTGAATCGTTCACAAAAAGGAGATTCTGGAAAACAAATATTTGATTTGGCATTAAATAGTCTTTTTTGGGGTTTTCTCATTTGGAAAGGCAGTTTGTTGCTGTTCGAACCGAAATTAGTTATTGAAAGTCCAATGTCCTTATTATATTTTACAGGCGGATTGAAGGGTTTATTTTTAGGAATGCTCTGTGCACTAATCTATTTCTTTTTCACGACCAGAAAATTAATGGTAACAAATGTAGTGATTATACAGTCCGTGGTTATTTTTGCCTTTGCGGTAATGTGTAGCTATTTCTTAGTAAACCTTATTTTGAACAACGACAAGCCAAAAGTGAATACAGCGACAACAAAGACCGTAGAAGTTGGTCTTCAAGAAGGAAATAAAGCACCAGATTTTGTATTAAAGAGTTTAGAAGATACGAACGTTAAACTATCAGATCTACAAGGGAAAAAGCTCATTCTAAATTTCTGGGCAACATGGTGTCCACCATGTAAAGCTGAAATCCCGCATATGCAAGAATTTTATGCTACAAGAGATAAATCCAATGTCGAAATACTTGCCATCAATTTGACTACATCAGAGAAAAATTCGGAAAATGTGAAAGAATTCATGGAAGAGAGAAACGTAACTTTTCCTGTTTTACTTGACGAAGAGGGAGATATAGGCACTTTATATCAAGCAATTACAATTCCTACAAGTTACTTCATTGATTCTCATGGAATAATACGCAAGAAAATAGTCGGTCCTATGGATAAAGAAATGATGAACCAATTAATTGAAAATATGAGCGATTAACGAGCATTAGATAAATTTGTAAATTCAAAAGCTTTGACAAGATTAAACTTTTGTTTCAAACTATACCCACAGGGGCATTATGAGAATTATCTAATTTAGACACAATAAAATCATGGAGGTGCAAAATGGTTAAAGTTACGCATGCTGCCATTTCAGCTATTAAAAGTGAAGTTCAAGATGTCATCAATGAGGGGAAAAAACCGCTGATTCGTTTTTCAATGGGCATTGGCTGAGGGGGACCTCAGTTACGTCTGACTCTGGAAGAGTCAGCTTTAGAAAATGATGAAATGATTGAACAAGATGGAATCGGATTTTTAGTAAATGAAAGAGATCAGGTCTATTTTAATCATGTAAAGATTGATTATATAAAGACATTATTTGGAGGCGGACAGTTTACCGTGCTTCAAGTTTAAGTTAAAGGGCTATTCTTGCCCTTTTTTTACATACTTTTTTCTAATAAAAAGGAGACTATTATGAGTAATCATTGGAATGATCGATTTCAAGCTAAAAATTATGTTTATGGAACGGAGCCAAATGTGTTCATTTCTGATATGCAATTAAAGCTACAATTATCCGGAGAAGCTTTGGCTATCGCTGAAGGTGAAGGTAGAAATGCTGTGTTTTTAGCTGAAAAAGGAATGAAGGTAACTGCATGGGATTTTGCCGAATCTGGACTGCTAAAAACGAGAAAACTTGCTGAAAGCAAAGGAGTAACAGTTCAAACAGAGCTTGTTGATTTAAACGAAGCTGTCTGGGAAACAGGTTTATGGGATTCAATTGTTTGTGTATTTGGCCACTTCCCAAAAGAAACACGTAAAAGAACATTTGAGGGAGTAAAAAAAGCAGTTAAACCTGGTGGTTATTATGTGTCAGAGGTATATTCCATTCATCAACTTTCATATAAAAGCGGGGGACCTAAAGATATCAATTTCCTTTATTCTCCGGAAGAGTTTCTGCAAGCTTTTTTGGATTGGAAAATTGTACATTTTTTTATGGGTGAGGCGATTCGGCATGAGGGCGAATTACATACTGGTTTAGCACATATTATTCAATTTGTTGCTCAGAAACCGGAATGAATGTATGTCATGCTGCTAGTAGACTGTTTTCCAAGACCACAGTGTACAGAGATAAAGTCTTTTAATAGTAGATGTGAAACCATGTATATGAAGAATGGATAAAAAATAAAATTGCCTCTTTACATACCTATCTAGGGTATGGTAAAATTTAATTATGTTAGGGGGGATTAGATGGAAAACCCATTAAAAGTAGATGTTTGCCATACAGAAGACGGCAGCTCTTGTAGAAAAAGTCATCATCCTGAGCGTGTAAAAAAGGATTTAACAACTCGATTAAATCGTATCGAAGGCCAAATACGAGGAATCAAAGGAATGATTGACAGGGATGTATACTGTGATGATGTTATCACTCAGATATCAGCAACACAATCTGCTATCAATAGTGTAGCCAGGATTCTTTTAGAAGGGCATTTAAAAGGGTGTGTGGTAGATCGGCTTTCTGAAGGGGAGCATGAGGTATTAGACGAATTGGTGATTACCATTCAAAAACTTATGAAAAGATAAATTTTTTTCAGCCATATATACGCCTATGTGGTATGGGGGTTAAAGGAGAGTATGAAGATGCAAACGATATCATTAAATGTACAAGGAATGTCATGTGGACATTGTGTAAAGTCTGTAGAAGGAAGTGTCAGTGAATTAGTAGGTGTAAACAGTGTGAACGTAAAATTAGACGAAGCTTTGGTTGAAGTATCCTTTAATGAAGCGAAAGTACCCCTTGATAAAATTAAAGAAACGATTGAAGATCAAGGATATGACGTAGAATAAGAGTGCTTTTAGAGCACTCTTTCATTTTATAATAATTATACCCCTTATAGGTATATGGAAGGTGGAGAGATCATGAGTACAGAAGCTATAGATGTTAGTAAATGGAAAGAAACGAGCATTCAAATTACAGGAATGACATGTGCCGCATGTTCAACACGCATCGAAAAAGGGTTAAATAAAATGGAGGGTGTTGAGCAAGCATCCGTCAATTTAGCACTTGAAAAGTCAACGATTAAATATGATCCATCAATGTTAAGTGAAGCTGATTTCGAAAAGAAAATAGAAGCACTTGGCTATGGTGTTGTAAAGCAAAAAGCGGAGTTTGATATCATAGGAATGACATGTGCTGCATGTTCAACACGTATCGAAAAAGGATTAAATAAAATAGAAGGTGTTTCAATGGCAAGCGTTAATCTAGCGCTTGAAACAGCAAGCATTGAATTTAACCCTTCAGAAATAACTATATCAGACATAATTGCAAAGGTTGAGAAACTTGGTTATGGTGCACACCAAAAGAAAGAGGATATGGCACAAGTAGATCACCGTGAAAAGCATATAAAAGATCAACAGCGTAAATTCATCTTTTCAGCGATTTTATCATTGCCATTATTATGGACAATGGTTGGGCATTTTTCTTTCACATCGTTCTTATACGTCCCAGACTTCTTAATGAATCCATGGATTCAAATGTTATTAGCAACACCGGTACAATTTCTAATCGGGAAACAGTTTTATGTTGGTGCCTATAAATCACTTCGAAATGGTGGTGCCAATATGGATGTACTCGTTGCTATGGGTACTTCCGCAGCCTACTTTTATAGTTTATATCAAGCGATTGTTACAGTTGGAACACACCATGTACCACATTTATATTTCGAAACAAGTGCGGTACTAATTACCCTTATTTTATTAGGTAAACTATTTGAAGCAAAGGCAAAAGGACGTTCATCTGAAGCGATTAAAAAGTTAATGGGTCTTCAAGCCAAAACAGCCATTGTTGTACGTGATGGGATTGAAAAGGAAGTACCGTTAGAGGAAGTAGTCATTGGTGATATGATTTTAGTGAAGCCAGGGGAAAAAATCCCTGTTGATGGTGAAGTATTAGAAGGAACAACGGCTGTGGATGAATCGATGTTAACTGGTGAAAGCTTGCCAGTGGATAAAATAGAAGGTGACATATTATACGGATCAACAATAAATAAAAATGGTTTTATCAAAATGAAAACAACTAAAGTAGGACGTGATACAGCTTTAGCTCAAATCATTAAAGTAGTAGAAGATGCACAAGGTTCTAAAGCACCCATTCAACGTTTGGCTGACCAAATTTCAGGTATTTTTGTCCCGATTGTCGTGGGAATTGCAATCCTTACTTTCTTGATTTGGATTTTCTGGGTTCAACCAGGGGAGCTTACACCAGCATTGGAAGTTTTAATTGCTGTTCTAGTTATTGCTTGTCCATGTGCACTAGGACTTGCAACGCCAACTTCTATTATGGCTGGTTCAGGCCGTGCAGCTGAGTTTGGTATTTTATTCAAAGGTGGCGAACATTTAGAACAGACGCAAGCGATAGACACGGTGGTTGTTGATAAAACAGGTACTGTCACACATGGTAAACCTGTACTAACAGATGTTTTATTAGCAATGGGTCAAGATGAAGAGAATTTCTTATCACTCATCGGTGCAGCAGAAAAACAATCTGAGCATCCATTAGCACAAGCGATCGTACAAGGAATTGAGGATAAAGGCATTGAACTTGGTCATACTCAATTTTTTGAAGCGATTCCGGGTTATGGTGTTCAAGCAACCGTTTCAGGTCAAGGGGTTATCATTGGAACACGTAAACTCATGCAGCAATATGGGATTGATATTACATCCATTTTACCAGCAATGGAGGAATTGGAGAAAAACGGTAAGACAGCAATGCTGGCTGGTATTAATGGACAATACGCAGGATTAGTTGCCGTAGCAGATACGATTAAAGATACGTCTCAACAAGCGATTCATCGTTTACAAGAAATGGGCATTACAGTCATCATGATGACAGGTGATAACGAACGTACAGCCCAAGCGATTGGGAAAGAAGTAGGCGTTAATGCAGTCATTGCAGAAGTACTTCCTGAAGGAAAAGCAGAAGAAGTGAAAAAACTACAAGAACAGGGAAAAAAAGTGGCAATGGTCGGTGACGGTATAAATGACGCGCCAGCACTCGCTACTGCTAATATTGGGATGGCGATTGGAACAGGTACTGATGTGGCAATGGAAGCAGCGGATATAACTCTCATACACGGGGACCTTAACAGCATTGCTGATGCTATTTTAATGAGCCGTAAAACGATGCGCAATATTAAACAAAACTTATTTTGGGCATTTGCTTATAACACGATTGGGATTCCAATTGCGGCAGCAGGATTCCTTGCACCTTGGCTTGCTGGTGCAGCGATGGCATTTAGCTCCGTTTCTGTCGTTTTAAACGCATTGCGATTACAAAGAGTAAAGCTAGAGAAGTAGAATCGTTTTCTAATTAAGCCCCTTTTTTAGATACCTAGTGAATACTACCTATCACTGGATTCTGTGATAGGTAGTATTTCCGTCATTAACATACCTTCCCAATGTATAGGAGATTATTAAAATAGGAGTGGTTAATATGGAACACGATGTCAAAAAAATAAAGCTTGCAATTAATGGAGGGATAGGGTTTGGAGCAAAACTAAACGCCAAACAACTGGTGACAATCTCAAAATATATGAATGATGATGAAGAACTTGAATTAACTGCGTTCCAACAACTTTATATTGATATCCAAGAAACTAAAATGGAGGAGATCATAAAGGAATTTCAAAAGGTTGGCTTAGCTTGTTATCCTGTTGGAAACTACGTAAAGAGCTTGAGAACTTGCAATTTTTGCAAAGGAGAAGAAGAAGAAGGAATGCCAGTTGCAAAAGAATTAAATCGGCGGATTGCAGGTATGCCGGTACCTTTTACCTTAAAGGTTGCTTATACAGGCTGTCCAATTGGCTGTGGTGAACCGATGTTAAGCGACATAGGTGTTATGAAAATTAAAGATTATTACAATTTATATGTTGGAGGAAAAGCAAAAGGGAAAGATGCTGAGGTTGGATCTTTGCTGATGGAGAATTTAACACCAGAAGAATTGTATGAAACCGTAGAAAAAATGATCCACCTCTATTCACAATTAGGTAAAAAACGAGAGACGTTTTATAAATTTATAAAGCGAATAGGAAGAGAGCAATTAATAAGTTAATAGATTAATAGTAAAGAGAAGCAAAAATTTATAACCAACAAACTTTTACATTTACTAACAATGTTTTCAACTAATTTATATGTAGTGATTAGTATGTTGTAACGTTCAACTTACAAAACCAAACTGATTTATTCTACCCTGTAAAACTAGTTTGATAGATAGTATACTTTCCTAATTATGTATATGAAATGGCCAAACCCAACGAACAAAAGATTTACGCATTTGGGTCTGGCCATTTTGTATTTCAAAGGATGCAGCTACAAAATAGCTGCATATAAAGTTTATTCCCAGAATGGCTTATATGATAAAATTTCAGTTTAATATGCACTCCAACCAAAATCAGCTGCTATCGTCACCCCATTAATATAAGATGATTCCTCAGATGCTAAAAAGAGAGCAATATTAGCGATATCCTGTGTCGTACCAGCTTTTGTCATTAACCCAACCCCACGCGTAGCAATTCCCATACCAAATTCATCAATAGTTGACATATTTGTTGTTAAAGGTGTAGGAACATGTGCTGGTCCAATTGCATTGCAACGGATATTTTGTGGACCATATTGAGAGGCAATATTTTTAGTCATTCCAACAACAGCATGTTTAGAAGCCGTATAGGCCAATCCTCCACGCCCGCCAGTTAGGCCCGAAATGGAAGCCATATTAATAATATTTCCATATCCTTTTTCTTGGAAAATTGGAAGGACTTTGCGTACTCCACGCATGACACTAGTTACATTTATATTCATCACTCGTTCCCAAACTTCATCTGTCACATTTTCAGCTGCTTGCATATGATCAGAAATCCCAGCATTATTAACTAAAATGTCAACTGTACCAAAGGTTTTTACGGTTGCAACGATCATGTTTTCAATCTCTTCTTCGCTAGTTACATTTACTTTTACACCAATCACTTCTACACCTAAGTCTTTTAATTCTGAAACGGTTTGTTGTAACCCTTCTTCATTAAAATCAGCAACGACGACCTTTGCTCCTTCTTTTCCATACGTCAAGGCAATTTCTTTCCCGATGCCTGAACCACTACCTGTAATGATTGCCACTTTATTCTCTAATCGACCCATAATAATCTCTCCTTGTTCATTTTCCATTTAAGATAAAAAACAGATGATTCTACTAAAATTAAAATATAATTCTACAAATATAACAATTTTGCAAAAATGTTCAAAAATTAGACAAATTTACTTGAAAAAATCAGAATAATCCTAGATAATCAAATTATTGATAGTGGCACTATCAAAAATGTATCAAAGGGGATGATTTCTTGTCAAATACAATGACTACACATTGGGATAAAGAAGTAGATGTTATTGTTTTAGGAACAGGTGGTGCTGCGTTAACGGCAGCTGTTGCTGCGGCTGAAAGCGGTTCCAAAGTACTTGTCTTAGAAAAAACGCATCAAATCGGTGGTACTACAGCTTTTTCAGGTGGTGTACCTTGGATTCCGCTAAATCATTACATGAAAGAGCAAGGTTTTGAAGACAATCGTGAAGATGTTATAAATTTCATCAAACGCTTAGCACTTGATCGAGCTGAGGATCATATGATAGAAACTTTCGTTGATAAGGGGCATGAAGTAATAAAATTCTTGCATGATCATACGCCAGTAAGATTTGTTTCTCCAAAATCCTATCCTGAGTATTATGCACGGATGGATGAAGCGTTAAAGCATGGAACACGTTCGTTGGATCCTGCTCCATTCAATTTGAATGAAATTGGAGAGTGGGGAGAATTAGTACGTCAAAATCCTATCTTTCCTCCGCTTACATTAGAAGAAGGTGGAGCAGTTGGGGGGATTGATTTCCAAGTAGTAGCTGAACGTATGCAAAATAATACAGTCACCATGGGTCGTGCATTAATCGCTTCCTTATTTAAAGCATGTTTGGACCGTGGGGTAGAAACGTTAATTGAAACTGCTGGTAAAGAACTAGTTATGGGCGAGGATGGACAAGTAGTTGGTGTAATCGCTGAAACAAAAGATGAAGAAATTTTTCGTTTCGCTGCTCGTAAAGGCGTTATCCTAGCATCAGGTGGATTTGAATGGAATAAGCAGTTAGTCAAGGCCTTCCTAAAGGCTGAGTTTACACATCCAGTTACACCTCCAGGTAATGAAGGTGACGCACTTATGATGGCGATGAAGGCAGGAGCAGCACTTGAAAATATGAGTGAAGCATGGTGGTATCCAGCGATGGTCGATCCAACATTTGAATATGAAGATAACGTAATGGCACAGCTTGGCAGTGGCCGTCAAGGTCCAAACTCCATTGTTGTTAACAAGTACGGACGTCGTTTTGTTCATGAAGGTACAACTTATAATGATATGCCAAGAGCATTCTTTAATTATGATCCGGTTAAAGTAGAGTTTCCAAACGAAGGACCTAACTGGATGATTTTTGACCAACAATTGAAGGACAGTCAGTTAATTGTTACGATGTCGCCTGGCGAGCCTGCACCAGAATGGGTCGATCAAGCTGATTCTATTCGTGAACTAGCTGAAAAAATTGGTGTCGACCCAGCTGGTTTAGAGGATGAAATCCGTAAATGGAACGAATATTGTGAGCAAGGTGTCGATCCAGATTTCCACCGTGGAACAATTCAATTCGAAGCATTAACAAGTGGAGGCGGTAGCCCTGCCAATAACCTTGGGAAAATCGAAAAAGGTCCATTCTACGCACTACCTATTTATTTAGGTGCACTAGGTACAAACGGTGGACCAAAAATCAACGAAAATGGGCAAGTAGTTAACTTTAAAGGCGAACCAATTAAAGGATTATATGCTGCAGGGAATGCATCAGGAAACCCACTTGGACCGATTTACCCTAGTGCTGGCGGAACGATCGGACCAGCAATGGTATTTGGTTTCTTAGCAGGACAGCACGCAGTCAATTCATAATACTAAACTTTAAAGAAGCGGGAAGGTGCATCATATGCCACAAGGAACACACACAGTAGAAGTACCATTAGATATTCAAACGATTTGGAACTTTGTTCATGATATGAACAATTGGGCTCCACTCGTTCCAGGATATATTGAACACGAAATTTTAAGTGAGCGACAATCGACATGGGCATTTAAAGGTGACTTAGGTTTTATGAAAAAGACAGTGAAGTTACAAATTGATATTAAAGAATGGAATGAGCCTTCTGAAGTAACCTTTGATTTGAAAGGCATGTCTGATAACTTTAAAGGTGGGGGCTATTTCCGTGCTGAAGCGATCGATGAAAAGACAACAAAAATGTCTGGACATCTAGACATCACTGCTGGTGGGATGATGGGTGCAATGGTGAATCAAATTTTAACGAAATTTGTTCCACAAACAGCAGAAGAGCTTACTGAAGCAATCGTAGCAAAATTATTAGAAATAAATTTAGTAAAATAAAGTAAAAAGCGGTCTCATGGTTGAGGCCGCTTTCTACTTAGCCGGATTTTTTAAAAAGTGTATCATCATATTTTTTACCTCAGTCAATTCTTCTTGATTCGGAACGGGAAGAATTACATCGGGTAGAAATGTATATAAGGTGTATTTTTTTATAGCTGTACCAAACATATTAAAGATCGTATTCCAGATGAATTCATCACTAATTGAAAGCTGAATACTGCCATCCTCTTTTCCTTCTTTTACAATTTCAGAAATGATATGGCTAATTTCTCCATATGCTTTTTCAATTTCTTCTAACATTCTTTTCTCAACAGGGGTAAAGGCCGTATATAGTTCAAATGCTTCCAAAAGCTTTGTTGTTTCCCGGTTTTCTTCAGATATAAATCTTATATAAACAGTTAATACATCATCGATTTTTTCTATGCCCTTTTTATTTGAATGGATAATTTCTTCAAAATACGGGACATGCTGTTCGATCGCTTCCTTCACAACTTCAATAATTAAATCCTCTTTCTTTGGAAAATAACGAAATAGAGTGGCTACCCCTACATTCGATTCATCTGCAATCTTTTGCATCGTTGTTTTTTCAAACCCTTGTTCAGAAAATAGTATTCTCGCGGCTTGAATCATGCGTTTGCGTCTTTCCAATTTTTTAACCATTTCATCACCTACTTCCAATATTATACTACTTTTTTATTGTTCGTAGTAGGAGGCGGATGATTGATAAAAAAACATAGTCTATTAAAAGATATAAAAAAGAAGATTGATTTTTTGATAAAGGTGGAGTATTATCAAAGTATATTTTATGTGAAATATTTCACAAACTTTAAGAGCTATATATGAATTATTTTGAGTTTTATGCTGTTACATAAATGGGAGGGGGATACAATATGGGAAAACCAAAAGTAATTATACTTGGTGCTGGATATGGTGGAATGATCGTGAGTAGAGAGCTAGAAAAAACATTAATGAAAGGTGAGGCAGATGTTACTTTAATAAATAAACATGATTATCACTATATTTCTACACAACTACATAAAATTGGAGCTGGTACAGTTTCTGATGATCATGTCGCATTACATATACCTGATTTACTAAAGACGAATCATGTTAAATTTATGAAAGCAACTGTTAAAAATACCGATTTTACCGAAAAGAAGATAATCTTAGAAAGTGGTGAAATAGTCGAATACGATTATCTCTTAATTGCGTTAGGATTTGATGTAGATACTTTTGGAATACCTGGAGTGGAGGAATTTGCCTTTAAAATTCGTAGTTTTAGAAGTTCTAAAGCTATTCATTATCACATTAGGAAGGAGTTTGCAGCGTATAAAGAGGATTTAGATTCTTCACACCTAACATTTGTTGTAGCGGGAGCGGGGTTTACTGGAATTGAAATGGTTGGGGAATTAGTTGATCAGCTTCCTAAACTTTGTAAAGAATACGCCATTCCTTATAAAAAAATCAGAATAATTAATGTAGAATCATCCGACTCCATTTTACCTTTTTTTGACCGTAAAGCAATTGATTTTACTTCAGCCTATTTGCAAAAAAATAGTGTGGAACTTATGACTTCTACTAAAATTATTCAATGTAAAAAGGATGCAATCATTTTGGATAATGGTTTTCAAATTTCTGCAAGAACACTGATTTGGTCTGGGGGAGTAAGAGCGAATAGACTATTAGAACAATGGGATTTGCAATTGATTAACGGAAGAATCCCAGTGGACAAATACCTTCGAGTGAATGGCCTTGATGGAGTATTCTGTGTAGGGGATGCAGCATATTTCTTGAACGAAGATGAAAAGGCGTTGCCAGCAACAGCACAGGTGGCGATTCAACAAGCCCAAGTATGTGGCCCTAATATTGCTGCTGCTATACGTGGGCAAGGGTTGAAACCATTCACCTATCATCATAAGGGAACCGTTGCCTCCATCGGAAGTAAAGTAGCAGTAGGAAATGTTTTTGGGCTAAAGATGACTGGATTTTTTGCTGCACTAATGAAACAAGTGGTTGAAGCAAGATATTTGTTTGTACTTGGAGGACCGGTATTCATGGCGAAAGTAATGCTAGCAAAATCCTAATCAATTGAAGGATTCAATCATGCTTGCTTCCTTATGAATGATAATATCTAACCAATTTCTTTATAATAATGCATAGTTTCTCTTAAAACTTTTATACACGATTTTAAATAAAATCTGTAAACCATACGCGGTATTGACAAATTGCTTGGAAAATTATACTATAGAAATCCTGCCAATTTATACATTGGCGTTAAGGGGACTGTGAAAAGTTCATTTTTCTTTGAAAGGGACGGATCATATGAATAAAGAGCAATTAATGGAAAGTGCACGTAGTATGAAGGAAAGAGCCTATGTACCTTATTCCAAATTTCCAGTTGGAGTCGCTTTATTATTAAAAGATGGTACGGTAATTAACGGAGTAAACGTGGAAAATGTTTCATTAGGTGCAACAAATTGTGCGGAGCGTACTGCTGTTTTCACTGCCATTGCTAATGGTTACAAAAAAGGGGACTTCCAAGCAATCGCTGTATCAGGTGATACGGTAGATTACCTTCCACCATGCAGTATTTGCAGACAAGTATTAGCAGAATTCTGTCTACCTGACATGCCTGTATATTTAACAAATGAGAAAAAAGATATATTAGAATTGACATTAGGGGAGTTATTACCTTATGCATTCACTGATTTAGAAATGTAAATATATAATCGAGAAAAAGACCAGAGATTGGTCTTTTTTCTTTTTACTCATATTCTTCTGCTGGATTTATATATGTTCTTGAATGCAGAAATAATATACTGAATAATATGAAGTATCCAAATCTTATATTGCGAAGTTTCTGAAGGAGGAAATATGAGTAAAAATATTTATATAATTAGGCATTGTGAAGCGGAAGGGCAAGCTGATGATGTAGCTTTAACAGATAAGGGGTTTCAGCAAGCAGACAAATTATCTGATTTTCTATCCAATTTAAAAGTGGATAGGATCATTTGCAGTCCATTCTTAAGAGCCATTCAAACGATAAAGCCTTTTGCAGTGGCGAGGAATATTGAAATCGAGATGGATCATCGATTAAGGGAACGTAGCCTTAGTTCTAACTTTTTACCGGATTGGTTGGATAAATTGGAAGCAACTTTCTATGATATGAATTTAACGTACGAGGGTGGAGAATCTAGTAACGAAGCGATGAATCGAATTGTAGAGGTAGTAAATGAGATGATCTCAAGTCAATCTAAACATATGATTATTGTGGCACACGGAGGGATTATCTCCTTATTATTAAACCATTATGATAAGAAGTTTGGTTTTGAACAATGGAAGGGTTTAAGTAATCCTGATGTCCATCATTTGGAAATTGATCAAAACAATTTCCAAATGAAAAGATTATGGAAAGATTGATTAGATATTAGAAGCCATCAAAAATGGTTGAAAGTCTTTTTAATAGGAGCTAAACAATTGAAAGAAGAAATAAGAGGATAAAATTCTAAGTAAACGCTTGATTATTGATTTAAAAGAAGAAAAGACGTATTATTTTAAAAATAAGAATATTTAGTAAGAAGGGAAGTGGAAGAATGAATCCGTTGCTGCTAGAGATTCCAGAACAATTTTCAACTGAACGATTAGTCATTCGAATGCCGAGGCAAGGTGATGGCAAAGCCGTATATGAAGCGATAACGGCTTCCATTAATGATCTGAAACCTTGGTTGCCTTTTGCTCAAAAAGAGCAGTCTGTAGAGGATGTTGAAGTGAATATAAGAGAAGCACATATCTCCTTTTTGAAAAGAGAGGATTTAAGATTACTAGTCTTTCTAAAGGAAACAGGTGAGTTTGTTGCGTCTTCGGGATTACATCGAATAGATTGGTCTGTACCAAAGTTTGAAATCGGCTACTGGATTGATAGTCGTTATAGTGGAAAAGGGTATATGACAGAAGCGGTGAAGGGCATTACTGATATTGCTTTCCATGAATTGAATGCACGTAGAGTTGAAATTAGATGCGATGAAAAAAATAGAAAAAGTCGAGCAATTCCAGAAAGGTTGGGGTTTACTTTAGAAGGTGTATTAATAAACGATGATCTATCACCAGATACGAATGAATTAAGAGATACATGCATCTATGCAAAAACAGTTTAGGATTATTAGCTGAATGGGGGAGGCAAAAAATGATCATCTATCCAGTTTTAAAAGATGGAGCAACAATTGGAGTGACTGCTCCATCATCAGGAGTTGAAGAAGAGCTGCATGAATTATTAAAACAAGCCATTGAAAGAATGCGGGATCAAGGTTTTCGTGTTGTATCAGGTAAGACACCTTGGACTCAAGTAAAGGCTAAGTCGGCCCCTCTTCTTCAACGTGCAGAAGAATTGAACTCAATGATGCAAAATGAAGAAATTGATATCATCATCCCTCCATGGGGTGGAGAGCTATTAATTGAAATACTAGAATACATTGACTTTAGTAAAATACAAAACAAGTGGATATTAGGTTACTCCGATATTAGTC
The DNA here is from genome assembly GCF_017874625.1 of Cytobacillus eiseniae. Classification (GTDB taxonomy): domain Bacteria; phylum Bacillota; class Bacilli; order Bacillales; family Cytobacillaceae; genus Cytobacillus; species Cytobacillus eiseniae. The sequence continues at coordinate 28,717 of NZ_JAGIKZ010000027.1, read as the reverse complement.
TCTTATTATTAGCAACAACACTTACTACTGGACTGGCAACAGCTCATGGCACTAATTTAATTGATCTAAGAGGCGAGTATTCGGATGATACAACTGCAATGTGGCAACAAGTATTAGCAAATAAAACTGGTGAAACAATTGTTCAAAAATCATCGAAAAGCTATCAAAAAGAGTGGAATCATCATAAGCCATCTCCATGTGTATTTCATCTTACTGAAAAAACGGATTGGAAAACGTTGTCTAATCAACCAGTTTATATAGAAGGTCGCCTCCTTGGAGGTTGTATCGATGTAATACACCATTTAGTTGGAACACCATATGGGGATGTAAAAACATTTAGAGCTACACAAATACAAAATGAACCAATTATTTGGTATTTAGAGAATTGTGAACTAACCACAACTGATGTACGGAGATCATTAGTGCAAATGAAGTTAGCGGGGTGGTTTGAGGGCTGCTCTGGCATCCTTTTTGGTCGTAGTGCTGCGAATACAACTGTAGATGATTATTCAATTGAAGACGTCTATCGGGAAATGGCTGATGAGCTACAAATCCCCATTATTTATGATATTGATTGTGGTCATGTTCCCCCGCAATTGACTTTCATTAATGGTGCTCATGCTGAAGTACGCGTAGAAGATGGCAAAGGCACGGTCATACAGCATTTTAGGCCATGAATCATTTCTTGTAGATGGTTTATTTGAAATAAGAAGCGATGGTTATATGTTTAATAAAAAGAGGGACTCCCATTTTTTGCATCCTCTGCGTTTTTTATAATCTAATGACTTGTTCATCAACTAACGCATCTTTAATTGATAAGGCAAATAAATGAAGTTTTCTTAAAGAACGTCCCTACTTATACCTCACTTTCATCTAAATTAGCTGTCTAGTCCTTTATCGAGTAATGAGCAAAAGTAATATAAGCGGAAATTTTCCGGTTAAATGCAGAATGAAGCTTCTTTTGGCGGAAATAAGCGGAAATTTTCCGCTTATTCAATGAAAAAACCCCCTATTTTGAGTTTTTTAAGGCAATAGGCGGAATTTCTCCGCTTATTTGGGCCTTTTATAATAATAATTACGAAATAAGCGGAAATTTTCCGTCTATTTATTCGCTTGGGTGCTTAACCTAATCCCGCCTACTGATCGGTGCAGAACTTCTCGATCCTAGTTAGGGGAATCAACAACTTTCTATCCAATTGCTATTGCCGATTGGTTAAAACCTATGCTACATCTGCTGCTATTTTCGCTAATAAAACATAATCATCCAAAGATATAAAGTAGCAAGCTGATTTAATTGCTAATTCGCTTGCCGAAACCCTTGTCCCTTTTATTTTTCTCCTTTTGAACCGAACTACTGACGTTTTAAAGGGTGTTCCCTTTTTATATCCCTTAAATGAAACGAAAGATGCAAATGGAATAGCGATTATTGAACTTATAAAAATGATTTCATCATAGAGGTGTTTTTATGGAAATTCGAAAAGGAAAAATGAGTGATGCAAAAGGGATTGCCAAAGTTCATGTAGATAGTTGGAGAACAACATATGTGAACATTGTTCCTGACGAATATTTAAAAGAAATGACTTATGAAAGTCGTGAACAATTATGGAACCAACTCATTCCGAATGGAAACGTATTTGTTGCAGAGGATAATAATGGCAAGATCGTTGGTTTTGCCTCAGGAGGAAGAGAGAGAAGCAATCAATATGAAGATTTCAATGGAGAATTATATGCGATCTACCTATTAGAAGAGTATCAAAGGAAAGGAATTGGAAAGTTACTTTTCATGCAAATCGTTAAGTATATTCAAGAATTGGGATACAATACGATGATTGTACTGGTTCTGGCAGAAAACCCCTCCTGTTTATTTTATGAAGCACTAGGTGGAAGGAAGATTGATGCCCTTGAGGTGGAGATATTGGGTAAGAAATTAGTTGAGACAGTTTATGGTTGGGAAGATATTCGTCGGAAAATGGTATAATTATCTCGATTTAAGGAATTGCTAATAAAAAATTTGAGTAATTCTTGACTATGAAAATTGATAATGAAATACTTAAACTGATTCTATTTGTACTGGCAATGGGGTGCTTATGCATGAAAGTAAGAGAGTTCATGATCACAAATGTCATTAAAGCTCATCCAAAAGATAGCATTAAAGAAGTGATGACTATGTTCGTAGAGAAAAAAGTTGGCGGTTTGCCAATTTGTGAAGATGACGGAACTTTAGTTGGAATGGTATCTGATGGAGATATTTTGAGATCAATAAAGCCGATCGAACAGCGTGTTTATGATTTTATTTTTTATATGGAATACTTAGAGGAAGAGAATTTGCGAAGTCGATTAAAGGATTTAACCGAGAAGCAAATTATCAAAATTGCTAAAACAAAAGGATTGATCACTGTTTCTCCTGATGATGAAATTGAACATGCTGTTACGTTATTGTCTAAACATCACTTCAAAAAGCTTCCTGTAGTTAATCAAAATAATCGAGTAGTTGGTGTGATTAGCAGGGGAGATGTGATTCGTAAAATCCAAACTTCGATTCTTAATGAACTGTAGAAAAGGCTGAAGTTCCATTTAATGGAACTTCAGCCTTTTAAATGTTTAGGAAACTAGAAAATCGCACGTTGTGTTTAACTTTGCGACAAGTTTGTCTGCGTCCAGCTCCACAAGGAATACTTCGGCAGCATAAGCATCGCGCGACTATAAGTGTATTTCTTATAGGAGGAGCGCCTACCCCCTCGAGGTCACAAGCCAATCCTCTAAAGATAGGTAAAGGACACCTTTCCGTGAGGCTCGTCTTGTGCTATGCCTGAGGCTGATCAAGGCGCTTGCGCATTTGTTCTTGAATCTATTTAAGTGCTCGTTTTGCAAGTGCTGAAATGGTCATGTCATCCATTGGCGGATTATGTAGTCCTGCACGAACATCTCGATAATACCGCTGTAATGGATTTTTTTGCGATAAACTTCGAGCACCTGCAATTCTCATTGCCAGATCAACTACTTTAATCGCACTGTTTGTGACAGTTAGTTTGACTGCACCTAATTCAGGATTCATTAGATTTCTCTCATCTTCACCTGATTGATCCCATTGATTTGCAATGGAATAGAGAAAATGTCTTGCTCTCATCAGCTCTAATTCTATTTCGCCAATTTTTTGCTGGATATTGGGCAGGTCACTAATTGTTCCTTCCATACTGTTAGGGGAGTAGCTTTTTGCAAAATCAATGGCATAGCTTGCCGCCGCTTGGGCAATTCCAAGATAGCAGGCAGGAATATGCAGCAGCCATCCAGAAGCGGCTTTTTTTCCAGGTTCGATATATTCAACTAAATAATCTCTCTCAATCTGAACCTGATGTAAAACTAAATCATGACTTGCAGTCCCTCTCATTGCAACGCTATCCCACGTTTCATCTATTTCTACTCCCTTAGCTGAACGCGGAATTAAGAAATAGGCAACCTTGTCATTTTCTGCAATGGTTGCAGTTACATTGAAATAATCAAGCACAGGTGACATCGTAGTGAAGTTTTTCCGGCCATTAATAACCCAGTGATTATCGTTCCATACAGCGGTTGTCGTTGGTTTGCCCCCTCGGGTAGGACTGCCAGTTTGCAGCTCAGAAGCACAATTATTGATTAGTGCCCCCTTTTTTACATCTTCACAGAGCATTTGGAAAATGGCTTCATTCCATTTGTTTTTTTCACCTAGATCTTTGATAATTCCCATATGCCAGCCGATAGATAAAGCGGTAGGACCATCTCCTCTTGCGATATACTCTTGAAATCGAACAAAGTCAAAAAGAGAAATCGCTTCACCGCCGTATTTTTTAGGGATTGTTAAGGATGTATAGCCAGCTTTTTTTAGCTCAGAAATATTCTCAAATGGGAAACTCCCGTCTTCATCTAACTTTTGTGCTCTAGATAAGAAGCCTTTAGATAACTGACTTATTAATTCAAGTCGATCTTCTGGCTTTTTTATATCTTGAAACTTCATAATAAGTCCTCCTCATTATTTTCGATCATCTGCATATAGTTCTTAGTTAAAGGCTCTTTTCTAAAAGATTGTTGTTTTTAAAACAATTGTTAGAATGAATGGTTTACGAAATAGGTCGGTTGATTGGAGCGGAAGGTGCGAGACTCCTGCGGGATGCGTAGGACAGCTGAGACCCCACAGGAGCGATTGCTCCGAGGAGGCTCAGCGCCTACCCCGCGGAAAGGGAGCAACCTGGAGTGGAAATCAACCTTTACCAAAATTATGTGTAAAATAGCAACAATGTTTACGAAAACAGCTTAGTTAAAAGAAGAAATTTGTTCCTGTTATTCATCTATTCTAATGGTAAAATAAAGTAAAAACTAGTTGAGGCTATGGAAATGATTCTTTTTGAAGCGATGAATGCTGGGAAACAAATAGATGGAGCAGACATACTGAATAATATCACAATTCAAATAGCAGAGGGTGAAAAGGTAGCGATTGTTGGCCATAATGGCTCAGGGAAAAGCAGTCTATTAAAGTTGATTGGCGGTATTTATGAAAATACGTCAGGTCAAGTGAAAAGGGAGAAGTTTATAACTGGGTATGTGCCTGAACATTTTCCTGAGAATATTCGCTTTACAATCAAGGAGTATTTGTTGTTAATTGGGAAAATGAGCGGCAAAACTGAGGGCGAAATCATAAAGGTTATTTATGATTATTCAGAACTATTCTCGATCACAGCTTATTTAAATACGCCATTAAAAAACTGTTCAAAAGGTACCAAACAAAAGGCTGGAATCATCCAAGCAATGCTGACTCCCCCAGAACTTTTTTTATTAGATGAGCCATTAACAGGATTAGACGAACCAGCACAAAAACAGATGCTAAATATATTAAACTCTTTTAATCAGAGAACATCGATTGTTTTCACTGCGCATGAATCGTTGTTGGTCGATGGTTTAGCAGAACGAGTAATTACGATTGCTAATGGTACGATTCTTTCTGATGAGAAAAAAAGAATAAATGAAAAGATATATATGATTAAGGCAATTGTTCCAAATAAAGAAATTGTTTCAACGATCGATTGTGTACATATGAAATATCAGGAAGGGAACATCATTGAATGGATGGTATTTGCTGAGCAGTCTGATGAGGTTTTGATTAAACTTTTGAACAATGGCTGCAAAATAATTGAATTGAAAGAAAAGAGGTAGGAAGTTGACAGCTTTTATCCGCTATGAACTAATGAGTTTCATCCGTTCATTAAAGTTTATCCCGCCTGCAGTACTTTATTTGGCATGGATTTTTATTTTGTATGCGTATAAAAATGTGCCAGTACTTAGCAGCTATGGTGTTTCATCGATTTGCTTATATTTAACGATGACATGGATAGCGATGGTGATGTTTTCGCTAGAGGTGGAGAGTGAAAAGCATATACTTTTCACTCATCTAAGAAGCAAGGAGAGATTCTTATGTGGGAAATGGCTCACTTGTCTAATTGTCATGGTCCCAATCATGCTATTTGCTATATTTTTTCCAATCATTACAGGCAGTTTTAATGAAGGGATGAAGGGAGATTACTATGCTTTAGCGTTTTTTTCACACATTGTGTTTGCAATTTTAGGCATTTTAGTTGGCTCACTTTTTTCAGCCACTTTTTTGGCAACGAGAAAGTATGCGTGGCTGTCAGCTGTATTTTTTTTAGTTTGTTCACTAGCTTCAAAGGCATTAATTGAAACGTTAGAAATACTAAAATGGATCGTATGGATTTTTCCTCCTGTATTTAAAATCATTGACCATATGAGCAATGATTTCATAGGGAACATGTCATTTTGGTTTGATAATATCTTTGTTTTTATTTATATAATCTTTAGCACTTTTATTCTTATTTACCTTTTTTTAAAGAAAGAAAAATAAGAGAGTGTTATCTACTATCTGACTCTTAAGAGGACATCACTTGCCCCCCATTTACATGGAGTGTTTGTCCTGTTACAAATCGTGAATCATCAGATGCTAAATACACATATGTTGGGGCAAGCTCAAATGGCTGTCCTTGACGCTGCATTGGATTGCCAGCAAGTGTCACTACATCAGCTGAAAAACTAGAAGGAATGAGGGGAGTCCAAATCCGGCCAGGCGCTACAGCATTGACTCTAATTCCCTTTTCTACTAAACTATTGGCCAATGCTCGGGTGAAGCCAATATTGGCGCCTTTCGTTGCTGAGTAATCGATCAATTGATCATTTCCATAAAATGCAACAACAGAAGATGTATTAATGATGGAGCTACCTGGTTTTAAGTACGGCAGGGCTGCCCGAGTAGTATAAAAATGCGAATATATATTTACTTTAAATGTATCATCAAATTGTTCGTCTGTAATATCTAGCAGACTTAATTGCTGAAATTGGATACCAACATGGTTACATAGAATATCAAGCTGTCCGAATTCCTGCACTGTTTCTTCAACAATCTTCATGCATTGCTGTTTATTTCTTAAATCTCCAGCCAATAATAGACATCTTTGGCCAAGTTCTTCAATTCTTGTCTTTGTTTGATTCGCATCTTCGTGTTCATCTAAATAGCTTATCGCAATATTTGCCCCTTCTTTTGCAAAAGCAATCGCTACTGCAGCGCCGATTCCACTATCCCCTCCAGTAATGAGTGCAACTTTGCCAACTAGTTTTTCACTTCCTTTTTCATTTGGATTTTCAATAATAGGCTGTGGCACCATTAATTTTTCAATCCCGGGCTGTCGCAGCTGTCGCTGTTCTGGGACTGTAATTGGTATCTCTTCATATTGAGTTATTTTTCCGAAATTTGGGTGCATTGGATATTCCTGTTTTTGTAAATTATGATGGGGGCTATGCTGATTTCTTTTCATTCGATCCCTCCGCAAACACATATTTTGATTACTTTATGTGGTCTAGGCGAATTAAGTGCTTATTTCATTGATCCATTCAGAAAGTGATGAATGACGGGCTCAATTGTATAGGGGAATGAATAATGTAATGGGAGAATACGTCTGAAGGAGGTTTTAGTATGCAATCCGATATTCCAGAAGTAAAAATATTACTAGTAAATTATTCTGAAGAAAGGGTGGAATTACAGTATAATTCTAATTCTAAGCCACTAGAAATGCCTAAAATAGGTCCTAGAACCCCTTATTATTGTCATCCGCGGTATGAACCTTATTACCCGATTATTTAAAGAATTAGATTGCTGATAATGACGATTGAAACTATTTATTTGACGACTAAAAAAAGTTATTGTAAGATACTATTTGTCTTGGATTAAATATATTTTATTTCGAGGTAAAACTTTTAAATAGAAGTAAGGAGATATAAATATGAATGTTTTAGTCGTTAAAGCAAATAATCGTCCAGCATCTGAGGGAGTAACTAGTAAAATGTATGAAGTGTTTATGGAGGAAGCTCGAAAAGTGAGCGGGATTGATCTTCATACATTTGATGTTTACAAAGAAGACATGCCATATTTCGGCCAAGATTTCTTTAGTGCAATGGGAAAATCAGCACAAGGACTAGAATTAAATGAAATAGAGCAACGAATTCTAGCTGCATCAACGAAAGCAATGGATGCCTTTATGGCAGCAGATGTAGTTGTTTTTGCATTCCCATTATGGAATAAAACAATTCCAGCCCCATTACAAACATTTATTGATTATATTTACCGTGCAGGTATGACATTTAAATATACTGAAAATGGTCCAATTGGCCTTGTACCAAATAAAAAAGTGATCATTCTAAATGCACGTGGTGGTGTTTATTCAACACCTGAGATGCAACCATTTGAAATGAGTGTAAATTATGTGAAGCAAATAATGAATTTCTTTGGTGTTCAAGCGATTGAAGAGGTTATTATTGAAGGACATAATCAATATCCAGACCGTGCAGAAGAGATCGTAGCTGAAGGAATGGAACGTGTAAAAGTTTCTGCAAGCAAATTGATGCCTGTTCATGCATAGTTCGATGAAAAATTGCCAAAAATGAGTAGTAGAAGCTCTAATTCCTAGTTTAAGGAGTTAGGGCTTTTTTTATTAGGTTCCTTTTTCTAGCCTATTTTCTAAAAGATTGTTGCTTTTAAATCAATTGTTTGAATGTAGTTGACCAACTAGGTCGTTCGAATGGAGGGAAAGGTACGAGATCCTCGAAAATGCTGTCGCATTTCCTTCGTGCGGTGTGGATTCTAAGGAGCCAACTCAATGTCCTGCGGGATGTATAGGAACAACAGAGCCCCCCGGATTGCTCCAAGGAGTCATTGCACTCACCCAGTAGAAAGGGAGTGCACGTAAGCAGAAATAAAACTTTACCAATTATGTGTAAAATAGCACCAATGTTTACGAAAACGGCCTTTTATTAATAAAAATAAATAAGTGTCTTTACACATGTATATTCTGGTGTATAATAGGTTACGTGATTTACTAGAAACTAGAGGGGTGATCTTTTGAAATCGAAAGAATTGAAGTGGGCAATTCTTATTTCTATTATTATCTTACTTGGTTATCTTCTTCCTTATACGGTGTTAACCAATGTAGCGGAATGGTACGGAAGTTTATTATTATGGACGATCTTAGCAGTCATAATTATCGCGATAAATTATTTGATTTCTAGGAAATGGGGTGAATAATGTTGAGTACAAGTTTAGTTTGGTGGACAATTGCCATTTATATTATTATTTCATTATTTGTTGCTTATTTATCAAGAAGCGGGAAACAAACGAACATGGTCAGTTATTTTTTAGGAGACCGTAAGTTAAATGGATTTGTTTCTGCATTAAGTTATAGTGCAACTACATATAGTGCCTTTATGTTAGTAGGTTTAGCTGGATTAACATATAAGGGTGGAGTAGGTGCATTTGGTTTTGAGATTATCTATTTTATGGGTGTATCATTAGTTGCTTTCTTTGGCCCAAGATTTTGGTTAGTTGGAAAGAAATATGGATATGTGACTCCTTCTGAAATGCTTGGAGACCGATATGAAAATAAAAAAGTGGCAATGGTTGTTTCCATATTCAGCTGTCTTTTCCTCATTCCTTATAGTGCGGTTCAATTAGCTGGTGTGGGCTATTTATTAGCAGGGATCACGGATCATGCAATCTCATTTACAACAGGTGTAATTATTGCCACAGTCCTTGCAATCGTCTTTTCGTATATTGCTGGCATTCGATCAGTTGCTTGGACGGATTCATTGCAATCATTATTTATGATCATTTCTGCTACTTTAGTTGTTATCTTAATTATTCGTGGACTAGGTGGCTTAGGTTCATTTTTTGATACAATTAAATCAAGCAATCCTCAATCATTAACGGTTCCTGGTAACGGATTCTTTAGCTTTCTAACATTTTTAGGGTTGACTGTTCCATGGTTTTTCTTTAGCTTGTCCAATCCACAAGTAAGCCAAAGATTATTCATGCCAGCCTCCTTAAAAAGCTTAAGAACTATGTTAATGGGATTTTTAATCTTTGGTTTCATTTATACAATCGTTTCTGTTGTCTGGGGGTTTTCTGCATCTATCATGTTTCCCAACTTGGAAAATGCGGATCTTGCAACACCGAAAATGCTGTCATCTGATTTAGTTCCACCAATCCTAGCAGTCATCGTTATGGTAGGAATTATGGCAGCGGCAATATCGACCATTGATTCGATTTTACTTACGTTATCATCCCTATTTGCAAGGGATGTATATGGAAATATAAAAAAAGATGCTACGGATAAGAGCCAGCTAGTAGTTGGGAAAATTGTTATTCCTATTATTGCCATATTGGCCTACCTTTTTGCGCAAACAAATGCGAATTTAATTGCTGTTCTATCAGTTGCTTCTTCTGCAGGCTTACTTGTTGCAGTCCCAGCAATAATTGGCGCATTTTTTTGGAAAAGAGGAACAGCTGCTGGGGCGTTATCAAGTGTTATTATTAGCGGGATTATTGTGATCATTTTAGAATTAACGTCTCTGAAACCACTTGGACTTGCTTCAGGACTTTGGGCAATTATCATCTCAACGCTTCTATTTATAGGTGTAAGTTTAATGACGAAAGCACCTGAGAAGAAAGCGACAGAATTTCTATCTTATTTAAAAACAGAGCTTAGAAAAAATAAGATCGTTTGATTTTTATGTTAAGAATGTACAACTGAATTGAAATAGGAGTACGAAATCTCTATGGATTTCGTGCTTTTTTATTGTAATGACCGTTTCCTCTTTTCGTAAAATTCATAATAAATAAATAGTATTTACATATTCCTATCATATATATAATGGTAAAATATATGAAAGAGTATATATTTGGAGGATACGAACATTGGATGAACAAACAAAATATATGATCGTTATTTCTTTTGATTGTTTAGCATCACTAGATTTTGAACGCATTAAAACACTTCCAAATTTCCAGCGGGTTTTTCAAAAAGGTTCCTATGCTAAAAATGTGAAAACGATTTATCCGTCTGTAACCTATCCATGCCATGCAACGATTGTGACAGGGAACTATCCAAATCGGCATGGCGTTGTAAATAATACATTATTACAGCCTGGTGCAGCTTCACCTGATTGGAATTGGTATCGAAGTGCAATTAAAGGTACAACTCTATATGATGAAGCAAATAAAAGTCATCTCACAACAGCAGCACTTCTCTGGCCAGTTACGGGCAAAGCAAAGGGCATTCAATATAATTTGCCAGAAATTTTTCCGAATCGGCCATGGCAAAATCAAATTCTTGTTTCACTTATGAGTGGCACACCATCCTATCAATGGGAGCTAAATAAGCGCTTTGGTCATATTAGAAAGGGATTAAACCAACCTGAACTAGATGATTTTGTTTTAGAATCAACCGTTCATACGATTTTAACGAAGGCACCCAACTTGCTTCTTGTTCACTTCACAGATTTAGATACGATGAGACATCACTATGGTGTAAATTCAGAAGAGGCAACGAACGCACTTCATCGCCATGACGATAGATTGGGACGTATATTAGATGCACTTGAAGAAAGTGGACGCTATGAGGATACAACGATTGTCATATTAGGGGATCATAGTGCATTGGATGTAAATAAAGCCATTCATTTGAACCGTATTTTCCTCGAAAAGGGCTTAATTACTGTTGATGCAAAAGGGAATATAAAGGATTGGCAGGCATACTGTAACGGATGTGATGGCTCTGCTTATATTTATTTGAATAGCAATAATGAGAAAGAAACAAAATCAGCTGTAAAAGAAATTCTAGATGAATTAATCGTCGATCCTAGTAATGGAGTGGAACAAATAATGACTGGAGAGGAGGCTGGTAGAAGAGGCGCTGATTCAGCTTGTGCATTTATGGTAGAGGCAAGAAAAGGATATTATTTTCTTGAACATATACAGAGTGAGTATTTAAAAGAAATTACTCAGGATGATGTTTGGAAGAATAATAAATACATGCTTGCCTGTCATGGGTTTTCACCTGAGAAGCTTGATTATACGACGTTTTTTCTAATGTCAGGTAAAGGAGTTCAGCCAAATGAGATTGTACCATTTATGCATCTAGTTGATATTGGGCCAACATTAGCTAGTTTACTAGGTTTGAATTTAGGTCAAACAGATGGTCAAGTAATTGAACAATTTATTAAAGCCAATCCAGTGTTAGTAGGTAAATAGGAGGTTGTTAAATGAAGAAAATGTCCAAACCTGAACGCAGTTGGGTTTTTTATGATTGGGCAAACTCGGCTTATTCAATTGTCATTGTTACGGCAATTTTTCCTTTGTATTTTAAATCAGCAGCTGCAGAGGCTGGGATTGCTTCAGCGACCTCTACCGCTTATTGGGGATATGCCAATTCAATTGCCACACTCATTGTCTCCATATTAGCGCCATTATTAGGAACAATTGCTGACTTTAGAGGCTTCAAAAAAAGATTCTTTACTTTCTTTGCGTCATTAGGGATTATCTTTACACTGTTATTAGCGGTCGTTCCAATGGAACAGTGGCTCATATTATTAGGGTGTTTTGTTTTAACATCTATTGGTTTTGCGGGTGCAAATATCTTCTATGATGCTTTTCTTGTGGATGTAACAAGTGAAGACCGGATGAATCGCATTTCTGCCAATGGTTTTGCTCTTGGATATATTGGAAGTACGATTCCATTTGTTATTTCAATAGGAATCATTATCATGGCTCAACAGGAGATTATTTCATTATCTGTTGGAGTTGCTAGTCAAATTGCTTTTGTCATTACAGCATTATGGTGGGGCTTCTTTACGATGCCAATGCTTAAAAATGTGGAGCAAAAATATTATGTGGAACGTGTTCCAAATCCTGTAGCTACTAGCTTCAAAAAGCTGTTTGTTACTTTGAAAAATATTAAAGCCTATCGAGCATTATTTCTGTTTTTATTAGCTTATTTCTTTTATATTGATGGGGTTCATACAATTTTTACAATGGCAACAGCTTATGGTTCTGATTTGGGAATTGGTTCTACCACATTATTAATTGTTTTATTTGTTACGCAGATCATTGCTGCCCCTTTTACAGTCCTATTTGGAAAACTAGGGCAGAAATTTACTGAAAAAAGAATCATAATGGTTGGAATCTTAATTTATATAGGTATTTGTGTTTATGCCTATTTCATGAAATCAGCCATAGACTTTTGGGTACTTGCCATGCTTGTTGGTACAGTTCAAGGAGGTGTTCAAGCATTAAGTCGTTCCTATTTTGCCAAGCTTGTTCCGAAAGAGTCGTCAAATGAGTTTTTTGGATTCTATAATATTTTTGGTAAGTTCGCAGCGATCGCTGGACCTGTATTAGTTGGTGCTACTGCTCAAATCACAGGAAATACGAATAGTGGTGTGTTCAGTCTTGTCATCCTATTTGTCATTGGCGGCATTCTTCTTCTTAGGGTACCAGATCATAATCGTTTAACAGTAAATGAAGGATAGGAAACAGATAAGCATCTGTTCTCCTGTCAACAGGTAACCTTTTTAGAAGTAATACACATTATAAAATAATTATTTGGCATGTGGAATCGCAAAAATTTCATATGCCATTTTTTTGCTTTAAATTGATGATGGACAAAACAGTAGATAGAGCGCAAAGCAAAGTCCATCAATCCTGGTGTGATGGACAAAACAATTGATAGAAGGCAAAGCAAAGTCCATCAATTCTGAGATGATGGACAAAACAATTGATAGAGCGCAAAGCAAAGTTCATCAATCTTGAGATGATGGACAAAACAGTAGATAGAGCGTAAAGCAAAGTCCATCAATCCAGAGATGATGGACAAAACAGTAGATAGAGCGTAAAGCAAAGTCCATCAAACTTGAGATGATGGACAAAACACTAGATAGAGAGCTAAGAAAGTACATCAATCTTGAGATGCTTCGTCTATTTAGTTGCAACGACGATGAGTGCAGGTGTGTTTACTGTGTATGCTTCTCCTTTAAAGTTCCCATATGCCTCGATTTTTTTAAAGCCAATTTTTTCGAGAAGAGGGAGTAGCTGGTTGGCTGTTGCTGGATATAATGGAATCGTATTCGACTCAGATATTCCATCAACTATTAACGTAGTTGTGAATAATATTTTGTCGCCAACAAGTTCGTAGTGGCGTTGAAATTCAAATGCTTCTTTTTTTATGATCGGAAAGTGGAAATCCTTATTTGTTAATACCTTTTCAAAATTAACAATTTGAAAAATGAACTTGCCATGTTCATGCAATTTTTCATATGTATGTTGAAAAAAATGCTGGATTTCATCTAAATGATTTAAATGGGCAAGGGTGTTGCCGATGCAATAAATCCCATCAAATGGTTCCAGGAATTCGTCTATTTCCTGCATAGACTTTGTATCCACCTTTATTTGAAGATTCTCAGCGACTGCTTTGCTACGAATTTCGTTCGCCATTTTCTTTTCTGGCTCTGTAGCTGTTAATGTAAATCCATCTTTTGAAAGGGTAATTGCCATATTTCCGGTACCAGCACCAACATCAAGTATGTTTCCATTCTTAAGTAAATGGGATGACAGAAATTGCTCTGTTAATGTATTGGCCGGAAATATTTGATCATAAAAGGGTGTTAATGTTTTGTAAAAAGACATGTATGTATCATTCCTCTCATTTAAAATTTCACCAAGACCATTTACAAATATACGGAAATTCAGAAAAATAATCAGTGATAGCCGTCATTGCTATTAGGAAAATTTCTAATATATATGTGTAAACTACCATTTCGTGATTAAAATCACCGAAAAGCAAACTTCAATTTGTTAAATTAGAGTTAAAATTCTAAATATTATAACAAAATGAGGTGTGGTTAGTTGACTTTAAATCGATTTGTGTATTTCACGATTATCTTAACTTATTTTTTGATTGTTTTTGGAGGCTATGTAGCATCTTCAGAATCAGGAATGGGCTGTGGACCTGAGTGGCCATTATGTAATGGAGCAGTGATTCCCATTTTGCAAGGGGACACATTAATCGAATTTGCCCATCGAGTGATTGGTGCTGTTCTTGGAATAATGACGGTTATTTTATTCATAAAGCTATTGCGTGCACAGGTGGATCGATCCACACGATTTGTAAGTTGGGTTATGCTCTTTTTATTAGTTGTACAAATCCTTTTTGGTGCAATCGTTGTTATTCTTGATTTACCAGCTATCATTGTTACTGCACATCTAGTCATTGCCATGCTTTTTCTTGCCAGTCTTATTTGGATTGGGAAGAGCACGAATCAAATGGCAGTGAAGGAGAAAATACATAGCCATATTTTAAATAGTGTAAAACACAAAATTGTTATTTTTCATTTAAATATTGCAACAACTATTTTGCTGCTTACTTTAGCAGTTGGGGCCTATATTAAGCATGAGTCATATGGGCTCGCATGTGGTTGGTTGTCATGTGGTGAATCTCTCATCCCTGCAACTATTCCAGAATTTCTGCAGACGACTCATAGATTTCTAGCCATTGCTGCGACTCTTTATATTTTTTTACTAATTTACTGGTCATATACAAAAAAATGGGGAGCTGCTTTGCGAAACCGCCTTCTATTTGCAGGGTTTCTTGTTTTATTACAAATAATTATCGGTGTGTTGACAGTGATTACTTATATAGACATACCTTGGGCTGTCCTACATTTAGCAGCTGGGACCGCATTGTTTGCATCTGTTTATGAAGCACGTGCCTATGTTGGAGTGAATATGCCAATGAGTTACAAACCGAGTATTTCATCAAATGAAAAATTTCATTCTTGAAAGATAATTACTAGATTGTTCGGACAAATGCTGCCTTCTAATTAAGAGGGCAGCATTTTTACTAGATAAGTAAATAGAAGTGAAAATCAAAGTGATTTTTCCATAAAAAAATAGGAAAGATGTATTTGAATTTATCCTAATTTAGGAGTATAGTAGTTAAGGGGTAACTGATAGGTAATAGCAAGTGAATTTTTTTTGAATTTTTATGTGAAATATCACACAAGTCATAATTACCTTTCAGTTTAAAATTATCAAAATATTTATAAATGCAAAGGGGAATAGAAAATGACAGCTACGCTAACTCAAACAAAGCCTGAACAAGAAGTTTTCGAAATGTCTTCAAATCAAGAAAGACTAGATATTGTTGATCAGCTATTAAAACCTGAAGTTCAAGAATCATTAACAGCTTTAGTTGAACAGCTGCCGAAATTAACTGAACTTATCAATATTCTGAATAAGTCATATGACTTTGCTCATTCTGTTGCAACAGATGAAGTATTAAAGAATGATACGGTTGGTGCTATTAAAGAAATGGTAGATCCTGTTAAGGATTCTGTAAAAAATATTGCAGCTACTGCAATTGAAGCGAAAGATCGTGCAGAAGAAAGCCATGAAGTCATTGGTCTTTTTGGACTTTTAAAAATGATAAAAGATCCACAAGCACAGAAACTTTTCCGATTCTTAACAGCTTACCTTGAAGTTTCTTCTGAACGTAGCAATCAAAAATAATTCATTTAATACAACATTGTAAGGACGGGGATAAATAATGACTAAACATATTGTTATACTAGGTGGAGGTTACGGCGGATTGCTTTCTGCTTTAACTGTACGTAAATATTTAGATCGTAATGAAGCTTATGTTACTGTAGTAAATCAGTTTCCAACACACCAAATTATTACTGAACTGCACCGTCTAGCAGGTGGAACAATCGCTGAACAAGCAATCTCAATGCCGCTTGAAAAGCTTGTCAAAGGAAAAGATATTGATCTAAAAATTGCAAAGGTTGAATCATTTTCAGTAGATGATAAAAAAGTAAAACTATCTGATGGTTCAACATTAACATATGATGCACTTGTTGTTGCTTTAGGAAGCAAAACAGGCTACTTCGGTATCCCAGGACTTGAAGAAAACAGCATGGTATTAAAATCAGTTGATGATGCAAATAAAATCTACAATCACATTGAAGGCAAAATCCGTGAATATGCTCAGACAAAAAATGAAGCAGATGCTACGATCGTTATCGGTGGTGGCGGTTTAACAGGTGTAGAATTAGTTGGTGAAATTGCTGATAATATGCCTAAAATTGCTAAAAAGTATGGTGTTGATCCAAAGGAATTAAAGATCAAGCTTGTTGAAGCTGGTCCGAAAATTCTTCCTATCTTACCAGATCATTTAATTGAACGTGCAACGGAAAGCCTTGTAGCACGTGGCGTTGAATTCTTAACAGGTCTTCCTGTTACAAATGTAAGCGGCAATGAAATTGACTTAAAAGATGGAAGCAAAATTATTGCCAATACATTCGTATGGACTGGTGGAATCCAAGCACTTCCTATCGTTGAGGAATCTGGTCTAGCCGTTGATAGAGGTAGAGCAACAGTGAATGAATTCCTTCAATCAAGCTCTCACACTGATGTATTTGTTGTTGGAGATAGTGCGGTTGCATTCCCAGAAGAAGGCGGTCGTCCATATGCACCAACTGCTCAAAATGCATGGCAAATGGGTGAACTTGTAGGGTATAACTTATATGCATACCTTGAAGGAAAAACATTTGAGCGCTTTGCTCCAATCAATTCTGGTACACTTGCTAGTCTTGGCCGTAAAGATGCAGTAGCATCGATTGGTGCAAATAATACGTCACTTAAGGGCCTTCCAGCTACACTCATGAAAGAAGCGAGCCATGTTCGTTACTTATCACATATTAAAGGATTATTTAGCTTAGCCCATTAATTCAAAATATGTTAGAAAAGAAAGAAGCCGAAAAACAAGATAAAATTGTTTTTTGGCTTCTTTCTTTAAGCTATTTTATATTTCGCCCTTTTCTTCATAAATCTCAATAATATTCAAAATTACATTTGTTGCTTTCTCCATATTATCTACGGAAATATATTCATACTTGCCATGATAGTTTTCGCCGCCAGTGAAAATATTTGGGGTAGGGAGGCCCATGTAGGAGAGCTGGGAGCCGTCCGTTCCGCCGCGAATTGGTTTTATATTCGGTTGAATATCTAGTCTTTCCATTGCTTCATAGGCAATGTCGACGATTTCCTTCACAGGTTCAATTTTTTCCTTCATATTATAATATTGATCCGTTAGTTCCAAATGGATGTTTTCTTGTCCATATTTATCACGAAGTTCCTCTGCAATCTCTTCTAGCTTTTCTTTTCTTGCATTGAATTGATCCTTATCGAAGTCACGAATAGTATAATGAAGAATTGTTTGTTCGACATATCCATTAATAGAAGAAAGATGGTAAAAACCTTCATAGCCCTCAGTATATTCAGGCGCCTCTTCTTTAGGGAGTTTATTGTGGAATTCCATAGCGACTTTTGCGGAATTTACCATTTTTCCTTTTGCTGTGCCAGGATGGATGTTGTTTCCTTGAATGATAACTTTTGCAGCGGCAGCATTAAAGCTCTCATATTCTAGTTCCCCTAATGGACCGCCATCAACGGTATACGCATATTTTGCATCGAAAGCCTTAACATCAAACTTATGAGGTCCTCTGCCAATTTCCTCATCAGGAGTGAAAGCGACACGTATTTTCCCATGTTTTATTTCTGGATGAGTAATTAAGTAGGCCATCGCAGTCATTATTTCAGCAATTCCAGCTTTATTGTCTGCCCCGAGTAGTGTAGTGCCATTCGTAGTGATTAACGTATGTCCCTTATAATTCGTTAAATTCGGGAAATCCTTCGGTGATAGCACGATATGTAAATCTTCATTTAAGACAATGTCATTGCCGTCATAATTCTCTACTAGTTGAGGAGAGACGTTCGTACCAGTGAAATCTGTTGCTGTATCCACATGCGCTAAAAAACCAATGGTAGGGATCTTCTTATCTGTATTTGCTTGCAGGGTCGCCATCACATAGCCATTTTCATCGATTGTCACTTCATCCATACCGATTGTTTTCAATTCGTCAACAAGCATATTTGCTAATGTGAGCTGTCCTGGAGTTGTCGGACATGTATTGCTATCTGCATTTGATTGTGTATCTACTTTTACATATGTTGTTAATCGTTTAATGAGCTCTTTTTTCACCTTTTGAACATCTCCTTTATTGGACTACTTTCAATTTTATCATAGCTAATCAATTTTTCTCGTGAATGGAGCTAAATGAAGACATGAAAAAGCACGAAGCCCAAAAAGATAAAAGCCATTGTATAATGAAACCTTCGCCTTTTACCCGATGCTTTCCATCTTCGTAATAATCCACTATAAAGCAGAAGGACTAGTAGACTGAATGCAACTGCACCTGTTATCGTTTTTGCCTTCCACAGCTGTTCTTGATGGGCAGTGATCATAATTGCTGCATGCGAAATTATTAATACAGTCGCGGTGATTGCAATTGGAATATGAAATTTCATCATCTTCTTCGATATTTTTGCCAGTTGGATTTTTACTTTTCGTATCTTACTTTTCCGAATGAGGAGGAATACGAAGTACATATTAATATTGATTAAAAATAAAATAAATGCAGCTTGTGAAATGATTTTTCCGATTAATATATAGTTTGATTCATAGCCCCGGTACAAACTCCATAAAACAATGATAATAATTGTTAGTCCGTTCATAATCAACCATTTAGCAATCAAGAAATCACTCCTTTCGAATTGTTGCTCTGCACTTACTATAACATAGTTGAATTGTTAACTAATAATCCCATAAAGAGAGATTAAAGGGTAAATATGTGAAGAAAACAATAGACATCCACCTTTTAATAAAATTATACTTGTACGTTGTTTATGCTTAAAAAGTGTTTCAGTTGAAGATAGTCAATATAAAAAGAAAAAGACCCATTTCGGGTCTTTTCCTCTGAAATCATCAGTTATCCCTTTGATTTCTTAATTGCTGCTCTGCCATTGCGACGAGTCGCTTCGTCATTTCGCCGCCAACAGAGCCATTTGCTCGTGCGGTTGTGTCAGCACCAAGCTGAACTCCAAACTCGTCCGCAATCTCTTGCTTCATTTGATCTAAAACATTTTCAGCACCAGGGACTAAAAGTTTGTTTCTTGCCATGATGATCACTCCCACCACGATTATTTGAGCAATTTGATCATTGCCCATTTTTAACATAACCGATTAAGAGAGGTTCATTCATTACATAATAGAGTAACATTCAAATGTGGAAAGTAAGAACGGATTTCGTGTGAAGAAATAATTGAAATCTGTTACATCATTGGTGGGATCCCTTTGCTAAATTCTGATACAAGCGTGGCAATGGATTGCAACTGTTGATCGTCTAAGTCAAAAGCTACTTTAATTTTATCCTCTAAATTACTTGTTACGCGTCTTTTTCCAATTTCAACGAGTGCAATTAGAGAAAAACTGCAACTAACGATTTTAGCAAAATCTCGTTGTGTCATATTATAGCTTTGCCGTATGAACTTAATAATTTCCTTATTCATATAATCACCTTTATTCATTCCCATTCTATTTTTCTAAATTAGCACTTTTCACATGTTTTTGTAAAGATTTATTTCTTGGCAATGAGGTGCAATAATTCCAACTTGCTTATTCGAAGGGGTGGAATAGGATGAATTTGTAACCGTCTATTGTCAAATTCCATAAGGTAAATTAAGAACCTTAGGAAGGTTGGGAATAGGATGATTTTGATTAGCAATTATAACGATAAACCTGCGATCGAACAATTTCAAGGGTTGAAAAAAGAAATATATGCAGCATTGGAAAATAGCCCAATGATGCATTCCTATAACTCAGTTCATGAACTATTATTTGATATTCAGTTAAGGAGTAATATTATTAAAGCTGCAAAAGATCTTCATGAGAGTGCAGTAGAGTTTGCGCCATTCCAAACCTCCAAATTTAATCCTGAAATTTGGACAAAAACAAAGTATGGTTATTTACTTAATTCGTGGGTCCTCCCGTCTGAAGCCATCGAAGATATTTTTACGAATAGTAAAGAGTATGCATTTGAATGTTCAACAGCGATTGTCGTTATTTATTATAAAGCAGTGCTGGATACGATTGCGACAAGTTATTTTAATACTTTGTTTCAAAGACTTCTCGTATGGGATTGGAATTATGACCGCGATTTAAGCATAGTTACGAAAGTAGGCAGAGATTTTATTCCTGGTGACGTTGTTTATTTTTATAATCCTGAATATGC
Source organism: Cytobacillus eiseniae (assembly GCF_017874625.1). GTDB lineage: Bacteria > Bacillota > Bacilli > Bacillales > Cytobacillaceae > Cytobacillus > Cytobacillus eiseniae. Next base: position 8,167 of record NZ_JAGIKZ010000027.1, on the reverse strand, counting down.
TCATCCCGTTTGGACAGGAGAAAATGCAGTTATTCTTGGGAATGGACTTTATTTTGGGCATGGGGTCGGAATTGAAACTGCAGAAGGGATGATTCAAGCGTTAAATACATTAAGAGTAGAAAATGCAACAAAATCGGCATACTTAATTTCTCAGCATAGTCGATTGAATCCACAATATTTGTCACAATTTGCTAGGAAGCAGTTTGCTTAATGTGATGTGATTCACTTCCTCCTCTTTTGATATTCTTTATAATGACAATGAATATCAATTAGCATCATTCATCTCATTATTCAGGAGGAAAATTGATGAGCAACTTACTAAAAGATAAAATTTATGAAGAGCTTGAATTAGTAATAGATCCAGAATTAGGCATTGATGTCGTAAATTTAGGACTAGTATATGAAGTTAATATTAATGAAGGAAATGATGTCCATATTGTTATGTCAATGACTTCGATGGGCTGTCCAATGGCAGGTCAAATTGTTAGCAATGTGAAAAGTGCGATTCTAGATAATATCGAGGAAATCAAGAAAGTCGAAGTGGATATTGTTTGGAGTCCACCTTGGACAAAAGAACGCATGTCCCGCTATGCACAGCTGGCACTAGGTATTCATAGATAAGCTTAATAAAAATGCATGAAGAATTTATTCTTCATGCATTTTTTTGTTGGAATTTTTGAAACATTTCTGACTTTCATTCGTAAGTATACTGTACCAGAAATAGCAGGATTAGGAAGAGGGGGTGGTATTATGGAACTGTTTGGCATACCTATCCAAACATTATATTTATATGTACTCGTTATTTCCGGTAGTTTAATCATCCTATATTTATTTTTTGGAGATATGGTTGAAGGGTTATCAGAAGCAGCGGGCTTTCTCCATCCAGTATTAGTACTTGCATTTTTTACGTTTTTATCCGCAATTGGCTATTTATTAGAATCGTTAACAGGGATGAATGGCGTACTCATTTTTGTTATTGCAGCTCTAACCTCACTAATACTAGATACATTATTAAATATTTTCGTTCTTATACCATTAGCAAATACAGAGGAATCACTCGTATATACAGAGGAATCATTAAAGGGGAGGATAGCTACTGTCATTATTCCAATACCTCAAGATGGATTTGGAGAAATTCTGATTGAAAGCATTAGTGGGAGGATATCTAAGCCTGCTTCGAGCTTTGATAATACAACAATAGAAGAAGGAAAAAAAGTCCTTGTAATCGATGTGAAAGACGGTGTGCTCTTTGTTGTGCCGCGCAATGAATATTAGATAGGGGGAAAGTACATGCTTACAATTTGGATTGTTATTGGAATTGTTGCTTTTTTACTAATTGCTTTAATAGGGGTCTTTGTTACAAAATACAGAACAGCTGGTCCTGATGAGGCATTAATTGTTACAGGTAGTTATTTAGGTTCTAAAAATGTGCATGTAGATGAATCAGGGAATAAAATCAAAATCATCCGTGGTGGAGGTACTTTCGTATTACCAGTTTTCCAACAAGCAGAGCCATTAAGTCTTTTATCTAGCAAACTAGAAGTTTCAACACCAGAAGTATATACGGAACAAGGGGTTCCGGTCATGGCAGATGGAACAGCCATTATAAAAATTGGTGGTTCCATAGGTGAAATTGCTACGGCTGCCGAGCAATTTCTTGGAAAATCTAAGGAAGACCGTGAAAATGAAGCGAAGGAAGTGCTTGAAGGGCATTTAAGATCCATCCTTGGCTCAATGACAGTGGAGGAAATTTACAAAAATCGGGATAAGTTTTCTCAAGAAGTTCAACGTGTTGCTTCACAAGATCTTGCAAAAATGGGACTAATTATTGTTTCATTCACGATTAAAGATGTTCGTGATAAAAATGGCTACCTTGATTCATTAGGGAAACCAAGAATTGCTCAAGTAAAACGAGATGCTGATATTGCAACTGCAGAAGCTGAAAAGGAAACGCGTATCAAACGGGCAGAAGCAGCTAAAGACGCTCAGAGAGCAGAGCTTGAAAGAGCAACTGAAATTGCAGAAGCGGAAAAAGAAAATCAAATGAAAATGGCAGATTACCGCAGGGAGCAGGATGTAGCAAAAGCGAGAGCGGACCAAGCCTATGATTTAGAAACGGCTCGATCGAAACAAGAAGTTACAGAACAGGAAATGCAAATTAAAATTATTGAACGTCAAAAACAAATTGAATTAGAAGAAAAAGAAATTTTGAGAAGAGAACGTCAATATGATTCTGAAGTGAAGAAAAAAGCCGATGCAGACCGTTATGCAGTAGAGCAAGCAGCAGAGGCAGAAAAGAGAAAGCAATTTGCTGAGGCAGATGCGAATAAGTATCGCATTGAAGCACAAGCAAAGGCTGAAGCTGAGCGAGTGCGAGCAGATGGTCTTGCAAAAGCAGATGCACAGCGTGCACAAGGGGAAACAGAAGCTGAAATTATTCGTCTGAAAGGTCTTGCTGAGGCAGAAGCGAAGCGCAAAATTGCCGAGGCATTTGAGCAATATGGCCACGCAGCGATTATGGATATGGTCTTAGAAATGCTGCCTGAGTATGCAAAACAGGTTGCTAGTCCATTAGCTAATATTGATAAAATTACCGTAGTGGATACTGGCAGTGATGGGACAAATGGTGGGGCGAATAAAGTGACAAGCTATGCAACAAACCTTATGTCCACGATGCAAGAAACTTTGAAGGCATCATCTGGCATTGATGTAAAAGAGCTATTGGAGAATTTCTCTGGTAAATCAAATATTCGAGAAAGCCTAGATCACTTGGCACTGGAATTAAAAGATAAAGAAAAAGTAGAAGATAAACAAGAGTAAAGAATGAAATCCGCCCATTTTTTAATATGAAAATGACGTGGAAAATCCAAAGTAACTCCTTGATAAAGGGGCCCTGTCAACAAGGGTCTCTTTTTTCATGTAGTGGATGCACCTAAAATTGTGCATTCGTCTATCGCACAATCTAGGGTAAATGAATAGGATATATGGAAACAAACAAAGGAGGTATTTGAACATGGGAAATGAATGTGGAGGCGTTGGTTACGGTGGAGGCTTCGCTCTACTTGTAGTATTGTTTATCCTATTAATTATCATTGGTGCTTCATGGGGTTATGGTGGAGGATACGGTTACTAAAAAAGTAGAATAAAATAATTTATAATAGCAAGGAGGAGAAAGTATATGTATGGATACGGCGGCTATGGGTATGGCGGCTGTGGATACGGTGGAGGAGCTAGCTACGGCGGCGGTTTTGCATTAATCGTTGTGCTTTTCATCCTTCTTATCATTGTAGGCGCAGCTTGTTTTAGATAAATAATTAATAGAAAAGCAGGAGAAATCCTGCTTTTTTTTTATATAAGTGAGTAAAATTTTCTCGTATTATAAAGCAGCTGTTTATAGACTTCTTGAATCGGCATTTCTTTAATCTTAGAGAGGATGGCAATGGATTCATTCATCATATTTGGGTGTGTCATTAACCCTTTAAAGGGACCTTCAAATCGCCATGGTCCATCTGTTTCAACCATCATTTGTTCGATTGGAAATATGCTTGCGATCTCCTGAATTTCTTGTTCATATACAATATCCGGAGTAAAAGAAATACAATACCCATTTGCTGCGATGCGATTAATTGTCACGGGATCCCCTTTGAACCAATGGAAATGGGCTTTCTGAATGGAATGCTTTTCTAAAAGATCACACACAATAGGAGCGTCTTCATATATGGCGTGAAGAATGATTGGCTTATTCCATTTCTTGGCTAGCACAATGAAAACTTCCAATTGATCAATATATTCTTGAAGTGGAAGCGGTTTCGATGATTCTTGTCGTAAATAGTACGGCAGCCCGACTTCACCTACTGCAATCATCTTTTCTTGATTGCACTCAATCCAAGAGAGCAGTTCCATTCGTTCATCATTCGTTAGTAATGGCTGTTCTGGATGAAACCCGAAGGCAGGATTCACCTTCGGATATTTCTCAGACAAAAGAAGATTTCTCTTCGCGGATTCTAAGTTAAAGGATACAGAAATTAGGGATTGAATCGTTGATATACTTGAATTTACCTCTTCAATCTCATCGTCTGTGTAATGGTCCAGGTGAATATGTGAATCGATCATTTGTATCATTCATATACATTCCTTTTTAGTGAGTAGTGGATCGCCCGCTTACTTTCCAGAAATTGATCTTCAAGTACAAGTTCTTCATTTCTCGGACGATCAAAGGGAACTTTCAGATCAGATATGACAGATGCAGGCCGCTGGGAAAGGATTAAAATACGGTCTGAAAGAAAGAGTGCTTCTTCAATATTATGTGTCACAAAAAGAACAGTGCGCTTATTTGATTCCCAAATATTTAATAGCCATTTTTGCATAGATAGTCTTGTAAGCTCATCAAGTGCAGAAAACGGTTCATCAAGAAGAATGATAGGCTGTGGACTTAAAAGAGCACGAATAAAAGCAACTCGCTGCTTCATCCCCCCTGATAATTCATGTGGGTAGGAATGAATATATTCACCTAGCCCCGCTTTATGAATCATTTCCTGTGCTTTCTCAATATTTGTAGTGCCTCGTAGCTCTTGACCAAGAACTACATTCTGTAAAATCGTTCGCCATGGAAGCAATGAAGGAGTTTGTGGCATATAGCTAACTGAGCCACGTTGCCCATTAATGATTTTATTCTGTAAATGAATCGTTCCTTCTTCAGGAGTAAGCAGCCCACCAATTAAATTGAAAATCGTGCTTTTTCCACTTCCAGAGGGACCTAGGATCGAAACAAATTCTCCTTCTTGGATTTGTAAATTAAGCCCATGAATCACTTCATTTTGGCCAAAGCTTTTTGAGACATTTTCTATGGATAGTAAAGTCATTTTTTGTTCTCCTCCTTTGCTTTCCAGCGGACAAGTATGCGCTCTATTAATAGAATGATTGCAAATAGGATCAGACTTACGATCATAATAAATAGGATTGCGACAAATACTCGGTCTGTACGAAAGGAGGAAGAGGCAAGTGTCATATAGACGCCAACTCCATTTTTAGCTCCAAGCCATTCTGAAATAACAGCTCCCATTACACTGTACGTTGCAGAGATTTTTAAGCCGGAAAATACGGCAGGCAATGAGTAAGGAAGTTCGAGCTTCCAGAAGAGCTGGCCTCGATTTGCGCCAGCCATCATCATATAATGCTTCAACTCATTAGGTGTTTGCCTAAAGCCATCCAATGCTGCTACCGTAATTGGAAAAAAACAAACGAGTGTAATGACTATCAGCTTTGGCATTAATCCAAAGCCAAACCAAATCACTAACAGTGGAGCAAGTACGATGATTGGAATATTTTGTGATAAAATTAATAAAGGATAAATGGATTCTCTTATAATTGGAATAAGATGAAGAATAATGGCTGTAATTAATCCAATGCTTGAGCCAATAACAAAACCAAGTAATGACAGCTGTATGGTTGATTGCAGATGAACAGAAAAAAGACTCCACCCAGTCATTGCTTCTTCGATAATTTCAGTTGGTGGAGGGAGCAGCCAAGCAGGAATCTCTGCTAATTTAACGACCATTTCCCATATAATGAATAAAAAGAGGAGAACCAATGCCGGTCTCCATCCTTTTAATAAAATGTTTCTCATGATCGGTATTTCTCCGTCAAATCATTCATTTCAATTCCTGATGGCTGATACAAAATTTTTACTTGTGAAATGACATTTCGGCTTCCTTTTTCAATCATTTTCTCATTCATCTTCGTTATTATTTTTAATAGATCTTCTAATTCGCCTTCCATTGTTGTTTCAAGCGGATGTACCTCATATTTGACTCCTGCTTCTTCGATTACACGGATCGCTTCATCCACATAGGGAATGACATCTTCTCCATTTTTTGTTTTTGGAATGATTTGTATGCTTATTAATGCATTTGCCATGTTTGCTTCTCCTCACTCTGGTAAAAATTCATTTGTGAATGCTTGATCTGCTTCTAATTCTTTATCAAGTAATCCATTTTCAAACATCCAGCTTGCATAGTTTTCCCAAACCTCAAGCTTTTGTTCACCCCATTGTGCAGCATCATCTTGATAATATGGGGCTAACCATTCTTGGCTCTTCTGCACGAGCTCTTCATCTAAATCTGGTGCAGCTTTTAAAAGGATTTGAGCTGCTTCATCTGGATTTTCGATCGTGAAACTGTATCCTTTGGAAGCGGCTTTAATGAATGCTTTTACCGTATCCGGATTCTCAGCAATCATTGTTTCATTTGTTGCGAGTACTGGCGTATAATAATCAAGCTTCTCACTATAGTCGGTTAAATAAACCATATTAATTTCTTCTCCACGTAGCTCAGCTTCAACGCCTGTCCACCCGTAAAATATCCATGCAAAATCAATGTCGCGTTTAACAGCAGTGAAAAAGTCCGAATCACCCATATTGATAATGGATACATCTTCAACATTGGCATTTTCAACTTTCATTAAAGAATCTAAAACAGATTGCTCAACAGGTGAACCCCAGCCCCCATACGTTTTCCCAGCAAAATCCTTAGGAGATGTTATGTTTTTTTCAACGGGAGAGGCAAAGCCGGAAGTATTATGTTGAATCACAGCTGCAATTGAAACAAGCGGGACTCCTTGTACACGAGCTTGGGTGATGCTTTCTTGATAACTCACGCCAAAATCTGCCTTTCCTGATGCGGTCAACTGATCAGCGCCAGCTTCCCCAGGCATAATGATTTCAACGTCAAGTCCTTCTTCAGCAAAGTATCCTTTTTCTTGAGCTACATACAATCCAGTATGATTTGTATTTGGTGTCCAATCTAGGACAACAGTTACCTTATCAAGCTCCTGATTGTTTTTTTCATCTTTAGCTGGTGCTGTTTCTTCATTTGTTGTGCCACAGCCGGCCAGCAGCAAAACAGTGCACATCATTGCCATCCATTTTTTCATCTTTTGACCCTCCTGATGTATTATTCTTATTTTCTCCAGTGTGTCTGGAATTGAACAAAATAAAAACGCCCTAGGCAGGAACCTGGGCGCATATATACTTAACATTAGTAGTTATAGAATATGTTCCCTCCGCTGGTACTAACCAGATCAGGTTCTAAGGGTTATCATCTTTTTTAGATGAAATCTCAACCAATAGTGGTTCCCCTACATTTCTGCCTATTCAATTATGATAAAGCATTTTCATTTCTAACCCATTATAACAGATAAGTTTCATTTTACTAGAAAAATGTACTAAATGTTTAGGGTGAAATCGTGTTTATCCAATATTTCCCTCTATTTCTATGGATATTTTTGTAGGTAGAAGTAGTAATTAGACTGTGTTAAGGTTATATATATTGTTAGTCGAATGATATTTCAAAAGCTAGTTGAAGAAGCATCTTTGTTTATTATTTAATAAGCTTGGTGCTTTTTGTTTTTTAATAAAAGGAGGAGATACAATGAAAAAACTTGCAGCTATTTTTGCAGGATTCATGATGCTCTCATTCCACTTTGTCCTTTCTAATGATAATCATATGAATGCTGAAATATTAGATTCTGTTAATGTATATATAGTTGAAAAAGGAGATTCACTGAACAAAATTGGAATGGAATATGGGGTATCAGTACAGGAATTAATGAAGAGTAATCATAAAAAATCAGAACAGATCCATACGGGTGAAAAACTTATATTGCCAAAATCAATTACAAATGCGGAGCAAGATCTCTTAGCTAGACTCGTCCATGCAGAAGCAAAAGGTGAGCCGTACGAGGGAAAGGTAGCTGTTGCTCAAGTTGTCTTGAATAGGGTAGAGGATGAGCGCTTTCCAGACACGATTAAAGAGGTCATCTATGAAAAAAGACAATTTCAACCCGTTGATAATGGTTCAATTCAAGAACCAGCAGATAGTAGTGCTAAAAAGGCAGTAAAGGAAGCATTGGCCTTTAACAGCAAGGAAAATGAATCTGTCTTCTTCTTTAACCCAGACTTGACAAGCAGTACATGGCTTAGATCAAAAACAGTTACAGCCGAAATTGGTAAGCACCGTTTTGCAAAATAATGAATGCAGCTCCATTCTTTAGGAATGAGAGCTGTTTTTTTATTATCTAGGAAACCAACATGGCGGCGCTTCTCGCCGCCACCGTCTATCATGAAAACTAATTCTTAACCATAGTAGAGTCTACACTATTTTTGCATTGA
>NZ_JAGIKZ010000026.1 GCF_017874625.1 Cytobacillus eiseniae | reverse complement strand
CCCCTTTTTCCTTACAAAATTCAGCCATAACCCAAAGTAAGATCAATAAGATAAAACATTGTAAATCATTTTTACACAATATTGTGGACTTGACTATGAAAGAGTCCTCAATAGAGCAGATAGAACCCCGAACGAACGAAAAAACAGGCGGAAGAGTCCTCAATAGGGTGATAGAACCCCGAATGAACGAAAAAACGAGCGAAAGAGTCCTCAATAGTGCAGATAGAACCCCGAACGAACGAAAAAACGAGCGAAAGAGTCCTCAATAGAGCAGATAGAACCCCGAACGAACGAAAAAACAGGCGGAAGAGTCCTCAATAGGGTTGATAGAACCCCGAACGAACGAAAAAACAGGCGGAAGAGTCCTCAATAGGGTTGATAGAACCCCGAACGAACGAGTCTTCAACCAGGTTAATAGAAACCCAAACAAACGAAAAAGTGAATCTACGTATCTCCAATAAATAAAATAGACATACAAGAATAGAAGAATAGCATTGGAAGTTTCCGCACTTCTTACTATTCATTCATAATAGGCCCACTGACCAAAGCCACTAATTTTGTAATTTTTATTCAAAACTTTTGATATCACTTTTTTTGCAACTATGAACTGACACCAATCAAAAATAGTGGCCACAGTAATCTTCATGTTGGGGAATAGGAGCTTTAATTCCTCCACACTTCGTAAGACCGCAGCATGTGTGTTTTCTAGATTTCCGCACTGTTCACAAATGATTTTTCTATTCAAAATGGTCATTTGGAAAGAGTGACAGACATTACAATGAATCCCTTTCTTAAGATTGTCATATTGATAGGAGGGCAAACGGGTGGAAATAGGAGATTTTTTGATATGTGCATCCAGTAATAGGTTTGCAAGTTGATCATGACGTTTAGTTAAGTTGGCAAGTTGTCTGTCTATATTTTTTAGAAAATGATTTAGTTGCGGATAAAAGATGACTTTCTCATTTTTAGGGGCTTGGTATAAGAAAAATTCAGGATGAATGAAGTGGAGATAGCCTTTAATTGGTAGTTTAAATCCATGCTTATGAAGGAAATGGGTAAGCAAGGTTTCGATTCGATTTAACTGATGTAAGGGATTGGTGATTTCTCTATTTGTCGTGCATGCATAGAAATTCTCATTCTGATAATAGTAATTGCCTTCATGGTTCTTTATTTCACACGGGATAATCAGATCTTGCGTAATAAGTAAGGAGTCAATCTGAAAAATGGAATGATTACTTTCGAGGAGCAGGTCATTCAATATAAGGATGTTACTGCTTAGACGGGTTATTACTGAGTCAAAATGGACTTCTCCTTCATATCCTTTCTTTATATTCGAATATTGCTGCTGTTCATTCGCTGTTAGATTCATTCGATTGTTTAATGATCGCAGAATGAGTAATTCCACTGGTTCCTTTCTCTCTTTTAAAAACATAATTTCCTTCCTTTCAAGTGTTCTCTTAATTATTTTAACCAAAATTATACAGTGAAAGTATGAAAAAATAATGAACATTTACTATTTAGTCTGTTTTCGTAAATGTTGAATTTAGCTCACTAATGCTCCTTTTCAGTGGGGGAATCTGCTCGATCCTCGTCATCGCTCATTCTAATGCTTAAGTTTAAGTTGTTGCAAGTATCATGTAGGAAATACTATAGCATCGTACTTTCTGCTCCGAATCAACCGACCTATTATTTGATTTAAAAACAGCTAACTTTAAGTATTAGGTGAAATTGATATACAATAGTACATGTATAATTAAAAAGGAGGCTATTAAAAATGAGTGAACTATTATTGAAAAATATGGAGTTGACGAGGGGTTTCTTTTTAAAGAATATCGCTGCATTAAATGAGGAAATAGCTGATGTACAGCCAGCAGGTTTTAATAATACGATTCGTTGGCATATTGGACATGTGTTAACAACAGCAGAGCAATTTATGTTTGGGTATCCAAAACAATCTACTGCACTTCCTTCTAATTATATGGAGCTATTTGCTACAGGAACGAAGCCTTCAGACTGGCAAGGAGATGTTCCATCGGTTTCAGAACTAACAGAACAGCTGCAAGGTCAATTAAAACGGATGAAGGAAATTCCAGTTGAAAGCTTTAAAGAAAAGTTAGAAAAACCATTTTTAGGCCAGGAAACATTCGGTGAGCTAAGCAATTTTTCATTATTCCACGAATCGATTCATTTAGGCCAGCTTCAAGCAATGAATCGTATAATCGAATTTTCTAAAAGCAAATAAATAATACGTAGTGAGAGCAGTGGGTTGCTCTCACTTTATTCTTTTCGAAAGGTTTCTAAGTTTTATTCTCATCTATTCTAATGTGCAAACGCTTGCATAATCATTGTTTAAATATTAAAATAACTCTATTACATGTTAATAGGCGGTGGCAAACAATGGATCCAATAGCAGAACCATGGTGGAAGCGAAGTGTTATTTATCAAATTTATCCGCGTAGCTTTATGGACTCAAATGGAGATGGAATCGGAGACTTACAGGGAATTCTTTCTAAATTGGATTATTTGGTGCACCTAGGCGTAGAGGTGATTTGGCTAAGTCCAATCTATGACTCGCCTAATGATGATAATGGCTATGATATTCGAAATTATCAAGCGATCATGCAGGAATTTGGAACGATGAATGATTTTGAAACACTCATAGCAGAAGGGAAAAAAAGAGGGATTAAAATTGTCATGGATCTCGTTATTAATCATACTTCTGATGAACATCCATGGTTTGTTGAATCACGATCCGCTAAAACATCGAACTATCGGGATTATTATATTTGGCGTGAAGGAAATAAGGAACAGCCACCAAATAATTGGGGCTCTATTTTCTCTGGGTCTGCATGGGAAAAAGATGAGAAAACAAATTCATATTACCTACACTTATTTTCAAAAAAACAGCCAGATTTAAATTGGGAACATGTACCTTTGAGAAATGATCTATACGATATGATGAAGTTTTGGCTGGATAAAGGAATCAGTGGCTTTCGTATGGATGTAATAAATTTCATTTCAAAAGATTTGAATTTTAGAGATGGTATCGTTCACCCTAATCAACTATATGGAGATGGGAGCCCCTATTATATGAATGGCCCAAAGGTCCATACTTATCTCCGTGAAATGAATGAAAAGGTACTGCGTCATTATGATGCATTGACAGTAGGGGAAATGCCTGGAGCTGGACCAGAGGATGCAAAAATCTATACAAATCCGAAAAATCAAGAAGTGGATATGATCTTTACTTTTGAGCATATGAATTTAGATAGTGGCCCCTTCGAAAAGTGGGATGTAAAGCCTTTAAATTTGGTAGAATTAAAGAGAAACTTTGAGAAGTGGCAGCAAGCACTCCATCAAACGGGATGGAATAGCCTTTATTGGAATAATCATGATCAGCCACGAATCGTTTCACGTTTTGGTGATAGTGAATTATATCGAGTAGAATCAGCTAAAATGCTAGCAATTTGTCTGCATATGCTTCAAGGCACCCCCTATATTTATCAAGGGGAGGAGTTTGGAATGACCAATGTCAAGTTTGATTCAATAGAGAATTACCGCGATATTGAGACAATTAATATGTATAAAGAAAAGCGTCAGCAAGGTATTCATCATGATGAAATTATGGCGTGCATTTATGCAAAAGGTCGGGATAATGCTCGAACGCCAATGCAATGGACAAAAGCTGGTGGATTTACGGAAGGAATTCCTTGGATTCAAATGAATCCGAATTATTTAGAAGTAAATGCTGAGCAAGCACTTGCAGATTCCTCATCCATTTTTTATACGTACCAAAAATTGATTCGATTAAGAAAAGAGCATGACATACTCACATATGGCAGCTTTCACTTATTATTGCCTGATCATCCATATCTTTTTGTCTATAAAAGGCGAACGGAGGAAGCGGAATGGTTAGTTGTAACAAATTTTTCTAAGCGAACAGAACAGATAGAATGGAATCTCTTGGAGGCTCCATATCAGGAAGGAAAATTGATTATCTCAAACTATGAAAGACCGAAAACGGACGAGGGCGTAATAAAGGTGCGACCGTATGAGGCATTTGTGTTTGCATTTGAGAGGAGGAAGTAGGTTGAAGCAAATTCTAGGTGTGGATATTGGAGGAACAAAAATACGCTTTGGAGTGGTTAATGAAAATGGGAAGGTCGTAAAGGATCTAACAGTCCCTACAAAGTTGCCGTTATATCCTTATTTAGAAGAACAGATACTCGAACTGAAAAGAGTTTACCCGAATCTGACAGGTATTGGCATTGGCACAAGGGGAATGGTCGATGCTGAAACAGGGGTTATTACCTTTGAAAAGGAATTAGAAGGTTGGCAGGGAACTTCTGTAAAAGCGCAATTACAAGCAGCGACAGGTCTCCAAGTGGAAATAAATAATGATGCAAACTGTGCTGCTCTTGCAGAAGCAAGATTAGGGGAAGCAAAGAACTTTCGAAGAGTGATCTGTTTGACCGTTGGAACTGGACTAGGTGGGGGAATTATTTTTGACGGACAAATCGTGAATGGCACTCATGGGGGTGCTGGAGAAGTAGGACATTTGATCCTGTATCCGCATGGCCAGCTTTGTAGTTGTGGGAGAAAGGGATGCAGTGAACAATATGTATCAGGTTCAGCACTAAGAAGGATTATTAAGGAAAATAATCTTCTTGATTCAGAAACAGGTGAATGGATTCTACCTCATCAATTATTTAAAATGGCTGCTAATGGTCATATTGTTGCAAAGGCTATTCAAGAACAATTTCTTTCTGATTTTGCCATTATCATTTCAAATTTACAAGCAATATTGGATATGGACTGTGTTGTTATTGGAGGCGGGGTTTCGGAATCAGCAGAAGATTGGTGGGAGCTGTTTTTAGAAAAGATAGAACCACTTAAATTAAAACCTCTTGAAGTGAAGCGAGCTAGTTTTGGAAATGAAGCCGGGATGCTCGGGGCAGCTATGCTCTTAATTTAATAAAATCGAGAAGGTGTATTGCCTATGAATCTTTCATTTGTAGCAAGCAAATATTTTTCTGGATAATAAACAGAATTTTAAATAAATTAGTTGTTATCGCCTAGAAGATGTGGTAGGATAAATTCAGATTATAATTGTGCAAACGCTTTCACAAGCTTTGCCGTTCTTTTTAGTCATTTGTGCAAACGTTTTCGCAAAATAATAAAAGGTGGGGGAGAGAAAATGAAAAGTAAATGGCGTGCAGGATTATTCGCGGTTTCTTTAGGATTAGCTGGCATTTTAACAGGGTGTAGCTCAGATGAATGGAGTACATCAGAATCAAAGCCAAAAGGTGAACAGGTATCCCTAGATATTTTTCAATTTAAGGTAGAGTTTAAAGATCAGTTTGAAGAGGTTGCAAAGGCATATGAAAAAGAGCATGAAAATGTAAAGATAAATATTACAACTGTTGGCGGTGGCGAAGATTACGGTGCAGCCCTCCGTTCTAAATTTGCTTCAGGAAATGAACCAGCAATCTATAATATTGGTGGACCGCAGGATGTAGAAGATTGGAAAGATAAATTAGCTGATCTATCTGATACTGCAGCAGCTGATGTGGCATTAGAGGGAACACTTGATGGAGTTACAGTCGATGGTGAAGTATTAGGCCTTCCATACAATCAGGAAGGATATGGTTTCATCTATAACAAAAATGTATTTGCAGAAGCTGGGATTGATCCAGCATCGATTGTAGACTATGCATCATTAGAAACGGCGGTAAAAGAGTTAGACAGTAAAAAAGGTGAATTAGGGCTTGAGGCTGTCTTTGCATTACCAGGAAAGGAAAAATGGGTAACAGGCTTGCATTTATCAAATACATTCCTAGCTCCTGAATTTGATAATAATGTCTTAAAGGCTTTTAGTGCAAAAGAAGTTGAGTTCCAATATGGAGAGGCATTCAAAAAAATACTCGATCTTCAAAATGACTATTCTGTTCAACCTACAGTAAGTCTTGATTATTCACAGCAAGTTGAAGAGCTGTTCTCTTTACAAAAGGTTGCGATCATTCAACAAGGTAACTGGGTCTATGGCTCAATTGCTAGTATTGATGAAGAATTTGCGCAAAATGGCATTGGCATTTTGCCTATTCCTGTAGAAGGGTATGAAGGGGACCGTATTCCAGTAGGAATTCCGATGTATTGGGGTGTAAATAGCAATGCTGATGAAGCCGTTGTCAAAGAAGCGAAAGAATTCCTAGATTGGTTATACACTTCGGAGACTGGCAAAGAAACAGTCGTAAGTGATTTTAATTTTATTCCGGCATATGAAGGATATGATTCTACGAAAATAGCTGATCCGCTCTCTAAGGATGTATATGAGTATTCAGAAAAAGGGAAAACAATTGGCTGGACATTTATGGGCTATCCAACAGGATGGGGAGAAAATGAATTAGGTGTTGAGATTCAAAGGTATTTAAGTGATGAAGCGAGTTGGGATGATGTAATCAATACAACGAAAAAGGTTTGGGGGTCTTCACGTTAATCGTCGTACATGTGAAAATTTAAAACAAAGTAGCCCTTGTGCTACTTTGTTTTATGAAAAGGCTCTTTTCTAAAAGTGCGTGCATTGAATCATTTGATTAAATAAATATGGTTGGCCAGCAAGCTAGTATGCCTGTTTTTTACCTAATCATGTTTGATTCTATACGTAATGGGAAAAGTGGCGGTTTGTTAATCTGGAATCAATGTCTTTCGCGATAGAAAGAGGTGACTAAATGCGAAAACAAGATCTTACTTATTGGCTTTTTCTAATGCCTGTATTAGCAGCATTAGTATTAGTAGTAATCGCACCTTTGCTTCTTGGTGTTTATTATTCCTTCACAGATTGGAATGGAATTCAGACGAAAGGCTTTGTTGGGTTTGATCATTATAAAGCACTATTTCAAGATAAAAGATTTCTAGATTCTCTTTGGTTCACGATCAAGTTTTCCATAGTGTCTATTATTCTAATTAATCTTATTGGGCTGTCACTTGCATTACTCGTAACAGCTAAATTAAAAACAAATAAAGCATTACGGACAATCTTCTTCATGCCGAACTTAATTGGTGGACTTATCCTTGGGTTTATCTGGCAATTTATTTTCACGAAAGCATTTGCAGGATTTGGCTCACTTGTAGGAATAGAAAGCTTAAAGGGCTGGCTATCGACACCGAATACAGGTTTTTGGGGACTTGTTATTCTTATGAGCTGGCAAATGTCTGGATATATCATGGTTATTTATATTGCCTATCTTGAAGGCGTATCGAGTGAATTAATTGAAGCAGCTGAAATCGATGGTGCAAATGCATTTCAGCGGTTTCGTCATATTGTCTTTCCGCTCGTTGCACCCGCATTTACAGTAAGTATGTTTTTAACATTATCAAATACATTTAAGCTATATGATCAAAACCTATCATTAACAGGTGGAGGTCCTTATAACTCTACACAAATGGTCGCAATGGAAATTTTTAATACTGCTTTTGGCCGCTATGAAATGGCCTATGGACAAGCGAAGGCTGTAATCTTCTTCATCATTGTAGCGGTTATTGCTTTGCTTCAAGTGTATCTGTCTAAGAAACGTGAGGTGGAAATGTGATGCGAAAGCCGTATTTAATTCCACTTGAGGTCCTTGGGATCTTTTTGGCTCTACTTTGGTTAGCGCCGTTCTATTTAATGATTGTCAACTCATTGAAAACAAAGCGTGAAATATTTGAGGACACATTAAGTCCGCCGAGCAAGGTGACTTTTGATAACTATGTACAGGCGTTTATGGAATTAGATTTTTTAAAGACGTTTGCAAATTCGGTATTTATTACAGTCGTTAGTGTTGTAATAATCATTCTTTTTTCATCAATGGCAGCTTATGCCCTATCAAGGGTGAAAAGTAAATTTAGCACCTTTATTTTTTTCGTTTTTGTTGCTGCGATGCTGATCCCCTTTCAATCGGTTATGATTCCGTTAATCACGATTTTTGGAAAGTTTGATATGTTAAATCGTGGTGGTTTAATTTTTATGTATTTAGGGTTTGGGGCAAGTCTATCGATCTTTTTATACCATGGCGCACTGAACTCGATTCCGAAAACGTTGGATGAGGCAGCTATTATCGATGGAGCGAATAAATTTCAGGTGTTTTGGTATATTATCTTTCCGATGCTAAAACCAATTACAGTAACAGTAGCTATTCTAAATACGATCTGGATTTGGAATGATTACTTGCTTCCGTCGCTTGTGATTAATCAGCAGGGAATGGAAACAATTCCGTTAAAGATGTTCTTTTTCTTTGGAGAATATACGAAACA
The DNA here is from genome assembly GCF_017874625.1 of Cytobacillus eiseniae. Taxonomy (GTDB): domain Bacteria; phylum Bacillota; class Bacilli; order Bacillales; family Cytobacillaceae; genus Cytobacillus; species Cytobacillus eiseniae. Next base: position 47,971 of record NZ_JAGIKZ010000026.1, on the reverse strand, counting down.
ATGGCATCTAGCATTGGCCGGTTTAACATTAGCCATCATCCCAGTGATTGTTCTGTATTTCTTTGCACAAAGAGAGATAATAAAAGGTGTATCAGATGGAGCAGTAAAGTAAAATGGGGAAAAGGGGGGGATTCCAATGACTGTTACGATAATTGATGTTGCAAAGGAAGCAAATGTTTCCCCGTCAACTGTTTCCCGTGTAATTGCTGATAGTCCAAGAATTAGTGAACAAACAAAGCGTAAAGTTAGGGAAGTGATGGCGCGCTTAGACTATCATCCAAATTTCCAAGCAAGAAACTTGGCGGCGAAAAGCACGAAAACAATTGGTGTGATTATGGCGCATTCTACTTCACTTGCCTTCCAAAATCCCTTTTTTCCAGAAGTCATTCGCGGTATTTGTACGAGTGCTCATGCTAGGCAATATGGGATCTATTTATCTACTGGCGGGACGGAGGAAGAAATTTATCAAGAAGTAATGGCAATGGTGCAAGGAAGAAAGGTAGATGGAATCATTCTTCTATATTCCCGTGTAAATGATCGAACAATGAATTATTTAAAGGAATCGGGATTTCCATTTACGATGGTAGGTCGCCCCTATCACTCGGAAAATGAAATCACATACATTGATAATGATAATAAAAAGATTGCCAATGATTTGGTCAATTATCTCTATAAATTGGGACATAAGCAGATTGCCTTTATTGGTGGGAATCTTGATTATGTCGTTTCATCTGATCGTTTAGATGGGTATCAAAAAGCAATAAGTGAAGCGGGTTTTCCTTATTCAGATGCGTATTTTATTCATGATCATGTATTTAAAACAAAGGGCAAGAGCGGAATCCATGAGTTGATGAAGCAAAACACCCGACCGACTGCCATTGTCGCCCATGATGACCTAGTTGCATATGAGGTGATTCGTTATTTAGAGGAGCTATCCATTCGAGTACCTGAGGATGTTTCGATCGTAAGCTTCAATAATCATGCTTTATCTGCTTATGTAAAGCCTCCTTTAACAACTGTTGATATTTCAATATTTGAGCTGGGCTTGGAAGCGACGAACTATCTATTAGAACAAATGCTTGATCCTGAGGTTGAGGTTAAGCATCACTATGTACCAACGACTCTAATTGAAAGAGAATCATGCAGAAGGCTTATAGAATAAGACAAATAGAGTAGACAGATAAATGAGGGATATCATGAAGAAAATATGGTGGAAAGAATCAGTTGTTTATCAAGTGTACCCCCGAAGCTTTCAAGATTCAAATAATGATGGAATTGGAGACTTGCAGGGACTAATTTCACGATTAGACTACCTCCAAGATTTAGGGATCGATGTCATTTGGATCTGTCCAGTTTATCAATCACCTAATGATGATAATGGCTATGATATTAGTGATTATCAAGAAATTATGGCGGATTTTGGTACAATGGCGGATTTTGACCAGCTTCTTGATGAGGTACACGGGCGCGGCATGAAGATGATCATTGATTTAGTCATCAATCATACGAGTGATGAGCATCCTTGGTTCATTGAATCAAGAGCTTCAAAGACATCTGAGAAACGGGATTGGTATATTTGGAGAGATGGCGAAAATGGAAAAGAACCAAATAACTGGGGAAGTATTTTCAATGGATCAGCATGGGAGCTTGATCAGGAAACGGAGCAATACTATTTACACTTATTTTCCAAAAAACAGCCTGATTTAAATTGGGAGAACGAAGATGTAAGAAAGGCATTATTTACAATGATCAAGTGGTGGCTTGATAAAGGAGTTAATGGATTCCGAGTGGATGCGATCAGTCATATAAAAAAGGACAAAGCATTTACGGACATGCCAAATCCAGATCATCTTCCTTATGTTCCTGCATGGGAGAAGTATATGAATGTTCCTGGCATTATGGCCTTTCTTGAGGAATTAAAGCAAGAAACCTTTGCGAAATATGACATTATGACGGTTGGAGAAGCCAATGGTGTTGGCATTGAAGATATTCATGAATGGGTTGATTGGACAGAAGGGAAATTTAATTTAATTTTTCAATTTGAGCATTTAAGCCTATGGGATGCGGAAGTGAAGAAAAAACTCGATATTCTAGAGCTTAAACAAGTGTTAACAAAGTGGCAGAAGGCTCTAGAAGGAATCGGATGGAATGCTTTATTTATCGAAAATCATGATAAGGCACGCTCTGTTTCTACTTGGGGAAATGATGGAGAACTCTGGCGGGAAAGTGCAACATCATTAGCAATGATGTACTTCTTTATGCAAGGGACCCCGTTTATTTACCAAGGACAGGAATTAGGAATGACGAATGTGACGTTTTCATCGATAGAAGATTATAATGACGTCGCAACTAGAAATTTGTATAATCATCGAGTACAGCAAGGTGAATCTCCGGAACATGTAATGGCTATTATTAGCCAAACAAGCAGGGATAACTCTAGAACACCGATGCAATGGTCAGCAGAAGAAAATGCTGGGTTTACAAAAGGTAAACCATGGCTTGGGGTGAACCCGAATTATACGGAGATTAATGTGGAGGCACAGAAAAAGGATCCACAATCTGTATTCAACTTTTATAAAAAAATGGTTCAATTACGTAAATCGAACGAGGTTTTTGTTTATGGAGCATATGATTTAGTGTTGGAAGAACACCCTGCACTCTATGCGTATACTCGTACATTGGGGCAGGAGCGAGTGATTGTTTTGTGTAACTTAGCGGAAAAGTCTGTGATAGTGGATCAGGTAGATGGGATTAATTATAAAAGTATTAATTTATTGCTGGCTAATCATGAAGTGGAAGATCATATGGAAACAGCAACAATCAAGCTTGCTCCATATGAGGCAAGGCTATATAAAGTGTAAGCAATTAATCATTGTGAAAGATGTCCAATATATTGGGCATCTTTTTTTATGGTCAGGAAATTATAAAATCGCAGGCTGTAGCCTTCCTTTATTAAAAGGAAGAGTTCTTCCAGTTTAGATATCCCTTTGTCTATGGATCTATTTGTATAGCTTGGAAAATATTGTAGATTGAAGAGCTGATTTATCCATGATTAAATGAATAAGCACTAAAGTATTGGAAGAAAAGTTCCAGTTAATGAACTTCTTTATATAGTACAATGGGGGGAAAGTATGTTTAATAAGTTAAAATGGAAATTGGTACTAACCTTTGTGATTCTTCTCGCAATCATCTTATTCTCAACACAACTTGTTTCAAATATTATCATAAAAAAGGATGTAGTAGAATCGGCATTGGAGCAAGGGAAACAAACAACCGAGAATTTAGAAAACGATGTAGTCACAGGGTTAAGAAATTTCACAGATACATTAAAAATCTATAGTCAAAATGAACACCTAATCCATATTGTTCTTAAGGATGATCCAGTGAGGTGGGAAGCATTTAATCGCGAATTTGAAAATTATTTAGCTAATACACCTGAAGTGACTTCTATTTATTTTGGGACAAAGGATAAGCGAATTTACTCCACTCCAATGCCTGATTTGGGGAAGGATTATGACCCTACAGAAACGTCTTGGTATAAGTTGGCTCTTGAGGATCCAAGTAAAGTATTGTGGACTGAACCGTATAAAAATGATGAAGATGGAGAATTTGTTATCACTGCTGTAAAGGCGTTTCAAGCTGAAGACTCAGGTGAAATAATAGGTGTTATAGCTTTAAACTTTAATCTCTCCGTTATAGAAAATATTGTTAATCAGAGTGGAGTAGGGAATGAAGGGTATGCATTTCTATTTGACAAAACAGGCTTTGCCCTTGCACATCCTACCTTAAAAGGAGAATACGTAAAGGATATTGATGTTGTTAAAAAGGTATATGAACAAGAGGCAATCTCACAATTTATTTCTTATAAACAAGATGGAGTAGATAGAAAACTTTACTATACAACACTGGATGAATTGGGCTGGAAGCTTGGCGTTGCATATGAAGAAAGGAATTTGTATGCAATGGCGGCAAATGTACGTAATATTAGCTTAATACTTGGGTTAATTGGTGTAGCAGTTGCTTGTGCTATCATCATCTTTGTGTCTGCAAAAATTGCTAAGCCAATTATAATGTTGCATGAAAAAGCAGAAGAGGTAGCAAATGGAAATCTAAGCATTAATATTCAGTCAAAAGGCAGAGATGAAATTGGTATGCTCACAAGAAGTTTTAATCAAATGATTGAACAGCTTAGGTCTATGGTTTCTTCTATTAAACTTTCTGCGACTGAAACTTCCTCCTCTGTTGATAGTTTAAGTGCTGTTACGGAGGAAACGATTGCCTCAAGCAGTGAAGTTAAAAAGGCGATTGAAGATATTGCAAAAGGCACCGAGCAGCAGGCAGAAGATGCAGAACACACAAAAGCACTAACGGTTTCCTTTGCAAGCCAGCTTCTTAATGTGAATGGAAAAATGGAAACAATGAATCAAAAGTCAGTAGCCGCTGAAAAATTAGTGGATCAGGGCACTGAAGCAATCGAACAATTATCCGTTCTTTCACAGCAGTCTCAATATGAATTATTGACAGTGGAAGAAGTAATCGATAATCTATTAACTCAATTAAGAAATATCGAAGAGATCATTGGTACCATTACCGATATTTCTGATCAAACGAATTTATTGGCATTAAATGCAAGTATTGAAGCAGCCCGTGCAGGAGAAAGTGGGAAAGGCTTTGCTGTTGTTGCTGATGAAGTGCGTAAGCTTGCTGAGCAAACAGCAAAGGCTACAACAAGAGTCCAATCTACATTAATTGAGGTGGAAGAAGGCTCAAACAAAGTCATTCAATCAATGAAGCAATCGAAAAAAAGCAAAGAGCTAGAGAATGAAGCAGTTGAGTCTACTAAAACGATTTTTGAGAATATCAATGAAAATATTCGCATGTTAATGACCTCTGTTCATGAAGCTGCCAACGAAGTAAATGCAATGAATGAAAATAAAGATCAAGTTGTAGGGGCGATTTCTAATATATCTGCAGTAACTGAGCAAGCGGCAGCATCGATTCAAGAAATGAATGCTTCCATTGAAGAGCAAGTAACAGCGATTCGGACGATCGGATCTTCATCTCTTCAATTAAGTGATATGGCAAATGATTTAAGTGAAACGGTGAAACGTTTTAAAATAGAGGAATAGTTAATTGTATAGAAGGGACAATGGAGCATATGATTCATTTGAATCATATGCTCCATTTTTTTGTTGATGATACATTGTTAAAAGTTTATTAAGATAGTAAGTGTAGTCTATGCAAAAGCTGATTATATGGAGTGTTATTTTTAAAAGGAATTTTATTAATAAGGCTCTTTTCTAAAAAATTGTTGTTTTTAAAACAATTGTTAGAATGAATGGTTTACCAAATAGGTCTCTAGAAAGCAAACAGTGGGTTATTGCTCTATATGTGTTAGTAGGATTACATATGTATTCACTGTGACATAATAGTTTTGAAAGAAGGAGAAAAGGAATATGCAGAAAATGATGATCGTAGAGGATGACCCGAAAATCGCAGAGCATTTACAGTCATATATTGAAAAATATGGCTATCATGTCTTTAAGGTAACAGATTTTGATCATGTAATAGATCATTTTAATGAATACGCACCAGATCTAGTTTTGCTAGATATTAACCTCCCAAGCTATGATGGCTATTATTGGTGCAGACAAATTCGAAAGGCCTCCATTTGTCCAGTGATCTTTATCTCAGCTAGAACAGGAGAGATGGATCAGGTAATGGCTTTGGAAAATGGTGGAGATGATTTTATTACAAAACCCTTTCATCCGGAAATTGTGATGGCTAAGATTCGTAGTCAACTTCGCCGTGCGTATGGGGAATATGCAGTGCAGGCGCAAGAACGGGTATTAGAGAAAGAGGGACTAAAGCTTTTTCCGGAAAGAATGGAATTATCCTTTAACAAAAAGCTTGTTTCATTATCGAAAAAAGAAACAGATATTATTGAAAGTCTAATGGAGCGCTATCCACGTGTTGCTGGGCGGGAAGATTTACTAGAAAAACTATGGGATGATCATGTATACGTTGATGAAAATACACTGAATGTCAATATCACAAGGGTCAGGAAAAAGTTCCAGGAACTTGGAATTAAAGATGCGGTTGAGACAGTGAGAGGCGCTGGGTATCGTCTAATTGTTTCGTGGACTGGAGCGGAGGAGAGGTGAAGTTATTTCTTAAAGAGCATGCCTTATTAATTGCTGTACAAATACTGCAATTTGTTATTTTCAGCTCAATTTATTGGCTAGACGGCTACCATGATATGAGTCCAGCCATTTATGGGGTTTTCCTTGTTCTTTTTTTTCTAGGGTGTTACCTTTTCTACCATTATTACAGTCGTCGCAAGTTTTATAGGCGTCTTAGTAATCCATTAGAGACTTTGGATGATTCGTTCCAAAAAACGGAGCAAACCCCTATATCAGAAGCATTAGATCAATTATTGAAAGATCAATATCGGCAGTTTCAGAAACAAATAAAAAAACTAGAACATAACCAGGCGGAGCATTTAAAGTTCATGGATCAATGGGTGCATCAAATGAAAACACCGCTATCGGTTATTGAACTCACCGCACAAAACCTGGATGAACCTGATTCCTCGAATATACGTGAAGAAACAGAGCGGATGAAAACAGGATTAAATACGATTCTTTATATGGCAAGACTGCGAACGATCGAACAGGATTTCCACATTAAACCAGTTGTTTTAGCGAAAGTGATAAATGAAGTCAATCGGGAAAACAAACGTTTTTACATAAGAAATCAAGTATATCCAAAGCTGGAAGTAGAAAAAGAAGGCATCACAGTAGAAACAGATGAAAAATGGCTTTTTTTCATGCTCACACAGCTTGTGAATAATGCGGTGAAATATTCAGCAGGAAAAAGCAGCAGCATCGATATTTCCATTTATGAAAAGGGAAAGGAAGCCATTCTGGAAGTGAGAGATTTTGGTGTCGGTATCCCAGATACAGATATAAAGCGTATTTTTGATCCCTTTTTTACTGGAGAAAATGGTCGGAAATTTAGGGAATCGACAGGAATGGGCCTCTATTTAATAAAGGAGGTTCTTGTCCATCTTGAGCATCGAATCGAACTAGATTCGAAAGTAGGTACAGGGAGCACCTTTCGAATCATTTTCACGGAAACGCAAAACCTTACAGCGATGTAAGAAAAGTGAAAGAAGAATCGATCGTTTATGATAGGCATTCAGCGTTATACTAATCACAGATCAAATGAAGTTACGTTTGAAAGGAGATCAAGGAATGCTGAATATGAGAAAAGTAAGTAAGATTTATGAAGGCAAAATCGCATACCGTGCGTTAACAGATATCGATTTAACGATTGAAACAGGTGAATTTGTCGGAATTATGGGTCCGTCTGGAAGCGGGAAAACAACCTTGCTTAATATGATTGCAACAATTGACGAACCAACAGCTGGTGAAATTTTAATCAACGGCAAGAACCCTCATCGCTTAAAAAAGGATGATTTAGCGAAGTTTCGCCGAAGAGAGCTAGGGTTCGTCTTTCAAGAATTTAATTTACTCCACACGCTTACAGTAGAGGAAAATATTGTTCTACCATTAACCTTAGATGGGAAAAAGGTAAAGGAAATGAAAGAGAAGGCAAATGAAATTGCTGAAAAGCTTGGAATTGCTAGTATTATGAAAAAGCGCACGTACGAAATTTCGGGTGGGCAGGCGCAAAGAGCGGCTGTTGCAAGAGCGATGATTCATACGCCAAAGCTATTGTTGGCTGACGAACCAACTGGAAACCTTGATTCCAAATCATCAAAAGATGTGATGGAAATGCTCGAATCGATTAATCGAAAAGAGCAAACAACAATGATGCTTGTTACTCATGATCCGCAAGCAGCAAGCTACTGCAATCGAGTCGTCTTTATTCGTGATGGAAAATTCTATTCAGAAATTCATTGTGGCGATAATCGACAAGCTTTCTTCCAAAAGATTATCGATACACTTTCTTTATTGGGAGGGGATGCACATGACCTTTCGCCAATTCGCGTTTAATAATGTCACACGGAATAAAAGATTATATGCCGCTTACTTCCTAAGCAGCTTGTTTACAGTGATGGTCTTTTTTACATTTTCAATCTTTGCTTTTCATCCTGAGTTGAGCGGAGATGAGATGAATAATAGCGTGACACAGGGAATGAACATTTCTTCAGGAATTATTTATGTGTTTTCGTTTTTCTTCATTTTATATTCAATGAGCTCCTTTTTACAGTCTCGTAAAAAAGAGTTTGGCTTATTGATGATGCAAGGAATGTCAATGAAGCAAATTCGTACAATGGTGTTTCTAGAAAATATGCTGATTGGCTTTTTTGCAACGGTGAGCGGCATTGTGCTTGGACTGGTATTTGCAAAGGGTATATTGCTAGTAGCCGAAAATGTGTTAATTATCGGAGAAGAATTAAATTTTTATTTGCCTATTCAGGCAATCCTGTTAACTTTTGGTTCGTTTATTGTGCTCTTTTTCTTTATTTCATTGTTTGTTTCTTATGTGCTCCGTACGAAGAAGTTGAATGATTTAATTAAAGGAAATAAGAAATCAAAAGGAGAGCCTAAAGCGAATCTTCTATTAACAATTATTGCAATTTTGCTGCTTGGTGCAGGCTATGTTGTTGCATTAGTAGCAGAAGGGATGGCAGTAATAGCTGTGATGCTTCCAGTCATTCTCGTCGTTACGATTGGCACGTATTTGCTATTTACGCAATTAAGTGTTTACTTGATCCGCATGTTAAAGAAGAAGGAAACTGTTTTCTGGCGCAAAACAAATATGCTGCTATTTTCCGATCTTGCTTTTCGTATGAAGGATAATGCAAGGACGTTTTTCTTAGTAGCGATGGTGTCAACGGTAGCCTTTAGTGCAATTGGAACTTTATTTGGCTTCCAGGTATTTTTAACAGAGGGAACCAAGATTGCAAATCCTAATACATTTACCTATAAGTCATATACGGATGATCAAGATACATTAGAGCAAGATCTTACTATGATAGATGAAGTATTACACGAAAAAGAAATCATGACTGACACAGAACAGATGTTGCTTAGCTATCATGAAATTGCTGACGATAATATTTTAATCGCAAAGGTATCTGACTTTAACCGTTTTGCCCGTTTGATTGGGGAAAAGGAAATGGTGATTCAAGAGGGTCAAGCGGTTGTTGTTGAGTATGAAGGTGTTGCCTTTGGACAGACAAAGGAATTAATAAATGTGCCAATTGAGCTAAAAACAGGTGAAACATTGAAAACGGAGAAGATTGTTAATTCAAGAGCACTGCCTGCAACCGATTCGTATTATATTGTATCAGACAAGGATTACTCTGCACTTCCTACTCCAAAATTTGAAGCGGACTTTTATGCATGGCAAGCAACAGATGGAGAGGAGCATGTTTTAGAAGCTTCCGAACAGCTATATGATGAAGTCCCTGTTTATAAATTCACCTCAGGTGAGTATCAGGTCTATCAAATTAGTAAATCCTATGGTCCAGTTTTATTTGTCGGGCTATTTATCGGCATTGTCTTTTTCGTCTCAGCTGGTAGCTTTCTATATTTCCGTCTGTATACGGATTTAGATGAAGACAAGCAAAAGTTTAAATCGATTGCGAAAATGGGTCTGACAGTAAAAGAATTAAAAAAGGTATTAAACCGACAAACGGCGATCCTTTTCTTTGCACCAATTATTGTCGCACTAATCCATGGAGCGGTGGCGTTGACTGCATTGGCGAATATGTTTGATTATAATTTGCTAAAAGTATCGGTCATTGTGCTTAGTGTATTCTTACTAATACAAATCATTTACTTTTTCATCGTTCGCTTCTTTTATACGAAACAAATTAAAGCTGCGATTGAGTAAATGCATAAAAAGCTTGGAGTATCTTCCAAGCTTTTTTCTGTGGGGAGAAGAATGTTTCTACACATATGGATTATTTTTGAATGGCCCAAATCGTAGGAAACTACCAGCTCTTTTGTAACTTCCGAATGTATATGATTTGTCCGATGTGATAGGCATTGTGGGTCATTGCATTGCCAAGTATTTCCCACCATTTTGCTTTAACAGGGAAACCATTAACATCCGTTTCCACTTTTTCTTCCGTTAATAGATCTTGCCATTTCAAAAGCACAGTTAATAGTCTTTCGCATAAGACGGTAAAATGTTCCGTTTCTGAAAGGACAAAACTTTCATTATTATTTTCTAAGGCAGGTACAGCTTGAACATACGATTGTTCATATCTAGTTTGCCACGTCTCATTCCAATAAAGTAAGTGCTGCACAATTTCAGCAATGCTATTGCAATCTTCGTTAGGCTTCCAATATGCATCTTCTTCAGACAAGTTTTTCACCGAGTCTGAAAATGGCAAATACCAGCTAGGGTCGTTCGCATTTGCTAGAAACTGGTCGGATAACAGATCTTTCACATGGGGCATACGATACACTCCTTACTTTTAAGTCTTGTCGCTTTTTTATTCAATTTCCTCCAATCACCTGATGATAGATCAGTGCTGCAATTTCTTGATATCCTCTTGAATTCGGGTGAATTCTATCATTAGACCAAATGCTAGGATCCTGTGCTAATGGTGTATTCCAAAAGTCAATCAGATGGAACTTGTACTCATGATTAAGTAAATAAATCACTTCGTTAGCCGCCAATAATTGTTCCTTTAGTCCTTGCTTTTTTTCGGTAGGAATAGGCAATCTAGCAGTAAAGTCAGGCATGTTTCCTATGATGATTGTTGCCCCTGTTTGGCTTAATGCATCAATCATATGTTCCATTTCATTTTTATATTCATTCCGATTCCATTGCTCTTTTAAAATATCATTTGCTCCAGTGATTAGACTGACAAGGTCAGCTTGCAATGTTAGTGCCTTTTCAAGCTGGGTCATACGGACTTCTTTCGTCACTAAGCCTCTTTTTGCCAAATTAGTAGCTAGAAATGGAGGCGAATGCATTTGCGCAAAGGTATCTACCCAGCTTGATCGTGGAAAGCCTTCCACTTCATCTCCTACTCCAACTGTTAAACTATCTCCCATCGCTACAAATTGTTTTTGCATATTCAACATCCCTTTTGTGAATTTTCTGTAATTATAACATGAAATATTATTTCTCCTAATTAATTTGCTGGCATACATTAGAAACTTATTGGAGAGAGGAGTTAGTTTGTAAAAGACTAATTTGAACATAGTCAGAATTATGACGGGCTGGACCTCGATGTTCCAATAGTGATAAATTGATGAAACTTTTTCTTAAAATATGAAAGTTCACTAAACGCTCACGAAAAATTAACGGAGTCTTAACACTCCTTTTAGACAATTTACTTGTAGTGATCAAATAAAGGTAAATACGAATTAATTTGAAAGGAGAATGAACATGAAAGTGAAGAATCAAGTGTTTATACCTGTAACAATTATTATTGCAACAATGATTGTAGGCTTTACCTTCCTATATTTTTATGTAGAAGTAAAACCTGTAGATACACAATTAGCAGGCATAGTAGAGGAAGTAGAAGAGAATGCCCATCCGTATGCACCCCCAAGTATGGATGATGTTCCCGAAGGAGAAGAGGGAGAATTAATTAAGTTAGGAGAAACCTATCATAATGAAACGAGCAGTGTATTGGATGGATATGTAGGCAATACATTAAGTTGTGCAAGCTGTCATGCAAACGGTGGAGTGGGTGATTCTCTTGATCTAGTAGGAATCTCGAAAACATATCCACAATACAATCCGCGTGCCGGACGAGATGTGAGCATCGAGGATCGAATTAACGGCTGTTTTATTAGAAGTATGAATGGAAAGCCGCTTCCTGCTGAGGGAGAGGAAATGAAAGCGATGGTTGCTTACTATGATTATATTTCAACGAATGTTCCAGATGGTACAACCGAGCGACCATGGGCAAAGCTTGAAAGGGCAAAAGGGGATTTAACAAAGGTTGATATTGATGAAGGCAGGGAGCTGTATCAGCAAGCATGCATTAGTTGTCATGGAGAGGATGGCGCTGGTGGAGCAACAGGGCTTGCACTTTGGGGAGAAGACTCTTACAATATTGGTGCAGGTATGGCTAGAATTCGAACAGCTGCAGGATACATTCAAGAATATATGCCAAAAGCAGCAATAGGAGAGTATGAGCCAGGATCCCTTACAGAAGAACAGGCTATGAATATTGCAGCCTATATTAATTCAATGGATCGTCCAGATTTCCCGAATAAAATTCATGACTGGCCAAATGGAGATGCACCTGATGATGCAGCATATGAAACACTAGCTGGCAAGAAAGATGAAAACAAATAGTGTATCTATAAAAATAGTATTTATTCGTATGACTTGTTAAGAGAAAAGTGGTGATTGCTATGGATGATGGAAAATTTAGAGGAAAGACGATCCTTTTAATTGATGGTAATGAAGAAAATAGGGTTGAAATAAAGTGGTATTTGTCTAACAATGGTTTTGAATTGATCGAAGCAGAGAATGGGCAAGAAGCCAGAATGAAGTTCTTAAAGTATGACCCTTGTTTCGTCTTACTTGAAACAGAACTCCCAGATATAAATGGGTTAGATCTTTGTACATGGGTTCGTCAACAAAATTCTAACAATGTTCCTATTATCATACAATCAACAAGAGGATCTGATTTCGACAAAATTGAAGGGCTAAGGATGGGTGCAGATGATTATGTTGTGAAGCCCATTAACCCTGAAGAGCTATTGTTAAGAATCGAAACAGTTTTGAGGAGAACGATGAACCGCTGCAGCAAACTTAGCTATAAAGGGCTGACGATTAAGCCTGTAATGGGAATCGTTAAATTCCACGATAAAGAAATTCATTTAACTAATTTTGAATATCGACTCCTCTATCTTTTTATGACCCATCCCGATCAAATCTTATCAAGAGAACAAATTATTAATGAAATGTATAAAAACAATGAAAAGGTTATTAATGAGCGGACAGTGGATGTGCATATTAAACATCTTAGGGAAAAAATAGCTGCATTTACTGACTACCCTTACATTGTGTCAATACGTGGATTAGGATATAAATTTAATATAGGTATTTAAGGATAAACGAAGATGTTGTTTGGACATCTTCGTTTTTTGATCGACTTAATTTTTTTCGGTGAAAAAGGGCAGTAACCTTGTCCCCATTGAAACGAAAAGAATAGTAGAGGGTATTTGAAAAATAGAAATATATGTTACTATAAAATAAAAAATTAATAACCTATATCATCTTTGAGATTCGTGCTTGTCTGCGCGGATCTTTTTTGATTTGAAAATGAAACCTAATATTGCAGTGAGTCGTCTAAATACGAATTTATTCAAAAAGAGGGGGTGGAAAGACTTGTACTTAGAAGAGAAAAGCAAATCTTATTATGCACTAACAAAGGATAAAACGATAGATGCTGTTATCGAGGAATTTATGATAGAGTATGGAACAGAATTAACTTCCCTTGCTTTTTCCTATGTGAAAGATGCTTCGCAAGCAAAGGATATCGTACAAACCGCTTTTATTAGCTGTTACCAGAACCTTCATAAGTTCAAAGGGGAATCATCAGTAAAAACATGGCTGTACAGAATTACAATAAACCAATGTAAAGATTATTTGAAAAGCAGTTATTTTAGAAGAATCTTTTCATTTGCAGCACTGGAAAAAGAGGAACAGACAGAATCTAATCCTGAAGAGAATTTACTGAATAAGGATAGGGAAACTCGAGTGAGAAATATTGTTCTAGCATTAAATCCAAAGTATAAAGAAGTTATTTTTCTATATTACTATAAGGATTTTTCAGTAGAGGAGATATCTGAAATCCTTAAAGTTTCAGCGAATACAGTGAAAACAAGGCTGGCACGAGGAAGAGAACGGCTTAAAAAATTTTTAGAAGAGGAGGGATTTGAATGGGAAGATATTTGAACGACGATAAAAAAGTACAAAGCAGTGAGCTCTTTGAAAAGGTAGTATTTAATCGAGAAGATCAGTTGCAAGTATATGCTAAGCTAAAGGAGAAGAGAGGCAGCCGAAATGTTTTTGGAATAAAGAAAAAGATATTATTGCCGGTAGTAGTTATTGTACTAATGATGTTAGGTTCAGCCGTTTATATGCCATCCAACCCGGTATTAGCTTTAGTAAAATTACCCTTTTTCGAATCAATCTTTCAATTCTTGGGTGATGGAGGCTTGAAAGGAGCTTCTATAGAGGATAAACAAGATATCCAGCAGCAACAGAGTGAAGATGGTATCAGCATGGAAATTCAGGAAGCTGTCTATGATGGGATGAGGTTATCCATTAGTTATTCGATTAAGTCAGAAGACCCGATTAAGGACTTTAGTCCTCGTGATATTAATTTACACTTTCCTAATGTTGGTATATTAAAAGGCAGTAGAACTGAGGGTAATCAATTCACACAAGTATCAGAGCATGAGGTAATTGGCTACTCAATATTTACTTATGCTGTATCGGATATGCCGGATGAATTAAAGGCTCAATTTTTATACAAGGGCACAATCAATAAAAAAAGGGAACAGAATTTTAAATTTATATTTGAGGTTCCAATTAAGAAGACACCTGAAATGAAGAAAGTTGCCTTCGATAAAACAGTTAGCTTTGGGAAAGAGGAATTGACACTGAAACAAGTAGTTTTAAGCCCAATCTCAACGGCTATCCATTTACAACATAAAATTCCCTATCAAAATAATACAGAGAGCGACTGGCTATCTATTAGGCTGATTGCTCAGGATGGAAAAGTGATAAAAGAAGTTCCCCTTACGAATACAGGATGGGCTGGTACCCAAATAAAGCAAGATAACGATTGGTATTCATTAAGTGAAGCCACTTTGTTATTCGATCCACTTGACGAAGAAGTAGAAGACTTGAAGATCCAGCTGTTTAAAGATAAGAGCAATGAAGACTTAGTTATTAGGGAGAATTTAGTCGGACTGTCTGAAGCAAAGAATCAGCTTCTCGATCTTGGCGAAAGTGGATCGATGATGATTACTGATATTAAGCAAGGAGAAGATTCTACTGTGATTAAGTATGAATATCAAAGTAGCTTTGCTTTTTATCAAAATCTCTCTCCACTTATGTTAAAAAGTGCAGACGACTTTTGGCATCAAGGCATTGAGTTGAAACGAGAGTATCTCGGCAATGAAACCTATATAGTAGAAGAATTGTTTCTGGGCCTACCTAAAGATAACTTAGCAGTGAGATATCTTCAGGGAAAGTCACCTGAGATTATAGCAGAATTGGAAATAAAGGTTTCGTCTGAAGAAGTAAATAATGGCACCAAAGGAAAATAAAAGTGACGGTCAAATGCATAAGCAATTGACCGTTTTGTTATAGAAACTAAACCCTGAAAATTTCCTTTTACCCAGGTTATTATTAAGTATAACGGAACGTATGTTTGTTTTATTGGTAGTTGTTTGATATACTCTAAATAGAAATTCCTCTTTGTCTATTTCCTCTTATGTCTATATAGAAGGATGTGATAACATGTCAGTAACATTATTAGTTCAAGAGGGCCCCAGTCATTATACCCACCATGATCAGTTATTCAAACAATTAATCCACACCTTTTTTGCAGAGTTTTTGGAGTTATTCTTTCCGAAAGTCTACCAACATATAGATTTCACCACTATTAAACCATTATCAGAAGAGATGTTTACAGATTTAATTGAGGGCGAAAGTAAAAGGGCAGATATTGTTATTGAAGCAAATTTAAAAGAGTATGAAACATTAATTATCATTCATGTTGAGCCACAGAGCTATAGTCAACCAGATTTTAATGAAAGAATGTATCATTATTTTAGCTTGCTTTATAATAAGTATCGAAAGCCAATTTTGCCAATTGCCATTTTTAGTTATGATGTAAATCGATTTGAATCAAACCAATTTATGATTACCTTTCCTTTTTTTCACGTACTGTCCTTTCAATTTCTAATGATCGAGTTAAGAAAAATGAATTGGAGGAACTATATTCATTCTAATAATCCGATTGCAGCAGCATTAATTAGTAAAATGGGTTATACAGAAAAGGAAAAGGTTCAAGTTAAAAAGGAATTCTTACGGATGCTAGTGAAAATGGATATAAATCAAGCAAAAGCAGAACTTATTAACGGTTTCTTTGAAACCTATTTAACCTTGAATGAACGTGAGGAGGAGAAACTAATGGAAGAAATCAAACAATTGGATAGCCAAGAAGCAGAACAGATTTTGCAGCTCCCAAATTCATGGAAGGAAAAAGGAATGCAAGAAGGTTCTCAAAAGGAAAAGAGGAAAATTGCTCTTGAAATGATAAAAGAGGACTTACCTACAAATTTAATAGTAAGGATTACAAAACTTGATTGCGATGAAATTGATGACATTAGAAGAAAATCACTTTAAATACCTAATCAGGGACAAGAGGACGGTAAGACCACTGTTTCTAAATAATTTGGAAATGAGACAATCTGGGTATTGAAAAATAATTATAAATACAAAAATCCCCCGTTTGGTAATAGTGCTTTGTAGCATTATTATATCAATATTCAGGGGGATTCTTTTATGTATATCAGAGTTGAATATCTAATTATTGGGGTGGGGTTTTCAATGATCTTGGACAGCAACCTTGTCGCTTATAACTTGCTTGGGACATATGTCCTTTCCAAAATACATTGATTTAACTTTTAATTAAGATAAATCTATGTGAGGAGAGAAGCAATGAAAGGAATTATTTTTGCATTTTTAGGCGGGGCTTTTATTACACTGCAGGGAGTAGCGAATGCTCGAATTAGTCAAGATATAGGTACTTGGCAGGCGGCAACAATTACCCAACTGACAGGATTCTTGATGGCTCTCCTAATTCTATTGCTCGTTCGGGATGGAAAATGGCGAAGTTTCATGCAAGTAAAGCCGCTCTATTTGACGGGAGGCGCCCTTGCAGCCATTATTATCTTCACGAATGTAGTGGCTATTCAAAAGGTGGGTGTAACCCTTTCAATAGCAGTTATACTCATTGCTCAGCTAGCACTAACCTTTATTATTGATGCGAACGGCTGGTTCGGGGTAGTGAAGCAAAAGGTGAAAATGCCACAGTTCATCGGGATAGGAATGATGATTGCCGGCGTGTTAATTCTTAGCAGTTGAATAGTGGGGTGAGCAGAAAATGAAAGAATTGAAAGATAGTGAGCTAATCAAATCGTATTTACATGCTCATCAAATCGAAACAATCTTTAATGAACAGTTAATTCCTTATTTGTCATTATATAGCTTTAGTCAAGGGGAAAGTATCTGTTCGCAGGGAGATCATGCACAGTATTTATATGTACTTGTTAAAGGGAAAGTAAAAATATATACAACATCTGAAGAAGGAAAAACGCTTATTCTATCTTTTAAAACACCTCTTGAGGTAATTGGAGATATTGAATATTTACGGAAGATCGACATTATTAACACAGTAGAGGCAGTAACGCCTGTGTATATGATTGGTGTTCATTATCGCTATTTAGAAAAGTACGGAAAAGACTATTCTCCCTTGCTGCAGTTCTTACTAGATATTATTACGCGGAAATTTACAATTAAATCTCAATCTTTAAGCTTTCATTTGTTTTACCCAGTAGAAGTACGCTTGGCCAGTTATTTATTATCTGTATCTGTAGATGAATCAGATCCACTTTTTAATAAACAGTTAAGTATTAATATAAAGGATATAGCCAATTTAATTGGAACAAGCTATCGTCATTTGAATCGTGTAATTGGTAAGTTTTGTGCGGAAGGTTTAATAGAACGTAGAACTGGCTGTATCTTTGTTAAAAATAGAGAAGGTCTGAGCATGTTGGCAGGCAAGAATATATACGAATAAAGGGGGAGAGCAAAATATGATTGTAGGGCTACTATTCGCAGCCATTGCAGGCTCCTTAGTCAGTTTACAAAATATTTTCAACAGTAAAGTGAATGAACGAGCGAGCACTTGGTCAACAACAACATTAGTACTAGGTTTAGGTTTCCTGGCTTCCTTCCTATTTGGTATTGCTTTTGAAGGAAAGCAGTTGTTTAACTTGCAAGACATGAAAACATGGTACTGGTTCAGCGGGATAATTGGAGTAGGTGTGGTGACTTGCATCGTTAATGGGATGAGGCTGCTCGGTCCTACGTATACCATTTCTATTATGATGACATCACAGCTCGGATTCGCCTTGCTATTCGATTCACTTGGATGGTTAGGCCTTGCCCAAGTTCCCTTTACTTTCAAGCAACTACTTGGTGTACTCATTATCATTGCTGGAATTGTTGTATTTAAGTTTAGTGGAAGTAGTGAAAAGCAAGCAGTGGTGAAAGCGACTAAATATGTATCCTAAAATTTAGGGGAGTGTTTAAAGTTTGTAAGTAGTTCAGCTCAGTGGTAGAAAGAACAAGTGTTTTAGTAAGCGAATCAGCTTGCTTCTTTTTATAATTATGTTAAGGATTACTAATTTGTTATTATCAAAAATAGCAACAGATTTAGCATAGGTTTTAACCAGTGGGCAATAGCTAGAATAGGTACGGTGCAAATTGATTATCTAAGAGATGGAAAGTTGTTGTTTTCCTTATCTAGGATCGAAAATGTACAAAATGATCAGTATGGTTCAGCGTTCAAGTATAAAAATAGACGGAAAATTTCCGCTTATTTCGTAATTATTAATAAAAAATGCCCAAATAAGCGGAGAAATTCCGCCTATTGACTCGAAAAATTCAAAAATGATGGAGTTTACATTGAATAAGCGGAAAATTTCCGCTTATTTCCTCTAAAAAAAGTCTTTTTCTCCATTTAAGCGGAGAAATTCCGCTTATTTGTGCTCGTTACTTGATTAAACAACTACTTTAAGTACATAGCCTTATATTCACATGGGGTGGGGGCTTATTTTGAATGGCCAACAATCCCCTACACTGTCTTATAGTGAAGGGGATTGCTTACGGAATACATGTATGGCCTGATAAAAAGCTTCACTATAATGACTATGATCCTGAACAGACCAGCATGTGGAAAGTACAGCATGGGCAAACCCCCATAAACAGATGCGCTCTTTATCCAATCCTAATTCTTTTGTGAATATGTCTATCCGATTTTCAATCACTTTGGACATGTGATCATTAGGCAGTTTATTTAGTAAAAATTGAATGACATCGTACTCCCTATCGCCAACTAATCCTTTAGGATCAATGGCTGTCCAGGAATTGCTTCCAGACATTAAAATATTATAATGATGCAGGTCGCCATGAAGGAAGTATGGTTGTATGATCGTTCGATTTAGTTCCATAAAGACTTCAGTTGCTTCTTGTAGTATTTCCTTCGTTACAGGACCGAAACCAATTGGGTTCTCCTCATATATTTTTAATAGACTCTTTTCCCTTTGTTCACTAGTTGGTATTTGTGAGCAAGCAGATCCAGGAATCCATAGCTTTTTCATTACTTTTGAGGCAATATAGGTTGCTTCTTCATCATTTTCTAAGTCTGCTAATGTATTTCCAGGAAGCAGTCGTTCAAGAATGAGAATCCCCTTTTGCGGATCAACATCTACAATTTTCACGATACCGTGCCCATTATATAACTGAAGAGCGCTAACTTCAGTATGGAATTCTTCAGAAGGTGGAGTTAACTTTACAACAACCTCTGTGCCATCTCTCCGTAATGCAGGAGCAACGAAATTATAGGATAAGGCAAAAGGTGCCATTACTTTGATTTGCCATCTCTTTTCACATTCATCAATAAGATGATTAAAGTTATTTAACCATTCTTCCCCTTTTTCTTTATGGATAGATAAAATGGTTTGTCTAAATCGGTTTGGTAATGGAATCATTGATCGTCTCCTTTTTCCATCAACATAGTTAAAAAGATCGTTTCTCCATTAGAAAATTCAATTTGCTTAGTAAACCCGATTTTTTCATAAAGATGAATGGCCCTCTTATTAAACTTCGCAACCGTTAAACGAATAGGGATATCATGATATGTATTCCGCACAAAAGTAAGGACAAAGGAAAAGAAGGGAAAACCGTGTCCCTGCCCAGTTAATTCAGGCTTCAAGCCTAAGCCAATATCAATAAAGTCATCAGCATATGCACCATATTGAGATCCAATTGGTACTCGTGCGGGTTTACCGATACAAAAAAAGCCTACTAACTGATTGTTTTGATCTACTACCGCATAAAAGGTTTCTTCAAGCAACTCCTTAATAGAGTCAGAGGTTAACTCATTATTATAGAAATTGTAAGGTGCCTCGTATTTCCAGTTCAATATTTCAATGGCAAGACGCTCATTCATTTTTTGCATAAATAGCTGCATTCGAACCACTCCTTTCATCATGATTATTAGTTGTCAATCATCTCTTTTTTTATAGTTTATATTAAAAGTAGAATAATCTAAATGTTTTAACTAAGTAAGAGTGAGGAAACTTAGTTGAGAGAGAAGACAATTTTATCTGTACAGCAAGATGAGGATAGATTCCAGAAGGATTCATATAGAAATGTTTAATCTAATAGAAAAAGGGTATTACATTTACTAGATTCACTTAAACAAAATAAAAGGAGGACTCATTATGAAACAAGTGTCACTTGTAAAACCATTAACAGCCTTAGGTGTTGGGGTTGGAGCCTCTGCTGCAATCTGGTTATCTTCAAAACCAAATAGAATAAGAGCGAAGGACTTATTGAGAGAATGGAAACGAAAGATTAAGCCTTCTCCTTTCGCTAAAACTGAAAGTCTGCCAATTGAAAAGGGTGGAAATCCCCATCCGAGCGATATAGAGGATAATAATATGGTTAGTGAAGGGGCTGTCTATTCCGTTCAATTTTATAATGAAAAATTGCAATAAATCGTGTAGGTTTTAAAATTTCTCTTTAGTCAACGAAGCCAAAAAGAGGTGAGTAGGATGAAGAAAGATGGGAAAGAAGATATGAATCAGTTGAACGGTACGATGGTTTAGGATTTCGATGAGATGAAGAAAAGTGGCAAGATCATGGAGAGTTTAGAAACGAATAAAGAGTTAAAAGATAAAGGGAAGCAACCTGATCCAAAGCAGGATGTAGAATCGAAGGTTACAAATGAGTAGAGTACATGGAATAATATAAATGTCAGAAGGCCTGGAGATTTCTTCAGGCTTTTTTAAATAATTGGCTTCTTTCTAAAAGATTGTTGTCTTTAAATTAATTGTTAGAATGAATGGTTTACCAAATAGGTCGGTTGATTGGAGCGGAAGGTGCGAGACTCCAGCGGGATGCGTGGGACAGCTAAGACCTAAGCAGAAGCGTGAGCGACGAGGAGGCTTAGCGCCAACCCTGCGGAAAAGGAGCACACGTGCGCGGAAATCAACCTTTACCTAATTATGTGTAAAATAGCAACAAAGTTTGCGAAAACAGCCTTATATTTTGAGTTGAAATTATTCAGATAATTTCTACACTTCAACTAGTCTAATCGTAGTAAGGTACTATATAATTAATAGGATGAGAGCTTTTAATTATTGGAGTAGATCGAGATGGAACATGAATTATTGAAATATGTAATCGTTATTTTAATAGCTGGTTTTTTTAGTGTTTTTTTATGTGGGTATGGATGTATGAAAATGAAAGATGCACCCGGTGCTAGGTACTATATTTTAGTCACCTTCATGTCAGCTGTTTTTACCTTTTCATATGTCTTTGAACTTACGAGCAGTACTTTAGAACAAATGAAATTTTGGTTAGGGATTGAGTATTTGGCAATGCCGTTTATTCCTGTATTCCTCTTATTCATGTGCTTTGACTATGTAGGGCAGAAGATCAAACCGTGGATGTATTCTCTTCTTTATGTCATTCCAATCATGACAATTTTCATGCACCATACAAATGATCTTCATCATTTATACTACACATCAATGGAATTTAACAATGATGGTCCATTCCCAATCATCGATCTTGAAGGTGGTCCTTGGTTCTACATTCATTCCATTTTTCTTTTTTTATGTCTGATGATTAGTATAATCATCTTGCTCATGCAGTTGAAAAAATCAGTAGTAAGATTTCGAACACAAATTCTACTGATGGTTGCAGGTTTGGTATTTCCTATTATTGCTAACTACTACTACATAAACGGATGGAGTCCATATGGCATTGATCTTGGGCCTGTTTCTATGAGTCTTTCTTTTCTCTTTCATGGGATTGCGATCGTATCTTTTCAAATGTTTAACGTCGCACCGATTGCTAGAGATATCGTTTTCGAAAGTATACAGGAGGGTGTAATGGTTTTAAATAATCAGCGTATTATTGTTGATTATAACCATGTTATGCATACAATCATACCAATTCTAAATACACAAACGATTGGAAAACCGATTGAGCAAGTATTTGATGGAAATCCAAGACTTTTGGAACGCATAAGTAATGGGAAAGCATGTGATCATCAAATGATAATAGCTGGAGAAAAGAGATATTATCATATTCGATTTTCACCTGTACAAAATAAGAATGGTTTACATATTGGAAAAATTATTAGCTTTGTGAATATAACTGAAAGAATGCAAATACAGGAGAAGTTAGAACATCTAGCGAGCATGGATGGATTAACAAAAGTGCTTAATCGAACATTTTTTATTAAACAAATGGAAGAGACCTTCGAGAGTCTTGAAAGAGATGGAGGGAGTATGGCTGTCATCATGTTTGATATTGATCATTTTAAAAATGTAAATGATACATTCGGTCATGAGGTTGGGGATTATGTTTTAACTCATGTAGCTGCAATTGCAAAGGAAAGCATCCGAGCGACTGACATTATGGGACGTTACGGTGGCGAGGAATTTATTATCTGTTTAAAAAATAGGTCAATGCAAGAGGCGTATGCGCTTGCCGAAACCATTCGGACAAGAGTCTCAGAGAAATATGCGTATATTAACAAAAAGGAAATATATGTAACATCTAGTTTTGGGATTGCGCATGATTCACTTGGAGCAGGTGATAACCAAGAGTTTATTCACTCACTCATGCGTCAAGCGGACCAAGCATTATATGCTGCAAAACGGAATGGCAGGAATTGTGTCCGATCGTATACGAATGCTCTGCGGTACACGATGTAATCGATGGCTGCTATGATTTTGCTAGTAACAGAAAGAAAAGATCGTGATCGTTTCTTGAGGGGGGAGAAAAAATTTGCTAACGACTAAACAGTTAAAGGAAATAAAGGAGCTTCAGGAAATATGTGAGAAGGGAGAACCTTTTCAATTGAAATTAAACTGGGATATGCTCCAATCCCGAGAGGCAAATGAAATCAATGATTTTTTTCATTATGAGGATGGAAAACTCGTTGGATTCCTCGGACTGTATGGATTTGGAAATAAAGTAGAGGTTTGTGGGATGGTAGCTCCCTCTTGGCGCAGAAAGGGAATATTTACTAAGCTTTATCTTGATGCAGCGGAGATATTAAAGGAGCGAGGGGTTCAGGAAATTCTCTTCAATGCTCCAGCCAAATCTGAATCAGCAAAGTTATTTCTGAAAACCATTCCTTGTTCATATGCCTTTTCAGAATATCAAATGAAATGGGAAGAAAGAGAATTACGTGAACAGAAGGATGTTACGTTACGACTGGCAAATGATGATGACTTCGAAACAATCATTCAATTAGATGTACAGTGCTTCGGATTTGAGGATGCAGACGCTCATGACTATAATATTCGAATCAGCCGTAACAATAGTGAACAATTCTATATTATTGAGGCTGAGGGTCATTCAGTAGGGAAAATGCGTGTGGATCATCAAGATGGTGAAGCATGGATTTATGGTTTTGCGGTATTTCCGGGATATCAAGGAAAAGGTATTGGCAGAAAGGCATTAACTAATGTGTTAATAGAAGAACATAAGAAGGGCTTTCCAATTTTTCTAGAAGTAGAGGCGACCAATGCAAACGCATTAGGGCTTTATGAATCGTGTAGCTTTAAAGCTTATCATGTGCAGGATTATTATAAGTATTAAGTAGATATTGTGATAGAAACGCTAAAAAATTGATTGTGATTCGTACATTTAGAGCTAATTGCTTGCTAACTTGTAGTGGGCGATTGGCTCTTTTCTGTTTCTTTTGATAAATAAATGGGCAATTTAATGAAGATACTATAAATAAGCTTTAGTAGTAAATGAGGTAATATCATATGGTTTTACTCGTCTATGCCTTCTTTATCATCTTAAATATCATTGCCTATTTAATACCAAAGAAATTAACAAAAGCGGAAAATTATGTTACGTCCATTTTTGCCTTATTATTTGGTATTAGCGTTGATTTGGTGTTGAATTTAAAATATGAGCTGTACGGTTACTTTGGCCCAGGATTTCAATGGTGGGGATTTATTGGTGAATTTTTATATTTTATCCCGATCAATATTTTATTTCTTAATTCCCTTCCTTCTAGCCATCGTATTGGAAAAATTCTAATTTATATTATTATCTGGTCATTATCCTCTGTTGCTCTTGAATCGCTTATTATCAAAACAGATTTTTTCAATTATAACAATTGGCACCTCTGGTATTCTGCTGTCATCTATCCTTTTGTTTTTTTCATTCTTTATTTGCAGTTTAAGTATGTTAGAAAACTTATGAAGATAAGTGATCAAGGAGAGTTGAGATGATTGGTTTAATTCTTGCTGTTTTACTAGCCAATTTTATTGCCTTTACAGCAAATAAAAAAATAACACTCAATCAAATGGTCCATATTTGGTTATTTACTATCTCCTTTCAAGTGATATTTGATGTTTTTATTGATTTAAAATACCATGGCTATTGGTATATTTCTCAAGGAATCGATTGGGAAGCCTTTCCAGCATACGTAGTATTAATCCCACCTGTTAATATTTTATTTTTAAATTGGTTTCCTTTTAAACAAAAGCTTAGGAAAAAGATTTTCTATTTCATTAAATGGGAAGTCGTATTACTTATTTATGAATGTATCGCACAGTTACCGTCACCGTATGGTTATTTTCATTATGGCTGGTGGAAGCTATGGCATTCTGCGTTAATTAATCCGATCTTATTACTTATTTTATTAGGCTTTTATAAGTGGATTCGAATAATAGAAGTGAAATAATTAGAGACGAAGATGTCAGTAGACGATCTTCGTTTTTTTGATTGGTTTTTTTCTAAAAGATTGTTGTTAGAATGAATGGTTTACCAAATAAGTCAGTTGATTAGAGTGGAAGGTGCGAGATCCTCGAAAATGCTGCCGCATTTCCTTTGTGCGGTGTTAATTCTAAGAAGCCTACTCAATATCCTGCGGGATGCGTGGGACAGCTGAGACCTTAGCAGGCGCAAATGCGCCGAGGAGGCTTAAGCGCACACCCCGCGATCCTGTAGCAGAAATCAACCTTTACCTAATTTTATGTAAAATAGCAACAATATTTGAGAAAACACCTTTTGATTTCAACCTTTCTCATCCAAAAGTTGTAGTGGATGCTCCTTCCATTTTCGTAATTGCTTTCTAACTATTCTCTGATGTCTTCGGCATGCTTATTTTCTAAAATAAATGTAAGAATAATATAGAAAGTGAGCGATCGTTATGAATAATCAAAAAGTGGTCATGATTACAGGTGCATCAAGAGGTCTTGGAAAAGCACTGGCATTGGCATTTGCTAAAGAAGGAGTAAAATTGGCTATTTGTTCAAGAGGGGAAGAGGCATTACGCAAAGTAGAACAAGAAGTTCGTGAGCTCGGAGGAGAAGTCATTGCTGTAAATGCAGACGTCTCAAATGTGAAGGATGTGAATCGTTTCGTATCAATTGTAGAGGAAGCATTTGGGCAAGTAGATATAGTAATTAATAATGCATCTATATTTGGATCAGGACCAGTGCTATTAGCTGATTATCCTGATCATGACTTTGCGAATGTGCTTCGAGTCAATGTTATTAATCCTTTTCTTGTCACTAAGCGTGTGTTGCCTAGCATGTTAATAAGAAATAAAGGGAGAATCTTGAATGTCACATCAGAAGCTGGAAAAACAGGGTTTGCAGAATGGGGAGCTTATGGGATTTCTAAATTTGCTGTTGAAGGCTTAACCCAAACTTGGGCAGATGAACTGCAGGAGAGCGGTGTGAATATGGGGATGGTAGATCCAGGAGAAATGGATACGGAGATGCATCTAACGGCAGTGCCAGATTGTGATTATGAGCTAGGTGATCCTCATGAGGTGGCCAATGTATTTGTTGCCCTTGCATTGGATGAGAAAATAGAAGTGAATGGAAAACGGTTCGAGGCCCAATCCCTTTTACAAGGAAGAAGGGATGTACAATGATGTCGGCAGTTCGTTCCTTTCAGGTGCCAGCAAATTTAAATGCTCATACTCCGGCAGAATTTAGGGGAGTACAGCGAGATCATGTGCGATTAATGGCGCTCGATACAGTGAGTGGAGATTGCTTTCACAATCACTTTCATCATCTAGCTGCTTATTTGCGTAAGGGAGATTTACTTGTTCTAAACAATAGTCGAACCCTTCCTGCAATGTTAAAAGGGAAAAGTGGAAAGCAAACAATCGAAATTCGTCTATCACGAAAAATTTCCGATAATGAATGGGAGGCACTCATTGTTGGGGGAGTCGTTACAGTTGGAGAAAAAATCACGTTGCTTGGAGAATTAACAGCAACGATTACTGGAATAGGGATGGAAGCGCCTTTAGTTATTCTCTCTTTTTCAAAAAGTGGCTTAGCACTATATGAAAATATTTATCGATATGGGGAGCCGCTGCACTATGAATATATTGAAACACCATGGCCGTTAGAGATGTATCAAACCGTTTATGCGTCAGTGCCTGGATCTGTGGAGATGCCTTCAGCAGGCAGAGCTTTTACCTGGAAGCTGCTTAAACAGTTAAAGCAAAAAGGTGTGAATATTGCTTTTATCCAACTGCATGCAGGCCTAAGCTATTATGGGAATAACCGTTGGCCGAATCCGAGTAAGCATGTGGAGGATTATTGTGTACCAGAGGAAACGGCGGCGCTGGTCAATCAAACAAAGGAAAATGGAGGGCGCGTGATTGCAGTTGGGACAACAGTCGTTCGGGCGCTTGAAACAGCTGTCAATCACACAGGCAAGGTAGAGGCACAGGAAGGAAGGACTCGATTATATATCCAAAAAGGGTATCCACTGAAAGCGGTTGATGGGCTTATTACAGGATTCCATGAGCCAGAAGCAAGTCACCTCGACCTGCTAACAGCATTTATCGATAAACATTTATTATTGAAGGCATATCGAGCAGCACTAGCTGACGGCTATTTATGGCATGAATTTGGTGATATGAATCTAATTCTGCCAATGGAAGAAAAGCGATGAAATGGCATCATGCGGGTATTCAAGTTCAAAATTTACTAGATTCTATTGCGTTTTATGAAAATGTATTTGATTTTTCAATTGAGCAATTTCTTTCTTTGCCTGGAGAAAAAATCGTATTCCTCAAAAAAGGAGAGATTCGAATCGAATTAATTGAATCAGGGGAAGCGCCAGTAGCTACTAATCATATTGCATGGCAAGTCACGGATGTAGGGAAGTGGCAAGAGGAGCTAGGAAGGAAGGACATTTTTCCGACAGAAGGGCCATTGAAGATGAGCAATGGCTGGGAAGCTGTTTTTTATACTGGACCAAATCAAGAGATAATCGAGTTGATTCAAGTAAGCTAATTATTAAGTGTCTTGTAGAATGAATCCATTTCTTGTTTTGCTATTAAAATTGAAAGTAGTGTCAACGAACTTAAATGTCAGCCCGATCAGCTGGCATTTAAGTTCGTATCGATTGCTATGAATATTTCATCTCTGATGCTCTTCCTTTAACAGATATACTAAGGTTTACTTTAAAAGGGGAGAATATATAATAAATATGACAGTCGATAACATATCGGAAATCATATCGAGTTGAAAGGGGAGAGGGGAATGAAAAAACACTTATGTGTATTATTTTCATGTGCATTTCTATTCGTTCTTGCAGCTTGTTCTAATAATGCATCATATGAAAATATTGATAATGAAAGAGCTAAGGAAATGATAGATAATGAACAGGCAGAAGTCATTGATGTTCGGTCAATTGAAGAGTATGAAGCTGGCCATATTCCAGATGCAACTGTATTGCCACTTGACGAAATGAATGAGCGAATCTCAGAATTAGATAAGGATAAAACGTATATCCTTGTTTGCAAAAGCGGAAATAGATCAGGTCAGGCTGGAGAAATATTGGCTGAAAATGGGTTCAACGATATATACAATATAGAAACAGGTATGAATGAATGGCCTTATGAAGTAGAGAAAGGCTTGTAAGGATCTAGTTAGAATAGTGAGATCTAGCAGAGAGTGTCCAAAATCAGTTTGGATGCTCTTTTTGTTGTGAAAATCAGCTCTAATATCTAAAGGGCTGACTCTACCTAGGTCCCGAGGCTTAGTTGAAAATAAAGCGCAAGCTCGTTATTTGAAATGATCAATAAAGGTAAGATGGAATTAAGATAACGAAAGGGGTAAACGAAATGAAAAAATTAATTTTACTTTTAGTTGGCGGTATTTCAGCAGTGATCTTACTTTCTACCATTGGTCCGATGATTGGATTCCTTGTTAGCCTAGCGCTTCTATATTTCATTTTCAAACAATTTTTAAAGACAGATTCAACAGGTGGAAAAATCGGACTAGGGATTGTTGGTTTCTTTATTCTAATGGCTTCCATTCAAAATGCACCTGCAATCATTGGTGTTGTTGCAGCATACGTACTGTACCTTGTTTATAAGAAATGGAATGAAAATAAAAAGGTAACAGTAAAAGAGACAGATCCGTTTGTTAATTTTGAAAAGCAGTGGAATGACATCATTAAATAAATTAATTGAAGGAGAATGAATGATGACAAATCTTTTTACGCGATTGAGAGATACACTTAAAGCTGATTTAAACGAGGTGCTTGACAGAAAGGAAAATCAAAACCCGATTGGATTGCTTAATCAATATCTTCGTGAATGTGAGCATGAAACAGAAATCGCAAGAAAACTTGTTGATCGACAAGTTCAATTGAAGGATGAATTTGAAAAGGAACTTGTAGAAGCGGCAGAGCTTGCTGAAAAAAGGAAGCATCAGGCAGAGATTGCTTCAAAAGCAGGGGAAACGGAACTTTATCAATTTGCTTTAGCAGAACAAGATCATTATTCAGATCGTGCAGATCGCTTAAGAGTCTCACTTAAATATGTACAGGGTCAGTTGGAAGAATTAGAAGGTAAATATGAAGAAATGAAGCATAAGCTGAAAGACATGCATATTCGCCGAATGGAATTAATGGGACGTGAAAATGTTACAAGAGCGAATCATCAGATTAACAAGGTATTGGACGTAAATACGAATTCTGATAAACCATATTCTCGGTTCCAAGAAATAGAAAGCTATCTTGATCGTTTAGGGGAACAAGTGGATCGATCGTTTTATAGAAGCACAATTGATGCAAGGGTGGCTCAATTAGAAGCTGAGATTGAAATAAATAATGGGAAATCGATTTCTTAAATAAATGAAACGATATGAAAAGTCAAAGGGCATTGAGCCCCTTGGCTTTTTTTTATAAAACAGAACGAATATTTGTAAATAAAATAATCCCAGATACGATTAATCAGATAGGCCGGAGCGATCGATATTAATCATTTAAAGCGGTCTTAATCGTTTCTAGATTCCTTCGCATAATGCTAAAGTAATCATCATCTTGCTTCAAATTCTCGTCTGTAATTGCTTCTAGATTATGAAGAATAAGAGATTCTGCTCCTATTTCTTTTTGAATAATTTCTGCTACTTTTGTTGATAGGTTCTGTTCGAAGATCACGTATTGAATTTGATGTTCCTTCGATTCTTCAATAATACTTTGCAAGCCTTTCTGTGTAGGCTCCTGTGTTGGAGACAAGCCTGCGGTCGCAATTTGTTCAATTCCGTATCTTTCCTCCCAATACCCATAGGCAGCATGAGAAACGAGTAAATACTTTGTTTTTGAATGCTCAATTGTACTTTTAAATTCTTCGTCAAGCTCTTCTAAATTATCTTTTAGTTGTTCAAAATTAGTTTCGAATGCTGCTCTATGTTGAGGCATTAATTGGATTAGTGAGTTTTTTATATTAGTAGCTAGTTCAATTGATAGAATGGGATCTAGCCATACATGAGGGTCAAAGTCGCCATGGTGATGGTCGTGATCTTCATCTTCATGTTCGTGGTGCTCTTCAGTACTTTCTACCTCGTGTCCATCTTTGTCATGGCTATGTTCGCTTTCATCATGGTTATGTCCATCTTCCTCATGACTATGCTCATGCTCATGAGTTGATTTTAATAGATCGATGCCTTCTCCAGCTTTTAAAATAGTAACTTTCTCATTCTTCAAAGATTCGGTTGCTTTGTCCGCAAACCCTTCGATTCCAACACCTGTATAGATGAATAAATCAGAATCTGCTAATGCAATCATATCTTTCGTAGAGGGCTCAAAGGAATGAGCATCCACATTTGGCGGGTAAATACTCTTAACATCAACATAGTTTCCGCCAATTTTTTTCGTGAAATCTTCAAGTGGAAAAATAGTTGTTAAAACGGTTAATTGATCCTCAGCCTTGTCTACTTTTTCCTCGTCTACCTTTTTGGCTGTTTCTGTGTTTCCGCAACCTGCAAGGATGAGACTGAATGTAAAGAGGGAAGCGAGAAGTGCCTTTTTTAATTTCATTTTTGTAAACTCCTATCTTTTTTTATTTTTGCATATGCTCAGTGTTATAAATCGTAATAATTACGTTTTATATTCTAGAGTAAGATTATGAGTTTGTAAATGATTTTATGCTTTATTAATAAAACAACGCAAAAAACGGCAGAATTTATTCTGCCGTTTTGTCATCACTAATTAGTCAATTTGCGTTTTTCTGCTAAAAGCTTTTGAAATTCTATTTCAAGTTCATCGGAAGGCTCAATACTAAGGCGGCTGAGTACTTCTGTTATTCGTGTCTCTAATAGGAGCCGCTGTTCTTCTTTCATATCGCGTGCCTTTTTGGGGGTATAGTTTTTGTATTCCTCATATGTTCCATCAAATAATTGGATTTCTTGTTTGTTGATCGCTAAGATTCGCGTGGCAATGCTCTCAATAAATTGCCGATCATGGGAAACAAAAATAACAGTTCCTTCATACTCCTGTAAGAGAGATTCGAGTGCTTCTACTGACGAGATATCGAGAAAGTTTGTTGGTTCATCTAAAATAATGGTATTAATTTCACTCACAAATAATTTTGCGAATGCTACTTTTACTCGTTCCCCGCCACTTAGAACACTAACAGGCTTATAAACATCGTCTCTGAAAAAGTGCAGTCTCGCCAGGATTGTCCGTATGAAGGTTTCATTCTGTATCGAGGTTGTGCTGACATTCTCCAGAATTGATTTCTCCGTATTTAAAATATCGATATTTTGGCTGAAATAGCCGATTTTCATTGAAGGGGAGATCGATATCCCTTTGTCTTGATTCATTATTTTTTTTACGAGCGTTGTTTTTCCGCAGCCATTCGGTCCGATGATGGCAAGCTTTTCTCCTCCACGTACGTGGAAGCTTGCAGATTTCCAGAGTAATTTCTTGCCGATCGAACATTGCAGATCTTCTGCACGCAAAACAATCCGTCCTTTAAATGTTTCTTCATTTGGCAAATTCATTTTAATGACAGGTGCATCTTTGACTTTATCCACTTTATCTAGTTTTTCTAAACGAGTTTCGATCGCCTTTGCCGTTTTTTGTAGTTTTTTTTGCTTTTTAGCGAAGTAAGGCTTGGCACCAGTAATGCTTGCTTCAGAGGCACTTACATTCTTTGGCGTTTTCGTTGCTCTTTCTGCTTTTTTCTCTTTTAAAATTAACGCTTCTTCCAGTTGTTTTTTCTTTCTTTCATATGTTTCGTACGCTTGCTTTTGCTGGGTACGCTCCAATTCCTTCTGCTCGGTATAATCGGAGTAATTACCCTTGTAAACATTCACTTTGCCCTCGTCAAGTTCCCAAATGGTTGTGCATATGGCATCTAAAAATGTCCGGTCATGTGAAACAATGACAAGTGCGCTGAGAGATTTCTTGAATTTCTTTTCCAGCCATTCAATATGGCTCGTATCGAGATTTGTTGTTGGTTCATCTGCCAGCAAAATTTCAGGGTTCTTTGCCAGAGCCGCGTTAATATATTCCTGTGTTACCTCACCGCCGCTTTTTGTCGTATTGGTTCTTTTTAGCTGTGGCAAAAGCTCACATAGGCCATTTGTTGCGATAGTTCCACTGTCAGGAGCGGTTTTCCCCGATAAAACCTCTAATAAGGTCGTTTTTCCACAGCCGTTCCTTCCAACAAGGCCAATTCGATCATTTTTTTGAATCTGTAATTTTTCCATATCTAATAATAAACGGTCTTTTATATATAATTTAATATTGTTAGCTTCTAATAGCATCATACAATCATCCCCATTTCTATCATGTGCTGGAGACACAAAAATGCCTCCTATCTACATTCAGAATAGGAGGCGCAAGGTTACACAAAAAGAGACTGATCCCTTGTTGGGCCAACCAATGAAACCTAATCCTATTCTGAAAACCTCGATTGAAGACAACACGAAATAGAGCAGATACCTGCTTACTAATACGGTCTTCAATTGATTGCTTTCGAAAAATAGGATTAGAACTTCATTTAATTGGGTCACCCTTTCGCTTTTAATTAATTTTACGATATACAATTCAGTTGGATTTGTCAATTGCTAATGAGCCCAATAAATGCAAGGGTTAGTAATTTAATGTTATTACAAAAGATATATTGATACCCCAATCGTTTCTAAAAATAGAGGATAAATGCCCATCAAAGGAAGTTGTTTCTTATAATCAATCGTACTCGCGACTTTAATCCGTTCTACCTTAGGAATTTGTCCCATAGACCGCTCCAATGGGACAAAACCGAATAGGCGTAAAAGGAATTTGTCTCATAGACCGCTCCAATGGGACAAAACCGAATAGGTGCAAAAGGCAAATGTCCCATAGACTGCCTCAATGAGACAAAAACGAAACACTCAAAAAGAAAATGTCTCATAGACCACTTCAATAAGAAGAAATTACTTTCCCCAAGACTCTCAATGATTATTTTATTTGAAATTTTAGTGATTTCTATGTTAGTCAACCCAATACGAACGGTTTGTTTATCAAAACTGCCTTTTTAAAAACTTGAGAATTATAACACAGATATTTACCCCAATTGGAAGTATCTTGTTGCTTTACTGTGGTAAATAATAGTATTATTTTACTTAATATTCGGAAAGAGAGGGTGTACAAGATGTCATTTGAAAGTGTGAAAGCTCATTTTGAAAAATGGAACCGAGAAAAGGATATTATGGTGTTTGATACTTCAAGTGCAACTGTTGAATTGGCCGCTGAAGCTTTAGGTGTGGTTTCTGCACGAATTGCAAAGACGCTATCTTTTCGTGGAGAAGGCGACAAAGCGATTCTTGTTGTTGCTGCTGGTGATGCAAAGGTAGATAACAAAAAGTTTCGTCAGGCATTTCAAATGAAGGCTCGTATGCTTT
Organism: Cytobacillus eiseniae; assembly: GCF_017874625.1. GTDB lineage: Bacteria > Bacillota > Bacilli > Bacillales > Cytobacillaceae > Cytobacillus > Cytobacillus eiseniae. The sequence continues at coordinate 14,459 of NZ_JAGIKZ010000026.1, read as the reverse complement.
CAGCTGATGAAGTAGTCGAGCAAACAGGACATGTAATAGGCGGTGTCTGCCCTTTTGGTTTAGCTAAGGATCTTGATGTCTATTTAGATGTCTCAATGAAACGATTCGATACACTATTCCCAGCTTGCGGCAGTACGAACTCTGCAATTGAACTGACATGTAATGAAATATATGAATTTTCTTCTGCAAAAGATTGGGTGGATGTTTGTAAAGGTTGGGAAGAGGAGACAAACTCCGCAAGTAACAGGGGGTTATCAGAAATTAACCGATGATTAAGGGATACATATGAAAAGCTATATGAAGGGAAATCAGAATATTACAATATAAAAGAGGGGGAGTAGGTACCATGGGGAATGTGCAGGAAACCGTATCAACAATCTTAGATGTTTATCAAACTAGACAGCCTCTTGCGGCAATAAGCGGGGAACATTTTAGCAAGAAGAAGGAATATTATGATGTTCAACATACATTAGTTCAAAGGAAAATGCGGGAATATGATGGGGAAGTGAAAGGCTTTAAAATCAGCTTAACAAACACCGGCCTTCAAGAGGTTTTTAAAACAGATTCTCCGGTATATGGTACACTGCTTGATCGAGATGTGTTGGATGTTGGTACGATATTCATGAATGATTTCTTTGATCCGCTAATAGAGGCAGAGCTAATGTTCATTGTCCAAGAAGATATTTCTCTTGATGCAGATGAGGACGAGCTACTAGCGAAAACAATAATCGCACCAGGCCTGGAGTTGCCAGATAGCCGAATCAAAAACTGGTTTCCTCATATTTCAGTCGGTGAGTTAATTATGGATAATGCAGTAACAGGAAAGGTGATTGTTGGCGAGCCAAAAAAGTGGGATGCATCTATTCCGTTAGCTGATCTTTCCGTCAAGCTTTTTTATAATGATCAGCAGGTTGCGGAAGGTACTTCAAGCTTTGTTTTGGAAAACCCAATCCATGCAGTAAAATGGCTTCATCAGGAATTGGCGTCTCAGAATAGAATCTTGACAAAAGGGATGATTATTTCTTCTGGTACATTCATTAAACCACTGCCATTAAAAGTGGGGACATATCGTGTTGTTTTTGATCATTTCGGAGAGATAACACTCAACATATTGTAATATAGATTCCATGCCTGACCCATTCTAGGTCAGGCATTTTAAATTTCATTAAACTTTTTTCTGCTTAAGGTTTACAGGATAGGGAACAGTAGAGTGAAAGACATAATTTCAAGGTGAAAAGGATGAAAATGCTCTGCGTCGATGGCGGTGGGATTCGAGGGGTGTTTGCTGTTGCGATCTTACAAGAAATAGAGGAAGAATATAAGTGTCCGATTGGTGATTTATTTGATGTGGTGGCTGGAACGAGTACGGGCGCAATTATTGCTGCGTCTGTCGTATTGAAGAAAAGTATGAATGAAGTGATGGAAAGCTATCAATTATATGGAAAGAAAATTTTTGTGCGGCAGGCGAAGGTTGGTTTATTCAAAAGTGTATATAGCGATCACTATTTACGACGTTTTTTTCGAAAAGCTTTTGGGGAAATGGCACTTGCAGATTTAAAAAAGCCGCTTCTAATCCCAGCAGTAGATGTAACGAACGGGAAGCCTTTTATTCACCGTTCGAATTATGGACATGTAGAGAACGATGATTTAACGATCAAGCTGTGGGATGCGGTTCTCTCCTCCTGTTCTGCACCGGTCTTTTTTCCGCCTAATAATATAAATAATGAGTATTTATCGATTGATGGGGGATTATGGGCGAATAATCCATCACTCGTTTGTGTGACTGAGGCCCTTCATCAATTCAAAAAAGAGGTGAAGGAAATAGAAATTTTATCTATTGGTACAGGTTTGCAGCATATTGATTTTACAATAGGGAAGGACAAATATTGGGGGGCAAAGCAGTGGCTGCCGTTTCATCTCCCATCTTTAAAGATGACGCCAAAGCTACTTGATTTGGCTTTGCAATTGTCTTCCGAATCCGTTACCTATCATTGTCAGCATTTGCTTGGTGACAACTATTTTCGCTTAAATGGAGAGCTCGGAGAAGAAATGCCCTTTGATGAAATAAAATTTATGGACCAGCTAATTGATTTAGGTAAACTAGCTTTTCAGCGTAAAAAGGACGAGGTTCTGACTTTTTTGAATAAAAATGCTTGACGACGAGTATGTCTTTTCATTTATGTATTCAAACTTTATATTAATAGCAGGTGAGTTAATTTTTTGACAGCACCTGTTCCTCCATCTAAAATGAATGAAAGTCAGTCATTTTAGATGGAGGGGCTATGGTCAATGAATAAGAAAGAGAAAATTGTTCATGCTGCGATTGAAGTGTTTCGAGAAAAAGGAATTGAAAAGACGAAAATTGCGGATATCGTAAAGCTAGCAAATATTGCACAAGGTACATTCTATTTATATTTTCCATCCAAGCTTTCTGTTATGCCAGCTATTGCAGAAGTCATGGTAGAGAAGACAATTTCAGCAGTGAAAAATGAAGTTCGGGGGGATGCATCATTTACAACGCAACTTGTTCAAATAGTGGATGCCATCTTTAAAATAACTTGTGATTACCGAGAAATTCTTGCGCTTATTTATGCAGGAATGGGATCGACGGAGCATATTAAAGAGTGGGAGACCGTGTATGAACCTTTCTATTCTTGGATTAGCCAATTTTTAAAAGAAGCAAAGGAGAATGGAAATATTCGTGATTCTATCCACGTGGAACGAACAGCGAAGCTAGTAATTGGTCTTGTTGAATCAGCAGCTGAACAAGTTTATTTATATGATACGAAGCAGGATGACGAGGCTTCAATACAAAAGGCCGAGGTTCTATCCTTTCTTAAGCATGGATTAAGTATTCGCGAATAGGATGAAACAAGCCGTACATTTGTTTGAACATAAAAATGAATGACAGTCAGTCATAAGATAGGAAGAGTAATGCAAATGAATAAAGCGTGGTTTTATGTTTTTTTAACTTGTCTGTTTGAATTAATTTGGGTGTATGGATTTAACGAAGCAGAAACATGGTGGCAATGGGGGATTGTCATTGTCATCATTCTAGTAGACTTCCACTTTTTGCCGAAAGCATGTGAAAGCTTGCCGACTGGTACCGTGTATGCTGTTTTTGCAGGTGTGGGAACAATTGGAACGGCATTAATGGATATTTTCCTTTTTGGAGGAAGTTTTAGTATGGGGAAGCTTCTATTTATAGGTATATTAATAGCGGGTGTAATCGGTTTGAATCTTGCTGATAATCAATCAGAGGACAGTATATCGAAAGGAGCTGCATAAGTATGGGGTGGATGTTTGTTCTCCTTGCCGCATTAAGTGAGATGATTGGCGTGTTTGGCCTTAAATTATACAGTCAGAGGAAATCTATCAAGCATGGTGTCATTTACCTTGGAGGATTTGGTGCTTCCTTTGCTTTTTTATACGCTTCCTTTCATTATCTGCAAATAAGTATTGCCTATTCAGTTTGGATTGGAATTGGAACAGCGGGAGCCGTTTTATTAAATATGGTGTTTTTTGGGGAGTCTAAAAATAAGCTAAGACTTGCGAGTGTGGCACTTATTGTGATTGGGGTAACGGGATTAAAGGCCCTTTCTTAAACATTTATTTCTTAACGGGAAGTCGAGAAGGTGGAAAATAGTATTCCTTTAAGATAAAGTTTTTATAGATCACTGTTAGCAAGCTTTTAAAAATGTAACGGAGGGATGAATGGATGAAGATTACAGCTTTAGTCGGAAGTAACCGAAAGGAATCCTATAATAAAAAACTAATTGAGTATATGCAAAAACGGTATCAGGAAAAGGTAGAGATTGAAATCTTGCCTATTGAGAATCTTCCAATGTATAACCAAGATGATGAGCTGGATCCTCCAGCGATTGTGAAATCAATAAAAAGTAAAGTATTGGAAAGCGATGGGGTATTAATCGCAACACCTGAATATAACCATTCGATACCGGCGCTGCTGAAAAATGCCATTGATTGGTTTTCGAGGGTGGAAAAGGTCATGGTGAATAAACCAGTAATGATTGTAGGAGCAACAATGGGTGTACTAGGAACAGTACGTGCCCAAATGCATCTTCGCCAAATATTGAACTCAGGTGGAATCGCAGCTCGTACTTTGCCAGGGAATGAAGTATTCATTGGTACCATTCAAGAGAAAATGGATGAATCCGGGACAGTTATTCACGAACCAACGATTCAGTTTCTAGATTCGGTAATGGAAAACTACGTGGATTGGATTGTTAAAACGAAGAATTTATAAAATGTGTGATTTGCCTAATCTAGATATGAGGTCCCTTTCATATTTGCGGATTAGGTTTTTTTTATAGGGCTGCTGTTTGAAAGAGTTTTGATGCCAAAAAGGTTGGTTGATTACAACAGTCATCATTCTGCTGAAAAATTGAATCAACACAGATAAGGGAGGTGTAGTGCTTGTTTAAGCTAAATAAGAGCGTAAACATCATGGTCGTTGTCTTCTGCGTTCTTTTTTTGTCAGCCTGTCAGTTGCAAAGGACTGCTCCAGAGGAGTCACTTGAACAAAGGGAGAGTGCCCTGCAACCAAAAGAAGCGGACTCGACTTCTATTTTACTAAATGAAATTTTAGAGTTGGCCAATATTGGAATGACTTTGGGCAGTCAAATAAATGTGCTAGAAAGTAAAATGGAACAAGTAAAAGCCGAATGGGGAGAACCAGATAAGCTGGACCAGGCAGGTAAAGGGTCTTATGCAACCTATGACGGGAAGAGGGTTGCTGTGGGCTTTAATGAAGCTGGTGAAATTTTTGATGTTCGATCATATGCGAATAGTCTGAGTGAACTAACACCTGCGTTCATTAAGGAGACCATTGGCCAGCCAGATCAAGTAAGGAATGTGAATAATGAAGAAATCTATGTTTATGAATTAAATCAAATGATCGAACTAAAATTCATTATTCCCAATAATAGCAAGGCTGTACATCATCTTTCTATTTTAAATCAAGACCGAGTAAATGTGGATAAAACGAAGGAGGTGTATGTGCTTGATATTAAAGGGCAATCTAATCAATTAACTGCATCTGCATGGGAGAGTATGAACGTTTGGCGAAAACAAATTGTTGCATTTGCTAAAGAGCATGAGAATGTTTATATAAATGGACCAAATAAGAAACAAGTCGCTCTGACATTTGATGATGGACCAGATGATAATGTAACGTCAGCCATTATTGATATATTAGATAAGTATCGTGTGAAGGGAAATTTCTTTTTCCTAGGCAGCAATGCAGAAACATACCCGGATGTTGTGATCAAGGCTTATGACGGTGGCCACATAGTCGCAAGCCACAGCTATAATCATGTTGAATTAACGAAGCGATCTCAAGAAGAAATCCAAACGGAAATAGAGCAGGCAGGTCAGGCAATTAAATCGATAATCGGAAAAGAACCTGCTATTCTCCGTACACCATATGGGGAGACAAATAAACAAGTGGCAGCAATTGCTAAACAAGAGGAGTATTCGATTGTTCTATGGTCCATAGATACATTGGATTGGTCACAAAAAGAGGCGAGCAATATTGTGAGCAATGTGATGCAAAATGTTCGAAATGGCGACATTATCCTTATGCATTCTGATTCAGAGAAAACGGCGACTGTAAAAGCACTGCCCAAATTAATAGAGGCATTACAGAAGGAAAAATTCGAGATTGTTGATTTAGAAACTTTATTAAATGTGAAAGCTTATCAATAGAAACATGAGAAAATAATCTGTCATTTTGTCAGATTATTTTTTTTGAGTAAAGATATTTTCAATGTTTGTTTGACATTAAACAAACGAAATTATAAAATGTCTATTATTAAGCAAACAAATAAAGGTTGTGACTAATAATTGGGAATATCAGAAGTTTTTTGGGATGCTTCAATCGAGGAGTTAAAGCAAGGTTATAAAAAAGAGGATCATCATTATATATGTCTTTTATGTGGAGAGACAACTGAAAAAGGGATTGTATATCAAGCAGAGGGTGTTTTTTACGAAGCAGAGAGATATATGGCCATTCATATTGAAGCTGAACATGAGTCGGTATTTGATTACTTGATTGATCTTGATAAAAAGCTAACAGGATTGACTGATCATCAAAATCGTCTTCTTCGCCTATTTTATGAGGGCAAGAATGATGTTGAAGTGCAAAAAGAAATGGGCATCGGCAGTGCATCAACCATTCGAAACCACCGTTTTGTCTTAAAAGAAAAAGAGCGTCAAGCAAAGTTATTTTTAACAATGATGGAGCTTTTAAAAGAGAAGGACGATCATAAACCAGCTTTCATTGATATTCACAAAACAGCAAGAATGATTGATGACCGTTACAATGTGACGAAGGAAGAGAATGAAGAAATCTTGAAGAAGTTTTTCCCTGAGGGGATAAATGGACGATTGAAATCCTTCCCACCTAAGGAAAAGCAAAGATTAGTCGTTCTTCGAGCAATAATAAAACGATTCACCCCTGAAAAGGTCTACGGGGAAAAGGAAGTGAACGAGTTATTAAATACAGCTTACGATGATTATGTGTTAGTAAGACGCTATTTAATTGAATACGGCTTTTTAGATCGAAAAGTGGATGGCAGCAAGTATTGGTTGAAAAAGTAATCGGGAGGAAAGAGAAATGGATAGAAAAAAAGAACTAAAGCAGCAATACAAAGAAATTAAAGTGGAAGCAGGTATTTATCAAATAAAAAACAGAATAAACGATAAAATTTTTATTGGCAGCACACCAAATTTTAAGTCATTAAATGGTACAAAATTTTCGTTAAAGAATGGCGTTTTTACGAATAAAATGCTGCAAGCAGAATGGAACGAATTTGGGAAGGATGCTTTTGACTTTGAAGTTTTAGAGATTCTGAAAAAGAAAGATAATCCATATTACAATGAAAAGAAAGAATTAGAGAAATTAGAAGGAAAATGGCTGAATCAGCTCCAGCCATACGGTGAAAGAGGGTATCATCAGGAGAAGCCCCTTTAAAAGGAGTATAAATGGAACTAAAGAGATTAATCGAAAAGACGACTCAAAATCCAGATTTTGAGTCGTCTTTTCGATTTAAAGTGATCAGTTTGTATCAATTACTCCTCATCTGACCAAACATTAAGATTATCCTAAAAAAAGGATAAAAATTACTTTGACAGGTAGAGTAATATAGAGTACTATTACTCTATCAGATTGAACAGTGAACGTACAAGGATGTGTCAACATGATTAGAAGTGATAGTATTCGTGGTCATTTAGATCCAATTGTTTTGCGCCTAATTTGTGAAGAGGATCGTTATGGCTATGAACTTTCAAAAGAGATCAGTTTACGCACAGATCATCGATTTCAGATTAAAGAAGCAACATTATATTCTGTATTCCAGCGGCTTGAGAAAAAGGAATTAATAGAATCCTATTTAGGTGAAATTTCTCAAGGGGGAAAAAGAAAATATTATCGAATAACAGGGCAAGGAAAAGCATACCTTCGAGAAATGGTTAAGGAATGGAAGGAAGTAAAATCTGTAATTGATTTGTTTATGGATGGGTTCATGCGTGAGCGAGAAAATAATTAATTTGAAAATCAGAAGAAAGTGTAGGTACATTATGGAGGAAAATAAAGTATATATCATATTTACTGATACAGGCACACTATTTACGAAACTAATTAAGCTATATACGAAGAAGCCTCTAAATCATGTATCTATTTCATTTGATAAACAATTAACAAATATATTCAGCTTTGGTCGTAAGAAGCCTTATAATCCTTTCATTGGTGGATTCGTAAGAGAAAGAATTGCTGAAGGATTATTTAAAAATGCAAAATGTGAAGTATACAGTTATTCTTTATCAGAATGGGAATATAACCAAATGCAGACAAAGGTTAGTCAAATGGAAGCTGAAAAAGAATTATATAAATATAATTTATTAGGTCTTTTTGCCATCATGCTAAATTATAATCTTGATCGAAAAAAAGCATTCTTTTGCTCGGAGTTTGTGGCAACTGTTTTAAATGAAAAAAAAGGCTTGCTTAGTAAATCCCCAAGCCTGTGTACTCCCCAAGATTTATTATCAATGAATGAATTAGAATTAATTTATAAAGGAAAGCTAATTTACTACCCGCATCAGGAAAATGAGAACATGGTCGAAGATGATTTTCATTTTGGGAAATCAATCCTATATAAGTCACCTGATTTTAGCTAGCAATGATTGAAAAAGGAATTGTTAACAGATCAACTAAGACTGAAGCTTTATCACTAGACACTTATAAAGTATCCAACTAAAAGAAACATCTCTTACACTTATGTGAGAGATGTTTCTTTTTATAAAATGCCCGATCATGACGTGCTGGAGGTTTTTCTCTTTCTAGGGGAGCTAAATAATACTGCTACAACAAGTCCTGCTAAAAATGTCATAATGGATATGGCGATGGATAGAGTATCAGAAGGGATGCCCGGAAAAATGATTACAACAGATCCAAGGATTAGCCCAATAATAGCTGCATACATTATATGTGTATAGTGAGTTAATAAATAACTAATGGCCTTACTGCTAACGAGCAAACCAACAATTACTCCTGCTCCAATAACAGCAATGATTGGAATATTTAAGTTTGATAAGGCGCCAATCGCTGTTGAATAAACACCAAGCAGAAGCAAAATGAAAGAACCACTAATTCCTGGCAATAGCATCGCCATACTCCCAGCCCAACCTGCTAGGAAAAGTCCAATAGCATTTGCCCCATTTAATTCTGTGATCGGTGTCGTATCAGCTGGCTTAATGAAGGCTGTTGATGCAAGCAACAGTCCAAGAAGAACGATAAGAATAAAATGTCCTGCTTTAAAATTTTTCTTTATATCAGCTTGCCTACTAAGAAAAGGCAATACCCCAATTATAAGCCCTACAAAGAAAAATTGTGTCGGCTGATGATGGTTTTCAAGTAAATACTCAATTACTTTACTTAAGGATAACATAGCAATTCCAATTCCTAACCCAAGAGGTAATAGAAAACCGAGGTGCTTTTTCCAATCACGGCTTAAAATGCCGCTTATTGCTGCTAATAGTTGATCGTAAATGCCTAATATAAAAGCAATTGTGCCTCCACTAACCCCAGGAATTAAATCAGTGATCCCCATAATAAATCCACGATATATATTTCGCCATTGCATTGTTACGCTTCCTCCTATTGAATGTTCAATCAATACTCTGCGTCGTTCGTTCCTATTAATAATAATCAATCGTATACTTAAACCTTAAATAAAGGATGGTTCTTTTTGCATTAATGCTTGGAAAGTATAAACCACTTAACTTAACATTGCAAGGAAAGTCATTTGGCGGTTTATGTCGGTGAATCCCTTTTCAATGATACGATGAATGCCTTCTTCTTGTAATAAACTTATGAATAAAAGTATTGGGGCGGATATGGTGCTTTTTTCTAATTATAATAATTTCAAGTATGGTCAAGATATAGAAGTAATTTCAAATTGATAAGGAGAGATATGTGTGCCTCAACAGATGGATGTCAATCAATTAAACCAAGCAAAAGCCAATGTAACATTAACACAAACACTATTAAGCCAAGCTATTGAAAAGTCTTCTTCAGACCCAACTTTAGCGGAACAAGCACTCAAACAGGCAGCAGAAGAAATTGCGCAAGCTCAATCAGCTGTAAGTCAAGTTCAGAGTGCAATAACAGCCCAGAAGTCTGAATAAATACGTTTGTATGTAAAAAGAGGAGCTAGGTGTCTTTAAGCTGTTCCCTTTTTGCGTACTCGCACGGGAAAATGTAAGTATAAGAACAAGTATAAAAGCAATGTATTTCACGATTGAAATCACATTGCTTTTTATTACGTTATATGGTGGTTCACCGTAATGCTTCATAAAAAAGTCCCCATCTAAATAAGAGGTCGCTTCCTTAATTAAATAACAAGTAGAAGTAAAATAAACGGAGAATGGATATGGATATTTCCCCTACTTGCGATTTCCTAATAAAAAATCTATTGTTCTATTGACACATAAAATCCTCCATGCTATTATAAAATCTTTTTAGCGGCTGTAAAAAGTTCATAAAAGAATAAGAGATATGATGAGTATTTTTTAGAAAGAGGTGTACTCTATGACGAGTGATCAACGGAAAAAATTAACCATATTGATGATCAATATGTTTATTGCAATAGGAAGTTTTGGGATTATTATCCCGATTTTGCCTGCTTACTTGGAATCGATTAATCAAGGAGGAACGGCTGCCGGCTTAATGATTGCTATTTTTGCTGGTGCGCAGTTAATTTTATCTCCTATTGCTGGTAAATGGACGGATCAATATGGCCGTCGAAAGATGATTATCTATGGTCTTATTGGTTTAACGGTCTCCATGTTTATTTTTTATAGTTCTGATTCGATTTGGGTACTGTATGCTTCTCGCTTTATTGGCGGGGTAGGGGCAGCACTACTTGTCCCTGCGATATTCGCTTATGTGGCAGATATAACAACGATGGATCAACGGGCAAAAGGAAATAGCTTTGTTTCAGCTGCAATGTCTCTTGGAATTGTAATTGGACCTGGAATTGGTGGCTTTTTAGCAGACTTTGGTCTTAAAACCCCCATCTTAATATCAGCAATTGTTTCACTTGTGGCAGTTATCTTTTCAGTTGCTGTTCTAAAAGAAAGTAGACCAGATCAGGTGATTGAAGGGATGGGCAGCCAAAATGAAGAGTCTATGGCAAGAAAGATGATTCGATCTGTGAAAATGCCTTATTTTGTCCCTTTAATTATTACCCTAGTATTAAGCTTTGGTTTAATGGCGTATGAATCAGTGCTTGGGCTTTTTGTGGATAATCAGTTTGGGGCAACTCCTCAGGAAATTGCCTTTATGGTAACATCGACTGGTATTGTTAGTGTGATAGTCCAGTTGTTTATTGTTGACCGTTTAGTTACAAGGTTTGGTGAGGGGAAAATATTGAATGTGTTTATTGGTATTTCAGCAATTGGTTTTCTACTCTCACTCATTGCCTCTACCTACGCGTTCTTTTTTGGTATAACTCTTCTTATCTTTCTTGCTACCTCAATCTTGCGTCCCGTTCTTAACACGCTTATTTCTAAATTGGCTGGAAATGAACAGGGATTTGCAATGGGAATGAATAATGCTTATATGAGTATAGGAAATGTATTAGGACCAACGTTAGCAGGGATACTTTATGATGTGAAAATCATTTATCCATTTGTTCTAGGACTTATCCTTTTAGTCATCACATTAATCGTGACAATCATTTGGCAAAAACGTTCATTTAGAAAAAATGCACCAGTAAAGCTTCAGGGAATGTAAAAAATGAACAGTTATTATGGTATTGATTTTTCGTTTATGATAAAATAATGGTAACTATAAATGAATGGAGGTTTTCCTTAGTGTTGTACAGCAGACTACGATTCCAAACTTTGAACAAGTAATTGAATAGTTCAAGGCTCTGCCTGTGTGCGGAGTAAATGGGATTGGTCTGCCTTACTTTAAGGTAACCTTATTTTACGATATGTGAAAAGAGGGTGGGTGACGAACTCAGCCTCTTTTTGCTGTCTTAAAAATAAAATAACTCATATAAGTACATGAAGTTTACCAATTATAATTTAGGAGATTTACAACTGTAAAATTCTGGAATTATAATAAAGGGCTTTGTGTCGTCTTTTATATGAAAGACCATTCGTACCTCTTCAGAAAGTTTTTTTCTGGAGGTTTGTTTGATGCAATGCCGAATGGGGTGTTTGCGTATTTCGTATTAAGTCTAATCCATTTACTGAAGCACAGGCAGATTGCCTGTGCTTAATTTTTTTATAATGGAGGGATTATATATGAAAAGAAAGGCCATTTTAGTTGGTGTAAATGTAGATAGTAGTCAAGTGGATTTTGAATATACAATGCAGGAGCTAGTCAATTTAGCTCTTGCATGTGATATTCGTGTTCTTGGGGAAATCACTCAGAATTTACATCATGTGAATAAATCATTTTATATAGGCAGTGGAAAAATTCAAGAGCTACTTGCATTAATCAATGATAAGGAAGCCGATATTGTCATATTTGATGACGAGCTGTCACCTTCACAAATTCGTAATTTAGAAAAAGAGTTAGGCTGTGCAGTGATCGATCGTACAATGCTCATATTAGAAATTTTCGCTAATCGGGCAAAAACTCGAGAGTCTCAGCTTCAAGTAGAAGTAGCAAGGTTAAAATATATGCTCCCCCGGTTAGTTGGAATGAGGGAGTCCCTTGGCCGACAAGGTGGAGGAGCAGGATTGAAAAATCGAGGAGCAGGTGAAACGAAGCTGGAGCTTGATCGCCGGAAAATTGAACTGAAAATAGCAAGTCTAAATAAAGAACTTGAGAAACTAGTAGATCAGCGAAGAACACAAAGAAAGCGGCGAAGAAAAAATAATATTCCTGTTGTTTCATTAGTCGGATACACAAATGCAGGAAAGTCTACGATCTTGAACGCTATGTTGGAAAAGTATAATGAATCTAGTGAGAAGCAAGTCTTCGAAAAAGATATGCTCTTTGCTACGTTGGAAACTTCAGTGAGGAAGGTGAGGCAAGCCGATAATAAAACCTTCTTATTAACTGATACAGTAGGATTTATAAACAAACTGCCTCATCATTTAATCAAGGCGTTTCGTTCAACGCTTGAAGAAGTGACTGAAGCTGATTTGCTCATTCATGTTTTGGATTATTCGAATCCTTATCATAAGGAACAGATGGAATTAACAAATGAGATTTTAAAAGAAATTGGAATCAAAGGGATACCTGTTATTTACGCTTATAACAAGACGGATTTAGTTAAAGGAGAGTTTCCATCCAACCTTAAGGATCTCATTTATTTATCTGCGAAAAAAAGAATAGGTTTAGAAGAATTAATTCAGCTAATCAATCAAAAGATATTTAATCAATATATTCGTTGTGAATTGTTTATCCCTTATGCAGAAGGAGAGCTGGTTGCTTATTTTAATACAAACAGCCACGTAATATTTTCCGATTATGATGACAATGGAACGAAGCTAATTGTGGAGTGTTCAAGATCTGATGCTGATAAATATAAGCAGTATAGAAAATGATTTTACGGAGAAAAGGAGTGCATGAAAATGACATTATCAAACGAACAAGTAATTGAAAAAGCAAAACAACATGGACTAATGTTAAAAGAGGATTCGTTGAAAAGGAATGAATCAGGTTTAGATTTTCAAGTTGTTATTGCAGCAGATATATATGAAGAAAATTGGGTTCTTCGTATTCCTAGACGTGCCGATGTTATTTTGACAGCTAAAAAGGAAAAGCAAATCTTAGACTTTGTAGGGCAAAGATTATACATCGAATCACCAAAGTGGACAATTTTTTCAGAAGAGCTAATTGCCTATAAATTATTAAAGGGTGTGCCAGCAGGAACGATTGATGCGGAGGCGAAGGCATACGTATGGGAATTGGATGAAAAAAATATTCCTGACATTTTTCATGAAACATTAGCAAAAGCGATGGCAGACTTGCACGCGATTAACATAAAGGAAGCAGAACAAGCGGGCCTAGTAATCAAAACAGCGGAAGAATTACAAAAAACAATGCAAGAGCGAATGGATAAAGTAAAATCAGTATTTGGTGTTAGTGAAGAGCTCTGGACACGATGGCAGAAGTGGCTGGCAAATGATGAGCTCTGGCCAAAACAAACAGCAGTTATTCACGGTGATTTGCATGCTGGCCATATCTTAATTGATAAAGAAGCAAAAGTAACTGGTTTTATTGACTGGACTGAAGCACGTGTCGATGATCTATCTAATGACTTTGTTGTTCACTTAGCTGCTTTTGGTGAGGATGCATTGAAGAGGTTAATTTATGAATACAAAAAAGCAGGAGGATATGTATGGCCTTCTATGATTGAACATATTACTGAATTACTTTCAGCATTCCCAATAGGAATTGCGGAATTTGCAATGAAATCTGGATCGGATGAATATGAAGAGATGGCAAAGCAAGCTCTAGGTGCAATTAAAGAATAAGTGTAGGAAGATTATTATAAATGATAATATATTTAGAGCAGGGGATTAGGAAATACATTCCCCTGTTCCTTATTTAATTAAGGTTTAGGTTTATTTATAGGATACTATTATATCTAAGAATGATTTGGGTATTAAGATGTATGAGAATTAATTTGAAACTTTTTTTAGATATTTAATTGACATCTAAAAATATGTTTGGTAAGATAAGTCTTGTCGCTAAGACGACGATAATTATTTTAGAAAAACATTTGACAAGGATTTATTAAGATGTTATATTAATATCCTGTTAAGAAAAATAGTTCTTTGAAAACTAAACAAAGCAAAAACGTCAACGTTTAAACTTATTTTTTTATTTTAGAGCTAATCAACTCTTTATTGGAGAGTTTGATCCTGGCTCAGGACGAACGCTGGCGGCGTGCCTAATACATGCAAGTCGAGCG
>NZ_JAGIKZ010000025.1 GCF_017874625.1 Cytobacillus eiseniae | reverse complement strand
AGCCAGGATCAAACTCTCCAATAAAGAGTTGATTAGCTCTAAAATAAAAAATAAGTTTAAACGTTGACGTTTTTTGTTCGTTCAGTTTTCAAAGATCAATTCTCTCGTTAGCCTCTTTTATTTTAGAGGCGACTTTTATAATATAACATTTGACGTTTTAGAAGTCAATATGTTTTTTAAAAAAGTAATATCCATCAGCTGTGAATTTCTCTTAGATCGTTTCTCAGCGACGGATATTAATATACCAAGTATTTTCGTAAAGGTCAATAGCTTTTATATTTTTTTAATATAATTTTTTCGAGAGTGTATAGTATCGATGATAGACTCCTTGCCCCTTCGTCTCTTTCATCACTACTTCAATCATGCTTTTATCGATTAAGTATTCTAGAAGCATGGTTAAATCTACATTATATAAGCTTACCTCTTCATGATTAATGATCTCATTAATCGACCAAAATTCTTTTTCAGCAAGAACGTCAACTAGATGATTCGTCCCACTTTTCATTTTTGAATGGATGAGGAATTCACTTGCTAAAAATAATAATTCTAACCTTTTATCTAATGGTTCCTCACTCGTTACTAGTTCTTCATATAGCTTCGTAATTTCTGGATCTATTTGTTTCACCTGCTGCCAAACTGTGACCTCGGGATGAAATCCTTGCTCAACAACTGCTAATCTTGCGAGATGATGAAGTGAATGAACAACATGATTGTATGCATCAAGATAATGCCCATTATCAAAAAATGCTCGTCCATCCATATAGCGACGGATTAATTTAGCAAATTCTAATCCCATTTTCAATTTTCGGCCATAGAAAGGAAATTCGATTAATTCTTTTTTTATGCCATGAATATATTCATTGCGGTCAAAGAGAATCTTTCCATTATATAACCAATCAAATATTTTCTTATTCGATCCTAGCAACAGCCATTCATTCAACTGTTGATCTGTAACCATGTACAATGCTGCCTTTTTTCCATAATACGTATAATGTTTCACAAATACAGGAACTTCAGCTTCCGAAACTAATACTAATAGAATGGAATCGAATGTATCTGTAACCGGAACGTCCTTTTCACGTTTATTTATCATTACTATACCAAGTGTATTTGCTTGGCTTGCCCGTTCTTGATAAATGGGACGGAGAATGTCTTCCATCATCATTCCTCCAATTTATTGATGAATATATCTTCGACAAATTTCTTCGATTTCCTGCTTAACTATTTCAAAAATCGTTTTCATTCTTTTTATTTATCTTCTACCAGTCTATATGATATAGTAATTCATTAGGAGGGACATACATGGTTAAATATTCTAGTAAAATTAATAAAATCCGGACATTCGCCCTTGCCCTAATTTTCGTTGGGTTTATTATAATGTACGTAGGGATTTTCTTCAGAGAATCTCCAATACTTATGACGGTCTTTATGTTCTTCGGATTCCTCTTTATGATTGCAAGTATTATTGTATACTTTTGGATTGGTATGCTTTCAACCAAAACTGTTCAAGTAGTTTGTCCTAATTGTAAGAAGCATACAAAAATACTTGGACGGGTGGACATGTGTATGTATTGCAATGAACCATTAACACTTGATCCAAAGCTTGAAGGCGAAGAGTTTGATGAAAAATATAATAAGAAACGGCAGTAACAGGCCGTTTATAAAGTAAGAATCTCCTAGATATACTTAATTATCTATAACAGAAAAGAGGCATCCAAAAGTAGAGATATGACTTCGGGACGCCTCTTATTTATTTAGATAACGAAACTTGCTATTTCATATTTTATCGTTCCAATTTTTGCACGCTTCCATTTTCCCTTAAAAAAGAGACTTCCATTTAAGCTACAGCTTCAGCAAACACAAACATAATCTAGGATCAAAAGAGCATGCGATAACTGCCCCTCTCCACGATATGCGCGAGCTAACCGCGATTGGCGCAATCGTTGCGGAGCAGTACTGAAGTTTAATAGGCGAAAGGTACCGAAGCTGGACGTAGACTAAACTAGTCATAAAGTTATATACAATATGCGATTTTATCATTTCCTAAACAAAAAAACTGTCAGCACAAAGGCTAACAGCATTTTTTTGGCAATATTTATTTAATGAGTTTCCATGTTAGGACATTCAGGACATACTCCGTAAATTTCCATTCGGTGATGACTAATTTTAAATCCTGTTACATGTGAAGCTAAGTGCTCCACCTCATCCAAGCCTGGATAATGGAAATCTACAATTTTCCCACACTTCTCACAAATTACATGATAATGATGAGATGTGACAAAATCAAAGCGACTAGATGAATCCCCATAAGTTAATTCCTTAATAAGCCCTACTTCTCGAAATACTCGCAGGTTATTGTAAACAGTTGCGACACTCATGTTAGGAAATTTTCCTTCTAGTGCTTTATAAATATCGTCGGCAGTTGGGTGTGACATTGAGTTAATTAGATACTCAAGTATCGCATGACGCTGTGGTGTTATACGCACTCCAGTATCTTTTAAAGTATCCAACGCTTCCTTTAATTCAATATGTGCCACCGCCATGCACCTCTTTTCTAAAAAGAATTCTTACTTTATAATCTTTATAAATAGTGTACTCATTTAATAACACTTTTGTCAACATAACAAACTCCAATATACATAAGATTCTCTAATTTAATTTCAACTTTTTGCTCAATAATTCGCAAACCCTCCCTCTTATTATTCGTTTATTATTAATATATGTATGAGGGCAATGTTTAAAAACTGAATGAGTGAGAAACTTAGTTTATTTTTAAAGCTCTTACTAAGTGAGTGTTGCATTTGAATCAAATTTTTAACTAACTAGGTCGGTTGATTGGAGCGGAAGATGCGAGAAACTACTTAAAAATGCTGTCGCATTCCCTTCGTTCGGTGTCAAATCAGGAAACTTAGGACAGCTAAGCCCCACTGATATCAACCTTCACCATCAATGTTCAAAAACAGCAAAAAAAAACGAATCCATTTAGATTCGTTTCAATATTGAGGAGGTATGCCCTAATACAATGATATTCAAATGAAGGTCAGTTGAGTGGACAAAAGCCTTGTTATCTAAAAATAGGCAAGCAAATCATCATGAAAGCTCGTCTCTAATAAATTGAAGGGCTTCTTCCACATGCCCCTTCACCTTGACCTTACGCCATTCCTTCACTAACTCGCCCTCTTTATTAATAATAAAGGTAGAACGTTCAATGCCCATATATTCTTTTCCAAAGTTTTTCTTTAGCTTCCATACATCGTACGCTTCTGCTACTCGATGATCCTCATCTGCAAGTAATACAAACGGCAGTTCATATTTGCTTATAAATTTCTCATGTCGAGTAAGTGAGTCCGGACTAACACCGATAATGACTGCATTTACATCTGCAAAACTTTCGTATTGATCTTTAAAATCACATGCCTGTGTCGTACAGCCTGGTGTCATATCCTTTGGATAAAAATAAAGAACGACATGTTTTCCACGATAATCTGATAACTTAATGGTTTCTCCATTGCTTCCAGCCAATTCGAATGCTGGAGCAAGCTCACCAATTTTCGCTGTCATACGTATTCCTCCTATTCAAGCGCACTTCTTTTCTTCCTATATAAGCCTATCCAATTTCTCTTTGAAAAACAATTATTTCGAATCCATTTCAAATACTGCCCTAAACACAAAGGCAGCAGGAATCGTGTAGCCGATCAACGCCTCAAGAACAGCAATCATTCTGCCAATCCCAATCGGAGAAATATCTCCATATCCGACGGAAAATAAAGTAACCGCACTGAAATAAAAACCTGTTTCTAGCCGCTGGATAAATGGCCCATACCATCCTTCCGTATCTTCCATAAACACATTAAAACCATTTAATTCTAGAAGAATATAAATTAAACCAAAGCCAATCATCACAGTTAAATAAATACATGCTAAATATAAAAAATTCTCAAAGGAAACCCGCTTCCCTTTAATCTTATGTGGCAAGAATAATGTTCGTAAGCTCATAAGCATACAAAATACAATCAGCACTAGGGATATATAAAATACCATACCGCTCCCTCTTTCCCACTTTACTCTCTTCATTTATACGCTACATTGAGATTTTGTATGACTGCTCGTACCGATTTACGACTGTTATAAAGTTGATTTACAGCAATCTCCTCATGAACATGATAAGATAATAATGCTTATCATCTATTCGTTAATTTTCAAGGAGGATCTATATGCAATTTACAAATTCTGAACGTATACATAAAAAGGCACTTGAACACATCGTTGGTGGTGTGAATAGTCCTTCCCGCTCCTATAAAGCCGTTGGCGGCGGAGCACCTGTTGTCATGGAACGCGCACAGGGTGCTTATTTCTGGGATGTAGACGGAAATCAATACATCGATTATCTCGCTGCTTACGGGCCGATTATTACGGGGCACGCACATCCACATATTACTGAAGCAATTAAGAAAGCGGCAGAAACTGGTGTGCTTTACGGAACACCTACCCCTCATGAGGTGAAATTTGCAGAAATGCTAAAGGAAGCGATGCCTAATTTAGAAAAGGTTCGCTTCGTCAATTCGGGAACAGAAGCAGTAATGACAACCATTCGTGTAGCCCGCGCCTATACAGGAAGAGATAAAATCATTAAATTTGCTGGCTGTTATCACGGGCATTCCGATTTAGTATTAGTCGCTGCTGGCTCTGGTCCGTCTACATTAGGAACACCTGACTCTGCTGGCGTACCGAAAAGTATCGCTCAAGAAGTGATTACGGTTCCTTTCAATGATATCGAACCATATAAGGAAGCGTTAGAAAAATGGGGCGATCAAATTGCTGCCGTTCTTGTCGAACCGATCGTCGGAAACTTCGGCATTGTTGAACCTAAACCTGGCTTCCTTGAGCAAGTGAATGAATTAACACATGCAGCTGGTGCACTTGTCATTTACGATGAAGTCATTACAGCCTTCCGTTTCATGTATGGTGGCGCTCAAGATCTCTTAGGTGTGACACCAGATTTAACAGCAATGGGGAAAATTATTGGTGGCGGACTGCCAATTGGCGCTTACGGCGGGAAAAAGGAAATCATGGAAACAGTGGCACCATTAGGTCCTGCGTATCAAGCAGGAACAATGGCAGGAAACCCTGCTTCCATTCTTTCAGGCATCGCCTGTCTTGAAGTATTAAAACAAAATGGCGTGTATGAGCATCTAGATCAATTAGGTGAAATGCTTGAGGCTGGCATTGCTTCCGCTGCGAAAGACTATCACATTCCAATAACAATCAACCGCTTAAAAGGCGCGTTAACCGTTTATTTCACGAATGAAAAAGTCGTTAACTATGAACAAGCAGAAAACACAGATGGAGAAATGTTTGCTCAATTCTTCAAACTAATGTTACAGCAAGGAATTAACTTGGCACCTTCTAAATATGAAGCATGGTTTGTAACTATTGCCCATACGAAGGAAGACATTGATGCAACGATTCATGCTGTTCGGAATGCATTTGAACAATTAGTAGAAAAATAATCCAAAATGTTAGAATTGGAGCGATGATTCGCTCCTTTTCCTTTAAATTTTCCGCAAAGAGAAAAGTTCAAAAAAATGCCCATTGTACTTCTTTCATTATCCATGTATAGTACAGTAATGTTGTATACTAATCAAAAGAATCATATATATGGATTATCATAACAAGAAGGGAAATATAGACATATGAAGCTTGGCGCCCGCATTTTCAAAACGGGAATTGCAATTATTCTATCATTGTTTTTATCTGAGATTTTTCAGTTTCCATCCCCTGTTTTCGCAGCCATCGCAGCCATTTTTGCGGTACAGCCGACAATCTATCGTTCATTCATTACGATTATTGAACAAATTCAAGGGAATGTAATTGGAGCAATTATTGCTGTACTATTTGTCGTGTTATTCGGAAATGATATCGTCATTATTGGACTAGCTGCAATTATCGTCATTACGATTAATTTAAAGCTAAAGCTCGAAAACACGATCTCTTTGTCACTCGTTACTTTAATTGCCATTATGGAAACACCTGGAGACGAATTTATCCAATTTGCTATCATTCGTTTTTCAACGATTATGCTAGGAGTTTTTGCTGCTTTTGTCGTGAATTTAGTTTTCCTTCCGCCAAAATATGAAAAGAAGCTCTATTTCAAGGTTTCAGATATTACAGAAGAGACAACGAAGTGGATTCGACTAACGATCCGACATGCTTCAGAGCATCGCTTACTTAAAAATGACATAGAAAAAATGAAAGAGGCCGTTAGAAGCCTTGATAATTTATATGTTATGTACAAGGAAGAGCGAAATTACTTTAAGAAAACAACACTAGCCAAATCCCGAAAGCTTGTCATCTATAGACAAATGATTTCAACAGTCAAACGATCACTTGAAATGCTTAGAAGGCTCCATCGCTTCGAGAATGACCTTCAAGAAATGCCGGATGAGTTCCAGCATGCGGTCCAACAGCAGCTTGATTGCCTCATTCATTACCATGAACATGTCATGTTGAAATTCATTGGCAAGGTGCGGCCAAATGTAACATTTGAAGAAGGAGAAATTATCTTAAATAGCAAAGAACTGCTTAATCTCTTTTTCTCTCACCAAAAAGAAGCAAAAGTCGAAGATGAAATGATTCTCTCACATACGATGCAAATTCTCTCCGCCATTATCAATTACGATGAGCAGGTCGTCCATCTGGATAAACTAATTACAAGCTTTCAAACCTATCATAAAAAAACAAGTGAGATTACTATTGAAGAATAAAAAAAGCAGCTGAGGTCAGCTGCTTTTTTATGTTTAACTTTTCATCCTCGGATCAAGCGCATCTCTTAGGCCATCACCCATTAAATTAAATCCTAAAACGGTTAACATAATCGCAATCCCTGGGAAAACCATTGTCCAAGGAGCTTGCATTAATAATGGTCTTGCATCTGAAAGCATTTTCCCCCATTCTGGGTTCGGAGCCGTAGCACCTAATCCAAGAAAGCCTAATGCAGCCGCTTCAATAATTGCTGTTGCAATTGCAAGTGTTCCTTGCACAATAATTGGCGCCATACTATTAGGGAGAACATGCCTGAACAAAATACGGTTATTTTTCATTCCGACTGCTTTTGCAGCCATAATATACTCTTCCTGCTTTACACTTAGCACCCTCGATCTAATCAATCTCCCAAAGTTCGGCACATTGATAATCGCAATCGCAATTAAGGCATTTTTAAGGGAAGGCCCTAAAACTGCGACGATCGCAATCGCTAATAGAATACTTGGAAAAGCGAGCATAATGTCAAAAATTCGAGAAATAATTGTGTCCACCCATTTGCCATAATAGCCTGCAATAATACCTAGCAAACAGCCGACAACAATGGAACCCATTACAGCAAGAAAACCAACCCATAATGAAATTCTTGTTCCATAAATGACCCTTGAAAAGATATCTCGTCCAAAATCATCGGTTCCAAACCAATGCTCTCCAGATGGTGCCTGTAAACGTTTCGAGAGCATTTGCTCATTAATGCCTTGTGGGGCAATGAATGGTGCAAAAATAGCAAGAACAATAAAGAAAAGGACAATTAATGCACCGATTAAAGCTAATTTATTCTTTCGAAAGCTTCTCCATGCTTCAAGCCAGGGGGAAACTACTTTTTCTTCTTCTGGTATGACAGGTGGCTGTAAATTTTTTTGAGTAGAAAGTTCCAAGTATGCTCCCCCTCTCTAGTTATACTTAATACGTGGATCAATTGCAGCATAGAGCAAGTCCACGACTAAGTTAATCATGACAAATATAAAGGCAATGACTAGAATTCCAGATTGAATGACAGGATAATCACGAGCGTTAATTGCATCATAGATATATCGACCCATTCCCGGCCAGCTAAAAATCGTTTCTGTTAAAATGGCTCCCCCTAATAAAAGACCCGATTGCAAGCCAATAATCGTAAGCACTGGAATGATCGCATTTTTTAAAGAGTGCTTATATACGACCCAAAACATTCTTAATCCCTTTGCTCTCGCTGTACGAATAAAATCAGATCGCATGACTTCAAGCATGGAGGAACGTGTAATCCTTGCAATGATTGCCATTGGAATGGTTGCTAGTGCAAAGGCAGGAAGGATTAAATGCTTAATTACGTCCCAAAATTGATCCATTCTTCCTTGCAATAGTGTATCAATCATATAAATATTCGTAATCGACTCCACCGGGTTCCTAACTTCCTCTCTCCCTGAGGTTGGAAGCCAATCAAGATTAATCGCGAAAACCCATTGCTCCATTAGACCAAGCCAGAATATCGGCATCGATACACCGATTAATGCAAGGACCATCGCAATATAGTCAAACCATGAATTTTGGTACCATGCACTAATGATTCCAGCATTGACACCAATGAAAATCGCGATTGCCATCGCACATACCGAAAGCTCAATTGTTGCTGCTAAATAGGGCCAGATTTCTTGGCTGATAGCTGTCTTTGTCTTAATTGATTCACCTAAATCCCCGGTAAGAAGCCCACCAAGATATGTAAAGTATTGGATATACCAAGGCTGATCAAGTCCAAGCTGCTTGGTTAATTCAGCGACTGCCTCTTTTGTAGCCAGCTGCCCAAGGATAATTTGTGCTGGATCCCCAGGAATCGCTCGAATCATAAAAAAGACGATTAAGGATAAACCTAGTAATACAGGTATTAATGACATAACCCGTTTAATTGTGTATGAAAGCATATTCTCACCTCACTGGAAGGTTGTCCAAAGATTATTTTCTACATAGAAGGAATAGAAAAGGGAGTCACTGCTGAACTCCCTTTTCATTTGCTTATTTTAATTCAACGCCTGAAAGTAAGTCAGATCCTACTGGATGTGGAAGGAAATTAGAGATACCCGCTTTACCCGCAAGGATTGGTCTTGAGTGAACAAGTGGAATCCATGGAGCATCATCTTTAATAATGACTTGTGCTTGCTTATAAAGTTCTTCACGCTCCGCTTGATCAGGGCTTGCTTGAGCTTTTAATAATAAATCATGTACTTCATCGTTTTTGTAGTATGTGTAGTTATTTGAACCAATTGCATCCTCATCTAGAAGTACATATAAGAAGTTGTCTGCATCCCCATTATCACCCGTCCAACCAAGTAAGAATGTATCTGCTTCTCCATTATTTGCCTTTTCTAAATAAGTACCCCACTCATACGATACAATTTCTGCTTTTACGCCAATGGCAGCGAAGTTTGCTTGTAATGCTTCAGCAACCTTCTGTCCATCTGGCATGTATGGACGTGGAACAGGCATTGCCCATAGTTCCATTTCAAAACCATTCTCATAACCTGCTTCTTTCAATAATTCTTTTGCCTTTTCTGGATCATACGCATAATCTTCAACCGCATCATTGTATCCAGCTACTACTGGAGGCATTGGGTTGATTGCTGGATCTGCTGCACCAGCATAGAATGCGTCGATTAGCGCTGTTTTGTCAACAGCATGGTT
Source organism: Cytobacillus eiseniae (assembly GCF_017874625.1). Lineage (GTDB taxonomy): Bacteria > Bacillota > Bacilli > Bacillales > Cytobacillaceae > Cytobacillus > Cytobacillus eiseniae. Next base: position 47,143 of record NZ_JAGIKZ010000025.1, on the reverse strand, counting down.
AAGTGCTTGACGAACTAGTTTGTCTTGTAATGGACCACGAGTATTTGTCAAACCAAGATACGCAACATTAAGTGTTGGTCTTTCGAATACTTGTAAATCAGGGTTTCCTTCGATTGTTGGCACATCACTAAAGTTCACACCATCGATTAAATCAACTTCTCCAGAAGCAAGTGCATTCAGACGTGCTGAGTTTTCTGGAATGGATCGGAAAATAACTGAATCTAATTTTGGTAATCCTTCTTGCCAGTAATCAGCAAATTTTTCAATTGTAATACGGTCATTACGCTTCCACTCTTTGAATACGAATGGACCTGTTCCAACTGGGTTTTCTTGGAATTTCTCCCCATGTGTTTCAATTGCAGTTGGGCTCGCAATGCCGAAAGGAGACATCGCTAAGTTTTTGTAGAATGGCGCGATTGGTGTATTTAAGTTAAATTCCACCGTATATTCATCAACAGCTACTACACTATCGATTTTGTCGCCAAATTGAGAGTTATAGTAATAGAATTGCTCTGCATTCCCTGCGCTCCAGCGTTCAAAGTTGAAGACAACAGCCTCTGCATTGAAGTCTGTTCCGTCATGGAACTTAACACCTTCACGTAATTTTAATGTGTGCTTTAAACCATCTTCACTCGTATCCCATTCAGTAGCAAGTCCAGCTTCGATTTCAGTGTCTTGCTCGCCAAAGTTAATCAATGTTTCAAATAAGTTTACTGTTACTTTAAAAGCTTCACCTTCTGTTGTTGAAGCTGGGTCAAGTGAAGTTGAATCTCCTCCGCGACCGAATACAAGTGTGCCACCAGTAGCTGTTTCTTCTGGCTCTTCTGCCACTTCTCCTGTTTCCCCATCCTTATTGCTGTCTGTTTCCTTCGGAGCATCCGTTTCTTCGCTTTTGCTACATCCAATCAATGCTAAGGATAATAGCAAAGCAAACACTAGCCATAAAAATCCTTTACGCTTATTCATCGTTTTCCCCCTTTTTTCTATTACCAGAAGCTTCAACTTCTGATTCTTGCAATCTATCATTCATGCAGAATTTGTCATTTGCAAAAGCTTAATTTGTTTTATACAAATGACAAGCTACAAAATGACCAGGCTCGATTTCCTCTAATTGAGGCCTTTCCGTTTTACAAACAGACATGCATTCCTTACATCTCGTATGAAAAGCACAGCCCATTGGTGGATTGGCTGGACTTGGGATATCACCTGTCAAAAGCTCCCTTTCCTTTTTCAAGCTAGGATCTGGGACAGGGACAGCACCTAATAATGCATTTGTATATGGATGCAACGGCTTTTCATAAAGCTTTTCAGCCGTCGTAATCTCTACTAATCTGCCAAGATACATGACACCTACTCGATCGCTAATATGTTTCACTACTCCAAGATCATGTGCGATAAATATGTATGTAAGCTGAAACTCCTTTTGTAGATCCTCGAGTAGATTTAATACTTGTGACTGAATGGATACATCCAATGCAGACACAGGCTCATCAGCAATAATCAATTTCGGTTTCGTCATTAATGCCCGGGCAATACCAATCCGCTGTCTTTGTCCTCCACTGAATTGATGGGGATAGCGCTTGGCATGATAGCCGCTTAAGCCAACAACCTCAAGCATTTCCTTGACCCTTTTCCTTCGTTCCTCTTTATCGCCTATGCCATGAACAATTAGCGGCTCTTCCAATATCTTTTCAACTGTATGACGTGGGTTCAATGACGCGAATGGATCTTGAAAAACCATTTGCATTTCCTTCCGCATCTTCCGCATTTCACTATCAGATAGATTCGTTAGTTCTTTTCCTTCAAAAAGTACTTTCCCCTCTGTCGGTTCAATGAGACGCATTAACATTCTGCCTGTTGTCGATTTCCCACAGCCAGACTCTCCTACAAGGCCAAGTGTTTCGCCTTTGTTAACGAAGAATGTAATATCATCAACAGCCTTCACTTCCCCAACCTTTTTGCCAAAAATACCACCTGTGATCGGAAAGTACTTTTTTAATTGATTGACTTCAAGCAATACCTCAGCCACTAACTGCACCTCCTTGTTCATGCAAGAAACACCTTACAGTGTGCTCCTCAGCGCCATTCACTTTATACAGTGGAGGATTATCTGTTAGACAGCGATCATGAACAAATTCACATCTTGCTGCAAACCGGCAGCCCGTCTTAATCGACCCTGGTTTTGGTACATTGCCTGGTATGGAATAAAGACGTTCTTTATTTTCACGGACATCTGGCACAGACTGCAATAAACCAAGAGTATAAGGATGCTTTGGGTTTTTAAATATTTCCATTACTGGTGCTTCCTCTACTACCTTTCCTGCATACATGACGATTACACGTTCACATACTTCAGCAACTACACCTAAGTCATGGGTAATGAGGACAATCGCCGTATCAAGCTTTTCATTAAGATCTTTCATTAATGAAAGAATCTGCGCTTGAATAGTTACATCTAGTGCAGTAGTCGGTTCGTCCGCAATTAGTAATTTAGGATGGCAGGAAAGAGCCATCGCAATCATTACCCTTTGTCTCATTCCCCCTGAAAGCTGATGAGGGTAGTCATTCATAATTTGTTCAGCTCTTGGCAAACCAACGAGTTTAAGCATATCCACCGCTTGCTGGAAGGCTTCCTTTTTCCCTATTTTTGTATGTATTTTGATTCCTTCGATCAGCTGATTCCCAATCGTGAAAAGCGGATTTAATGAAGTCATTGGCTCTTGAAAAATCATTGCCACTTCATTCCCTCTAATTTCACGCATCCTTTTTTCTGATGAAGCAACTAAATTCTCACCATTCAGTAAGATTTCTCCCCCAACAATTTTCCCAGGAGGCTGTGGGATTAGCTTCATGATCGATAATGAAGTCACACTTTTTCCGCAACCAGACTCTCCTACAATGCCAAGAATCTCTCCTTTATTAACAGAGAAACTCACTTCATCTACTGCAGGTATTTCTCCATCTTCTGAAAAAAATGATGTTCTTAACTGTTTTACATCCAATACTGGAGCATTAGTCACAGTGATACTCCTTTCTAGGTGTTCCACCCGTTGAATAGATTCTGAAAAATCAGAACCATATATCATTTGTTTTTTATTCTATTAAAAAAAATTATAGAAGTCCACATATTTCGCCTGAATTATATGAATATATTAAAAATTTTATATTTTTCGACAGGACGTGGCAAAAAATGACACCTTTCTCCTGATGCCCTTAACCTATACTAGTTTATGATTTAGTTAGGCAAATATGACTAAAAGCAACAAGCTTGAGTACCGCAAGCAGACTAATAATTGGAAGACATTCGAAAATTGAAAAGTAGCTTGCACTAGAACATTCATTGACTCAAAATTATTCGTTTTGTAAAAAAAAGGGTTGACTCACTGATTGAGTCAACCCTTTTTGCTTACTTTTCCAACTGCTGAACTTGAAAAAGCTTATAGTAATTCCCTTGTTTATTCATTAAATCTTCATGACTGCCAACTTCGACAATTTCTCCATGCTCAATTAAGATAATCCGATCCGCATGAGTAATTGTTGATAAACGATGGGCAACGATGAAGGTCGTCCGATCCTTTGCTAACTGCTCAAGTGCCTCTTGAATTAAATGCTCACTTTCTAAATCTAGTGCGGAGGTTGCTTCATCTAATACTAAAATAGGGGGATTCTTTAAGAACACTCTCGCAATTGCTACTCGCTGCTTTTGCCCACCTGAAAGCTTCACACCGCGTTCCCCTACTTTTGTATCATACCCTTCCGGCAAATTCATAATAAATTCATGGGCATTGGCTGCCTTTGCAGCTTCAATGACCTCTTCATCAGTTGCATTAGGCTTTCCAAGAAGAATATTTGTTTTCACAGATTCACTAAATAGAATATTATCTTGTAATACCATCCCAATTTTATCCCTTAACGTACGTACTTTAAATGAACGAATATCATTGCCATCTAGAAGGATTCTTCCTTCCGAAACATCATAGAAACGGGGGATAAGTCCGACTAAGGAGGATTTCCCGCCTCCGCTCATCCCTACAAGGGCAATTGTCTCTCCTTTTTGGGCATGAAGGTTAATGTTCTTTAAGACTTGTTCTTCCTTTTCACCATATGAAAAACTCACCTTTTCAAATTCAATATTCCCTTGAATATTCTTGCATTCGATTGCGTCTTTTGAATCTGTAATATCGTATTTCTCGTCGATTAGATCAAATACTCGGTCCATCGATGCAATGGCTTGAGTTAATGTTGTTGATGAATTCACAAGTCTTCTTAACGGATTATACAATCGATCAATATACGCAATGAATGCAGCCATTGTTCCAACAGAAAGATTCCCTTGAATGACTTGATAGCCTGAATAGCCAATGACGATTAAAGGCGCGATATCTGTAATTGTATTCACGACGGCGAAAGCTTTCGCATTCCATTTCGTATGATCAATTGCCTTCGATAAAAAATTGCTATTTTGTTTATCAAACTGTGTTTGTTCATAGTCTTCAATGGCAAAACTCTTAATAACTGCCATCCCCTGGACTCTTTCATGTAAATAGCCTTGCACCTCAGCAAGTGCCTGTGATCGCCTTCTCGTCAGCTTCCGTAAATTTCCGAAAAAGTATTTGACCGAAAAGCCGTAAAAAGGAAATAGAATTAAGGAGACAAGCGTTAATGTCGTATCCATTTGCCACATAATAACAATCGCAATGATAATGGTTGAAATATCTAACCATAAATTCATAAGCCCTGTAACAACAAAGGTCTTCGTTTGTTCGACATCATTAATGATCCTCGAAATCACTTCCCCAACTCTTGTATTTGAATAATATTTAAAACTTAGCTTTTGAATATGTGTGAACAGCTTATCTCTAATATCGTATAAAATTTTGCTTGCGACCCATTGGGCAAAATATTGCCGATAATATTCAATTGGCGGGCGTACAATCACAAAAATAATAATCATGATACCCATAATGAGAAATAGCTTGCTCGTTTGTTCCGCACTGCTTAAATTCGGATTACCTGCTATGTCATCGATCACATATTTGATTAATAACGGCGTCATTAAAGGGATCGCAAATTTTATTATACCAATAATGAGTGTCACTATAATTTGTAGCCGATATGGTTTTACAAATTCCATATAACGCTTAATACTGTCCAACTTTTTCCTCCTCTTGCCTTTATCTCTCCCCACATAAAAACCTGTTGATAGTAAGCTCAACAGGCATTATGTCTGCATTCATTTCCTTTTTAATAGCGTCTGTAAGTTAAATACCTTTCATACCACATATCAATAAAATCTGGTGCAAATGGACCTTTTCTTTGACGGATCCAGTGAATTAATTGATCCACATTGGATTTAAGAATCCGATCAATCGGCTCAGGGTAATTCATCTCTTGACGATGCCGTTCATACTCATCCTCGTCTAGCAAGTTAAATGTCATGTCTGGAAACACTTTAATATCAAGATCATAATCAATATACTTGACGGCCTCTCCATCAAAAATAAATGGTGAGCTAAGATTGCAATAATAATAAATGCCATCTTCACGGATCATGCCGATCACATTGAACCAGTATTGTGAATGAAAATAACAAATGGCTGGTTCCCTTGTCACCCAGGTTCTTCCATCTGATTCAGTTACAATCGTCCGATCATTTCCACCTATTACTAGATTTTGTGTTCCTTTTAATATGGTTGTTTCATCCCAGACGCGATGGATGTGCCCATTATGCTTATAGCTATGAATTTGTATTGGTTCTCCTTCTATGGGTACGGCCATTCTTCTCCCCTACTTTCATATACCCGGGCTTTGAACCCTAGCTAGAAATGCGCAAAGCACCTCACCCAAGGGCGCCAAACATAAGATAAGCCAGCAGAAAGGTTGTCCTTAACCTTTCGACGGATTAGCTATGACTTGGATCCCTTAGGCGCTGAAGCTAGACATCGCCTAGTTCATCTAGTTGCTATACGAATTTCAAAAAACAAAATATTTCCCTAATTCAACTAAAGGCTACAAAGTACGAATCCTTTTTCTATCTATTATAACGGTTATAGGCAGAATTTAAAACAAAGAGCCATTGAAAACATCAATGGCTCTTTGAAAAAATTGCAGGAATGATTAACATATGTATTCTATACAGAAACATTTACCTCCTGATAGGAACGAATGACTTCCTCTGTTTGACTCTCAAATATTTTGTGAATTTCTCTTAATTCATTCTTCTTATTGGCAATTTCCATTTGTAAACTTTCTAGCTCTGTTTCCTGCTGCAGCATTTTTAACTGCTCTTCAATTTCCTCGCACCGCTCAAGCTCACCTTGTAAATACAAAAGTTTCTCCATCGTTTGCATTTGTTCTGTTACTAAATGGTCAAAGCTTTTCATTGTTTGTCACCGTCCCATTTATTTTTCAATTGTATGTATTCGTTCTTCACTCTTTACTATCCTTTGACTAGTTATGTTGAGGAAAAGGAAGTTTTGTCGAATGGAGAGCCACCCTTATCTATACTAGTTATTTCTCTTCTTTCGGTAATCTAAACATAGGAAAAGCATAGGCGCTGGAGCTAGACAGTTCTCTATCTCAAAAGATATACTATTTTATCTTTTTAAAAGGATGTTTTCGCAAACTTTGTAGCTATTTTACACATAATTTTGGTAAAGGTTGATTTCCACTCCAGGTTGCTCCCTTTCCGCGGGGTAGGCGCTGAGCCTCCTCGTGCTCACGCTCCTGTGGGGTCTCAGCTGTCCTACGCATCCCGCAGGAGTCTCGCTACCTTCCGCTCCAATCAACCGATCTATTTGGTAAACCATTCATTCTAACATTTGATTTAAAAAAACAATCTTATAGAACTAAGCCTTAAAAAAAAGCATGACTGAGCTTTATTTCAGCAGCTTGTGATTATTTTATTCGGCTTTATGCAAGTTTACAAAAAAGCGAAAAGGCACCCTTCCGATTGAAGAGCGCCTTTTCCAAAAATTATTGATTGAAGTTACCAGAGTTTTTCCCTTTGCGGGCTTCTGCTTGTTGATTTTGTTGTCTTACTTCTTGTGCATTTGTTTCACTAGCAAATTCTGTACCAAATTGGCCTTGTCCCGCAGATTGTGCATTTTGTTGTCTCACTTGTTGAATATTCGTACCAGCTTTTGATTGATTTGGTTGTTTTGCCATCGTTATCACCTCCACGCATATTAATTTATCCAAGCGTGGAGGAAATATCCTCATCTAATAAAATTTTTTCTGGGCTTATACTAATAAAGAGATGCCCCCGTCAACAATGATCGTTTGACCGCGAATCATACTTGATTCATCCTTTAATAAAAACATAACCGCATTTACCATATCATCAATTTCAACCATTCGGCCTGCAGGTGTTTTTTTCCTTGCCTCAGCCAGCAGTTCTTCACGATTAGGAAAATGCTTTAATGCTTCCGTATCAACCGCTCCTCCAGAAACCGCATTGACAGTAATATTTTTTTCTGCCAACTCGACCGCTAAATAACGTGTCAATGCTTCCAATGCAGCTTTTGACACACCAACCACGGTGTAATTTTCTAAATAGCGAATCGATCCTAGCGAGCTTATACTTACAATTTTCCCGCCATTATTCTTCTCCATTAACTTGGCTGCTTCTTGTGCACAGAACAATAAAGCTTTGCTATTAATATTCATTGTCCAATTCCAATGTGATTCTTCAAGCTCCATAACAGGGCGCTGAACACCTGATGCCGCATTATTAACGAATACATCTAGTCTGCCAAATTCTTTATCAATTTCTTCAAAGAGATGTTTGATCTTTTCTACATCTCCAACATTTGCTTTCACAGTTAATGCCTTTCTTCCGAGTGCTTCGATTTCTGCTGCCGTTTCTAATGCTGCTGTTTTACTTCGAGCATAGTTGATAACAATATCATAGCCTTCCTTCGCAAGCTTCAATGCTGTTGCCTTCCCGATTCCTCTACTGCTTCCTGTAACTAGTGCTACTTTCTGTGTCATTTAAAAAACCCTTTCCTTTTCAGCGAATCAACGGATTGAACGCATCTATTATTTTTTTATTTTAGCTTTTCGATGTATATGAAGCAAACTAGAACAAACCATATAGAAGACTTGAATGAATCCTCTCCATCTGAATTATGAAAGGAAGATGAACATGTATAACGGGCGCGATATGACCGAATTATCAATGATGGCGAAAACAGATTGGGCGAATGACGAGCTTGCCTTTTTCCATCACTCTTTCCAACAGATTGTCCCCTATTTGAATACAGAAGGTCAAACAATCCAAAGGGAAATCATCGAAGAAATTCAAAATCGCGGAGGGCTAAAAAAACTTTAGCTACACCCATTTAAAAAAGGGGCGGTCGTGAATGATTAGCCCTCTTTTTCTATATGTTGAATAAATTGCTGAAAAATCTTCTGGTGTGATACAGAAAAGGTATATGCCTTCATTTCTTCGGCTGTTACTAATTTTACTTCTGCTGATTCCTTTGCAATCGATCGAACCTGCCCTTGATATGCATTAATATTCCACGTCAAATGTGAGAAAACATGCTCAATTTGCCCGATCATTTCTCCTATTTGAATCTCTGCTTCATATGCATCTTTGACCATTTCATTTAATTGGTCCTTTTCATTAATAAATGCTTGAATGACTTCTGTATTCGGAAATTCCCAAAGATTGGCTAAAAGGCCTTTATCCGGTCTTTTATGAATAAGAAATTTCCCTTCCGCATTCTGTAGAACAGCTGCGACAATTTGCACATGACGATGTTTTTTCTTCCTCGTTTTGACAGGCAACTCATTCTGCGTACCTTCACGGAAGGCATCGCAATGCTCTTGGACTGGGCATAGTAAGCAGCTTGGTGAGGTAGGTGTACAAATTAAAGCCCCTAGCTCCATTAACGCCTGATTAAAATACGAAGGATTATCATGAGAAATTAAAGCTCTAACTGCCGCTTCAAATACTTTTCTTGATGAAGCTTTCGCAATATCGTCCCATATCGATAATATTCTTGATAAAACCCTCATCACATTTCCATCAACTGCTGGTTCTGGAATGCCATATGCAATACTGAGAATCGCACCAGCTGTATATGGGCCTACCCCTTTTAAAGAAGAAATCTCTTGTGGGTCTGCCGGTACTTTCCCATCGTAATTCTCATACACTTCTTTGACAGCTGATTGAAGATTTCGTACCCTAGAGTAGTATCCAAGTCCTTCCCATGCCTTTAGTACTCGTTCTTCCTCCGCATTTGATAAAGCTTCTATCGTTGGAAATTGCTCAATAAATCCTTGAAAATATGGAATCACAGTATCCACTCGGGTTTGCTGCAGCATGATTTCTGATACCCATATTTTATACGGATCCTTGTCCTTTCTCCACGGCAACTCTCTCTGCTCTGCCTCAAACCAGCTAATTAAATCTTGTTGAAATTTATCAATATCGATGTTTTCTAATTGTTTTACTTGCGCTTTCTTCACGGTATTTCCTCCATATTGCTTTTTCGTTTGGATAATCACCTCATAAATTGGGAAAATTTATGACAGGATTTTCTTTGCCCTTTTGTCTCAAAAATTCCCCTATTTTTCACTAGTGTAACATGTGAAATAAGGATAATATTATAGTAAGGGATCTATTTGTTCACTACCTAAATAAAGGAGGTTTTTCCCTTTGGATACAGGTACTCATATCGTTATGGGCCTCGCACTTGCAGGCATTTCTACCCTTGATCCAGTCGTTGCTGAAAGTTCAGCAGCTACAACAAGCGTCATGATAGGAGTCGTTGTTGGCTCACAAATCCCTGATATCGATACCATTTTAAAATTAAAAAATAATGCTGTATATATACGCAATCATCGCGGAATTACCCATTCAATTCCGGCTGTTCTATTATGGCCAATTGCATTGACCGCTCTTATTTATCCTTTTTTTCCTGAAACTAATTTGCTCCATTTATGGCTTTGGACTTTTTTAGCTGTTTTCCTTCATGTATTTGTCGATATTTTCAATGCGTATGGAACCCAAGCATTAAGGCCCTTCTCATCAAAATGGGTAGCTCTAGGAGTCATTAACACGTTTGATCCCTACATATTTGGGATTCATATTATCGGTCTCATTATTTGGGCCTTTGGTGCAAACCCTGGCTATACATTTATTTATATATACGGTTTATTAATCGCCTATTATTTCCTGCGATTCCGTGCACGGCACAAAGTATATAAGGAAATTAAAACGATGATTCCTGATGCAACTGAAATTATTATCGCTCCTACAATGAAATTTAGCCAATGGCGAATTGCCGTCATGAACAAACATCAATTTTTCGTTGGTCGAGCAGAAAACAATCAAGTGCAAATTCTGGATCAATTCAATCGTGTACCCGTTCCAGAAACACCTGTACTCAATGCAGCGAAAAAAGATAAAAACTTATCTGCCTTCTTATCCTTTTCACCTGTATACCGCTGGGAAATTGATGAGTATGATGAGTATTATGAAGTACGCTTCATTGATCTTCGTTATCGCAGCAATGACTATTACCCATTTGTTGCCGTCGTTCAACTTGATCCTCAGTTTAACATAATTACATCCTATACTGGGTGGATTTTCAGTGAGGAAAAGCTAAGGAAAAAGCTTGAAATTATTCCGAATTAAGAAAAGCGTAAGCGCCTAAGGTCTCGGCCGTACAAACTGGAATGGACAATGATAGCGATAAAGGAAACACAGTGAGTGTGAGCAAACCCCGTTTGACGCAATCGTTGCAAAGGTGACCTGCAGTTCGATAGGCGTTAGATGCTTGAGCTAGACAATTCTCTCTCTCACAAGCTTTCTTATCTTTTAAAATATTCAGGCTGCCTCAAATAGTGAGACAGCCTGTATTAATGCCATTTATTCATATCATCTTCAAGCAAATGCTTGTATTTCGGGTTATGGGCAACAAATTCATGGAGCTTATCGCCATAATATTCAATCCATTGACTGACAACCTTCACTGTCATTTCATTGCCTTTGTATTCCCTGCCTGCTTTTGCATAAGTCGCCTCAAAATCTTCCCAAAGAAGCTCTACCCATGTCTGAGCTTGATTTGCTGATAATTGATCATTAATCTCTAACAAGCGCTCGAATAATCGCTTTTGGTATTCATTCATTTCTTCACCCCCATTACCAATAACTAACCATCATACCTTTCGTAAAGAAACCAATACTATAATTACGTGACCAGCATTCTTCAATTGTTTGCTTTTCACGGTTTTATTAAGGGTCAGGAGGAATAGCCATGCGTAACAAAGTTAAAAACTTCCCGAACCAAAATAATAATAAATTTGAAGGCGAGCCTAGAGCCAAAGCAGAATACGCTTCAAAAAGAGCAGATGGGACCATCAATACACACCCACAAGAAAGAATGCGGGCATCGACTAACCGTGATAGTGATACACCCGACTTCTAAAAAAAGCCAATCTGCATAAAAATGACTAGGAGGTTTGATGATGGGAAAACCAAAAAATTTCTTCCATACAAAATTCAATGCACCTAATTTTAGACCGAAACGTGCACACTCACAAGTGAATGGAGAAACCCAATTATCACAAAACCTGATCATTTTAGAAGCACAAACAAGAAAAAGATCTTAATTAGAAAAGCGAAAGTGCCTAAGGTTTCGCGGTACAAACTGGAAGGGCTCCGAACGAGATAAAGGAAACACGGTGAGATACGAACCGGTGTTGACTTATCGAAAAGTTTGATAGGCGATAAGGCACTGAAGCAATAAGGAGAAAGAGGCTTGTCCTCTTTCTTCTTACTTTTTCAATAATGAAATTGGCAATGCTTCTTCTGCTTTGTCTCCATTTAAACGATAGCCCCAGGCAAAGACACCATTCATGTAATCAATTTTGAAATAGGAGCCTGGATCGCCTTCAATCTCATAAATTTCTCCAGCTTTATAATCATCTGGATTTAATAAATATGACTTAGCCATCACAACTTTTCTTTCCATTACCGCAAATTCATTCACCATGCCCATTTGTTCGGCTTTTCTCGCCTTTTCATTCAATTTAGAGATCTCCTGCTGAAGCTCATATTGTGTCATTGAGCTATATCTTTTTACCTGTGTCATAGTGTCCACCCATCCCTGTCTGTATGTATATCCATTTATATTTTAATAATAGCATTTGAACATCATATTAAGTATAGTGAATAATATAGGCTTAGAAAAGGGAAAAGCATGATTCTCTTCCTTGAATAAAACGATAGAAGGAGAACAACAACAAATGAAAACAATCATTATTACAGGTGCTGGATCAGGTTTAGGGAAAGAGTTGGCATTACAATATAGCAGTAAAGGATACCATCTGCTCTTAATCGGGAGAACAGAATCAAAATTAAAAGAAATCGAAACGCAAATAAAAGATAAAGGCGGATATGCTGACTCCGTTGTACTTGATATTACTAATGATGAAGCCGTCCACTCGTTCGTAAGGATGGCACATAATCAATTTGATCTTTATGGATTAATCAACAACGCAGGAGTCGGTCACTTCGGTCCTTTCGAAAAAATGACTGCTACAGAAATTATGGAAATGCTTCATACGAACGTCTTGGGCACCATCTACATGTCACAGGCACTTCTTCCAGTTCTACAAGGAAAAGAGGAAGCACTCTTGATGAATATCATTTCAACAGCTGGACTAAAAGGAAAAGTAAATGAGGCTGGCTATGTCGCCTCCAAATTTGCTGTGCGTGGATTGACAGAAAGCCTTCAAAAGGAATATGAACATACGAATGTAAAAATTAAAGCGGTATACATGGGTGGAATGGATACCCCTTTTTGGGATCATAACGATCATATTCAGGATAAATCCCGCCTGCGCTCACCTGCGGACGTTGCCGAAATGATTATCGCTAATACCGCAAAGGATGAAATTATTATTGAATCTAAATAACGTAAAAAAAGCTGTTCATTTTATGGACAGCTTTTTACATTAAATGATCGTATTTTAATGAAATTGGGCTCAAGTTTATTGCCACTTTTCCTGATTTAACGGCTACTCATTAGTAAGCACAACTTTTTTAAAACAACGTCCATTACTTTTCTGCAAGCTCTTCCAACACCAATTCGATCTGTTCAAGTGTAAAGCCTTTTCGATAAAGGGTTTGTTTCATTTTTTGCTTATATTCAAACTCGGGCAGATTTGCATATTTTCGATGGGCCTTTTCTGTTTGTGTGCGCAAGGCCATCATTTCTTCATCCTCTGCTTTTTCCATATTCGCTTCAGCAATGGCCGCTTGGATCATTTCAAATGAGTAACCCTTTCGTGTAAGCATCATTTCTAGCTTTTGCTTCATTATTTTCGAGGAATCACATGAGTTTTTTTGAACAAATTTCTCACTAAGGGCAATCGCTGTTTCTAGTTCCTTCTCATAAGGGTATTCTTGTAATGCACGATCAATCGTATTTTCTAGAATCCCCTTCTCACGCAGCTCCCTGTGAATCAGTTCTTTCCCTTTATCGGTCGTGTTCATTTGAGTTCTTACGAAAGCAATAGCAAATTCCTCGTCATTTAAGAAGCGATATTGATGCAATCGATGAACGACTTCCTGAATAATCGGTTCATCTACTTCCTTTTCCTTCAAATGCTTTCGCACTTCCGCTTCTGACCGCATTCTCCTCGACAAATACTGGATGGCCAAATTATATGATTTTCGAATGTCATCCTGATAGGCAATTTCTGAAAGCTGGAACTCATCTAGCTCCATTCCCTTTTTAAGCTGATGCTTAATTAATACATCTTCATCAACACTGAAAGCATATTTTTCATCTAAAAAGATATTATAGCGATCTGTCTTTTTTTGCTGGATTGATATTTTCGTTATGATAGGCATTTTCTTCACCTCTCCATTAATGTAACACATTTTTTTAAAAGGGATTATGACTTATTTGAAGAAAGTAACTCTATATCGTTTTGCAGACATAGGAAGAGGAGGTTAGAAATGAAAATTGCCATTTCAGGTGGAACAGGATTTGTCGGCCTTTCATTGACAAAGGAATTGATCGATAAAGGGCATGAGGTTTTTATCTTAACTAGAAGCATTAAAAATAAAAAGAATACGGAGAAAATGACTTATGTACAATGGCTGAATGAAGGTGATCACCCCGCTAGAGCATTAGAAGGCATTGATGTACTGATTAATCTTGCGGGTGAATCGATAAATAGCGGCAGATGGACAGACAAAAGGAAAAAGAACATTTTAGATAGCCGAATTTTTACAACAAAAGAGATACTAAACATACTGAACCAATTTCAAAAAAAACCACAGGCATTCATCCAAGCGAGTGCCATTGGTTATTATGGTTTATCAAATACACTTACTTTTACAGAAGAATCCACTCATACTGGTTCAGACTTTCTAGCGCAAACGGTTCAGAAGTGGGAATTACAAGCTTCTGCAGCAAAGGAAGAGAAGATTCGAACTGTTTACTGTCGTTTCGGAATCATCCTTGATAAAAATGGTGGAGCGCTGCCGCGTATTGCTATGCCCTATTCATTTTTTGTTGGTGGTACGGTTGGCTCGGGAAAGCAATGGGTATCTTGGATTCATTTGCACGATGTTGTAAAAGCGATTGAGTTTGTGATAACTACGAATGAAATAGAAGGACCTGTTAATTTCACAGCACCAAATCCCGTTTCGATGAGAGAATTTGGCAAGACGCTTGGAAAGGTGCTGGAGCGCCCACATTGGATACCAGCACCAGCATTTGCTTTAAAAATAGCATTAGGTGAGATGAGCATACTCGTGCTAGAAGGACAAAAGGTCATTCCGAACAAGCTCGTATCACACGGCTTCACCTTCAGCTTTCCAAAGCTAGACGATGCGTTAAAGGATATTTATCGGCCTGTGACCAATTAGGAAATATTATCGATTCACCTGTATCAATCCTTTCTAATTAGGGAAAAATAAGAAGTGTGTAAATTAACCTTATTTTGAAAGGATGATTGAAATGGATAAGAAAACAAAAGATAAAAAGAAACGATCATTATCGAGTATGCAAGAGGTTCTTTACTCACGTGAATTTAAGATGGCCGATCGAGCTGGGGGCTATGTCGGAAGAAACACCAAACATTAATTTCCATACATATCACTCCTTAAAAAGGCAAAAATAAAAAAGGAAAGCATATGCTTTTCGCGATTATTTATGCTGAAAGGGGTTTTGGCAATGGGTCGTTCACGCGGACAAAGATCTCGTGATAAAAACAAAGCATCACTGCCACAAGTACCACAAAACATGAAATCCGATGGAATTGACGAAGAGTACTCAGCAGAGCTCGCTGATCAAGCAGATTTGGAGGCACAAGCCCGAGCAAATGCTGCCAATCAACGAGTAAAAGGTAAACAGAGAAAGAGTTAAAAAATAAAAAAAGGAAGCAAATTTCCTTCATCTTGGAAATCTGCTTCCTTTTACATTTATTTATAAGAGGGTTAATTCGTATTCGCTGCTTCAGTCTTATCTCCACGTTTGTTAATTAGGTTTTTCACGTATGGGATTGCAAAACGGTCAACACCCCAGAAGTAAGCGCCAGTACCAGTAAAGAGTAAGATGATTGCTGTAGTATAAAGAACTGGATTAGTGCTGACTGTACCTGCTAATAAGAAGTTAAGATTCATGAATGCTCCTGCAATTAATGCTGGAATTGTTGCTGCACCAAGGATAAGACCAATACCGACTAATACTTCACCATATGCAACCAATGTGCTGAATAAATCTGCATTCGGTAATGCTACTGTTTCAATAAAGCCTGCATACCAGCCTTGCACTGTTGGGTTTTCCCCTGCAGCCTTTGCAATAGCTCCTTGCATAAATCCACTTGCATCAAATCCGTCAACCACTTTATGCCATCCACCTTGAATCCATTGTACACCTAGCCAAATTCGTAAGATCGTCCAAACAACTGCTACTTGAGGAGTTTTCCACCATTTCATAGTAATCATCTCCAGATTTTTATTTTATTGTGATGTGATTCACAATGTTTGCGAAATTTTTTTACCCATTCAAGGGTGTTAAGCCGGCCAGCTTATTTTAGTAGAAAGCTATTTAAGTGACTTAGCTATTTTTGTGAAATGTTTCACTTGCTTTCTACACTTTTAATATACGCTGTATTCATCCTATTTGCAATCGACTTCACATATCTTTCACATAAGTTCTTTTGAATTTGAACAAACTGTGAATTGCAAGTTATGCACAATCCTGTGGGTAATGTGAATAACACCTTGAAACCCTATTATATCAATACTTTTAGCAACTATTAAATTCCTCGCTTCTTACTGTGGATAATGTGGAAAAGTCTGTGGATTACTTATGATTTCTACATTTTTAATGTTGATAAATACTCGGATAACTTTTCGCCTTTTTCATCGAGGGACCCTTTAGTTTTCAGAATCTTCATTCCTCGCTCGTCACCTTTTATGGTACATTAATTATATACTTGTCACACAAGGAGGATGTTCAAATGAGTTCAATCAGCTTACTAAAAAAATCCGCACAAATTGTTTTGGAAAAAAAGAATTTAACGAATGTTTCAGCAAGAGTTGCACTTGTTTTGGATATTTCAGGATCGATGCGCCGGCTTTATAAAAACGGAACGGTTCAAAAAGTAGTCGAACGTATTCTTGCTGTTGCTAGCCAATTTGATGATGATGGATCATTAGATGTTTGGGTGTATGATAACGAGTTCTCCAGACTAAAACCTGTGACAGAAATAGATTTTGCTGGCTATGTAGACGATTATATTTTAAATAATTCCCTTATTCATAAGTTTGGAAGAAATGATGAACCACCTGTAATGGAGGATGTCATCCATAAGTATACGGTAGAAGATCCTAGTGCTGATCCTGCTTTTATCGTATTTATTAACGATGGCGGATGCAAAAGAACGATAAAAAGACCTGTCGTCTCATCTTCTAATAAACCTCTATTCTGGCAGTTTGTCGGCATCGGCGACTCTAATTTTGAAGTGCTGGAAAAATTGGATACGATGGAAGGCCGATACATCGATAATGCTAACTTTTTCCACATAAAAGACATCGAGAAAATAACAGATGATGAGCTCTATCAATTACTGTTAAATGAATTTCCTGAATGGCTAGAGGAAGCAAAGGAAAAAGGGGTACTTTAAAATAAAAAAGCCAAGAAGAATGATCAATCATCTCTTCCTGGCTTTTTTGCTTGGGAGCTCCTTAGCGACCGGGTAATCGATTTTGAATAAATATCGGTCGACATGGGAGCTCCTTGGCGACCGGGAAGTCGAGTTTGAACTATTATCGGTCGACATGAATGCTTCATAGCGACCAGGAAGTCGAGTTTGAACAATAATCGGTCGACATGGGAGCTCCTTGGCGATCGGGTAATCGAGTTTGAACTATTATCGGTCGACATGAATGCTCCATAGCCCCCCAATATTAGAGAAGCGGAGAAACTCCCTTTTCAAACATCCTACATTCAGTTTTAACAACAGGTTCTTTCCTTAAAACGATGCAGCGGACTTTCCGTGCAGCTGATAATAAAAACCTTCCCTCTCAAGCAATGTTTCATGTGTGCCTTCTTCAATGATCTGCCCGTCATCAAGGACAAAGATTCTGTCTGCATTCTGAATGGTATTCAAACGATGGGCAATTACAAAGCTTGTTCTTCCCTTCATTAATTCCTGTAATGCCGCTTGGATCTTTAATTCAGTAATCGTATCGATGCTGCTTGTCGCCTCATCTAATACTAAAAGTGAAGGTCTCGCAAGAAAGGCTCTTGCAATCGAAAGCAATTGTTTCTGCCCTTGACTGATCCCGCTCCCATCCTGACTTAATAACGTATCATAGCCATCCGATAGCTTTGTTATAAAAGAATGAGCATTTGCGAGCTTTGCAGCCTCCACTACCTCTTCATCTGTTGCCTCAAGCCTGCCGTAGCGAATATTCTCCCGAACGGTTCCTTGAAAGAGAAAGGGATCTTGGAGAACAAAACCCATTTGCTTGCGTAAACTTTCTTTTTTCACATTAGCAATATCAACACCATCAATCAATATTTGGCCGCTATCTACTTCATAAAATCGTGAAAGTAAATTGATCATCGTTGTTTTCCCTGCACCTGTCGGACCGACAAACGCTGCTGTTTCACCTGGATAGACATGGAGATGTACATTCTTAACCGTTTTACTTTCTTCTTCATATGAAAAGGTTACATTGCTAAAGACAACATCCCCCAAAACTTTTGATAATTCTTGAAGCCTGCTTTCTTCTTTAAATTCTCCCTCTTCATCGATGATTTCAAACACTCTCTCTGCACCTGCAATAGCAGAGAGTAAGGTATTGAACTGATTAGCAAGATCATTCAGAGGACGAGTGAACTGACGTGAATACTCGACAAAAATGACAATCACACCGATCGAGATCGCTCCATTTAACGCAAGGATCCCGCCAATCCCAGCAATAACAGCAAAACTAAGATTGTTTAATACGTTCATCAGCTTCGGAATAAAGCCAGAATACGTCTGTGCCCAAAAACCTGCTACTCTCAGTTTTTCACCTTTCTCCAAAAATTCCGCCGTCACCTTCTCTTCTTGTGAAAAGGTTTTAATAATTCGCTGGCCAGAAATTGTTTCCTCGATAAACCCATTTAATTCACCAAGGTTCTTCTGCTGCTCCTTAAATAATCTGCCCGTGCGTTTTGTAATCCACTTCATTCCGAAATACATTAGCGGAACAATGATTAACGTTAATCCTGTCAATAACGGGCTAAGCCAAAGCATGACAGACACTGTACCTATAAGGGTAAGTATGCTAGAAAAAATCTGAATCACAGAGCTATTCAGGGTCGAGCTGACATTTTCAATATCATTTGTGATTCGGCTCATTAATTCGCCATGCTGGCGTTTATCAAAGAAAGGAATCGGCAGCTTATGAAGATGCTTAAAAAGCCGCATCCTCATCGTATTCACCGTATTTTGTGCAATCCCAATCATCCAATAGTTTTGAAACCATAAAGCTAAAGAATTGAACACATAAATACATGCCAATCCAATAAGAAGAGGAATAAATCCCTCGATTTTTCTAGTGACGATATAATCATCAATCGCCATCCCAACCAAGAATGGGCTAAGCAACCCAAGAGCTGAGCTGACAACAACTAATAACAGGACAATATATAGCAGCCCTTTATTCATAGAGAGGACTTGCCAAATTCTTTTTAATGTCCGTAAATAATTTTTTGATTTTCGCTTTTTCTCATTTTCTTCATCTGTGATCTTCTCATTTTTAAGAATTCTTTCATATTGAAAAGGCCTTTTAAGCTCTTTAAGCATAATCTCTCTCCTCTCTCGACTGGGAGTGGAAAATTTCCTTGTATAGCTGAGAAGTTTGAAGCAAGGATTGATGGGTACCTTCTGCTAACAATTTGCCATCCTCTAAAAGAATGATTTTATCTGCTTCCATTGCTGTACTAATTTTCTGAGTGATTATGAGCGTTGTACAAGTATATTTTTTTAATGCTCTCAGCAAGTTTGCCTCCGTTTTCATATCTAGCGCACTTGTACTATCATCAAGAAGCAATATTTTTGGCTTTCTTATGAGTGCCCGTGCAATCGAAAGGCGCTGCTTTTGGCCACCTGATAGATTCACGCCTTTTTGTCCAAGCTTTGTTTCAAATTGGTTTGGCAGTTTTTTGATTGTTTCATAGATTTGTGCATCCTTTGCCGCTTCAATGATTTCGTCCATTCCTGCATTTTCCTTGCCCCACGCAATATTTTCCTTCACACTCCCTGAAAACAACAGTGCTTCCTGCGGGACAAAGCCAATTTTCCTTCGCAAGCTTTCTATTTTCAGTTCACGAATGTCCTGTCCGTCCACAAATAATGTTCCATCATTTACATCATAGAGTCTTGGAATTAATTGAAATAGCGTTGTTTTCCCCGAGCCTGTTGCTCCTAAAATCGCTACAGTTTGACCTGGCTGCAAAGTAAAGCTAATGTTTTCTAATGCCGGTGAATCGGTGTCTGGATATTGAAACATAACATGATGAAATTCAATTTTTCCATATGTAATTGTTCCATGAGGATCCACATCTGTCCGGTCGATTAGATCGGCTGGCGTTTCTAGGACTTCAACGATTCGATTCGAAGACGCCTTTGCTCTTGAAAAAGCCATAATAATAAATGAAAAGACAGAGAATGCGCCTGTGATTCGTGTCGCGTAATTGACGATGGCCACAACTTCCCCTACCTGCACGCCCCCAGTATTCACTTGAATGCTGCCAAACCAAAGCACACCCATAATACTAAGATTCATGATTAGAAGCAGAACAGGCATCGTAATTTCCATTACCCGTAACGCAACTTCAGATCGTTCCTTTAAGTCTTCATTCACCTTCGTGAAACGATTAACCTCATGCTTTCTTCTAATAAATGCTTTGATGAGCCGAATTCCTGTTAGTGTTTCCCTCATAACCGCATTAACAGTATCTAACTTTTCTTGCACCTCTTTGAATAGCTGTTCACCCTTTTTCATAAGCCACATGAGAAAAATAAATAAAAATGGCACGACAATTGATAATATAAGGGCAAGCTTTACATTCACAATAAATGCCATAAGGATGCCGCCAATAATAAGCAATGGTGCCCGAAGCATAATTCTCAAGCTCATAAAAACGGTATTTTGAATTTGCGTAATATCATTTGTCATTCGGGTAATCAATGAGGATGTAGGAAATAAATTGAAATTAGCAAAGGAAAAGGACTGTACTTTATCAAATACCTTTTTCCTTACATCAAACCCAAAGCTATAGCTGACATGAGCGGCATAAAAGGAATTGATAATTCCTGCGAAAAAAGCAATGATTGAACAGCCAATAAGGATGCCGCCCCATTTCGTCACAGCAGATAAATCATTCGCCAATATGCCGTCATCAATAATCTTTGCCATGATAAGCGGCTGTACAAGCTCAACTGCAAGCTCTGTTAGCATTAATAAAAGAGCAAACGCAATCGCAATCCGGTACGGCTTTAAATAGGATAATACCTTTATCATTTTTCGTCCCCCAAGTTGGTTTCTTTCCTTCCGTATAAAACCTATATATATGATTGGAAATTCCTTCGAATCCCTAAATAATTAATATAGTACTATCATATCCCCTTTTACCGAATTTTTAAATAACTTTCTCTAAAAAAAGAATAGATCCTACATCGAGTTGCAGGACCTACTAAATAATTATGCATGTATGGGAGCTTGTTTATCATTATGTAAGTAGCCAACGACATGATCGTAGCTTAGCGGTTTACTGAAATAAAAGCCTTGAACCGCGTCACAGGCATGCTGCTTAACGAGTGAAAGCTGTTTGAAGTTTTCTACTCCTTCTGCAATAACCTTTAAATTAAGATCATGCGCTAAGGTAGTGATCGCCTTTGTCAGTGCGATGCTGTTCGGATTTGTATCAATGTCATGAATAAATGAGCGATCAATTTTCAACGTATCCACTGGAAACTCTTTTAAATAATTCAACGAGGAATACCCTGTTCCAAAATCATCAATCGAAATTTGAATGCCTAATTCCTTTAATTGCCGAAGAATGATAATCGCTGAATGGACATCATGCATCACCATATTTTCCGTAATTTCAAGCTCTAAATAGGATGGACTTAACCCCGTATCCTGTAAAATCCTCTTCACATTTTCTACTAGACCGCTTTTTAAAAACTGTCCAGCCGATAAATTGACGGCAACTCTTACAGGGGGATAGCCTGATTCTTGCCATTCTTTCATTTTTCTACATGCTGTCCTTAGCACCCAATCGCCAATTGGAATAATCAATCCTGAATCCTCAGCAATGGGAATAAAGTCTCCTGGAGGAATCATGCCTAAATCTGGATGATTCCATCTTAGCAGTGCTTCTAATGATTTCACCTGATTCGACTTTAAATCCACTTGTGGTTGAAAGTGTAAGAGCAGCTCCTCTCTTTCAAGTGCGCCCCGCAAATTATTTTCCAGCAGCAGTCTTTCAAATCCCCCTGCATTAATATCAGCACTAGCCATCATATACTGATTGCGTCCCTTTTTCTTTGCACGGTACATCGCCGTATCCGCATTCGTAATAAGCTGCTCCACCTCATCCCCATCATATGGGTATAAGCTAATTCCTATACTCGTCGTTATGTACATATCTGTTTCAGCTAAAGCAAATGGTTTAGCAAAGGCTGTGATGATCCTTTTTGCAACATGCTCCGCCTCTTTCTCATCCTTCACATTCTCAATAAAGCAGACAAATTCATCTCCACCCATACGTGCTAGTACATTCTCTTCCCCTATAACCGATTCGATTCGTGCCGCAGTTTCTGATAGTAATTGGTCACCAGATGAATGGCCTAATGTGTCATTAACAAACTTAAAGCGGTCTAAATCTAGGAATAAAACAGCTAGAGTTGATTGATTTTCTCTTGCTCGATTAATTGCAGTCGTCAACTTTTCATTTAGTAATGATCGATTCGGCAGCTCTGTTAGTGGATCCAATCCACAAGTTTGGACTGATGTCATTAACCAAATATAGTATTCTTCTAGCCTATCTGTTGTTTCTACTTGTTTAACAGAGAGACGCCGGAAAATACTCTGTCCATCTTTCTTTCTTAAGCTAACTTCACTTGTCTTTTTTTCTTTAAAAATCTCACTTCCTTTTATGATCGTTTCAATCTTCTGGTCAAGTAGTTCGTCTTTCTCATAGCCACTTAGCTCAATAAAGGAGGAATTGACCAAAGCTATGATGCCCTTTTTATCTGTTATTAAGGCACTAATCATCAGTTGCTCAAATATTTGTTCATATATCTTTCCATTGATCTCCATCATCCACACCCCTTTAGTCTTCAACTACTCAGTTTACAACTTTTCAACAGGAATAATGTTGATATAAATCAATGTTTTGGCAAAAAAAATCAAATATAATAGGAAAAGAGAAAGTTTTTTCGTATATAAGATAAAATTAAAATTTTTTCGATACATAGAAATAAGTAGCTTAGGGTGATTGCCACCTATCAAACTTTAGCACTTCTAGTTCGATAGATGCCGTTCATGTCCCTTTTCTAGCAGGAGGAGAAATAAATGACTTTATTTACTTTTGATGATATGAAAAAAATTAAACGCGAGACTTTAGGCGGCCTTGTCCCTCTTGAATTATTCCGATCTGTCAGGCTTATTGGCATGTACCAAGGTTTGCCAATGAAAGGCAAAAATACAACATTAACGGTTGGGAGAGAAATTGGCAAAAGCATGCCCGTTGAGTCGCTTGAAGATGTACTAACTCTTTTTGAGGAACTCAAAATTGGCATTCCGAAAATCATTGAAAGGACGGAAAATAAGATCCATATTGTCATTGAAGACTGTTTCTGTGAAGGCCTTCCTGTAAATGAAGGCAATATGGTTTGTGACCTTGAAGGCGCAATTTTAGAAGGGGCACTCTCAAAAATTTATGAAGGCAAAATCAATATTCGAGAAATCAAGTGCAATGTCAATGGAGATGAAAACTGCGAATATTTGATTCATATT
The DNA here is from genome assembly GCF_017874625.1 of Cytobacillus eiseniae. Lineage (GTDB taxonomy): Bacteria > Bacillota > Bacilli > Bacillales > Cytobacillaceae > Cytobacillus > Cytobacillus eiseniae. The sequence goes on along the minus strand of NZ_JAGIKZ010000025.1, from coordinate 23,583 downwards.
TCCTAAGAAAAGCGGAGGCACCTTGTCGGGTCTAGGTGCAAGGGCTAGACAATGAAAAGCGGGAGGATCATTCCTCCCGCTTTTCCCTATCTACTGAAGCTTAATGTAACCAACTTCCTCAACAATCTGCTGTCCCTGTGGTCCTGTCATCCACTCAAGAAATGGCTTAATTGTTGGATTTTGAGTATCCTTCAATGTAATCGCATATAAGGATGCGGTAAATGGATATTTTTCAGTTGAGATATTTTCTGGGCTCGGTTCTACCCCATCAATGGCGAGCAATTTAATATCTGAAGTAGGATTCATTCCTGTTGCAAAGAAGCGGAAGGAGAAGCCAATTGAATTTTCGTAATTCCGATAATCAGCCACCTGTTCCAATATTCCGCCCATGCCAGCAGGTACTTCCTCCTTCAGCGGATTCATAATCGGTGTATCTCCCATGATTTTCTCCAAAAGCGTTTGGCTTCCAGAATTTTTTGGACGTTGGAAAGCAATGATTCTTTCATTTTTCCCATTTAATTCGGACCAGTTTTTTATTTTTCCTGAGTAGATTGCTTGAATCTCTTTAACAGTCAAACGATTGACTTGATTATCTGGATTTACAAAGAACACGAAGGCTTCTTTGCCGATCGGTGTCATGACGATTTCCTTCCCTTGTCTCTTTGCCATCTCTTGTTGCTCCACTGAAGGCTCTGCACCGAAGTATATATCTACTTTCCCCGATAATAACCGTTCATAGGAATAGATTGTATTCGTAAAGGACAATTTCTCATGATTCACATTGATATTTGCGATATTTTCATAGACTGCATTTGCAAAAGCAGAATAAACTGGAAAGGCAGCTTCAGCACCATCTAGAACAGGCATATCCGACGGGTTTGAAATGGTAAATGTAGAAGGTGAATCAAGCTTTGGCAATTGATTATTTGGATTTGTTACATCATAAGGATATAAATCGGTGCTTGAATAACCGCCACCATAATCAAATCCATAGGATGGCAATACCGTTTGATTTCGTTGCCATTGAATGGTGGCACCTGTCCCAAAACCAAGAACGATGAGAACAAGTACTGTTATCATTGAGCGCATTTTGAGAAGAGGGCGTTCTTTCTTGATGATCATTGCTGCGATCATCCCCAAAAAAATTGCTAGTTCAAATGCAAGTGGCGCCCATATAAATAATAGCCCAATACCCATTAAGGAGGACATGAAATAAATCGGCGCATAAGCGATATGAGTGATTGCAAAAATAAACCAAACATCATCACCATAAAAACCACTGCTAACGAGCATAAAAATCGCCCACAAGATTGCCGTATATGCAAGAGGGACACAAAACAGAAGCCATCTTTCCCCCATGTCTTGATCTCGCAAGCTCTTGATACTTTTATACCCAATCAAACATCCACCAATAGCAAGTGGCAAAACAGAAGCAAGCATCAAATTTTCTATGCCGATACTCATTAATGCAAAGGTTAAGAAGGACAACGCAAATGGAAAGAACCCAAAATACAATAAGATTGCACCCGCTCTTTTTAACACAGAAACCATCTCCTATATTATATTTAGTGTAATATTACACTAAATATGTTGATTTTACAATAAAAAAGTTACCATCTTTAACCATGGTAACTTTCTATCACTTTTATAGGAGATCTCTTCTTAATTCTGCTGCCGTTTTTGGTGATAAATACACAGGCGGAACTTCTAATACGGATTTTGCCCCTGCTTGTCCTTCCTTATTTAATCGATGAGCTGCACGTGCATAAGCAACAAGCACACTCGATGTAAATTCTGGATTGCTTTCAAGCTTTAATGAAAACTCAATAATTTGTTTGTTTTCTCCACCAGATTCTCCACCGCGAATAACAAATCCCCCATGTGGCAGGCTAGAATGTTTTTCGGCCAATTCCTCTTCCGTAATAAAATTCACTTCTGTTTTATACTCTGCAAAATAGTTCGGCATTGTTTTGATTTCTTTTTCAATTTCCTCTTGATCATATCCTTCTTCTGACACAACATAACAAACACGCAAATGCTTTTCAGCTGTTGAAAGCTCCGGATTTTCTCCACTTCTTACACGATCAACTGCCTCGTTAATCGGAACCGTATATTGTACAGCGCCTTTCACCCCTTCAATTCGACGGATGGCATCTGAATGCCCTTGACTAACCCCATTCCCCCAAAACGTATACGTTTCTCCTTTAGGTAAAATCGCTTCAGACATTAAACGATTAATGGAAAATAGACCTGGATCCCAGCCAACAGAAATGATGCTTGTCTTCCCACTTTCTCGTGCTGCCTTATTAACTGAATCAAAATATTCCGGAATTTTCGCATGTGTATCATAGCTATCAACTGTGTTGAACATCTTAGCAAATTTTGGGCCTTGCTCTGGCAAATCGGTTGCTGAGCCCCCACATAAAATCATCACATCAATTTCATTCTTATATTTTTCTACTTCAGAAATATGCTGCATATTTAAATCTGCTTGATTCATAGAGATACTTTCTGGTGATCGTCTAGTAAAAATACCGACTAATTTCATATCGGTATTTTGTTGAATGGCAGAAACTACTCCTCTTCCTAAGTTCCCATACCCAACAATGCCTACTTTAATTTGATTATTCATTGCTATTCCCCTTTCGTATCTCTATTCTAGAACCTTCACATTCTATTTTTTTATGTTACCTTTTTTTAATGAACTACTCAACAAAAGAAAGATTCATTTTTCAAATTAATTAAGCAAATAAGAAAGATTGGTCTATTAATTTAGGAGAATAGTCAAGGGGTATTCATCCATTAAACCGCTCTAAAATATACCTCTAAAACCTATTCCTTACATAATCATAAGACTATCGCTTTATTTTTTTCTTATCAATCGAATTCCATCTAAAAAGCATGTATAATAGGAACCTGCAGGAGAATTGATTCAAGTAAGGAAGTGTATGTATTAGATGGGATGGATGTTAGGTATTTTATTTGGAATAGCGATCGTGCTGCTCGTTTTATCTTTTTTACAAACAAAGCAATCAACGAATAAATTAGAGCAGCATATCGATCAAGTTTCTTTTTCATTAATGAATGAAGTAAATGAGCTGCAGCAGCAAATTAGAAATGTTGAATTTGATACAGAAATTATTGTTCATGAAGCAGGCATTCTAGCAGAGGATCCCGAGCAGAGAATGTTGTTGAAAGACATGCTTGATTTACATAAGCGCGGATATTCGCTCGATAGCATTGCAGCAGAAAAGCAGCTTACGATAGATGAGGTAGAGAACTTCCTTTTTCCTTATATAAACAAAGGAAGAAAGGAGTCCAATTAAAAAATGAAACCAGAAACGATGCGCAGTTTTGCCGCAGGACTTCTCGTAGCAGCCAGTATGTGTGCGGCCGTCTACTTCCTTGATTCAGAAAAGGAAACAAACACAAAGGTTGTCCAGCAACTTACAGAAGACGAGATGAAAACTGCATTAACAGATAAAGGATATGTCATTCATACAGAAGAAGAATGGAATAATCAGCTTGCTGCCACTCAAACGGATGAACAAAAAAAGCCGAAGGAAGAAGAAGGCACAATTGTTTACCGGACGATGCTTACTGTTTCATTAGGGATGACAAGCATTGATGTCGGCAAGGCGCTAGAAAAAGCACAAATTATTGACAGTGCGAAGGATTTCTTCAATGAAGTAGAAAAACGTGGTGTATCAACGAAACTTCGTCCTGGTACGTATGATGTAGAAAGTGGAATGACAACAGACGAAATTATCGCAGCCATTTTCAAGTAATACGAGCACTTGTGAGCGGAAATCTCCCCTTACCTAATTATGTGTAACTAGCAACACTAGTTATGAAAACAGCCAAAATAAAAAAATGCAGCATATAATTGCTGCATTTTTTCTATTTAAATCTCAGCCAATTTCGCGGCCATTAATTGAAAATGGTCAGAAGCAAGTTCTGTCACTGTAACATTTAATCCAAATGAAGATAAAGCATTAATTAATGGTTCCGCATAAAATGGAACATGGATTTCAAAAATCGTCCCAACTGGCGCTTCTTTTACATATTTAAATACTTCATTTTTCGGATGTTCCCCTCTTGCAATATTTCCTCGAATATCAATAATTGCACGGTTCCCATCTAATTGTATATCTAACATATTTATTTCCTCCATTTTCTTTTATCTAAAGTCTAGTTTAAACGCTAACCTGTTCATATATGATGAGATAAATCACATTTCCACAGAAAGAGTACTAATTTTAAAATAATATCAGTGAATTGAGGTGATAATGAGAAAAAACAATACGGAGGCTCATTTTATGGAATTATCTTGGATGGCATTTGCGATGATCGTTTTAGCAAGTTATCGGTTAACACATTTAATTGTTTTTGATAAAATTGCTGAACCATTGAGAAACCTATTTCTAAAAGAAAAAGAAACGGCCTCACATGAAATCAAAAAGGTGCCTAAATCAATGATCGGTTATTTATTAACATGTTACTGGTGTACAGGCATCTGGTCGGCACTCCTCCTTGGTTTGTCCTACACACTCATCCCCGATATCGCCAAATACATCATTTTCATCCTTGCGATTGCTGGTGCACAGGCCATTTTGGAAACCTTTGTCGGGGTAAATATAAAAAAAACGGAAGCATACAATGAACAAATTAAACAAAGTAAAAAAGCCTCATCTACCATTGAGTAGATCAGGCTTTTTTATTGATTAAACTTTTAAAGAGATTCAATAATTTTTTGTGCTGTTTTCTCACCATTTTCGATGCAGTCGGGAATGCCAACACCATAATAGGAACAGCCAGCAAGTTCAATGCCTGGATAAGAAGCTGTGAGCTTTGCTTCAATGGCTTCTACACTTTTACGGTGGGTAATCATATAATTTGGCATTTGATCAGACCAGTTCGTTACTTCACTTGAAACTGGCTCTGCATCAATTTTAAGGCTTTTCTTAATGTCTTCACGTGCGATTTGCAGCAATTCCTCTTCATTCAAATCCTTGATTGAATCAAATGCAGGGTGCACACTTTTATAAAATAACCTTACAAGTAAATTGCCGCTTTCTGAAGTATGTCCCCATTTTCGGCTTGTCCACGTACAAGCATTGCACATCAAATCATTATCCTCTGCAGCGATATATCCTGTTCCGTCCGCTGGAAGCACATGATCTGGTATGTCATATCCAACATATACACTAATGAGTGAACTATTTTCCAGTGAAGCAAATTCATGCTTTAACTGTTGATCATCTAATAAATTTTCTGCAGCAGAATGAGGGATGCTTAACACGATATGATCCGCTTCAATCATTTCTTGATTATTGAATGTCACTTGATAATGATCATTGATCTTTTCAATTTTTGTCACGGCTGTATTTTTCATCATTTCCGCTTCATCCAGCTTCTTTTCAAAGGCATCAATCATTGCACCTAGCCCATTTCGGAAGGAAATAAATTTTTGACCGCCTCGGCTTTGGAACTTTGCTTTATTTGCTTCAAAGCCTTTAATAATGCTTCCATGTTCTTCCTTATAATCAAATACATATGGTAGTGTGTTTGCAATCGTTAAATCTTCAAGTTTTCCTGAATACACACCAGATAGGACGGGAGCAATTTGTTTCTTAACAATTTCCTTTCCTAGAAAATGCTCAAGGAATGCACCAATCGAATCATTTTTCGTGAATGTTTCGTTTTTCGTATATAAATCCTTTAACGCTTCCACTTTCCCTTCTGCAGAGATTAATGTACTTTTTGCAAGTGATTCCACACTTGCTGGAATTCCGAAAACAGCATCTGCGGGGATCGGCTTGATTTCACCATCTGTATAAATGAATGAACGTCCTGAAGCATTATAAACAATTTCATCTTCTAGCCCTAGTTCTTCAATGAATGTCATCATATTCGCTTTTCTAGTTACAATCGAATCTGCTCCAGCTTCCATTAAGAAGCCATTTTCTTTAATCGTGTGAATCTTCCCGCCAAGCTCACTATTTGCCTCAGCAAGAACAAGCCTAATATCTGATTGATTTGCCTTCTTCCATTTATGTAATTCATACATGGCTGATAATCCTGTCACTCCGCCACCTATAACTAGAACTGTTTTCATTATTACACACCTCTATTTGTATTCTGTTCTCAGTATATTAAATTGTATCATACTGTCATTTTAAAAATGGTGTTAGTCGTCACGGCAAAACTGAAAAATTAGTGTCAGCTTTCAAATCAAATCTTTTCGTATTGTTTGTCCTTTCTCCCGCATACAGTGTTATGAAAGGAGGAGTTGACCATTTATTCTACTATGTCTAGTGTTCATTACATTCGTTATGCAGTTGCTTACGTCTTTATCATTTCCGGCCTCATGAAATTCATAAATGAGGAGTTAAGCCATTCTTTTATTAGCTTAGGTCTGCCTTATCCCTTAACTTTAATGTATATTGTTGCCCTTCTTGAAATCATTTGCGGCATGGCCATATTGATGAATAAATATATCAAACATGCAACCATTCCTTTAATTATCATTATGATTGGTGCCGTACTATTAACGAAGATTCCCATTTTGCACACGGGATTCATGGCTTTTGCTTTTCAAGCAAGATTAGACATTATTATGTTAGTATTATTGACTATCCTTTATTCACAATCGACCAAACGCTTGTAAGCAAGAAGAAAGCGAAGTTTATGGTTATACATCAAAACGAGGGTCTCTTGGAAAACTCACTTCCTTCTAAAAAGAGAATCAAGTAACGAGCACAAAGAAAATAAACGGAGTTTTTCCGGTTAAATGCAGAATGAAGCTCGTTTCCAAGGAAATAAGCGGAGATTTTCCGCCTATTCACTGAAAAATTCACTGTTTTTGAATTTTCTGAGGTAATAGGCGGAATTTCTCCGTCTATTTAAGCTTTTTTTATTAATAAATACGAATTAAGCGGAATATTTCCGTCTATTTATCAGCTCAGGTGCACAACCAACAATTGGTAAGGACCTTCTTACTCCTAGACAATCCCTCTTTCTGTTTTACCAATACAATATTGAACAACGATAAAAAAATAAATAGGCCCAGTCCGCTGACTGAGCCTTCATATTTGTCCTAATTAAAGATTGGCAACGTAACGATGACCATCATTACAAATAGGATCATTATATAATTGACGGAGCAAAGAAAATTCATATGCGCCCATTTAAAATCATCTTTTGTAAAGAATCCACTTATGCCAACAGCCAACCAACCTACATTCATTAATGTCGCAATGACCATAAATATAGTGCCAAGCGAAGCTAATAAGAATGGCCATGGAAGCAGACAGGCAATATAAATGACCATTTGTCTTTTTGTCATTTCAAATCCGTAGACAACTGGAAGCATCGCCACTTTAGCTGCTGCATATTCTTTATGTTTCTTCATCGCGATCGAAAAAGTATGGGGCATTTGAAAAATAAATAAGATCATGAATAGGACGATCGGAACCAAATGAAAGCCAGAATCGATCGCTGTCCAGCCAATCATTGGTGTAACCGCTCCAGAAACACTTCCAATAACTGTATTTAACGTGTATCTTCGCTTTGACCACATCGTATATAATACAACATAAACAAACCATCCAATTAACCCATAAATGGCTGCCTCAATCGTTGTAAAAAGCAAGAAAATAAAACCAATAACAGATAATGAAATCCCTAGTATTAAAACTACTTTAAGTGAGATATTCCCCGTAACGGTTGGACGATTCATCGTTCGATCCATTTTTGTATCTATATCAACATCATACCAATTATTGATAATTAGTGCTCCGGCCACTATCAAAGTACTCCCTAACATTGTTAGAACAAACAATGGCCAGTGATCAGCAAAAGTTAGATTTGAAAAATATAATGCTAGCCAAAACCCTGTAAAAACAGGCAGCACATTTGCCATCAACACTGGTAACTTAAATAGTGATTTAAGATCAGCAAATATTGTAGCAGGCGTCTGCTCACTTGATAAAATTGCCATTTCCCCCTTCTGTGGAGAAGTTTTTACAAATTTACTCATCTATATCCTCCCCATAGAATTAAATAGTATATCTTTGTACATACTTCAATAAAGATACTATATCATTTTTTGAGCCACAATATAAAGACTTTAAAATTCACGTAATCTTCCGAAAATACAAGAAGTATGAATATCCGCGAATTACCTCACGAAAACAAAAGGGGTTTCCCATTAAGAGGAAAACCCAGAACAATTATAATGGTACTTTAATTAATCGAGGTTTTCCCCCTCTGAATGCTCATTGCAACTAAATCGGTTTTCAATATCGAGCTTTTACAGGCAGCCAACCCTACTGCTCATTTATTAAATTGTAAGCCTCTTTAAGCGTTTTAACAAATGTGACAGCAAACTTTGTTTCCATTACAACTTGTTCGATTTGTTGTTGAGCTAACTGACAGTTTGCCTGAACAGCAATTGTTTTCCTAAATTTAGCAGATGAATATAGATTTAAGACATGAACCATATCAACGATAATTTCCTCATCAACTGCCTCTTGTCCATTTACATCCATTATTAATGTATAAACTGATGGATTAATTGTATTTACATGTGTTTGAAAGTCACTTATGTATAGTTTAGAATGATCCACTTCAAACTTTCCATTCACATTAACGTATAATATGCATTTCTCTTTATCTAGCTTAATATCATACAATTTTTCCAAAACGACTGTTCCCCCAAGATCTTCTTTTTTTCTTTTCCGTATTATTATATATAATATTACCAAAATCAACAAACATCATCATAATAATTGGAAGTTTATTAGGTTTATTGACCTATAAATGAATAGTTATAAAAGGGAGAACAGTCTTTATTTTTGGAATTAATCTTCCTTTTTCTTGTTTCTTTATTCATGATTGTTGTGATCATATGCCCTTATCACGATTGAAAGCAAGTGCCTCTCATCTATCATCAAGGCCTTCTTACCACCATACACAAACTTCCAGCAAAATAGCCTTAACATAGAAATTACATTTTTTAATCCAAACCTCATGCAAAAAAAAGCCATAAATTACATGGCTTCAAGCTTCCTTTTTAAAACATTCTTTTCATCTAGCTGCGGATGTACCTTCGCCAAAACGGATGGTCTAGCAAGGATAAGAACGATACTAATAAGTAGAATAGATGAAACGACTAATATCCATTGTGGTGGCAATACATCATATAAATATCCGTAAAGCACCATTCCTAATGGCATTAATGCCATTGCCATTGTTTCAAATATCGCAAAAACACGCCCTTTATAATCATCATCAATCTGCTTCTGCAGCATCACTTGTAATGGGGTATTCACGATAATAATAATCACACCAAAGCCGAACATAATTACAGCATAGTAAGCAAAGACAACACCATAAGAAAGGGAGATTATTAGCGGGAGTGAGATTCCACTTAAAATTGCGCCCATCCCAAGAATACCTCTTTTCGATACAAGAAGGGGAAACATCACTTCTTTTCTTACAGAAAAATAAATGGACATCATTAACATTCCCACTGCAAACGCCCCTTGCGTTAGACCGAAATGCTGAGGATCTATTTTTAATTTTTCAACGAGAATAAAAGAATAACCAACCTCAAATGCACCAAGCAAGAAATTCACTAGCAAAGCAATCCAGATAACGGTCATTAGAAGTGGCTGCAGCTTCATATAAGCAATTCCTGCCTTCATGCTTTGCCGCATCGATTCTTTTGATTGTTCTGCCGTTTTTTCCTTCCTTTTAGCAAACAGTTTGAAATTCATTGTTGATTCTAGAATAAGAGCGAAAAATGATGCAATCATATAAATCACGAGAAATACAGGCATCGTAACAGCACCATAAAGCAATCCGCCAATTGCTGGGCTTCCAATTGATGCGAATGAAATGGACATTTGGTTCAATGACATCGCTTTTTGAATACGCGCTTCATCTACAAGTCCTGTAATAGAAGAAGAGAAAGTAACCCCAGAAAATGTTGATGTAATCGACAATACACATGTCGTTGTATAAATAGCAGCAAGGGATAGACCGTAATTGATGCTAACAAATAAAAGGCCACCTATTGCAAAAGTTGTCGCTATTTGGGCAGCAATGATAATCATCTTTCTTGAATAATTATCAGCGACATATCCGACAAAGGGCGCAATAATGGTACGTGGCAAAATACTGCAGATAAGATTTGCCGCAAAGCTTGTTGCAGAACCAGTCAATTGCAAAATATATAAGCTGATGGCAAAAGCATATACTTGTGCACCAAATGAGGAAATTAGCTTACTAATTGTGAAGGTCCAAAGGTGATACGTTGCCCTTTTAAGCATGAAGGCATTTTCCATGTCATACATCCTCCAAAGAAAGTTTAATTTAATTAAACAAATCATAACATTCCGCCACTTTCTTTTCAAGAGAAAGTTTAATATAATTAAACTTAATTATGAAGCTAGGAGCAGTGATTCAAATGTTAGGTGAACGGATACGAAGTTTAAGAAAACAGAAAAGAATGACCCTTGAAGCACTAGCTGGCGACGCACTTACAAAAGGCATGCTTAGCTTAATTGAGAATAATAAAGCAAAACCTTCAATGGAAAGCTTGACATACATTGCTGAACGGCTAGGAGTAGAAGTATCTAGCCTTTTGGAGGATATTAGCATACAAGAATTAAGGACTGTTCTTGAACAGGCCGAAAAATTATTCAATCTCCTTTCTCCAAAAAAATCTGAAACAAATAAACAAATTATTGCCCTAATTGACCCGTATATTGAAAACTTATCGAATGGTTATGAAGCTGCTCGGTTATTAGATATATACAGTCATTGCCTTTTTAAAGAAAAGAAGGTCGGATGGATGCCTTATTTAGATAGAGCTGCGGATATCTATGATCAAATGAATCTTACTTCTAATCGAGCATCCCTTGGCATCTTTCGTTCAACAGTTATATTTATTGCTCACGACTACCAAGAAGCATTACGTACCTTTTTACATGAACGTTCATTAATTGAAGCCAATCATGCATATATCGATCCAATCACGAGATTATCGCTTGATTACCATGAAACAATCTTGTATTTCGCAGTAGGTGATGCGAAGTCTGCCTTACATGTTATGAATCATGCCATTTCCTTTTCAAATAAAAATCGGATTTACTATCAGATTGATGATTTATACCGGATGGCTGCTGGGCACGCCATGATGTCTAAGAACAAAGAAGAAATGGCCTATTATGCAACAAAGTTAAAACAATACGGAGAATTTGCTGATGATCCCAATTCTCTCCTTTTTTACAAATTACTAATGATTGAATCCCTCATCTTTGAAGAAAAGCAATATGATGAGGTAATTAAATTAATTGATGAGTTACATACGGAAAATCATTTGAACGAAGTATATAAACCCTATTTCATGCTTGAAAAAGGACGAGCATTATATGGCATGGGTTTATACGCTGAAGCACTCCAATACTTGAATGATATCCACTTTCCAGATTACATGCACCATCCCTTTGACTTATCGATTTTCTATATTGCTGATTCCTACATCGCCCTTTGTCATCTAGAGCTTAAAAATGAACATGAAGCATTGAAAGCAGCAAAAAAAGCGATCGACCGATTCGAACCATTGCCAGAAACATCGTATAAGGATTTCAGTATGGAGACGTATCAGCTCATTAAATCCTCATTAAAACAAATCAAACCAGCAGATGAATAACAACTCTGCTGGTTTGATTTGTTTTCTCGCTGCTTTATTCGAAAAGTATTATTTGTTATAGACATCATAGAACAGTTTTGTTATAATAAATATAGAACAGATTGGAGGGAAGTAATGATTATTCTAATTGAAGCAGAATCAGAGATTCCTATTTATTCACAATTAACGAACCAAGTAATTGAAGGCATTGCAAGGGGCGATCTATGTCCTGGGGATTCACTTCCTTCTGTCAGAGCCTTTGCTGCAGATATTGGTGTGAATATGCATACCGTAAATAAAAGCTATCATGAATTAGAAAAGAGAGGGATTATCAAAATTATTCCAAAGTCTGGGGCAGTCATTTCTACTCATACAGAGATTCCTGAATCCACCTCTCAACGGCTATCTAATGAATTGAAGCCGCTCATTGCAGAATCACTTGTGATCGGTATGACAGAAGAAAAAATCCACGAACTTGTTACATCCATATTGAAGGAGTTCAAACAAAATTAACAATCATTCAGCAAATGAAGGAGGAGTTGTCCATGGCTTTAACAATATTTTTCATCATTATTCTTTTTCTCGCCTTAGTTCAAACAGCCATTCCCTATTTAGTGAAACGCACGATTGTATTTGGTGTGACCATCCCTGAAAAACATATTCATGACAAGAGACTTACTTCCTATAAAAAACGATACGCAGTCATTACTTTTCTAATTTCTATCATTCTTTTAGGTATTTTTACGACTTATGCACTTACTGTTCAACCAACTGAAGACCAAATGGCATTAATCGGTACATTTATTCTTTTTGCCATTATTCTGATCAGTATGTCGCTCTATTTTTATTTCCATGGCAAAACCATTCAATTAAAAAAAGCAAATAAATGGGTAGAAAACTTAAAACAAGTGCAAATGACTGATTTATCAATCCGTTCTCAAGATGAAATGCTCCCTTGGTATGTCTATCTACTCCCAATTATTGTTACACTTGGCTTGATTGTTTACACGATCCCTCAATATGACATCCTGCCAGATCAAATACCCACACATTGGGGACCAAATGGAGAAGCAGATGCGTTTACAGCGAAATCACCTATTTCTGCCATACAGCTTCCACTCGTACTTTTCGTTATGCAGCTTATGTTCTTAGGAATCCATTTTGCCCAAAAGAATTCTGGAATCAAATTAAGCGCAACAAGCAAAGCAGCTTCCCAAAAGAGACAGCTAACATTAAGAAAATATACGAGCTGGTTTTTATTTTTAACCAGTCTCTTAGTTACGATGCTATTTAGTTTCTTGCAATTAACAACAATCCATCCTGACATATTTAAGGATACAACAATGATTGCGATGCCATTTGTCTTTATCCTTGTTATCTTAATTGGCACAATTATTTTCGCAGTGAAGGTTGGACGTGCGGACAAACAGAGTAACGTCCAATTTAAAGGGGAAATTACGGATAAAGATGAGGATATGTATTGGAAGGGCGGATTATTTTATTTTAATAAAAATGATCCATCTATTTTCGTAGAAAAACGCTTTAGTGTTGGTTGGACACTTAACTTAGCTAACCCAATTGGCTACCTCGTTTTATTTGGCCCAATCATTCTGATCTTATTGATTACATTTTTGTAGGGATAAGGGGAACAGAAATATTGTTCCCCCTGTCTCTTTTTTATTTTCTCACAAGGCTTGTAACGACTTCCACATTGGAACAGTGTGGAAACATGTCTACTGGCTGTATTTCTTCAACATTATACTTTGAACTAAGAACCGCAAGATCCTTCGCAAAAGTAGATGGATTGCAGGAAACATAGACGACCTTTTTCGGCTTTACTTTTAAAATCGTATTTAATAGATACTGGTCCATTCCTGTTCTTGGTGGATCAACAATGATACAATCTGGTTTCCAGCCTTCCTTCACCCATTTCGGCAGCCATTCTTCCGCTTTGCCTGTTACGTAAGTGGCATGTGTTATTCCATGACGAGCTGCATTTTTCTTTGCGTCCTCAATTGATTCTGAAATAATATCCATTCCGCGAATTTCTGCCGCTCGGTCAGCCACCCATAAACCAATTGTTCCTACTCCACAATAAGCATCCACTACTTTTTCTGTCCCTGTTAAAGCCGCTGCTTTTTTCACTTCATTATAGAGCTTAACCGTTTGTTCGGGATTCAATTGAAAAAATGTGCGCGCTGAAAGTTCGAATTGCAGATCCCCTAACGTCTCTTGAATGAAGTCTTTTCCTTCAAGATTAACCGTCTCCTCGCCAAAAATCAGCGAAGTTTTCTGTCCATTAATATTTTGAATAATCGACTTTACTTCTGGCAATCGCTTTTTGATTTCTTGAATGATCTGATCCTTTTTCGGGAGTTCTTTCTTTGTTGTGATTAGGACGATTTGCAGCTCACCTGTTTGTACCCCTACTCTGGCGACAATTGTGCGCACAAGCCCTTTTCTCGACTTTTCATTATAGATCGAAATCTTAAATTCCTGAAGAATTTGTTTCACTGTTTTCGTTGCCTTATTCGTTTGTGGATGTTGAACCGCACATTGCTCGATATTAATAAGATGATGGGAATTCATGCCGTATAATCCAGCTAATACTTTTCCATCTTTCACGCCTACCTGGAATTGACTTTTATTCCGATAGTTCCATGGATCCTCCATGCCAATTGTTTCTTTTATCGTAATTTGTTCCAGATTAAGCTTTGTATGTCTTTCCAAAGACTGAATCACAATATCACGTTTTTCAATTAGCTGTCGATCATAGCGAAGATGCTGCAGTTGACAGCCTCCACACTCTTCATAAATTGGACATGGCGGCTTCACACGGTATTCCGACTTTTTGCGGATCTTCTTCACTTTTGCTTCAGCAAATTTCGGGTGAACCTTTGTTGCTTCTACAACGACCTCTTCACCTGGAAGGGCACCTGGTACGAAAACAACCTGCTTTTTGAAATAGCCAACCCCTTCTCCATTGATGCCAAGCCTTTTGATCGTCAGTGGAAAGGTTTGATTTAGTTTTATTTTTACTGTTTGTTCCTGTGTCATGCGCTGTAATCACTCCAAATTATTCAATGCTTCTCCATAAATAAAGGGAAGCATAGCTTAAGTAAGGCGCCCAGTCCTTTGACAATTGCTCCATTTCTTCAAAGGTTGGCTTTGCCTCTAATTCATATCGTTTTTTTATTGCATTTTGAATGCCAATATCCGCATAAGGGAAGAGATTCTGTCTGCCAAAACCAAACATCAGGAAGTTTTGCACAGTCCATGGACCGACTCCGCGCAATTTAATTAATTGATCATAAACTTCTTGATTTGAACCGTCTTTTAGCTGTTCAAAATTTAAATGACCTGAAGCCGCTTCCTTGGCAATTCCGATCACATACTCTGCTTTTCTGCCACTAAATTGAAGCTCGCGTAATTGTTCAACCTTTAACTCCGCTACTCTTTCAGGCAGTGGGTAGAACCAAATGCCGTCTTTTTCAAAACCAAATGTATGAACAAATCGCTCTGTTAGCGTATGTGCAAATGATAAATTCAATTGCTGATGGATAATACATTTTAACAAGCAGCTATATGGATCAAACTCTAATACTAAAGGAGTCCCATAATGCTGTTCGAAAAGAGTGCGTAAGTCTGTCTGCTGAAAATGGCGATGAATGCTCTCAAGCGGGATATTCCATTGAAAGATCGCCGTCACTCTTTCAATGGCTCTTTCACGAAAAGAATCTTCTATGCCAGAAATAATAAACTTCGGTTGATCGATTGTTCCGACTGCTTTCACATGTGCGACCATTGGCTTTTGATCAAACACTAGTGGTACTTTTACCGAGCGCTCCGCAATATCAACATGATTAAGTCGGTCCAGGGATAGCCTGTCCAATACTAGATCAAAATTATAAGGGCCATTAATAGAGATGGTTTCCAACAATGATCCGTCCTTTAACATTTTCTCGTATTATATCATTTTTACGGATACATTTCTTAATCTAAATGCTTTAAATTAAATTAGACCCGATCTGTTGAATAGAATCGGGCCATTCTTTTTTGATTTAATGCTGCTTTCAGTTTTCTCTTTGCATTATTTGCGTGCTACATCCTGATTTTTGGTATTTGCTTTTCGACTTTTTTGGATTACCTGTCACTTTTGGCTGTTTACATGCCACTTTCTCCACTTTACAAGCTACTTTTCTTTTTACATGCTTCTTCGATTAGGTTACACGCCACTTTTGGCTATTTACGCGCTACTTCGCTCGATATCAGCCTTTATTAGTAAGCTACTTAAAATAGTCGCCATTTCTTCCTAAGCAAGCTTTCATTAAAACTCAATACAGCATACTTTCCTTAATGGAATGGCCCATCATTAAATCGTCTAAGCTTTTAAAAGAATAGCCTCTTGCCTGTAAATCTATAATGACTTTTTCAAGTGCATCGGCGTTATCTTTTGAAACGGTATGGAGCAAAAGGATGGCGCCTGGATGGATTTGACGCATAATGTTGTCATAGGAATATTGCCAGCCCTTTTGTTCATCTGTTACCCAATCTTTAAATGCAAGCGACCAAAAAATATGTGTATAGCCTTGCTCTTTCGCTAAATGGATCGTTCTTTCACTGAAAATTCCTCGGGGAGGGCGTAAGTAGGACATCTGCTTTATTCCTGTTAGTTTCTCGGTTCCTTCTCGAACTTTTTCTAACTCTTCAGCAAATCGTTCACGACTAATTCTTGTCATATCTGGATGATGCCATGAGTGGTTGCCGATAATATGCCCTTCTGCTGCCATTCGCTTTACTAAATCAGGAGCTGTATTGATGTAATGGCCTGTAATAAAAAAGGCGGCAGGAACATGTTTATTTTTTAATATATCTAATATTTTTGCTGTATAGCCATTTTCGTAGCCATTGTCGAATGTTAAATAAATTTCCTTCTTAGAGGCATCCCCTTTATAAATTGCGCCCATTCTTTCTAGCATGGCATCCAAAGGTTTGCCAGCTTCCGCTTGTTCTTCATTTGCTCCTTTATTAAAGCCCCAATGAATTGGCGAGTTAGCAAATTCAGCGTATACCGTTGTTGAACATAATAAGAGCAACCCCGTTAGGATGATCAGATATTTTCTCTTTATCATCTTCACTCCTCCTCTTTTTTTCCTTATTGTTTGTGAACGGCAAAAAAACATTCACTGTAATTCATGGAAAAACGAAGAAAAGGAGACAGTGATGTTTATAAAAAAACACTTCGTTAGTTACGAACCTAACGAAGTGTTTTTCTTACTTAAAATACACGTTCTTTAAATTGAGCTAGTTTTTCCAATGAAGATTTATCCACATCTGCATGTAAGCTATTTCCATGAGAATCCATTGTGACAACTGCTGTAAATCCTTCTACCTTCAAATGCCACATCGCTTCTGGAATGCCGAATTCCATTAAATCGACGCCTTCAACTGCTTTAATACAATCTGCATAATATTGAGCGGCTCCACCGATTGCATTTAAGTAGACACCGCCATGATCCTTAAGGGCTGCTAACGTTTTCGGACCCATTCCACCTTTGCCAATGACTGCACGGATGCCGAATTTCTTCATGATATCCCCTTGATATGGCTCTTCGCGAATGCTCGTTGTTGGTCCTGCTGCTTTCACATGCCAATTACCTTCGTTATCTTTCAGCATGACAGGGCCACAGTGATAAATAACTTGGCCATTTAAATCAACTGGTGCATCATGCTCCATTAGGTGATGGTGGATCGCATCACGGCCAGTGTACATTCTCCCATTAATTTGAACGACATCTCCAACTTTTAAGCCGCGGATTTGCTCTTCTGTAATCGGTGCTTGCAATGAAATCACTTCTGTTCGTGTATCTGAAGCAGCTGCTGTTTCTTTCTCAGCTTCTGTTGCACCAAAGTCGATATTTTCCCCTTCTTGATACATCCATTCATTAATTTCACCTGTTTCTGGATGAACAGCCACACCAAGGCGACGGAATGCCCAGCAATTATACGCAACTGAAACGAAGAAGCTGGCAGGAATCCGGTTCATTACACCAACTTTACATCCGAGAAGGGTCGTTTCACCGCCGAAGCCCATAGTGCCGATTCCAAGTTCATTTGCATTGTCCATAACATATTCTTCCAACTTACGAAGATCCTCATTTGGATTCACATCTTCCACTGTGCGGAAAAGTTGTTCTTTCGCTAAATCATAGCCTGCAGATCGGTCTCCCCCAATGCCAACTCCAATAAAGCCTGCACTACAGCCTTGTCCCTGTGCTTGGTAGACCGAATGCATAATACATTTACGAATGCCATCAAGATCACGACCTGCACGACCTAAGCCTTCAAGCTCACAAGGAAGACTATATTGAATATTTTTATTTTCACAGCCGCCCCCTTTTAAAATAAGTCGAGCATCAATATACTCTTTTTCCCATTGCTCGAATTTAATAACAGGTGTTCCTCCACCAAGATTGTCTCCGCTATTTTCCCCTGATAAGGAGTCCACTGAATTTGGACGCAGCTTTCCATCCTTTGTCGCTTCGGCAATCGCTTGTTTGATCGCTTCCTTCATTAAAAGCTGGTTCGCTCCAACAGGCGTTTTAATTTTAAATGTAGGCAAACCTGTATCCTGACAAATTGGAGAAACATTTTCATCCGCCATTTTAATATTATTCGTAATCGTTGCTAAGCTCATCGCTGATCTTGTGCCAGCACTTTCACGTTCCTTTGCTGCCTTAATTGCACGTCGAACATCCTTAGGAAGTCTCGTGGAAGTTTCAACAATCAACTGATACATACTTTCCTGAAATTTTTCGATATTCATTTTTTTGGAATCCCCTTCCCTTTGTTCCGCTTATATATATCTATTATGAAAATTATAATAATTATCATCTATTATTATACCGCTATCAGGATCGGTTGGAAAGAGCAAGCTGTTGGTTAGAAGCAGTAACTGCTTCTACCGGCATTTCAAACTGATGATGGACAAAACTTGGTGAAATGCCTGCTAAAATGGCCTTCATCTAACGGATGATGGACATTACTCCATGATTTGCTGCTAAAAATGGCCTTCATCTAACGGATGATGGACATTACTCCATGAATTCCTGCTAAAAATGGCCTTCATCTAACGAATGATGGACATTACTCCATGATTTGCTGCTAAAAATGTCCCTCATCTAACGAATGATGGACATTACTCCATGATTTGCCTGCTAAAATGGCCTTCATCAATGGAATGATGGACATTACTCCATGATTTGCCTGCTAAAATGTCCTTCATCAATGGGATGATGGACATTACTCCATGAATTGCTACAAAAAATGTCCCTCATTTAACGGATGATGGACATTACACCATGATTTGCCTGCTAAAATGGCCTTCATCTAACGGATGATGGACAAACCTCAGTGAAATGCTGCTAAAAATATGCCTTTATCAAAGGGAAGCCAGTCAGCCTATATCTTTATATTAAAAAAGAGCCTCATCGGCTCTTATTCATCACGGTTATTAAATTCACGGCATTTAGACTCAAGCTCATCAATCATTTCAATTAAGCGATCAATGTCTTCAAGTTCAGTTTCTTCTGGTTCAATTGCGTCTAATACATCAAGGAACATATTTAAACGTTGTTTCAAAAAAGAAACTTGGCCATTTTTATCTGTTATCGGACTGCCCAAAAAAGTTCTCTCCTTTCGTCTCGTTTCCATCCTACCGAAAAACACAGGAATTCGCAAGGTCCATTGCCATGAATCGAACCGGGGAAGTTTCCATAGATTAGTCCTGTAGCGATTGAAATATTGGATGTCAATCTGTAACTATTAGCAGTTGATTAAACTCATCCGAATCTATTGACAATCTCCCGCGTAATATTTAACATATCTAAAGTTAATAGAAAGGAAGTAAAGAATGAATATGTCTGCAATTAGTCCAAAATACGATCCATGGGAAGCTTATATGGATATGGATGAGTTTGGAAAATTAACTTTATCAAATATTGAATTTACGACAACTACTTTATGCAATATGAGATGTGAGCATTGTGCCGTTGGATATACATTACAGCATCAAGATCCTGATGCACTCCCTGTTGACTTTTTACTGAAACGTCTGGATGAGATCCCTCATTTGCGCTCATTAAGTATTACGGGCGGGGAACCAATGCTCTCCAAGAAATCTGTTGAGTCCTATGTTGTGCCTTTGCTTCGTTATGCACATGATCGCGGCGTTCGTACACAAATCAATTCCAATTTGACGATTGAGCTAAGTCGCTATGAGGCAATCATTCCTTATTTAGATGTTCTTCACATTTCCCATAATTGGGGTACGGAGGAAGAATTTATTGAAGGTGGCTTTGCCAGAATGGAGCGGAAGCCCACTTTTGAGCAAAGAGGCAAGCTTTTTGCACGAATGATTGATAATAGCCGCCAGCTGACGAGTGCAGGGGTGATGGTATCAGCAGAAACAATGCTAAATAAACGCACACTGCCCTATCTTGAAAAAATTCACAACCAAATTGTCGGTGAAATGAATTGTGGCCGTCATGAAATTCATCCGATGTATCCCTCTGATTTCGCATCTACTCTAGAGACACTTTCGTTAGATGAAATCCGTTCTGCTATCCATCATTTATTGGATATACGGAATGAAGATACGTGGATGCTGTTTGGTACCCTGCCATTTTATGCTTGCAGCTCAAACGAGGACGATTTGGAATTGTTGAAGCGTTTATATCAAGCGAAGAATGTAACTCTCCGTAATGATCCAGACGGACGTTCTCGTTTAAATGTGAATATTTTTACGGGCGAAGTAATTGTGACTGATTTTGGTGATGCCCCAGCACTTGGTAATATTAAAGAACATGCACTAGAAGATGTATTTTCTAAGTGGATGAACACAAAGCTTGCTCAATCTTTAAATTGTCATTGTCCGCAAGTCAAATGCCTTGGACCAAATGTGTTAGTAAAAAATAGTTATTATCAGGATCTTGATTTTACATCAAGAAAATCATTATTAGACATGACAACAACCAGCCGATAAAGGATTGCTGGTTGTTGTTTGTATCTTTTTTTTGCACGACTGCTTATCTTGGGCGTTCTGATGCAAAGAACCCAAAGGAAACATGGTCTTGGATCGGAATCCATGCACCTACGCCTTGTGAGGTGACATTTTTAACGATAATCATTTTCTTGCTCCCTTTTAACATTAAATACACTTCTCCATACGTGACCTTTCCTTTTTCATTTACTGCAGGTGCATAGCCATATAAATAACCTAATCGTTTTTGAGGGATATTGTACTTATGATCCTTTTTCGTCCCTGCCCCGATAATTGTTTCAAAATTAAGCGGCAAGCCTGACTTTTCCATTGCCTTTAGGAGCATCATTTTTTTGACATCTTCCGTATTTGGTACTTTTGCAGTCAGCCCGCCACGAACAATTTTTTGCGCTTCTTGCACATAATGAATTTGATATGGCGCATTCCCGCCACGGTTATCAAAATAATTCGTATTGATCTTTTGATATTCCCAGTTTGGCGATGTTTCAGCTGATTCATAATTCAGTGGCCATTGTCCAAGGTATATAATTGCACGGTACCCAATTGCAAATGGTGTGCTATTTACGGTTGTTTCATTCAGCATTCGAATCAAATCAGGATTTTCAATTTTCACTTTCGATGAATCAATCAGCTTTTGTGTCAGCTCACTTGGCTGTAGTGTGGGCATATCCTGCACTGGATTCGGATACGTATTTTCCTTCGTTATTTGCAGCACTGAGTTCGGAACTGTAATCGACTTTTGTTCGGGTGCAGGAGCAGGCTCTGCTTTTTTTTGTTCCTTACTTGCACCTGCCGGATGCTGAAAAGAAAACAGAATGATTAGACCGATGAAGAAAATAGACAGGTATTTTTTCACGAATTAATAAACCCCTTTCCAATCACTATCTTTTTAGGTTTGCTACTAGTTTTTTCGGAGTTCGACAATATTATCCATCCAATGAAATTAATTTATTTTTGAAATGAAAGATTTGTAACATTATTGTAAAAATCAGAATATTTACATTTATTAATAATCAGTGTATAATAAATTTACTCATAAGAAAAAGGAGGGCCGTTAAGTCAATTCGCTTAATAAAATAAGGAGGATGACAAATTTATTGCAAAGAAATCATCGTTCCATTATAGGTTTTATGGTCAAATAACAACATGAAAGTTGGTGATCAATGCCTGCAAGCGAGTAGATTTACATCCTTTTCTCATTTTCAAAAAATGACTCTGAGATTTTTTCAGAGTCATTTTTTATTTTCCTCCTTTTTCCCCTATATTTTTATCTTGCCAATCCTCCGTTCTCTCGGTACCATCATGGGGAGCACATTAAATTTTCAAAATTGAAATCGAGGTATGATTGAATGTATAAAGAAAATATCAGGTTTTGGATTTTAGTAAGCATTGTTGCGATATCTGGCTTTAGTCAAGGGATGCTCCTTCCGTTGATTGCGATTATTTTTGAAAATGAAGGCATTTCATCGAGTTTGAATGGGTTAAATGCAACTGGATTGTATATTGGTATCCTCCTCATATCGCCATTCATGGAATATCCTTTACGCAAATATGGCTATAAACCTGTTATCATTCTCGGTGGTTTACTAGTCGTCGTATCACTTGTCCTCTTCCCTCTTTGGAAGTCCTTTTGGTTTTGGTTTGTATTAAGACTTTTCATCGGAATTGGTGACCATGCCCTTCATTTTGGGACGCAAACATGGATTACTTCTTTTTCACCCGAACATAAAAGGGGAAGAAACATCTCCCTATATGGATTATTTTTTGGTGCGGGCTTTGCAGTCGGACCATTGATGGCTCCACTTGTCGAAATAAATGAAGCGTTGCCCTTTATCATTTCATCTATTCTTTGCCTCATTGCTTGGCTGTTTCTATTTACATTAAAAAATGATTATCCTGAACAAACAGTTGAGGTGAATTCATTAAAAGAAACATTGAAGCGTTTTAAGAAAGCAACTAAATATGCGTGGGTCGCCTTTCTCCCCCCTTTAGGCTATGGCTTTCTTGAAGCATCATTGAACGGGAGCTTTCCAATCTATGGGCTCCGAATTGGTCTAGATGTATCTGATGTATCGATCTTGCTCACTTCCTTTGCAGTTGGAGCGATTATTTTTCAGCTGCCACTTGGCATTCTCAGTGATAAGTATGGAAGAAGAAATGTCTTAATGTTTATTTTATTTGCAGGGTTTATTAGCTTTACAGCTGCTGGTTTCCTCGAAGAATTTATGATTGGATTAACGATTTGTCTATTTGTTGCTGGAATGGTTGTTGGCTCTACTTTCTCACTTGGAATCAGTTATATGACTGATTTAATGCCTAGGAATTTGCTTCCTACCGGCAATCTGCTATGTGGCGTTGCCTTTAGTATTGGCAGTTTAATCGGCCCATATTTAGGTGGACTATTTATCCAATATTTCAAATCGATCAGCTTCTTTAGCATTATCAGTCTCATGCTCTTATTCATTTTCGTCATTGTCGTCTTTTTTGGTCACAAACAGGGTTCTGCCAATAACAAGCAAGAACCGCATTTTTATAGTTAGCAGCCAAAGCATATTAGCAATTGCGCAATCCTGCAGCAGCCCGTTCTGTTATTATTTACTGTTCATTTCCATGAATGTATAACTAGTAATAGGCGGAAATTTTCCGCCTATTATATATAGATCATGCTGAAGAAGCAGAAATAAGCGGAGAAATTCCGCTTATTTGCTCTAAATTAGACAAAAATCAGTCAAGTCCACAATATTGTGTAAAAATGATTTACAATGTTTTATCTTATTGATCTTACTTTGGGTTATGGCTGAATTTTGTAAGGAAAAAGGGG
>NZ_JAGIKZ010000024.1 GCF_017874625.1 Cytobacillus eiseniae | reverse complement strand
CTATACTATATTATACTAGTAGTCCTTCAAAAAAATTGAAGATGAAGGGCCTTATTCAGTAGTGCCCTCTAGCCAAAAAGTGTTTTCATACAAAAATATAAATTTAAATGTTGTAGATAATTTTGCGACAAGTTCTGCGTCCAGCTCCACAAG
This sequence comes from Cytobacillus eiseniae, assembly GCF_017874625.1. Lineage (GTDB taxonomy): Bacteria > Bacillota > Bacilli > Bacillales > Cytobacillaceae > Cytobacillus > Cytobacillus eiseniae. The sequence goes on along the minus strand of NZ_JAGIKZ010000024.1, from coordinate 56,765 downwards.
GAATACTTCGGCAGCATAAGCATCGCACGACTATAAGTGTATTTCTTATAGGAGGAGCGCCTACCCCCGACGTACAGGACGTCGCGTTTTTGTCGACCTCGAGGTCACAAGCCAATCCTCCCAAAAGGTAAAGGACACCTTTCCGTGAGGATTGGCTTGTGCTATGCCTGAGGCTAATCAAGGCGCTTGCGCTTTGTTCTGTCTATTTCTTACTAAGTGGTTGAATTTGTAAAATTTACAATCATCTTTCATTTCGTCAAACGATTTAAGATGTGATATTATAAACCATATGTTGAATAATGTCGAATTGCCAGCTTAGTTCAGCTGATTTGTATTAAAGGGGAGATACAAATCATGTAAGCGAGAACAAATAGATGGAAAAAAAAAAGGTGACAAAGGGGGAGAAAATGTTGTTGAAATCAATAAAAAGCAAATTAATTTTGCTGATTTCTGCATTATTTATTGTTGTTTTATCAGCAGTAGGTTTTTTTGTATACAACCAAACATCAAAAGAAGTAGAATCTGATGTTGTTAGTCAAACTAAGGGAATTGTGTCTGAAATGAATAATTCACTTTCCTTATTTCTCGATAAATTTTCAACACAAATGATCTATTTATCTGAATCACAGCGCGTAATTGATTATATAAAGCAAGCGGAAGACCCAACTGCAAATACTGAATTAAAGAAGGATTTTGATAACTTCCTTGATAAAAATAAGGATGTTGCCTCAGTTTATGCTGCAAGTGAGAATAAAGATTTAATGATTATTCCAGCTGTTGATTTAGGCTCCGACTTTGATGCAAGAACAAGAGATTGGTATAAGGATGCCATTTCTGCTCCTGGTGAAGTGATTTGGAGCGAGCCATATGAGGATCCAGCCACAAATGAATATGTTGTGACTGCCTCTTTTGCTGTGAAAGAGGGTTCGAAAGTTGTTGGAGCAGTAGGTTTAGATATTAAATTGACTGATCTTACGAATATGGTTAGTGCAGTCCAAATCGGCTACAATGGTTATCCATTTGTCTTTTCACAAGAAGGGGTAGCAATTGTTCACCCAACTGAAAGAAGCAATAATTTGATGGATCTTTCTTTTATCAAGGAAATGTATGAGAATCAAGATAAAGACGGTGTAATTGAGTACGTATACGAAAAAGAAGATAAGTTGCTCGTATACGATACAGTTGCTGCTACTTCGTGGAAGGTTGGTGCAGCTTATACAACTTCTGACTTAATGACTACAGCGATTAGTATCAGAAATAGCATCTTGTTAATATCTGTTATCGGAATCATCATTGCGATTGCAATTACTTCTATCGTCGCTTCAAGATTGACCAAGCCATTGTCATTCCTTAAGAAGGCATTTAGTCAAGTTTCAGATGGAAACTTAATGGTTAAAGTGGATATTCAATCAAAAGATGAGATTGGTGAATTGGGCAGTCATTTTAATGCAATGGTAGAGAATATGAAATCACTACTAACTGTCGTAAATCAATCGGTAAACAATGTGAAGGAATCTGCTGAAAGCTTAAGTGCGGTTTCAGAAGAAACAAATGCCTCAAGTGAGGAAATGGCTGCTGCAATCAATGAAATTGCCAAAGGGGCATCTCAATCGGCGGCTGAGGCTGAAACAGCTAATCAGTTATCCCTTCAACTAAGCAATCAGATTAATGACATTAGTGGCAAAGCAGATGAAATGACGTCTTTAGCTGAAAAGGCAGATGTGATGAACCAATCAGGAATGAAACAAATTAATGATCTGAAAGGTTCATTCTTGATTTCTAAGGAATACTTAGGTTCAATGGAAGAAGTAATTAATGATTTAGAAGATAAAATTGAAAAAATTGAAAAGGTAATGACAACTATTACAGAAATCAGTTCACAAACTAATTTACTAGCATTGAATGCTAGTATTGAAGCTGCTCGTGCTGGAGAGCATGGAAAAGGCTTTGCTGTAGTTGCTGAAGAAGTAAGAAAGCTGGCTGAACAATCAGTTGCAGCAACGGATGAAGTAAAGACGACGATCACTGATATTCAAAGTGGAGCATTGCGAGCAGTTGAATCAATGGATCGGACAAAAGAAACATTTAATCAACAGTCTGATGTTGTTAAGGAAACAGAATTGAATTTCAATAATCTTTCCGAGTTTGTCGAAGGAATGAGACAATCCATCCTTTATATAAGCAATGAAATGATTCATATTGCTGAGAGCAAAGAAGAAGTAATCGGTGGCATACACAATATGGCTGCAATGTCGGAACAGTCAGCAGCATCATGTGAGGAAGTAAGTGCTTCAACAGATGAACAGGTTCATGCCTTACAATCAGTTGCAGCATCTGCTGAACAATTAACTGAGTTAAGTAATGAATTAAAAGAAGTCGTTGACCGATTCAAAATCAATTAAGTTTGGCAGGGATATCAATTCATTTGATATCCCTTTTTTTATGGTCTTTGTTGCTTTTAAATCAAATGTTTGATCAACCTTTCTTAATAAGCAACAATGTGTGCGAAGACAGCCTTTCAATAAGAGAAAATTTAGTAGAGAAAGTACGTACCATTCATTTTGACTGCAGTAAAAGTACGGGATGGTTGAATATCCCTTCTTTACTAGATAAAATAGACTTTATGGGTATACCCACGTAGGGGGTGGAAATTTGAAAAATGTACATAAGCTAACAGAAGGGGCCATCCTTTTAGCTGCTTTTGCAATATTGATTATAATGACGGTTTATATTCCAGTACTTGGCGTAGCAACTAATTTGTTTTTAGCTGTGCCGTTTATTTTATTTGCAGCAAAAAATACAAAGATGAATTCATTTGTGTTTTTTATTGCTGCAATCATCCTTTCCTTCATCGTTGGATCTATTCTTGCATTGCCGCTCACCTTTTCTTACGGATTAACAGGACTTGTTATCGGTTACTGTCTTCAGCAGAAAAAGGGAAGAACTCTATCATTTCTTGCTGCTGGCCTCGTTTTTTTATTTACAATTGTAATGGAATATGCGGCGATGGTCGTTTTATTCAAAATCAACTTTATTGAGGAATTTCTAGTTATGATGAGATCCTCCATTGATCGTTCCGTAAGCATATTAGAATCACTTGGCCAAAAGGTTGAAGGATCGATGATGGACCAATTTGAACTCATGTTGGATATGGTTGAGTCATTAACACCTAGTCTATTCGTTGTGGCTTCCTTCTTTGCTGTTCTTATAATTGAGTTGGTTTCTTTTCCAATTGTAAAAAGATTAGGTGTTGCTGTAGATCAAAGCAGGCCTTTCAGGGAAATGAGCTTACCTAAAAGCATTCTTTGGTACTATTTATTAACGCTCATTGCTTCATTAATATTTAATCCAGTTGAAGGGGATTATTGGTATTTAGCCTTTGTGAATCTTGCGTTTGTTTTACAAATATGTATAGTTATTCAAGGATTATCATTTGTTTTTTACTATTGTCATATGAAAAGCTTTTCAAAGGCCGTTCCAATTATTGCAACAGTTAGTGCATTCCTTTTCCCATTTATTCTTTCTATTGTGAGGATATTAGGTATAATTGATTTAGGGTTTGAATTAAGGAAAAGGTTAGAACAGAGCAATGAATAATACGGAGCTGAAAAACATGCCTGCATATTTAGAAAAGCGGTCCATTCGCTATCCAATCTATGGATTGATGGGCATAACAATCGTGCTACTCGGATTATTAGCATACTATAACTGGCTTTTGAGCTTGATTGGCGTTCTTCTATGTTTTCTTCCCTATTATTATATTTTCAAGATGAATGGGATGCGGCGAAAGGAAACAGAAGAATACATATCAACATTGTCCTACCGGGTGAAGAAAGTTGGAGAAGAGGCATTGATGGAAATGCCTATTGGGATTATGTTGATCAATGATGATTATTATATTGAGTGGACAAATCCCTTTCTAGCATCATGCTTTGATGAAGATACGTTAGTAGGAAGATCCCTTTATGATGTGGGAGATATTCTCGTTCCTCTCATCAAACAAGAAGTGGAAACAGAAGTTATTACTCTTCATGACCGGAAATTCCGTGTCATCCTTAAACTTGAAGAACGGCTTTTGTATTTTTTTGATGTGACCGAACAAGCGGAAATTGAGAAATTGTATCAAGAAGAGCGAACTGTTTTATCTATTATTTTTTTAGATAATTATGATGATTTAACACAAGGAATGGATGATCAGACAAGAAGCAGCATTAATAATACTGTAACTTCTATCCTTAATAATTGGGCGATAACGAATGGTGTTTTCTTAAAAAGAGTATCATCTGAGAAATTTATTGCTGTTTTTAATGAGCAAATTCTCCATCAGCTGGAAAAAGGGAAATTTACGATTCTTGATGAAGTAAGAGAGACAACATCCACACATAATGTTCCTTTGACATTAAGTATTGGTGTTGGTACAGGAGTCTCTTCTCTCCCAGAGTTGGGTGTTCTTGCTCAATCCAGCCTTGACCTTGCTCTTGGACGAGGCGGAGATCAAGTTGCGATTAAACAGACAAATGGAAAGGTGAAATTCTACGGGGGAAAAACAAACCCAGTTGAAAAAAGGACGAGGGTTCGTGCACGCGTCATTGCTCATGCGTTAAAGGAATTAATTGCAGCGAGTGATAAAGTTTTAATTATGGGACATAAATACCCGGACATGGATGCGATTGGATCAGCAATCGGTATTCGGAAAATTGCTCAAATGAACCATCGCGAAGGCTATATTGTCGTGAATCCGCAAGAGTTTGAAACTGGGGTTCAAAGATTAATGGCAGAAATTAAAAAGAATGAGCCATTCCACATGGATTTTATCAGTCCAGCACAAGCTTGGGAAATGGCAACCGAGGACACCTTAATCGTAGTTGTGGATACACATAAACCATCGATGGTCATTGATGAAAAATTACTGCAGCGGCTTGAACATGTCGTTGTCATTGATCATCATCGCAGGGGAGAAGAATTTATTAACAATCCATTGCTCGTCTATATGGAGCCATATGCCTCTTCAACAGCAGAGCTTGTAACGGAGCTGCTTGAATACCAGCCGAAAAATGGAAAAGTCGAAATGCTCGAGGCAACTGCATTGCTAGCTGGAATCATTGTTGATACGAAGAGCTTCTCACTAAGAACAGGATCAAGGACATTTGATGCAGCCTCCTATTTGCGCTCGCTTGGGGCAGATACTGTGCTCGTTCAGAAGTTTTTAAAGGAAGACGTGGAAACCTATATTAAACGATCAAAAATAATTGAAAATGTTTATTTTTATCGAGAAGGGATTGCCATTGCTAAAGGCCAGGAAGATGAGGACGTCAATCAAGTAATCATTGCACAAACGGCTGACACTTTATTGACAATGGAAGGCGTATTAGCTGCCTTTGTCATTTCGAAGCGGTCTGAATATACAGTAGGTGTAAGTGCTCGGTCATTAGGCGACATAAATGTTCAAGTCATCATGGAAAATCTAGAGGGCGGCGGTCACTTAACAAATGCGGCCACACAGCTTGCTGACGTTTCAATTGCTGACGTAGAAGATCGTTTGAAAATCGCCATTGATGATTATATCGAAGGGAGAAAAAAATCATGAAAGTAATTTTTTTAAAGGATGTAAAAGGAAAAGGAAAAAAGGGAGAAATGAAAAACGTAGCCGATGGATACGCACAGAACTTCCTTATTAAGCAAGGTTTAGCTGTAGAAGCGAACCAAACAAATGTGAGTACATTAAGTGCCCAAAAGAAAAAGGAAGAAAAACTAGCAGCTGAAGAGCTTGCAGAAGCAAAGAAATTAAAAGAAACAATGGATAAAATTACTTTAGAGTTTCAGACAAAAGCGGGTGAAGGCGGCCGTTTATTCGGCTCTATTACAAGTAAGCAAATAGCAGAAGAGCTTCAAAAGGCACATCAAATAAAAATTGATAAGCGTAAGATTGAATTACCAGATGCTATTCGTACATTAGGTTATACAAAGGTTTCTGTGAAGTTACATACGGAAGTCACTTCCGTTTTAAATGTACATGTAAAAGAAGCACACTAAAATTGGAAGTTCCATTTACTAATAATCATGTTAAAATAATAGGGTTGGGAAAAATGTGATCGGTAGTTGCTGGTCACATTTTTTCTAGTCATTTAAATTGTAATAAGAGAATAGTTAACTAGTAATTTATATAAATGCATTTAAATGAAGGAGGTTTTAATCGATGAGTGATTTATATGCAGATCGTCTCCCGCCCCAGAATATTGAAGCGGAGCAGGCGGTTCTTGGTGCCATTTTCCTTGAACCATCATCTCTCACATTAGCCTCTGAGATCTTAATTCCTGAGGATTTCTATCGTGCAGCACACCAAAAGATTTTCCATGTTATGTTAAAATTGAATGATCAAGGGAAAGCGGTCGATTTAGTTACTGTAACAGAGGAATTGAGTGCAGCTAAGCTGTTGGAGGATACAGGAGGAGTCGGCTATTTAAGTGAACTTGCTGGGTCTGTACCTACAGCTGCCAATATTGAATATTACGCAAAGATTGTAGAAGAAAAGTCATTGCTGCGGAGACTTATCCGTACGGCAACTGGCATTGCTCAAGATGGGTATGCCCGTGAAGATGAAGTGGAAGTTCTGCTTGGTGAAGCTGAGAAAAGCATTCTCGAAGTGGCGCAACGAAAAAATGCGGGGGCTTTTCATAATATAAAGGATGTCCTTGTCCGCACATACGATAATATTGAGGTCATGCATAATCGAAAGGGCGATATTACCGGTATTGCAACAGGCTTTGCAGAGTTAGATAAGATGACGGCTGGCTTCCAGCGCAATGATTTAATTATTGTCGGTGCACGGCCTTCTGTTGGTAAAACAGCCTTTGCCTTAAATATTGCTCAAAATGTAGCGACAAAAACAGATGAGAATGTGGCGATCTTTAGCCTAGAGATGGGTGCCGAACAGCTTGTAATGCGTATGCTTTGTGCAGAGGGGAATATTGATGCGCAAAGGTTACGGACAGGTTCCCTCACGGATGATGATTGGGGCAAGCTGACAATGGCAATGGGAAGCCTATCGAATGCAGGGATTTTCATTGATGATACCCCAGGTGTCCGCATTACTGAAATTCGTTCCAAATGCCGCCGCTTAAAGCAGGAGCATGGCCTAGGAATGATTTTGATCGATTACTTACAATTAATCTTAGGAAGTGGCCGTTCAGGTGAGAATCGCCAGCAAGAGGTTTCTGAGATTTCCCGTTCATTAAAGGCGCTAGCTCGTGAGCTACAAGTACCTGTCATTGCCCTGTCACAGCTCTCTCGTGGAGTAGAGCAACGTCAAGACAAGCGACCAATGATGTCAGATATTCGTGAATCCGGAAGTATTGAGCAGGATGCCGATATTGTTGCCTTCCTTTACCGTGATGACTACTATGATAAAGAATCAGAGGATAAAAACATTATCGAAATTATTATTGCTAAACAGCGTAATGGTCCAGTCGGAACCGTTCAATTAGCCTTTGTGAAAGAATATAATAAATTTGTGAACTTAGAGCGGCGATACGATTCATCTATGCCTCCAGGTGCATAATTCGGTTATTAAGGGAAAAGACTAGTTTTCAGTACTAGTCTTTTTTTATATGCTCTTTTTTAATGGCTGTTTTCTTAAAGATTGTTGTTTTTAAATCAAATGTTAGAATGAATAGTTTACCAAAAAGGTCGGTTGATTGGAGAGGAAATCAACCTTTACCAACTTTATCTTAATATGCAACAATGTTTGCGAAAACAGCCTTTCTAAAAGATTGAAAAGTGATTGAATTAGTCGGTTGAAAGCAAATGGTTGACCCATGACGGGTTAATTAGGAATAATATTTGTGAAATAGGCCTTTTTTAATAGAGAACTAACGAACGAAATTTATAATTTTATATAAAATGTTCGTGTTTTATTGACTTTTATTGAGGGGAATTGATAAAATAGGAATGTTTGTAAGGGATATAATGTTTATTTTTATATATGTAAAGACATTCAAAAAATGAATGGAAATTGCGGAGGTGCTTTAACTATGTCATCAGTAGTAGTTGTTGGAACACAATGGGGAGATGAAGGAAAAGGGAAAATTACCGATTTCCTATCTGAAAATGCAGAAGTGATCGCTAGATACCAAGGTGGAAATAATGCAGGGCATACGATTAAATTCAATGGAGAAACATATAAGCTGCATTTAATTCCTTCAGGTATTTTTTATAAGGAAAAAGCCTGTATTATCGGAAATGGAATGGTTGTGGACCCGAAAGCACTTGTTAAAGAGCTAGCCTATCTTCATGACAAGGGTGTAACAACGGATAACCTCCGAATTAGTAATCGTGCACATGTGATTCTGCCTTATCATTTGAAACTGGATGAAGTGGAAGAAGCAAGTAAAGGTGCGAACAAAATTGGTACGACGAAAAAGGGAATTGGCCCTGCTTATATGGATAAAGCAGCTCGAATTGGCATTCGTATTGCAGATTTATTAGACCGTGAAGTGTTTGAGGAAAAGCTTGCTCGAAATCTTGAAGAGAAGAATCGTTTATTAGACCGGATATATGAAACAGAAGGTTTTACAATAGAAGAAATTCTTGATGAATATTATGAATATGGACAGCAAATCAAGCATTATGTATGTGATACATCTGTTGTTCTTAATGATGCCCTTGATGATGGGAGAAGAGTTTTATTTGAAGGTGCACAAGGGGTTATGCTTGATATTGATCAAGGGACATATCCATTTGTTACTTCTTCTAATCCTGTTGCAGGCGGTGTAACGATTGGATCGGGTGTTGGACCTTCAAAGATTAAACATGTAGTTGGTGTATCAAAAGCCTATACGACTCGTGTTGGAGACGGCCCATTCCCGACTGAGCTTGATAACGAAATTGGGCACCAAATTCGTGAAGTGGGTCGTGAATATGGAACAACAACAGGTCGTCCTCGCCGAGTAGGTTGGTTTGATAGTGTTGTCGTACGCCATGCTCGTCGTGTAAGTGGACTTACAGATCTTTCACTTAATTCAATTGATGTATTAACAGGCATTGAATCATTGAAAATTTGTGTGGCTTACCGCTATCAAGGGGAAATCATTGAAGAGTTCCCAGCAAGCCTAAAAGTATTAGCCGAGTGTGAGCCTGTATATGAAGAGTTAGAAGGCTGGACAGAGGACATTACAGGATGCAAAACGTTAGATGAATTACCAGCAAATGCCCGCCACTACCTGGAGCGTGTATCTCAACTAACGGGCATTCCACTTTCAATCTTCTCTGTTGGCCCAGACCGCACACAAACAAATGTAGTAAGAAGCCCTTGGCGCCAAAACTAGTCGAAGAAGGAAAAGTCTCATAAAAGTAGCCTATGGGACAAAACATCAGAAAAAGCAAGAGGAAATGTCCCATAGAGAAGTTCTATGGGACAAAAGATCAGAATAGGCAAGAGGAAATGTCCCATAGAGGGGTTTTATGGGACAAAAGATCAGAATAGGCAAGAGGAAATGTCTCATAGAGGGGTTCTATGGGACAAAAGATCAGAATAGGCAAGAGGAAATGTCCCATAGAGAAGCTCTATGGGACAAAAGATCAGAAGAAGCAAGAGGAAATGTCCCATAGAGGGGTTTTATGGGACAAAAGATCAGAAGAGGCAAGAGGAAATGTCTCATAGAGAAGCTCTATGGGACAAAAATCTCGATAAGCTACAAAATTCAAAGATAATCAAGTATGAATAACCTATCAATTGTAAAGTAAAAAGAGAAACTAACTCAAAAAGTGCATTCATCAACAACCTCCTAACTTCTCCTTTATCTTTGCAGTAAAAAAGTTATTGCATTTTACTTAGTTTATATGATATTATAAAAAACGTCGTCATAATGAAAGTATTGTTTCGAGCCATTAGCTCAGTCGGTAGAGCAGATTGCAGTCCGAAGCGGATCATCACCGAATAGCAATCTGTGACAAAGCACGCAGAGCTTTGGAACATCTGTCAGATTATAAACGATCTTTATGAAGCAAAATTTTATATCGAGCCATTAGCTCAGTCGGTAGAGCATCTGACTTTTAATCAGAGGGTCGAAGGTTCGAGTCCTTCATGGCTCACCATGATTTATTTAGGCCCCTTGGTCAAGCGGTTAAGACACCGCCCTTTCACGGCGGTAACACGGGTTCGAATCCCGTAGGGGTCATGGCAAATAACGGTCAGTAAGTGGCTGGCAAGTACGGCCTTCTTGCTGATTGTTATACTATATTTTATGGCTCAGTAGCTCAGTCGGTAGAGCAGATTGCAGTCCGAAGGGAACCATCCCAGAATAGCAATCTGTGACAAAGACTAAAAGGCTTTGGAACAAAGGCAATTTACAAACGGTGTGTATGATATAATAACTATATATGGCTCAGTAGCTCAGTCGGTAGAGCAAAGGACTGAAAATCCTTGTGTCGGCGGTTCGATTCCGTCCTGAGCCATCATTGAAAAATAGGAAAAAGGGAACATGAATAAATTCATGTTCCTTTTTGTAATATATTTGTAATAAAAAGCCTGCTTTTGAAAAATCACATGATTAATCCCTCAGCTTCTTTTTGATTTCCTCCTCATTTAACAGAAAAATGGTAGAAACCTTGATAAATTAGGCTTTACTACTTATGTTTTCAGTAACATTCCGACAATTTACCCTATAATCCTTCGTATTTCAATATAAAAAATGGTAATAAAATGTCATCAATTATACAATTCTGTTACATTATGCATACTAGCGGTCTTTCTAGATCATTTTGTGATAAAGTAGAGAAGTGAAAATTTGCAGGAAAATTTAAATAGTTACATAGCACTATATGAAAGTGTGTTTGTTACCGTAGTCTAGGAGGATGTAACAATGCAAGAATCCATAAAAAAATTAATAGAAATGAAAAATAATACATATAATAGATGGACAAAAATAGTTAAAAAGACAGCTATTACTGCTCTTGCTGTAGCAGCCATTTCCTTTACAGGAAGTTCTGCTGCATTTGCAAATGGAGAAAAGTTAATGACTGTCTATTATGTTTACGTAAATGACGAATACATAGGTACTGTTTCTGATAAAAAGATGATTGAAGATCAAGTAAATGCAAAATTAGGGGAATCAAAGGCAACGTATAAAGATATGAACTTATCTATAGCTGCTGAAATATCCTATGTTCCAGAGCAAGTATTCCATCTAAACGCTGCGAATAATGCTGAGGTAGCAAAAGAAGTAGTTAATGAGATTAGTATAAAGGCAGATGCATATGCCATTGTAATTGAGGGCAAACCGGTTGCTTATGTAGAAACAGCGGATCAAGCAAAGGATGTCATCCAGAAGTTAAAATCCAAGTATGTATCTGAAGCTGAACTGCAAACTTTAGAAGCACAAAAGGAAGATCAGTCCACACTTCCACCTTTAAAAGAAAATGAATCTCGTATATTAGACGTTCGATTATCAAAAGAAGTGACAGTTTCTAATGAAAAAATAGAACCTGCAAAAATGATGTCAGTTGAGGATACGATCAAGCTTCTTGAAAAAGGATCAGTTGAAGAAGTGAAGTATAAAGTGAAAGAAGGAGATGTCCTTGGAGGCATTGCCCATGCACATAACCTTGATGTAGAACAATTACTTTCGATTAATCCTGGATTAACAGAGGAAACGCTTTTACAAATAGATCAGGAATTAAATGTAACTGTATTAAAGCCATATGTTCAAGTGATTGTTGATAAAGAAAAGTATGTGAAGGAAAACGTAGCATTTGAGAAAGAAGTGGTCGAAGATTCCTCCATGTTTAAAGGAGATACAAAGGTTAAACAGGAAGGAAAAGATGGAATTCGTGAAGCAACTTATCGAATTTCTGAGCAAAATGGCCAAGCCATTGCAAAAGAATTGACGAAGGAAAATATTTTACAAGAACCAGTTAAGCATATCGTTATTAAAGGGACAAAAGTAATTCCATCTCGTGGTGATGGCAGCTTCATCTGGCCAGCGAATGGCGGATATGTCTCAAGTAAGGTAGGACATCGCTGGGGAAGAATGCATAAAGGAATTGATATCGCAAGACCAAGTAACCGTACAATCAAAGCAGCAGATAACGGAGTGGTCGTATCAGCTGGTTATGATGGCAGCTTTGGAAATAAAGTAGTCATTGATCATAAGAATGGCTATAGAACACTTTATGCACATTTATCTTCTATTACTGTGAGTGTTGGTCAAACGATTTCTAAAGGTTCTAAAATTGGTGTAATGGGCTCTACCGGTAACTCAACAGGCGTCCATTTGCATTTTGAAATTCATAAAAATGGGAAAATCCAAAATCCATTAAATTATATTCGTTAATAAGAATGCTAAGCAAAGTCTCTAGGTACTCTCTAGAGACTTTTTTCCTTTAAGTGATTTAGGATACTTCTTTCTAAGTAAGTGTATTCCCAATTGAAAAATGGTAAAGTAACATTATTACTACACATAAAGCTTGTAACGAATGAATTCCCAATAATCGAGTAGGAAAGGGAGAATAATATGGAAAAGAAAATTCTAGTTGTCGATGATGAGAAGCCAATTGCAGATATTCTACAATTTAACTTAAAAAAAGAGGGATACGAGGTTCATTGTTCATATGATGGCAATGATGCTTTAGAAAAGGTTGAAGAACTTAAGCCAGACTTGATTCTGCTTGACATTATGCTTCCTCAAAGGGACGGAATTGAAGTGTGCCGAGAAGTTAGAAAAAAATATGATATGCCGATTATCATGCTGACAGCTAAAGACTCTGAAATTGATAAAGTAATTGGTCTTGAGCTTGGTGCAGATGATTATGTAACAAAGCCTTTCAGTACGCGGGAGCTTATCGCCCGTATTAAGGCAAACTTAAGACGCCATCAGCAAATTACAGCAAATGCAGTTGATGAGGATGAATCGAATGAAATTACAGTAGGCTTACTGACTATTCATCCAGATGCTTATATCGTTTCAAAACGAGGAGAGACGATTGAGCTAACTCATCGTGAATTTGAGCTCCTCCATTATTTGGCTAAGCATATAGGTCAAGTCATGACCAGGGAGCATCTGCTGCAAACGGTTTGGGGATATGATTATTATGGAGATGTTCGAACGGTGGATGTAACAGTTAGACGTTTACGTGAGAAAATTGAAGATAACCCAAGTCACCCGAACTGGATTGTTACTCGAAGAGGCGTAGGTTATTATTTGCGAAATCCTGAACAGGAGTAAGGATCACTAATGAAAAAAGTTGGTTTTTTCCGTTCGATTCACCTGAAGTTTGTCATTATTTATGTTTTGTTAATTTTGATTGCCATGCAAATTATTGGTGTTTATTTTGTAAGGCAGCTTGAATTTACTTTAAAGGATAATTTTAAAACAACGATACAGGATCGGATTAATTTGCTCGGTTATTATCTTGAAGAGCAGCTAATGAAAGAGCGCTTGTCAGATGAAGAGGGCCCTACGCTTGAGGAAGATGTTTATAAGCTCTTAAAAGACTTCTATTCGCCTGATATTACAGAAGTAAGGGTCATTGAAGGGGATACGTTAAAAATCATCGGAACATCTGACCAAGACAATCAAGGAGTTGTTTCACAAAGGACAACGGAAACCCTCATTCGAATGTCGATTGCAACAGCTCAACAAGCAAGTGAGAATCGCATTGACGAGGCGGGAAATCGCATATGGGTATTGGTTACACCGATTACGCATAATGGAGAGGTAGAAGGGGCGATTTATTTAGTCGCCAAAATAGAAAATGTCTTTCAACAGATGAGGCAAATTAATAATATCTTTATTTCTGGTACAGCCATTGCACTCGCAATTACGGCCGTATTAGGTGTTCTTTTAGCACAAACAATTACAAGGCCAATGTCAGATATGAGAAGACATGCACTTGCGATGACGAAAGGGAATTTCTCCCGAAAAGTAAAGGTATATGGGTATGATGAAATTGGCCAATTAGCGATGACATTTAATAATTTAACGAAAAAGCTTCAAGAAGCACAGGCAACGACAGAAGGGGAAAGAAGAAAATTGTCTTCTGTTCTTTCCTATATGACCGATGGGGTCATTGCAACTGACCGGAAAGGACGCGTCATTTTAATTAACGAGCCAGCAGCGGAAATGCTGAATGTTTCACGTGAAACAGTCCTCACGTTGCCGATCGTTTCCCTCCTTGGGTTAGAAGAGGACTACACGTTTGATGAGCTCCTCGCTGAACAGGATTCTGTTATTTTGGATTATAGTCAGCCGTCGCAAACATTGATTTTACGGGCAAATTTTTCTGTTATCCAGAAGGAAACAGGGTTTGTAAATGGCTTAATCACAGTTCTTCATGATATTACAGAGCAGGAAAAAATTGAAACTGAGCGTCGGGAATTTGTTGCCAATGTATCTCATGAGTTACGAACGCCTTTAACAACAATGAGGAGCTATTTAGAAGCACTAGCAGAAGGGGCATGGCAGGATCAAGACATTGCACCGAAGTTTTTAGATGTCACCCAGACAGAAACTGAGCGAATGATCCGTCTAGTCAATGATTTGCTACAATTATCCAAAATGGATAGCAAAGACTATCGCTTAAAAAAAGAATGGGTCGATTTCATTTCGTTCTTTCACCGGATTATCGATCGGTTTGAAATAACGAAGCATCAAAATGTGACATTTGATCGGAAGCTTCCAGCCCATACAGCTTTTGTTGAAATGGATGGGGACAAGCTTACTCAAGTATTGGATAATATTATATCGAATGCACTGAAATACTCTCCAGAAGGTGGAAAGGTCACTTTTCGCATGGAAGAGAATATGGATCTGATTATTATTAGTATTTCTGATCAAGGGGTAGGAATACCTAAGGAGAATATTGAGAAAGTATTTGACCGGTTTTATCGAGTGGATAAGGCGAGAACAAGGAAGCTTGGTGGAACAGGGCTTGGCCTTGCCATTGCCAAGGAAATGGTGGAAGCGCATGGCGGGGAAATTTGGGCAACAAGTAAAGAAGGGAAAGGAACAACCATTTCATTCAGCCTGCCCTATGTTCGTACGGAAGAGGATGATTGGGAATGACATATGAAAATATTAAATCCGCCATATTAATCATTTTAGTATGTTCTAGTGTGCTATTAACGTGGAGCATATGGACATACCAGCCGAATGTTGAAGTAATGGATAAACAAAATAATACCGTTGAAAAAGTAGCCATTAGTGATAAAAAGGAAGTAGAAGAAATAGTGAAGCCAGAGCGGATTTACTATCATCAGGATAAGGAAAGGCATTTTGGCACGGTAGATAATAACGAAATAAAGAAAGTCATTGCTGAAATAAGCAGATGGAATTTTACTGATTTTGAGAATGTCATGAGCGAAATCAGCAATTATTCTTCTTTCATACATCAATCAGGTCATGCAGTCATTGTGTTCCCTGATTCCGTTCCAATCGATCTCTACAGATCAAGCATTGATATAAAAGAGAAAGAACTGCCTAATTTTCACTTTGATCGGATTGTGATTGATGTAGAAGGGACTGAAAAGGAACAAAGCTACGTATATTTCGTTTCCTCTCAAGGAGATCAAGCATATAGAAGCCATGTTGCCTCTTCTTTTGTCCATAATTTTAATACGGGCTTCTTTAAGAATGTGGAGTACAATTTAAATTATGATAAATATTTCTCCTATCAAATAGCGGAGGAACGCTTATTGTTCTTGCCCGTACAGGAAACAAAAATGCTCAGATACCAGTATTTATCGAATCCATTAGATGCAGAGAAATATAAATATGCGCTATTTACAGATCCAAGTGTTGTTCAGAAAAATTTTCAGTCATCAGGCGAAGAGTATAAGGATTATTCAAGCCTCATGCGAGTGAATAATGAAAGAAATACACTTTCTTATGTGAATCCAGTCGAGAGTAGTAAAAATCATTTTACTTCTAATAATCTATTGAAACGAAGCATCGATTTCATTAATGAACATGGTGGCTGGACAGGGGACTATCGCTATGTTGATGTAGATGAATCGACCCACGATGTCTTATTCCGCTTGTATGAGAGCAATGGCTATCCAATCTTTAGTGAGGAGTATGGCATCTCTGAAATTAGTCATACTTGGGGACAAAATGAAATTATTGAGTATTCACGAAGCAATTTCTCATTAGGTACTCAAATAGATACATCTGAAGTGGTTCTCCAAGCTGGCCATGAAATTATTGATGTACTCGAAGGGATGGACGAAATCAAAATGGATCAGATTCAAGATGTCGTAATTGGTTATACGATGAAGAAGGACTCGCAAACCGTATTAGTCCATCTTGAACCGTCTTGGTATTATAAATACCATGATTCATGGAGCAAAATTTCCGTCAACGAAATGGGAGGAGGCAATCATGGATTGGAGTAAAATTAAAACAATCTTTATATTGACCTTCCTAGTCCTAAATACGTATTTAATGTATGAATTCTTTAAATTAAATAACTCCGAATATCAATTTATTACAGAGGCATCTTTTGATAAAAGACTGAAGGCTGACGAAATTGAGTATGGTGAGCTCCCGAAGAATTTCCAAAAAGATATGTATTTAAGTGCTAAGCCTAAGGATTTCAATAATGAAAAGCTGGAAGAGATGGAAATAGACATCCTAAAAGAACAGAAAGTAACAATTAATGATGGGATGGTTTTACTCTCTGTTCTAGACAAGCCCTATGAGCTTAGTGATAAAATAGAAGTAGCAGAAATCAACTCATTTATTAAAAACCATGTGTTATTCGGAGATCAATATCGCTTTTACAAAAAAGAAGGAAACTCTATTATGTACTATCAGCAATTTAGAGATAAGATTTTTTATGAAAACATTGGTGGAGAGCTCACGATCTATCTTAATTCAGAGAACGATATTGTATCCTATGAGCAAACGTTGCTAGAAAATATTGAAGAGCTTTCTGATGAAGAAAAAATTATTCAGCCGAATAAAGCGATTGAAACATTGTATGAAAAAGGGTCATTAAAGCCAAAAAGCAAAATAACAAAAGTTGATTTAGGGTATGTGACGTTTGTTCATACTGGAACATCGCAGGTTTTAACACCAGCTTGGCGTTTTATTATCAACGAAGAGGAGAATTTATTTGTTCATGCGTTTGAGGGGCAAATTATTCAATTAAATAACGAAGATAAACAGATAGTGGAGTGAGAGGATATGACTTTGCAATTTAGTGTTCTTGCAAGTGGGAGCACGGGGAATGCAGTATTCGTTGAGACGGAGGATCATTCATTTCTGATTGATGCAGGTCTAAGCGGAAAACAAATGGAAGCCTTATTTCAGAAAATCGACCGGGATATTGCAAAGCTCTCAGGGATTTTAGTCACTCATGAGCATAGTGATCATATTAAAGGCGTAGGGATTATCGCTAGAAAGTATAAGCTACCTGTCTATGCTAATCAAAAAACATGGCAAGCGATGGATGGCCTAATCGGACAAGTCCCTGTAGAACAAAAGTTCACCTTTGATATGGAAACAGTAAAAACATTTGGCGGATTAGATATTGAATCCTTTGGTGTTTCACATGATGCTGCTGATCCGATGTTCTATGTTTTTCATCATGGGGAAAAGAAGATTGTCATTATTACAGATACAGGTTATGTGAGCGACCGAATGAAGGGCCTTATTTCGAATGCAGATGCCTATGTATTTGAGAGCAATCATGATGTACAAATGCTACGAATGGGTAGATATCCATGGAGCATTAAAAGAAGGATTCTGAGTGATGTTGGCCATGTATCCAATGAAGATGCAGCCATTGCAATGAGTGAAGTGGCGGGTGATCGAACAAAACGCATCTACTTGGCCCATTTAAGTCAGGATAATAATATGAAAGATCTCGCCAGAATGGCTGTTGCTCAAACACTTGAGAGCAGAGGAATTCGAGTAGGGGAACAGTTTCAACTATATGATACAGATCCGAAAATACCAACTGCATTAACAGCTGTTTAATAGATGAATGAGTGCCACAATCGTTGGTGCTCATTTTTTTCGCTCTATTTATTGAAAAGATTGTTGTTTTAAATTGGCCCTTTTAAAACTGAATATTGATTGTACAATATTTGAAAAATAAGCGGAGAAATTCCGGCTATATTGGGAAATACCTCTATTTCCTTAAAAATAAGCGGAATTATTCCGCTTATTTAACCCAAATTGATGGATTATGTCTTATTTTAAGCAATTAACCGGACTTTCTCCGCTTATATTCACTTTTTAAGCTTTCTTTTTTAAATTAACCGGAATTATTCCGCTTATATTTTGTTTCCTCAGCTTTCTGGGTAGAAATCCTCCGTGTATGAATAATTAAGTATGAAATAGCCTTTTTTAAACAAATTTCATCTAACTTATGAACAAAGTCGTAAGATTGCCTTTTAGCATCGTATTTTTCTTAGTTTATTAAAAAGGAGAGAGTATAATAATGGGTAAGAAGGAAGAATAAATCATAGGACTTATATCGGCATTATTAGGGATGCCATAAAGGAAAGGACTGGTGTTGTATGGGTTATTATGATCAAGATTATCAAAATCGGTCGAGCAAACAAAAAAGGAATACGGGTGGCTACTTTTTAGCAAGTCTTGTTGGTGTGATTCTTGGTGCGATGCTTGTTATTATTGCGATTCCTAAGCTTGTAGATTACAATATTCTTCCTTATTCAGTCGAACCAAATGAACAAATAAAAAGTGAAACAACAGATCAGGGAGTTCAAACACAAAATGTATCTTTAAATGTTGTAACAGATGTGACAAAGGCTGTTGATAAAGCAGGAGATGCAGTCGTAAGTATTACAAATATCCAAGCAGCGGGCTTCTGGTCAAGCATGGAGGGAGAAGCGGGTGTGCCTGCAGGAACAGGATCAGGAGTTATCTATAAAAAGGCAGGAAATAAGGCCTTCATCGTTACGAATCACCATGTAGTAGAGGGAGCACAGCAACTAGAGATCAGTTTGGCTGGTGGAGTGAAAATTCCCGCAAAGCTTGTTGGCAGTGATATATGGACGGATCTAGCTGTTCTAGAAGTGGATGCAAAGGAAATTAAAACGGTTGCAGAGTTCGGTAATTCAGCTGCCTTAAAAACGGGAGAGCCTGTGATTGCCATTGGTAACCCGCTAGGAACGTTTGAAGGATCGGTTACATTAGGAATTATTTCAGGTTTAGAACGGACAGTACCGGTAGATATTGATCAAAATGGCAGTGCAGATTGGCAGGCTGAGGTGCTCCAGACAGATGCAGCGATTAATCCAGGGAATAGCGGTGGCGCACTCGTCAATATTAGCGGGCAAGTAATCGGCATTAACTCCATGAAAATTGCAGAATCAGCTGTTGAAGGCATAGGGTTAGCGATTCCGATCAATTATGCACAGCCTATTATTGATGATCTTGAAAAGTATGGAGTGGTTAAGCGTCCATACATGGGAATTAATTTAGCATCCGTAAGTGAAATTCCTGGCTATTATCAGCAGGAGGCATTAAAGCTCCCAAGTGAAGTAAAATCAGGAGTGGCCATTACAAATGTGGAGCCAAATTCACCAGCTGCCCAAGCTGGCTTGAAAGAAATGGATGTAATTGTAGAGATGGATGGAGAGCCAATCACAGATGTGATTGAACTTCGCCAGCATCTATACATCCAAAAAAATGTTGGCGACCAAATGAAAGTGAAGTTTTACCGAGCAGGTAAGCTAGAAGAAACAACATTGAAATTAAGTGGAGATACGTTTTAAAGAGTGAAAGGCAGGAGCAAGGTGCTCCTGTCTTTTTTATTGTGGATAAAAGATAAATGGTTTTATTAGCGGGCATGTTTTGATAAGATGGGAGAGATGTGGATAAGTAAGAAGAGTAGAGTGGATGAAAATCATCCACAACTCGAATAATAATAAGACATTTTTTTTAGAAGAAGGAGAAGGTTTATATGATCTATAGTTGTGAGGAACATATTGATATAGCAATAGATACAGTCGTTGATGAGTATGAAACATTTCCATTATTAACGAAGGTTTCGGAAGGAGGAGAGTTATCAACAACCTGTGAATATTGTCGAAATCAGGCAGTATATATGGTAGAGAACGCATGATCTCCCACAATATGTGGATAGAAAATGTGGATATGTGTATAACTCTTGTGGATATCTTGTTTGTAAAGTGAGGATGACCTGTGAATATCTCAATTATTACAGTTGGCAAACTAAAGGAAAAATACTTAAGGCTCGGAATTGATGAATACTTAAAAAGACTGTCAGCCTATGCAAAAGTCGAAGTGATCGAAGTTCCTGACGAAAAGGCACCAGAAGAGCTAAGCGAAACAGAAATGCGCCAAGTGAAAAAAAAGGAAGGCGAGCGAATTTTAGCAAAGATCCACCCAGATGCGCATGTCATTGCCCTTGCCATTGAAGGAAAAATGAAATCATCAGAAGAACTTGCTGATGGCTTGGACAAACTAGCCACGTACGGAAAAAGCAAAGTTGCCTTTGTGATAGGTGGATCGCTTGGGTTAAGTTCAGAGGTCCTGCAACGAGCGAATGAGAAGCTAAGCTTTTCAAAGATGACATTTCCACATCAGTTGATGAGGCTGGTGTTGGTGGAGCAGGTGTATCGGGCGTTTCGGATTTTGCGGGGGGAACCGTACATCTTTTAAGGGTAAAATATTAAGCGAATCCATCATTTCGCTTAACATTTTACCATCCTCATTTTCTAACATCCATGATTCCACAGGTGCAATAAAATCCATAGAAACTGTATCTAATAACTCTAGGGTATGTTCTTCTAATCCCTCTATTGTAAAGTCAAAATATAGATTGATTTTCTTTATATGTCGCCCAATCCCACGAGGTGCCTCTTTACTAATCTGTATATTCTTTATGATTAAGCGGAGTAATGCCTTTTGTTGTTCAGGCTCTGCATCCTTTATCACCTTATCAAAGTTTGTTAAAAGATTATGCAATGCTTGAGCATCAATAGGTGTTGTATCACATTCTTCTAATTCAGTATTTAAAGCTTTAAGTTTGCTTTGAAGCTCTGCTTGTTCTTCGGTAAGCCCGGTTAATTTTGGCTTGAAAATAGCAACCAGTGAGGGATCATCCATTAATTGATTCGTAATGTTATTAATTCGAACTTCTACCTTATTCAGCTTAGTTTGTAATATCTTAATCTCATCATTAATTGGGGTTCTTGCATCAATACGCTTCTCATTAACATTATCAACAATCCGTTTCAATACATATGGCTCAGACACGATGCGTTCCAATTCCTCAAATACTTGTTCTTCTGCTCGATCTGCACGAATGGAATGTGCACTACATGCTTTGCTACCTTTGTTGTGGAATAGTCCACATACATAATAACGGTATTTTTTACCCTTCGCTCCTTTTGATGATCCAGAAACCATTCCATATCCGCATTCAGGGCATCTAATAAGTCCATTTAATATGTATGGATTATTGGATTGGGCTG
The DNA here is from genome assembly GCF_017874625.1 of Cytobacillus eiseniae. Classification (GTDB taxonomy): domain Bacteria; phylum Bacillota; class Bacilli; order Bacillales; family Cytobacillaceae; genus Cytobacillus; species Cytobacillus eiseniae. The sequence goes on along the minus strand of NZ_JAGIKZ010000024.1, from coordinate 35,299 downwards.
GCTTTATTGAGCGCTTTTTTCGAGATTGTTGTACTCGATTCCATTGCTCCTGTTCGATAATGGATTCATGTCTCCCATCAACAAGGATATAATCTTTGTTCTTTCCTTTACGATGTTTTTCAGCCCAGTTTTCATACATATTAAAACGAATTTTACCTATGTAAAGTGGATTGTCTAGGATTTGTTTAATGGTGTTAATGGAAAAGTCAAATCCTCGTTTTGTTTTATAGCCCATGGTATTAATGCGACTTACAATGGCCTTATAACCTAAATCCTGCTCTGCATAATCAAATATTAGACGGATGATATTAGCTTCTTCCTCATTTATCACTAAATGTTTATTAATACTGTCGTAACCAAGCACTCTTCCTCCATTGTAATAGCCTTCTTTGGCACGTTGAACCATCCCCATTTTAGCGCGGTCAATAATAGTGGAACGTTCCATTTCTGCAACTGAACTCAAAATAGTGAAAAACATCTTTCCTCCAGGGGTAGTAGTATCGATGTTTTCAGAATAACTGATTAGCTGAACATTATGGAAATCAAGCTTCTCTGCAATTTCTAATGCGTCCTTTGTTTTTCGAGATAGACGATCGAGCTTATATATAATAACAGCATGAAAATTTTCCTCACGAGCGTCTCTCAACAGACGTTTCATTTCAGGTCTACCTTCAATACTTTTACCACTTTTTCCTTCATCGATATACTCTTCGATGATTTCAATGTTATTCTTGTTGGCGTATTCGTATAGAAGCTCTTTTTGAGCATTTATACTATATCCTTCTGTAGCTTGCTCTTCTGTACTAACCCGTGCATAAAGGACGGCTTTTGTTTTGTTATCCATTATTTCTTCTCCTTTTCTTTTGGTTTTTGGTTAAGATTTTCTGAAAGTCTTTCAGTATACTCTGCAGCTTTTTCAAATGCTTTATTATCAAGGATTAACTTATCTTTACTAGCATGCCAAGGAAATGCATGTAAGGAAGTTTTCCCATATTGGATATAATCTTTAGCTAGTTTTATTGAATCTAGTTGCTTACTACTTTCCCCAAGTTCTGGTTCAATTGTTACATCAATCGTATTAATTTGATTAATGATTTGAGAGAGCAAGTAAAACAGGTGTTGTTCAGTATATTTTACTCGGCTCTTAAAGATAAACGTTATTTGTTCATCTTCATTTGAAGCTACTTTACTAACTGTTGTTTTTATTGCGTATTCATTTTCGAGAAGCGGGTTTGTTTTAATAGCCATTTGATTTTTATTATGTTCACTATTAGCCCAATTTTCCTCATCGATATCATCCTTGTTGTATAAAGGTGGAATTAATACAACGGATTCCTGGCTGCTATTTTTATAGAAGTCGTCAAAGAACATGTATAAGTCAGCGCCGAAATCCTTGGCAATAGCGTATAGAACCTTTGAGGGAATATCTTTCGTTTTATCTCTTTCAAACGTTGTTAATGTGGATTGAGAAAATAACTGAATTCGATTTGCTACGCTTTTTCCACTAAATGAATTCCCACACTCCTTTTGAAGATGTTCACGAATATAGCGTACTCTTTTTCCAATTGATAGATCTGCTAGATCAGTTAGGTTTGTCTTATTTAACGTAATCTTCTTCATTGTTTCACTTCCTGTCATTTTATTTTCTAAATACACTATAACACAAAATTAAAATATTAGATAGGGGTATTGATATTTTGAATTATGTTGTGTTATGCTTTCAATCAAGAAAGCGGGGTGACTTAAATTGAGTGAAACAATAAATGTAAGTGAATGTGATATTTCCTTTTTAAAAAATGAAGAGAGTATTGCTGATTGGCTAAAAGAGAAAGAAGAAAAGGGTAATCAGTTTATTCAAAGGATGGCAGATGTTGTGTATGAGCAATTCAAAAATAAGGAGTAAATTTCGCATTTCTCTGTAATACGTGCACAACTAGCTACTTAAGGAGCGTGAGATACATGTTTGATACTGTGAAAATAGCAATACCTTTAATGTTGTCGAAACTGGAAATAGAGAATATAGAGTGGGATCAAACGGATTCTTCAAGAAGACAAGCTGTAAATAACACCATTTTCAAGAAGCTGTACGATAATGATTTTAAAGGCTTGCCATTCATAAGATACACATACAGGGAGGATGATCCTTCTAAATGCAGGTTAAAAGTGGAGGTATCTATACCGGCATTTTTATATGGTTCTAATGTCAATGAACTGCAAGCTGATGATATTGATACGTTTTTTAAAATGATGCGTAAATATATATCAGTAAAGCTCAAGGCTGATCTTTCAAGAATACCGCCAATTAATACTTGGACGGCTGAAAAGGTGCATGTTTGTAAGAATTTTAATGTTGGTCAACTAAAGAGCCGATATTTAAATGCTATGTCCAGTCGCTCAATAGCGAAATACCAAAAAAGGACGTATAACGCTAAGGGAAGTGATAGGGTAGAATCGGTAGAATGGAAGGCCGCCAAGAAAAAAGAGAAGATTTACGATAAAGAAGCGGAGGTGGAACAACAGCATCAATATCCTAATAAATCCCGACATCTTAAGAGGGCAAAAGGCATACTTAGATATGAAATTGAGCTTTCAGATACAGAAATACGTAAAATAAGTCCAGACAGAAGGGCAATGGAGATTTTGAAAATGGATGTCGCAGCTGAGATATTGCAAAAGGGTTTGGATCGGAACGGGTTAAGTAGTGGTGTAAAATACACATCATTGCAGCAAGTAATAGATGCTATAAACCAGGAAACCATTCCACTTAGAACCAAATCATCTCTAATAGCATTTGCTACAGAGTTGCTGTTTAGCGGTGAGGATGAGTGCCTAAACAAATATGCTGCATCAACATTCAGAAAGAGAAAAATGCAATTAAGAGGTATTCTTGGAACAGATGTATTGCTTATTGGAGATAACATGTTGCCTCCCTTACGAATAGTGCCACAAAAAAAGACTGCCACTGTAAAACAGTAGACAGCCATAAAAATTATAAGTTGATTTGATTATACCATTTGCTAAAATGTGCATCAATGCCTTGATACGTAGAGATAATGATAAGGAGCATCATGATATGAGTGTAATTGTCGATATTATAGATACTTTTCCAACACATGATATACTAGCTGTTGGTCGGGTTAAACTTGACTCAATACATACGATGAACGGTGTTATATTAAAAATAGATGATGACACAGAAATGTATGTAGTTGAGTTCCCGCAAACAAATGGACGGGCTGTTGTAGAGATTAATGATAAAGTTGCTCAGAAGATACAGGATGCAATGGTATTTAAATATGAGCAATATATTATGTCTATTGATTTTACTGATATATCAAGCCATATTCCTTATATTTATACATTGGAGAAAGAACGAATAATGAATAACAAAGGATATCAGTACGCGTAAAAATTAATTCAAACTAGTGCCTTGGAAAATACCAGGGTACTAGCTGAAGAATCTAATGAAGAGGTGATTATCAATGCAAATACAGATTGTAAGTGTTGGTAAAGTGAAAGAAAAATACATAAAGCTGGGTATTGCCGAGTTTGAAAAAAGATTACGTCCATATTGTAAATTAACAATGGACGAAGTGAGTGATGAGCAAGCCCCTGAGCAATTAAGTGATAAGGAACTGTATCAAGTGAAACAAAAAGAAGGAGAACGTATCTTAAACAAGATTAAACCGAATCAATATGTTGTTGCTCTTGCTATACAAGGAGATAACTGGTCATCAGAACAATTGGCTAGTGAAATGGAGAAGTTGAGCATCCATGGTAGAAGTCAGATTTCATTTGTTATTGGTGGATCAAATGGATTAAGTGATGATGTGCTAAATCGAGCAGATCAAAAATTATCCTTCTCTAAAATGACATTTCCACATCAACTAATGAAGCTTATCTTAATAGAACAGGTATATCGTGCATTCAAAATACAGAAAAATGAACCTTATCATAAATGATTTTTAAGCGATTATATTCATATCCGTAGGTAGGGTATTTATTAAATATATCAAGTTTCTCCAATTTCAATGTTACAATTTTGGGTTGTAGCGGATTAATACATAGTAATAGAGCATTTTTAGTTTTTAGCAGTTTATAATATTTATACAGAATTCATAGGAACCCCCTGTATACCAAGGTTTAAGGTCATTTCCATAGCGGTACTCATCAAAAAAGTGATAACTTATTCTAACTTTAGCCCATAACTTGATGATTTTAAGAGAAAGCCAGTGTTGGTGCTATTTCTAGCACCTTCACTGACATTCCTAAAAATATTTTTTATAGATATCCTTTTTCTTTCAAACTAGTATATTTTTCATGACCAACGATGATATGATCCAAGATCTCAATACCCATCATCTTTCCGGCCTCACCTAAGCGTTTTGTTACATTAATGTCCTCCATACTTGGTGAAACGTCGCCACTAGGGTGGTTGTGTGCCACTATTGCACTTGCACAACTACGACGAACTAAATGATTAAACACCTCCCTTGGATGGACGATACTAGCATTTAGTGAACCGACAAATACTGTTTCACGGAAGACTATTTGGTTTTTAGTATTTAAGCCAAGAACTACAAAATGCTCCTGATTTAAATATTGCATATCCTTAAGGTAATCATAAGCATCTTGGGGCGAACGGATCGTAAATCGTTGTTCAACTGGACACGGGTTCATGCGAGCAAGTTGTAAAGCAGCAATGATTTGTTTTGCCTTTACTTTTCCGATTCCCTTGATTTGTAGCAACTCATCCTCAGTTACAGCTAATAATTCCTGAATAGATGGGTAGCGGGTGAATAGTTCGTTCACTACATAACTATCTTCCTTTTCGCGAGTTGTTGTTGCTAATAAAGTTCTAAAAGTGATTTTATCGATTGAATTGTTCATTATAAATTCCTCCATTATTTGTTTGATTGAATTAAAAAAGGAGAGACGATGAGCGTCCCTCCCGATTGAGTTAATACCTGTTCTGCAATATACTATTGTTGAGTAATACTTTTAGATGAGTTCATATGCCGATGAGCTCATCTATTTTTGTGCATTAAAAAAAGCACATCGACCGCAATTGCAATCCATGTGCTTTCAATCAATATGGTTTTCCATCATCCTCACCTCCTTCAGCACCAGTAAATCTTGGATAAAGTCTGAAGCCTGTTTCTTGGTTAGCTGTGTACTACGCTCAACACCAAAAGTCATCTTCATCAATTCTTTTGCAACATCTGTCGGCATGTCCATTTCGTCGACGATACGGAAAATCGTCTGTAATTGAGCCTTTGTTGCTTGTTCACCACCTCCTTTACTTGCCTTAACTTTTGCTTGTGGAAAATCTTCAATGTCCTGGGTGAAGATACCACTTGAACGTGTTGCAGATAGAACTGCATCAATCAACGCTCTTTTTTTTGCCATCTTCAATACGGTGTTAACGATTGTATAAGGGTCTTGTTGCTGAAAAGATGACTCTTTACTATTACAGCTACCTAGGCCTTCAGCCTCAACAAGCCCATTGTCTTTGCGTACGAGCGTCAACTTTACTTCATATGCAAAGATTCCTGATTCCCATTGTTCGATGCGATTGACGACATCTACTGTTTTCGAGAACCCAAATACATCGCATAGTTTTTCAGCACCAGGTTTAAGTAATGTAGGTTTTAAAAATCCATTTACTAACCCATAATCAACACCTTTCACTAGTACTTCTTCGACGAATGCTTGTAGTTCTTCTACCCTTCGTTTTGATTCGGCAGTCGATACGATAATATTAGGTAGTGAAACAATCTCAGATTCAATATTGTTGGAAAAGGGTACTATTTTGTTCCTTTTAGAATGCATACCTGATTTCATATGATTGTCACCTCATTTCAATAGATTAAGATTTTTTATTAATTGCATTAGCAAGCTTGAATAATCCATTCGATGTCTTCTTTACTAGAAACTTTCCTGCTTTATGATTAAGTTGATTACCTTTACTGACTGCTTTAGATGAAATATCTAATGACTTAGTTACCAAGCTGTGTGCTGATTGATTCAATTTTTCTAAGCTGTTTGTAACTATTAACAATACATCTTCACCATTTGCTTCCATAGAATTTGCAGCATTGCTAAGTACTTGCGAAACTCGCTCTTTAGTAGAAACATAATCTTTCAAATCGTCTTCATGTAACGATTCAACATCCTTTATAGCGGATTGGATCTTACTTCTACTAACTAGTAAATGAGATAGCCTTACGTAGTCATTACATTCAATGGAATCAACTATCTCATCTCTAATTTTTTCATTTTCATTTAATAAAGATTGATAGATTGTTTTAATCTCTGGAATAGGAACTCCTTTCCCATCAATCAATTCATGATCCAACCATAAGTTCTTCCGCATAATAAAATTCCTCCTAAATGTTATTGGATAATCCTAATTATTTGTTGAAGTGGTGATAGCCCTTGAGTGTTAGCTTCAATACCAATCCATCTGACTTACTTTTCATAGTCAGAATGAGTCCATCATCCTCAAGTTTTGATAGATTAAGCTTCTGAATGTCATACTTCACTAGAAACTTTGCAGGGATCCATTTGTTTAGTTTCTTAGCTTCGATTAGGATATTGATCAATGAGTTGTTCATCTTCATTCCTCCTTTCATAGTGCGCTCCTCTCACCACGCATGTCGTCTCTGTAACGCGAAAAACCGTTATCTATCCAAAGGAATAAACAACGGTTTATATAAAGGGGTGGGGCATGAAACGGATGGGTACCCCCTTTCGTATATAAATGGTGGTAGCGGCAGAAAATTTGTGTGTTTTTTTAAGCTATATAAGATTACTGGAATATGGTTCCTTAGTACGGAAGAACAAATAGGTGAAAAGACATAAGGAAATATCGTTAATTCAAGTGAATCCGTTCCCATCTATCTTCCAATCGTGTAATATTGATATAAGGATATCTCTATAAAAAGAGGTGAGTAAGTGAATAATATAGAGCGGTTAAATGAAGAAATACTGGCTATACGAAGACAAAGGTATCAATTCTTACTTTTGATGTATCAACAAAGTAATGAAAAAGAACTACATAATGGAATTGCAAAAATGGGTATACCATCTATCAATGTTAATAAGGAACTGGCTATACGTTTAAAAGATGTGCCAGTTTCCAGACGAAAGCGGGTAGTTAAGGATGAATTGCAAAATCTAATAAATGAACTTGACAACGAAGTTATTTTGTTAAGTCGAATTCATTATTTATTTGACGAAGAACTAAAACAAAATCCAATCGGATTAATCGAATATATCAGTGGCAACAAGGTAATTCTAATTGATTGGCCAGGAGAAGTAGTTAAGGGATCAATAAAATATGGAACACCTGATCATCCAGAGTACTTTGAAGCAGACGGATATGAAGATCATATTATACATGTCTAAAAGGAGAGGTCATTATGCAATATCGTGATTTGATTCAATTTGATCCAGTCGAAACAATTGTACAGTTAAAAGAATCCACCAATACCGAAAAGGCATTTGAATTAGTTGATACATATGTAATTTCTGATCGTATGGCAGAAGTGATAAACGAAACGATTATTGAGCAATTACAATTTGAACGACCTGCAGATAATAAAGGGTTACTCGTTGTAGGTAACTATGGAACGGGTAAATCACATTTAATGAGTGTTATCTCAACGATAGCTGAACTCGAGAATTCTGCTGAGAGGGTCAATCACTCACAAGTTGCAAAAAAAGCAAAAGAGATTGAAGGTAAATTTAAGGTTCTTCGTACAGAGTTAGACGGTATACGTATGTCTCTTCAGGAATTTGTGTTTGGAGAGCTGACTGATTATCTACAATCAATTGGAGTTGATTACGAGGCTCCAGACCTAGAAAAAATACGAAGCAATAAAGATGAATTAATCAAGATGATGGCTACTTTTGAAGAAGAGTATCCAGAACAAGGTTTACTTTTGATCGTGGATGAGTTACTTGATTATTTACGTTCTCGAAATGAACAAGAACTTATGCTCGACTTAAACTTTTTACGTGCAATGGGTGAAATATGTAGAACATCTCGTTTCCGATTCATTACAGGGATACAGGAGATGTTGTTTGATAATCCAAAATTCTCGTTTGTTGCCGAACAACTAAGCCGCGTAAAAGAGAGAACAGAACAAGCCGTTATTGTACGTGAGGATATTGAATATGTAGTTTCAAAACGTTTACTACGAAAAGATGACCGGCAAAAGGCTATTATTCGAGAACATTTACAACGGTTTACACCGCTATATAATAAATTAAATGAACAACTAGAAAAATATGTTGAATTGTTTCCAATCCATCCATCTTACCTATCTACATTTGAAAGAGTAACAGTAGCAGAAAAACGTGTAATTCTGAAAACATTAAGCCTCGAAATGAAAAAATTGCTTGATCAAGAAGTTCCAAATGACCAACCGGGATTCATTTCGTATGATAGTTATTGGCCATATATTGAAGGGGATAAGGCATTAAAAGCAAACCCAAATGTTAAAGAAGTGATGTCAAAAGCGACAATTTTATTAGACCGTATTGAAAATGCTTTTACGAAACCATTATATCGTCCAATGGCGTATCGTGTCGTTCAAGCACTTTCCGTTTTCCGATTAACAACAGATAATATTTTTTCAAAAGTAGGGGTTACTGCTGAGGAATTACGTGACCAACTCTTTTTGTATGCTCACCTTCCAGAAGAAGACTCTGAATTTCTAAGAGGCTTAATTGAGGTAGTTTTAAAGGAAATACAGAAAACAGTGAGTTACCAATATATTTCAGTCAATCAAGAAAACGGACAATATTATCTAGATTTACAAAAGGATATTGATGTAGATAGTTTAATTGAACAAAAAGCCGAAATGCTAAGTAAAGACAAAATGGATCAATATTATTTTGATGTGCTTTCTGTACAAACGGGTAATACTACAGAAACTAGATATAGATCTAATTATCGTATATGGCAACATGAGCTCCCATGGTATGAGCATAAAGTAACTCGTCCAGGCTACTTGTTCTTTGGTTACCCTGATGAGCGTTCCACTACTCAACCGGAACGAGATTTTTATATTTATATGCTACCTATTTTTGATAAGAAACATTTAAAAAATGAAAATAAACCAGATGAGGTATTCTTCATACTGGAAACAAAAGATGAAGATTTTTATCGTAATTTAAGATTCTATGCTGGTGCAAGAGAAATGGCAACGACGGCCTCTAGTGGCTCACGTAATCTATATGAGGATAAGGCTTCTCATTATATGAAGCAACTTACTGCATGGTTTAAGGTAAATATGCCGACAGCTTATAAAATGACGTATAAAGGTGAGACAAAACGAATTGCGGAATGGAGTATTTCAGCACCTGCACAAGCATCTGTCAAAGAGGTAATTGATGCTGCTGCAGATGATTGCTTGAACGGATGGTTCAATGATAAGTATCCGGATTATCCGACATTCCGTAATATTAGAGAGCCAATTACAAGAAGTAGTATGATTACTACGTATATCCCTGAAGCTATTCGAAATATCAAACAACCTAAAACGAAAAATGGAATTACAATTTTAGATGGGCTAGTCCTCCTTGATGAAAATCAAAAGTTAAATGTTCGTAAATCAGGTTATGCCAAATGGGTAATTGAAGTATTGGAATCAAAATCGGAAGGACAAGTTGTTAATGCCTCTGAATTATTGGATATTATTGAGACATTTAATAAAAATGAAGAAGTAAAAAGAACCCTAAAATTTGATTTGGAACCTGAATTATTTGCAGTGCTTCTAGCAGCACTCGTCTTTAACGGTGACATTGTGATTACAATTAATGGTAATACATATGACGGGATGAAATTTGACGAGCTGATTAGGTTATCTGCTGAACAAATTGCTGATTTCACTCATATTAAAAAACCAAGTGATTTACCATTAGCTGCACTAGGAGAGCTATTTGATTTATTCAATATAGGTAGAGGGTTACTACAAAATAATGCCCTCCAATTAGCTGTAGGACAATTAAATAGGGAGTCGAAACTGTTATTGGATAAGGTAGTTCGATTAGACCATGAAATTAAAAATGGCATACCTTTCTTAGATGTAACATTATTTAATACGGATCAAGTAAACGACTTCCGTAATGAACTTGCGAAATTAAAAACATTTTTAAATGATTTACAAATTTATGATACACCTGCAAAGCTAAAAAACTTTAAATTCAGTGTAGATGAAGTCATTGAGCAGAAGGAACGTATAACCTTAACCAATAATTTAATTGAACAACAAAAACGTGCAATAGAGATATCGCAGGAAGCAATTTATTTGGTTAATGCACAAAACCATTTGCTATCATCTCACGAGTGGCATGGAAAAGTAGAAGGGGCATTGGAAGACCTTATTCACGCATTAAGAAACAATGAAGATGGTCAGCAAGAAAGACAGGTTCTAAGGAAATTAAAAGAGGAATATTACTCAATTTATTTAGCTCTTCATGATAAAGCAAGAATTAACGCAACAGAAGAGAATAAAAAAGAAGCTTTATTAACAGATAACAGAGTAGATGCCTTACGAAAGCTTTCAAAGATTTCCCTTCTTTCATCCCAACCTCTTGATCAATGGTTACAAAAAGTTGATGATATGATAGCATGTTGGGATTTAACAAAAGAGAAATTAGAGCATTCACCAATTTGTAAAACTTGTCATTTCCGACCAAAAGACGAACCATATACTCGCCATCAGAATTTAGATGAACTAGAAGAAGAGTTAGAAGATTTATTGAATAATTGGACATCTTCATTGCTTACTACTTTACGTGATCCAGAAATAAAAGAGAACATTGATATGCTACAGCCGGATCAAAGACAATTAGTTGAAGAATTTATTCAACAACAAACATTAACATTACCTATCAATATAAAGCTTGTTGAGGCAATTACAGTTCTACTGCAAGGAATTGAGAGGGTAATCATTACAGTATCTGAATTAGAGCAGATGATGAACAATGGACAGCCTTTAACTGTTGAAGAACTAAAGCAGCGTTTTGATCAAATGTTACGACAAAAAGTTGGAACACAACCAAAGAATAATGTGAGAATATTATTGAACGTCTAGGAGGTATAACATGTCTGAAAAAACTGAACAAGCAACCTTGTTCGAAGAAGAAACAAGCAAAGGCCCAGTTACATGTCTGGGCTTTACTTTCAAAAATGATGCAGAGCGAAGGGAATATTTTCGAGAAGAATTACGAAAGAAATTACCTGAATTAAAAAAAGTAGAAGGCTTTCCAATTGGTGAAGATGAGGATATACTTGCACTTTCTGATCCACCTTTTTATACAGTATGTCCTAATCCATGGTTAGATCAAATTATTAATAATTGGTCTGAACTGGAAGATAATACTAATGAATATAAAAGAGAACCATTCATTGCAGACATAAGTGAAGGTAAGACAGATATCATTTATAAAACTCATGGTTATCACACTAAAGTTCCTCATAAGGCTATTATGAGATATTTGCTTCATTATACAAATCCTGGTGATGTAATTTTAGACGGATTCTCTGGTACAGGGATGACAGGAGTTGCAGCACAGATGTGCGGCGAAGAGAAGGTAATAAAAGAATTAGGATATAGTATTAGCGAAAAAGGGGAAGTATTAGACGAAAATAATAATATTTTTTCGAAAGTTGGAGTTAGAAAGTCTGTTTTAAGTGATCTTTCACCTGCTGCATACTTTATAGCATCAAATTTTAATAAAGAAATAAATCAACGAAAGTTAGAAAGAGCAATTAATTCGATTCTTTCTGAATTAGAGGAAGAATGTAAGTGGTTATATAGAACAAAGCATAATGGTGATTCCTTTGGTAATGTGAACTATACAGTATGGAGTGATGTCTTCTATTGTCCTGAGTGTAATCACGAATTGGTTTTTTGGGATATTGCTGTTAAACCTTCAACTCAAGAATTAAAGAAGGAGTTTAAATGTTTAAACTGTGATTCTATTTTAAATAAGAGGAATCTTCAAAGGGTTTGGGAACCTATTTATGATATTTCCTTAAAGAAGGTAACGGAAGTAGCAAAACAGAAGCTTGTATCAATAAACTACAAATATGGTTCAAAAAGATTTGAAAAAGCACCAGACGAAAATGATTATGAGTTATTGAAAAAAATTGATGAATACCATATTGATAATTGGTTTCCACAAGACCTTTTACCTGATGGTTATAATACTCTACAACCCAAAAATAGCCATGGCATAAATCATATTCATCAATTCTATACAAAAAGAAGTTTAATAGTATTATCTACGTTTTATAAATTAGTTGAAAATCATGAATTAAGAAATGAACTACTAATGTTATTAACAGGAGTTGCATTTTCTACAACGAAATTATACAGATGGACTCCAAATTATGAAGGTGGAGGCCCATTAAGTGGTACATATTATATTCCAGCCTTATTAAGGGAGATTTCTGCTCTTGATGCAATCAACAGGTTCGCAAAAAAAGTACCTAAGAATCTGTCATTTAAAAAATCATATGGGAATGTATGTCTTTCTGTATCTACAGCAACTAAATTACAGTTACCCAATGAATCAATAGATTACATTTTTATTGATCCTCCATTTGGGGGGAATATAATGTACTCTGAACTAAACTTTCTGTGGGAATCATGGTTAAGAGTAAAGACAGATAATAAATCCGAGGCAATAATGAATGATAAGCAACAAAAACAATTAAATGAATATCAATCCCTTATGACCCAATCCTTTGAAAATTATTACAAAGTATTAAAACCGGGAAGATGGATTACTGTTGAATTTAGTAATTCACAATCATCAATTTGGAATGCTATTAGAGAAGCAATGGAAAGAGCTGGGTTCATTATTGCTAATGTATCTGCATTAAACAAGAAGCAAGGTAGTTTCAAGGCTATTACTTCTACAACAGCTGTTAAACAGGATCTGGTTATTTCTGCGTATAAACCAAAAATGGAAAATATAGAGAAAATGCAAAAAGAAATAAACACTGAAGAGTCATCTTGGACATTTGTAAGACAACATCTAGAACAATTACCAAAATTCATAGGTGTAAAAGGCGAAGCTCAAGTAATTGCGGAAAGAACACCAAGAATACTATTCGACCGTATGGTAGCATATCATGTCCAAAGGGGATTACCAGTACCTATTTCTTCTGCTGATTTTCAAATTGGTATTGCACAGCGATTTCCAATGAGGGATGGAATGGCTTTCTTAGAAGATCAAGTAGCTGAATATGATAAGAAAAGGACTCTCGTAAAGGAATTTTCTCAGTTGAGCTTATTTGTTTCTGATGAAAATAGTGCTATCGAATGGATTCGTCAACAATTAATGAATAAACCTCAAACTAGGCAGGATTTACATCCTAACTTTATGAGAGAAATTCAACATATTGCAAAACATGAATTATTGCCAGAATTAGATGATCTTTTGGAACAGAACTTTTTAATATACGATGGTAATGAAGATGTTCCGAGTCAAATCCACGGATATCTAAGCTCAAATTATAAGGACTTACGTAATTTAGAAAAATCAGATTCAAGGTTAAAGGAAAAAGGGAAGAGTCGTTGGTATGTTCCTGATCCAAATAAACAAGCGGATTTAGAAAAATTACGTGAAAAGTCATTGTTACGTGAGTTTGAAAGCTATAAAACTGAAATTGAAGGTAACAAAAAGAAACTAAAACAGTTCCGTACAGAAGCAATTCGTACTGGATTTAAAAAGGCATGGAGCGAAAAAGACTTCGAGACAATTGTAAAAGTAGGAGAACGATTACCTGAAAAAGTAATTCAAGAAGATGATAAATTACTGATGTATTTTGATCAAGCGCAAATCCGCATAGGAATGTAGAGGAGTTGTGGAGGAAATGAATGGTTGGCGACAAAAATTAATATCACAAATTCCTTTTCAACAACATAAACTTCTTTTTGTGTATGATCGGGATGACATTTTATCTGATGAGGAACTCTTATCATACCTACAACAAAATGAGGTAAATATATTTACATTTAAGGATCGTGCCGAATTAAGAATTCATTATGAAGAGCAGTTGGAGTATTCTAGCGGTAAATGGATTTATAAGTATGTGGGGGAAGGGTCGTTCACCTTCCCTTTCGACATGCTTAAAAACCAGGAGCCGGTTGAGTTAACTCTTCACATTGCTTTTCCAAATCTATCATTACCAATATTACATCAGCTTGATCATGACGCACTTGATGGGGTATATAAGGTTTCAGATTCTTTACAAAGTCCTCTTACCGATTCAGAAACGATGGAATTTCTATTAAGGAGGGTGTATAAGCTTTCCTTTGACACGATTGAAAATGAGGTGGAATGGCTTTCCTTCTTGATACAATTACATGACCACCGATTATCAGTACCGAATGTACTAATTGATTTTATAATAGAACATATATCTTCAAAATCAGTACAATTTCAGGATCTATTTCCATTAGCATACTTTAAAAATAAATTTATGGAATTTTTGCAGAATCATTGGGATGAATATGTGAAAAAAAATATTAATCAAGATATATCCATACAAGAAGGTACTACGTCAACCTATCATAAAGATCATCTGTTTTCATATGAGTCAATGCGTAGAATGATACAGCATTATTTCATTGAAGGAAAGCTCCTTCCAAAAGAAGTTGATAAGGAACGTAATATTCCAGTTTGGGCGGAACATGGTGTGAAGCAAAAGTCTTATCAGCCATTAAAAGATATTCATCATTTAGGTGAAAAAATTGATTTGTTTTTGGATGAAGGAAAGATTCAACATAAAGATTGGATTGAGGTAGCAGTTCTTTATGGTCAAATGAAAATGCTGCAAATCCAGTACGGAGTCGGTGAACAGATTGTAAATGAATTAGATAAGAAAATAAATCAATTATTTCAAGACTGGATGCTGTTGAACTATCAAACACTAGCAAGTTTTTCGCCTTATATCCGACCGGCTATGGTTCATCATGTTCTCCCGTATATGCAATTTCAAGAAGAACGAAAACAAGTACTAATTGTTTTGGATGGTATGAGTTTTGTTCAATGGAAGCAAATAAAGCAGGCTCTTGATGTTTCCTTTGTATCTGAAGAAAATGGTGTCTTTGCTTGGGTTCCAACTATAACTGAAATTAGTAGACGTTCTATTTTTCACGCGAATATCCCTAGACTTCAATCTTCAATTTCTGAAGAAAAGGCTTGGAGGCAATTCTGGAAACGAGAATCGATTGCTGATATGCACATTACTTTTGAAAATCACTTGGCTCAAGGAGAATTTGATGTAAGTCAAATTGCTGCACTACAAAAAACAAATACAAAAAAGGCTTCGATAATTTTACGGAACATTGATGCTCTGACACACGGTGCAATTCAAGGGTTAGAAGGTATGTACGCTGAAATTGATGTATGGTTGAAATCAGGCTATTTACAACAACTCATTCTTAAGCTTTTAGAGGAAGGGTATGCAGTATATATTACCTCTGATCATGGGAATACAGAAAGTATTGGGATTGGTAGACCAAGACAAGGAACATTGGTTGAAACGAAGGGTGAACGTGTTAGAATATATAAAGACCAAATGTTTCGGGATGAAGCAGCAAGTCTATATACTTCTATTAAATGGCCTAATGATGCTTTATCC
This sequence comes from Cytobacillus eiseniae, assembly GCF_017874625.1. Lineage (GTDB taxonomy): Bacteria > Bacillota > Bacilli > Bacillales > Cytobacillaceae > Cytobacillus > Cytobacillus eiseniae. The sequence continues at coordinate 19,626 of NZ_JAGIKZ010000024.1, read as the reverse complement.
AAAGAACACTATTATCTACTGGCAGAAGCAAGAGAAGCGTTTGTAACAAAGAATGAACATATTGTAAGTCATGGTGGTATCACGTTAGAAGAAGTGATTGTGCCATTTATTAAAATAGACAAACGCAAATAAGGATGGATTCAAAATGAAAAAAGCAGTTGGATTTGATCAAAAAATCCTTCTTCATCAATTAGATTTTATAGCAAGAGAAATTCCGCGAACAGAATCTCGTAATGAATTGTATGAGAAAGTTGAGGAATTTTTAACTGCGGATATTGCTGGTCAAAAGTCACGCTTAAATGCAAGAACAATCCTGTTTAAGATATGGTATCTAGTTGAAGATCAGCATCTTCATTTGCAAAAGGAAGCTTTACATTTTTTTGACGAAGTGACGCAAGAAGAGCGTAAAGTATTGCATTGGGGAATGACACTACTGGCTTATCCTTTTTTTACAGATTTAGTAAAAGAACTCGGTATTTTATTTAAAATCCAAGACGAAGTACCTTCTGAACAATTATCTAGAAAGATGAAATCATTATATGGTGATCGAAGAAGAGTAGAAGTTTCCATTAGTGCAACAATGACTACTCTACGTTTTTGGGAAGCTGTTGTATCAGAAAAAAGGAATACACAGGGATTACCATCCATTCGAACTGTTATAAGGTCAGAACGATTAAAACAGTGGACGGCTGAAGTATTAATTCGAGTTCTACAAGTTACCTCATTACCAATTGAGGATTTTAAAGACCACCCACTTTTATTTCCATTTCGCTATGATATTACGACAGATGAATTAGATAAGAATCGTTTTGAAATTATTCGACAAGGCGTCGATATGCGAATGATAAGTCTTAAAAAATGATAAAGTGAAATCGACCTATTACATATTTTGAGTAATAGGTCATTTTTTTAGGTAAAATGAGAGAAGGAAATGGAAATTTTCTGTATAATTATAAGAAAATAATATCAAAGGTGATTGTATGATTAAGGTTGGAGATATTGTAAATGGTTCACATTTTCCAGAAACAGTAGAAATTAAGCAAGTAGAGTCATTCGGAGATGAATATTTTTCTGTAGCAGCAACTGGTCGGGATTCACATACATATTATGAACGAATGCTAGAACGTCATGAATTGTTATCCTTAACTAAGGTTAAAGGTGAATGTGATGAAAATGATGAGGTTGAGCCTACTGTTATTCAGCATCTCCTTCAATATTATACATTTCAAGTTGAAGAGAGGTATTCGAAAGGAAGAGCATTAGGAAATAAAAACTTAATGCCTCTGCCACACCAAATTGAGGCTGTTTATAGTAAGATGCTTCAAGTCCCGCAAGTTCGTTTTCTATTAGCGGATGATCCAGGTGCAGGAAAAACCATTATGTCAGGTATGCTTATTAAAGAGTTGTCTGCTAGGGAGAGCGTAAAACGTATTTTAATCTTAGTACCACCTCTAGTTCTTAAACAATGGCAGGAAGAACTACATGAAAAATTTAATGAACAATTTTTTATCATTAATCGTTCAGTAGTTCGGCAATATGGTGGCAAAAATCCATTTATAGAACATGACTTATGTTTGGCTTCAATTTATTGGGCAGCTCGGGAAGACGTTAAAGGCTTGGTGCAAGAAGCGGATTTTGATCTAGTTATTGTTGATGAGGCTCATAAGATGGCTGCATATACTCATGGAACCATTAAGAAAAAAACGAGTAAAACGAAGCTTTATCACTTGGGAGAGTCAATTTTACGTAAAGCACAGCATTGTGTTCTTTTAACGGCTACTCCTCATAAAGGGGATGTTGAAAATTTTCGACATCTCATGAGATTAGTTGATTCTGATATTTTTTCAAGTGTCACAGTAAATGAATCATTGAAAGAAAAGTCCAATCCTTTTATTATTCGGAGATTAAAAGAGAATTTAACAAACTTTGATGGTACACCACTTTTCCCGAAGCGAGTAACGAAAACGCTTCAATTCGATCTATCCGAAAAAGAGTTAGCTCTCTATGAAGCTGTTACAGAGTATGTACGTAATCATTTCAATCGTGCAATTAGTAACGGGAATAACAGTACAGCTTTCGCCATGATGTTATTGCAAAGACGGCTATCTTCTTCAACTGAAGCTATCCATCTCTCGTTACAACGAAGAAAAGAACGCCTGGAAAGTTTATTAAAAGAAACCGAGCAAGAGCGGAAAAAACTAGTTAAAAAACTACAAAAATTAGAGATAGATGATTTTGATGATGAAGGTTTCGAAGAACAGCAGCGATTAGAAGCTTCACTTGAACAGGCAGTAGATTTAATTGATACAGAAGAACTAAAAATTGAAATAAATGAGTTAGAAAAGCTGCTTCAGCAGACAAGTTATCTACGTTTAAATATGATGGAGCGTAAGTATGATGAATTAGAAAGAACTCTTTTTGGAACAAACGGTTTACTAGAAAAAGGTGAAAAAATTTTACTCTTTACTGAATCTACCGATACTCTGAATTATTTGGAGCGACGATTAAAGGCACGCATTCCTGTGATCGCAAAAATTATTGGGAAGTACTCAATGGATGAGAGAAGAAGACAGGTTGAGCTTTTTAGAAATGAAAGTCAAGTGATGCTTGCTACGGATGCCGGAGGAGAGTCTATAAATCTTCAATTTTGTAATCAGATGATAAATTATGATATACCGTGGAACCCCAATAAATTAGAGCAAAGAATGGGACGTATTCATCGAATCGGTCAGAAGAATGAGGTTGCAATTTTCAACTTAGTTGCAGCTAATACCCGTGAAGGGGATGTAATGATACGTCTATTAGAAAAGATGGACAGAATGAGAGAAGATCTAGGATCTGACCTTGTTTATGATTTTATTGGTGAAATCCTTGATGATGAGTATGGTAATCTAGCTAATTTAATGGAATCAGCAATTCTTAATAGGGAAAATTTAGATGACATCATTGCAAAAATGGATAAAAGTATGTCCGAAGAGCATCAAAGATTGCTTAAATTTTTTGAAGAAGAAAGAATTGCTGAACAGGCTTTTGACCTGCCTACTATGAGGCGCGAACAACACGACCTATTAATTAAAAGGATACCACAGCGGGTTTATGTCCCTTTCGTAGAGCACATTTTTCAAAAGAATAATATTCGAATATATGATTCATTTGAAAATAAAGTGCACAGGATTGATAGATTCCCTAAGTATATTAGGGAGATAAGTCGGAAATATCATTTTGGCATTGAGCAGTTGAGGGACACCATTAGATTTACAGGATATACAGAGTATGAGACGGCAGAAGTTACTCGACTAGATAGCGATCATCAATTAGTTAAACTAGGAATGTTTTTAAGCAAAAAGGGAGCGGAAGAACATTCATTTAAAAGATTTTCAATATCATATCCAGTTTTAGAGCCTTTGTCCCTAAATGTGTATTCAATCATTATTACAGATGGGACAGGTGCGGAATTAGCAAAGGATCTTCTATTTTTAGCTAAGCGTGAAAATGGAGAAGTAATGCTAATGGATTCCTATTGGTTATTTCAGCAATTTACTGGTACAGTCATGCAATTTGAAAATAAAACGTATCCAGACATTCAACGTGAGGCCGTGAAAGCAACTATTGAGTTACGGAATCAGGTTAAGAAACAACGAGAGCAGCAGCTAGACAAGGTTGCAGATTATCTTCAAAAAACGTTTAAGAAACAAATTGATGACATATTAGATAAGCGGTTTATATACGAACAAGAGAATATGGATAATAAAAACAGCGCGTTAATCAATCAAATGAATGCTAATTTAACTGATACTGAAATTAGACGTGACGAACGCCTCATGATGATTGAACGACAAAGAAACATTGGAATGGAGCCACCTAAATTACTAATGCAGCTTGAATTAACTCCAAATCATCAGTTAAATAGACTGTTTTCAATAGATTACAAGGATATTGTAGAAAAATACGAACAGAGTAACGGAAGAGGTAATTTCAAAACCTTTAATACATTCGCTTTAGTCGACTTTTATAGTGAACGATTCAATGGTGAACCTAGATTTATTATTGTAACGGATAGAGAAGATTACTTGCCATCAGAAGATCATTTAGAGGATTTACAGGATATTTTAGATAAGGTTTATATATATGTTGTGCATAATGATGAAATTGTACAAGAGAGAGCAATGAGAGATGAAATATTAATTTATAAACAATAAACGTTCGGGGTGAGCAGTTAATGAAAAATCAAAGAGAAACTATTCGTAGGATGGTAGGGTATTTAAATAATGAGGAAAAGGATGGGGGCTTCTGGCTGCCGAATATTCAAAGACCATTTGTTTGGAAAGAGGAGCAAACAGAGCGTCTATTTGATTCAATTCTTAGGGAATATCCTATTAGTACGTTGCTTGTTTGGAAGACCAAGAGCAGTATCAAACGTCGGGAATTCATCCAAAATTATAAAAAGAAACAGAAGTTGTCAGATTTTTACGTATTAGAGGATTCAAGAATAAAGATGTTAGTACTAGATGGTCAACAACGATTACAAAGTTTGTTCATTGGCTTGAAAGGTAGTTACGAGGGTAAAGAATTATATTTGGATATTTTAAGTGGTGATTTAACACAACCTGATGATATTAGATACCGATTTAAGTTTATGGAAAAGGACAAGGTTAAATTCCCTTGGATAAAGTTCAAAGATATCGTATTTAGTAATGAAGAATACGATGAAATCAGTGAAAGACTCATAGATAATAGCAATATGGATCTTACTAGGGAGCAAGAAAAGCGCATTAGAAGAAATGTTTCTAAGATAATTAGAATCTTTACATCGGAAGAAACCTTAATTTACCAAGAGTTAGATAGTGTAGACAATCAAGAAGCATATACTGAAGATGATGTTGTTGAAATTTTTATAAGAGCCAATTCTGGGGGAACAGTTCTAGGTAAATCAGACCTTTTATTTTCACTTCTATCAGCTAGTTGGTCAGAATCCGATGAAAAAATGGAGGAATTGTTGGAGGATCTCAATAACACGGGATATAAGTTTAATCGTGATTTTGTACTAAAGACATGTCTTGCTTTACTTGATAAAGGGGCAGCTTATAACGTATCAAAATTCAGGGATGAAACAACGAGAGAAGATATTTCAATTAAGTGGGATGACATTGCAAATGCTATAAAAGATGTGAAGGATTTCTTATATGGCAAGACTTATTTAAGATCCGACAAAGCTTTGACATCATATCTCGGGTTAATACCGGTGATATATTTCAGATATCATTTTAAAAACAAGTGGGCAAATGTGAAGATGCTAGATGAGTATATTCTAAGAACTCTACTAACAGGTGCGTTTAGTGGAAGTCCAGATACGGTTATTGACCGTTGTATTGACACTGTAAGAAAGGCGCGGGATTTCAAAGTAGATGAGTTATTTGATGCTATACGTAGAAGCGGAAGAAACTTACAAATTGATGACGAAACAATTCTCGATCTTTCTTATGGCTCGAAGAATATTCATCTCATATTTAATTTATGGTACAAGGATTTTTCATATCACCCGGCGTTCGTTAATAATCAACCGCAAGTTGACCATATCTTCCCTCAAAGTGCTTTAAAGACAGTAAAGAAAGTAAACCCTGAAACAGGAAGAAAGGTCTTAAAATATAAATCTGAAGATCGTGACCAAATTGCTAATTGTATGTTATTAAAACAACAAGAAAATGGTTCTGGTGGCAAAAGTGATAGTTTACCAGAGAAATGGTTCGAAGATAAGTCAGATGATTATCTAGAAATGCATTTAATTCCGAAAGACAAAAACCTATGGAAAATAGAAAACTATGAACAATTTTTAACGGAAAGAAAGAAGCTAATATTGGATATGTTTAAGGAATTAATCTACTAATCTATTGAGAGGTGTTAAGACTATGGAATATAAATCAGTAGAAGATATTTTTCCTCTTATGAAGGATGAATATCATCGGAGAATGGCAGAAAAAAGCTACTACTTTATAGAGGAGAATTTTGATGATATAGAAATTGTTTCCCTTAGAAAATGTATTTCGATCGCAAAGAAAGGTTTTATAAAGTTTGCTACGATTACGACAGAAAATGGTAATGCATTATTACTGCATTTTCCTCCCGAAATTAGGGATCACCTTTTAACAAGAAAAGAGGAATTTAGTGTTCAGTTCGAAAAGCCAATGCGGGAACTGTATATTAACCAAATCAATATTCCTTTTGCTTATATACATGATGTGAACGAGTTACAAAAGTTAATTAAGATTGCTTATGATAATCCGAGAATGAAGAGGCATAAAGGTAATCAAAAAAGCTCTCTGTGAGGAAGGTGAAATTATGTGGATAAATGTTGATCACCCGACAAAAAAGATTACGTTCCACTTAGATGACTGCATTTTTATTCCTACAGCAGATTCAAAGTACAAAAAAGTTAATGGTCTACTTCGTGATGGTGGCTGGCTTTATTATAAAGATCTCCAAGAGGCACAATCCTATTATGAGGATAATTATAAGAAATATAAATTTGGAAGTTGTAATAGTTGCAAAGAAAACTAATTAATACATTTTTATAGTTAGGAGATTGAAATGGCTAAAGTAGGTAGGAATGATCTTTGTCCTTGTGGTAGTGGAAAAAAGTATAAAAAATGTTGTATCAACAAAGCAGATGATCCAAATTTTAGAAACCCTGAAAACTTCCTAGCAAATTATAAAAATTTAAAAAAGCAATCCAAAATAAAACAATGCCTTCATCCAAATAAGAGTAGGTGTAGTGAAAAAATAATTGGTGCTCATTCTATTCAAAATAATAAAATACTAAAAAGAATTGCTGATAACGGAATGTTGTATATGCCTTATCCGAAAAGTGATAATCCCTTTGAGATCGCCACTAAGTGGGGAAGAAAGGAAGCAACTGTATTTACAGGATTTTGTGGCCACCATGACAATGAACTTTTTAAACCGATAGAGAATTATGATTTTGATTATAGCGATAAACATGTGTTTCTTTATACGTATCGAGCGTTCGCTTTATGCTATCAAAGAAAGCAAGAAAACATAAAATTCGAACAAGGAATATTTAGTAAGACTCCATCCTTAATTAATCATAATGAGTTTGAGGATATGTTTAAAGGAGATAAGTTAGCCATAGATGACTTGGAGAAACCTAAGGGGATTTTTGAAAAAGCTATATTAAAAGATGAATATGATGTTTTAACATCAGTAGTGTGGAAATTTGAAAAAGCTGTAAACTTTGCAGCGTCAGGATTTACAGTAATAACTAAAGACTTGAAAGGAAAAGCTGTTCAAGATTTAATGAATCTTAACATCCAAATGAAACATGTTTTCTTTTCTGTATTCCCTGAAGGAGATAATTCATACTGCATACTTTCCTGGATAAAAGAAGAAAATGATATTTTTGAAGAATATAGAAAGCAATTGTTAGAATTAACTGAAGATGAAAGAATAACTTATTTAAATAATCTAATTCCAATGGAATCGGAAAACATAGTTATTAAACCGTCATCATGGGATGCCATGGATAAACATCAGCAGGAGGAATTTGGAATGCTTATATGGAACCTTGGACAACTTTATGAAGTGATGTGTGAAGAGGAAGAGCCTTATAATATGTTAGAAGAGACCTCATTCGACTTATTTAGAATATAAATGAGATGTGTTATCCAGCTAATCCAAAACAACAACTCAATTTCTAATTTTATGAATAATATATATACTTTAAGGTAATAATTGTCAAGTAAATAAACTTATTATATAATGAGATATAATAAGACTGTACGGAGTGAGAATGATGCTTATAAAAAATACAAGGTATAATATTGTTTATCCTAGAATAAGTAACTTGAGAAGGAAAGCCTTTGAAATTGAAGATCAATTAAAGGATTTTTTCCATCAAGTAACTTTAATTCCTGTTCCAGATGATGCTCCTGAAGACATACCTAGAATTTCCACAACATCTCATAATGGACACTCTCAATTAAACATATCATTATCTAATACACAACTTTTAACAAACTATGATGATGCTTTTGAGGGAAATTGGGAAAGATGTCTGGATTATGTTGAAAATAGGGTGGATATCCTTTATTCAACCTTGGGGAATTATATTAAAGATGGATATCTATTTTCAGGATTAACTACTGAAATAGTGTTTGATTCCATACTTGACGAAGATCCAATAGATTTAATGAGAAATAAATTTATTAATTTAAAAACAGATTTAAGTCCCCATGAGATAGAACAAAAAATAACGTTTGTAATAGAAGATGATTATTATGTTAATATTACATTTAAAAATTTAAGAATATATGAAGGATTAAATTATCAAGGCCCTGGTATGTTAAAAAATGAAAAAGACCATTATTTGGTTTGCATTTTAGATGTTAATGATCGGCATGGTTTTAATTATAAAGATGGGTATACTTCAAATATTAAAAATGCCAAAAAAATCGTGAAAATTACCCGAACAATTTTAGAGGAAAAACTAAATAAAATGATAACAGAGGGGGTTTTTGACGTATGAGTGAAGCATTATTAGTACAAAAAACTAATTCCCCGAAAATTATGGTTAGTCTTGGAGCGCTTTTAGCACTAGGCTCATTTTCACTAAACACATTTAGCTCAAGTATGTCTGGTGCATCACCAAATGTAGAGCATGTTTATTATGAAGAGGAAACAAGCACACCGGAGATATCAAGTATGGCTAATAAATTCGACAGATACAAAGAAGCTAGAGAAGTTTTTACTGGGGTAAGGGATTTTAGTGAACAGGAGTTATTACAATATAACAGTTCTTTGGATAAATTATTTAAGCCATTAGGAGTTAATCTATTTGACTTATGATGAATGAATTTATTGATTTTGTCACTGAAGTATTTCCTTCAATTCACCCTTACACAAAAGAACAAGTAAAAGCTTCGATTCAACAATTTGAAAAGAGTGGGGTGCAAAGAAACTTTTCAATGCATTCTGCTTTGCCTTATCTAGCACAAGGGGATATTTTTGGAGAGTTAATCCCCTTTATCAAACAGGACAAAAATGGAGAGTTATCTGTTTTAAAGGCTAAAGCAATTCTTTTATCAAATACCTGTGATTCTGAACGGGATGATATTTTGATATTTGCTCCTTTAATCCCGATTAAATCACTTGATATGGATGAACAAGCAATAAAAAGTAATCAAATATATAGACTGTTGTACTTTCCTGATCCTTTAATTGAAGAATATGTGGTTGACCTCAGTCTTCTAAATTCGTTTTCAAGAGTAATGTTTGAAAACAAATTAAGAGAAGGTAAATTTAGTAAAATTATGTCCTTAAATGATTTAGGGTACTATTTATTTTTATGTAAATTAACTGTTCATCTAATGAGGCCGGAGGATACAGGAGTACAAAAAATTAGATCAGCATAAATAAAAAAGAAGTACAAAAGGACACCCTTTGTACTTCTTTTTTTAATAATCTATAAGTCTATTAACGAATATTTTACCCTATCCAACGTTACGGTGAACCGTATCATAAGTAGATGAGGTTTTTAGGGATAAAAATTAAAAGCCAAAAAATTCAAGTGTTGAATGAAATTTGGATTTTTTGGCCTGTTTAGATTCTTTCTTAGGTAGATAAGTTCCTTTAGTTGAACAAGAAATGAAATCCCAAAAGTGAAGAAGTAACAATGTAAACTTGCTACTCCCGCATCCTTTATTTAGAGATGATAATAACCCCGCCACAATGAGAAATTGAATAAAATTTGCAATTACATATACTTGCTAATGCGGATTTTAATTCATCAAAAACGAAATAAAACTCATCATCGTCCCAATGATGAAGATTGTTTTCTCTACAAATATTCAGTTTTTCTCTGCTCTGAAAAGCGATGTCTCCAATTAATATTTGCCCTTCTGCTTTTAGGAGAGATAATAATTTAGTAACAAAGGAAACCTTTTCGCCTTCTGTTAGATGGTGCAATGTATAGGTGCTTACAATTGAATCATACCTGTTGTCAATGATTTTGGATGGTAGACCCTTTGAAATATCCCACTCTATTAAATTAGCTCCGGGCATTTTTGCCTTTGCAATAGAAATCATTTTAGGTGAAAAATCCAACCCATCTATTTGATGCCTATTTTCATATAGCTTACTCGTTAATACACCTGTTCCAAACCCTATATCCAACACGTCTGAACAAGTTTTTTGCATTACTTCATTGAAGATAACATTTAATATTTGTTTGTAACCTGCAAACGGATAATCATTGTTTTCTTCACTAATTTGTACAGTGTTATCATAATTGTCTGCCCATAAATTAAATCCCTGTTTATTTAACACGAATGCTCCTCCTATATTTTGAAAGAAATTACGAGCATTCAAATTAAAGTATTTGAATTACTCGAATTTAATCCCATTTAATTTATTAATTTGACATTTAATTATTTTGCAATTTCCCATTCCAAATCCCACCCCTCATTTAATTAAATAAATTATAACATTCCTTGGAAAAATCTTCATTTATTCAAAATTAATTATGATAGTGATAAAGCCTATAAAAATTATTATTGACAAGCTAAGTAATTACAATTGTTTTTTGATACAATAATGTCAAGTAAACTTGAACGGAGTGATGAGATGCGTTGGATAGAAGTACAAGAACGGTTTCCAAATGAATGGGTTGTATTAGAAGTTATCAAGGCGCACTCAAGAAACGGACAAAGGCATATTGATGAAATTATAGTAATTGATCGCTATGAAAAATCTGTTGACGCAATGCGCCGATATGGCGAATTGCGGCAGGAACAGCCAAATCGTGAATATTGCTTTTTTCATACTTCACGCCCCGACTTAGTTGCTCGTGAAAGGTATGTCGGGATTCGAGGTGCCAGATGAATATTGACATTTTGTATGGGCTTCCTTTTGTAAAATTAGAAATACAATACCGGGGGAAACGATTAATTCTTAATAAAGTATTAATAGATACTGGGTCAGCAGGTACGATTTTTAATGCGAATGTGGTGGATGAAATTGGTGTTGTCCCGAGGAAAATGATACAGTGGATACTATTCGAGGCGTAGGCGGTGTAGAATACGTTTACGTTAAAAATTTTGATAGAATTGCTTTAGGAGAAATAGTGCAAGAAAACTTCCAAATTGAAATTGGAAATATGGATTATGGCTTAGAAATTGACGGTATATTGGGATTTGACTTTATACAATCTTCTAAGCTTGTAATAGATACTAAAGAATTACTTGTCTATACATCGAATTAAATTCATTTATAATAACCTCATTTAGATTCATTACGGTAAATCTTACCACAAGTAACTAAGGTTATTAAGAAAATCATTTATAAGATTATTTAAGCAAAAGAAACAATCATATCCGTGTTAGATAGAACTGCTATTTGAATGGAGGTAAGTAAACATTTTATGAGATACATACAATCACAAATGAAACAACTGGTGAAAGACAATAAAGAGCTACAAGGGCAATTAAGAGAGTTGATGGAAGAACACGAACTTGAGAAAAATTTTGCCTTAAAGGCTTTGTATCATTCACAAGTGGCGGATGGTGGAAAGTATCAAACAGATTACCAAGCACTTGACCTGCCCAAGGGGTAAGTCTTCTTTACCAAATCCAATGAAAAATAAATAACTCATCAAGATTCATAGCGGTGAACGTTACCATAAGTAACTAAGATTTATGAAAGGAAACCCCTAGAGCGTTGATAATACAACGATTTAGGGGTTTTGTAGTTTAATAATCAATATCACCTTAAAGTAATATACCTGCCAAACTAAATAAATGTTCGTTTCAAACAAATTTCTTCTGATTGTAGTGCGATATTGTATTTCTTAGTATACAAAGGCCGATCGTTAGCACAACAAAATAACAAAATCTATTACTTCAAATCAGAGGGCAACATTCCATACACAATACTATCTGTCCATTCGTTTTTATTCCAAAAATCTTGTATGAAATGTGCTTCTTTTCTCATGCCTATTCGTTCACACAATTTTTGTGAAGCTGTATTTCGTGCATCAAGATTAGCTTGTATACGATGTACATGAAATTCATTAAATAATCTAAATACCAAACTACTTACTGCTTCTGTTGCCAAGCCTCTCCCTGTTACTTCATTTGAAAAACTATATCCAATCTCAACAGTGTCTTTCATATCTGTATACCATACGGATAGATCACCAACTACTTTAGTTTTATAGATCACTGCCAAACTTAACATTGATTCTTTAGTGAGCACATTGTTTGCTAACTTTTTATTAAATCTTTTCTGCATATCTTCATGAGTCCACTTATGATGTAATAGAAACTTACATGTATCATCATTATTATAAATTGCAAATACATCCTGTAAATCAGTACTCTTAAAAGGTCTAATTATTAACCTTTCTGTTGTCATTTCCAAGTTAGCTGACCTCCCTTACATTCATTCAATAGAATATTTTTATAGTATTTAAATCGCCTTCTTAGATTTTACCTTTATTATAAATTTCCATCATAGTCAATTAAAATCCTTCTTCCACTAAACTGCCTGTTAGAAAATGTTGAAATTTAACAGTTTAAATACTGCATAAAGTTCACTATGTTTACTTGTCAAAATTATTGTATATGGATCTATCCTATCGTTTAACGCAGTCTAAATAAAAAAACCATACTTCCTTTTTGAAGTATGGCAACCTATAATCTTTAAGGCATAATCACAAAACCAGTTGCACGTCTTGATTTAAGAACTTTAATCAACTGGTTTTGCAAAGAGGTATTGCATGTTATATCAATAATAACCTCACTTTTACGGGTTGAAAAAACTTTTAATTTCTTTTTAGTTATTACTAATTCGATTATCAATCCTAAGATAAAACCGCCAATTAACCCAATCAACCCCCAAATAATAGGTCCCCAGTGCCATACGAAGCCATAAATCCCTCCAAGAACCGAAAAGATTGTTGCACCCATCATGGCTCCATCGAGAACACTTGTACCATCGACACGATGGATAGAGTCAATGATATGTGTTTGAGAATCAAGATTTTCAAGAGGCAATGCAATGATATCCTCTGGTGGAATCCCCATCTTCTCCATATCATGAATAGCGATCTCTACAAAGGATGAATGATCAAATGTAGCAATTATTTGTACGGTATTGTTTTCATTTTTGCTTAGTTGTCCCAAGTTTTCAGCCCTCACTCTTAGATACCGTATTTGCTCAATATCGAACAGTGTATTGTTTTCAGTTACCGCTACATAAGCTTGATAGATGGAGAAGGCATACATAGAGGGCAAAAAGAGGAACCACTGCCAATCCACAATCTCAGTGGCTTTGTCAAATTCACCTAGAAAAGAATATAGCCAGGTACGAACAGCCATCGCCTTATAGCAAACAAATATCCACCAAGCTAAAATAAATGTGCCAACAAGTGTATTACTGCCATATAATTGCCCCAAGCCAGGTGTAAAAAAGGACCAGATCGAACCAACCAAGGGATTTTTCTTGTCGAGGACATTTATATCAAAGTAATTAACATCTGAAGGTGTTACAGGTGCATCTTCAATTTCAGATAGAAGGTGAGCTTTCTTGATTTCAACTGCACATCTGTAACTGTCCCAGATGCTATATATATAGACAGCTATATAAAGCATCGCCCAGTCCATATTTATGATGGCTTTAGCCTCTTCGAACCTGCCAATAAAGGAAAAGGCAATGGCCATGTTTAGATGGGACAAATTGTTTACCACAAGCTCCCAGATAATTAAAATAAAACCGTGTAGGTATTTCCCCAGGAACATGTGCCCGAAACCTGGAAAAGCAGCCGACCACCAAGCGGAAATCCAAGGTGTTCTGGGATATACCGAATTGATTCCCCAAACAGATATTTCCCCTTTGGAATAACGAGGTTTTATGTTAGCTGACTCAAACTTTTGATGCGGCATTGGGGAAGTTCTCCTTCGGCTTAATGTCTCTCTATAGAATTATCAATAATTACCTGTTTTATTCAGTGGCTCACCCACTGATTATGAATTTGATTTTGGAATGGGAGAAGTACTGATATTAATGATTTGATTGTGAATACATTAGGGGCTGTGATAGGATTTCTAATAATAAAGGAAATGTAAAAAAATTCATTTATTTATCACATTTTGAGGAATTTTTCAATCTGGTTTCCATCTTTATGTCATCTTTACATCGTTATGATATCCTAGGTTCGAACCTTTAAGATAATGTGGGGTAGGAAAATGCAAAAGTCAGTATTAATTGTAGAAGATGAAGACATCTTACGTGAAATTGTGAAAGATTATTTATTGGAAGAAGGATATAAAGTATTAGAAGCAGTTGATGGAAATGAAGCTTTAGCTATTTTTGATGAATATGAAGTACATTTGATTATTCTAGATATTATGTTGCCAGAATTAGATGGATGGTCTGTTTGTCGCCGAATTCGAAAGATATCCAATGTGCCTATTATTATGTTGACAGCTCGGGTAGATGAAGATGATACCTTACTAGGTTTTGAACTAGGAGCGGATGATTATGTGACAAAACCATATAGTCCACCGATTTTGTTAGCAAGAGTGAAACGATTAATGGAAAGTCGATATGCTCAGATAAGTAAGACAGCACATAAAGATACTTTAAATAGTAGTGGGATCCTAGTCGATTTTCCTACACGTACGGTATCTGTAGATGGAGAACAAATAAGTTTGACCTATACGGAATTTGAAATATTAACCTATTTAATACAAAATCAAGGAATTATAATTACGAGAGAACAACTTATCACGAAAATTTGGGGTTATGAATTTACAGGCGATGATCGTACAGTTAATAGTCATATCCGTAATTTGCGTCATAAATTAGGAAATAAAGCCAATTGTATTGTAACGGTTATTCGAGCAGGTTATAAATTTGAGGGCAACGCATGAAAAAAGGAATTGTTTTTAAGTTATTTATTCTAACAACTTTATTATGCATGTTCATTTTGGCAGCTATTTTTATTGGACAAACCATATTTTTTAAGCAATATTATGCTAACCAAAAGGTAAATGAGATTGAAACAAGTATTCAATCATTTATGGTGGAGTACTTGAAGGCAGGAAATGATGTTGAAAAGATCCAAAAGCTCGAGCAGGATTTTTACCAAGAAAATATGACATGGATTGCCACATTAGATAGTGCAGGAAATATTCATTTTGCTGATGATTTTTCCTTAAAGATTCAATTAGACCCTTCACGAGAGAAAGATTTTTCGAATCGAACGATTCACATTCCTTTGTATAGTTTGATTGGTTTAGAGGATATGGAAAGGGTCAGGTATGATTTAAATCAGGGAAATCGTATTTATATAGATGGTGTGAAAAAAGATGATCGCTTCGTTCCAGCTATTGTAACAGTAGAAAATAGGAATTCTGTCTTAGAAAATATGTTGCTTTCAGAAAAATTATTTGGCAGAAAAGAGGTTGCTGAACCTTATCCAATCGAGCGATCACAGCAATTAATGGAAGAGGTCAGGGAATTACAATTGCCCGCAGATCCTGGCCGTATAATCAGGGAAGATTACTTGAACTTATTTTTAAAGGGAGACATTCTGGAATTGAATTTACCTGTCGGGTCAGGCAGTTCTAATATTTATTCAAATCGCGTGTTTATCGAAAGAGTAAAGAAATTTCAGGTAGACTTACTATTTAAAGAACGCCAACTTTCGGTTACAGATACAATCGATTTTGAGGAAAATAACATCAATTACAAAATTTTTATTAGACCCTTAAAAGATACGACTGGTGAAACAATGTATATATTTGCGATGACCTCCTTACAACCAGTAGATGAAGCAGTACAAATGTTAGAGGATTATTATATCTATCTAATCATATTGGTCTTGTTTCTTGTGGTTCTGGCTTCATTTTATTATTCAAAAAAGATTGCCAAACCCCTATTACAAATAAACGATACGACGAGCAGGATGGCGAACTTGGACTTCACGGAGACAATACCGATTACATCAAAAGATGAGATTGGTACCTTGTCAAATAATATTAATACACTCTCCAATACATTGCATTCGTATATTCATCAATTGCAGCAGGATATTGAAAAAGAAAAAAGGTTAGAAAAGATCCGAAAAGAATTTATTTCAAGTGTTTCACATGAATTAAAGACGCCTTTAAGCATTATGAAGAGCTGTATCTCCATTTTGGAGGATGGTGTTGCAAGTAATAAAAAAGATTATTATTTTAAAGCAATGGCAAAAGAAGTAGATAAAATGGATATGCTCATTGTTGATATGCTCGAATTAGCCAAATTTGAATCGGGTACGTATAAAATGAATATGGATGTGTTTTATATTGACGAGGTCATTGAGTATATATGTGAGCAATTACATATAGACATAATGAAGAAGCAATTACATGTCCATAAACAGCTTTCCAAAATAAAGGTTGTTGCCAATCAACATCGAATCGAGCAAGTGATTACGAATTTTATTACCAATGCGATCCGTTACACACCGAATAATGAAAGAATCATTATTTCTATGATCGAAGAAGACGAGCAAGTGAAGGTATGTGTGGAGAATAAAGGTACACATATTGCTGAGGATCATTTGGAAAAAATATGGGATCGTTTTTATCGCGGGGATACGTCACGCAACCGCTCCAAAGGCGGAACAGGGTTAGGCCTTGCTATTTCAAAAAATATATTGGAGCTGCATGGTTCACAATATGGGGTATCAAATACTGAAGATGGAGTATTATTTTACTTCTATATAAAGAAAGATGAGTAGAATTTCAATTCTACTCATCTTTTTTTTGCTAAAAAAGGATTTAATCTAGTCTAAACTTTAGCCTAAATCAATTTCATCTTCATCTCTTCTTTATCTCATTCTATTAATCTATTCACAACATCAAAAGAAATGGAATAGAGGTCCCATATGAGAAAGCGTATACTACTATTATTTTTCCTTGCAAGCATGGTTCTTTTTTATAGCTGTCAGCTTGATTTGAATCGGGATCAAGTCGATTCTAAGTCAACAGAGCCAATTGAAACATCTCATAATCCCGAGTTGGAGCGTAATAAAAAATCCTCTGAAAGAGAAAAAACGGAATCTGAGAATTTGGAGTCGGATATAGAACTCGTTTCTCCCAATATTGAAAAGACGGTCTATCTCACCTTTGATGATGGTCCCACTTCTGTAACAACAGATATTTTAGATGCCTTACATCAATTTAATGCAGAAGCAACATTCTTTATGCTGGAACCTTTGATGAGAGATATGCCAGAGGTTGTTACTAAAATTGTAGAGGCTGGTCATGCTGTCGGTTTACATGGTGTGACTCACAACAAAGAGCATTTCTATCAATCCGAACAATCTGCTCTCGAAGAAATGATGACCGCACAGAAGACACTTCAACAGATTACAGGTATTCGATCAAATCTAATTCGGACCCCTTATGGAAGTGTTCCTTATTTAACAAATTCTTTTCGAGATATTTTAGATAGCAGAGGATTTAAATTATGGGATTGGAATGTTGACAGTAGTGATTGGTCTTTATCCAGTGGACAATATGTAGAAACAGTCATTAATCAAATCGAAAATCTAGTCAAAGCAGATGTGGCACCAATTATTCTTATGCATGATAAACAAAAGACAGCTGAACATTTGCCAATTCTATTAACCTATCTATCAGATCAGGGATATCAAATGAAGAGAATGGAAGAAAATATGCTGCCATATAACTTCAACTGTTATACGCGTTGTCATCGACTAACTGTACAGAAGTAAAAAGAGAATGAAAGAAGAGGGGAAAATGTTAAATAAAAGAACGCGTTTAATCATATTTAGTGTATTAGTATTATTAATTGTTATTAGTTTAGTTGAATTTCGGGGAACCTCTACTTTTGATTCAAATAAAAATAATATGCAATCTGATAATAAAGAGTATATAAATAATCAAAAGATAACAGATAAAAAATATAAAATAGTCATTGATCCAGGACATGGGGGAAAAGATGTTGGATCTACAGGTGTGAGTGGCCAGTATGAAAAGGACTTTACTTTGAGTGTATCAAAAAAGGTGGAAAACCTATTAAAACAGGAATCTCAAATAGATGTATATATGACGAGAGCGGATGACAGCTTTCTATCGCAAGAAAGTCGATATAGGCCGAAATATGCCAATGAGTTAAATGCAGATTTACTTATTTCTATCCACGGTAACACTTTTGATGATTCGAGTGTTTCAGGTACTGAGGTGTTTTACTATCACAAAAATTCTCGAAAACTTGCAGAAGTTTTACTGAAACATGTGGTTGAAGCAACTGGATTTAGAGATAGGGGAGCCAAGAAGCAAGATTTATTTGTTGTTAAAGATACAGAAATGCCAGCAGTCTTAATAGAAGTAGGTTATTTGACAAACCCTCAGGATGAATCCAAGATGTGGACGGCTGAAGGTCAAAATGATGTTGCTGCCGCGATTGTAGAGGGGATAAAAGAATACATTTACGGGAATTTTTGATCTCACATGGAGGCCTCTTTTTTATATGTAGAAATTGCATTTTCCCATATTTAAGAGAAGCTTATCCCTTTCTTAAAAAAAACTTTAAACTTCGTGGATATAATCAGCACATAAGCAAAGATTATTTGCTTAAATCAGAAGTAGAGGGAAGAAGGGATGATCATAATGGATAAGAACAAATCTGGAAAGAAAGCTTTTATGAGTATGCGAAAAAGGGTAATAACGGGCGTGGCAATTTTAGTAATAGGTACTTCAACTACTGTCGCAGCATCTCAGGACACAGGTTATTTTAATGAGTTTTTCGGAGGGGGAACAAATGGCTTTGTAAAAGACACACACGATCAAGAGGTTGTACAATCTGGAATAAAAATGAAAATAGAGGAAAGTTTGAGTGCGGGGAAAAGCGCGCTCACCACTGTTTCTTTTGAAAAGGAAGATGGAACGGGATTTCCTGAAGGAGCTTTAGTTTCCAATCTGGAATTAGATGTAAAGCATGGTGCAAGTTATATGGTTGAGCAACAATTAACAGAGGATCATAAGAAGATTATTGTCATGTTTGATATCGATACATTAAGTAGCTTAGAAGGCAAAGGCATCACGATTAAAGCTGATGCCATTGTAAATGATGAAACAGACAAGGTCATAGCTAATGGCCCTTTTAAAAATAAATTTACAGCAAAGGATCGCTCAGATAAAACGGATATTGATTTAACACTCAAACAACAAAATGAAGAAGTCGTATTGAAAACGATCTATGTTTCAGCTATTGGAATTGGAATTGAAGGGGAACGAATGGATGGTCAGTCAAGCTATTTACCTGAAATTAGCCCAATTGTTAAGGTGATGACAAAGGATAATCAAATCATTGAATTAAGTACAAGTTCAACAAGCTCAACGGACAATGGGTTCAAATGGCAATATAGCCTAGATTCAGAAGGAAATCGGATATTTTTAGATAAATCTGCGATTAAAAATATCATGATAAATAATCATAAAATTAGTATCGGTGTTTGTCAAGATAGTTGTCGCATTTCACTTGTTTGCTAGTGTAAAAATGTTAGGGGTTACTACCGCGCTTCGCTTGGTGGCCTTCTCA
>NZ_JAGIKZ010000023.1 GCF_017874625.1 Cytobacillus eiseniae | reverse complement strand
GGATCAAACTCTCCAATAAAGAGTTGATTAGCTCTAAAATAAAAAATAAGTTTAAACGTTGACGTTTTTTGTTCGTTCAGTTTTCAAAGAGCAATACTTTCACCCAATCGCTTAACGCGACTTTTAAATACTATCATAATTGCTAGGTTCGAGTCAATAACTTTTTTAAAAAAATATTTTTCAAAAGCGATCATCTCGCAGCAACAGATATTAATATACCACCATCTTTAATCGGATGCAACATGTTTTTTTAAAACATTTGTCCGAAATTAGAAGAAAGAGTATTCTTAATAGTTTATCGGAACTAGAATCGAAATAACACCTTTCAATATCCCCAGTAAGCCAAAAGAAACATGGAACTGAAGTCAACTTACTATGAGAACATATCCTAAAAACTTATTAACAATAAAGCCCCTCCTGTATACTACTAAATGTATTCTCAACTATTAATAAGAGGTAAAGCAAAAATTCGCTTTACCTCTTGGAATTATATTAACGATGACGCATTAGCGGGAACAATAATACATCTCTTATAGAAGGAGAATTTGTTAATAGCATAACAAGTCGGTCAACACCGATTCCTAGTCCACCTGTTGGAGGCATTCCATATTCTAGTGCTTCTATGAAATCATCATCCATCATATGAGCTTCATCATTGCCTTGCTCTCGCTCTTTAAGCTGCGCTTCAAAGCGCTGTCTTTGATCAATTGGATCATTCAGTTCTGTGAATGCATTTGCATGCTCACGAGCAACAATAAATAACTCGAATCGATCTGTAAATCTTGGGTCCTTATCATTTTTCTTAGCAAGTGGTGAAATTTCCACAGGGTGCCCGTAAATGAATGTAGGTTGGATTAATTTCTCTTCTACCTTTTGTTCAAAGAATTCATTAACGATATGGCCATAAAGCATGTGTTCTGTAATCTCCACTCCATGCTCTTTCGCTAATGCTTGAGCTTCTTCTTTGCTCATTTCTTTCCAGAAATCGACTCCTGTATATTCCTTTATTGCATCAACCATATGAAGTCTTTTCCATTCTGGTTTTAAATCTACTTCGTACTCCCCATATTGTACTGTAGTCGTTCCTAACACTTCTTGTGCAATATGTGCAATTAAATTTTCTGTCAAGCTCATGATGTCTCGATAATCTGCATAAGCTTCATATAGTTCAATCATTGTAAATTCAGGATTATGACGTGTAGAAACCCCTTCATTACGGAATACTCGGCCAATTTCATATACCTTTTCTAAACCGCCTACAATTAAGCGCTTTAAATGAAGCTCTATTGCTATACGCATGTATAGCTCCATATCTAAAGCATTATGATGAGTAACGAACGGACGTGCAGATGCTCCACCTGCAATTGAATGCATCATTGGTGTTTCAACTTCTAAATACCCTTTACTATCAAGGTAGCGACGCATTGATTGAATGATGCGACTGCGATCCACGAATGTTTTCTTGCTTTCTTCACTCATGATTAGATCTAAATAACGTTGGCGATATCGCTGTTCGACATCCTTTAAGCCATGGAATTTATCTGGCAGAGGTCTTAATGATTTTGTTAATAGTTCAAATTCCTGAACTTTAATCGAAAGTTCGCCAACTTTTGTTTTAAAAAGAATACCTGTGATCCCTACAATATCACCAAGATCTACAGAATCAAAAATTTCATAGCCTTCATCACCGATTGCATCTTTACGTACATAAATTTGAATTTGTCCAGATAAATCTTGGATATGAGCAAAACCTGCTTTTCCTTTTCCGCGCTTAGTCATAATTCGGCCAGCAAGACTCACTTGAATGTTTTTCTCTTCGATTTCCTCTTTTTCAAGTGCAGCATATTGTTCAGTCAGTTCCATTGACTGATGCGTTCGGTCAAATCGCTTTCCAAAAGGATCTAGCCCCTTCGCTTGAAGGCTGCTCATTTTTTCCCTTCTAACTAGTAATTGGTCATTTAATTCTTCATGACTCTGACTCACTTATATCATCTCCATTATTTTGTAAATCTTTATGTAAAGCAATTAAGAGGCGTAAATTTCTTCTACTATTTATTTTACACAAAGAGAACAACACAGACACCAAAAATATAATTAAATAGAATAAAAACTGCCAGTAAACCCACTGGCAGTTCTCTTACATATCAAAATTATTATAGAAAAAGAAATTTTCAATGTCAAACGAAAGCATTATCCAGCTAGAATTTGACTCCGCTCTTTCTCTTCAACATCCATTACAAAGGCATTTAATAATGTGACAAGGTCTTCTCTAGTATTACATTCATTCACTGCATTTCGTACTGTAGCATGACCACGAATTCCTTTTAAGTACCATGCAGCATGCTTGCGCATTTCACGAACAGCAATGTGTTCGTTTTTCAATTCAATCAAGCGATCTAAATGAAGAATACAAACAGCAATCTTCTCTCGTACATTCGGTTCATCCATAAGCTCGCCTGTCTCTAAATATTTAACTGTACGATAAATCATCCATGGATTTCCTAATGCTGCCCGGCCAATCATCACACCATCACAGTCTGTTTCTTCAAGCATTCGTTTTGCATCCTGAGGTGTGTGAACATCTCCATTTCCGATTAACGGAATATTGATGCTCTCCTTCACCTCACGAATAATATCCCAATTTGCAGTTCCTTCATACATTTGAACGCGTGTGCGCCCATGGAGTGAAATAGCTTTTCCTCCAGCTCGTTCCACTGCCTGTGCATTACGAACAGCATAAATATGATCTTCATCCCAGCCCATTCGCATTTTAACTGTAACAGGCTTCGTTACAACATCTGTTACCGCTGAAACCATTTCATAAATTTTATTCGGATCAAGGAGCCACTTCGCGCCTGCATCACATTTCGTGATCTTCGGAACAGGGCATCCCATATTAATATCAATAATATCTGCATTTGTATTTTGGTCAACGAATTTTGCTGCTTCTACCAATGTTTCCTTTTCACCGCCAAAGATTTGTAGACTAAGCGGTTTTTCTCTATCATCAATATAGAGCATATTCATTGTTTTTTCATTTTTTAAAAGGATTCCTTTGTCACTAACCATTTCGGCACATACTAAGCCAGCACCGAATTCTTTCACAGTTAGACGGAAGGCCGAGTTACATACACCTGCCATCGGAGCAAGAACCACTCGATTCTTCAACTCGATATCACCAATCTTAAACATCTTGCACCTCCTTTTCAAAAAAAAGCTATCTATTCCTTATTTTCCACAGGTGGTGTTAGATCTTCAATAGGAATATTTAACAAAAAGGAAACACGCTTTAAAAATTCAATGGACGGCATTCTGTTCCCTCTTTCAACTTCTCCAAGGATTGAAACAGAAACACCTAATTCCTTTGCAAAACTTTCTTGTGTAAACCCTTTTAGTTTCCGAAAAGCGCGAATACGTCTTCCCCATTTTTCCGCTTCCATACTCGTACTCCCTCTCTATCAGGTATCTCCTCTAAAATTGCTTCAAGAGGCGTCTCCATCGTCGG
This sequence comes from Cytobacillus eiseniae, assembly GCF_017874625.1. Taxonomy (GTDB): domain Bacteria; phylum Bacillota; class Bacilli; order Bacillales; family Cytobacillaceae; genus Cytobacillus; species Cytobacillus eiseniae. The sequence continues at coordinate 54,519 of NZ_JAGIKZ010000023.1, read as the reverse complement.
AAGCTTGATGCTAGGCTGAACCTCTAATAGAGGAATGAGGACAAAAGCTCTTTCATGCATCCGAGGATGAGGAACAAATAACTTCTCTGTTTTAATATTTTCTTGATTATACATCAAAATGTCAAGGTCTATTGTTCGCGGGCCCCAACGTATATCCCTTTTTCGCCCTAGCGTTTTCTCTATCTCCAGACATTTATCCAATAATTCAATTGGTTTTAATTCCGTTCTCACAAGTATGACCATATTTAGAAATGGTCCTTGATCCTCATATCCAACTGGATCTGTTTCATATATTGAAGAAGTATTTACCACATCTACTTCTAAAAGAGCATGCAATTCTTCGATTGCTTGTTGTAAATATTCATAGCGCTCCCCAATATTCGATCCAAGTGCAATATATGCTAAATTATTCATCTTTATCTACCCCTTGTTATTTCAACTGCAACGGATTCGTAATGACCTGGAATAGGAGGGTCAGGTTTCGTTACCTTTACTGTCACCTGGGAAATAGCAGAAAATCGATCGAGCATTTCCCCGGCAATCTTTTCTGCAACTGCTTCAACAAGTTTATATGGGCTTCCTTCTACAATCTCTTTGCAAACGAAATAGGTCTCTCCATAATTAATCGAATCTTCAAGCCGATCCGATTCTCCCGCTTGTTTTAAATCTGCCTCTACTGTTAAATCAATGATAAATCGTTGCCCTAGACGTGTTTCTTCTGGGAAAACGCCGTGGTACCCGTAAAAAGCCATTTTGTTTAAGATAATTTTATCCATGATAAACCCCTTTGCCTACTAATGCATCCATCATTTTTGCCATCCTTGCAATTTCTTTCACATCATGCACACGCATAATTTGGCATCCCTTTTGAATGCCATAACAAACAGTAGCCCCAGTACCCTCGAGTCGCTCCTCGACAGGCAAATCCAACACCCCGCCAATCATCGACTTCCGGGAGGTTCCTAGTAAAACCGGATAGCCTAGCGAAACAAGCTTATCTAGATCTCTCATCATCTCCAAATTATAGGTTAAATCTTTCGCAAAGCCGATCCCAGGGTCTAAAATAATATTCTCATCCTTAACCCCTTCCCGCTTCACGATTGAAATGCTTTCAAATAAATCATTTGCTACATCACGATAAAAAACCTCGTACTCTTCATTTGTTCGATTATGCATGAGGATAATAGGAACTTGAAGATCTCTCGCTACTTTTGCCATATAAGGGTCAGCCTTCGCACCCCAAATATCATTAATAATATGTGCGCCTGCCTCAATTGCCTGTTTCGCTACCTCTGCCTTGTATGTATCAATCGAGATAGGGATATTCACTTCCCTTGAAATGGCACAAATAATAGGAACGACTCTTTCAATCTCTTCTTCAACAGTGACTTTCATATAACCGGGCCTTGTAGACTCTCCGCCAATATCAATTATATCCGCCCCATCCTTGACCATTTGTACCGCACGCTCTACTGCCCGATCCACATGATTAAATTTCCCACCGTCTGAAAAGGAATCAGGCGTTATATTTAATATCCCCATTATTAACGTCTTATTGCTATAGTCTAATGAATGGGGTCCACAATGAATAATGCTAGACACACTCTCTTCCTCCTTAAAGTTCATTTCTACTCCACAAAGATTGACAACGCTCCCGGTAATCCAATTGAAGTTTATTGACTAGCTTGCCAGCAGCTCCCGGCATCTCTTTGCCATCAAATATCGATATCGGAACCATTTCTTGAATGGAATTTGTAATAAATACCTCATCCGCTTTCTTTACATCGTCAACTGTAAAGCAGCCTTCTTCAATCGTCATTCCTCTTCTGCTTGCAAGCTTCATAACTAATTTTCTTGTTATTCCATTTAAGATCCCTGTGTCAATTGAAGGGGTATAAAGGATATCTTGATTAATCCAAAATAAATTAGAGACTATTCCTTCCGCTACATATCCCTCTTTAGTTAAAAAAATGCCTTCACAGTCTGTACGATCGCCTAGCTCTCTTTTTGCTAATATATTATTCAAGTAATGATGTGATTTTAACCGTTCCATTCCTTCAGGTGTATTGCGTTTTAAATTTAACACGACCGCTTGTTTCTCTTGAATAGGATCCATTTTGGGCAACTGCTTGGCAAAGATAATCACATTCGGTTTACAATACGGATTTATTTGCAATCCAATTTCCCCTACCCCTGCAGATACATTCAGCCGAATATAGGCATCTTGTAATTGATTTTTCTCAAGAAGCAGATGGAGGATCTTCCTCATTTCTTCTCTCTCATAACGAAGCTTTATATTCAATACTTCCAGACTCGTATTTAACCGTTCTAAATGATCATCCAGTAAGAAAGGATGGCCATTATACACTCTAAATGTTTCAAAAAGACCAAGTCCATACAAATATCCATGATCAAAGGGTGAGATTGTTGCTTCTTCCTCTGAAATTACCTTTCCATTTATATACACGAACATTATCTTAACCCCTAGCTACTTCTTTGTTCACATAATAATTTAGGAAGTTCCTCAATAGTTCTTTCCCACCTATTGTCATAATGGACTCTGGATGAAATTGTACTCCCTCTATCGGCAGCTCCTTATGACGGATCGCCATAATTTCTCCTTCTTCCGTCCAAGCAGATACTTCTAAACACGATGGAAGAGTTTCCTTTTTTACGATCAATGAGTGATACCTTGTTGCAGGGAAAGGATTAGATAAGCCTTGGAAAATTGATTTTCCATCATGAAAGATTCTCGAGGTTTTTCCGTGCATTAACCGCTCAGCTTGAACGACTTCCCCACCAAACACCTGGGCAATCGATTGATGGCCGAGACAAACCCCGAATATAGGTGTCTCACCAGCAAATGACCGAATGGCCTCCAAACTTATTCCCGCTTCATTCGGACTGCAAGGGCCTGGAGACACCATTAAAAATCTTGGATTTACCTCACGTATTTCTTGAATTGAAATTTCATCATTTCTTTTTACGATTAATTCCTCTCCAAGCTCGCCCAAATATTGTACAAGATTATATGTGAAGGAATCATAGTTATCAATCATGAAGATCATTAGCAATCCCCTTTTCCTTGTTCGGCCATTTCCTTTGCCTTCCATAATGCAAAGGCCTTTTTCAACGACTCCTCGTATTCGTTTTTTGGGTTTGAATCAATAACAACTCCTGCACCCGCTTGTACATATGCCTTCCCATCCTTTACTAGCATCGTACGAATGATAATATTCAGCTCTAGATCTCCATTGAAATTGATCCACCCAAAGGAACCGGTATACGGCCCTCTAGTTACAGGCTCTAGCTCTTCAATAATTTCCATCGTCCTCACTTTAGGAGCCCCTGTTATCGTACCGCCTGGGAACACCGAATCAATTAAGTCAAATCCATCTTTACCTTCTGCCAGTTCGCCTCTTACATTTGAAACGATATGCATCACATGAGAGTATTTTTCGATGACCATAAATTCATCGACGCGGACTGTGCCATATTTACAAACTCGCCCTAGATCATTTCTTTCGAGATCGACAAGCATCACATGCTCCGCTCTTTCCTTCTCATTCTCAATCAATTCATTTGCAAGCTTTAGATCTTCCACTTCATCCTTGCCACGGGAGCGTGTTCCTGCAATCGGACGCGTACTTACTTCCGTTCCCTTTTTCTTAATTAATAATTCAGGGGAGGCACTAACAAGCTGATATTCAGGTGTGTGAATATACCCCATATACGGGGACGGATTAAGAGCCCTCAATTGTTCATATACATCCATCGCAGCAACTGAAATGGGCTGACTTTGACGTACAGATAAATTTACTTGAAATACATCTCCTTGTGAGATATATTGTTGCACTTGTCGAACAGCCTGAATGAATGCTTCTTCACTCATAGAAACTTCCCTTTGGCTATTCTTCTTTGAGGCGATCTCCTTTTTCTGTTCAGAAAAGTCCTTGAGCCACTGCTCTTTCCATTCGTCGACCCTGCTTCCTATTGCATCAATCGTTTCATTTTCATGATAAATCGACATCAGCCATAATTCCTTTTCCTGATGGTCAAATACGAACCATTCCTTAAAAGCTAGAAAATGAACATCTGGCATTTGTAGATCATCTTCTGCTAATTGAGGAAGACGCTCAATATAACGTGCATAGTCATAGCTAATCAATCCAATGACTCCCCCTTGAAAATCAGGGAGCTCTTTGTCTCGTTCTGTTTCATATTGACGAAGCCAATCTTTTAACAAATAGAGTGGATTGCCCTCAAGTCGTTCTTTCCCATTTCTATGTATAATTTCTAACTTGGAATTTTTACCGATTAGTACAGTTTCAGGTTCAAAACCAGCAATGCTATAACGCCCGCCACGTCCGCTTTCTAATAAAAGATGGTACGGCATCCCCTTTGACATATGACGATATTGTGTGAAAAAGCGTTGATAAGTAAAAGGAATCTTTTTCGCAAATATTTTATAATTAGCCAATAACTGTCACTCCTCATGGTTTCTCTTTTTTCATCATACATGAAGAATGTTCCGCTTTCATTTCAAATTGATTAAAAAATAAAAAAAGAGCAACAGCTTCATGCCATTGCTCGATCCGATTATTCTGTTTCAAACTGATACAACGCTGTACTTAAATAACGCTCGCCATTACTTGGCAGTACGGCAAGGACTTTCTTGCCCTTTCCAAGCTCCTTCGCTATCTCTAATGCTGCAAAAATAGCTGCACCTGATGAAATCCCACCAAGAATTCCTTCTTCTTTAGCCGCTCGGCGTGCATATTCAAAAGCCTGGTCATTCGTTACTGTAATCACTTCATCATAAATTTTTGTATTCAATACCTCTGGAACAAAGCCGGCCCCAATTCCTTGAATTTTGTGCGGACCTGGTTTTCCTCCTGAAAGAATAGGTGAGTCTGTTGGCTCCACTGCATAGATTTTTATATTTTCATATTTTTCGCGGAGGACAGTACCTGCTCCTGTGATCGTACCACCCGTACCGATTCCTGAAATGAAGGCATCCAGCTGGTCGCCCATTTGCTCAACAATTTCTTTTCCAGTTGTTTGGCGATGGATTTCTGGATTAGCGGGATTATTAAATTGCTGTGGCAAGAAGTAACCGTGCTCACTTGCAAGCTCAATAGCCTTTCGAATTGCACCATTCATCCCTTCTGCTCCTGGAGTAAGCACAAGTTCTGCTCCATATGCACGCAGGAGGTTACGTCGCTCCATACTCATCGTATCTGGCATAACTAAAATAGCATGATACCCTTTTGCAGCGGCGATCATCGCTAAGCCGATGCCTGTATTTCCGCTTGTTGGCTCAATAATTGTCGCGCCCTCTTTTAAATCTCCACTTTCTTCAGCAGCTTCAATCATCGCAAGCGCAATACGGTCTTTCACACTGCTGCCTGGATTCATGTATTCTAATTTTAAATATACATCTGCACTATTCTCATCAATCATGCGGTTAAGTTTCACAATCGGAGTCTGCCCTACTAGTTCTGCAATTGAATTTGCTATACGTGCCACTTGCCCCACCTCTTATTCCGAGTATTTTTATTGGTTTAATTAAAATTTACCAACTTTCATCCTAATTGTCAATTATTTTGGAACTGGGAATGTAAAATCTCCTACTCATCTATCATACTCATTTAAGCGGAGAAATTTCCATTCATTTTAAACGAAACGCTCTGTTAAAGCTGGATGGTGATTTTACAATGTTTTAAAAAATAAGCGGAGAAATTCCGGCTATATTGGGAAATACCTCTATTTCCTTAAAAATAAGCGGATTTTTTCCGCTTATTTAATCCAAATGAATGAATTTTGTCTAATTTAAAGCAGTTAAACGGAATTTCTCCGCTTATATTCACTTTTTAAGCTTTCTTTTTTATATTAACCGGAATTATTCCGCTTATATTATGCTTCTTCCGCTCTCTGGGCAGAAATCCTCCGTGAATGAATTCTCATACATACACGGACATCAACAGTGAATAATAACAGAGCTAAACGAAAAATAAGATCCTACTGAACGGAGCACTTGCACGAAGAGCAAAGGATTAATTTTGCCGCTAGGTCAGACCTTTAGCTTATAAAAAAACACGGACAAGTCCGTGTTTTCCCCAATTTCTATTGTGCCTCTAAATCCCCATAGAACCATTCCACATTTGCGTCACTCCAAAGAGGCTTTGCAGAGACAGGTGCTTCCATTTGCTCCACAGCAATTAATCTTCGAATCTCATCCTTAACTTCTTTAAAGGCATACTCCTTGCCCTTTATATACTCATGTAGTTGTACAATTGCATAAGTATCTTCAAGCTTGATCGGCTTACTCCATTTACCAGGCTTTATATTCTTAATTGTTTGGATAAATTCTTTTGAATAACGCTCACTATCTTCATTAACATACCCTGCATCTCCACCAAGGCTAGCTGTAAATTCATCGACTGAACGCTCCATTGCTAAAACAGCAAAATTAGAGCCTTGCTCCAATTCCTTAACTGTCTGCTCTGCCTCTTCTTTGGAATTGACAACGATTTTCGAAATATGATAAGAGTCAGGTAAGTTAAATTGACTCTCATTTTGCTCAAAATACTTTTTCAATTCTTCTTCAGAAACCTTAACATCCTTCGTGAGGAGTTCCTCTAGCATTAGGCTGTTTTTTATTTGCTGCTTCCATTTTTCTTCTTCTCCAGATTGATACCCCACGGAAGAACCATACATTGTTTTAATAACCATGAGCTCACGGTCAATTGCTTGATCCGAAATTTTAATCCCATACTTCTTGCCAGCTGTTTCGATAATCTTTTGATCCACTAACTCACTCAGTATCTCTTTGCCATACCTTGCTTCCATTTCATTCAGCCAATCTTGCCGCGTAATTTTTTCCTTCCCTACTTTTGCAACCACTTCATTAAAGCCTGTATTATCTTTAGAAAGGAATAGGGCCACAGTTAGGCAATTTAGTAAAATCAGACCAGCGATTACAATCCAAAGACTCTCTCTTTTTAACCTCTCCTTCTTCAACCTTTCCTCCCCCTACTAGCTGCAGGCATTCTCTTTATTTTGCTTCCTGCTTTATCGCCTCTAACTCTTCTCTCGAATATTGGTACATCTCATTACAGAAATGACATTGAGCCTCTGCTTTGCCATCTTGATCAATCATATCCTTTATTTCATCTTTTCCAAGACTGATGATGGCATCTCCAAATCTCTCCTTCGAACATGTACAAGTAAAGGATACTGGCAATTTCTCAAGGATTTTCACATTTTCTTTTCCTAAAAGTTCCATTAATATCTCTTCTGGCGTTAACCCCTGCTGGATTAACTTTGATATCGGCTCAATCTTTTGTAAGCGATTTTCAATATCAGTAATTGTTTCTTCCTCTGCTCCAGGCATTAGCTGTAAAATAAAGCCGCCTGCCGCTAGAATTGTATTATCTGGATTCACAAGTACACCTAAGCCGACAGAAGATGGCGTCTGCTCTGACGTAACAAAATAATAAGTAAAATCTTCACCTAATTCACCAGATATAATCGGCACTTGACCTGAAAAGTTTTCTCTCATCCCAATGTCTTTAATGACTGATAATGTCCCTGTTGTTCCAACCGCACGGCGGACATCAAGCTTGCCATGTTCATTTAAATCAAAATGAGTTTGTGGATTTGTTACATATCCACGAACCTCTCCCTTTGAATTGCTATCGATAAGAATTGGACCAATCGGGCCTCCACCTTCAATTTTAATCGTAAGTTTTTCTTCGCCCTTTAGCATCGCACCCATCATCACACCTGCAGACATTGCTCTTCCTAAAGCTGCAGAAGCAGTTGGCCATGTATGATGGCGGCGCTCTGCCTCACTAATTGTTTCCGTTGTTCGTACGGCATATGCACGGACTTGTCCATTATAAGCTAATGCCTTAACTAAATAATCATTCATTCTAATACCCCTTCCGATACTCATTTCTAAAAATCACCCTTATTGTAAGCCATCCATATTGCGTTTATATATAAGCTGTAATCCTTTCAAAGTAAGAAACGGATCAACAACATCAATAATCGTTGATTCATCAGCAATTAATTTTGCTAATCCACCTGTTGCAATAACAGTAGGGTTTCCCTTTGACCGATCCTTCATTCTTTTCACAATGCCTTCTACTTGACCTACATACCCAAACAATATCCCTGCCTGCATAGCAGAAACCGTATTTTTTCCGATAATATCATCTGGTCTTACAATTTCAATCCTCGGTAACTTTGCAGCTCGTGAGTATAGTGCTTCTGTCGAAATTCCGATCCCTGGTGCGATTGCACCACCCATGTATTGTTTATGCTCATTTACGTAGCAATAAGTAGTCGCTGTTCCGAAATCAACAATAACTAATGGACTGCCATAATCATGAATGGCTGCAATGGCATTAACAATCCGATCCGCACCTACTTCCCGCGGATTTTCATATTTTATATTTAATCCTGTTTTCATCCCAGGACCAACGATTAGCGGTTTCACGTGAAAGTACTTATGGCACATTCTTTCAAGAGCATTCATAATTGGTGGAACGACTGAAGAAATAATAATCCCATCAATACTAGAAAATTTAAGGTTTACATGATCAAATAATGATTTAATCAGCATTCCATATTCATCTTCTGTTTTACTTCGGTTCGTTTCGATTCTCCAATGATATTGCAGAATATCTCCTTCATATACACCTAAAACCATATTTGTATTCCCTATATCAAAAACAAATAGCAATATTCTCACCACTTTACTTAATAAGTTTGTTTCAGCATAAGATTATTTTTCACTGAAAACATCATAACATAAGTAAGTTATTCACGTGAATTCTTAATAACTTTCGGTAGCAATGGACATGCAAACAGTGAAGCAATCAGAATGCCCTTAAAGCTAAGGCTGTTTTCATCAATTATTCTAGTAATTAAGATACAGTTGGTAAAAGTTGATTTGCACGCTAGGTTGTTCCCTTTCTGCGGGGTCTTAGCTGTCCCACGCAACCCACAGGATATTGAATAGGCTTTTTGAATTCACACCGCACGAAGGAAATGCGAATGCCTTTTCGAGGAGTCTCGCACCTTCTGCTCCAATCAACCGACCTATTTGGTAAACCATTCATTCAAATATTTGATTCAAAAGCAACAATTTTTTAGAAAAGATCCCATTTTCCATGAAAAAAAGCGCTCATTTCTGAGCGCTTTTTCAAAAGGTTATTCTTTACGATCTTCTTCCGGCTCTGTCTTTTCGTCTTCTTTCGAAGGAGTTTCCTCTTCCGATGGAACAGATTGTTCTTCTTTATTGATGTTAATATTCACTTTCACATCATTAGAAGATTCTTCTGTTTTCACAGGACGTTCAGGTAATGTGCCGTGATCGACTAAATGTTTGATTTGTTCTGCATCAAGCGTTTCGATTTCTAGAAGCGTATTTGCAATTAAATCTAGCTTATCACGATTCTCTGTAAGAACCGTTCTTGCCTTTTCATAACAATCTTTGATAATACGCTGGATTTCTAAATCAATTTCATAAGCAATCGCATCCGAATAGTTTTGATCATTATTGAAATCTCTTCCTAGGAATACTTGACCACCTTGTGACTGACCGAACTGCAATGGACCTAATTTATCACTCATTCCAAACTCGGTAACCATTCTTCTAGCAATTCCTGTTGCACGCTGGAAGTCATTATGAGCACCCGTGCTCACTTCACCGAAAACAATTTCCTCAGCTACACGTCCACCTAGTAATCCAACAATTTTGTCAAGAAGCTCAGGCTTCGTCATAAAGAAACGGTCTTCTTTCGGAAGCATAACAGCATATCCGCCCGCTTGCCCACGAGGGACAATCGTTACTTTATGAACCATTTCCGCTTCTTCAAGAACTACACCAATCACTGTATGTCCTGCTTCATGGAAGGCAACAATATTTCTTTCCTTCTTAGAAATCACACGGCTTTTCTTCGCAGGACCAGCAATAACACGATCTGACGCTTCATCTAAATCTGTCATGTCTATCTTCTTCTTATCTCTACGGGCCGCAACAAGAGCTGCCTCATTCAATAAGTTTTCTAAGTCAGCACCCGAGAAACCAGGTGTGCGCTGTGCAATAGCTTTCAAGTTAACGTCTTCATCTAATGGCTTATTGCGTGCATGTACTTTAAGTACTGCTTCACGGCCAATTACATCTGGACGGTCAACCGTAATTTGACGGTCAAAACGACCTGGACGTAACAATGCAGGGTCTAAAATATCCGGACGGTTCGTTGCAGCAATGATAATAATTCCTTCATTAGCTCCAAATCCATCCATTTCAACTAGCAATTGGTTAAGTGTCTGTTCACGCTCATCGTGTCCACCACCAAGTCCAGCTCCACGCTGACGACCAACTGCATCAATTTCATCAATAAAAATAATACATGGTGCGTTTTTCTTCGCATTCTCGAACAAATCACGGACACGAGATGCACCGACACCGACAAACATCTCAACAAAGTCTGAACCACTAATAGAGAAAAATGGCACGCCTGCTTCTCCCGCTGCCGCACGAGCAAGTAATGTTTTCCCTGTACCTGGAGGCCCTACAAGAAGTACTCCCTTCGGAATCCTTGCACCTAACTCTGCAAACTTTCGTGGATCTTTCAAAAACTCAACGACTTCTACGAGTTCTTGCTTTTCTTCATCCGCTCCTGCTACATCTTTAAAACGGACTTTCTTTTTACTTTCATCATAAAGCTTCGCCTTACTTTTACCAAAGTTCATTACACGGCCGCCACCGCCTTGTGCTTGGTTTAGTAAGAAGAAGAATAAGATAAATATAATGATGAAAGGAATAATTGAAGTAAAGAATGTTACCCAGCCACTTGTTTCCTTCGCAGGAACAAATTCAACTTCTGCATCTTGAGTTGCTAAGGCATCAATACGACTAAGGATATTGTCACTATTAATCACATAAGTAATGAAATATTTCCCTTCTTCATAACCTTCAAGCTGACCCTTTACTACATACACGCCTCTTTCAGGCTGCATCGTGATGGATTTAATTTCCCCACTTTCAAGATGGCTGACAAATTTATCATAAGACACCGGTTCAGTTGGTTCATTATTTCCATTAAAAAAACTTACAACACCAATAATCACTAAAAATATCAATAAATAAAAGATGGTATTCCGGAAGATCCGATTCATCCTTTACCTCCTCCCACGGTAAACAAACTATAATGTATGGTATCATAGAAAAACGTGAAGATACAAGAAATTACTCTTGACAAAACTAAGTCTTTTCAATTATAGGACAAGTCATTTTTATAATAGCTCATCTAATAGGATTGACTTAATTATTATTACTATATACTTCTGGCTTAAGCACTCCAATATATGGGAGATTCCGGTACTTTTCTGCATAATCAAGTCCATAGCCGACAACAAAGGCATCAGGTACAATAAATCCTACATAATCTGCATGAATATTTGCTTTACGTCCTGTTGGCTTATCAAGCAATGTAACAATTTTGATGGACTTTGCCTTACGGTAACGGAATAACTCTACTAAGTAGCTTAATGTTAATCCACTATCGATAATATCCTCGATAATTAAAATATCTCTGCCTTCAACAGATGTATCAAGATCTTTAACAATCTTTACCTCTCCTGATGAAACCGTCGATTTTCCATAACTAGAAACATCCATGAAGTCCATTTCAAGATATGTATCCATTCTCTTTAGTAAATCGCCCATAAATGGCATTGCACCTTTTAATACACCGATTGCAAGAGGAAATTTATCTTTGTATTCCTCTGTAAGCTCAACAGCGAGCCCTTTAATTTTTTCTTGAATTTCTTCTTCTGTTATAAGAATTTCTTTCATATCATTTTTCATTATTCATGTGCCCCCTAGAAGATCATTGCCTTATGTACGATAATCGAATAAAACTAGAATCAGAATGCTGCCTTATTGAGTAATGAAATTTCTTCAACCCTGGTACCCATAAAATTTGGCCATTCCCATCAGTAACAATTGGCCAAATATTTCTCTCATGCAAAGGGATCTTCTTATCAATAAATAGATCCTTTACCTTTTTTGTACCTTGCATTCCTTTTAAAGTCATACGGTCTCCATCCTCCCTTGTTCGAATAACAAGTGGCAAGAGGATATCTTCGCTATTTAAAAGAAGGGTATCTGCGTGAGTGCTCCCTTCCTGGAGGTTTGTGAATTCCATCATGATACAACTACCATTGGGCAATTCAATTTTTCCAGGTTTGGACATTTCAAAACGATAGGATTGGACTTGTTGAAGACGAAAAAGAAAATGACATTTCTCGTAAGAACGCACAACATTCAAACCGTTCGGGAAATGAAGTGTTCCGGATGGGTGAGGATTACTCATTAATGCAATCACATTCTCAATATGTATAGCAGATAATGATGTAGGTTTTTCATTATAAAGATAGTTTAATATTAGTTGAATCCCTCTTCTTTGTAAAGGAATTGGCATTGCTTGAAAGTCGTTAATTTTGATAATTATTTCCCCAGGAGCTTTCTTATCCATTACTTTATTCATTTTTGCAATCGTTAATTCCTGCAAAAAGGCCTCATCCGTTTGAATTTCCTCACTAAATCTTTGGAAATGTTCATGAACAAGGGGGTTTTCACTTTTTAAAAAGGGAATAACATTCTTTCTAAATCGATTTCGGCTATAAATTTCCTTATCATTGCTCGGATCTCTTCTTGGATTCAATTCATGCTTTACACAATACGTCTCAATGTCCTTGCGACTTAAAGTTAAAAAAGGGCGTATAATTTGTCCATCATTAAATGGCCGCATCCAAGCAATTCCAGCCCTCGCCTCCCCTGCACTTCCTCTAGTTAGTCGCATAAGAATGGTTTCAATTTGGTCATCTCCATGATGTCCTAGAGCAAGATAGTCTGCCTGATACTTTGCCATCATTTCCTCATAAAACTGATATCTGCACTCTCTTGAAGCAATTTGTGCACTTTTTCCTGACTCTGCAATATAATTTGGAACATTGACTCTAGTCATTTCGAAGGGAATATCTCTTTCTTCACAAAACTTCTGAACAAATATCGCTTCATCAAAGGATTCTTCGCCCCTGAACATATGATCCACATGTACGGCAACTAGTGAAAGTTGATAGAATGGTCTCTTCCTCCATAAATAGTGAAGAAGAGCGAGTGAATCAGGTCCACCTGAAACCCCAACTAAAACTTGTTTATGATTTAATTCTATCCCTTTACGTTGTAAAAATTCGCTAACTTTCGCATCCAGCATATGCTTCAACCTCATTAACTTAAAAAGTAATCTTATCTTTCCCTATGAGCATAGCATAAATAAAACAAGATGAAGCTATTCATTTTTACATTTAAGTTAACTGTCCGTATAAATAAAAAACATAAAGCAGTGTAATTATCGTAAAAATGAAAAGTGTTTCTAAAACCCCGCTGCTTTTCCTTCTTTTTGGTTTGGTTTGTCGAGTTACTGCTGTTTTTTTCGCCCTAATTTGTGATTGGCCCTTTTGTGATAAGGAGGAAGGCGACTTTGCTGAGGTCAGACCTCTTTGCAGGATAGATGACCGCATTTCATTCGCATCGGCAAATTTCCCTGTTAGTGCATGCAATAAAATATCCTCATATTGCATTAACTCTGCTTTTTCCCGAATGGCAAGCCTAAGCTGCTTTAGGTCGCCAGTTGTTTTACTAAATCGCTGCGGATAGCTCATGTTAATTAAAATCATGGCGACAGCAAATAGATCATAGTTTGGATCTGCTTTCCTCGTTCCAAGCCCCCAATATCCACGGTCAAAAAACTCTGTGAACTCCTTAATCGCTCTCCCTTGAATGGTTGTGCCACCAACATCAATGCAGCGTATACGTGAGGGCGGCCCTGTCACTATTAAGTTATCTGGTTTAAGATCACCGAACACCCAGCCATTTTGGTGGAGCCTATGTAAATCACTTAAAAGCTGTAAAATGAGGACCTCAGTCCATGCATGCCCGTTCTTTTTAATAAATGTTAATAAATCAGGACCCTGAATATATTCCATCGCATAGAAGGATATTTGACTCCCTCTCTGAATCCAGTCATCGACATCAAGTAAAGAAGGCCCAAGGGCAGATCCCTGGACCTTTGCAAAAGATTTAAGGACATTTACCTCAGAAGTGATAGACATCCCATTATCACTCATTTTTAATGCAACCTGCTGCTTATTATTCTGAGCTAAATAAACAATGCCGTTTGCACCAAACCCTAATTCTTTCATTATCGTATATTGCTGATGATGCCATTTCCCCTCAATTACCGTGCCAGGACGAATATTAAACTGATTCTTCAAAGAATGATTCATCATCACGAGAAAATAAACTCCTTAGTGAGCGTTTCTTCTTAAAATATGTTAATGCCTCACGAATAGCAGGACCTGTTGGGGTGATACCACCTGTCGTTAATTTACTGAATACACTAGTTAATGAACCTAGATTTGGTGTCCAATCAAGAATTCTCTCTACATCCTTCTTCTTCCCAGGAAATACATATACAGAAAATTGATTATCACCTGAACGTGAATTTAAGCTTAACGATAAATCAAATAATGCTTCTTTCACAGTAGGAAGCTTTTGTTTCATACTTGAACTCGTATCCACTAATATGAGTACTTCAAGTTCCACTGTTTCACCAAGTTCATCGACGACTTCCATCACTTCTCCCCGCTGGTCTGGGGGAAGATCCTCCACTGATTTACTTCCGCCTAGAATTTGTTGGAGCTCGCGGTTTACCACACCTTGTAATGTTTGCGTCATTGCTTTTCTAGTTACCATTTGGACGGTTTGTGATAATTGCTTCGCATAAACAACTTGACTGACGCCCCCACCTGATAGTGCGATGCCTTCAATTTCATTCATGCCCTTTTCATCAATAACATCTTGTTCCATTACACCAATGACGTTTACCGTTACCCCTTGCTCCTTAGCGAGCGCCGCCATCGCAATGGGATCCTCCCCTCGGTTTGAGCAGCCATCCGTTATGAGTAAAATCTGCTTTAACGTTCCTGTTTTCATGATACTCCCCTCCATCTTTGAGTTGTTACCATTTTCGACCTGATGGAAAGGATTTATACATACTCTTTACTACATTTGGTTAAATTAACTAGTTAATCTTTTAGATAGATCCTGAACAGGAATACTAGACCACTTCGGTGTGTTATGTTTAATATTTGCCACAATGACTGTCATATCGTCCTCAATTGAGCCCGCTCTTGAACGAATGACTTCTTCCATAATTAAATCCGCAATTGATTGTGGGTCATCCGTTTTCAGCTCTAATATTTTTCTCTTCATCCATAAATCAAAATTCTCAACATGTCTAGGCCCTTCAAAAATCCCATCGCTCATCATAATTAATAAATCGCCTGCTTTTAGCTGTTCACTAACTACATCTACCTCAAAATCCTGCAAGATGCCCATCGGCAAATTACTCGCTTGAATTTTAATTACTTTATTCCCCCTCTTAATAAAGCTAGGTGTTGAGCCAATTTTCAAAAACTCCGCACTCGCATTTTGAAGATCAATCATCGCTAGATCTAAAGTAGAAAAAATTTCATCGGTTGTTCGTAAAGACAATACGGAATTAACTGATTTAATGGCTACTTTCTCTTCAATTCCTGATTGCAAAATCTGATGCAGCAATTGAAGCGTTTCCTTGCTTTCCACATGCGCTCTCTCCCCATTTCCCATCCCATCACTTATAGCAATGGCATATTTCCCGCATCCTAGTTCCATCGTTGAATAGCTATCCCCTGAAAGAAATCCCCCATCTTTGGCCGCATGGGCAACAGCACTTTCAACAGTAAATGCCTTGGATGATCGAAAAGTAAAATGACAGAAGCCATTTGGATAGGTTGAACATTCCTCAGAAATAACGACTATCGTCTCTCCTAGTATGTCGGATAGCATTGGGGCAATGAGCTTCTCACATTCCCCATGACCATTGCAATATGGAATGGTTATATCAATATCCACATTTCTTTGTTCTAAGCTATAAATTTCAACTTGTTCAATGTGAATCCCGAACTCTTGCAGCGCTTCAAGGATCAGCTCCTCTTGCTTATGGTGATTTTCCCTTTCCCGTTGAATTTCCTTCGCAAAATCTCCCATCACCTCGGATACACCTAATAATTGTTCTGCTACTAGTCTTCTGCTCTCCTGCACTTGTTTTTTCAATTTTTGATTCGCATGATAATAAGTTAGTTCCTGCTGAATTGTATCAGTTACCTTTTTAGCGCGTGTACAATGTTTTTCCCATTCTCTTGAAAGCTTGGTTGATAATTCTCCCTGATTGTAATCCATTTCATTCATAATCTCTTTCATATAATCATATGTTGTATCAAAGTTCCTTGCCCAGCAATGATCTTTCTTGAAACATGTTTGGCAAGTCTTCTCTGTGACATTGCTTAGAAAATAATCTAACTCTCTAGAGTCTTCATCATCCTCCCATTCAGATGGTTCATCATAGGATGAGAAGCTTTTCGAAAGTGCCTGAAAGACAGTAGAAAATTGGGCGACCCTTTGGGCTGTAACATCTCTGACCTTTCGCATATACTGCTGCTGTTCTGCCGCATGTTCAGCTGTACCTGGAATATATTTTGCAAGCTTTGTAAGAAGTGCATTCGGTGTAAGAATGAATAAAAGAATGGCTGCAGCTGTTTCTAATAAGGTTTTTGAAAGTGTGCCGTTCCCTTCTCCATACATCCCAATCAAAAGAGTAGCAATTAACAAACCTGCTGCAACACCGACTTTTCTTCCATCCTTTAGAAGACCGCCAAGCAAACCTGCAAAGGCGAGCAAGCTCATATGATAAAAGCTTGTGACATTCGCAAGACTGAAAATCAAACCTGTCAGCACTCCGACAGTTGATCCCATCGTTGCACCTGCAACGAAAGCAAAAAGAAGGACCAAATATCTCGACATAATATATTCAACAGATAAATCATATAATGACCAGCCAATTGTTCCCGTCATAACAGAGGCTAGCATAATGATTAAACAAACAATTTCTTCTGTCTTTAACGGCTGCCTTCGTTTACTATTTGACAATAACGGAAGGCTTTGAACAAAGATAAGCGTTAAAATAAAGCCTAAGCTCGCTTCTACTCCTGCCATCATCCCATCATATAAAGAAAGCTTAGTCGTTAAAATAACATCCTCTGCTATTTTTCCAGCAAGCAAGGTGAAAAACACGAAAAATGGCAAAGCCTTCATTTCATTCTTCAGCCATTTCTTAGCAATCCGAAAGGCAAATAGAAATAGAAAGATAATCGCAAAGACCGATCCTGCCTTTGTTAGTGAAATCGTTGCAGCACCGGCAATCAATCCGATCAAGGCAATAGGAGCCTTTTCCTTTCTAATAAAGTAAACGGCCGCAAAAAACGGGAGACTAAAAGGGGTGAGCTGAGCTAAAATTAAGGCTCGTCCAAGTAAAAAGCCAAGCAATAAAAGAAGGTAGCCCTTTTTCAGAAAAACAGTTTCCAACAATAGGTGAAATTTATTGATCCCTCTTGAGAGCTCCAATTTAGGTTTTTCTAAATTTACTTCTCCGAGCGGTTCAATTAAATTCCTTTCTACATTTGCCATGTATACTACACTCCCCATTTTTTATAGCCTATTATAAGTTTGAAACGAGAAAAAGTTTGTCAAAATAGTGGACAAGCTTCTTATTTTCGTTCGACTCATTCCTCTGAAATCCCCAAAAAGAAAACAAATTCCTTTAATTACTTTGCTTAAATGACATTCCAGAAGCAGAAGTAACTTCTACTTTGCTATAGAGCAAGGCAATAAAAATCTTATCAATCATTAAAAAAAGGACAAAAAAAGACAAGTCCGATTAAAGACTTGTCTTTGGCTATGGGAATAATAAACGGTAAACCCTGCTATATATAAATATATCAATTCTGCAGCAAGTTAACCTCGTCTAGCGCCTCTTCCCCCACGTTTTGATTCAGTATTGCGTTTTAAAGATGATAAACGATCTTCACTATCCTTTAAGAAACGAGCCATTTTAGATTCAAAGTTTTCTCTTGTAGGACGATTGTCGTTTGATCTACCTTGACGTGGACGTTGAGATTGTGAATGTCCCCTTGACTCTCTTCTGTCGCCTCTTTCAGGACGCTCCGTTCTTTCAGGACGGTCTTTTGCCTTTTTGATGGATAAACCAATCTTTCCATCCTTTTCGACATTAATGACTTTAACCTCAACCTCGTCACCGACTTTAAGGTGCTCATTAATATCCTTTACATAATTGTCTGCGACTTCACTAATGTGTACCAGACCTGTTGAGCCTTCCGGTAACTCCACAAACGCTCCGAAATTTGTAATACCTGTTACTTTACCTTGTAACTTGCTGCCCACTTCGATTGACATAAAAAGAAATTGCCTCCTTGAGTGATATAAAGTCAAACTTACTTTATATTATACAGAATAAGAAAAAAGAGTTCAATACAAGGTCTAATTAGTTACCTATTCCTTTTTCGACTTCTTTTCCTTTTTCTCTGGAATCGTAAAGATTACTTCATCGTTTTCAGAAAGGAAATAATCCTTCCTAGCTAGCTTTGCAATGTACTCATCGTCATTCAATTTAACAATTTCTTCTTCTAGGAAAACTTCCTTTTGTTTTAATTGAGCTAAATCTTGATCCAGCTGTTCCTTTACCATCCTTTTCTCATCTAACGTATTGGCTTGCGAAACGAGTGTTGAGATCATGAAAATAGAAAGAAAGAGTGCCCCAATAAAAAAGACCGTTAATCTTCTATATAGACGCTTTCTTTTACTGCTCCCTTTAATCTCAGCTGCTTCTTGCTGCTTTGCATAGCTCGTTTGGATCGTTGCTACTTTTCTCTTCTGGATGGCACCCACTTCGCACCCCTCCTTACTTTTTATCCTTTTTCCATTTTGATATTCCCTTAAGAATGTAATTCTTTATTTTTTTAGAATATCCTGCCAATCTATTAAAAATCTTTTCGATCATTTTTTTACTATTATTCGGCATTATTTTCCACATAATCCAAAGTACCCATTTAATAGGGAGAAATATAAGCTTCAATATATATAATACTATCTTTTGAAGCATCTTCAACAGTGACAAAAGAACCCTTCCGAAAAAAAATAAAAGCGCAATGAGTGCAACGACAAGACCATTAATGGGTTTGTAGATTAAATAATAAAATAACTTTTGCAAAAAACGCAGAAATCGGATGATCATTGATATTGTTATTTCCAGCAAACGTAAATAAATGTCTTTAAATAAACTTTGATATGCTGCAAATCCACATAAAAGGGCGATGAAAATATAGAATCTGAGTTCACCACGATTAACTAAAAATAAAATATAAAAAATCGCTAACCCTTGAACGATCCAGAAAAGGATATCATTCAAAAAAACGATTAAGCGATTTCGCTCCACTCGCTTTAAAAAACGATTATACGTATCAAGGGAAGCGCCAAATACACTTCCCATGCCAACCATGGCCAGCATGGTTATAAATTGAGTAGTTAATGTCATCGGAAAAGTTTGCTAAAGAACCCTTTAGCTTTATCTCCTTGTTGATCATCAAGATAAACAAGATCAAATATTTTCCCTTTAATCGAGACAACACCCTTATCTACATCCAAATTTTTCATTTGTAAATTCTGCCCTTTAATTGCTAAAAAGCCCATCACTGTGTCTAGCAAAAATTCCTCATTATCAAAGCTCTCCACTTGTTTTACCCCTGTAATATCCAAAAGCCTTCTGCTTCGCATAATGACATCATGTTCCTGGACAGTTGTCTTCGGTGTTGAATTCGTCTCATAATAATTGCTCATTGTACATCCCTCACATTCACATAGTACAAGCTTTTGTTTTGTACATGTTTATGAATGAAAAAGGTGAATTAGAACAAAGAAAAGCGAAAGAGAGATCAGTCTCTTACGCTTCTACATCTATCTTTTCCTCTTTTATAATCGTATACATAGAGGCCGCATCTTCTTTTTTTGTTGTTTCCTGCAAACGATCAATTTTTACTGTAACAAGCTTCTGCCCAAATCGAACAGCAAGCTCATCTCCTACTTTTACAGTTGTGCTTGCTTTTGCCTGCTGTCCATTAACGGATATCCTCCCTTGATCCGAAACTTCCTTTGCTAGTGTTCTTCTCTTAATTAATCTAGATACCTTTAAAAACTTGTCTAGTCTCATTCATCTCACTCCTATAACCCTTTTTCTTTTGCTTCATCCCAAAATTGGTCTAATTGTTCTAAAGCAAAGTCTTCAAATTTTTTCCCGCTCATTTTTACTTTTTTCTCTACATACGAAAAACGACGTCTGAACTTTTGGTTTGTCTGAAATAAAGCCTCTTCCGGATTAATCTGATAAAAGCGCGCAATATTGACAAAGGCAAAAAGAATGTCGCCGAATTCATTCAGCATTTGCTCACTTTTCATCTGTACCTCTTGCTCAAATTCGTTCATCTCTTCTTTTACTTTCTCCCAGGCAGGACCGACTTCCTTCCAATCAAAGCCAACTTTTGCTGCTTGTTTTTGAATTTCTGCAGCTGCCATCAAATTGGGGAGTGATTTTCCTACCTGATCGAGAAGGGATTCATCAGCTAACCCCTTTTCTTCATTTTTAATTTCCTGCCAATTTCTCAAGACATCTTCTTCTGTTTCTGCATTAACCTCTCCAAATACATGTGGGTGTCGACGGACCATCTTCTCGGACAGACCTTGAATGACATCTTCAATCGAGAAATAACCATCATCTTCCCCAATTTGCGCATGAAGGAGTACTTGAAGGAGAACATCCCCAAGCTCTTCAATCATATGATCGATATCTCCTTCATTGATTGCTTCAATTAGCTCATATGCTTCTTCAATTAAATATTTCTTTAATGATTCATGTGTTTGCTTTTTATCCCATGGACAGCCATTAGGTCCGCGGAGCTCAGCAATAATTCTACGTAAATGGGGAAAATTCTTATATAAAATACGGTCATCTGTCACTGGCGGGATATAAACAGAAGTAAGATTATTTAACTCCACTTCCCTGTCCAATTCATGTAATGGAACTTTTTTAATCTGCTCCATCTGGCTTCCCGCTGCCGTAACAATATATGTATCATAATCATAAGGAAGAATTTCCATGAGTGTAAGCTTCACTTCAGAAGCAATAAATGAATCATATACTTGTCCGATAATCAGATGATGCTTTACTTCAATTTCGTCCTTATTTAAGCAAGTGCCATCAAGTAGCTGAAATCCATCGATCGGATCCATTTTCAACGCTTGAAATAATGCATCAAGGAAACTTTGCCCACCAACTATTTCAATTGCTACCTCATTTTCTGCTGCTTGCTCAAGCAATAACTGCACTGTTTGCTCAGCAACGAGCGGATGACCAGGCACCGCATACGTGATCACTTCCCTTGATGCAGCTTCTATTAGAAAATTGCTTATTTCTTCATATACGGCTTGAAATTGCTCGTGTTTCTCATAAATAGCATCAAATGACGTAAAATTGATTCCTTCTTCAGCCAGTTCCTTCACGACTGGATGCTCCTTCGTTCGCAAATAAAGCCTTTCAGCATTTTTCATTGCGCGATAGACACCAAGCGGAAGCTGTTCCAAATCTCCAGCACCAAGCCCGAGAATACGTATCTTTTTCAATTCACCTTCATCTCCTTTTTCTTTTTGGCAGGAATAAGAGCAATTTACTTCCAAATGGCAACATCATAAGCTCTTCCTCCTTAAAGGTTCTTCCTTTTAATACGATCCATAAATAAGTAATACCTCCTATAACAACTGCACTGATTGCTTGAAACCCTGCAAACAAACGACCATACCCGTTATGCGGCAAATGCCCTGTTATGAATAAATAAACCTTTAAAACAATCATCATGACAATTGCTGCCACAATGACAATAAAAATAAACCGGATATTCATAAATCCCTTTTTCAAAAAGACCTTGAGCCTATAAAGTAAGACCATCATTATTACACATAAAGCAATCGCCGAAGCAATCGCCGCACCTAATGTACCAAATGGTGGAATAAGAATAATATTCAGCAAATATTTGAATCCAAACCCTAAAATAACCATCATGGCTGGAAAATAAATAATCCCTAACCCTTGAAGAATGGCCATCGTCGTTATAATAATGGAAGTAAATAAAATCAATAAACTTAACACACCAAGTACATTTGAACCATCGCTATTTTCAAATAGCATTGTGTTTGTCTGCTTCATAATACTCCATAAGCCGACTGTAGCACCTACGCCAATAAATAAGCCAATTTGAAGAGCTAGACGGATTTTGTCATGGATAAGCCCCTGTTTTTCTTTTAATTTTTCACTCGTAATCAATGGAACAAGGGATAAAGACATGGATGTGGCAACAACCATTCCTAATTGAATAAGTGGTTGTCCACGATCATATATCCCTTTCAATTCTTTAGCCTCTTCACTATCTAGACCTGTCGTAACAAGGACCGCATAAAGATTCAATGAATCAGCCAATTGCATAAGAATCAATAGCATGCTGCTAATACAAATAGCGAGCCCTTGAGTAAGAAGGGACTTTACAATCTTTCCGCTGTCTTTGAAATCCCCTAATTGAATCTTTGTAATCGGCCTTTCCTTCCCCATCCAATAATAAAGAAAGAGAATAAGTATAGAGACAATCCCGCCGATTACTGAGCCAAGCACTGCGCCACTTCCTACTATGTATAAATCATATCCCTGATGAATGAGAACAAAAGCGGCAAGGAAAATAAGTAATACCCTAACTAACTGTTCACCCACTTGCGAAACAGCTGTTGGAACCATATTGCCAACCCCTTGAAAATAGCCTCTAAACAGCGCAATAACGGGGATAATTAGAAAAGTGATGGATACCATTCTTAATAATGGAGCCAATTGGGGATCATTCATTTGAACGGCAAGCCATTCCGCTCCTAAATAAAGAAAGGCGAAACAGGAAAGACCAATTGCCATTAGCACCATTGTGCAAATGATAAAAAACGATTGAATGTCTTGCTTCCCCTTCTTCGCAATATGCTCCGTATACATTTTAGAAATAACAACAGGAAAGCCGCTTGTTGCTAATACGAAAGCCACACCATAAAACGGATAGACTTGTTGATAAATATAAAAGCCGACATCCCCAACCATATTTTGAAAAGGCACACGATAAATCGCACTTAATACTTTTATAATCAAGGCGGCTACAGTCAAAATAAGTGTGCCTTTTAAAAAGTCACTCGAACGCTTTTCGGGCCGCATAAGCCCAACTCCTCCCAAAAAAAACACAATTCAGCATAATTCAGCAGTATTATACCATAACACGAAAAAAGGCAGCATTTTGCTGCCTTTTTCAAAACGATTCTTCTGACATGATTGGATAAGCTTATGACTCCATTTGTCTTGCTAAGAAACTTGCCGCCGTTTCCACTGCCTTTTGTTCTACATCGCCTAATGAGCCTTCCTTTGCGTAAATAATAACTGCTCCTATTGGATCGCCATTTGCAATGATAGGTCCTATCGTATAGGCAGCTGTAGCCTCTGAATTCCCATCTACAAGAGCAATTTCACCTTGTTGATTCATAATGACAGAGCTGCGGTCCTCCATTGTTTTCTCAACTAATTCGCTGATGCTTTTATTTAGATAATCTTTTTTGGAGCCTCCAGCAACAGCAATGAACGTATCTCTGTCACAAATGAGTACAGGATTGCCGAGGCTATCATACAATGCTTCAGCATACTCTTTTGCAAAATCACTTAGCTCACTGATGGGTGAGTACTTCTTTAGAATGACTTCTCCATCGCGATCCACAAAAATTTCTAGTGGGTCCCCCTCACGAATACGTAATGTTCTACGTATTTCCTTAGGAATGACCACACGACCTAAATCATCGATTCGACGAACAATACCAGTTGCTTTCATCTAATGTTGCCTCACTTTCATCTGATGATTTTTGAAAAGCGGAAGTGCTTAAACTTCCTTTAGCAATGTTCCACCTTTGGGAGAAAATGAATGCATCGCCATGTTTGAACTTAGTATCTTTCATCTGGAAAGTTATATACACGTTCAACTATTTTTTCTCATGATTATAATGAATACCAAAATTGGATAAACATCCCATCTCTATCTTTTCAAATACCCTCAGTGAGACGAAATAAACCTTTTCTATTTCGATGCTTGGCCTTGTTCTTCCTTTTTTGACTCTTCTAGTCCACGGATCATTTCAAAGGCAATATTCAACCACTCATTTTGTTTGATCCCCTTAATATGGAGAACAATTTTTAGCTTTTTCCCTTCCATGCCTAGCCCAACTGTTCGTCCATATTTACTTGCCTTCTGGAAAATTTGCTGTCCATCAATATTTGCACTCATCTTTTCAGATAAAAGAATCAATACTTCATTTTTGGACTGCTTGATGATCTCAATCCCAATTTGTTCACCAATTACTTTCATTTCTGTCATTTGGAATAAATACGATACTTCATCTGGATATTCACCAAATCGATCAAGCATTTCTTCATTCAATTCTTCGATATCCTCTAATGACATTGCCCCTCTAAATCGCTTATACATTTCAATCTTCAGATGGCCATCAGCAATATACGTATCTGGAATATAGGCATCCACTTCAAGGTCTACTTCTATCCGCTGTTTTTTCTCTTCCTGTCTATTCTCTTTGCGTTCTTCAATCGCTTCTTTAAGCATTTGGGAATATAAATCAAATCCAACTGAATCAATGAAACCATGCTGCTCGGCACCTAATAGATTCCCAGCTCCCCTAATCGTTAAATCACGCATCGCAATTTTAAATCCAGATCCTAACTCTGTAAATTCCTTAATAGCTTGAAGTCGCTTTTCAGCCACTTCTGTGAGAACTTTATCTTTCCGATACGTGAAATAAGCATAGGCAACCCGATTCGAGCGGCCAACCCTTCCTCTTAGCTGATACAGCTGGGAAAGACCCATTTTATCAGCATCATGGACAATTAGAGTATTAACATTCGGAATATCTACACCTGTTTCAATAATCGTCGTACTTACAAGCACATCAAATTCACCCGCAAGGAAACCAAGCATCACAGATTCCAGTTCATTTTCTGTCATTTGCCCATGTGCATACGTAACTCTTGCATCTGGAACAAGCATCGAAATTTCCTCTGCCTTCCTCTCAATATCTTCTACTCGATTGTAGAGGAAATACACCTGTCCATCCCTAGCCAATTCCCGTTCAATTGCTTCACGAACCATGACACCGTTATATTCCATCACATATGTTTGAATTGGAAAGCGATTTTCTGGTGGTGTCTCAATAACCGATAAATCTCGTACTCCTAACATAGACATGTGAAGAGTTCTTGGAATTGGTGTCGCAGTCAGGGTTAATACATCCACATTAGTTTTTAGTTGTTTAATCTTTTCCTTATGTGTGACACCAAAGCGCTGCTCCTCATCCACGATTAATAATCCTAAATCACGATAAATGATATCCTTCGATAGCAGTCGGTGGGTACCTACTACTACATCCATTGTTCCAGCCTTTAATGCTTTAATCGTTTCCGTTTGCTGCTTTCTTGAACGGAATCGGCTTAATAGGCCAATTTCAATCGGGAAATCCTGAAAACGCTCTCTTAATGTTTCATAATGCTGCTGTGCAAGAATGGTCGTCGGAACAAGGATGGCAACCTGCTTGCCATCTGAAATTGCCTTAAAGGCTGCTCTTATCGCAACTTCTGTTTTCCCATATCCAACATCTCCACAAAGCAAACGGTCCATCGGCCGCTCCCTTTCCATATCCCGTTTAATCTCATGAATGGAACGGAGCTGATCTTCTGTCTCCTGATAAACAAAGGCAGCTTCGAATTCTCTCTGCATTTCACCATCAGGGCTAAACGCATACCCTTTGGCCGCTTCTCTCTCTGCATAAAGTTTAATCAGATCATCCGCTATATCCTGAACAGAGGATTCAACCTTTTTCTTTACCCGCTTCCAGTCGTTTCCGCCTAATTTATAAATCTTTGGTTCCTTTGATTCGGAGCCAACATATTTTTGAACAAGATCAATTTGGTCAACTGGGACATAGAGCTTATCACTGCCTTGGTAGCGAATATTGAGATAATCCTTATGCACCCCATTGATTTCTAGTGTTTCAATTCCTAAGTATTTTCCTACTCCATGGTTAACATGAACGACATAATCTCCTATTTTGAGCTCAGAATAATTCTTAATTCGTTCAGCATTTGATAGCTTTTGACGACGAGGTTTCTTTTTAGTTCGTTTATTAAATAGCTCTTCTTCAGTAATTACAACTAATTTCTGGGCTACGAGCTCAAATCCCGTATGCAGATTCCCATCAACAATTTGAATTTTTCCTCTATGCGGAGACTGTTTTTCATCTATTAAAGTAGCCTCTATTTCATAGTCTTCTAACACGCGTTGGAGCTTCTTTACACGTTCTTCTCCTGCCCCTAGAAAAACAACCGTATAATTTCCCTTTCGAAAGCGATCCAATTCCGCTTTCAGTACATTCATTTGACCATGGAAATTCTGCATTTGCTTGCATGTCACATTAATAATATTTTCTGGATTTGTATTTGGAACATGTCTTAAGAATAAGGACATATAAATAACGGACTGCCTTTTTTTACTCAAAAATTCCCGTAAATCATGGGATATTTTCACATCATGGATCATTTGTCCTTCACTTAATAGACTCGTATACCATTCTGCTTCTTCTTTTTCCAATGAATCATTCATTTCTTGAACGCGGCTAATTTCATCAATAAAAACTAATCCATTATCCGGAAGATAGTCTACTAAACTATTTCCTTCCTCATAGATAAAAGATAAATATTTGAATAATTGATCTGGTTTGCTGCCTGTTTTTAACTTTTCTAGCTCAAATCCAATATTTTGTGCAAGCAAAGTCTTCGTTTTTTCACTTTTTATTTTTTTTAAGCTCGCTGCCAAGCCCTGTTCAAGCTTTCGAATTAATTTGTCGAAATCCTCTGCTTGTAGCGGAAACTCTGTTGCAGGTCCGATCGTTACTTCAGATAATTTTTCCTTTGATCGCTGATCTTCCAATGAAAAAGAACGGACGGACTCTATCTCTGTATCAAATAACTCGATTCGAATAGGGTCTGTTTCCGTTAATGGATAGATATCAACAATTCCGCCTCTAACACTAAATTCACCTGGGGATGAGACCATCGACACACGTGTATAGCCCATTTGAATAAATTGGATAAATTGTTCTTCAAGTAGCTCTCCACCCACCTTCAAAGTCAATTGACATCGTTGCCAAAGCTCTGCAGGAGGAAGAACTTTTCGTAAACCAGCCATCGGTGCAATCAAGATGCCTTCTGCACTTTTGCTCCAATGGTTTAATACTTCAATTCTCTGTGCCTTTAATTCAGGACTAGCAACGCTAATCTCTGCAGCAATTAGCTCATTGGCTGGGTACAAAAAGACTTTCTTTTCCCCCGCCAAATTTACAATATCATCATATAGCTTCTGTGCTTGAAGGAGATTATGTGTAATAACAAGCATCGGCTTTTGTGTCTCTTCATAAACTGAAGCTAAAAATAATGTTCGTGCAGAACCCGATAAGCCAGATATTAGCTGTTCCTTCAGTCCCTCTTTAATGCCAGACAAGACCGACCTTACATCCTCTTCCTGACTTATCATCTGTTTAAGCCCTATCATGGCTACCCTCCTAATCGAAAAGCGTAAGCGCCTTGGTCATCGCCGTACAAACTGGAAGGACTCTTCCTTTCGATAAAGGAAACACGGTAAGCGTAAGCGAACCGATGTTGACTTATCGTAGGGAGGAGTACTGAAGTTTGGTAGGCGATAGGCGCTGAAGCTAGACAGTTATCTAATGCATATTTACTACACTATTATATTTCTTAAAAAGCTCAAGCGGCTTGGTCAGCCCCGACAAGCATAAGGCAAGCTGGCTAGAAGGTTGGTCTTTAACCTTCTGGACAGATTGACTTATGACCTCGAGGGGCTAGCCGCTGGAGCTAGACTGTTATCTAATTGCATATTTACTACACTTTATATTTCTGAAAAGCGTAAGCGCCTTAGCCATCCCCGTACAAACCGGAAGGACTCCCCCTCTAGATAAAGGAGACACGGTAAGCGAAAGCGATACCGTGCTTGACGCAATCGCTGCGGAGGAGTACTGAAGTTTGGCCGGCGATATCCGCTGGAGCTAGACTGTTATCTAATGCATATTTACAACACTTTATATTTCTTAAAAAGCGCAAGCGGCTTGATCAGCCCCGACAAGCTTCTCATAACTAGCGCCACCTTTATAATTAGGCTCTGTTATAACTAGGTGTTGATTTTACTGTGATTGGAAAATAGGCGGAGAAAATCCGGTTAAATTGGGAAATACCTGTATTTCCCTAAAAATAAGGGGAGTTTTTCCGCTTATTTGATCAAAATCGATGGATTTTGTCTAATTTAGAGTAGTTAAGCGGAGTTTCTCCGCTTATTTCTGCTTCTTTAGCAAGCTTTTTATGTAATAGGCGGAAATTCTCCGCCTATTACTACTTATACATGCATGAAAATCAACAGTAAATAATAACATGGCCTATAATCAAAAACAGAAAAACGCTTTGGATGGTCGTCCAAAGCCTGTTACTGAATTAGAAAATCATGTTGGTGAAAGTCAGGATTACGCTCCAGCAACTCCTGACAATCCTCACAAATTGCTTTCACCCTAAGATCTCCAGACTGATCATATGCAATCATTTCCTGTCGCTCTGTATGATTTAAAAGATGAAATCCTAAATTTTCCGTATTTATTGCTGTATCTTCAAGCGTCCCTATGTTCACACCACAATGACGGCAATGATAATGGATAGCCATGCCTGTCCCTCCCAGTATTACGGTTCATTGCCATTATTATGAACGAATTACACCGAACTTATTCATCAGAAGAACAGAGACATCAACTATAGCGACTCTTTAAAAATATATAAAAAATTATTGATTATATTCATTCATAATTTGCAAAAATGGTTTCGAAATCCAATCCTCACATGCATTTGCACATTTTTCGATCACTTCACCCATCGCTTCCTGTTCTTCCTTCGTGAATCGGCCTAATACATAATCAGGTACCTTCATGCCACTTGGAGGCCGATCAATCCCGACTCTTATTCTGTTAAACTCTTGTGTAGCTAAATGAGCAATAGTAGACTTTATTCCATTATGCCCACCTGCACTTCCTTTTTGCCGTAATCGAATTTTTCCGACAGGCAAATCTAGATCATCGTAAATAACGACAAGCTCTTCATCCTCTATCTGAAAGTAATCCATTATAGCAGCAATCGATTCGCCTGATAAATTCATATATGTAAGTGGCTTTAATAAAAATACTTTTTCTCTGTTTACTTGACCGACTCCGTATACTCCTTGAAACTTTGCTTGATTCAGAGGAATGTTTAATCGCTCAGCTAATCGGTCCACTACTTCAAATCCAATATTATGTCTAGTTTTTTCATATTGTTTTCCTGGATTACCAAGACCAACAACTAGTTTCATCTTCTCACCTCAATTTAAGAAAAGCATGGCACCTATAAGAAAAAAGGGGTGGACCAATGTTACTATCAGCCTAGCCCCTTTTTCCATTTACAAGGCATTTGCCTCTTTACACTTATTCTTCACTTGATTCCGTCTCTCGGCCTTCCTCGTTTTCAGGCGTTCCAGCCTCTTGCTCTTCCCCACTATTGATTTCCTCTTCTTGTTTAGGAGGAAGAATGGAAGCGATGACTTCTTCAGTGCCTTCATTTATTGTATACCCTTGATTTGATTGGATATCAGCAACTGTGATCGTTTCATTTACTTGAAGATTAGTTACATCAATATCAATCGACTGAGGAATTTGATCTGGAGTAGCAGTGATTGAAAGCTCATGCATGGATTGCTGCATCACACCGCCATCCTTCACACCAGCTGCATCGCCAATTAAATTAACACGTACACTTGCCGTAATATCCTTCGTCATATCTACAGCAAGCAGGTCCACATGTAAAACCTCATTTTTGATCGGGTCTGCTTGATAATCACTTAAAACGACATTATGCTTATTTCCACCAAGTTCTAATGAGATAACACCATTCCTACCTACTTTTCGGATAACCTTTGTGAAGTCAGCCTCGCTAAAATAGATGGATTTATTCTCTACCTTTGCTCCATAGACCACAGCGGGGATATTTCCACCCCTACGTAAACTGGTTAAAGCAGATCCTCGGAATTCTGTTCTTTCCTGTGCTTGTAATATAGCTGTCATCAATAGATCCCCTTTCTCATTTTAAATCTAGGACACTCTTTATAAAAAATGCCCTAAAACAGGGGAATCTAAACGTATGAAATAATGCAATTACAGGCTTGCTTTTTACGGCAAGCCTGCTTTATATATTAAAGCTATTAATCGAATAATGTACTTACTGACTGCTCCTCGTGTACACGAATGATTGCTTCGCCAATAAGTGGTGCAACAGATAGCTCAACAATTTTATCTGTTTTCTTTTCTTCTGGTAGCGCAATTGAATTTGTTACAACAAGTTCTTTAATATTTGAATTCTGAATTCGTTCAATTGCAGGACCAGATAGAACTGGATGCGTACAGCAAGCATATACTTCAGCTGCGCCATTTTCTACTAGTGCATTGGCAGCAAGTGTAATCGTACCAGCTGTATCAATGATATCATCGATTAAAATTGCCACTTTCCCATCAATATTACCGACGATATTCATTACTTCAGCAACATTTGGCTTTGGACGACGCTTATCAATAATCGCAATTGGTGCCTTAAGTCGCTCTGCCATTTTACGCGCACGCGTTACACCGCCATGGTCAGGAGAAACGATAACAACATCACCTTCAACTGCTTTGTTCTTAAAGTATTCAGATAGAATCGGCACACCCATTAAGTGATCAATTGGAATATCAAAGAATCCTTGAATTTGAGGTGCATGCAAATCAAGCGTAATTACACGAGTCGCTCCAGCTGTCTCAAGAAGATTTGCTGCTAATTTAGCAGTAATTGGCTCACGTGCTCTTGCCTTACGGTCTTGACGTGCATAACCATAATAAGGCATAACAATATTAATCGTTTTTGCAGATGCACGCTTTAAAGCATCAATCATAATTAATAGTTCCATTAAATGTTCATTCACTGGGGAACTTGTTGATTGAATAACGTAAACATCACACCCACGAATACTCTCTTCAATATTAATTTGAATCTCGCCATCACTAAAACGCTGAACAGAGCATTTTCCTAATTCTACACCAATTACACTTGCAATTTCTTTTGCTAAATCACGGTTTGAATTCAGACTGAAAACCTTTAAATTAGGATCTAGATATTGATTAGACATGTTGAGCCTCCATTACTTTATTTCTTACTATTCATTTTATCAATATAATTCTCTTTATTCACTTGTCTTGCTCTTGCTATTGATAGCGCTTTCCCTGGTACATCCTCAGTAATCGTTGAACCTGCAGCAACATATGCATTTTCTCCAATGGTCACTGGTGCAACAAGATTTGAATTACATCCGACAAAAACGCCATCCTCTATCTTTGTCAGGAATTTATTTTTCCCATCATAATTAACCGTTATTGTGCCACATCCAATATTTACATCACGGCCGACTTCTGCATCGCCGATATAACTTAAATGAGAAGCTTTGCTTCCTTCACCAAATGTAGACTTTTTCACTTCAACGAAGTTACCAATCTTCACATGACCGTGAATATCAGATTTTGGTCGAATATGTGCAAATGGACCAATCTGTACGTCTGAGCCAATTTGACTATCAAAAGCGGCTGATTGACGAATAACAGTGCCATCTCCTACTGTACAATCAACAATTTCACTATTAGGACCGATCGTACAATCTGTCCCGATCGACGTTTGACCAGATAGAATTGTTCCTGGGTAAAGAACTGTATCTATTCCAATTATAACATCTGGACCAATGTACGTATTCAATGGGTCAATAATCGTTACGCCATTTCTCATATGCTCTTCATTTGTCCGCTTTTTCATAAATTGCTCTGCTTCAGAGAGTGCTACACGATCATTCACACCAAGCGTCTCTTCAAACTCATCTGTTTGATAAGCTGTCACAATTTCTTGATCATTCTTCAAGATTTCAATCACGTCTGGCAAGTAATATTCACCTTGAACATTGTCATTTTTCACTCGATTAAGTGCATCGAATAAGGCTTTGTTATCAAAGCAGTACGTTCCACTGTTAATCTCCTGAATCGTACGCTCCTTTGCCGTTGCATCCTTATGTTCGACAATCTTTTCTACATGACCATCTGCATCTCTGACTATCCGCCCGTAACCAGTTGGATTATCAGCTATTACCGTTAGGACAGTCGCCTTCGCCTTCGTCTCTTCATGATGTTTAAAGAGCGCTTCCATTGTCTCATGCTTGATTAATGGTGTATCTCCACATACAACAATCGTCACTCCATCTTTTCCATCAAGCATTTCCTTTGCTTGCATAACAGCATGAGCGGTGCCTAGCTGTTCCTTCTGTAATGCATATCGAATTTGATCACCAAGTTGAGCTTTTACCTTTTCTGCTCCGTGCCCAATAATCGTAACAATTTCATCTATATTAAGCTTCGAAACTTGATCAACCACATGTTGAACCATTGGTTTTCCGCATACAGGATGAAGGACTTTATATAGTTTTGATTTCATTCTTGTCCCTTGGCCTGCAGCCAATATGACCGCATAACGATTAGACATAGACAGACCTCCACTCCAAAAAAATATCAAAGCCAACATAATTATACCCTTTTTATCCATTAAAAATATATCTTAAATACGCGCCTATTTCAAGGAAGGACTAAAAACTATTTATTTTTGTCAAATTCATGAACTTTTTTAAAAATTACGTTTATCGTATCGTTTTAGCGGGAATGGAAGATTGAGAGGTTAATAGGAAATAGGAAAAAGGAAGGGGCATTCAAACTGCGACAGTCATTCCTTTTGCAAATAAAGGAGTTAGAGAGTAGCATTCATTTTTTTGCATTCTATTAAAAAGAGCCATACTTCAGAAGTAGGCCCTTGCTGTTTATTATTTATTATTTTAGGAAGCTCCAGCTTCTTCAAATTCAACTTCTAATTCTCCTAAGCGGTGGTATTCTGATAATACAGCCTCCTGGATCTTGCCTCTTGTACCTGAATTAATCGGGTGGGCAATATCTCTAAATTCACCATCTGGAGTGCGTTTGCTTGGCATTGCAACAAACAAGCCGTTATTTCCATCAATGACACGAATATCGTGAACAACAAATTCATGATCCAAAGTGATGGATGCAATAGCCCTCATTCGGCCATCCGTATTAACACGGCGTAATCTTACGTCAGTTACTTCCATTCTGTTCACCACCTTTGCAAGAAGATACAAACCTAGTTTTATAAATTCAACATAATTCTTTTTATTCCTTCTTTATGATAAAAAATTTTTCGAATAATTCAGTTGATAGGAATAAGTTAATAGAATATCCTTCTATTCCCTCATCCATTATGACTATATTTTCTACTGAATATACTTTAAAAATGAAAATCCCCTTAAAAATGACTGCCATTTGGACTATTTTTAAAATTCCTTAATGATCACATCTAATCATGCCTTTAATTTTTCCACTTAATTTTATATGTGCCTTAAATCCATGGACAAAAAAAAGCCCGTTGCTAAAACGAGCTTGCTGCCTTCACTTATTTTACAAGAGCGATTACTTCGATCTCTACTAAAGCATTCTTTGGCAGTTTTGCCACTTCTACACATGAACGAGCTGGTTTATGTGTATGGAAATATTCCCCGTACACTTCATTTATCGAAGCGAAGTCATCCATGCTTTGAATAAATACAGTTGCTTTTACAACTGTTTCAAGGGATGCACCCGCTTCTTCAAGTACAGCTTGTAAGTTTTTGAAAACTTGATGGGTTTGAGCCTTTACATCCCCCTCAATCATAACGCCCTCAACTGTAAGTGGAATTTGCCCTGAGCTATAAAATAAATTATTTACAACAATTCCTTGCGAATATGGCCCTATTGCTGCTGGTGCCATATTTGTTTGAATGGTTTTCATCCTCACTTCACCCCTAGATTGATCGTTTAAAGTAATTTCCCTCGCTTACATTAATTTTCTTCTCTTTCACATCAACATCAGATAATCTTACCAATGATAAATACTCATCAACAAGTCGTTCCTCTGCCTTTTCCGCTTCAACTAACACGGCAATGCCAGCAACATATGCTTTAAATTCTTCAAGCATACTAACCATCCCATTAACCGTCCCACCAGCCTTCATGAAGTCATCAACGATTAATACTTTTGAACCCTCTTCTAAGCTTCGTTTAGACAGCAGCATCGTTTGGATTCTTTTTGTCGAACCCGATACATAATTAATACTAACAGTTGGGCCTTCGGTTACTTTGCTGTCCCGACGAACAATAACGACGGGAACATTTAAATAGTTAGCAACCGCGTAGGCTACTGGAATGCCCTTTGTTGCCACAGTCATCACAACATCAATAGGAACATTTGCATAGGCTGAAGCAAACAGACGTCCTACCTTCTGAACAATTGCCGGATCGCCCAGTATATCTGTCATATACAAATAGCCACCAGGCAACAGTCTCTCTGGATTTGCGATTAACTCACAAAGCTCATCAATGATTGGCCTTGCATCCCCCTCTGACACCTTCACATGGAACCTAACGCCTCCTGCTGCCCCTGGTATCGTCTGCAATGTACCAATATGCCTTTGTTCAAATGTCTCCTTGATAATAGCTAGATCCTCACTAATCGAAGACTTGGCTGAGCCATATCGTTCTGAGAAAAAGGTTAAAGAAACTAATTGACGTGGATGTTCTAGTAAATAATTCGTCATATCAATTAAACGTTCGCTTCGACGAAATTTCATCTTAGGACCCCCAAATAAATCCGAATAATTTAACGATAATATATCACTAATATACGGATTTAATCAAGTTTATGTCTTTCTCCAAGCATTCTAACAGCAAAAACCTGATCACAGAAACCTCGTAGCCCGTTATATATCCGTTGCATTCTTGAATCATGATGGACAAGTCCGAACACAGTTGGTCCACTGCCACTCATTAATACCGCATCCGCACCGAATCGTTTCATTTGATCTTTTATTTGGGCAACCTCTGGATGTAATGAAAAGGTTACATCTTCAAGAACATTGCCAACATAACTGCATACTCCTTCATAATCCCCATTTTCAATAGCTTCTATCATTGCCCTTGTATTCGGGTGTGTGATTCTATTTAATTGGAGTCTGCGATAAACATCTGCTGTCGAAACACCAATAAAGGGCTTTGCTAGTATAATCCAGCAGGTCGGTGCTGCTGGGAGCTCCTCTATTATTTCACCACGTCCTGTTGCAAGGGCTGTCCCACCGTAGACACAAAAAGAAACATCCGAACCTATTTCTGCGCCAATCTCAGCAAGCTCATCAATCGTTAATCCGAGATCCCATAACTGATTTAAACCTCTTAGAACAGCAGCTGCATCACTGCTTCCCCCCGCAAGGCCTGCTGCAACTGGGATGATCTTTTCAATCGTAATGGCTACTCCTTTATTTACTTTAAATCGTTCCTTCAAAAGATAAGCAGCCTGATAAGCAAGGTTGCGCTGATCATCTGGGACAAAACGATTATGCGAGATAATTTTGATTTCATCCTTCTCTATCAGTTGTAATTCGATGCGGTCCGCTAAATCAATCGTTGTCATAATCATTTCAACTTCATGAAAGCCATCCTCACGTTTATGTAATACATCTAATGATAAGTTAATTTTAGCCGGTGCCTTCACCAAAAGCTTCACATTTCCACCTACTTTATTTATTTCAACGTCTCCATTTTTTGTCCTATTTTACCACAAAACAACAAAAGTAAGACCTCTGAACTGATTTTCGTCACAAATTATTTATTTTGCGGAATCCTCAAGAAATAAAAATAGGATGAAAAATGCACTTATTAGTGAATATCACTGAACTTATAACGGGACTATTGGATCGAATGCTGATTGACTCTTAAGCTTCGGAAGTACAGATTAAAAACAATAATCTTTTTGAAAAGTGTTTATAAATTAAAGGCCGGAGGAATTTCCCCCGGCTTCCCGCAGTGTCTCCACAATCATTATTAATCAAGTGTAAAAGCATCAAAAGGTTATTTGCTTTGCAGATTTTGTTTAGCGATCTCAACCGCTCGTTTGACCATATTGCCGGCATCGCTCGCCTTAATGCCGCCCCAGCCCTCTTTTTGGACGACATCATAGAAGCCTAACTCCTTCGCTAGTTCCTCTTTAAACCCTTCTGACATAACCCCTCTTCTTCTTCCTATGATTAACATCCCCTTTCACACTGCAGTACCTATAGTATGAGACAAAAGGAGATTTTTTAATAAGGCTGTTTTTGTAAACATTGTTGCTAATTAAGATAAAGTTGGTCAACCACATCCACACAAACATTTGTTTCAAAAGCAAAAATCCTTTAGAATTGACCCTTTAATAAAAACGAATCACGGTTGTTAGTTTAAGCCCATAAAAAAGAACTGCTAGTCATTAGCAGTTCCAGGTAATAAAGTATCTATTAATTTAAAGCAATTTGTCCTGTTGTATCTTCGTAGAATGTAATTTGAACCGTTTCCGTTAAGACATCTGCATAGCTGTAAGATACGCGTTCAAACGCATTTTCTTCCTGATCTAATTCAATAACAAATACGGAAGGATATGTTTCGGCTAAAACACCAGAACGTTCAATCGTTTTTCTCCGTCCACCATTTGCCTTAAGCAAAAGCCTTTTCCCAAGGTTTGAATCAAGAGCTTTTTTGATATCATTTAATGTTTTTCCCATTCGGTCCACCTCACTATGTTAAGTATAACACATTGACACAACAGAGTCAAACAAAAACATAAATTATAACAGGAATCAAAAAACGTTGTCAATATATTTTCTTCTTCAATTTCTA
Source organism: Cytobacillus eiseniae (assembly GCF_017874625.1). Lineage (GTDB taxonomy): Bacteria > Bacillota > Bacilli > Bacillales > Cytobacillaceae > Cytobacillus > Cytobacillus eiseniae. Next base: position 17,405 of record NZ_JAGIKZ010000023.1, on the reverse strand, counting down.
CTGTTTTTCAACATTTTTATTCTACCCCTACTCTTGAAGGATTATGTACTTGTTAAAATAACTGTATGAAACAATCAAAAAAGGAAATTCAAAAAAAATAAACCGTAAAAAAAATAAACGGCTTATTAATAATATTCATCATTTTGATCCTTATTATAGGGCATCCCTGTTCTTAATACCCCTCTTGTATCGATTCCTCCCAGTCCTTTTTCCCCTGTTAATGTATTTCTTAATACATCCCATACATTAATTCGTTCCATGAATGGAGTAAAGCTAATCTTCGCTACAATATAAACAGGATCTAGGGCATGAATATTCACTCTATAAGGCGAACTTGCAAAATTGGCACCTGCATGAATGATCGATTCAAAATGCGACTGACAGGCACCAGCAAAGATAACTAGCTGGTCTAAATGCGGAATCCTTTTCCTTGCCTCTTTGACCGTTTGTACAAAATGCTTGGAATGCCTATATGCATTAATATCGCCTTTCTTCCCTTTTGCCTTAGAATAAGCATCATGACCTGTTATTACTAAAATATCAGGTCTGTAATAATCAATAAGCTTGCCAATTTTCAAAGGCATTTCCTTTTCATCGCAATGAATACCAATAACCGGGACACCTATTTTCTCATATAAAGTTAAACACTTTTCTAAATAGGCTGGGTCGCCATCCAAATGGAGAACCCTACCTGGTATTTGAAAGTAATTAGATGATTTGCTATATCCATCTGTTGCTTCATACTCTTGTCTTTGTTTTAATAGGTCAACATCCTGGCGAAATAATTGCAGTGACTGTTCTTCCATCGAAACAAGTTCCTTCGTTACTCTCTCCCTTGTGGATTGACTTACGATCACCAAATCATCAATCGGGGCATCCGCTATTAAGCGCATATCCTCGCCATATAAAATAGCGATCTCTTTGCCATCCTCTTCCTTTTTATCAATTACTCGAAAGATAATATCACAATGATAAGAAACTCTACCGACAATATCCATGATGTTTATACTCACTTGCCACACTCCAATAAGCCCTTTTTACACTTTAGGCTATCTAATCGATTTCAGTTATCTTTTAAAATATGCATTTGTCCATCAATATGTGTGCAAATTAGCAAGTAGAACTGCCTTAGAGACTATCTTTATTCTCTTTTAAAAATGCTAAAGCACAAGTGCCCTAATCCCCGATCAACTAAAGTTTAATAGGCGATAGCACTTGTGCTTTATAAAAAGACCTGCATGATACAGACCTTATGAGAAACTCGTATAAAGATGATCACTTAAACGGGCAAATTCCTCCATTGATAAAGTTTCCCCTCTTCTTCCAGGGTCAATTTCTGTCTGTTCCAATGCAGAAAGAATCTCTTCCTTCCTCTTTTTGCCCTCAGGGAGCCCATTTGTTAAGTTGTTCAGCAATGTTTTCCTTCTTTGAGCAAAGCTAATTTTAATTAATTGAAAAAAGAACGCCTCATCTTTTACTAATACAGCTGGTTCTTTTCTCTTTGTTAAGCGAATAACAGCTGAATCTACATTAGGCTGAGGAACAAATACAGTTTTCGGGACAATCATCACTGTTTCTGCTTCAGTATAGTACTGAATCGCAATCGAAAGGGAGCCATAATCTTTTGTACCAGGCTTTGCCGCTATCCGATCAGCCACTTCTTTTTGAAGCATACAAACAATGCCTCTAATCGCTAGCTTTTCCTCAAGTAATTTCATTATAATCGGTGTTGTCACATAGTACGGGAGATTAGCAACAACCATGACATCCTCTATATCACTTAAGTCGTTTTCTATTACCTCTTTTACATTAGCCTTTAATACATCTTCATGGATTACTTTTGTATTCGGATAGGGTGCCAATGTTTCAGCTAAAATAGGCAGGAGCCGCTGATCAATTTCAAATGCAACGACCTTTTTGCTTCTTCTTGCAAGCTGTTCAGTTAACGCACCGATACCCGGACCAATTTCAATCGCCGCGGAATTTTCCGTTAGTTCTGCATGATCAACGATTCGTCGCAATATATTTGTATCAATTAAAAAATTTTGTCCTAAGCTTTTTTTAAAGGAGAACCCGTGTTTCTCTAGAATTGTCCGAGTCCTTATTGGAGTAGCAATATCTTTATGCATGTTCTTCCTCCTGACGGATTGATTGGATTGCCTCTGCAAATGCCTCTCTACTAATTTGGAACATCATTAGCCTCTTATGTAGCTGCTTTCCATTTGCAAACCCAATTTTCAGCAGCTTACCTAATTTCTCTCTTCTCTCGCGTGCCCCATCTCCACCGATCAAACCAGCAGTCAGCAAATCCTCATGTGTGATCTCCTCCACTACCTTCTCATGCATGATTTGGGCATCGCTTAATGCCTTTCTGATCGTTTCAGAAGATGCATGCTCAACCCCGACCCCTTTTCCATGCTTATGAAGTGCATCCACCTTTTCAATAAATGCATGTTTGCAGCCTGGGACATGCTCTTTAATCGTATTACGAATTTTTTGTCCAGGATAATCAGGGTCAGTAAGGACGATTACCCCTCTTGTCTTCTGAGCAAGCCTTATTTTTTCAATGGTTTCTTGATTAATTGCTGAACCGTTTGTTTCAATTGTATCAGCATCTAATGCCCTCTTAATTGCCGTGGTATCATCTTTTCCCTCGACAACGATAATTTCTTTAACTTTCATATTTCCTCCTTAGCCTGCTGAACCTCACCATAAGTAATGACTTATAATCCATATGTGAATGAATATTGTCGTCCATAAAAAAAAGAAATAAATTGATAAATATTTGAAACATTTCTGTAATGTGAATCGTCTATTTAAGTGAACAATAAATAATGATTTTTATTATATATGAAAAATCATAAAAAGAAAAAAATACAGAGGCCTTTTCGACCCCTGTATCTTAGAATACATCCATTTAATTTAGAATTCTTATTTTAACCGTTTTACGACCCCAACGGTAAGCTTCTGCTTTTGTTGCAAAGAATACATCTATTTTATTCCCTTTAATAGCAGATCCGGTATCAGCCGCAACCGCATATCCGTACCCTTCGACATACACCTTCGTTCCTAACGGGATGACTCTAGGGTCCACTGCAATTACTTTTACGTTTGGATTTGCCTTCAAGTTAATTCCAGTAGCAGTCTTTCCTGAGCAGCCATTACAAGAGGCAGTATAAGCAGTCGAAGAGACATAAACTTCTTTGCCGCCAGATTCATTACTACGGGATACAACCTGTTTAACAACCTTTGTTCCCACAGCAACGACCTTATCCGTCTTTTCCTTTACCTGCTTTTCACTGATTAGCTTTCTGGATACTTCTTTGCCATTTTCTAAAGTAACTTCATATTCTTTATTTAAAAGGCCATCTTTCCCTTTAGTAACGACCTTTTCTGTTCCTTTATTCAGTTGATCGTCTTTCTTTGTAACAACCGCAAATTGAATTGGTTCTTCCACTACATCGGTGACTTTTTCTACACGAATAACATTTATCATATCATTCTCTTTGACTTTTTCTTCAGCCCTTGGCTCAACACGATCTAATTCACCTAGTGTAATTCCTTGATCTTCTAAAAAGTCAGCGACCGTAGTCGAAGTTGACCATACTTGCTTCTCATTTCCACCATCTGACAATGTCAATGAAAAGGCTGTATTTATCTCTATTTCTAAATCATTTTTAATGGATTCTTCGAGATTTGGGTGAACTTTATCATGATCAGATAAAGATATCTTCTGCTCATTCAATAGCTCATTAACTGTTTCAGATACTGTCCAAATCGTTTTCTTCTCGTTGTCTTTGACAATATGAACCTGTTGTGCCGGTTTCCAAACAACTTCTAAATTGTTCTTCACCTTCGTGTCCTCAGAAGGGAACACATAGTCTTCTGAGTGTAAAGAAATATCTAACTCAGCGAATAGCTCGTTAACTGTTGCTGCATGTGTTTTAATATTTTTTACTTCTCCATCTAATGTAAGTGCAACTGTTTTTTTAGTAGTTTCAAAGATTAAGAAGCCGAAAGAAGCTGCAAAAACGATGAAACTCACAGTAATAATCGCTAATTTCTTCTTACTCAAAGACTTGGATAACAGGTTTTTCATGTTTGGGATTACGATGAAAAACGCCTCCTTTTCTCTCGGAGTGATTATATAGACAATCTTGAATACTGTCAACTCCTTAATCCTCAGATCGTCTCCTACTACTTGATCATACAATCGAACAACTAGATTTCTAATGAATCATCAAACTATTCATTTGAAATAGAATAACCAACCTCCTTCTCAAGCATATTCCCTATTATGCAAAAACTTCAAGAATAAGGAAAGAGAGACTTATCGACATGGTTATCCTATGAATGGAGGAAGAAATGTAGAACTTTTTAGAATTAGAAAATAATCGGACAAGCTCTCTAAAAAAACGACACGATTCCTTATCATTTTATGCCGAATAATTTATTTGCATTTGCTGTTGTTGCATGGGCTACTTCTTCTAAAGTAAGTCCTTTAATTTCTGCAATTTGTTCCGCAACTAATTTCACATAGCTAGGTTCATTTCTTTTCCCCCTATATGGATGAGGGGCTAAATAAGGGCAATCCGTTTCAATTAATAACTTCTCTAAAGGAATGGCCTCTGCTACTTCTTTTGGTTTTTTTGCATTTTTGAATGTGACAGGTCCACCTAAAGAAATATAGAAGTTCATATCTACACATTCCTTGGCAGTCTCTGGGCTTCCGCTAAAGCAATGCATGATCCCACCAACTTCCTCTGCTCCTTCTTCTTTTAGAATCTCAACAATGTCAGCAGTTGCCTCTCGGTTATGAATAACGATTGGCAGCTTCACTTTCTTTGCCAGTTGGATTTGCCTTCTAAATACTTCCTTTTGGATATCCTTTGGGGACTTGTCCCAATAATAATCCAATCCCATTTCGCCAATTGCTACTACCTTCGGATGGCTAGATAGCTCCTCAATCCATTGCAGATCCTCATCCTTCATATCAATTGCATCAACAGGATGCCAACCAATACTTGCATATATGCATTCATATCGATCCACTAATTCCATTGCCTTTTCAATGGTTGGACGGTCAAAGCCAACTACGACCATTCGGGAAATTCCTTCGTTTAATGCCCTATTTATTACTTCTTCTAAATCATCTGCAAATTGTTCCGCATTCAAATGTACGTGGGTGTCGAATAACATGGAATGAACTCCTTCTTTACAAATATTATATTTTGATTACATTATTAACTTTTTTATTATAAATAGGAAAAATGCTTATCTCATGGAAATGCTTTTCAAAAATAACATTGAGTATAACTTAAAATTATAATGAGATATCGAATTCCCACTCATAAATCCCTTCAAATATGGAATTAGCAAAGGAAATTTACTCAAGAAATAATTCTATAAAAGAAAAACATAGAAATGCCTGACGTTTAATGTTACACGTGAAACATTTCTATGTTATTCATCTGTTTTAAACAAATCGTTTTCGTTCAACTAAGCGATCGGACATTTACATTTGAACGTTTCGTCGATTCGCTTTTCTTTGTCCAGCTACAGCTCCTTGCCCCTCGAGGTCATAAGTCAGACTGGCCTGAAGGTTAAAGTGCCAACCTTCCTGCCAGTCCGCCTTATGCTTGTCGGGGCAAAACAGTCGCCTTCGCTTTTCTTTGTCTAGCTGCAGCTCCTTGCCCCTCGAGGTCATAAGTCAGACTGGCCTAAAGGTTAAAGTGCCAACCTTCCTGCCAGTCCGCCTTATGCTTGTCGGGGCAAAACAGTCGCCTTCGCTTTTCTTTGTCTAGCTGCAGCTCCTTGCCCCTCGAGGTCATAAGTCAGACTGGCCTGAAGGTTAAAGTGCCAACCTTCCTGCCAGTCCGCCTTATGCTTGTCGGGGCAAAACAGTCGCCTTCGCTTTTCTTATTTCACTCTCGATCCTAATGGTAGAGCTTCTGCAATTGTTGCAAGTGATAGTTCTCCATCTTTGCTGCCTGCTAGAATCATTCCTTCTGAAAGCTCTCCACGGAGTTTGACAGGCTTTAAATTGGTTACACAAACGACTTTTCGTCCAACTAAATCTTCTGGTTTATAAAACTTCGCAATGCCTGAGACCACTTGACGTTTTTCATAGCCAAGATCTAATTGCAGCTTCAAGAGCTTATCTGCCTTTTTTACTGGTTCAGCATGGATGACCTCTGCTACTCGAAGGTCTACCTTCATGAAGTCATCAATAGAAATTTCTTCATTTTCTGGCTTCTCTTCCACTTTTACTTCTTCAACCTTTGGAGCAGCGCCTTGCATTTTCAACTTGATATACTCCACTTCTTCCTTTAAATCTAAACGTGGAAAAATTGGATCGCCTTTTGCAATTTTTGTTGCCTCCGGAATTAGACCAAAGTTCTCGAGGCTTTCCCATGAGGTCAATTCTGCTTTATTGACATTTAGCTGTGTAAATATTTCAATTGGTGTTCTTGTTAGGAATGGCTGTAATAGAACAGCAATTCTTCTTAATGACTCTGCTAAATGGGACATTACATCGCCTAATTCACCAATTTTTTCTTCATCTTTTGCTAAAGTCCATGGCTGCGTCTCATCTATATATTTATTCGATTTACTTACTAATTGCCAAATGGCTGTTAATGCAACAGAGAACTCCATATTTTCCATTGCTTCTTCGTATTTAGTAAAGGTTTCTTTATTCACTTGAAGCAATTGCTGATGATATTCTCCATTTGACTCTCTATACGCAGGAATAACCCCATCGAAATACTTATCCACCATCGCTAATGTTCGATTTAATAAGTTTCCTAGGTCATTTGCTAAGTCAAAATTAATTCTTTCAACAAATCCCTCTGGTGTAAATACACCGTCAGAACCAAAAGGCACTTCACGCAATAAATAATAGCGCAATGCATCCAAACCATATCTGTCAATTAAGGTAACAGGATCCACTACATTTCCTTTTGATTTAGACATTTTTCCATCCTTCATTAATAACCAGCCATGACCGAATACTTTTTTCGGAAGTGGCAAATCAAGCGCCATCAACATAATTGGCCAATAAATGGTGTGGAAACGGATAATTTCCTTCCCTACTAAATGAACATCTGCAGGCCAGTATTTTGCATACTTTTCATCCTTTTCCGTCCCATACCCAAGTGCAGTAATATAATTAGATAAGGCATCAATCCAAACATAAACGACATGCTTAGGATTTCCAGGTACCTTGACACCCCAATCAAATGTCGTTCTTGAAACAGCAAGATCCTCTAATCCCGGCTTAATGAAGTTATTGATCATTTCGTTCTTGCGAGATTCTGGTTGAATAAAGGAAGGGTTTTCTTCATAATATTGAAGAAGTCTGTCTGCATATTTGCTTACCTTAAAAAAGTAAGACTCTTCCTTCACTTTATTTACCGCTCTGCCACAGTCAGGGCAATTCCCATCAACTAACTGACGTTCAGTAAAGAATGATTCGCATGGAGTACAATACCAGCCTTCATATTCTCCTAGATAAATATCTCCCTGATCGACTAATTGAGCAAAAATCTGTTCAACGATTTGCTTATGTCTACCTTCTGTTGTTCGAATAAAATCATCATACGAAATATCCATCTTTCTCCAAAGCTCTTGTATGCCGCTCACAATCTCGTCTACATAGCTTTGTGGAGTGACACCTTTTTCCTCTGCCTTCTCCTGAATCTTTTGGCCATGTTCATCCGTTCCAGTAAGGTACATTACATCATATCCACGCAGCCTTTTATATCGAGCCATTGCATCCCCTGCAACAGTAGTATAGGCATGCCCAATATGTAAATTCCCACTTGGATAATAAATGGGTGTCGTTAAATAGAATGTTTTTCTTTTTTCCACCACAGAATCCCTCTCCTTATTCATAAGACTATCCTTATTGATATTCAAATTTCTCTACCTATCAGCTTTACCGCTTATACCATCAAAATATACCTAAAATTTAGTATTTGTGCAACAAAATGCAGGTAAACGTATGGAAAATTAAAGGGGAATAATCAATAAATCAACTGAATAACCCTTATGTAACCATTTCCATTTAACGGAAAACCGCACCCTTGTTTATTACAAATATGTCAGTCATATAACAAAAATAGGTGTTATTAATCTAGGAAAATATTTCTATTTAAATCCAAAATAAAGTAATTGACGTTTTTGGGAATGGCTGGTATTATTGAGATACAAAGAATTTTGTCGAATTATGACGAATCTATAAGAAATACAAAATATAAATTTACTAATTTTAGGAGGACAAAGTTAATGAAATCTACTGGTATTGTTCGTAAAGTTGATGAACTTGGTCGCGTTGTTATCCCTATTGAATTAAGACGTACATTAGATATTGCAGAAAAAGATGCACTTGAAATCTATGTGGATGATGAAAGAATTATCCTTAAGAAATACAAACCAAATATGACTTGCCAAGTAACTGGTGAAGTTTCTGATGATAATATTACTTTAGCTAATGGCAAATTAATTGTTAGCCGCGAAGGTGCAGAACAATTACTACAAGAAATCCAAAATCGATTTGAATTAGTTTAATTCATTTATTCTCAACATGATTGACTTCTTTTTTAAGAAAAAGCTTCTCAACTTTTGAGAAGCTTTTTCTTATTCCTTAATATGAAAGGCATGATAAACCTCTCTTTTGGTTAAACCACGATCATTCGCCGTTTGCTTAATTGCATCCTTACTCGACATACCATTCAATGAAATGTAGTGATTGACATGTTCTTCGATCGATCGATCCAGCCACCAGGCTTCTTCGCCTTCATTCTGCTCGTCTTGGGATCCTTCAATGATTAAACAAAACTCTCCCCTTACTTCTTCCACTGTTGCCCAATGCAATACCTCTCTTACTGTTCCTCTAATGAATTCTTCATATTTCTTAGTCAATTCCCGACAAAGTACAATTTTCCTGTCACCCATTTGCTCCTCCATGAGTGAAAGCGTCTCTTTTAAACGATGTGGAGCTTCATAGAGAATCGTTGTTGCTGACATTTTTGAAAGGACTTCAAGCTCTTTTCTCTTTACTTTCTTTTGTCGATTTAAAAATCCATAAAAATAAAAAGGCTGTGGATTTAATCCTGAAGCAATAAGGGCAGTTAATGCCGCATTTGCTCCGGGAAGTGGAACCACCGTTAATTGTTCTTCCATTGCTGCAGCAACTAGTTCATAACCAGGGTCAGAGATTGTCGGCATACCAGCATCACTAACAAGTGCAATTTTTGCACCTGCATGTAATTTTTCGAGAAGCTTTTGTCCGCTCACGACCTTATTATGCTCATGATAACTTATGATTGGTGTTTCTATTTCAAAGTAATTGCAAAGCTTCTTCGTATTTCTTGTATCCTCAGCAGCAATGTAGTCTGCTTCCTTCATCATTCGTATTGCACGAAAGCTCATATCCTCCAGATTGCCAATTGGCGTAGGAACTAAATATAATATTCCCTTTTGTTCCTCATTGCTAAAGCTTTTTTGCTGCCACATATTCTCCACCTGTTTCCTTTATTAGAAAATTGTCCTTCTGCTTTCTTCCCCATTGTTTAAATGAATATTCTGCTCTCAATGCCTCGCCTTTCGTCTCAAAGGTCTTTGAATAGACTAACTTTACGGGGCCTCTTCCTCTCGTATACTTAGCCCCTTTTCCTTCATTATGAAGCTTTATTCGTCTTTCTAGATTATTCGTATACCCCGCATAAAGCGTGTGATCTTTGCAAAGCAGCACATAAAAAAAATGGCTATTTTCCATATAAAATTTCCTTAACCTCTTCGGTATATTCATTTTCTTCATTATATACAAATAGAGGGGGCAGGATTTTCAAATCTGGATGACCATCCTTCGTCGCTTCAATTAGTAAAGTATTTGCTTCCTTTCCTTTCTTCGGGTATACAAATTGAATCTTCTTCGGTTCTAGTTTATATTTACGCATAATGGTCACAATATCTAAAAGTCTTCCTGGTCGATGGACAAATGCTACCTTTCCACCTTGTCTGACTAATTGGCTAGATACTTGGATCGCATCCTCCAATGTACACATAATTTCATGTCGAGCAATAGCTAAGTATTCATTCTCATTCACTTCTTCTATAGAAGGGGTAGTGAAATAGGGGGGGTTGCATGTTACAACATCGTATTTTCCATAGCCTAATTTCTTTGGCATTTCCTTTATATCTCCATGTATCATATGTAACCGTTCAGAAAGAGCATTATACTCAATGCTTCTTATTGCCATATCATACAATCTTTCCTGAATTTCAACACCTGTTATCTGGCCCTTCGTTCTTGCACTCAGAAATAAAGGAATCACGCCATTTCCACTGCATAGATCAATGATCTTCCCTTTTTGTATCGGTACATAAACAAATTTTGCTAAAAGAACAGCATCAAGTGAAAAGGAAAAAACGGATGGACTTTGTATAATTCGTAATTCCTCTGCTAGCAAATAATCTAATCGTTCATCTCCCTTTAAAACATCCATGTACCTTCCTCCAAATAAAATAAAGTAACAACTTTCTTTAAAAAGACTATTTTCGTAAACATTTGATTTAAAAACAACAAACTTTTAGAAAGGCTGTTTTCGCAAACATTGTTGCTATTTTTCACATAATTAGGTAAGGGTTGATTTCCGCGTACGTGTCCTCCAATCAACCGACCTATTTGGTAAACCATTCATTCTAACAACTATTTTAAAGACAATAAACTTTTAGAAAAGAGTATTCTGAAAAGAACCTATCTAAAAAATAGCCCTCCTTTTCAGGAAGGCCATCACAATTATTTCTTATTTAAGAAGGACAAACAGAACAAGCAGTCTCCTTCTTTTCTCGGGCTTCCAAAATGGAGATTACAAATGTGGAAGCCTTCTTGATACAATCGAGCAAGGTTGTCATACCCTTCTCCGATATCAATTAGCTTAGGGGCAGGCTTTGCCTTCACGTTGGCTGATTGATTTTTTTCTCTCTGTTTTTTTTCAGCTTCATCAAGTAATTCTAAATGCTGCCTTAAATGATTATTTTCCAGCTTTAAAGAGTTATTCTCTTCAAGTATTTCTGCCAAATGCTGTTTCAACTCACCAAGCTGTTGATATAAATGTCCAATTTGCTCCTCCATACTACTTACTGAGTCAAAGATTTCTTTTTTATCCACGTATTCCACCTCGTTAATCTGTGGATTGAACTGATACAGCACCCTTTTTTAATATTTCATCATGCGTATATTCAAGTATGCGCTCCTGAGAGGTTACATTCACTTGAAGTACTCTTTCTAGAATATTTAATCCTACTACTTTGCCAGGACCATCAGGTGTTTCTACCCATTCACCTACATCTGGCAATTGCTCCTTAGCTGCTTCATATTCATCATTCTCGTACTTTAAGCAACACATAAGCCGCCCACATAGGCCTGATATTTTCGTTGGATTTAATGAAAGATTTTGATCCTTTGCCATCTTGATGGATACAGGATCAAAGTCACCTAGAAAGGTAGAGCAGCATAGCATCCTTCCACAAGGACCTATTCCACCTAACATTTTTGCTTCGTCTCTTACCCCGATCTGACGCAATTCAATCCTTGTCCTGAAAATAGCTGCTAAATCCTTTACTAGCTCCCGAAAATCGACTCTTCCATCAGCAGTAAAGAAGAAAATCACTTTATTACGATCAAATGTATATTCAACATCTACTAGCTTCATATCTAGTTGATGAGTATTTACTTTTTCAGAGCAAACTTCATATGCTTCCTTTGCCGCTTGCTTATTTTCCTCGACGATCATTCGATCCTTATGATCGGCAATTCGAAGAACTTTCTTTAGTGGAAGGACAACATCATGTTCATCGACCTTTTTAGGAGCAACGACAACCTTCCCATATTCAACCCCTCGAACTGTTTCAACAATAACAAAGTCATCCTTTGCAATCGTTAATCCGCCGGGATCAAAGTAATATATTTTGCCCGCTTTTTTAAAGCGCACTCCTACAACATCATACAAATGAGGACCCCTCCTGCAATTTCAATACAAGCTGTTCCATTAACAGCTGCGGATTCATATTTGCCTGCAATTTTCTTTTCGCTTCAAAAATTGCCGCCATTTGTTCTGATAGACTTTTGCTAGAGGATTGCAGAGCAAACTGCTCTAAACGTACCTTTTCACCTTGGTAGACAATCTGCTCTTGTTTGCCTAACTGAATATATAGTAAATCCTTAAAGATAAGTAATAATAGATCTAGTCCTTGATTAATTTGCTCTTTCTCTTTAAAGTGATAAAACCAATCATCTTGAAGAGTGACCATGGCTTCTAGTGGATTTTTTTTAATCACCTCATATAATTTTAACACTATTTTTTGCGCTTGTACAAACCAATCATTTCGACTATATTCGAGCGCCTCATCTAAATTATTGGTAAGCTGGGCAAGAATTGGCGCTAGATGTGTATCTACCCCACTTGATAGAAGTTTATCAATCATTTGATTAGGTGAAAGGGCATGAAATGAAATCGCTTGACAGCGAGAAAGTATTGTTGGGAGAATTTGCTGCAACTGTTCTGTCATCAAAATGGCAATCGTGTGAGGATGTGGCTCTTCAAGAAATTTCAACAAACTGTTTGCCGCATTGACTGTCATTCTGTCTGCATGGACAATCATATATATTTTCTTTTTGGATTCAACACCTGTTTTAGAAAACTCTTCTTGTAATAATTGAATTTGCGCTTTTTTAATCGATAATCCATCTGGTTCAATCATGTGGACGTCCGGATGATTTCCCTTATTAATTCTTTTACAGTTCACACAAGATTCACATGGAATGTACCCATTGTCAGGTGATAGGCATAAGATACTTTTTGCTAAGAGAATACTAGCCTCTCGTTTCCCCGTCCCCTTCATTCCTTCAAATAAATAAGCATGGGCAAGTCGTTCCTTTAATATGCTATTTTTAAACATTTTTAAAACGACAGGCTGTAACTCTTGAAGCTGTTCCCATGTTTTTGACAAAATCATCACCACTTATATCAATAAATTTATTAAAACTGAAGGAAATTTTCAATTGGCAATACAAATACAGTAGCGCCACCAACTGCAACCTCAACAGGATACGGCACATAGGAGTCAGCATTCCCACCCATAGGTGAAATTGGAGCAACAAGCTGATCTCTTGATTGACAGTTTTCTTTAATGATTTGCAGCGCCTTATCTATACGAATATCCTCCGTACCAATCATAAATGTCGTATTACCAGACTTCAGAAACCCTCCTGTACTTGCCAATTTAGTCGCACGAAAGTTGTGGTCTACCAATGCCTTTAATAATTTTTGGCTGTCTTGATCTTGAATAACCGCTATTATTAATTTCATATTTTCAACCCCTTCAATTTCTCAATATACTCTTCTTTCCATTATACCAATTAAAATCGGTTCAAACATAGAGAATTCATTGTTGAAAAATGGAAATCTATTTCATGATGACACTCTTTTTCTAATGCTCTTTGGCTGAGAACCTCAGCATATACCTATTAATACGAAAAAGTTACTTAACAAAAAGCATATATCCTCGTTCAATCCGTACATTGCCAAGTTTTTCTCTACACCTCCTAAAGAGCATTCAAAAAAGAAGCCTTAAAGAATAATTCTTTAAGGTTTTCTAATTTCCTTCTTTTGAATGATCTCTTTTAGCTTTCCTTCTGCCTCTGCACAAACATCATCTATTAGCTGTGATGCATCTATTTTATAAATTCGCTCTGGATAAAGATCCATTAATTTAATATAGCCTTCTCGAACAAGCTGATGGAACTTTAGGTCCTCCAAATCAAGCCGATTGATTTCTCTTTCATTATGCTTATTAATTCTTTCCAGTCCTAGTTCTGGCTCAATATCAAAATATAATGTTAGATGAGGCATCATATCCTTAATGGCAAAGCGATTGATCATATAAACCTCATCCATCCCTAATCCTCTAGCATACCCTTGATAGGCTAAGGAACTATCTATAAATCGATCGCATAATACAATATAGTCTTTTTCAAGTGCAGGAATGACCTTCTCAACGAGATGCTGTCTCCTTGCAGCTGCATACAATAATGCTTCTGTTCTAGCATCCATTTTGGTATTTTCCTTATCGAGAATCACACTGCGAATTTGTTCCGCAATCTCAATCCCGCCAGGCTCTCTCGTATGCAAAACACGATACCCTTCAGCCTCTAACCTTTGAGCAAGCATATGGATAACCGTTGTTTTCCCTGCTCCCTCAGGACCCTCCACAGTAATAAAAATTCCCTTGTTCATTTGTAAACCTCCAAGATGATCCAATTATAGTTATATTCATTTATGTTAAATATATGTCTATCTTTCCATGCTCAAAGTCCTCATCACCTTGAAACTTTGCTCCTGACTTTTTAAGCAATCGAATCGTTTCGATATCTTCCTTACTTATTAGCTCCCCGGGAAATAATAAAGGGATACCTGGCGGATATGGAATAATAAGCTGAGCACATACTTTCCCAACAGCATCTTCCAATGGAATGGTTCCTATCTGAAAAGTTGAACGATCTTTTATACTTATTGCTAGACTAGAAATATCAGGTTTTCTAAAAGTTGACTTTATTTTCGTCTTACCTACAATCTGATCTGGCTGTAAAGCTCTTTTAAACCGACTGATGATTTCTTTTATTGGATAGGTCATATCCTTTTTCAGCAATGGAAAAACTAATAGCACATTAAAGGGATCAGCCATTTCTGTATAAATCCCTTCCTTTTCTAATAACTTTTGAATATCATAGCCACTTAATGAAGTCGTAGATTGGATCGTTATTTTTAAAGGATCCCCACTGCCATTATTATAGGTTAGAACTTTTATTCCTTCTATTCCTTGAAGCTCCTGCCTAAATTTAAAGATTGTTTCTCTTAAAGCATCACCATCCTCCCTAGTAAATGAAGCCAAATACTCTCTTGCAATATCAAGTGAGGCCAGAATTGGATAAGAGGGGCTACTTGATTGCAATATTTGGAGGTGATTACTTAATTCATTTACAGAAAGAAATTGACTATTAAAATGGAGATATGCCCCCATCGTCATTGCTGGGAGTGTTTTATGGGCAGATTGAACAACAATATCTGCTTTTAAATGGACAGCAGACTGCGGAAATAGTTCTCCCCCGATAAAATGCGCCCCATGTGCTTCATCAATTAAAACAGGTATATTACTTTCATGAGCAAGTTCAATAATCCCCTCAATATCATCTGCCATTCCATAATAATTTGGATAGGTTAGAATGATTGCCTTTGCATGAGGATACCTTTCAATCGCTTGTTCTATTGTATGTACGGGTACTCCACCAGCAACTCCCCAATCCTCATCAAAAATTGGCCCTAAGAAAATCGGATGAGCTTTAACAAGTTGAATGCCATTCATAATCGATTTATGACAATTTCTCTGTACAAGGACCGTATCATTTTCCTTAAGTGCAGTCATAATCATCGCCAGGTTTCCAACTGTTGAACCATTTACTAAGAAGAAACTTTTTTCCACGCCATATAATTGAGTGAGAAGCCCTTCAGCCTCTTTAATAACCCCCTCTGGAGAATGAAGATCATCCAATCCATTAAGCTCTGTTGCATCAAGTCTAAGCATTTCCTTATAATAACTCTCTCCATCCGCTTGAATGAGTTCTCCATATTTATGTCCTGGCACATGAAATGATATTGGATTTTTCTCTGTATGCCTTTTTAATTGTTTAAATAAAGGTACGCTATTCTGATTCATTTTATCATCACCAAATCGTATTGTTCAGAGTCATATTTATTTTATCATTTAGCTTATAAAAAGGCATTCTTTCGCAAAATTCCTTTTTATATCAATCAGACAGCAAAGATTTCTTTATAGACATACAACCAATTGAAGTTTATATCATACATTAATAATTAAGCAGGCATTCTCATGGATGAATTTTCTAAAAATTGTATACAATATAACAGAACCGGACAGACTAGTTGTGTGGAGGTGGATTATTTGGGTATGCTCATGGCAAAGAAGAATATTGGGGAAGAGTGTGTCATTTGCGAGGAATCAAAAATAAAAGGAATACATCTATACACTGCTTTTATCTGTACTGACTGCGAAAGTGATTTAATTTCAACAGATATGAATAATCCTAAGTATAAATATTTTTTAAAACAATTAAGAAAAGTGACGAATCCAGAAATTTCATCTTAACGGGCTCCGCATGTGGAGTCTTTTTATTTTGGTCTTAGCTGCTATTTGCTTGTCATTCATAGCTGCTCTTATAAAGGTTCAAACCACCTGTGATAATGGGCGATTATCTCTACGCTGAATAAAGCCTTTGTTATTGGATATTCCATCATGCTTAATTGCTCTGTATCTATATCAGCTTGTATTTGATTACGTATATTCCCCTCTATCACTTTTATATTTCTTCTCACCCTATCTTTATCATATCCCCAGTCATAATCGAGAAAACGGGGTACTCTTCGTATATTCACTTACTCTTAAATAAGATATTATTTTCTTAAGTTGTACAACGAGCAAAAGTAAAATAAGGGGAGTTTTTCCGCTTAAATGCAAAATAAAGATCGAATTGGGGTGAATAAGCGGAATATTTCCGGTTATTCAGTGCAAAAGCGCTCTTTTTTGAACTTCCCGAGCCAATAGGCGGAGTTTTTCCGCTTATTTAGGCCTTTTTTATTAAAAATTTCAAAATAGGCGGAATTTTTCCGTCTATTTATCAACTCCGGTGCTCAACCTACTCTCCAACTGATAAGTGCGGACCTTCTTGATCCTAGATAAGGGGTTAGCTTCTTTCCATCCCTTCCCTAAATATTGATTATAATTAATTACACTGTTTACACCGTTTTTTCCATTACTTTTCATACAACTATGTGTGACCAATTGCTATTGCTTACTCGTTAAAACCTATGCCAAATCTGTAACTATTTTTGATAGTAAAAATAGTTAACCTTGTTCATACCAATAAACAGAAGCAAGCGGATTTATATGCTAATTCACTTGCTGAAGCACTTGTTCTTTTTCTTTTTACTTTTCTACCTCTGAACCGAACTACTTAGTATTTCTCCAATATCCTTTTTAATTTCTCCATATTTCTATACTTTAGGAAAAACACGATGTGAATTTTACAATTGCATGCTGATATTTTGGTTGACGAACTAAAAATCTGTGAGCACCAGAGGGGCCTTTTTTTAATACCACTCTAAAAAAATTTTAGAACCCTCGGCACATTTTACAACAAAAAAAGAGTACCAATCCGGTACTCTTTTTATTTGCCTAGCGACGTCCTACTCTCACAAGGGGACAGCCCCTAACTACCATCGGCGCTGAAGAGCTTAACTTCCGTGTTCGGGATGGGAACGGGT
>NZ_JAGIKZ010000022.1 GCF_017874625.1 Cytobacillus eiseniae | reverse complement strand
AACGAACAGAAAATCAGATGAAAGAGTCCTCAATCAGCCGTATAGAGGCCTGAACGAACAGAAAATCAGATGAAAGAGTCCTCAATCAGCCGTATAGAGGCCTGAACGAACAGAAAATCAGATGAAAGAGTCCTCAATCAGCCGTATTGAGGCCCGAACGAACAGAAAATCAGATGAAAGAGTCCTCAATCAGCCGTATTGAGGATTGAACGAACAGAAAATCAGATGAAAGAGTCCTCAATCGGCCGTATAGAGGATCGAACGAACAGAAAATCAGATGAAAGAGTCCTCAATCGGCCGTATAGAGGATCGAACGAACAGAAAAAGAGTTGTAAGAGTCCTCAATCAGCCGTATAGAGGCCCGAATGAACAGAAAAAGAGTTGTAAGAGTCCTCAATCAGTCGTATAGAAGCCCGAACGAATAGAAAATCAGTTGTAAGAGTCCTCAATTAGCCATATAGAAGCCCGAACGAACAGAAAATCATGTCAAAGAGTCCTCAATCGGCCATATAGAAGCCCGAACGAACAGAAAATTAGGTGTAAGAGTCCTCAATAGGACGTATAGAAACCCGAACGAATAGAAAATCAGATGAAAGAGTCCTCAATCGGCCATATAGAAGCCCGAACGAACAGAAAATTAGGTGTAAGAGTCCTCAATAGGACGTATAGAAGCCCGAACGAACAGAAAATTAGATGAAAGAGTCCTCAATCAGCCGCATAGAAGCCTGAACGAATAAAAATCCAAATCAAAGTATCATCAATCAGCCGGATACAATCCCGAACAAATAGAAATCCAAGTCAAAGTGTCTCCCATCAGCCGCAAAGAAACCCCGGTACTACAGCTTTTAAGTCCTCCTTCTAATAACAATAATACGCGCCAACAAAATCAGGTTCCTTTCGTTTCTCGAATTGATTTGTAAGCGCTTATAAGTACAGGTACAAAAATTAGTTATTTTTCACTATTAACAGTCTATATGTTTTGATATTTATCACTTTAATAACCAAAAGGTAATTTAAAAATAAATAATTTTTAGAAAAATGTTAATTTTATGTGGATTTTTGAATTTTTATGATTTATAATCATTTTTAAATAATTTTAATCATTTTGTAATCTAAAAGTGAATTTTTGATTAACAAATGAAAATAAGGGGGGTAAAAAGATGGTTGCGATGATTATTCAAAGGTTTATTCAATTAATATTCCTATTATTTGGGATTTCCTTTCTAGTATTTTCATCTATGTATATTGCACCAGGAGATCCTGCTTCAATGATTGGAGGTCCGACAGCTACAGAATCGGATATCGAAGCAATTAGAGAAAATTTAGGATTAAATGATTCATTCATCACGCAGTATGTAAGGTATATGGGCAGTGTTGTTCAAGGGGATTTAGGATATTCCTATCAAACTCGTCAACCAGTCTCTGAAGCAATTGCAATTCGCTTCCCCAATACGCTGAAACTAGCAGTAGCAAGTATGATTATTGCAGTAATAATCGGAATCATTGCTGGGCTGATTTCAGCACTAAAACACAATAGCTGGCTGGATATGACCTCAACTACGTTTGCTTTAACAGGCATATCCATTCCTAACTTTTGGCTAGGTGCACTATTAATCTTAGTTTTTGCAGTGAATCTCCAATGGCTGCCAGTGAGTGGTTTGTCCTCTCCATGGTATACCGTAGAGGGCATGAAGGAATTAATTTTGCCAGCCATTACTTTAGGGACAGGGGCAGCAGCCATGATTGCAAGAATGACAAGATCCTCGATGCTTGAAGTAGTAAGGGCTGATTATGTTCGAACGGCAAGAGCAAAAGGAGTAAAGGAACGGAATGTAATTTGGATCCACACATTAAAGAATGCGATGATTCCGGTGTTAACGGTTATTGGATTAAATTTCGGTGCACTATTAGGCGGAACAATTATTACGGAAAAGGTGTTTGCAATAAATGGAGTGGGACGCTTAATGATTGATGCGATTGCTGCTCGAGATTTCCCGATGGTTCAAGGCTCTGTATTACTGGTTGCCACTTTATTCGTATTAGTCAACCTGATCGTGGACATTGTTTATACATATGTCGATCCAAGGATTAAATATCAATAATGAAAGGAGGCGAGGGACAATGGCGGAAATAGTACCTGCCCTAGGAACAGAAATAAAAAAGGTAAAGAAAAAGGAAAGCCCTTTTATCATAACGCTAAAAAGATTATTAAAAAATAAATTAGCAGTAATTGGATTGATTATAATCGTTGTCCAAATAGGAATGGCAATATGCGCCCCTTTAATTACCTCATATGACCCTGCTAAACAAAACTTAGTAGCAAGTGAACTGCCGGTATTTAGTGAGGAGCATTGGCTTGGAACAGATAACTATGGAAGAGATGTATGGAGTCGGATTGTGTATGGTGCACGTATTTCTCTTGTCGTAGGTCTAGTAGCAGTTAGTTTAGGCCTCATAGGTGGAGTCACGTTAGGCTTACTTGGAGGCTATTATAAAAAGCTCGATGGCATAATTATGCGTATTGTTGATTTATTATTCTCCTTTCCTGGCATTCTCCTAGCGATGTTAATCATTGCTATTTTAGGTACAAGTCTAGTAAATGTTGCGATTGCCATAAGCATATGGTCGATTCCGTCCTGTGCAAGGATTGTCAGAGGGTCGGTTCTTTCGATAAAAGAGAAAGAATACATCATGGCAATGAAATCACTTGGTGCTTCTGATTTAAGGATTATGGTCAAGCATATTTTGCCCAACTGTTTTGCACCAATCATTGTATTTGCAACGATGCGAATGGCAACAGCAATCCTTTCAACTGCTGCGTTAAGCTATTTAGGATTGGGCGCACAGCCGCCGACTCCTGAATGGGGAGCAATGATTTCACAAGGGCAAGCGTTCATGTGGAGTTCTCCTCATTTAACAATTGTTCCTGGTATTGCAATTATGCTTACAGTATTTGCCTTTAATGTAGTTGGAGATGGACTAAGAGATGCAATCGATCCAAATATGGATATTCAATAAAATGAAATAGGGGGAAATTAAAATGAAAAGAAATTGGGTAGTACTTATTACATTGCTTGCTGCAATCTTTCTTGCCGCATGTTCAAGCGGAGGAACATCCTCTGAACCAAACAATGAAAATAGCAATAAAGGAGCCTCAGGTGGAGAGGATGTATTAACATATGCTTCACTTTCTGATGCTGTAGGATTATCTCCTATTCTTACAAATGATGGGGCTTCAGCAAATATTACAGATCATGTGTATGAGAAGCTTTTTGAAAGAAATGGAGAAACGATGGAAATTGAACCACAATTGGCAGAATCATATGAGAATCCAGATGAAAATACATGGACGATTAAATTGAAGCAAGGGATTAAATTTCATGATGGCACACCATTCAATGCAGAAGCAGTAAAATATACGTTTGATAAACTGCGTGATCCAGCAACAGCTGCACCGCGTGCATCATTAATGGAGCCAGTTGATTCCATTACAGTGATTGATGAGTACACAGTTGAAATTAAAACAAAATATCCATATGGACCATTTCTAGCATCCCTATCACACTCAAATGCTGCAATTGTTAGTCCTGAAGCAGACCAAACACAAGACTTAATGAATAAACCAGTTGGTACAGGACCTTTTAAATTTGTGAGCTGGGTGCCTGGTGATCAAATTGTTTTAGAAGCAAACCCTGATTACCGAGACGGAGAGCCGGCATTAAAGAAAGTTATTTTCAAAGTTGTACCAGAAGTATCAACAGCGATTTCAATGCTACAGGCTGGGGAAGTTCAATTCATTGATAAGCTTCCAACTGAGCAGCTTAGCCGAATCGAAAGCATGAAAAATGTTGCTATTGAAAAAGTAGATGGAACGCCACAATACTTTTTATCTGTTAATCATTCAAAAGAAATCAGCAAAGATCCTGAATTTAGAAAAGCAATTGCTAGTGCAATTGATAGAGATGCCTTTATTTCCAAAATGAATGGATTGGCTGTTAGAAGCGACAGTGTAATCGGTCCGAAAGTATTTGGATACAAAGAATCTGCAGATAAAGCGGGCACGCCATATGATTTAGAGGCTGCAAAGGCATTGGTTGAGAAAAATGGCTATGGTCAGCAAACGCTGAAATTACTTGCTGCGAATAGAGGAACATTCATTCTAATGGCTGAAGTTGTTCAAGCACAATTAACAGAAGCAGGCTTTAATGTAGAAATTGAAACAATGGAATGGGCAGCCTATTTAGATACGACACTTGCGGGTGACTATGACCTTACTTTCTTGAGCTGGTCCAATCTAACAGGTGATGGATCAGAGCTGCTTTATCCTAACTTCCATAGTGATAATGTTGGATCATCGAATCGTTCACAATACAATAATCCTGAGTTTGATAAATTAGTAGAGGCTTCAAGAACAACGACGAATCAAGAAGAACGCTTAGAAATCTTGAATCAGGCCAATGAATTAATGCTGGAAGATGATGCAGTAGTGATCATGTACCATGATGTTGTAACAGCGGCCCTTGATGCTTCATTTACTGGCCTTAAATTAGAGCCAACAGGGAAATGGAATGTTTCAGAGGTAACAAGAAAGTAGGTGGAAATGATGGGAGAGACATTACTAGAGGTCAAAAATATTGTGACTGAATTTCGGACGGCAGACGGGCAGCTGCCTGCTGTCCGTGATGTCTCCTTTTCACTGAAAAAAGGAGAAACATTATGTATCGTTGGAGAATCGGGCTGTGGAAAAAGCATTACTTCTCTCTCGGTCATTGGCCTATTGCCTAGTAACGGGAAAATAACGAGTGGAGAAATTCTATATGAAGGAGCTCCCATTCATAATCTGCCAGCTGAAAAGATGCGGCAAATTCGTGGAAATAAAATTTCAATGATTTTTCAGGAGCCAATGACAGCCTTAAATCCAGTGTTAACGGTTGGCTTCCAACTTAGAGAGCCATTAATGCTGCATCATAAATTATCAAAGAGTGAAGCAAATAAACAAGGAATTGAACTTTTAAAGCAAGTAGGAATCCCCTATCCAGAAAAAAGGATGAATCAATATCCACATGAGCTAAGTGGCGGGATGAGGCAACGGGTGATGATTGCGATTGCTCTATCATGTAACCCTGGTTTGCTGATTGCAGATGAGCCTACGACGGCACTTGATGTAACCATTCAAGCGCAAATACTAGATTTAATGAATGATTTAAAGAGTAAGTTTAATATGGGTGTGATGATGATTACCCATGATATGGGTGTTGTTGCTGAAGTTGCTGATCGAGTAATGGTTATGTATGCAGGGAAAAAGGTCGAAGAAGGCAATGTGAATGAAATCTTCGATAATCCGAAGCATCCTTATACGAAAGGCTTGCTAAATTCGGTTCCGAATGTGGATGATCCTGACTTTGAATTAGAAGCAATCCCAGGCTCTTTGCCAAGCTTGCATGAACAGATTGATGGATGCAGATTTCATGCAAGATGTAAATTTGCAACAGATATTTGCAGAAGCAAGGAGCCGCCTTTATCAAAAATATCTGATACACATCATGTGAGTTGTTGGTTAGAAGAAGAGGAGGGGAAATTAGGATGATTGTCTCAAGTGAAAAAACTATTTCAAATGAGCTGAATAAACCAAAAGTCCTTCTCGAATTAAAAGGGATCAAAAAGTATTTTCCGATAAAAGGTGGCGTTTTAAAACGGAAACAAGGAGATGTAAAAGCAGTTGAGAATGTATCCTTGCAATTATATGAAGGAGAGAGTCTAGGTGTTGTCGGGGAATCAGGCTGTGGGAAATCAACATTGGGGAAAGCGATCTTAGGATTAGAAGAGTTAACAGAAGGACAGATTTATTTCCAAGATACAGAGATTCAGCATTTAAAAAGAAAAGAAAAAATAAAGTTTATTAAACAGATGCAAATGATTTTTCAAGACCCATATGCTTCATTGAATCCGAGGCAGCGTATTGGCCATGCACTTGAAGAGGTTTTTACGATGCATACGAATATGTCAGCGGGCGAGAAAAGGCAGGCTGTTATTGATTTATTAGAGGAAGTGGGCTTAAAAGAGGAGCATTTTGATCGATTTCCTCATGAATTTAGTGGGGGCCAGCGTCAACGTATCGGGATCGCACGTGCAATCGCCTTAAATCCTTCATTTATTATCTGTGATGAAGCTGTATCTGCACTAGATGTCTCTGTTCAGGCCCAAGTGTTGAAGCTTCTTAAAAAGTTACAGCAGAAATATCAATTATCCTATTTATTCATTTCTCATGATTTAGGTGTGGTGCGTTATTTTTGTGATCGTGTATTGGTCATGTATTTGGGCAATACAGTAGAGCTTGGAACGGTGAAAGAGCTATTTGATCGCCCATTGCATCCTTATACACAAGCCCTGTTATCAGCTATTCCTCGGCCGTCTGTTCATACAAAACATAAGCGAATTCGTCTACAGGGGGATCTGCCAAACCCTGCGAATCCACCGTCTGGTTGTCCATTTCATACGAGATGCCCAATTGCAGCGGATGTATGTAAGGGAGAAAAACCAGAATGGGTTGAGTATGAGCCGAATCATTTTGCCGCATGTCACTTTGCAGGGCAGCCTATTGCATAATATTGCACGAATCCTTCTACTGTGTAGGAGGTATCTTCATTTAACTAGAGACGACATAACTTTTCAGGAGGAGTAAAGATGGATTACTTGTTTCATCCCTTTCATTCAAAACGTCATACTGTATTTGCTAGGAAAGGCATGGTGGCAACCTCGCAGCCTTTAGCTGCCCAAGCGGGATTAGAGATTCTGCAAAAGGGTGGAAATGCGATTGATGCAGCGATTGCCACAGCGGCAGCTTTAACAGTTGTTGAACCAACTTCTAATGGAATTGGTGGGGATGCTTTTGCCATTGTATGGGTGAAAGATCAGTTACACGGATTAAACGCATCAGGGCCAGCCCCACAATCGATTTCTGTTGAAGCCGTTAAGAAATTAGGTCATTCAAAAATGCCTGTACATGGAGTGGTGCCTGTTACTGTACCCGGTGTGCCAGCAGGTTGGGCCGCACTATCAGAGAAATTTGGGCGTCTCTCTTTAGCAGAAACCTTAAAACCAGCGATTCGCTATGCGGAAGAAGGCTACCCGCTTACGCCAATCTTGGGGAAATATTGGAAATTTGCATATGAGAAATTTAAAACAAATTTTACGACAGAGGAATTTAATGCTTGGTTTGAAACGTTTGCACCTAATGGAAGGGCACCAGAAATTGGGGAAATGTGGAAATCGCCTGGTCATGCTTCTACCTTAAAGTCGATTGGGGAAACGAACGCGGAGTCCTTTTATAAGGGAGAATTAGCAGACAAGATCGATGATTTTATGAAAACACATCATGGCTTTCTATCAAAATCTGACTTAGAAAAATATGAGCCAAAATGGGTTCAGCCAATCTCTACTAATTATCGAGGGTATGATGTATGGGAAGTTCCACCAAATGGCCAAGGAATGATTGCATTAATGGCATTGAATATTTTTGAAAAAATGTCATCACCCTCTTGGCAAAATGTAGAAACACTTCATCAGCAAATAGAATCAATGAAACTGGCTTTTACAGATGGGCAGGCGTTTATTACTGAACCGGATGAAATGCCGATTTCTGCTGAGGAATTATTAGCAGATCCTTATGCATTAGAACGAAGCAAAGTGATCTCAGATGTGGCGTCAGATCCTTTGCCTTATGAGCTGCCAAAAGGAGGCACCGTCTATTTAGCAGCTGCAGATGATGAAGGAAATATGGTTTCTTATATCCAAAGCAATTATATGGGTTTTGGATCTGGGATTGTTATTCCTGGTACAGGAATTAGCTTACAAAATAGAGGGCATGATTTCTCATTGGATGAAACGCACCCGAATGTATTAAGGCCAGGGAAGAGAACGTATCATACGATTATTCCTGGGTTTATGACAAAGGATGGAAAGGCAGTAGGCCCATTTGGTGTGATGGGTGGCTATATGCAGCCTCAAGGGCATTTCCAAGTGGCAGTCAATACGATTGATTATTTATTAAATCCTCAAGCAGCACTTGATATGCCTAGATGGCAATGGATGAAAGGGAAATCAGTTCATGTGGAACCAGAGTTTCCTAATTATTTAGTTCAAGCACTTTCGCGGAAAGGTCATGACGTACATGTAACATCTGATGGGGGAAGCTTTGGACGTGGCCAAATCATTTGGAGGGACAATGAAAGTGGAGTATTAATGGGTGGAACAGAATCTCGTACGGATGGGGCAATAGCGGCTTGGTAAATGCATCATTAGCTAGAGAACAACCGATTCCATCTCCTACCCCCTCCCCAAGTCCACGTCCTGATCGGCGAACATATTTGAACATTATGCTCGCTTTCTTTCGGGTAGGAATACTAGGTTTCGGTGGAGGACCATCCTCCATTCCACTTGTTCATCAGGAGACAGTCAAGAAATACATGTGGATGAGTGAAGAAGAGTTCGGTGATACATTAGCTTTGGCGAATACAATGCCAGGACCGATCGCAACGAAAATGGCTGGATATATTGGCTATAGAGTGGGAGGATTGCTTGGTTGCCTCCTCGCTTTATTTTCAACGATCGCGCCAACCGCCTTACTAATGATCCTTTTGCTGCAATTATTACAAGTTTACAAGGATGTTCCTTGGGTTCAGCATATGTCTGCATCCGTTGTGCCTGTTGTAGCTGTGATGCTTGCAGTGTTAACTTGGGAATTTATTAAAAAAACAGGTGAAACACTTGGCTGGGTTAAAGGTTTATTGCTTATTTTAGGTTCTCTTGTTTTCATTGAAGTCTTAAAGATTCATCCAGCATTTCTCATTCTATTTTTAATTATTCTTGTTTTTGTTCCGTTCCGTAAAAAGGGGGAAGGCGTATGATCTATTGGCAAATCTTCTTAGCCTTTTTTATTCCAGGCATCCTTGGCTACGGAGGCGGACCAGCTTCTATTCCCTTGATTGAAAATGAAGTGGTGGATCGTTATGATTGGATGACTACTCAAGAATTCAGTGAAGTTCTAGCAGCAGGCAACTCACTGCCTGGTCCAATTGCAACGAAATTGGCCGCCTATATAGGGTACGCAGAGGGTGGCGTGCTTGGAAGTCTTATCGGCTTATTTGCAACAGTCGCCCCATCAATTATTCTGATGCTCGTATTAATGGCTGTCTTGCTAAAATATAAAGATAAACCACAGGTGAAAAATATTTCCATCGTTGTACGACCAGTTATCGCCGTATTGCTAGGAGTCATGACTTTTCAGTTTACTCAAGATTCAATGATGAATCTGAATGTAATCTATTCGATTTTGCTGATTATAGGAAGCTTTCTTTTATTGGAAAAATTCAAAGTGCATCCAGCTTTAGTCATTGTATGTGCATTAGCTATCGGTGCAGTCACAGGCATATATGGCATTGGGGTGCATTAATCAGTGAGGGAGATCCAATTGATTTTGTTCGCGAAGGTGGAGCAAAATTAATGGATCTCCCTTTTTTATTTTGACTTTTTTTAAAGGCTCTTTTCTAAAAGATTGTTGTTTTTAAAACAATTGTTAGAATGAATGGTTTACCAAATAGGTCGGTTGATTGGAGCGGAAGGTGCGAGATCCTCGAAAATGCTGTCGCATTTTCTTCGTGCGGTGTGGATTTTAAGGAGCCAACTCAATATCCTGCTTAGATGCGTAGGACAGCTGAGACTTATGCAGGAGCGATTGCTCGAAGGAGGCTCAAGCGGACTACCCCGCGGAAAGGGAGCACACGTGCGTGGAAATCAACCTTTATCAAAATGATGTGTGAAATAGCAATGTTAGCATAAACAGCCTTTATTATTAAGTTCAGTAGACAAAATTCCCCAGGAAATAAGGTGTTTCACGTGAAACAGACAGCATTTGTCGAAAGATGAAGGAACGGAAATAAGAGGGGATGATCGATAAATAAAAAGTGTTCATGTATAATAAATGTTGATTAATTAAAGGAATGGGTAAAATGACTAAAAAAAGAATTGATTGTTTCAAATGTAAGTTCTTCTACGTCACTTGGGATCAGCAATTTCCAAAAGGCTGCAAAGCATTTCAGTTTAAAACAGCCAATTTGCCATCATTAGATGTAAGAAGAGCATCTGGTCAGCCTTGCCTGCGCTTTCAAAAGAAAGTGGATCGATAATTTTCCATTCGGAGGGGAGTAAGTTGAACATTTCCATCCAGCATTTACTTAGTAAAATAGAGAAGGAATTACATGAGGCTAGGTCGAGTGAAAGCATTGCAAGGATGAGGGAAAGAGTCCATGCAATGAAATCCATTTGTGAGCTGATTCTTGAAGAGCCAATAAAGGAAAGCTCCATTTCAAAGATTCCTCAGACGATTGAACCGATTCAGCCGACTATGATACAGCAGTCAAAAAGAATAGAAATGGAAGACGATGCAAACGGGGACTCCTTGTTTGACTTTTAAAAGATGGAGAGGAGCGGAAAGATGAAGCTATTTATTATAATCGGTGCTGTTAATGCCTTTTTAGCGGTGGCGCTTGGGGCGTTTGGAGCACATGGCTTGGAAAAAATGGTCGAGCCTAAGTATTTAGAAACATGGAAAACAGGTGTAACCTATCAAATGTTTCATGCGACTGGAATACTAGTGATTGGTGTTTTACTTGGCAAATTGCCTGCGACTGCTTTATTATCTTGGTCAGGTTGGGCAATGTTAATTGGTATTATTCTCTTTTCAGGCAGCCTGTATATTTTAACCTTAACAGGAGTGAGTGTTCTTGGTGCGATCACTCCACTTGGAGGCGTTAGTTTTTTAATTGGCTGGGTACTGTTAATCATTGCTGCAGTCAAGTATTTATAAGAGCAGAAAGGGCTTTGACTTATTTTAGTCAAAGCCCTTTCTGGCTGTATTAGCGAGGACTATAGGTTGAGAGTCCAGGTGAGCCGCCAAATGATGGATAATCATACTCAATTTCTTCATCAAATGTGACATAATCTAAATAAACCATCGGGATTAAGTATCGCTTTCCTGTTTGAGGATCACTAATGATTAGATGATCTCTTCCAGCAGCTTCAACAATGCCTTCAAATATTTGGGCATTCCATTTGCTATTATTCTCAAAAGTTGTGTATACCGTTGCTAGCTTTCCTCTGTTTAGCCGAAGAATGTTTTCGATATAAGACTGTTCAATTGGAAGCATCCCATGGGATTGAGTGGGGGTGACACCTCCTACTGACTGAGCGGTAACACCTGGCACTTGCTGATAGGCTGTTGGTGGGGCGCCATATACCCTTTGAGTCCCACTTGTTTGTGCTTGAAGTGGATACCCATAATAAGGGTATGCAGTGTATTGGTTGTAATTTTGACTCACACGTTTCCCTCCTAGAAAAATCAAAGTAATCAACACTTTTGTTCATAAGTGAATAGTAGATGAATGGACAAAGAGAAATAATCAATCCTCACTAATTCATTTGTATGTATAGGCCTGTTTTTTTATGCTTTTTTTATGAAAAAAAGCATATGCGAACACCCTATGATAGGTTTTGTAGGCAAGCGATATTATTAAAATTAAGGCTGTTTTCGCAAACATTGTTGCTTATTAAGATAAAGTTGGTAAAGGTTGATTTCTGCTCCAGGTTGCTCCCTTTCCGTGGGGTTGTCCGCTTGAGCCTCCTCGTCGCTCACGCTCCTGCGGGGTCTCAGCTGTCCAACGCATCCCACAGGACATTGAGTAGGCTTCTTAGAATTCACACCGCACGAAGGAAATGCGACAGCATTTTCGAGGATCTCGCACCTTCCGCTCCAATCAACCGACTTAATTGGTAAAACATTTGATTTAAAAACAACAATCTTTTAGAAAATAGCCAGTTAAAAACAAAAAACCACCTAGCAATCATCATTGCTAGGTGGCTAAATGTGAATCAATTAATTAACATGTAAAAGGTCGGCAACTTTGTCTTCTGCAAGGATGTTTCCAACGAAGAATGAACCAAATTCACCATAACGAGCACTCACTTCATCGAAGCGCATTTCATATACAAGCTTCTTGAATTGAAGGGCATCATCAGAGAATAATGTAACGCCCCATTCATAATCATCAAAGCCTACAGATCCAGTAATAATTTGTTTTACTTTGCCTGCGTATTGACGGCCGATCATTCCGTGGCTACGCATCATATTGCGGCGATCTTCCATTGGTAGCATGTACCAGTTGTCATCGCCCTGACGGCGCTTGTCCATTGGATAGAAACAAACATGCTTTGCTTTAGGAAGAATCGGATACAGACGAGCCAAAATCTCAGGGCTTTGATATGGATCTTGATCAGATGGCAAGTAATTGCTTAATTCAACAATTGACACATAAGAAGAGGTAGGTACTGTATATTCAGCTAATTTTGTCTTATTAAATTCATTTTCGATTTCATTTACTTCTTCTAAAGTCGGTCGTAGAATCATCATCATGAAATCAGCCTTTTGACCAACAATCGTGTAAAGTGCATGGCTTCCTTTTTTCTCGCTTTGAGTTGTATTCCACTTATCTAAAAGGGATAAAAACTCATGGGTAGCTGCTTGACGCTCATCACTCGATAACATTTTCCAAGATGTCCAATCGATGGCACGGAAGTCATGTAAACAATACCAGCCCTCAAGCGTTTTTGCTGCTTCACTCATTGCTATCACTCCTAATATGTATATGTGCGATGAATCACACCATAACTATATCATAGTTTCTCCAAATTATATGAGAATAAAACTCAGTAAAATTAAAGTATCTCGATTTATATGACAGATTTGTGGATATTTTGTAACAATGTGCAAATAGTAAAATAGGTTAGGTATGCTTTAGTTGATGAATAATTGAGAAATTGGTGAAAATAAAGATATCGGAATGATAGTGAAACAAACTTGATAATTTTGCTTGATTGCGTATCCTAAAGAAGGAAAAGAAAAGAGGAAGGCTACTATTGGCGGACGTATGGACGGGCGTGGCTCCGGGATGAAAACGAGTGAGCAGGCAAATCAAAGCTGATCTGTCTGCAATCCAATGGACGCTAGAAGCTGGACAATCCTCTGGCCCCGAAAAATGCTTTCTTATCTTATAAAGAAAGACTACTTATCTACCTACATATAAAAAATGAGGAGGACTATTAATGAGTGATTTATTTACGGTTTTAAAAGAAAATGTGACTGGAAAGAAACTGAAGATTGTTTTTCCTGAAGGAATGGATGAACGAATTTTGGCTGCAGCAGGAAGATTAGCTGCTGAACAATTACTTACCCCCATCTTAATTGGGAATGCTAAAGAAATTGAAGCAAAAGCGAATGAACTGAATATTGCATTGGAATCTGCGGAGATTTATGACCCAAATCAATTTGAGCAGATGGATGAATGTGTGACGGCATTTGTTGAAAGAAGAAAGGGCAAAGTGTCAGAAGAAGATGCGAGAAACATATTAAAGGATGAAAACTATTTTGGAACGATGCTTGTTTATATGAATAAAGCAGATGGACTTGTGAGTGGTGCGGCTCACTCTACGGCTGACACTGTCCGCCCGGCATTGCAAATCATTAAAACAAAGGAAGGGGTCAGCAAAACATCGGGTGTCTTTATTATGGTTCGCGAGGATGAAAAGTACATTTTTGCAGACTGCGCCATCAATATTTCACCTACTAGCCAGGACTTAGCTGAAATTGCGATTGAAAGTGCGAAAACAGCGGAAATGTTTGATGTCAAGCCGCGCGTAGCGATGCTCAGCTTTTCGACAAAAGGTTCGGCAGTATCTCCAGAAACAGAAAAGGTAGCAGAGGCAGTAAAGGAAGCGAAATTACGTGCACCTGAGTTGACCTTAGATGGAGAATTCCAATTTGATGCAGCCTTCGTCCCTTCTGTAGCAAAAAAGAAAGCTCCAGACTCAGAAATTCAGGGAGATGCGAATGTATTTATTTTCCCAAGTCTTGAAGCAGGAAATATCGGTTATAAAATCGCCCAGCGCCTTGGTAACTTTGAAGCGATTGGCCCGATTTTGCAAGGATTAAACCGACCGGTAAATGATTTATCACGTGGCTGCAATGAAGAGGATGTATATAAGCTCGCTTTAATTACAGCTGCACAGGCACTTAATCAATAGAGTAGATGGAGAGAGCTAGTCATCGGATCTAGCTCTTTTTTTCTATATTTCTTGTTGGTATAATTGGTTTTGGCGGATAAACGGTTAGTTTTGGCGAATATAAAGCAATGGACGGCCAATATAATTAACTTTTGGCGAATAAAAGGCAAAAGACGGCCAATAAAATCAAATGTTAGCGAATAAATACAAAAATGTTTCAATAAACATAGAGGAGTTCAATAAATGAAAGATTTATTACAGCAAGAACAATGGCGGGTAATTGATGAATCAGTGTTAGCCATCCATTTGCCTGCATTGCATTCCTTTGGGATGGATGATACGTTATGTGCTTCTGTAGGAGGCGGCATTGCTCCACCGACAGCAAGAGCATGGGTTCATGAAAAGACGATCGTTCTAGGGATTCAAGATACGAAATTGCCTTATTTGACGGAAGGAATTAATTTTCTAAAGAGTCAAGGCTATCATGTGATTGTGAGAAATTCAGGCGGATTGGCTGTTGTGCTTGATGAGGGTGTTCTCAATGTTTCACTTATTTTCCCTGAAAAGGAAAAGGGCATTGATATTAATCGTGGCTATGATGCGATGTGGATGCTAATAAAAGAAATGTTTTCAGATTTTAATATAGAAATAGAAGCAAAGGAAATTGTTGGCTCTTATTGCCCTGGAAGCTATGATTTAAGTATTGATGATAAAAAATTTGCAGGCATTTCGCAAAGACGGCTTCGGAATGGGGTGGCTGTGCAAATCTATTTATGTGTGAATGGCAGTGGGAGTAATCGAGCGGAGTTGATTGGACAATTCTACAATCGATCAAGGAATGGGGAAGAAACAAAATTCCAATATCCAGAAATAGATCCTGCTGTGATGGCCTCCTTATCCGATTTATTGCAGCAAAACTTGACAGTTCAAGATGTCATGTTTCGTTTTTTAACTGCTTTGAAAAATCGATGCAGACACCTTTATGCTGGTGTACTTCAAGAGGAAGAACAGCCATTATTTGATGCGTATTATGATCGTGTTGTTTTACGAAATGAGAAGGTGCTTGGGGATGCAAATGAATAAAAAGCCGTAACATAGCAGCTACGGCTTTTCTTAATCGAGGATGATTGCCTTTTCTCCTATTTCACTGCAGCCATCAAATTACTCGGCTACTTTTTCTAAATTGCCATTTCGATCCATTTTGAATTTAGTTGCAGGTCGTTCTTCCTCATCAAAGAGTACAAGTTTACGTGCTCGATTCATAATTTTCATTAATGTCTCGTAATCTTCCTGAATGGTAATGGTATTTTGTTCCAATTGTCCAATTTTACCCTCTAATTCCTCGTTACGGCTCTTAATCTGTGCGTTTT
The DNA here is from genome assembly GCF_017874625.1 of Cytobacillus eiseniae. GTDB lineage: Bacteria > Bacillota > Bacilli > Bacillales > Cytobacillaceae > Cytobacillus > Cytobacillus eiseniae. The sequence continues at coordinate 42,890 of NZ_JAGIKZ010000022.1, read as the reverse complement.
CACGTTTTAATCTTTCATTCTCATTTCTTAATATATCTAATTGAATACTCGAATGTTTTAAAGATTGTAAGTATGCCATGACACGATCGAGATTCATTTCTGAACTGATTGGCATGCTTGTTGTTTCTGTGTATGCTGGAGCTGGAATCGATTTGGTTTCCGTTATTTCTGCCGATAATTCCTCAGAGAATTCTTGAGAAAATTCCTCTTGTACAGAAACGGGCTCCTGTACTAAAATATCTGTAACTTCAAGCTCACTGATCTCTGGAACTGGTGGGGAATATAGCAGCTTTTTCTTGCCAGCCTGCTCCTTACCGAGTATGCGCTGTCTTTGTTTGCGCTGTTTCTTTGCTAGCTGAAGTGCCTTTTCATACTGATGCCTTACAACGGCATTCCAGCGAAACCCACAAGCAGCAGAAGTACGATCTAGCTTGTCTCCTACCTCTTCAAACGCATTTAATTGTGTGCTTCCTTCTCTAACATGTCTTAATACGGTTTCTGCTAGTAATAAATCATTTTCATCTGTCCATGCATCTTGTCGAACTTTCATATACTCAACTCCCTATTTTTTGTACTATTTTTAACACCTTACTGTAAGGATGGACAATTATAGGAAAATTTATACGAGTTGGATTAAAAGGATAGTAGATTTTAATATAAAGTGAGAATTTCCATTATTTACGGTTGCCTTCTTCTCGATAGAAAGGGAGGATGGACTTTTTCTTCCCTATCGATCTCAAGCTTTTTGTACAACTACTCGTATATTTGGGATAAATGTAAGAAATTTTCATAGGAATCATTGGGTTGAACGGCTTGCATTAGAAGGATATTAGCTGTAAAATACAGCAAGAGCCGACTGTATAGAAATAAATATCAGCGGTCAGACTTTAAGTAGATAGAGATTACCGAGTGAAAGGGTTGTAATTATATATGGCAAACGAATTTCGAGTTTGCGACGATTGTCTGGGTGTTAATTTAAAGACGTTAATCCCACGCTTAAAAGAAATAGATCCAGAGGCAACAATTGAAATTGGCTGTCACTCTTATTGTGGGCCAGGGAGAAAGAAAACATTCACATTTGTAAATAATCGTCCGCTAGCTGCTTTAACAGAAGATGAGCTAATAGAGAAAATTAATAAAAAGCTAAAAAAGTAAAATCACCTTTGAATCGTAGCCTTAGGTGATTTTTTATTGTTTTACGTCGATCGTATCATGTACGGCAGCAATATTGCCTTTCCTTTATCGGGAGGGAGACAACTAATATGTACGGTGATGATCTGAGAATCTCTAAGCTATTGTTCTTGTTCTTCAATGAAGGGCTGATTGTCGAATTTAGGTGAAACTAGGAAAATTTCCGTAGTGAATTGCTAATGGAATCAAGATATAATAAAGAGAAGTTGGAAAATCGGAGGGAAAAGATGACATATCCGATGGAGAAATTACGTGAAGAAAAGGTATTTAAAGACCCTGTGCATCGTTATGTCCATGTGAGGGATCGGGTCATTTGGGACTTAATTGGCACGAAAGAATTTCAACGACTTCGTAGAATAAAGCAGCTTGGAACGACCTATTTAACCTTTCATGGAGCCGAGCATAGCCGCTTTAACCATTCTTTAGGTGTGTATGAAATTGTGCGGCGAATTGCTGATGATGTATTTAAAGGAAGTCCTGAATGGAATGAAGAAGACCGTCTGCTCTCCTTATGTGCTGCACTCCTCCATGATTTAGGGCATGGCCCCTTTTCACATTCCTTTGAAAAAGTCTTTGATTTAGATCATGAATATTTTACAAGAGCGATTATTCTGGGAGAAACAGAGGTTAATAAAGTACTGTCAAAGGTAAGCAAGGATTTTCCGAAAAAAGTAGCGGAGGTCATTGCCAAAACTTCTAAAAATAAACTGGTTGTCAGTTTAATATCAAGTCAGATTGATGCTGATCGAATGGATTACCTTCAACGGGATGCGTATTTCACAGGGGTTAGCTATGGCCATTTTGATATGGAGCGAATTCTGCGTGTGATGCAGCCGACAGAAGATCAGGTTGTTTTTAAGCAAAGTGGGATGCATGCTGTTGAGGATTACATAATGAGCCGTTATCAAATGTATTGGCAAGTGTATTTTCATCCAGTGACTCGCAGTGCAGAAGTAATTCTAACAAAAATCCTCCATCGAGCAAAACAACTACATGAAACGAGCTATTCTTTTAAATCACAGCCTGTTCATTTTTATTCCATGTTCAATGGTGAAATGAAATTACAAGATTATATCAAGCTTGATGAAGCAGTTATTTTATATTATTTTCAAATGTGGCAAGAGGAGGAAGATTCCATTCTTCGTGACCTATGCTGCCGCTTTATGAATCGGAATCTCTATAAATATTCAGAGTTTGATCCAGCGAAGGAGTATAAGAAGCTAGCAGAGCTATCTATTTTATTTGAGAGAGCTGGCATTGATCCTGACTATTATCTAGTTGTCGATTCCTCATCAGATTTGCCCTATGATTTCTATCGTCCTGGGGAAGAGGAAGAAAGACTCCCTATCCAATTATTAATGAAAAAGGGCGATATCCGGGAACTCTCACGTGAATCAGAAATTGTTGACGCGATTTCTGGAAAAAGAAGAACCGATCATAAATTGTATTATCCAGCTGATTTCCTTTATGATGATTCGTCAGAGCCAGCAATTAAAAAAGAAATACGCAGGCTGCTAGATTTAGAATAAATAAATGTAGATATAGATACGGGATTAAACGGAGTAGGAGATGAAGAGCTTGTTAAAAGATCATGCCAAAATCATACATGCGATTGCTGCTTCTGAAGAAATTATCGGACGGAAAAAGCTGCAGAAGATGGTTTATATCGCGAAAAAAATGACCTTTCCCTTTCAAGAACGCTTCCAATTTCACTTTTATGGCCCCTATTCAGAGGAGCTGACATTAAGGGTTGAAGAGCTTTGTAATATGGGGTTTTTAGATGAATGGAAGGAAAAAAAGGGCGGGTATTATCAATATCGCTATACACTAACAGATAATGGCAAGGAGTTTTTAAGCCTAAATCCAGTATCCATGCCTAATATTCAAGAAATTATGTCGGATATGAACAATCAGAATGCGAGATTTCTTGAGCTTGTTTCTACGATTCTTTATTTTGATAATCTTCCGAAAGAAGAAGTGATCGAAAAAGTATTTACACTTAAAAGCAAGCAGCGTTACACAGAGGAAGAAATCGACCAAGCGTATCAATATATTGCCAATTTAAAAGAAAAAGCTGTTAAAACTGACTGTTGATTTTACAATGTTTGAAAAATAAGCGGAGAAATTCCGGCTAAATTGGAAAATACCTCTATTTCCTTAAAAATTAGCGGAGTTTTTCCGCTTATCTAATCCAAATGGATGGATTTTGTCTTAATTTAAAGCAGTTAACCGGAATTTCTCCGCTTATATTCTCTTTTTAAGCTTCCTTTTTTACATTAACCGGAATTATTCCGCTTATATTTTGCTTCTTCGTCTTTTTGGGCAGAAATCCTCCGTGTAGGAATTTTCATACATACACGAAAATTAGCAGAGCTAAAAGAAAAAGCCGAGCATTAATTGCTCGGCTGCTTTTCTTATAAGGATTATTGGTCACTCAGTCGTTTTCCACCAACTGCATAATGATTTTTTGTCATTTCTTCAATGAAGACAACGATGTTTTCCTTTGGTGCACCCGTTGTTTCATTGACTGCAGCTGTTACCTTCTCTACAAGTAATTGCTTTTGCTCTTCTGTACGTCCTTCAAGCATTTTTACAGTTACATATGGCATTAGAATTCGCCTCTCTCTTCCGTTTCATTTTGCTTGATTCCATTTCATTTGTAGTTTTTCATATTTTAATAAAAGATGCAAGTACACGTCATTTGCATCCTTTTTCACTTTATTCACAAAGTCGTGTATACTTTTGTATAATTCGAAAATAAATGTATAGAAGGATTCTTATGTAAGGTTTTAGGATCCGGACGGAAAAGGGGTTGGATGCTTGGAACAATTTTTGGCCTTTTCACTTAAGGAAATTCCATATGTGGCAATTACGCTGATGATTGCTTTTACCATTCATGAATTTGCCCATGCGTATGTAGCATATAAATTTGGTGATTCAACCGCACAAAAGCAAGGAAGATTGACGCTCAATCCAATTCATCATTTAGACCCTATCGGTACGATTCTCATTTTTATTGCTGGCTTTGGCTGGGCGCGGCCGGTACCAGTTAATCGCTATTTCTTTAAGAATCCAAGGCTAGCGGGGATTCTTGTTTCGATCGCAGGACCGATCAGCAATCTTTTGTTGGCGATACTAGGATTTATCATTTGGTATGCGATGCTCGGAATGGGCGTAGCTGAAGGACTGCCAATGTTTGTACCGGAATTTTTTAATATTTTTATTCCACTTAATCTTATGTTGTTTGTTTTCAATTTGCTTCCGTTTCCCCCATTGGATGGATTTCGGATTATTGAAGACCTCGTTCCAGCTCATGTGCGCCCTAAGCTCACTCAATTTGAAGCATATGGATCAGTGATTTTTTTAATCCTTGTGATTACACCACTTGATCAATATACAATCCAGCCCATCTTTCGTACGATTTTGCCTGTATTAACGGATGGACTTGGAGATTTCTTTTATCGATTGTTTATCTAAAATTAACTGGTTATAAGCTAGTAGATATTATTCATTTTGAACTCAGATTAGGAGGATTCCCATGGAAGAAAAAAAGAAGAAGGATATCGGCTTTAATATTATTAAGAATGATCCAACAGATGGGCATGGAGGATTTGGCTCTGGCTCATTAACGTTAGATCACGTATCTCCAGTCATTATTGATGTCGATGCTGGTGAGGCAACGATTGAAGTAGGAGCTATGCATGCACGCAGTCCAGTGGAAAAAGGGATCAAATTTTTAAAGAGCAAAGAAGAGGTGCCTAATGGGAAGCCTTATTGGCTCATTTGGGTGACAGTTGATCGAAAAGTAGAAGGTCCATACTATGCGGGTGTGACTGCTTGTGAAATGACGGTAGATAGAGAAATTCGCAGAGGGTATAAATTATTGCCAGAGCATGTGAACCGGTTGGATAAATCGATTAAGAAGCATATTATTGTCGATCATATGGATGATAAATCAAAAAAAATCCTCGCTGATTTCCTTAAGAATCATAATCTTGACATGTGGGAACATTCGGATAAGCAATTAAAAACAGATTTGCAAGCCGATTAATCATATTCGTATGATTTTTGTCGAAATTGTGACAGTTTACCGACTAAAATTTTTAACTACTTGCCCAAACTCTATAAAATAAAGTAAACTATTTAACAGTGTGAATACACTGTGTAAAACTAGGACACGAAAAACCTCGGGGAGGAGTTCCCGAGGTTTTTCACTTTCTAGGCAGTTTTTTTTCTAAGAACTTCGTGTCATTCTTCTTATTTGGAAATCCATTAAGACCAGTCGAATAACTTTTTGTACCATGGCTTTTTTGGAGCCCTTTCCGTTTTATCAGGGACCTTTTCATCATGTAATAAATGCTCTGTACAGTATTCTGTTGGTTCCGTTCCTGCTACAAAGTAGGTAAACCGTTTGACTGGACAGTTCTCAGTAGCGAGCTTTCCGTTTTCGGGATTGACATAAACACCAATCGTCCCTTTAGGTGCAAGAAAGCTCTTAGCTGGTGTCCCTTTTAATGTGTCCTCCATAAAGCGAACCCAAATATTTTTTGCATAGGCTTTATCTGCAGACAATGTAATCGTTTTTCCTTTATCGTATCCAGTCCAAACAGCGGAGACGAGTTGGGGAGAATAGCCAACCATCCAGCTATCCGTGTCTGTTGTGCCTGATTTTCCTGCGTAGGTACGTGTCATCTGATTGGCCACTGTACTTCCTGTCACACTCGTATAGCCATTTAACTTCGGATCAAACATTCCCGTCATCATTTGTGTCATTACATAGGCAAGCTCTGGCTTTAAGATAGGAATGGTCTCGTTTTTTTGTTCGTAAATAACATCCCCTTGATAATTCTCTACACGTGTAACCATGGTCGGGGTCACCTTTTTTCCGCCATTGGCAAGAATGCTATAGGCATTTGCCATTTCGATGACTCTCACACCAGAAGTGCCTAGAGCTAAGGAAGGGACATTCGTCATTTTTGAAGTGATGCCAAATTTCTTGGCTGTATTTACTAGTGTATCTTCCCCTAAAAATAAATGTGTTTTTACTGCAAAGATGTTATCTGATAAGGCAAGTGCCTGTGCCATCGTGATCTCTCCGTTGGCATATTGACTATTAAAGTTTTTCGGTGTATAGTCTGGGCGGTTTTCTTCAAAATGAAACGTTGTTTGCTCACTGCGCATCACAGTTGAAGGGGTAAAGCCCTTTTCTAATGCTGCATAATAGAGGAGGGGCTTCATCGTTGACCCTGGCTGACGTACCGCTTGAACCGCTCGATTGAATGGACTTTCTTCATAATTCTTCCCACCAACCATTGCCATTACATGTCCGTTTTTCGGATTCATTGCGACAAGCCCAACTTGAATATCTGATTCCTCAGAAATATATCGTTCAACCGTTTTTTCAGCAACTTCCTGCTGTTTTAAATCAATCGTCGTATAGACTCTCAATCCACCTAGTTCAATGACTCGGTCATCGATATTTAATTCGGTTTTCAATATATGGCGAACGGCATCCTGAAAATAAGGAGCAGACTTTGTACGAGTATGGAGATGCTTCCCATTGTATGTGAGCTCTTCATTATAGGCATCAGCCGCCTCTTTTTTATCAATAATCTTGCTCGTAGTCATTGTGTGTAAAATCAATTTTTGTCTTCTTTTCGCATTTTCCATTGACTTGAATGGTGAATAAATACTCGCTCCCTTAGGGATGCCTGCCAGCATTGCGGCTTCACTAAGTGTTAGCTCACCTGCATGCTTCCCGAAAAAGTATTGACTGGCTGCTTCCGCTCCGTAAGCACCATGTCCATAATAAATCGTATTTAAATAGCCTTCTAAAATCTCTTCCTTCGAATAATTCATTTCTAGACGAATCGTATAGAAAGCTTCTAATAATTTTCGTTTCCACGTTTTTTCATGTGCGAGGAATAAATTCCTGGCATATTGCTGACTGATCGTACTTGCACCTTGTACCTTTGCCATTGCTTTAATATCAGCAATCAATGCACCGACAATCCGCTTATAATCAAACCCGTGGTGGGAATAAAACTTTCGATCTTCAATGGCAATCGTAGCATCAATTAAATCAGGACTAATTTGATCAAGCTCAACCCAATACCGTTTTTGTCCATTATGGCTTTCGCCAATGACGGTCCCATCATTCGAGTAGAATAGGGTGGACTGGGGGACAGTAAGCGGGGGAGGCCCAAGAATTTTTGCATAGAGCAAAACCCCTGCACCAATAAGCACGGCTAGCCCGAACCCAATTAAGCCAATAATAATGAATGCCCGGAAATACTTGCCTGCCTTTCTAAATCGCTGATTTGTTACGATCTCCATCTATGTGTTCCCCCCTTTTTGGCAAAGCTTTAACTAATACTTGCCTAAAAAACGCTATTATCTAGTATTGAAAAAATAAAGAGATTTTAAACATTTTTATGAAACAGATGTAATTTTTTCTTGCTTTTTTGCTAGATTCATCTATACTTTTTCTCATGTTTGTAATTTTCAAGTTAGGGTACGATAAGAAAACATGAATAATAAGAGATGAGAGTTACTTTAAATAGATGTAATTTTTAAATATAGAAGGGATGAGCAATGATGGGATTATGGTTTACTGAGAAACAGACTGAAAACTTCGGAATTACAATGAAGGTAAAACGCACTTTACATACAGAGCAAACAGATTTTCAAATGCTAGAGATGGTTGAAACAGAAGAATGGGGCAATATGCTTTTACTTGATGGCATGGTTATGACTTCTGTGAAGGATGAATTTGTCTACCACGAAATGGTGGCACATGTTCCGTTATTTACGCACCCAAATCCTGAGAACGTTCTTGTTGTTGGAGGTGGAGATGGCGGTGTCATTCGTGAGGTTTTAAAACATCCAAGCGTGAAAAAAGCGACACTTGTTGATATTGATGGAAAAGTAATCGAGTACTCAAAAGAGTATTTGCCAGAGATTGCTGGCATGCTTGATGATCCACGTGTCGATGTACAAGTTGGAGACGGTTTCATGCATATTGCTGAAAGTGAAAATGAATACGATGTCATTCTAGTAGACTCGACCGAGCCAGTTGGCCCTGCTGTCAACCTGTTTACAAAAGGCTTTTATGCTGGAATTTCGAAAGCATTGAAGGAAGACGGCATTTTTGTTGCCCAATCAGATAACCCTTGGTTCAAAGCAGATTTAATTCGAAATGTCCAAAAAGACGTAAAGGAAATTTTCCCAATTACAAATCTTTATGTGGCCAATATTCCTACATACCCAAGCGGCTTATGGGCATTCACAATTGGATCAAAAAAGTATGACCCACTAGCAGTAACTGAAGAACGCTTCCATGAAATTGAAACGAAGTATTATACGAAAGAACTTCATAAAGCTGCATTTGTCTTGCCAAAATTTGTACAAGACCTGTTGAAATAAAGATTGCAAAAAAAGACCGGATTTCGCAAATAAACGTAGGCATTTGCAAAAAAAGCTCGAGTTTCGCAAATAAACATAGGAATTTGCAAAAGAAGTTCGATTTTCGTAAATAAACATAGGAATTCGCAAATAAAATTAGAATATCGCAAATAAACATAGGTATTTGCAAAAAAAGATTGAATATCGCAAATAAACGTAGGCATTTGCAAAAAAAGCTCGATTTTCGCAAATAAACGTAGGAGTTTGCAAAAAAGATTGAGTTTCGCAAATAAACATAGGAATTCGCAAATAAAATTAGAATATCGCAAATAAACATTGGCATTTGCAAAAAAAGATTGAATATCGTAAATAAACGTAGGCATTTGCAAAAAAAGCTCGATTTTCGCAAATAAACATAGGAATTTGCAAAAAAAGTCCGAATATCGCAAATAAATCTAGGATATCGCAAAAAACTCAAGTTAAATAGAAAAACCAGGAATGACCCGCCTGAAAATATACATGAACGAGGGATGACAGACATGCGTTTTGATGAAGCATACTCAGGGAATGTTTTTATAAAAAGCCATCCGAATTACGAAGAAAGTGAAGCTGTACTATATGGAATGCCAATGGATTGGACGGTTAGCTATCGCCCCGGTTCTCGTTTCGGACCTGCTCGTATTCGTGAAGTATCCATTGGTCTGGAAGAGTATAGTGCATATTTAGACCGGGAATTAGAAGAAGTGAAATATTTCGACGCAGGAGATATTCCGCTTCCTTTTGGGAATCCACAGAAAAGTCTTGATATTATTGAAGAATTTGTGGATCAGCTTTTAGCAGCGGATAAATTCCCATTAGGAATGGGCGGCGAGCATTTAGTCTCATGGCCAGTCATGAAGGCGATGTATAAAAAGTATCCAGATCTTGCAATTATTCATATGGATGCGCACACAGATTTGCGTGAGAATTACGAAGGGGAGCCATTATCTCACTCCACTCCGATCCGCAAAGTAGCAGAATTAATTGGTGCACAAAATGTCTATTCTTTCGGCATTCGTTCTGGCATGAAGGAAGAATTTCAATGGGCGAAAGAAGTAGGCATGCATATTTCAAAGTTTGAGGTACTTGAACCATTAAAAGAAGTATTGCCAAAGCTCGCAGGTCGCCCTGTCTATGTCACAATCGATATTGATGTCCTTGATCCTGCACATGCACCAGGGACAGGTACAGTCGATGCTGGCGGGATTACTTCTAAGGAACTTCTAGCTTCTATTCATGAAATCGCACGTTCAGAAATCAAAGTAGTAGGGGCAGACCTCGTAGAAGTAGCGCCAATCTATGACCCTTCTGAACAAACAGCCAATACTGCAAGCAAACTCATTCGCGAAATGATCCTTGGTTGGATAAAGTAAGAAAAGCGGAAGCGCCTTGGTCATCGCCGTACAAACTGGAAGGTCTTCGACTGAGATAAAGGAAACACGGTTTGCGTTAGCGAACCGATGTTGACTTATCGTAGGGAGGAGAACTGAAGTTTGGTAGGCGATAGGCGCTGTAGCTAGACAAAGAAAAGCGGAAGCGCCTTGGTCATTCAATGATTCAAAATCACCCTTTTGACTTTTCAAGAGAAACGGAGACCCGCTGTCTCCGTTTTTTCGATTTACAGCCATAGGCAAGCTAGCACCGATTATCGTTTTCCACTATAATGTAATGAAAAGGATGTGTGGTTTAGTAGTGGAGCAAGTGCCTGTGAAGATAAAGGTAAAAACAGATATTAGTAATGAAAGCGAAAAGGAAACTTTTGAGCTTACTGCTTTTGGACAATACTATAAAAAAGAAAATGCAGTTTATCTCCAATACAATGAGGAAATGGAAGAGGGCACGGTTAAGACAATTATAAAAGTGTCAGATCAAGATGGACTCATTTTACGCAGTGGAGCAGTAAAGATGAGACTGCCCTTTCAAATAAATAAAAGGCTTCGTGGAAGCTATCACACACCATATGGCGTGTTTGAAACGCACACGTTAACAAAAAGATTTGTCCATCTATTTGATGAACAAACTAACATGGGTTCAATCGATCTTTTATATGAATTAACGATGCAAGGTGCACATGCTGGTACATACCATTTATCGATTACGTTTAAGGAGGAGGAAGAATAATGAATAGTGTAGAACAAATGCAACTAAAACTAAAACAAGAAATTAAAGATGCTGTTCTAAAGGTGAATTTAGCTGCAGAAGAACAGATTCCTGCCGTTATTCTGGAAATACCAAAGGAAAAGGCGCATGGAGATTACTCAACAAATATGGCGATGCAGCTTGCTCGTGTGGCGAAGAAAGCACCAAGACAAATTGCAGAAGCATTACTAGAAAATATAGACACTTCCAAAGCATCAATTAAAAAAATCGAAATAGCAGGACCTGGATTTATTAATTTCCATATGGATAACAGCTATCTATCGAATTTGATTCCAACGATTCTTGAAGCAGGGGATCGCTACGGAGAAACGAATATTGGCGGCAACCAGAAAGTTCAAGTGGAGTTTGTGTCTGCTAATCCAACTGGTGACCTTCATCTTGGGCATGCTCGTGGCGCAGCAGTAGGAGATACGTTAAGCAACATCCTTGCGAAGGCAGGCTATGAGGTGTCCCGTGAATATTATATTAATGATGCGGGAAATCAGATTAATAATTTAGCTTTCTCAGTTGAAGCACGTTACTTCCAAGCACTAGGGCTGGAAAAGGAAATGCCGCAAGACGGCTACCATGGCGCAGATATTATTGGCATTGGAAAGAAACTTGCTGATGAATATGGAGATAAATATGTCCATATCGATGAACAGGAGCGTTTTGACTTTTTCCGTGAATATGGATTAAAGGTAGAAATGGCGAAGCTGAAAACAGATTTAGAAGAATTCCGTGTGCCATTCGATGTTTGGTACTCAGAAACCTCTCTTTATAAAAATGGAAAAATTGATACGGCATTAGCTACTTTAAAGGAGAATGGCCATATCTATGAAGAAGAAGGCGCAACATGGTTCCGTTCAACAACCTTTGGAGATGATAAAGACCGTGTTTTAATTAAAAATGACGGATCTTACACATATTTAACACCAGATATTGCTTACCATAAAGATAAGCTTGAGCGTGGATTTGAGCAGTTGATTAATATTTGGGGCGCAGACCATCACGGCTACATCCCTCGTATGAAAGCAGCAATCCAAGCACTCGGCTATAACCGGGAAGCATTAGAAGTAGAAATCATTCAGCTCGTTCACTTGTATAAAAATGGCGAGAAAATGAAAATGAGCAAACGTACAGGAAAAGCAGTGACCATGCGTGATCTTGTGGAAGAAGTTGGTCTTGATGCCACACGTTATTTCTTCGCAATGCGAAGTGCAGACACTCATATGGATTTTGATTTAGATTTAGCTGTTTCCCAATCAAATGAAAATCCAGTCTATTATGCGCAATATGCACATGCGCGTATTTCAAGCATTTTACGTCAAGGAGAAGAACAGGGGTTAACGGTTGACAGCAATGCTGATTTCACACTCATTTCTTCTGAAAAGGAAATGGATGTCCTTAAGAAATTAGGTGAATTCCCACAAGCAGTCGGTGAAGCAGCCACGAAGCGATTGCCACACAGAATCACGAATTATATTTTTGAATTGGCATCAACGTTCCATAGCTTCTACAATGCGGAGAAAGTATTAGACGCAGAGCAACCTGAACGAACAAAAGCACGTCTTGCGCTAATCAAATCCGTTCAGATTTCTTTAAAAAATGCACTAGCATTGATTGGGGTTTCTGCACCAGAAAAAATGTAAATACAATGGGCTATCCCAAAAGTCATTTAGAAACGAATTCATGGGACAGTAAATAGGTTCAATAATGTATAAAAACATTCAAAATCACAAATAAAGCAAACAAAGAACGCATGGATCCATGCGTTTCTTTTTTACACTTTTTTGCGGACATTGAGTCCGTTATTAACATAAATTATGCTATTTTGGTGAGTTTGCGGACACTGAGTCCGTTATTTGCTAATAAATAGGGGGAAATAACATACTTTCAGACAAATAACGGAACGTATGTCCAATAATAATGTGAAAGTACAATGATTGTTGCAAATAGCGGAACATATGTCCTTTTCATTATAATAACGGTACAAACCACCTAGCAATCCATTCTTTCACCGTTCGCTGTGGATCAGGTTTATTTAATGCTTCTAATGTTAAAGGCATGGAGTTTTGAAGATCAAGTTGAATGACATCTAGGACCTCTTTTATAAAAGAGTGATCAAAAATATAACAGTTCATCTCATAATTGATAAATAAACTTCGTCGATCAAAATTAGCTGTACCAATATCACAAATCTCATCGTCAATAATCATTGTTTTCGCATGATAAAAACCATTCAGAAACTCATACACATGGGCGCCGTTTTTGAGCAGCTTTCGTAAATATGGATAAGAAGCCTCCTTTACAAGAAGATGATCTGTTATCTTTGGAACAAGAATAGTCAGAGTGACCCCTCTGTTCATAGCCTTGCTTAAGTCATTTACTAATTGGGGGCTTGGGATAAAATAGGGTGTGCCAATAAAGATGCTTGACTTTGCCTGATGGATGAGTGCTGAAAAGGTTTCTTCTAAATAGGCTCCTTTAGAAGGAACGAGTTTATGCTGTACTTTTCCTTTGGCTAGCAATGGGAAATAGTCCATATTCGCTAATAAATCGTTGCCAAGTTCATACGCCCAGTCTGAGAGAAATTCCCTCTGAAGATCGGCAACTCCCTCACCCGTAATTTTTAAATGGTAATCACGCCATGGGTTTAGTTTTTTATCTTGATTCACATACTCTTTTCCGATATTGAATCCGCCTACATATCCTACTTTTCCATCAATGACTGTTACTTTTCGGTGATTTCTTGCTTGCAGTGAATAAAAGAGAAAAGGCAGCTTTATTTTATTAGAAAAGGAGAATTCGATTCCGTGACTTTTCAACTCATTCCTTAATTTTTTCTTAATAGGAAAGCTCCCCATCCGATCAAGGAGAAGGCGGACTTCGATGCCTTCTACTGCCTTTGCTTTTAAGATGGAGAAAAACTTTTGACTAATCTTATCATCTTTTACGATATAAAATTGAATATGAATATGGTGCTTGGCCTTTTGTAACTCTGAGAAATACTCTTCAAATAATTCAGGACCCTTCGTAAACATGTCCATATGACTCTCTCGTAATGGGGAGTTTAGAGGCTTTAAGCCCTTTATTTGTCTTTTCCGACCAAAGGAAAAATCAAAGGAGAGCCACAAAATGAGTAAGAGGAAAATCAGTGCGAGTACAATAAATATCTTCATTGCTATCTTCTCCCCAAAGTGGTTTCCGATTATTATCTCCTTTAAGCGGCATTCTATAATAATTTCAGAAGAAAAATAAAAAACAGGTTGACTGAATGCTCATTCATTATATAATAGAAACAAGTGATAATATCTGAAAATTTGTTTCTGTTAAAAATTTTCGACTAGTAGATATTTTAGCAATACAGTGAAAGGAGCATGAACAATATGAATGGTTTATTGTGGATTAATTTAATCGCATTTCTCCTTGTAACCGCTTACGCTATTAGTTTATTCGTATATGTGGTAAAGACACGAATAGAGTATATGAAGCTCGGGAAAAAGGTTGAGTTCGATAATAACGTAAAGGAACGTTTGAACAAAATTTGGGTCAATGTATTTGGACAGAAAAAACTAATGAAGGATAAGAAAAGCGGGGCCATCCACGTGATGTTCTTCTATGGCTTTATTCTCGTTCAGTTTGGGGCCATTGACTTTATTATAAAAGGAATTAAGCCAGGTGCTCATTTGCCGCTAGGGCCATTGTATCCTGCCTTTACATTTTTCCAGGAGATCGTTACTTTAACGATATTAGTAGCCGTTATTTGGGCGTTTTATCGTCGTTATATTGAAAAGCTTGTCCGACTAAAAAGAGGGTTTAAGTCAGGGCTTGTTCTTATTTTTATCGGTGGATTAATGGTATCAGTTCTTGTAGGAAATGGAATGAGCATGATCTGGCATGGACATGAAGGAGTTTGGACAGAGCCTGTAGCCTCCTTAATTGCAGGAGCCTTCTCTTGGATGAATGTGACAGCTTCTGTCGTTGTATTCTACATTTCTTGGTGGATTCATTTGCTATTCCTGCTCGCATTCCTTGTATACATTCCACAGGGCAAGCATGCACATTTAATTGCAGGACCTGCTAATGTGTATTTAAATCGACTGGAGAACCCAGGGAAATTAACGAAAATTGACTTTGAAGATGAATCACAGGAATCATTTGGTGTAGGGAAAATTGAAGATTTCACACAGCTCCAAATGGTTGATCTATATGCATGTGTAGAGTGTGGACGCTGTACAAATATGTGCCCAGCAACAGGCACAGGCAAAATGCTCTCGCCAATGGACTTAATCTTAAAGCTGCGTGATCATTTAACAAACCACGGGGCGGCTGTTACGTCTAAAAAACCTTGGGTGCCGACGTTTGCCTTCGCAAATACACAAGGGAACCAGCTTGCTTTAGCTGCATCAGGCAAAGGAGCTCAAGAAGCAGCTGCAGGGCTAGCTTACAGCCCAAGCCTAATCGGTGATGTAATTACGGAAGAAGAAATCTGGGCATGTACAACTTGCCGAAACTGTGAAGATCAATGTCCGGTTATGAATGAGCATGTCGATAAAATAATTGACCTCCGCCGTTATCTTGTCCTAACAGAAGGGAAATTGGATGCTGATGCACAACGTGCGATGACAAATATCGAACGTCAAGGCAATCCATGGGGACTGAACCGGAAGGAAAAGGAAAACTGGAGAGAAGCGCGTGAGGATGTTTATATCCCGACAGTGAAGGAATTGAAAAAATCTGGCGAAGAATTTGAATATCTTTTCTGGGTTGGTGCGATGGGATCGTTTGATAACCGCAGCCAAAAGATTGCGCTATCCTTCGCAAAATTAATGAATGAAGCTGGCGTGAAGTTCGCTATTTTAGGAAATAAAGAAAAGAACTCTGGAGATACGCCAAGACGTCTTGGAAATGAATTCTTATTCCAGGAGCTTGCAACGAAAAATATTGAAGAATTCGAGAAAAATGAAGTGAAGAAGATCGTGACAATCGATCCGCACGCCTACAATATTTTCAAAAATGAATACCCTGATTTCGGATTAGATGTAGAGGTTTACCACCATACCGAAATTCTATATGACCTTGTAAATGAAGGAAGATTGAAGCCGCTGTATGCAGTGAATGAAACAATCACCTTCCATGATTCCTGTTACTTAGGACGTTACAATGACGTGTATGATCCGCCACGAGAAATTCTGAAAGCCATTCCTGGTGTGAAGCTTGTGGAAATGGAACGAAGCCATGAAAAGGCGATGTGCTGTGGAGCAGGTGGAGGATTAATGTGGATGGAGGAAGAAACAGGCCACCGAATTAATGTCTCTCGTACAGAACAAGCATTGGCTGTGAATCCGGGGATTATTAGTTCTGGCTGTCCATATTGCTTAACGATGCTTTCGGACGGAACAAAAGCGAAGGAAGTAGAAGAAAAGGTTGGCACATACGATGTAGCTGAAATCCTTGAAAAGTCAGTAATCGGTGAGAAGGAAACATTAGCTTCCTAATAAGGAAAAATCAATGAGTAGAAATTGAAGCATAATGAAATTCATAATAAACAATTTTATGAATTTTGTATAAAATGTTTCAATTTCTACTATTTTTAAAGTAATATAGAATAAAGCGCTTTCAATTTTTTTTAAATCTTCTTCGAGCGAGCGTTCAGTCAACAAATCCACTAGTAAACAATCACCTACGAACAACTACAAGAACATGAATACCATTAATTTTGACTCTGTTATTATTCACTGTTGCTTTTTTTCATATGTGTATAAGCATTTATAGGCGGAGAATTTCCTCCTAATAGATAAAGAGAATGCTGATGAAGCAGAAATAAGCGAAGATATTCCGGTTCACTGCTCTAAATTTGAAAAGACTCAAAGATTTGAATCATATAAGCGGAAAAACTCCCCTTATTAGTAAGAAAAAATGGGTATTTTTCAATTTAGTCGGAATTTCACCGTTTATTTTTCAAACAGAGTAAAAATCAATATTTAGTTATAACAGAGCTTTATTTTTAAATACAAACAAATAGATGTAAGGAGCGATTTATGATGGGGAAAACCGTTATTCTAGCTGGTGCACGAACACCGTTTGGTAAATTTGCAGGTGGCTTAAGTAGCTTTTCGGCATCAGATCTTGGCGGCTTTGCGGTGAAGGAAGCACTAAACCGTGCAGGAGTGAAGCCTGAAGAGGTAGGAGAAGTCATTTTAGGTACAGTACTCCAAGGAGGACAAGGGCAGCTTCCATCGCGTCAGGCAGCAAGAAAGGCTGGATTGCCGTGGGAAGTAAAGACGGAAACCGTGAACAAAGTATGTGCTTCTGGCATGCGCAGTGTCACGCTTGGTGATCAGATTATTCGTTTAGGCGATGAAGAGGTCATTGTCGCTGGCGGAATGGAATCAATGAGCAATGCCCCGTATTTTTTACCGAAGGCACGCTGGGGATTACGAATGGGAGATGCAGCGGTTAAAGACATGATGACACATGACGGGCTGAGCTGCAGCTTTACAGGTGTTCACATGGGGACTTATGGAAATGAAGCAGCTGAAGAGCTAGCAATTAGCCGTGAGGAACAAGATCGCTGGGCACTTAGGAGCCATGAGCGGTCCATTGCAGCAATGGAATTAGGGAAATTTGCAGAGGAAATTATCCCTGTTGCGGTACCACAAAGAAAAGGCGAGCCGATCATTGTTTCTGAGGATGAGTCTCCAAGAAAGGATACATCTATTGAAAAATTAGCGAAGCTTGGATCAGCTTTCGGTCAAGGCGGGACGATTACTGCAGGGAATGCACCAGGCGTCAATGATGGGGCAGCGGCACTTGTACTAATGAGTGAGGAGCGGGCAGCCCGTGAAGGCAGAGAGCCGCAAGCCTACATTTTAGGTCATGCAGCGATTGGTGTGGAAGCAAAGGATTTCCCAAAAACACCAGGGCTTGTTATTAATGAGCTCCTTAAAAAGACAGGGAAGTCAGTTGATGAGATTGACTTATTCGAAATTAATGAAGCCTTCGCCGCTGTGGCTCTAACAAGCGGCAAGATTGCTCACTTAGATGAAGAGAAAGTAAATGTGAATGGCGGAGCGGTTGCGCTTGGCCATCCAATCGGTGCAAGTGGGGCACGGATTATTTTGACATTAATGCATGAATTAAAGCGTCTAGGTGGTGGGGTCGGCATTGCGGCTATCTGCAGCGGTGGCGGTCAAGGCGATGCGATTATGATTGAAGTACCAAAATAAAAAAGCTTTAAATTGGGGGAAGAACAATGAATGTAAAAAAAATAATGGTGATCGGTGCAGGGCAAATGGGCGCTGGTATTGCTCAAGTATGTGCACAAGCAGGATACAGTGTCGTATTAAATGATCTTAAGCAAGAGTTCGTCGATCGCGGACTTGCAGTAATTAATAAAAACCTTAGTCGTCAAGTAGAAAAAGCAAGACTCACACAGCAACAAATGGATGAATTCATAAATAATCTTATCCCTTCTACGAATATAACAGATGCGACGGAGGTAGATTTAGTGATCGAGGCAGCTGTTGAAAACATGGAAATCAAAACGAAGATTTTCAAACAGTTAGATGAAATCGTGCCAGATCATGTCATTCTTGCAAGTAATACATCTTCTTTGCCGATTACTGAAATTGCAGCAGCAACAAATCGTCCGGAGAAAGTGATCGGAATGCATTTCATGAATCCGGTACCTGTTATGAAGCTTGTTGAAATTATCCGTGGACTCGCAACAGCTGATGAAGTGTATCAAACGATTGAGGATATTACGAAAACATTAAATAAGATTCCAGTTGAAGTGAATGACTTCCCTGGATTTGTTTCGAACAGAATTCTTATGCCAATGATCAATGAGGCCATCTTCACTTTGTATGAAGGCGTGGCAACGAAAGAAGCGATTGATGAAGTGATGAAGCTCGGGATGAATCATCCAATGGGGCCATTAACACTCGCTGATTTCATCGGCCTTGATACTTGCTTATACATTATGGAAACACTCCATGAAGGATTTGGCGATGATAAATATCGCCCATGTCCGCTTCTAAGAAAATATGTAAAAGCAGGCTGGTTAGGAAAGAAAACGGGCAGAGGCTTTTACGTATACGAATAAAGGCAGTTGAAGAATGGTTTGTTAACTGTTGATTTTCATGTATGTGGAGTAATAAGCGGAATTTCTCCGCTTATTACATAAAATGATCCTGAAAAAGCAGAAATAAGCGGAGAAACTCCGCTTATCTGCTCTAAATTAGACAAAATTCATCGATTTTGATCAAATAGGCGGAAAAACTCCCCTTATTTTTAAGGAAATAGTGGTATTTCCCAATTTAACCGGAATTTCTCCGCTTATTTTTCAAACAGAGTAAAAATCAACATTTGGGTGAGTTAGAGAAGGATCGATCTCCATCGCCCATCAAGCGGAATTCAAGCTTATCTTAATCATACGAAAACAGCTTTTCTTAAAAACACCAAAGAATCGATCTGGAGGGGAAACAGATGAACTTACGATTTACAGAAGAACAAGAGATGATGAGAAAAATGGTGCGTGATTTTGCCCAAACCGAAATTGCACCATTCGTTGAACAAATGGAGCAGGGGGAGTTTCCGCGGGAAGTTTTACGGAAAATGGGTGAACTTGGTTTAATGGGAATCCCAGTTCCAGAGCAATATGGCGGGTCAGAAATGGACTTTACCTCTTACATCATTGCAATTAATGAATTATCAAAGGTGAGTGCAACCATCGGTGTAATCCTGTCTGTTCATACGTCGGTTGGAACCAATCCAATTTTATATTTTGGAACAGAAGAACAGAAGCAAAAATACGTACCTAAGCTTGCAGCAGGTGAATACCTCGGTGCGTTCTGCTTAACTGAACCGAGTGCAGGGTCTGATGCAGGGAGCCTAAAATCGAAAGCGCGTAAAGAAGGCGACCACTATATTATCAATGGCTCAAAAGTATTTATTACAAATGGCGGAGAGGCAGATGTCTACATTGTTTTTGCTTCAACAAATCCGGAACTTGGCAGCAAAGGGATCTCTGCCTTTATCGTTGAGAAGGATACGCCTGGCCTTGTTATCGGGAAAGATGAGCATAAAATGGGGCTGCACGGATCAAGAACAGTCCAATTAAGCTTTGAAGATATGCGTGTTCCGTCTGAAAACCTGCTTGGGGAAGAGGGGCAAGGCTTCAAAATTGCTATGGCTAACCTTGATGTTGGCCGCATTGGCATTGCAGCCCAAGCACTAGGTATTGCAGAGGCCGCACTGGAGGCGTCAACAGAATATGCAAAGGAGCGCATTCAATTCGGCAAACCGATTGCAGCCCAGCAGGGGATCGGATTTAAACTAGCTGATATGGGAACAGCCATTGAGGCGTCAAAACTATTAATCTATCGTGCGGCAGACCTCCGCCAAAGAGGAATAAAATGCGGGAAGGAAGCATCCATGGCCAAGCTATTTGCCTCAAGAACCGCTGTAGATGTCACAACAGAGGCGATCCAAGTATTCGGAGGCTACGGCTACACAGAGGATTATCCAGTTGAACGCTATTTCCGCGATGCGAAAATTACTGAGATCTATGAAGGAACAAGCGAAATTCAGCGAATCGTGATTAGCAAGCAGCTTTAATAAAGATATTAAAAGGTCATTGTAATTAAGAAAAATGATTTACCAAAAAGGTTGGTTGATTGGAGCGGAAGGTGCGAGACTCCTCGAAAATGCTGTCGCATTTCCTTCGTGCGGTGTTTATTCTAGAAGCCTATTCAAGTCCTGCGGGATGCGTTGGACAGGTGAGACCCCGCAAGAGCGTAAGCGATGAGGAGGCTCAGCGCCAACCCCGCGGAAAGGAAGCACACGTGTGCGGAAATCAACCTTTACCAATTTGGTGTTAATTTACTTTAACGTTTACGCAAGCAGCTTTAATCAATAAAAAAGGGGGACTACAAATGAATTTTCAATTAACCGAAGAGCATGAAATGATTAGAAAAATGGTGCGTGATTTTGCCAAGAACGAAGTCGCACCAACGGCAGCTGAGCGTGATGAGGAAGAACGTTTTGATCGTGAAATTTTCAATAAAATGGCGGAGCTTGGCTTAACGGGTATTCCATGGCCTGAAGAGTACGGCGGCATCGGCAGTGACTATTTAGCCTACTGCATTGCTGTTGAGGAGCTTTCAAGAGTATGTGCTTCCACAGGTGTGACATTGTCTGCCCATACTTCACTTGCAGGCTGGCCAATCTTCAAGTTTGGCAGCGAGGAGCAAAAGCAAAAATACTTAAAGCCGATGGCCTTAGGAGAAAAAATTGGTGGATACGGATTAACGGAGCCTGGTAGCGGATCTGATGCAGGTGGGATGAAAACAACTGCTCGCCTTGAGGGTGACCACTATATATTAAACGGTTCGAAAATTTTCATTACGAATGGCGGAATTGCCGATATTTATGTAGTTTTTGCATTAACAGACCCATCTTCAAAGCATAAAGGGACGACAGCCTTTATTATTGAATCTGATTTTGAAGGCTTCTCTGTTGGCAAAAAGGAGAAAAAACTAGGCATTCGATCATCACCAACAACAGAAATTATTTTTGATAACTGCAAAGTCCCAGTTGAAAATGTGCTAGGTGAAGTCGGAGAAGGCTTTAAGGTTGCGATGATGACACTTGATGGCGGCCGCAACGGGATCGCTGCACAAGCGGTTGGAATTGCACAAGGGGCATTAGATGCGTCAATCGATTACGCGAAAGAGCGTGTGCAATTCGGCAAACCAATCGCCGCACAGCAAGGCATTGGCTTTAAGCTTGCTGATATGGCAACAAGCATTGAAGCTTCAAGACTACTAACCTATCAGGCTGCATGGCTAGAATCAGAGGGTCTTCCATATGGGAAGGAATCGGCTATGTCTAAGCTGCTTGCAGGGGATACAGCAATGAAGGTAACGATAGATGCTGTTCAAATTTTCGGTGGCTATGGGTATACGAAAGATTATCCAGTTGAGCGCTATATGCGTGACGCGAAAATTACACAAATTTATGAAGGCACCCAGGAAATTCAACGTCTTGTTATTTCGCGCATGCTGACAAAATAATGAATCCGAATAAGGGAAGTCGGCATTTCCGCCGATTTTCTTTTCTCTATTTCGAAGGCGGTATGAACAATGAAAAAACGTGAAGTACAGGCATCTGTTAAAGATGAACGACTGGTGAAAAAAAGGCGCGATCAGATGATCAAAGGGGCGGTCACCCTGTTTATTCAAAAAGGATTTCACCGCACAACAACAAGAGAGATTGCAAAGGCTTCAGGCTTTAGCATTGGAACATTGTATGAATACATCCGGACAAAGGAAGATGTCCTATACCTTGTTTGTGACAGCATCTATGACCAAGTAAGTGAACGCCTGCAAAAGGGACTCGATACGAACAGATGCACACTTGAAAGCTTGAAGCATGGCATTGCTGATTATTTCCGGGTTGTCAATGAGATGCAGGATGAAGTGCTTGTCATGTACCAGGAAGTGAAATCCCTTTCAAAGGATGCATTGCCGTACGTATTGAAAAAGGAAATTGAAATGGTTGCAATGTTTGAACAGGTCATTAATGGGTGTATCGAAAACGGGGAACTTGATTTGACAGAAGACCAAGTGAAAATGATTGCCCATAATATTTTCGTCCAAGGGCAAATGTGGGCTTTCCGCCGCTGGTCTTTAAAAAAAATCTATACGATCGAAGATTATATTAAACTGCAAACTGATTTGCTTTTTCAAGGATTAACGCCTACACGAAAAAATGGTCAATAAGGGAATGTATGAAGGAGGAGTAAAATGAGTAATCCAGAAGTTTATAAACCGAAGAATCATATTCGTTTTGTCACAGCCTCAAGTCTTTTCGATGGGCATGATGCCTCCATTAATATTATGAGAAGAATCATTCAAGCAAGTGGGGCAGAAGTGATTCATCTCGGTCATAATCGCTCGGTAGAGGAAGTCGTGAATGCAGCGATTCAAGAGGATGTACAAGGGATTGCGATGTCTTCCTACCAAGGCGGGCATGTGGAATACTTCAAATATATGTATGACCTTCTAAAAGAAAGAGGGGCTTCCCATATCCGCATTTACGGCGGCGGCGGCGGGGTCATCATCCCGAAGGAAATTAAAGAGCTTCACGAGTATGGCATTGCGCGCATTTTTTCTCCTGAGGATGGACGCCAAAACGGGCTCCAAGGGATGATCAATCTAATGCTCGAGGAATGTGACTTTCCAACCTTTACTTCAGAGGCGACAGAACAAATCTCGAAGCTGCAAGACGGGCAAGTGAATGCGATTGCTAAGCTTATTACGCTTGCTGAACATCATGTAAGCATGGGGAAAGAAACAGCTGCTACACTTGATTCTATCATGGAAAAGGTGAAATCATTAGAGAAAGCCGTTCCTGTGCTTGGGATTACTGGTACAGGTGGGGCGGGGAAAAGCTCATTAACCGATGAATTAATTCGCCGATTTATTAATGAAATTCCCGAAAAAAGAGTAGCGATATTATCCGTTGATCCAACTAAACAAAAAACAGGCGGCGCCCTGCTTGGTGACCGAATTCGCATGAATGCCATTTTCAATCCACGTGTCTATATGCGCAGTCTAGCGACGAGAAAATCAAAAAGTGAGCTCTCGCTAGCGATTAAAGATGCAATTTCTGTTGTGAAAGCAGCTGGCTTTGATCTAATTGTCGTTGAAACGAGCGGGATTGGCCAAGGGGATGCTGAAATAACTGAAATTTGCGACGTTTCGATGTATGTAATGACAAGTGAATTTGGTGCGCCATCCCAGCTTGAAAAAATTGATATGATTGATTACGCCGATTTAATCGTTATCAATAAATTTGAACGAAAAGGCTCAGAGGATGCGAGACGACAAGTTCAGAAGCAATACCAAAGAAGCCGAATGTTATTTGAAAAAGAGTTCGATGAGATGCCTGTGTACGGAACGATTGCAAGCCAATTCAATGACCCAGGAACAAACGCTGTATTCGCGGCATTAATTGAAAAAATGAATGAAAAGTCGGGAACAGACTGGGAAACTTCTTTTTCAAAAAAGGCACTTGTTGAAAAGCAAAATGTCATTATCCCAAATGAGCAGCGTTATTATTTAAGAGAAGTGTCTGATGCTGTTCGTGGCTATCATAAGAAGGCAGAAGAACAAGCAGAGCTCGCAAGGAAAGTATTCCAGCTTGAAGGAGCGATTGCGGCTGTTCGTGAGCAGGAAGCGAATGAGGAAGTGCTTGCCTCGTTAGAAGCACTGAAAGCAAGTACGGAATCGAAGCTATCAACAGAAACGAAGAATATTCTCACTAGCTGGGATGATTTGAAGCAGAAGTATAGCGGGGAACAATTCGTTACGAGAATTCGGGATAAAGACATTGTGACGATCTTAAAGACGAAAAGCTTGTCTGGCTTGTCTATTCCGAAAGTGGCACTCCCGAAATATAAGGATTATGGAGAAATCATTCGCTGGGTCTATCGAGAGAATGTGCCAGGTTCATTCCCATATACTGCAGGAGTATTCCCGTTCAAGCGGGAGGGAGAAGATCCGAAGAGGCAATTTGCTGGTGAAGGTACGCCGGAAAGAACGAATCGTCGCTTCCACTATCTATCAAAGGATGATGCAGCGAAGCGTCTAAGTACGGCCTTTGATTCGGTGACACTTTACGGGGAAGATCCAGATTACCGTCCAGATATTTATGGGAAAGTGGGAGAGAGCGGTGTCAGCATTTGTACGCTAGATGATATGAAGAAGCTTTATGCTGGCTTTGATCTTTGCCATCCATCGACTTCTGTATCGATGACAATCAATGGGCCAGCACCGATTATTCTTGCGATGTTTATGAACACAGCGATTGAGCAGCAGATCGAAGCAAAGGAACAGGAGCTTGGGCGAATCCTAACAGAAGCGGAATTTGCTGAAGTACGTGCATTGACATTGCAAACGGTACGGGGAACGGTTCAAGCAGATATTTTAAAAGAAGACCAAGGTCAAAACACATGTATATTCTCTACGGAATTTGCGCTCCGAATGATGGGTGACATTCAGCAATATTTCATTGATCATAAAGTTCGCAATTACTATTCTGTGTCGATTTCTGGCTACCATATTGCTGAAGCTGGTGCCAATCCGATTTCACAGCTTGCCTTTACATTAGCGAATGGGTTTACGTATGTAGAATATTATTTAAGCAGAGGAATGGATATTAATGATTTTGCGCCGAATTTATCCTTTTTCTTCTCCAATGGCTTAGATCCAGAATATACGGTGCTTGGCCGTGTGGCACGCCGCATCTGGGCGACAGTCATGAGAAATAAGTATGGAGCAAATGAACGCAGTCAAAAGCTGAAATATCATATTCAAACATCTGGTCGTTCCCTTCATGCACAGGAAATTGATTTCAATGATATACGGACAACATTGCAAGCATTAATGGCACTTCAAGATAATTGTAATTCCCTGCATACGAATGCGTATGACGAAGCGATTACAACGCCGACTGAGGAATCAGTCAGACGTGCGATGGCCATTCAAATGATTATTACGAAAGAGCATGGGCTTACGAAAAATGAGAATCCACTGCAAGGCGCCTTTATTATTGACGAGTTAACAGATCTTGTCGAGGAGCAAGTGCTGCAGGAATTCGAGAGAATCGATGATCGCGGTGGCGTACTAGGCGCAATGGAAACGCAGTATCAGCGTGGAAAAATCCAAGATGAATCGATGTACTATGAAATGAAAAAGCATACAGGTGAGCTCCCAATCATTGGTGTGAACACGTATTTGAATCCAAATCCTCCATCAGAAGAGGAAATGGACAATATGGAGCTTGCTCGTGCAACAACTGAAGAAAAAGAAACACAAATTCATAATCTGCGCAGTTTCCAAGAACGGAACAAGGACAAAATGGAAGAGGCACTTATCCGTTTAAAACAAACAGCAGTTAGCGGCGGCAATATTTTTGCGGCATTGATGGACACAGTAAAAGTCGCAAGCCTTGGCCAAATAACGAAGGCGCTTTATGAGGTAGGCGGACAGTATAGGAGAAATATGTAATTACTCGCCTACTATTAGACAATAAAATGACACAGAAAAACGCAGAGGCTTAGCATCCTCTGCATTTTTTAATGTAATAATCAGTTCATCAACTAACACTTCTTTTGTTGAAGTGCTAAAGAAAAACCCACTTACTTGTGATAAGTTTACTGGCATGCATCAAAACGAGGTTCTCTTGGGAAATCCCACTTTCTTTTAAATAAGATGTCTTGCTCTTACTTGAGTAACTGGCAAAAGTATAATAAGCGGAATATTTCCGGTTAAATGCAAAACGAAGCTCATTTAGAGGGAAATAAGCGGAAATTTTCCGCTTATGTCATGAAAAACCTCTCATTTTTGGACTTTTTGAGACAATAGACGGATTTTTTCCGGTTATTTAAGCTGTTTTTATTCATAATTATGAAATAGGCGGAATACTTCCGTCTATATAAAAGGAGATCTGTTCATTGCCTATCAAATCGGCCAGAGTAACCTTTTATTTTATTGAAAGGTTCAGCAAGCTCACGCCATTTGCATTTTTCTTACTATTTTTCGCAACTTGTTTATCCTTTTTTCTGCTGATTCCGATATAATCGAATTATTAATAAATGATTGTACTTCACAGTTTTGAGAGCAGGGTGTGTAATTAGTGAAACGGATACTGATTTTTGTGGGAATGATCGTAGTTATGATTGGTACTTTCTATTTATATCAGAAGCAATTAGGAGCGATCCCATTTTTATTATTATCTATCTATTTTTTTATCTTAGCTTACAAACAGCTCTCGAAAAGTGCCGATGAAAGGATCGAAGAAGAAAAAGAGGATAAAAACAGTAGATATCCCTAGCATAAACAGAAATAATTTGTTTATAATGTAGAATGTGCCTTAAGCATGCTAAAATTTGTTATTTTTGCCTATAAAGGAAATTAATGAAGGTGTTACATAGAGAAAGGAAGTGCGAATGTTGAGTTTATCAGAATTCTCAAAAGAACAATTACAAGAAATGTCATTAATTGAAATCGCATATGAAATCTTAAAAAGTAGAAAAGCAGCCATGCCTTTTAAGGAGATTATCGATGAATTATCAAATCTTCTTGAGCTATCAGATGAACAAGTGAAAACGAAAATTGCTCAATTTTATACTGATTTAAATATTGATGGCCGTTTCCTAGGATTAGGGGACAATACATGGGGACTTCGAGTTTGGTATCCGATTGATCAAGTAGAAGAAGAAGTTGTCACAGACATTAAGCCGAAGAAGAAAAAGGCGAAAAAGGCTGCAGATGATGATGATCTAGATCTTGACTACGATGATTTAGATGAAGAAGAGATAGACTATGATGATATCGATGATTTAGATGATGAAGAGCTATTGGATGAAGACGATGATGACTTGCTTGATGATGAAGATGAGGAAATAGATGATGATCTTCTCGAGAAGGATGATGACTTCGAACTTGAAGATGAAGATAAAGAGCTTGATGAAGATGAGCTGGATGAGGAAGAAGACGACGATTTATAATCTTGACTTTTTATCATTAGGCTTGTAGAATCATTTTTGGGCTCCTTTAAAAAGGACGATTAAATATACAATATAGCGCTCCCTTACTTTTTATAAGTAAGCGGGAGCGCTTTTTATTTTTTTGCTACCCCCTAAATTGGGTAAGCTGTTTTCAGACATGAATTTTATGTCTTTAAATAATGGCGAATTTGTACAAACTGTTACTTAAGGGGGAATTATGATGACGAAGTATATTTTTGTGACAGGTGGCGTAGTGTCGTCACTAGGAAAGGGTATTGTAGCTGCATCACTTGGACGCCTTCTCAAAAACAGAGGATTGAGTGTAACGATTCAAAAGTTTGATCCTTACATAAATGTGGATCCAGGGACAATGAGCCCATACCAGCATGGAGAAGTTTTCGTTACAGATGATGGTGCAGAAACTGATTTAGACTTAGGTCACTACGAGCGTTTTGTTGATATTAA
Organism: Cytobacillus eiseniae; assembly: GCF_017874625.1. Taxonomy (GTDB): domain Bacteria; phylum Bacillota; class Bacilli; order Bacillales; family Cytobacillaceae; genus Cytobacillus; species Cytobacillus eiseniae. The sequence goes on along the minus strand of NZ_JAGIKZ010000022.1, from coordinate 15,070 downwards.
TGTAACAAAGTACAGCAGTGTGACAACAGGGAAAATCTATTCAACCGTGCTTCGTAAAGAGCGCCGCGGGGACTATAATGGTGGAACGGTACAGGTGATTCCACATATTACGAATGAAATTAAAGAACGAGTATTTCGTGCAGGTCATGAAACAAACTCAGATGTAGTAATTACAGAAATTGGCGGAACAGTTGGTGACATTGAATCACTACCGTTTCTAGAAGCGATTCGTCAGATTAAAAGTGATATCGGCCGTGACAATGTAATGTATATTCATTGTACGCTCGTGCCTTTTATTAAAGCAGCAGGCGAAATGAAAACAAAGCCGACTCAGCATAGTGTAAAAGAGCTTAGAAGCTTAGGAATTCAGCCGAATGTTATTGTTGTTCGTACAGAAATGCCAATTTCTCAAGATATGAAGGATAAGCTTGCTTTATTCTGTGATATTGATAAGGATGCGGTAATCGAATGCCGTGATGCGGATACTCTATATTCCATTCCGTTAGCTCTTCAGGATCAAAATCTTGACCAACTTGTTTGCGACCATCTGAAGCTAGGATGCGGTGAAGCAGACATGACAGAATGGAAGAAGTTAGTTGAGAAAGTGACCCATTTATCAAAGACAACAAAAATCGCGCTTGTCGGTAAATATGTAGAGCTGCAGGATGCATATATTTCAGTTGTCGAAGCATTGAAGCATGCCGGGTATGCACATGAATCCGATATTGAAGTGAATTGGATTAATGCAGAAGAAGTGACAAAAGAAAACGTAGCGGATCTATTAAAGGAGAATGATGGGATTCTTGTTCCTGGAGGATTTGGTGATCGTGGAATTGAAGGAAAAATCCTTGCGATTCAATATGCTCGTGAACAGAAGAAACCATTTCTTGGCATTTGCTTAGGCATGCAATTGGCAACGATTGAATTTGCTAGAAATGTGCTGAATCTGAATGAGGCACACTCAGCTGAAATCGATCCAACAACGGCACATCCAATTATTGACCTTCTGCCAGAACAGAAGGATGTGGAGGATCTTGGTGGGACGCTACGACTTGGCCTACAAGCTTGTAAGCTAATCGATAATACAAATGCTTACGAAGCATACCAAGATGAAGTCGTTTATGAACGCCATCGTCATCGTTATGAGTTCAATAATCATTACCGTCAAGAGATGGAAGAGAAAGGCTTTGTCTTCTCTGGTACAAGCCCTGATGGCCGACTTGTTGAGATCATTGAAATAAAAGATCACCCATGGTTTGTCGCATCACAATTCCATCCAGAATTTATTTCAAGACCGAATCGCCCACAACCGCTCTTCCGTGAATTTGTCGGTGCATCATTGAAATATAGCGAGAAGTAAAATAGATTGAAAGCCCACTAAGATCGAAAGGAGATCTTGTGGGCTTTTTTTGAAAAGTAATGTGAAAAAGAGGTTAAACAAAGTGGCTGAAAAATAAGAACAGCAAAAATTCGATAGAACATACCAATTTGTTTTACATAAATATACGGAGGTAATTTCTACCTTTTACAGGAGAAAGCTGATAAATCAACGAAATTAATGTGTGAAATAGAAAAACAGTCATGCAAGTCTCCAAAAATGATGGATAAAATAAAAAAGTGAAGATAACTTAATCAAACAGTCGATCGAATAAATAAAAAAGCATATCACATGAAAAAATCGTGATATGCTCTTTCTTTATTCATAATCAGCAAGCATTTCATCAATCGTAAATCGGATGCCATAATAAACAAATAATGCCGCCATTAATGCCGGGTAACCGAAGCGATTGCCTAATTCGTCTGGCAGAAGGCCCTTTGTTAGCGATAAATCAATGTGGATATCGGCTATTTTTTCTAGGCTCTCCCCTTCATTAGCGGAAACTGTAGAAATACCAGCAAAAGGAATCCCTTTTTCAAAGAGGAATTTCCCCAATTCTACAGCGTCTGCATCTGTTGAATACCTAGAAACAATTAAGAAGCGATCAGCCTCGGTAATGTTCTCTAGGCTATGCTCTGCATCCCATCTTTCGCATTTCTTTAGAGGTTCCTGGCTTGCTGTTGCTTCATAGGCAACCCCGTTCATTTCATTTGTAGCAAATATGTATAATTTCCCGCTTCCAATGATTGCTTGGGCCAATAGCCTCGCTGTATCTTCCATGGCAAATTCATCTTTTTCGTGCAATTTTTTAAATAAACCAGATAACTGGGTAGAAAACATTTTAAGCATGAACTCTCTCCTTTAATTACTTTTTTCACATAGACTATTATAGAGAAAGAAGTGAAAAAGGTAAAATTCCGTCAGAGATTACAATAACAGGCAGGAAATGCCAGATATAGGGTAGAACTATATGGAGGGGAGCGAGAATTATTTTCAGTGAATCGTCTAGGAGAAAGTAAGATTGATTAACTTGAAGGAAAGAGGTGGCTGAATGAAGGAGAAAGTATTAGTCGTTGATGATCAATTTGGTATTCGTATTTTACTGAATGAAGTATTACAAAAAGAAGGCTACGAGACATACCAGGCTGCTAACGGAGTCCAGGCACTTGATATTGTCACAAAAAATTCACCTGATTTAGTTTTGCTTGATATGAAAATCCCAGGTATGGATGGGATTGAAATATTAAAGCGAATGAAAGTCATCAATAAAGATATCCGTGTAATTATTATGACTGCTTATGGAGAATTAGATATGATTCAAGAGGCAAAGGACCTTGGGGCACTGACCCATTTTGCTAAGCCATTTGACATTGATGATATTCGGGCAGCAGTAAAGAAGTACATACATATATCCAATCCATTGTAAGAAGCCGCTTTTTTAGGCTTCTTTTTTATAGTCATATATCAGGAATTTATATAATTGCATGTTGTTTATAAAAATGTGAAAAGTTTGATTTACGTCCAGCTCCACAAGGAATACTTTGGCAGCATATTCATCGCACGAGTATAAGTGTACTTCTTATAGGAGGAGCGCCTATCGCCTATCAAACTTCAGTACTGCTCCTCAACGATTGCGTCAAGCACGGTATCGCTATCGCTCACCGTGTTTCCTGTATTGAGAGGGGGAGACCTTCCAGTTTGTACGGCGAATCCGCTTTTGTTAAATGAAAAATAAATGAGGATTAATAGCAATTTTTTTCTTGTTTTGGTATGATACAAATGAATTAAATTCGGTTAGCAGATTCGAAAGTTCACGGATGAAACGGTACATATTCGCATGTGTAAAGGGAAAACTCTAAGTAGAAATCCGTGTAAAAAATTGTTCACATAATGAGGGAGGAAAAGAGATGCCTTTAGTTTCAATGACTGATATGCTTAACAAAGGGAAAGCCGAGGGCTATGCAGTAGGTCAATTTAACTTAAATAATCTTGAGTTTACTCAAGCCATTTTATTAGCTGCAGAGGAAGAGAAATCCCCTGTTATTCTTGGTGTATCTGAAGGAGCTGCCCGGTATATGGGTGGATTCAAAACAGTTGTCAAGATGGTAGAAGGGTTACTTGAGGATTATAAAATCACTGTTCCTGTTGCGATTCATCTAGATCATGGATCAAGTTATGAAAAATGTAAAGAAGCGATTGATGCAGGCTTCACATCTGTCATGATCGATGCTTCTCACCATCCATTTGAAGAAAATATTGCAACGACCTCAAAGGTTGTAGAATATGCACATGCAAAAGGTGTGTCTGTTGAAGCAGAGCTAGGAACTGTTGGCGGACAAGAAGATGATGTTGTAGCTGATGGCGTCATCTATGCAGATGCACAAGAGTGCGATGAGCTAGTGAAACGCACAAAGATTGATTGCTTAGCACCAGCATTAGGCTCTGTACATGGTCCGTACAAAGGAGAACCAAATCTTGGTTTCACAGAGATGGAAGAGATCGGAAATCTAACAGGTGTCCCTCTGGTTCTACATGGCGGAACTGGCATTCCAACAAAAGATATCCAAAGAGCTGTTTCGTTAGGTACAGCAAAAATAAATGTAAATACAGAAAATCAAATTGCCTCTGCAAAAACGGTTCGTGAAGTATTAGCGGCAAATCCAGACGTATATGATCCACGCAAATACTTAGGGCCAGCACGTGAGACAATTAAGGAAACAGTCATCGGAAAAATGCGTGAATTTGGTTCATCTGGTAAAGCTTAATTTAGTAAAATCAGGGGCATTCTCATCTGCCATAAACCAATTAAGCGACTGATCCATCATTCTGTTTTAATCCGCGATAAATGTAAAAAGCCGCCTTCTATATTAAGAGGCGGTTTCCATTTGTGATTTAAAAAAGCTTAGGAGGAATTCAAATGAAATTTTTTATTGATACAGCAAATATGGACGAAATTAAAGAAGCCTTTTCATTAGGTGTCGTAGCAGGTGTAACAACAAACCCATCATTAGTGGCAAAAGAAAAAAATGTTTCCTTTACGGACCGTCTTCGTGAAATTACCGAGCTTGTGCCTGGATCAGTTAGTGCAGAAGTGATTGCACTTGATGCAGAAGGAATGATTAAAGAAGGAAAGGAATTGGCAGCAATCGCACCGAATATTACGATTAAAGTGCCAATGACTCCAGAAGGCTTAAAAGCTGTTCATGTCTTTTCAAAAGAAGGAATTAAAACAAATGTAACACTTGTTTTCAGTGCAAACCAAGCATTGCTAGCTGCAAGAGCTGGAGCATCCTATGTATCTCCTTTCTTAGGCAGACTCGATGATATCGGTCATAATGGCTTAGATTTAATTTCAACGATCGCTGAAATTTTTGCTATTCACGACATCCCAACAGAAATCATCGCTGCTTCAATCAGACATCCACAGCACGTTACAGATGCTGCATTAAGAGGCGCACATATCGCAACCGTTCCTTATAAGGTGATCCAACAATTATTCAATCATCCCCTAACAGATAAAGGAATTGAAGCCTTCCTTGCAGACTGGAATTCTCGTTCATAAGATCAATTGCGGATGGCCTAAGGTCTCGCGTACAAACTGGAAGGGCTGCTCCTCTCGATAAAGGAAACACGGTTTGCGTGAGCGATACCGTGCTTGACGCAATCGTTGCGGAGCAGTACTGATGGTTGATAGGCGATAGGCGCTCCTCCTATAAGAAGTACACTTATACTCGTGCGATGAATACGCTGCCGAAGTGTTACTTGTGGAGCTTGACGTAGTACTATCTATTCACATTTTATACACAATATGCGATTTTATACTATCTTAAAGCAGATCAATTGCGGATGGCCTAAGGCTTGCCTCGTGCAGTGTTTAGGCCGGAAACGTATTCCTTGTGGATATTGGATGTAAAACAAACAATCCACATTTTTATCCACAACGTACGGTATGCAATTTCATAGGATCTGTTAGTATTCACTATTATTTTGAGAATCATAGACGGGGGATTTTCGCCCAATATGTAAAGCTGAAGAAGCAGAAAAATAAGCGGAAAAACTCCGGTTAATGTAAAAAAGGAAGCTTAAAAAGAGAATATAAGCGGAAAAATTCCGGTTAACTGCTCTAAATAAGGCAAAATCCATTGATTTGAATCAGATAAGCGGAATTTCTCCCCTTATTTTTAAGGAAATAGACGTATTTCCCGATTTAAGCGGAGTTTCTCCGTTTATTTTTCAAAATCAACAGAGCCATTTCATAAAAAAGTAAAAAAGACCACTAGACTGTTTATTCCAATCGATTAAAGGGTAAATTGTTAATGAAAATATCTAATTTCGAGCGTTCTTCGTTCCTTTAGGTAATCTGGCTTAATTTCAACTTTTTCGCATAACAATACATGAGAATTATATTTTCGTGTAAACTAAATGATGTAGATATTGTCGGATGACCGTGAAGAAAATGATGCATCCTTTAGTATTGTTACATAAACAGGACAAGCTTATGCAGATTTTGTAAATTAGAGTAAATCTTGAACGTATAAGAATTCATCACGGCTTAGAAGGGAGTTAATAATGGAAAAGCTTATGATTGCAGGCGGTTATCCTTTGAAGGGAACTGTTCGAATTAGCGGAGCAAAGAATAGTGCAGTCGCATTAATCCCAGCTACCATACTGGCTGATTCGCCTGTCACAATTGAAGGACTGCCAAATATTTCGGATGTTCATATTTTAAAAGGACTGCTTGAAGAAATTGGGGGAACTGTTCAGCTGAATGAGAATGATATGACAGTGGATCCATCTTCTATGATTTCCATGCCCTTGCCGAATGGAAAAGTAAAAAAACTTCGTGCATCCTACTATTTAATGGGTGCGATGCTTGGGCGCTTTAAAAAGGCGGTCATTGGGCTGCCAGGTGGCTGTCACCTTGGTCCAAGACCAATTGATCAACATATTAAAGGCTTCGAAGCGCTTGGTGCCAATGTAACGAACGAGCAGGGAGCGATTTATTTACGTGCAGACGAGCTTCGTGGTGCTAGAATTTATCTAGATGTTGTAAGTGTAGGGGCAACGATTAATATTATGCTTGCTGCAGTAAGGGCTAAGGGACGAACGATCATTGAAAATGCGGCAAAAGAGCCAGAGATTATTGATGTAGCAACTTTATTAACAAATATGGGAGCTAAAATTAAAGGTGCAGGTACAGATGTCATTCGGATTGATGGGGTGGATCAGCTTCATGGCTGTCAACATACCATTATTCCTGATCGCATTGAGGCAGGCACGTATTTAATTCTCGGCGCCGCAGCAGGAGAAGGCGTCTTAATCGATAATGTCATCCCACAACATATGGAATCACTCATTGCTAAGCTAAGGGAAATGGGCGTTCAAATTGAAGCAAGCGATGATCAAGTATTTGTTGGACCAGCAAAAGAGATGAAAGCAGTGGATATTAAAACACTAGTCTACCCTGGGTTTCCGACTGATCTTCAGCAGCCGTTCACTTCATTATTAACTGGTGCGATCGGGACAAGCATGGTAACCGATACGATCTATAGTGCCCGTTTTAAGCATATCGATGAATTAAGAAGAATGAATGCAAATATTAAAGTCGAAGGCCGCTCAGCGATTATCCACGGCCCAGTCAAGCTGCAAGGTGCAAAAGTAAAAGCAAGTGATCTACGGGCAGGTGCTGCACTAGTCATCGCAGGCTTAATGGCTGAAGGGGTAACAGAAATCACTGGTGTCGATCATATTGATCGAGGTTATAGTCATTTAGTTGAAAAATTAAATGGGCTTGGTGCGACCATTTGGCGTGAAAACCTTTCAAAAGAAGAACAAGAACAGTTCAAAAATGCATAATTAAAGGCTCTTTTCTAAAAGATTGTTGTTTTTAAATCAATTGTTAGAATGAATGCTTTACCAAATAGGTCGGTTGATTGGAGCGGAAGGTGCGAGACTCCTGCGGGATGCGTAGGACAGCTGAGACCCCACAGGAGCATAAGCGACGAGGAGGCTCAAGCGGACTACCCCGCGGAAAGGGAGCAACCTGGAGTGGAAATCAACCTTTACCAAAATTATGTGAAAAATAGCAACAATGTTTACGAAAACAGCCTAATTAAAACAGCTAGTAATAGAAAAATCCGATAAGGAAATATAGGCAATGAGGTTGAGGGGGATAATAGAATGGAACGAAGCTTATCAATGGAGCTAGTCCGTGTAACAGAAGGTGCAGCATTAGCATCTGCTCGCTGGATGGGACGAGGAAAAAAGGACGAAGCGGATGATGCAGCAACTTCTGCAATGAGAGATGTGTTTGATACCGTTCCGATGAAAGGAACAGTTGTAATCGGTGAAGGAGAAATGGACGAAGCACCGATGCTTTACATAGGAGAAAAGCTTGGAACTGGCTATGGCCCGCGAGTGGATGTAGCTGTCGATCCTGTTGAAGGCACAAACATCGTAGCGAGTGGGGGTTGGAATGCCCTAGCTGTCCTCGCTATTGCAGACCACGGAAATCTATTGCATGCACCAGATATGTATATGGATAAAATTGCCGTAGGTCCAGAGGCTGTTGGACAAATCGACATTAATGCTTCTGTCCTAGACAACTTAAAAGCAGTTGCAAAAGCGAAAAATAAAGATATTTCTGATGTCGTAGCAACCGTCTTAGATCGTCCGCGTCATGAACATATTATTAACCAATTGCGTGAAGCTGGTGCTAGAATTAAATTGATTAATGATGGCGATGTAGCGGGTGCATTCAATACTGCATTTGATCATACAGGCGTTGATATTTTATTTGGACAAGGTGGCGCACCTGAAGGGGTCCTTGCTGCAGTAGCACTTAAATGCCTTGGTGGGGAAATCCAAGGAAAGTTACTTCCTCAAAATGATGCCGAATTAGAGCGTTGCATAAAGATGGGATTAGACGTGAATAAAGTGCTTCTGATGGATGACCTAGTAAAAGGCGATGATGCGATTTTTGCTGCTACAGGCATTACAGATGGCGAGCTGTTAAAAGGCGTTCAATTTAAAGGCTCCTACGGCTCTACACATTCAGTCGTTATGCGCGCAAAATCAGGGACTGTCCGTTTTATCGAAGGCCGTCACAGCTTGATGAAAAAGCCAAATCTTGTGATTCGTTAAGTAGAAGAGAAAAAGGTCTGGTGAATAGCCAGACCTATTATCCTACCCTCCTTCCAATTATCACTTATTTCCTAGTTCTTTATAGTAAAAAAGTAGCTCCTTTCCCTCTTTGTAAGGAAAATGTAGTTGTTAAACAGCTAATAAAGGAGTAAAATAAGAGTTGTTTTTCAAATAGTAGAGGAAACCTCAATTAAAGACCATTCAACATCGTTTATAATAGAAAATATCGTTCCATTTGGAGCGATTCCTCGGTATCCTTATTTACTTTTTACAGATTTTTATTACCTCAATACATTATAAATCCTATTTCTTTCCATCGTTATTTACTTGTTCATGGAAAAAGAGATTGAAAATTCAAAAGTGTGGTGTCTATATGGGATTAAATATTTCAAGTTTAGATAATATGAAGCTAAAGGAGCTTTATGAGCTTGCTCGTGAATATAAAGTTTCTTATTATAGCAAATTAACAAAAAAGGAATTAATTTTTGCGATTTTAAAGGCAAGGGCTGAAAAAGAAGGCTACTTCTTTATGGAAGGTGTCCTTGAGATTATTCAGTCTGAAGGCTTTGGTTTTTTACGTCCGATTAATTATTCGCCAAGCTCTGAAGATATCTATATATCTGCCTCGCAAATTCGCCGTTTTGACTTAAGAAACGGGGATAAAGTTTCTGGAAAGGTCCGCCCGCCAAAGGAAAATGAACGGTATTTCGGCCTTTTGCAAGTAGAAGCAGTGAATGGGGATGACCCAGAATCAGCGAAGGAACGTGTCCATTTCCCTGGATTAACGCCATTATATCCAGATTGCCAAATGATGCTTGAAACAACGCCAAAGCATCTTTCAACACGAATCATGGATGTTCTCGCACCTGTTGGGTTTGGTCAGCGTGGGTTAATCGTAGCTCCTCCAAAGGCAGGAAAAACGATGCTATTAAAGGAAATTGCTAATAGCATTACAACAAATCATCCAGAGGTAGAGCTAATTGTTCTCTTAATTGATGAACGCCCAGAGGAAGTGACAGATATTGAACGTTCGGTTGCAGGAGATGTAGTCAGTTCAACATTTGATGAAGTGCCTGAAAACCATATAAAAGTAGCAGAACTAGTTCTTGAACGTGCAATGCGTCTTGTTGAGCATAAGCGTGATGTTGTCATTCTAATGGATAGCATTACGAGATTAGCAAGAGCGTATAACCTTGTCATTCCACCAAGTGGACGAACATTGTCTGGAGGAATTGATCCAGCAGCATTCCACCGTCCAAAACGATTCTTCGGTGCTGCCCGTAATATCGAAGAGGGCGGAAGTTTAACAATTCTCGCAACTGCGTTAGTTGATACAGGCTCACGTATGGATGATGTGATTTATGAGGAATTCAAAGGAACAGGGAATATGGAGCTTCACCTTGACCGTTCACTTGCAGAACGACGTATTTTCCCTGCCATTGATATTCGCCGTTCAGGTACACGTAAAGAAGAACTTCTTATCCAGAAGGATCATCTAGACAAGCTATGGGCGATCCGCAAAGCAATGACGGACTCACCTGATTTCGTTGAAAAGTTCTTGCGTAAATTGAAACAAACAAAATCCAATGAGGAGTTCTTCGCTAACCTTTCGGAAGAAATGAAAACGAAGAGATCTCACTAATCGTTTAAGAACATAGGCCTTCTATGGCAGGATTTAAAGGTTTTGTTAGATTGTGGGTGTGTGTAAACCAATTTTTCCCTATCGTGCAAAATCGACAAATCAAATATTGCAAATTAAGTTTGGCCTTGTTATAATAATTCCAGTGTGTTTTTGATTATACGGCATTTACTGAAATGCTCGCACTATATACTCTGTTTCGGTATGATTCAGGGCGGAAGGAGATGAAAAGAATGAAAACAGGAATTCATCCAAATTATAATAAAGCAATGGTGAAATGTGCTTGCGGAAATGAGTTTGAAACAGGATCTGTTCAAAAAGAAATCCGCGTTGAAACTTGTTCTGAATGTCATCCATTCTATACGGGACGTCAAAAATTCGCTGAAGCTGGCGGACGTGTTGACCGTTTCAATAAAAAATACGGCATTAAAGAACAACAATAACAACAAACAAAACAGGCAAGTTTTCTTTCTTGCCTGTTTTTTATTGCCTTATAAGCCAATTTAGACTTGTAAGGGATACTTAGAAGAAGCAATTAGAAGTAATTTGCCCTGTAGCAAGGAGGAGAGGTGAATTCATGTATGTGATGCAGCATCATGGGTGGGTAGAGGTCATTTGTGGAAGTATGTTCTCTGGCAAATCAGAAGAACTGATCCGGCGCGTGCGCAGAGCTCAATTTGCTAAACAGCAAATCGCCGTGTTCAAACCGCAATTAGATAATCGTTATAGTAAAGAAGAGGTTGTTTCCCATAACGGAACGGCCGTTACCGCTTTACCTATTGCCCATTCTACTGATATTTTTAAACATATTAATGCTGAAATCGATGTCATTGCCATTGACGAAGTTCAGTTTTTCGATTCGGAAGTTGTAAAGGTGATTCAGCATCTTGCGAATAGCGGTCATCGCGTGATCGCAGCTGGCCTTGATCAAGATTTTCGTGGAGAACCATTTGCTCAAATGCCTGCACTAATGGCGATTGCCGAATTGGTCACAAAGCTTCAAGCTGTGTGTGCTGTTTGTGGATCACCAGCTAGCCGTACACAGCGTTTGATTAATGGCAAGCCAGCTTCCTATGATGATCCTGTTATTTTAGTGGGTGCCTCTGAAGCGTACGAGCCTCGTTGTCGCCATCATCATGAAGTGCCGAAAGCTCCTGGAATCATCGATGGAAAGCAAACATCTAACTCAATATCATCATAAATGTATCTTCTGTCTGAATTTGTTTCAGGCAGTTTTTTTGTCTAAAATGGCTATTGAAATAAAACCAAAATGCGATATATTAATTATATGTAAAATTTACATAATATTTTTACTAATCGAGGTGAGGCTTTTTGCGTCCAATTATTTTAGGCTTTTTTGCTGCTTTCTTTTTTGCATTTACGTTTGTTTTAAACCGATCCATGGAGCTTTCAGGAGGCAGTTGGATTTGGAGTGCTTCCTTACGATACATCTTTATGGTTCCCTTTTTACTTGTTCTTGTTATCGGAAGACGCAATCTGAAGCCTCTTTTACAAGAAATGAAGAGAAAGCCAGGTCGATGGCTTATATGGAGCTTTGTTGGATTCGGATTATTCTATGCACCGATAAGCTTTGCCGCCGCTTATGGGCCTGGATGGCTTGTTGCAAGTACATGGCAGATTACGCTTCTCTCAGGTGCGCTATTAAGTCCTTTATTTTTTGAAATGAAACAAACAGGGAATGGGCAAATGAAAGTAAGAGGAAAGATACCGTTCATTGGTTTGGCGATGTCCCTACTTATTCTTATTGGTGTTGGAATGATGCAAATGGAGCAAGCAGGAAATTTAACTAGAAAAGAATTAGCTTTAAGTATTTTGCCAGTAATCATTGCTTCTTTTGCCTATCCGCTTGGCAATCGGAAAATGATGGAGGTTTGCGGAAATCGGCTGGATGCCTACCAACGCGTCTTAGGGATGACTCTTGCTAGCCTTCCATTTTGGTTCCTTCTTTCAATCTATGGGGCAGCAACTGTTGGACCCCCAAGTGGCGGTCAATTATATCAGTCCCTTCTCGTTGCTCTTACATCAGGAGTCATAGCAACGGTTTTATTTTTTAAAGCAACCGATTTGGTCAAAGGGAATATGCAAAAATTGGCTGCTGTTGAGGCAACACAGTCCTTTGAAGTTTTATTTGCAGTTTCGGGCGAAATTCTCTTGCTGTCAGCACCATTGCCATCCTACTTATCATGGGTTGGAATGCTTTTCGTTGTCCTTGGCATGGTTCTCCATAGCTATGTGTCACAGAAGGAAGTCCCTATTAAACTACGTTTGCCAAAAGTTAAATCAGTTTAAGGATTGTCTAGGGGAAATGCGCTTGTTTAAAATTGACATTTTCAGAATAAACTGATATATTGGTTTTATGAAAACAATAAAAACGATTGATCGGCCAGCCTTAAGAGACCAAATATATGATTCACTAAAAAAAGCAATTATTACATTAGAGTTAGAACCTGGGCAACGTGTGAAAGATAAGGATCTAGCGGCTGAATTTGGTGTCAGTCGAACGCCTGTTAGGGAAGCGCTTAAAAGGCTTGAAGATGAGGGACTTATTGAGTCGCTTCCAGGCTCCCAAACTTGCGTCACAGAAATTCATTTAGAGGAGGCGAAAAATGCCTTTACGGTTATCGCTGCTTTACATCGTTTAGCAGCACGACTGGCTGTTCCTTTCATTTCTGAAGAAAATATTAAACAGATGGAGGAAAGCAATTCTAATTTGCAAAAAGCTTTAGATACGAAGGATGTCATTTGTGCAGTAGAAGCTGATGATCACTTTCATTCCATTATTTTAAAAGCTTCGCGAAATGAAGAAATTGAGCTAGCACTAGATCGAGTCATATCAAAGGTTCGTAGATTGGAATTTTCGAAATTTAGCTCTGTTGATGGGCGGAAATCACTAGAACAACATAAGAATATTATCGCTGCTTTTAAAGCTAATGACCTAAATCTAGCTAGCTCCCTTGTAGAGGAAAATTGGCTTAGTTTAGGGAGGATTCTTATTGCTGATGGGGACTGATCACATTATTATCTACAGATAAACATCTAAAAGGGGACTTTGCTTATTTACGACGTGAAAATAAGCGAGTCTCCTTTTATCATTTATTTGAAAATAAATAATAATCTGATAAAATCATTGACCTGTAAAGTTAAATGCGATATATTGGTTTTGGATAGAAAACCTATAGCGTCTTCATGGAAAAATTTCCTTTTAGATTGCTTCCTCCAACCTAGATTGAAATGAGGCTCTGTCAAGATACAGCTTTGAGAAACATGAATGGAACGAAAAGTTGATTGTCCTATAGTCCAATGGTCAAGATGTTGTGCTTTTTTTTAAAAGATCACGAATTAGGAGGAATGGAAATGAATTCGACATCAACAACGACGACTAGAAATTTTGAAGTTCATGATTCAAAGGTGTTAGATTGGGCAAAGGATATTATTGAGAGAAGTGCTTCATCAAGATTAATTCAGAAAGAAATTATAAATGCGGTCGATAGAAATGCGATTTGGCGAGGGGAGGAGTGCCTGAATTTATTGGCACCAGAAGCGCCAACTAGTCAGACGGTACGCCAATTGCTTGCATCTGAAGTAGGAACTCGGGCTGCGGAAGGACATATCGGTCCTACACAAAGATGGTTTTCAGGTACGAAGCATATTGATGAAATTGAATCTCTCTGTGTGGAATTATTAAAAAAGGTCTTTAAGAGTAATTATGCCGATCACCGCTTAGTTGCTAGTATGATAGGAAACATGACTGTATATGCGGCACTAACAAAACCAGGTGATAATATTTTAACGATTGCCCAGCCTTTTGGTGGACATTCTAGTAACCGCTATGATGGGCCTGCAGGAATTCGTGGACTGAATATTTACGACGTTCCAATGGATCCTGTTGACCTAGTCGTTAATATGGATGATTTTGTAAAAGTTGCTAGAGAAGTTAAGCCAAAATTAGTGACACTCGGTGCTTCGATGACACTTTTCCCATTCCCGCTAAAGGAAATGTCTGAAATTGTTAATGAGTGGGGTGGAAAGATATTCTTTGATGGCGCACATCAGCTTGGATTAATTGGAGGAGGCCAATTCCAAGATCCATTAAATGAAGGCGCCTGCATTATGACGGGGTCAGCAGGAAAGACTTTTAGTGGCCCGCAAAGTGGGATTATTGTTTGGAATGATCCAGAATTAACCGAGCCAATTAGCGATACGATTTTCCCTGCACTTGCAGCGACACATCAAGTAAACCGCGTGGCTGCACTAGCCGCTTCTGCTGCAGAATTTTTAGCATTCGGAGAAGAGTATATGGCACAAATCGTTGCCAATGCAAAGGCTTTAGCTAAAGCATTATATGAAAGAGGAATCACTGTCCTCGGCTCACATAAAGGCTTTACAGAAACACATCAAGTCATTCTCGATGTGAAGCAATTTGGTGGTGGGCTTGATGTAGCACATAAACTTGCAGAGGCCAATATTATTACGAATAAAAACCTCCTCCCAAGTGACAAACCAGAGGATTGGGATTACCCAAGCGGTTTACGTATAGGCACAATCGAAATTACACGCTTAGGCATGAAGGAAGCGGAAATGGATAGTATTGCAGAATACATTGTCAGTGTCCTCGAAGGAAGAGATACGACAGAATCCATTCGAAAACAAGTCATCAACATGCGCTCAGCATACAAAAAACTGCATTATTGCTTTGATTAATAAACGAATAGCGAACCTCCTGATGTATATCGTCAGGAGGTTTTTTAATGGGGAAAGTATAATTGCGAATAACTCAATTTAATTGTGGAATCTCACTAGTCTTGCAAAAGACTTACAAAAAAATGGGGATTAATAGTATGTATTATTTTACAGGCATAAAAAAATCTCCTATTGTATTAATATAGACG
>NZ_JAGIKZ010000021.1 GCF_017874625.1 Cytobacillus eiseniae | reverse complement strand
AGGAAAAGAATTATCCGGTATTAGCTCCGGTTTCCCGAAGTTATCCCAGTCTTACAGGTAGGTTGCCCACGTGTTACTCACCCGTCCGCCGCTAATCTTTGGGAGCAAGCTCCCTCAGATTCGCTCGACTTGCATGTATTAGGCACGCCGCCAGCGTTCGTCCTGAGCCAGGATCAAACTCTCCAATAAAGAGTTGATTAGCTCTAAAATAAAAAATAAGTTTAAACGTTGACGTTTTTTGTTCGTTCAGTTTTCAAAGAGCAATTTTGTCTTTTTGTTTCGATCGCTCAGAAGCGACTTTATTAATATAACACGCATCCTCAATTTTAGTCAATAACTATTTCCGAAAAGTTTTTTTAAAATAATGTTGTTTGTTAAGGACGAGAATCAATATAACACGAACTAAAAATGTTTGCAATATAATTTCTAATAAAAATTTAAATCATTTAATAAAAATACTTTATGGATCAAGATTAGATTACTTCTTTTCTTATATATACTTTTAAGATAAGGTTTAATCTCCAAGAATAATCGCAAATATATTCGTTTGTTCTATATAAGTTAATAAAAGCTTCGTACTATAATTATTTAGATAGATTGTATTCGAATAATAAGCCAAAGCAATTATATATCTTGGACCTGTAAAAAAGATTGTGGAGGGAACTATGACAGAGATCTATATAAAAAGAATCTATGAACCCTACGAACCAAAAGATGGTTATCGAATTCTAGTTGATCGTCTATGGCCTAGAGGCATTTCAAAAAATGAAGCAAAGCTAGCAATGTGGGCAAAAGAAGTAGCACCGAGCGATAAGCTCAGAAAATGGTTTGGACATCGATCTGAACTATTTGATGCGTTTCGCAGCAAATATCTAGAAGAACTGCAAAATGATTCTATCAAATCCCAACAAGTTGAAAGGATTTGCTCTATCGCTTCAGAAGATATAGTTACACTAGTATACGCTGCAAAAGATCCAATTCATAATAACGCATATATTTTAAAAGAAGAATTACTGCGTAAGTTGAATACATATTGATTCATTTAAATAAAAAAGCAAGCCTTCTACTTAGATAACCCAATCGGACGAATACTGTGAAATCGTTTGTTATCCTTTCTATACACATACTTATTAACAATACAAACAGGAATATAAAAGTAATCCACCGTCTTATACACAGGTTGTGGATAAAAATATCCTCTTTATCCACAAAAATAACGTTAATTCTAAAGCAATCTACGGCGATTTTACTCTTACATTTAAATAAATAAGGCATAGAACTAGCATTTGCGACATACATTCTATTAACTCTATCACATTCGAAAGGTGTGGGACTACTGGAAACAGGAGCGTTATTACTGTCTGTAATCATGGCAGTTTTTTTACTCTTATATTCATTTATAGAAGGGATTAAAATAACAAATTCAGAAGAGAAAGTATATGGAGGCACATTTCTATTAGCAGTAACTGCAGGCTTTATTTTCTTTGGCTTATCCCATGTATTTATCTAAAAAAAAGGAATCACTCATTTACAACTAGAGGATTCCTTTTTTATTAAACTATTTTAGCGAAAATTGTTGTGGATGAAAACACTGTGAGCAGTGCTTGATTTCCGCTCCATAATGAATTACTCTGACACGGTCTTTTTCCTCATTTCCTTCATTCTTACTCTTCGCTCATCTAGTAAAAATAAGGAGACTCCGCCAATTACAATCGCACCTCCAAGAGCTTGTGTCCAAACGACTGCCTCTTGTAATAAGTAATACGCTAGTATCGCTGCACCAACTGGTTCGAACAATATAGCCATTGAAATGGTTGATGTACTGAGCCATTTTAACGACCAATTAAATAATGTATGGCCAAGTAAATTTGGTATAATTGCTAGAAGAATAAAATAGACCCAATCATTAGTAGCATAAGGAACTAATGGTTCCTGTCTAATGAGCACATAGATTAATAGCGTAATTGTACTAATGCTATATACCACAAATGTATAAGTAACTAAGGACAATCTCTTTCTTACTGATTGGCCAAACATTAAATAGGCTGTAACTAAGGCACAAGCGATTAATGCTAAAAAGTCACCAAAAAGGGCAGAACCGCTAATTTTGAAATCTCCCCAGCTTATAATGACACTGCCAAAGACAGCAAGCAGCCCACTTAGGATCGCTTTCCAAGAAAACTTTTCTTTAAAGAAAAAATAAGTTCCCAGAAAAGCAAATAAAGGCTGTAAGGTCACCAACACAGTTGAGCTCGCAACAGAGGTGTAATTCAATGATTCAAACCAAAGAATAAAATGAAATGCTAGGAAAACCCCTGCGACGATTGAAAAGATCCAATCCCGTCTTGTAATAAGACGCAGCTCAGGAACATATTTTATTAAGAATACCGGCAACATAATTAGAACGGAAAAAAATAATCGGTAAAAGGCGATGACACCCGAGGGTGCACTTGATACTTTTACGAGGATCGCTGATGTTGATACCGATATGACACCTATAGCCAAAACAGCATAAGGATTTACTTTTGTGTCTGACATTTATCTGTTCTCCTTATCTATTTGTACTTTCATTCAAAATCTATTCTATTTTATTACTTTTTACTATGCTTTTATAGCCCCTATTCTAAAATACAATAAGGAGCAGGGATAAATCATGAGCAATATAGAAATAGAAATATTAATAAAGTTAGGCATATCCGCTTTTCTTGGCCTCGTCATCGGTATAGAACGAGAGCTAAAAAGAAAGCCTGTTGGTTTAAAAACAAGTCTCGTCATCTCTATTGTAAGTTGTCTATTAACGATCGTATCCATCGAATCTGCGTATATGTTCCCAGGAAAAGAAGGAGTCAATATTACAATGGATCCTTTGCGTTTAGCTGCGCAAATCGTTTCAGGAATTGGTTTTCTGGGGGCAGGGGTTATTTTAAGAAGGGGAAATGATAGCATCTCTGGTCTGACAACTGCAGCACTAATTTGGGGAGCAGCAGGAATTGGCATCGCTGTCGGTGCGGGTTTCTATATCGAAGCGATGGCTGGAGTTGCTCTATTAATTATTAGTGTCGAATTCATCCCATTCGTCATTGGACTTATCGGCCCAAGAAAATTAAGAGAAAAAGAAATTACTCTCCAGCTTAAAGTCACAAATAAAGAAAATATAGAAGAAATCCTATCAGCCATCAAAGATTTAAAGATTTCTATTAAACGGGTGCGCATTAAAGATTTAGAAGAGAAAAAACACCTTATTCAACTTGTCGTAACTGTTAACCAAAAGAAAAGCATTACAGATGTTTATTACAGCGTCTCTCAGCTTAATGGGGTTAAAAGCGTGGAGGTCGAAAGCCTTAGCTAGCTTCCTTTTCTATCGTTTCTTTTATAAAGTGAGATTTTAACTCTTGCCAAGCATCCCGGTTGCCGATATAATTTTCTTATATCCATTAACCGGGGCATTAGCTCAGCTGGGAGAGCGTTTGGCTGGCAGCCAAAAGGTCAGCGGTTCGATCCCGCTATGCTCCATAACAAAAAACCCTTGATATTCAAGGGTTTTTCTTCTTTTATCTCCATTCTTGTAAATCAATTAAGACTTATACATCGACTAATCAGTTAACCAATTAATAAGGAATTTAAAAAAGGATACAGGCTTCCTTACCATCTGGATAAAGAAGCCTGAACCAAATAATTCAAATTATTTCCCCTCAATAGATGTCCATTTATATGAAGCAAATACGCCGAATGGGTGAGCAACATAGCCTTTAACATAAGGCTTTTTAAGCTGAGCCAAACCTGATTGATACATAGGTGAAATGGCTGCATCCTCTTCGATTAAAATTTTCTCAGCCTCCTGCATATTTTCCCATCGCTTAGCCGTATCTGTTGGATTCGTTTTGGCTTCCATGACAAGATGGTCAAAATTTTCATCTCCATAATTTGACCAGTTATTTGGCCCATCTGATAAATAGAGATCAATAAAAGTAATTGGGTCTTGGAAGTCAGGTCCCCAGCCAGAATAAGTAAGGTCATATTGCATGGTTGATTCAAGCTCAAGCTTCTGCTTATTCGGTTGCTGATTGATTTTTATTGTCAGACCAGGTAAATTCGTTTCTAGCTGATTTTTGAAATACTCGCTCACTCGCTTTCTTTCCTCACTGTCATAGCTTAGAAACTCTAACTCTATGCTATCCACGCCAAGTTCCTCTAAACCCTTTTCCCAATACTCTTTTGCTTTTTCGACTCCCTCTTCATTAAACCCCTCGTATTTTGCACGGAAATCCTTCCCGCTTTCATCGAAGGCAAAATCCTTAGGAACTAGATAATAAGCTGGAACAGAACCATTATTTAATAGATTTTCAGCCGCTGCTTTTTTATCCCACCCCATGTCAATCGCTTTACGTATATTCACATTGCCTAAATATTGATTATTTTGGTTCATTCGGATAAAGAATACTTCTGGTTTTAGCAGTGTGCTGTAATCTGGTGTACTTGCATATTGGTCAATGAACTCTGAGGTGATTTCTGTTAAGTCTATTTTGCCAGTATCATATAAATTCACTTTTGTTGCTGCTTCCTTAACAACCTTTACATTGATTGTATCGAGTTTAACTGTATCGACATCCCAATAATTAGAATTTTTCTTATACACCCAGCCAACTTCATGCTCCCATGACTCCAGCTCAAAAGGTCCATTATAAATAAGGTTTTCTACTTCAAGTGCATATTTATCTCCTTGTGACTCAACAAATTCTTGATTTTGCGGAAAAAACACTGGATAAGTAATAAGGCTTAAGAAATATGGGACTGGATGGTCTAATTCCACTTGGAATGTATGATCATCTACTGCTTTAATGCCAAATTCATCTACCTTTCCATACAGACTATCTTCCGAATCCTGTATGGCTGCCGCATTTTTTATATCATTAAAAAGATACGAATAGGTTGATAGTGTCTCTGGATTTATTGCCTTTTTCCATGCGAATTCAAAGTCCTTTGCAGTAACCCCTGTGCCATTGCTCCATTTTGCATCTGTACGAAGATGGAACGTATACACCTTTCCATCTTCACTAACCTCATGACTTTCTGCCATGCCAGGAGTCGGTGCATGAGATGAATCAAGCCTATATAGCCCTTCAAAGATATTATTCATTGTTCGACTAGAAAGAGCATCAAATAATCCAAGTGTATCGAGAGTAGGCAGTTCTCCGCCCTCAACAAGATTAAGCACTTGTTCAGCTAACTCTTCACTAGAACCGCCTTCAGATTTTTCACCTGTTGATGACGACTGTTTACTTTCTCCCCCGTAACACCCTGCCAAAAAGGAACTTACTAACAGCATGAAAGCAATAATAATCGCGCCTTTTATTTTCAATTTCGTTTCCCCCTTACTAGTATTTTGAGTTATAAAATAATTAATTCCTTAGGCGAATGTGTAAGCACTTCATTCCCATCTTGAGTGATTAAGATATCGTCTTCTATTCTTACGCCACCAAGCTTTGGAATATAGATTCCTGGTTCTACAGTTAAAACCATGCCAGGCTGCAGACGAATTTCACAGTTCGCATTTTTAAACGGCTCCTCATGTATATCTAATCCAATTCCATGCCCAGAGCCATGCCCGTATTGTTTTCCATACCCCTTTTCAGTGATGTAATCCCTGCTAAATGCATCAGCCTCTTTTCCTAATATCCCAGGTTTAATACTAGAAAGTGCCTTAGAAAGCGCTTCAAAAACAATAGTGTAGATTCCCTTTAAATCATTATTCGGTTCCCCAACTGCAACCGTTCTTGTTATATCTGACCGATATCCTTGATAATAAGCACCGAAGTCGAGCGTGATCATCTCCCCTTTTTCGATTTTTTTATTGCTTGCTACCCCATGGGGAAAAGCTGAACGGAACCCTGATGCAACAATTATGTCAAACGCAGATGATGTAGCTCCTTGTTTTCTCATATAAAATTCCAATTCATTTGAAACTTCAATTTCTGTTACACCCGGTCTAATAAAATCTAATAGTTGAGTAAAGGCAGCATCTGCAATTTCTGCCGCCGTTTTTATCGCCGCTATTTCTTCTTTATCCTTTATCATTCGCAAGCTTTCAATTGCATTTGATAGTGGGATCATTTCGGCATTGATTCTCTCGTTATATTCAGTATAAGAATAGTAGTTTACATGATTTTGTTCGAAACCGAGTTTTGCAACCTTAAGTCTGTCTGTTTGCCGAACAATTTCCTCTAGTAAGTCAGCTTTTGTACTAACTTCAATGATTGAGAACGCCTTTGCTTGTTCGGTTGCTTGATCCACATATCGAAAATCTACAACTAGAAAAGCCTCTTCCTTGGTCACCAGCACGAGACCTGCCGTACCCGTAAAGCCTGTCATATATCTGCGGTTTTGATCATTCGTAATCAACATAGCGTCTATGCCAAGTTCAGCAAACATGTCTCTTAATTTATCAAGTCTTTTCACCGTTTCTCTCCTCCTAACATAGCCATTGTCATAGAATAACTCAGCCTATTTATTCTTAAATTACAGCTGCAAAAAGCGTGAAAATGAACAACATAGCTCCTGAAATAATCAGTGGATAAACATATAAATCTTTCAAACCAGTCTTATGAGTAGGATCATGTATTCTCTCTGTTTGTTCAGTAACATATTCTTCTAACTTAGATGTTCGTTTATAAAATTGCTTAAAGCTGTAAAGGATCCCGTCAAACAGTCCTCCTTTCAGTACAACTAGAATCCCACCGATCATTAATAACAGCAGCGCAATAAAAAAGAGAGAATTAATAAAGAACAGCCATTTTCCATGAGTTGAAAAAAAGGAGCTAATGGATGAGAATGATAGAGAGAGTACGATGAATAGACATATCTTTTTTATAATCGCTTCTCCCTCCTTTCATTTATTTGCTGCTATTAAATAACATCAAAGTAATTTTTGAAATCGTTATATTCCTGTTCCGTACATGACACCCAATGTTCTGGCTTCACTTCCCTTAGAACAGGTTCTTCTCCCTCATCATTCCAAATCAGCTTTTCATCAAATTTTATTCTCTTCCTTGTCTTCTCTGTTTCTGGATCAGGTAATGGAATGGCTGAGAGCAATGACTTTGTATATGGATGCAATGGATTTTGGTAAAGCTCATTACTTTCAGCTAATTCTACTATTCTCCCTTTATACATCACCCCGATTCGATCACTTATGTACTTCACCATAGAAAGATCGTGAGCAATAAATAGATAGGTTAAACCCTTTTCCTTTTGCAGCCTTTTTAATAAATTGACAACCTGAGCTTGGATGGACACATCAAGGGCAGAAATAGGCTCATCCGCAATGATAAATTCCGGATCTACTGCCAATGCTCTCGCTATTCCAATCCTCTGACGCTGTCCTCCGCTAAATTCATGTGGATAGCGATTCGCATGCTCACGGTTTAACCCGACCGTTTCTAATAGGTCATACACCTTTTCTAATCTTTCTTTTCTATTTATGGAAAGTCCATGTATATCCATTCCTTCTGCAATAATATCCGCCACTGTTTGCCTTGGGTTCAATGAGGAGTATGGGTCCTGAAAAATCATTTGAATTTTTTGATTCAGCTTTTGTGTATCTAAAGAAGACTTTTTATTGTGAATATTGACATTGTTATATAGAATCTCCCCATCTGTGGCATGATACAGCCGGATAATCGTTCGGCCTGTCGTTGACTTTCCACAACCAGATTCCCCTACAAGCCCAAACGTTTCTCCTTTATAAATATCAAAGTCAATCCCATCCACAGCCTTTATCAAATTTGTACCTGAAGTAAAATATTGTTTTAAATTTTTGATTTCCAGAAGCTTTTCTCTTTGTTCCTTCCTTTTAGCCAAATGTTCATTTTGCTTTCCTCTAGGTGCAGTTTGTCGATGTTTTTTTAGAACATCTGGTAGCATAATCTTTGGTGACTTTTCATGCAGCAGCCATGTAGATGCATAGTGGGTATCAGATACCTTAAACATCGGCGGCTCCATTTGATAGTCAATTTTCATCGCATAGCGGTTTCGGTCTGCGAAAGCATCCCCGAGTGGCGGATTTAATAAATCAGGAGGTGAACCGGGAATCGTGATTAGCTCTCCAGCATCTTCATTTAGGTTTGGCATTGCCCCTAATAATCCCCATGTGTAAGGATGTTCAGGATGATAAAAAATTTCATCTACTTTTCCAATTTCAACGATTTTCCCTGCGTACATTACAGCAACCCGATCTGCAATATTGGCGACAACACCTAGATCATGGGTAATGAAAATAATGGACGTACCCATCTTTTTCTGTAAATCCTTTAAAAGCTCTAATATTTGCGCTTGAATGGTTACATCAAGGGCGGTTGTCGGTTCATCTGCAATAAGAATTTTCGGATTACATGAGATAGCCATCGCAATTACTACACGTTGCCGCATGCCACCAGAGAATTGATGCGGGTAAGAAGAAAACCTGTTTTCAGCCTGAGGAATCCCTACCATTTCTAACAGTTCAATTCCTTTTCTCCTTGCTTCTGTTTTTGATACATTTTGATGTTTAATAATACTTTCCATTATTTGCTTTCCGATGGTCATCGTTGGGTTAAGTGATGTCATAGGATCTTGGAAAATCATTGAGATTTCTGACCCACGAATTTTTTGCATTTGTTTTTCGGAATAATGGACGAGATCTTTCCCTTCAAACAAGATTTCCCCGTTGACTATTCTTCCTGGAGGATTCGGAATCAACTTCATTAGACTTTTAGACGTAACAGATTTTCCAGAACCTGACTCACCCACAATAGCAAGCGTTTCTCCTTTATTAAGGTGAAATGAAACGCCTCTAACCGCCTTTACTTCCCCTGCATACGTATCAAAGGATACTTGTAAATTATTTACTTCTAGTATTTTTTCCACATTTTTATCCTCCTATTTGCGCATTTTAGGGTCTAAGGCGTCTCGAAGTCCGTCTCCAATTAAATTAAAGCTAATCATAACCATACTGATAATAATGGAAGAAAATGCAAGCATATGCGGATAGATTCGCAATAATTTATAGCCATCATTTATAAGTGTCCCTAATGATGCAATTGGTGGCTGGAGCCCTAAGCCGATAAAGCTTAAAAATGCCTCTGTAAAAATCGCAGTTGGGATTGTAAACATGGTTGTAATAATTATTGGTCCCATTGAATTTGGAATTAAATGTTTCCAAATTAAACGTCGATCCTTAGCACCTAATGTTCTTGATGCCAATACATATTCCTGTTCCTTAAGCTTAAGTATTTGGCCGCGAACAATTCTTGCCATTCCAACCCAACCTGTAATGACCATTGCTAAAGTAATCGAAATAATCCCAGGCTGTAGAACTAAAATGAGGAGAATAATTACGATTAAGCTCGGAATGCCAACTAAGATCTCCACAATTCTTTGCATGATATTATCGACCTTGCCACCGTAATAGGCAGAGATCCCTCCATATGCAACACCAATAATTAAATCAATAATCGCTGCTAGAAAAGCAATATATAATGAAATACGTGTTCCTTCCCAAACACGCGTCCATAGATCCCGGCCTAAATTGTCGGTGCCAAACCAAAAATTTTCAGAAATTCCGTTTTCTTCATAACGGTCAACACCTTGAATATCCATTCCGTTTAGGCCAAGCCACGAAACATGTTCGAGAACCGGGATTTTTGGTGGTAGATTTGCCCTCGTTAAATCTTGCTCATCATACCCATGCTGATTTACATAAGGGCCAAATATAGCTAAAGCTAGAATTATTGCAATCAAGATTAATCCTACAAATGCAGCTTTATTCTTTCGAAAGCGTTTCCATACTTCTTGCCAATAGGTTATATTCGGACGTAAGATAACTTCTCTGGATTTCTCTGATTCTGCTGGTTGGAACAAATCATCGGTGATCTCTTTATTATTTGGAATCATCATTTTGTCCCCCCAGATAATCTTATTCTTGGATCAATGACTCCATATAAAATATCAACGATTAACACAACACCGATAAATAAAATGCTATAAAATAAAGTAACTCCCATGATGACAGGAAAATCATTCGTCATGATCGATTTGACAAATTGCTCACCAAGCCCGGGTACACTGAATATTTTTTCTATTACTAAGGTGCCTGTCAAAAGGGAAACAGTCATAGGACCAAGGATTGTGATAATCGGAATGGCAGCATTTCGAAGCCCATGCTTCATGACAATTGCAAATTGGTTCAATCCTTTAGCCTTTGCAGTTACAATATAATCCTGCCCCAGCACCTCAAGCATCTCCGTTCGCATGAATCTTGCGATCGTAGCAATAACAAAAACAGACAATGCAATTGTTGGCAATATGGAATATTCAAAGCCTTCCCAAAATGCGACTGGAAGCCATTGCAGCTTTACCCCTACCCAATATTGCAATAACCCAGCAAATACAAAATTGGGAACAGATAATCCAATTACAGCAATAAGCATTGCCATATAATCAATTGCCGTATTATGTTTAATAGCAGCAATAATTCCTAGAATGATTCCAATTATGCAGCCGAATAAAAGAGACTGCGCCCCTAAAACAGCTGAAGCCCCAATCCGCTCACCAATAATATCTGTCACTGCACGGCCATCATATTGGAAAGAAACGCCGAAATCTCCTTTAAAAATATTTGTCATATACTTAACATATTGAATGGGAGCAGGCTCGTCCAAGCCGTATCTTTCATACAATCTTTCCTTTTGCGACTCGGAAAGCCTTTCATCATTAAATGGTGAACCCGGTAAGGTTTGCATTAAAAAGAAAGTAAATGTGGCAATAACCAAGAATGTGATGAGCATATAGCCAATTCTTCCAAAAATATAGCGGCCCATTTTCACACCTCCATTTATATGTAAAATATAAAGCAATTGATCAATTTGATTACCATCCCTTAGAAATAACTAGATTCTAGAAATAATAGAGTTCATAAAGTCGCTACACAATTTCCCCTCCAATTCCACTGGATATAACGGAATATTCCGAAAACAAATATTGCTATAATGCTTAAATGAAAAATGGGCAAATGAAATCTATTCCGCTCTTATTCACGTTACACTGAACAAAACGGACAGCCTTTAACATTCATGCTGTCCGTTTGTCCCAAGTTAAAGAATTAATTACAAAGTTTAATAGATAAGTTATTTCAATTTCACCCAAACACACTTCACTTCGGTATAATTATCTAATGCGTAAGAACCCATTTCACGTCCGATGCCTGATTGCTTATAGCCCCCAAATGGTGCTGCCGCATCTTCTAAATTGTAGTCATTGATCCAAACCGTACCTGCTTTTAATTGATTGGCTACTCTATGTGCCGTTTTTACATTTTCTGTCCACACTCCGGCTGCGAGTCCATATGGCGTGTTGTTTGCTCTCTCGATTACTTCTTCCACTGTATCGAATCGGAGGACAGCAACAACGGGACCAAAAATTTCTTCCTTTGCAATCGTCATTTCATCTGTCACATCAGCAAAAATGGTTGGCTTTACGAAATAGCCTTTATCAAACGCTTTTTCTCCACCTGCTGCTACTCTTGCACCTTCCGCTTTTCCCTTTTCAATATATCCAAGTACACGCTCCAGCTGCTTTTCAGAAACGAGCGGACCCATTTCAGCCCCCTTTTCCATTCCTGCACCTAGCTTGACGTTTTCAGCCATTTTGGCAAGTTCGTCGACAACCTTGTCATAATGCTTACGATGAACAAATACACGAGAGCCAGCACTGCAGTTCTGGCCATGATTATACATGATGCCATTAAAAGCTCCTGGAATAGCTTCGGATAAGTCAGCATCCTCAAGGATAATATTCGGTGATTTCCCACCCAGCTCCAACGTCACATGCTTAACCGTTTCAGCCGCTTGGCGCATAATGTATTTACCCGTTACGGTTGATCCTGTAAATGCTACCTTATCTACATCCGGATGATTAACGATTGCAGCACCTGAAGTTTGGCCAAATCCAGGAACAAAGTTAACGACACCATCAGGGAATCCTGCCTCTTTAAAAAGCTGGGCAGAATACATAAGGGATAATGGGGTTTGCTCCGCTGGTTTTAGTACAATCGTACAACCAGTTGCTAGGGCTGCCCCCATTTTCCATGCTGCCATTACTAACGGATAGTTCCAAGGAATAATTTGACCGACAACCCCAATTGGCTCATGCCTCGTATAGTTCAGATAATCCTTTGAGATCGGGAAGGTTTGACCTAGAATCTTTGTTGCCCAGCCAGCATAATAACGATAATGTTCTACTGCTGCAGGGATATCATCCTCCAGAGCGATTTGATAGGGTTTTCCGTTATCCAATGCTTCTAACTGTGCCAATTCTTCTCTATTTTCTTCTAGTAAATCAGCAAACTTATAAATGAGGCGTGCTCGCTCAGCTGCACTTAAATCTGGCCAGGGCCCTTTTTCAAATGCTTGACGAGCTGCCTTCACCGCTAAGTCAACGTCCTCTTCATCTGCTTCACTTACGACAGCTAGCACTTCTTCTGTTGCAGGGTTATACGTTTCAAACTTTTTCCCACTGACAGAAGGCACGTATTTCCCATTGATAAATAGTTCAATCTTCCCTTCAAGGAACGCTTTTACCTTTGGTTTTAATTCTATTTGTGTTGTTAACAATGATATTCCTCCTTCATTTTCATTCATTTATTGTTTCTTATACGTGCGTACCGATAGATAGATTTGCTAGAATTTCTTTTAAATGCTGGTCTTCTTCTGGTGACAATCCTAAACGCGGGAAACGCGCTGGACCACCAGCTTGACCTGTAAGCTCCATAGCTCGTTTTACAATTTGCACATATTTTCCTGATCCTTCAAGGAAGGAACAAAGCGGAAGAATACGATCGTTGATTGCCCAAGCCTCCTCCAGCTCGCCGTTTTGGAAATGCTGATACATATCTGTTACAAGCTTCGGCACAATATTTCCTGCTACCGAAATCCAGCCTGTTGCACCAACTAAATACGATTCCATCACAAGCTCTTCTGCCCCACAGAAAACTTCAAAATCTCCTTTTCCTTTTCTAGCAAGATCTCTTACCTTCGCAATTTCTCCGCTTGATTCCTTAATATGTGTGACTCTCTCACAATCCTTTCCGATCTGGAGCATTAATTCCGTACTCATGTTCACGCCAGATGTAAATGGATTATTATAAAGCATGATTGGCAGATTCACCGCTTTTGAGATTTCTTTATAGTGGAAATAGATTTCATTTTCCTTTGGCTTACAATAATAAGAGTTAATAATTAATGCACAGTCCGCTCCATGTGCCTCAGCCTGCTTTGTGTATTCAATTGTTTCTTTCGTTGTTTCGGCAGCAGTACCAACAACGACTGGAATCCGGCCATTTACTTCCTTCAATATGGTTTCAACCATTTGGAACTTTTCTTCTTTTGATAGACTGACAAATTCACCTGTACTGCCGTTGATTACGATTCCTGCAACCCCTTGATTGACGAAATAATTGACGTTATTTTTGACTCCGCCCCAATCAATCTCCTGTGCCTCTGTCATCGGTGTAATTAATACGGGATATGCACCTCTAATTGCTGTCATTATAATTTTCCTCCTTTTTTTACGTATATTTAGCAATAAACTATACTTTATCAGCTCATTCAGATGATTTTTCAGCTACTTTCGATGGTTATCGGTCACTTTTGGGAGTTACCCGTCACTTTCAATGATTTACCGGCCAATTTCGGAAGTTATCCGTCACTTTCGATCGTTTACCGGCCACTTTCGATAATTACAGGTCAATCTATAAACACTAGCATAGAAGGTTCATTTTAATAAAAAGCCTGCAGCCAGCGGATCTGTCGGATCTAGCACATATGTCTGCATCCCCGTAATAAATCCGCGGGCTGTGAATGCAAACTGATAGCCTTCCTCTGATTGGTTAGCTAATTGAACGGTTATGAAGCTATTAAAAATGCTTTCATTTTTAAACGGTTGTTTCATAGTGAATTCGCCCTTAAAAAGGAGGCTTGCATAGCATGCTGCAGCTGTGCCGAACCCTGGCGAACGGACAATAAAATGATCTTTTCGAAAGGTAACCGTTTTGATACGGCCATTTGGCAATAATGAATCATCGAGCAGAATCGCTCCTTTAATCAATTGGTTTGAACTTAGAGATTTGTTTACTTCCTGCCCCCATCTCTGTACCTCAGTTAAATCTTCCATTTGCAGCTCGAAAGGAACATCACTTTTTTTGAAAATAGCATATAATTGATCTGCTTGAACAAGAGAATAATGTGTATCTTTATAAGGAATATTCATTTGAACAATTTGACATGGCTTGCTTTCTAGTTTTACTGAAATAACCTCATCATTTTCTACTACTGCTCGAACAGAAATGATGCCGCTAGCTGTTTCCAGTTTGTATTCATTGGATTCTTTTAAAGGCAACTGGCCACACTCCAGCAAAGCAGTAATTACTGCTACTACTCCCCCGTACTGTAAAGGAACCATTCCTTCATGGTTGAAAAATACGACCGCTGCATCTGCCTTACGACTAAACGAAGGAACGACTAAACAGCCATTTAAGCCAGCAAATCCACGGGGTTCATTTAGTAAAAGAGCAATCTCATCTGCATATACATGAGGAAATTGCTCATTTAACTGCTCCAAGCTCTGATAATGAATAAAAGGGGCATCTTTAATAATGCGAAATGCCTCTCCAGCCACGTGAACATCAGTTGCTGTATACGCCTTCTGAATTTTCATTTCACGTCCTCCATTTCATGTTCCTCCATTGGGGGAATGAGGAGAAATCCTTCCTTAAGCGGATCTTCTTCGTTATAAAAGAATTTATGCATGCCCATGATCCATGCAGATCCTGCAATTCTCGTTACAACGGCTGATACACCATTAACATCTGTCGTCTCAAGCACATGTCCACGAAATAAAGAACCTACAATGCTCTCATGTATGAATTCTTCATCAATCCCAATTTCTTGATTAGAATAAAGCACCGCTAATTTTGCAGATGTACCCGTTCCACACGGTGAACGGTCAATTCCACCAGGGGGAACTACGACCGTATTCTTCACATGTGCCTTTTCATTGGTTGGATCTGCAAAAAATTCAACATGAGTTAATCCCTTAATAAAGGGATGTTCTGGATGAACAATCTCTGTTTCATCATTAATTGCCTTTCTAATTTTAATTGCTTTTTCAATAATCACCGATGCGTTGTCAGGTACTAATTCCAATCCAACTGATTTTGCGTCGATTATGGCGTAGAAGTTGCCTCCATAGGCAATATCAGCATCCACTTGTCCAATTCCTTCCACATCTACAGACACTCTTTTTAATTGAAAAGCGGGGATATTGCAAAAAGACACTTCGATTGCTTTGCCATTTTCAACCGTTATTTTCACTTCTACTAAACCAGCAGGTGTATCTAAATTAAGCGAAGTAATTGGCTCTTTCACAGGAATTAATCCTGATTCTACTAAAGCCGTACACACACCAATCGTGTCATGCCCACACATTGGCAAATATCCACCCGTTTCAATATAGATCACACCAATATCAGCATTAGGATGACAGGGATCAGTCAATAGTGCCCCCGACATGACATCATGCCCCCTTGGTTCATTCATTAAAAACTTGCGAATCCAATCATACTCCTTCTTCATATGGAGCATTTTTTCGGACATCGTTCCCCCTTTTAACGCAGGGAGTCCGCTAATGACTGTCCTTGTTGGATTGCCACCTGTATGTGTATCGATCGTTGTAAAGACTCGATCTGCTTTCATCTCGCCAACATCCTTTCTGTAAAACGGGTAAAGCTTAGCGGCTCGACAGGAATACAAGTTTCCTTCTCATTAATCATCTCTTCGATTACTTTCCCTGTCACAGCAGCAAGGCTAATGCCATCCCCCTCATGACCAGCTGCAATATAATAGTTAGGAATATGATCCACCTTTGATACAATAGGCAAATGATCTTCTGTCCACGGACGCAAGCCTGCATAGGATCGAATCACCATCATATCGGCCATTTTCGGATAAAAACGGATCGCTCGATTGGCAATGCATTTTAAAACCTTGTTGTTCACTTTTGTATTGAATCCAACAAACTCCCTGCTGCTGCCAATTAAAAAGTTTTGGCTTTCCGTTGGTTCAAAAACGAGTGCCACTCCATACTTTTCCGTTAAAGGATCCACACGGCGCTGCCCGCCAAATTTAGAAATTAAGTAGCCAAACTCCATCACCTTTCTTGAACCGACATGCTGCTGTCTAGATGCTACAATAATATGGCCTTTTCTAGGTTGAATCGGAATGGACAGGTCAACCATTTCTCCTAATCTAGGTGCCCATACTCCCGCAGCATTAATCACTTTATTCGCAGTAAAGACGCCATTCGATGTCTCGACAATAAATGTGCCATCTCCTTCAACCTTCATTTCCTTAACTTCCGTTTTTTTATAAGCCTTTGCACCAAACTTCTTTGCCTCCTCTAACAGGGAAAAAGCAAGGAGATACGGATTAACCGTTGAATCTGTCGCACATTCTAAACCACCTAATAAATCATCCGCAAAGAATGGCGATTCCTGACGTATATCCTGTCTGTCCAGCATTCGAAACGGCAAACCAGCAGCCTTTTGACGATCCACCCATTTTTGCGCTGCCTCCATTTCTTCCTCTGACTCGCAGACAAGAATACTTCCTGGGGCACGATATTCAAATGTATGTGGAATTTCCTTACTTAAATCCGCAATCAATTGCTGACTAACTAATGACATTTGACTGTCAAACCCGGGATCTTTATCGATAGCCAATATGTTCCCGTCGCATCTTGATGATGTTCCGCTTACAAATTCCCCCTTCTCGAGAATCGTTACCTCTTTTCCAGATTTAGAAGTATAGTAGGCAATTGAACAACCAATAATTCCGCCACCGATGACTAATACATCGCTATGTATCAAAAAAAGTCCCTCCTTATAGATCACCTACTTTTATTAATGCAAATTATGTGCCAAAAAAATGGTTACTCAATCGATTGATTATTTTTCTGTTCTATCATTTATTTGTTTACCACCTGTCTAAAAATTAAGAATCTTTTATAATCCAGTGTATAATAATCTATACAGTGTCTATATTTTTTTACACATGGAGGAGGGAGTCCCTTGTTCGATCTGCCATTGATCAAGGATTTAATTGAAAACGAGCTAGTCAATACAGCCATTACAGAGCAAATTGTGCAAAAGGATGGGAAATATCATTTAAAATCATCCAATTCTCCTATTTTGGTCATTACAATTAATGATTCTTTTGATTGTTTACTAGAAGCCTTTCACTATCAGCCGGTAACGATTGTCATTGATTCAGATGGCTGCCCGATCGGAAGTCTTTCTGCATCACAGGTAATCCGCTTTTTAAGTGATTCATATAAAAAATTACAGGCATTTTATGAAACAGTCATTCAAACAACAGACGCATCCGTAACAGTCATTGATAAAAAGGAGCATGTCCGTACATGGACAGATGGAGCAGAGAAACTCTTTTCCGTTAAACAAGAGGAAATAATCGACCGTCCGATCACAGACTTTTTCAAACGTGAAGATCTTGAGATTCTGCAAACATTACATAAAGGGAAGAGTATTACACGTCACCATCATCAGCCTCGTTCTGATTTATTTGTCCTTATTAACTCCAATCCCGTCTATTTTAACGAACAAATTATTGGTGCAGTCGTATCAGAAACAGATGTGACTAACCAAGTCGTTCTAAATGAAAAATTATTTAATATGTCAACTGAAGTACATCGATTAGAGCAGGAGGTTGCCAAGTACAAAGATCATGTTGACCCATTTAATCTAATAAAAGGAACAAGCGCGAAATTACAAAAAACCATCCAGTTAGCTAAAAAGGTCTGCACGGTTAAATCCACGGTATTAATACTTGGGGAAAGTGGGGTAGGGAAGGAAGTATTTGCAAAAGCCATACATGAAGCTAGTGAAGGAACAAAGGCACCTTTTATTTCAATAAATTGTGGAGCGATCCCGTCCTCCTTATTTGAGAGTGAATTATTTGGCTATGAACGGGGTGCCTTTTCTGGTGCCGATCCTAGAGGGAAAAAGGGGAAAATCGAACTGGCAAAGGGCGGAACCCTTTTCCTTGATGAAATTGGTGAAATGCCTCTCGATATGCAAGTGAAACTGCTAAGGGTTTTGCAGGAGCACAGGTTTTACCGAGTTGGTGGAGAAAAGGAAATAGAAACGAACTTCCGTGTAATTGCTGCTACGAATCAAGATTTACATGAACAGATGAACGAAGGGCAATTTCGTGAAGATTTATATTACCGTTTAAATGTAGTTAATATCCATATCCCTCCATTAAGAGAAAGACGCGAAGATATTTTTGAAATGACCCATTCCTTCTTAAATGACTTTTCATTGCGTTATCAAAGACCCATTCATCAGTTCTCACAAGAAGTCATGCAGGAAATGCTGCGTTATAACTGGCCTGGGAATGTTCGGGAGCTTCGCAATGTAGTTGAGCGTCTCGTCGTCTTCGCAACAGATGGCGTGATTAGAGGTGAATACTTGCCATTCAATCCCCATTCGGCAGATGTTGTTCAAGATGCGTTCGAAATGCCTAGCCCTACTAAAGTACAAGACGATCCTCTTCTATCATTAAAGGATGAAATGGATCAGCATGAAAAAAAGGTGCTGAAGCGAGCATTAAATTTGGCTAATGGCAATAAACTTGATTGTGCGAAAAAGCTAGGTATAACAAGGGCTACCCTCTATAACCGTCTAAAGAGGCTTGGTTTATCATAGGATACTCCCTTTCATTTGGTACGATTTTTGCATAGTACTTTAATAGCAATATGTGGGCTGAAGCTGGATTTTATAAAAGTGAACTTCAATCAGTTGGGGGTTTTCTTCATCCCCTCCTTAAACTTTTTTCAAAAGACTTCTTGAATTAGTTTCTTACAGCCCGTGAATCTGCGATAAAAATGAAGGAGGATTCCAAATGAACAACATTGAATCAGTGATTATCTGCCGTTGTGAAGAGGTTACATATGGCCAACTTCTATCTACTGCGGAAAAACACCAATGCACAGCACGGGAATTAAAGTTAAGAACGCGAGCAGGTATGGGCTTTTGCGGTGGGCGAACTTGCAGAGTGACGGTGGATCGAATCGTTGAAAGTGCAATTCCAAACATAAGTCAAGCAGAAATCCCATTAAAATACCAGCCACCAATCCGACCAGTATCATTTGGAACAGTAGGTGATAACATTGAATAGAATTATCAATCATCCAATATTAGGAAAGTCAGAAGATAGAAAGCGCATATCTTTTACATTCAACGATAAAACAT
Source organism: Cytobacillus eiseniae (assembly GCF_017874625.1). GTDB lineage: Bacteria > Bacillota > Bacilli > Bacillales > Cytobacillaceae > Cytobacillus > Cytobacillus eiseniae. Next base: position 39,619 of record NZ_JAGIKZ010000021.1, on the reverse strand, counting down.
ATGAGGCATATGAAAATGAAACCATCGCTGCAGCCTTATTAGCAAATGGTGTCAGAACACTGCGGGTTCATGAGGAAAGTGGAACACCAAGAGGTTTCTATTGTAATATCGGCCATTGTATGGAGTGCCGTGTGACCGTCAATAATCAGGTCAATATCCGTGCATGCCTAACGGTCGTAGAAAATAACATGATAGTTGAGAGCGGAAAACAACATCCGAATATCGTTAAAAGGATGGTGGAGCAGCAATGACTGATGTAATTGTGATTGGTGCAGGGCCAGCTGGATTGGCAGGTGCTATTGCTTGTGCTCAATCTGGGCTTAAAACGGTCGTTATTGATGAATTTATTAAACCAGGCGGGAGACTACTTGGACAGCTCCATGAAAAACCATCAGGTGAATGGTGGAATGGCATAAAAGAATCAGATCGTCTAACAAAAGAGGCACAAGATCTTTCTGTCAATATTCGCTGTGGTGTTTCTGTATATAATTTAGAGAAAGAGGCTAATAAATGGAGTGTACATACGAATAAAGGCACATTGTCGGCATCATTTGTTTTAATTGCTACAGGGGCGGCAGAATACCCCATCCCCCTTCCCGGTTGGACACTCCCAGGGGTCATGTCCATTGGGGCAGCACAAGTCATGACCAATGTCCACCGTGTGCAAGTTGGCAAGAAGGGAATCATTATTGGAGCTAATATTCTAGCCTTTGCAATCTTAAATGAACTACAACTAGCGGGGATTCACGTAGAACGGATTGTTCTACCTGAGAAAGGACCACTAAGTGGAAAAGCTGGTGTGCCTAATGAGGTACTAAAATCTCTTACAGATGCATCCAAATTGGCTCCATCTTCATTTTTGCGCCTTGGTGGCCGTTTAATGAAAAGTGATGGCCTTCGAAAAATGGCAATCAAATTTTTCCCGAAAAATGGGGTAAAAATGAATGGTACCCCACTGCTCCTTCGAAAAGCAGCAGTGGAAATTATCGGGGATCAACAGGTTGAAGGCGTACGTGTAGCTGATATTGATGCGGAGGGAAAAATTATTCTTGGATCAGAGAAGATCTATGAAGCTGATTTCGTTTGTATTGCTGGAGGATTATACCCGCTTGCCGAGCTCGCAGCTGTTGCCGGCTGTCCATTTCAATACATACCTGAACTTGGCGGACATGTTCCACATCATTCGGAAATTATGGAGACACCACTTGATGGACTATTTGTCGCTGGAAATATTACTGGCATTGAGAGTGGCAAAGTTGCGATGGCACAAGGAACGACGGCAGGCTACTCCATCGCAAAGCGTGCTGGAAAAGGTGGAATAATTGATGATCTTCTACAGCAAGCTGTACAAAATGTCCGTACAGTCCGCGAACAAGCTGCCATTCAATTTCATCCTGAAATTAATGATGGCAGAAAAAAAATATATGAACAATGGGAGGAACTTTATACTAAAAAGCAGAATGAATATGATGATGTCAAGATTGGCTAGATTTATTACAAACTAGCCAAATACGAAATTCAATGGTCTTCGCTCTATTCATTGGTGAAGACCACTACACCTAAATTCACTTTCCTCATACAAATCCATCCTTGTAAAAAACAAAATTCAATTCTAGCATTTTAACCATGATCAGTCATACGAATGGAAAACTTAAGTACAAAAGGATTTACTGCTTCTTAAGTGTAGAAGGAACGCCTTGTCTCATCCATTGCGTCCGTTATTTTCTGAAAATTTTATAATATCGGAATAATCAATCTTAATAATTATCTGCCAATCAATCCCTATTGTACATTGAAAGGAGGTGATCGATTCGTAGCAGTATATAACAAAGGTCGAACGAACGCTTTGTCTTAGAAAAATCATTATTAGGGGGGATTTCATTTGAAAAGATATTCAATTGTAACAATCGGTTTCATCCTATTCCTATCGCTTCTTCTAAGTGCTTGCTCAAGTGACAGCAGTTCTGGTGGGAAAAATAGTGGCAGTGAGATTTTAGTCGGCGTCTTATTACCTGTCACTGGAAATAACGCCACAGATGGGAAAGACATGTTAAATGCAATGGAGATGGCCGTCGAGAAAATCAATAATGATGGCGGTGTATTAGATAAAAAGCTAAAGCTTGAAGTCGCCGACGATGCTTGTGACCCACAAACAGCTACAGCTGCAGCAAATAAGCTTGTTTCTAAAAAGGTTGTTGCTGTTGTTGGCGGGTACTGCTCAGGTTCCACCCTCCCTGCATCAGGGGTGTTCCATAATGCAAACATTCCGATGATCGTTGCTGCAGCCAATTCATCCGAATTGCCTGAGCAAGGTTATGATAGTTTATTTTTGATTAATGGACTTGTCCCTGACCAAGCAAAAACAGGCGCAGACTATTTCAATGATAAAGGGGCAAAAAACATTGTTCTTATTCACGATAACTCTGCTTACGCAAAAAATTTAGCCGATTTCGCACAGAAATCAGTCGAAGAAAATGGCGGCAAAGTCATTGGCTTTGAAGCAATTAACCCTGAAGAAAAGGATTTTGGATCATTAATGACCAAGCTTAAATCCCTTAATCCAGATGGAACGTATTTCACTGGTTATTATGCAGCAGGCGGATTAATGCTGAAGCAATTTAAAGAAAAAGGAGTGCCAGGCTTCTTCATGGTTGGAGATGGAAGCTATTCTCCTGATATTATCTCGATCGCTGGTGCCGAAAATGCAAATGACTTATTAGTAACAGCCACACCTACTGCTAACTTTATCCCTGGCGCAGAGGCATTTGTCGAAGAATATAAGAGCAAATACGATTTATCTCCTGGACCATTCTCTGCTCTATCAAACAATGGGGTAAACCTATTAGCAGATGCTTTAAAAAGAGCTGAATCAACAGAATTTGAAGCATTGAAAAAGGCATTGAAGGACACTAAGGGCTTTGAAGGAATTGGCCAGGTCATCGAGTTTAGCGAGCAAAATACGTTAAGTCAATCAAACTTCCATATCATGAAGGTCGTAAATGGCGAATTCACTTTAGAAAAATAGGATTCAAGCAGTTTTTTGCGGCCGCTTAAATAGCTTTTTAAGCGGCCACATCGCTGCTCGCGCATCGTTAACCTCCCCAATATCTGACAGCAAGCATACTAAGGAGAGTGATAATTAATATGGAAATCTTTTTTCAAGTACTTATCGATGGGCTGGTAATTGGGGCTTTTTACAGTTTAATCGCATTGGGCTACACAATGGTCTATGGAATTATTAAACTACTAAACTTTGCACATGGGGACTTATACATGATTGGTGCTTTCGTCGGGTTTACCCTCCTTTCTTTATTTACTGGTGATGGGGGTGTCAATACAGGCATATTGGGTCTTGGCGTTGTTTTTATCGGTACGATGATTATTGTCGGCTTTCTTGGAATGGGAATCGAAAGAATTGCCTATCGACCTTTGCTGCTCGCTCCAAGGCTTTCTATTCTCATTACCGCTATCGGTGTCTCTCTTTCACTGGAGTATTCTTCCATGATTGGATGGGGTGCATCCTATAAAGTGTACCCTATTAAGCTGCCAAATGACGGTATACAACTATTGGGCACCCAAATCTCTTTTGCACAAATGGGAATGATCGTTCTTTCCGCCTTATTAATGCTTGGACTTCGGTTATTTATTGATAAAACCATTTATGGAAAAGCCATGCGTGCAATTGCACTTGACCAAACAGCCTGCAGCTTAATGGGAGTCAATGTACACCGCATCATTGCCCTCACTTTCTTCATTGGTGCATTTTTAGCAGCAGGGGCAGGCATTATGTCAGGCATTTATTATGGAACCATCAATTTTTTAATGGGTTTTACCATTGGGTTAAAAGCATTTACAGCAGCAGTTCTTGGCGGAATTGGAAACATTACTGGTGCGATGCTCGGCGGACTCGTTCTAGGCATCCTAGAAGCTTTCGGTACTTTCTATATGGGGGGCTCCTGGAAGGATGTGCTCGCATTCGGCATTCTCATTCTATTTTTAGTATTTAAACCTACAGGGATCCTTGGAGCCAAAGAAATGGAGAGGATGTAAATATGAAAAAGTATAAGAAGCCTTCCCTTTTTCTACTTGTCATTTGTATGTTCATCCTGCCCTTTCTTTTAAATAGTTATTGGTTGGATGTGTTAACACTCGTTCTATTTTACGTTGTACTCACGCAAGGCTTAAACATAGTCGTTGGTTATACTGGTTTGCTTGATTTAGGCTATGCAGCATTTTTTGCTGTTGGTGCATACACGACAGCCATATTAATGACAACCTTTCACTGGTCATTCTGGTTAACTCTTCCTGTCGCTTTTCTATTTGCAGCAATCGCAGGGGTTATCATCGGTACACCTACCCTCCGCTTAAGAAGTGATTATTTAGCCATTGTTACACTAGGCTTTGGTGAAATCGTAAAAATATTGGCGACGAATTTGGAAATCACCGGTTCCGCTTCTGGTATTTATGGGATACCGAGACCAGCGATTGGCAGCTATATAATGGCCTCACAGAAGGATTTCTACTTTTTAATTTTGATTGTTGCTATTATCTCCATTATAGCGGTTTATCGATTAGGCCATTCTCGGATTGGAAGGGCATGGGTGTATATTCGTGAGGATGAAGATGCGGCTGAAGCAATGGGCATTAATCGAATCAAGCTTAAGCTGCTCTCCTATGCGACAGGTGCTGTCATCGGCAGCTTTGCAGGATCCATCTTTGCTGTCAAGATGAGTGCAATTGCGCCATTAAGCTTTAGCTTCCTTCAGTCCGTTATGATTCTTCTTGCTGTTGTACTAGGGGGACTTGGCAGTATTCCAGGGGTCGTTATAGGGGCAGCCCTTGTCATTATTCTCCCTGAACTATTACGAGGGGTAGAGGATTGGCGCTATTTAATATTCGGTGTATCTTTAGTCATTATGATGATTTTCCGTCCTCAAGGCATTTGGCCAACGAAAAATAACACAGAAGATGTGGACGATATCGAAACAGAGGATCCCAATCAATCCATTTCTATATCCAAGTAATTTTACGTTCGAAAGAGAGGGGACAGGTATGTCTTTGTTAACAGTCAATCAGTTGAAACTACAGTTTGGCGGATTAATTGCTGTCAATGATTTATCTTTTACGGTTGAGAAAAACTCTATTTCTAGCATCATCGGTCCAAACGGTGCTGGAAAAACGTCTGTATTTAACATGATTACAGGATTTTACCGGCCTACAAGCGGAGCGATTGAATTAGACGGCATTAGTTTAGTCAACCGGAAACCTAGTCAGATCACGACACTCGGAATGGCACGTACCTTTCAAAACCTTCGCTTATTTCCAAATCTAACTGTATTAGATAATGTCAAATCAGGTATGCATTGCCGAACGAAGCAAACGGTATGGGGTGCTTTGCTTCGAACAAAAAGTCAAAGGGAAGAAGAAAGATTAATAGAGGAAGTTGCACTGGAATGCATTGATTTTGTCGGCATTCGAAAGTATACAAAAAGGGCAGCGAAAAATCTGCCTTATGGTGCACAACGTTACTTAGAAATTGCTCGCGCACTCGCAACTAGACCGAAACTTTTGCTTTTGGACGAACCAGCTGCCGGGTTAAATTATGAAGAAAAGCAATATTTAATTCAGCTGATTAGGCGGATTCGCGATGAATACAATATTACTGTATTAATGATTGAACATGATATGGGCCTAATCAAACAAATCTCTGAACAAATTACTGTTATTGATTATGGCTGTAAAATAGCAGAAGGCAGCCCTGAAGAAGTGCTTAATAATGAAAAAGTCATTGAAGCCTACCTAGGGAAGGAGGATGTCATTTGAAGCCATTGTTAAAATTAACTGATGTCAATTCCTATTACGGAAAAATCCATGCTTTAAATAATATTAATATTGAAATCTATGAAGGGGAAATCGTTGCGCTATTAGGCAGTAACGGCGCAGGAAAAAGCACGACCTTAAAAACAATTTCAAGCATTATCCGGCCGAAGTCAGGACAGATTGAATGGAATGGCAAAAACATTGTTGGCGTGCCTCCACATAAAATAGTCGAATCTGGCATTATCCATATCCCAGAGGGAAGAAGAATCTTTAGCGGACTAACGATTATTGAGAATTTAGAATTAGGGGCATTTACATTTAGAAAAGATAAGAAGTGGATAAAAGAAGGTATCGAACGTTCTTTTGATCTTTTTCCACGCTTAAAAGAGCGATCCAAACAACTGGCTGGCACTTTAAGCGGCGGAGAGCAGCAAATGCTTGCCATTAGCCGCGGACTGATGGGCAATCCAAAGCTTCTCATGCTTGATGAGCCTTCTATGGGGCTTGCCCCAATAATCGTCCAGGAGATCATGCGGATTATCAAGGAAATTAATGAACAAGGCACAACCATTCTATTAATTGAGCAAAATGCCAAAGCTGCCCTTCGCTTAGCAAATAGAGGCTATTTAATCGAGATTGGCAATATTGTCATGCATGATTCTGCTGAAGTTTTGCGTGAGGATGATAAAATTATTAAGGCTTATTTAGGGGCTTAATTAGAGAAAAACAGCATCATCGATATGCTGTTTTTCTCTGTTTCATTAATTCCCAATGCGCATTAATTCTGTTGGAAAGGAAGTTAGAACCTTCCCTTTTCCGTTTTCATCTATATAGACATTTTCTTCAATGCGCACTCCACCATATCCCGGGATATAAATGCCAGGTTCCACCGTAAATAACAAGCCACTTTCTACTAAAGCGTGATTATTTTCATGTATAGAGGGTTCTTCATGCACATCCATCCCGAGGCCATGACCTACACGGTTATTGAAGTATTGTCCATAGCCAGCATCTTTAATGACATTTCGGGCGGCAATATCAATTTCTCCAATGGGAATGCCTGCTTTTGACGCTTCTACTCCTGCTTGAGTCGAGTGACGGACGGTATTGTAAATCTCTCTTTGCTTAGCCGTCTCTTCCCCTATAACAAACGTACGAGTAATATCTGAACAATAGCCATTAACGATGACACCCATATCAATTAATAAAAAGTCTCCTTTATTAATCGTCTTACTCCCCGGTTGTCCATGCGGTAAGGCAGCATTAGCACCTGAAAGTACGATAGATGAAAACGATGGACCATCTGCACCAAACTTCCTCATTAAATATTCTAGTTCTGCTGTAAGTTCTTGCTCAGTCATCCCTTCTTTCACTTTTTTTATTCCCTCTGCCATAACTTTTTCAATGATATGGATCGCATGCTGAACTTTATTGCACTCCTCTTGCGACTTTTTCATTCGCTGTCTTGAAATAAACTCACCAATGTTTTGATAACTGAATTGTCCGAAAAACCCATTTAGCTGCTCCTGTTGGAATAAAGAGATTACCTTTGTCTCAAGTCCGAATAAATTAAAACCTTCACCGATTGAAGCTTTTAATACTTGATATGGATTCACCTCGTCTGAAACCGGAACAATTTGTTTAATATACGAATCTCCCTCCGCCATTTCCAAATCTAGCAAAGGAACGAATAAGTATTTTGTTTGTTTTTTGAGATCAATCACTAATGCCATAAACCGCTCATGTGGATCAGAATAAAAACCCGTATAGTAGAAAACATTTTTAGGATCTTTAATGATAGCCAACTCTACTTGTAGAGTTTCCAAATAATTTGTTAATGTATCTAATCTGTTTTGATATTGTTCATTCATATAAAATCCACCCTTTAGCGTTTATTTGTTCCTTGGCTTTTCAATTTCCCTCCTTACTTAATTTAATTATGCAATATTTATGCCAGGAATAGATTATCTTTAGTATGAAGCTAGGCTTTCGCTATTATTTTTATGGTTTCTAAATGATTGGGGGTCCTTAATTCCGATAAGACGGACTGTAGATCCGTTATATTTGTAAATAAGGATGGTTTTTAGTAGATAACGGACTATGGTTCCGTTATTAGTCAATATGAGGGATAATTCTTATGAATTTTTAGCAAATAACGGATTGAGTGTCCTTTAATACGATCAAATGGATGAATTTTATAGTAATAACGGAATCTCTGTCCACTAAACTGAGAGATTATAATTTATTTAATCTTATAGGATCTTGCTCTCTCTTTCCCACTCACAACTGTGATAATTTGAAAATCGACTAATTTATGCAAAATGCGTCGAGTATGACGATCACTTATCCTGAGATGGTTGGCAAACTCGGAGAGGAGTTATTGGACGCATCAATCTGCGTGCAAACCGCACTGCCTCTGCTTCAAGCCAAGACAATTGTGACTCTACATCAGTTGAGATGAACTTTCCAATAAACGAAAGAATAAGCTGTTGACATCTTTGAGGTTCATCTTTAATTGATAAATATGCTATAGGTAAAAACGTCCAACCATCAAGCGCTAATAAAGAATGCCTCCAGCATAAATCCTTAAATCGCCTTACGTCAAGATCCCTTGCATGGGGACCAAAGCCTTGAATTTCAATACCTCCTTTCGCTCTCCCGGGCATATAAGCAAGATCTAAGTAACGATACCCATTATTAAAATCACGCACTTCCCATTCAGGATACAAATGATCGAAATTCCCAACAGTCCGGAACCATACCAATCGTAGAAATTCTATAGTTCCATGACCTAAGCCCTTTTCAAGAATTTCTCGTCTTCTGTGATTTTTCTCTTTGGCTATATTATCCTCCATCCACTCTTCAAATGTTTGTTCAAAACGGAACATCGACACATAAATGCTCCTTTCCAATTTATTTTTGTAAAAAAGCCACCTCAATACAAACACCCTAATGATGATATATGGTGTTGAAATGATTAAGCGGCTTTATTGACTATTTTTGTTTTTGAGTTCGAATAGACTCTATTTGAAATGGTAATTTTGAGAGGTGAGGCATAGAGGGTGTGTGGAAGTAATTTCCAGCCTGAAAGTTGGAGATATTTTAGTAATCAGTTCACAAGTCAATATGATAATTAAGTCTTTATTTTACACTCTTGGAGCAATGAATCTAACAAACGGAACTTAACTCACTTATGAACGATGCTTTAATGTGTAAACATCCTCCTCTAATTTGATCAACTTATCAGTTATGAACCCCAACTTCGTCTCAGGTATTTTCATTTCTTTCATATTTTTATCAACTTCTTCAAACTTTTTATCTTGATCAAGAAAACCACCACGTACAGCAGAAAATGTTTCACTGATATTCTTTTCTACATTATCCAATCTTTTATTTACTTCTGTAAAACCTTGATTCATTTCACTTCTTACTTCTGTTAAACCTTGACTCATCTCATTACTTACTTCTGTTAAACCTTGACTCATCTCATTTCTCACTTCTGTTAAACCTTGGTTCATTTCATTTCTTACTTCCGTTAAACCTTGGTTCATTTCATTTCTTACTTCCGTTAAACCTTGGTTCATTTCATTTCTTACTTCCGTTAAACCTTGATTCATTTCATTTCTTACTTCCGTTAAACCTTGGTTCATTTCAGTCATTTCTTGTTTCATTTCTGTCATTTCTTGTTTCATTGCTATAAGCATATCCATAATTTCCTTTTCCAATTTATTCACCTCAATTAGTTAGTATTTATTAAACAGAATTTTAATTAAAGATTTTAAATAAAAAGGGTGCATCTAGATCTACTTTGAATTTAGAGTTTATTCTATAGGGGTTTAGCTAAGAAGTGTTGGTAAATATTACAATTACGATCTCGCGGATGGAACTTTTTGTAAGGGGATTGATACTATTAAAGATTTTCTTAACTTCATTCTTTTACTTGTATTATCATACCCCTTTCTAAATTTATAAGATTATTATAACACACAACAAATGTACGTTCTATTATATATTCCTCTATTAATCCACCGGTCCGAAACTTTCGTTGGCCATATTTATTAAAGAAAATAGGATTAGGCACTACTACAATGGAGATGGCTAATCCTGAATATTTATTTTTACCATCTCATCAACTTAAAGTGTAAGAGATATTCTACTTCTTTATATAGTCGTTCGACCCCGCGCAATTTATTATATTAAAATTTACTCAACCCATTTTATCCCATGTTCCTTACACCATTCAATAGCTAGTTCTTTGTAACACTCATTACGGTAAGTGTACCATTCTTCTTCAATTCCTAGCTGCAAAATATGATCTTTAAATCTTCTAAACGCACCCTTTCCTTGAATAGCGGTTATTAGAATATCTTTATTTCGCCCATCGCGAAGACTATAACAAAAATCCTCTAGCATATCATACTCATTTATTTCATATGTTGTTGGAAGTTGCTCGTAATTATCAAAGTTGTTAATTATATCGACAGCATCCTCTAGTTCCTCCTGTTGCCATTCAGGCAAATGTTCAATGGAGTCTTCTTCCTCAGCCGTTCGAAGATTTTCTTCTGATACTGAAATGATTTTACCCGTCATTCGATTTAAATAGGTATTTATCCCTTCAAACTGCATATCCATTTCATCAATTAAATATTGAAGTTGTACTGTCAAAATTAACATTCTCCCTTCTAATGAATAAATATAATTAAAACAGCCTCATCTGCTCCGTCACCGATTCCTCATTGCCAGTTACATACCCCATCGCTTTATATCCTGCAAATCGGTTTTTGCCATTCCAATTCACATGCAGGTTTTTACTCATTACTCCCACTTGACATTTTAGTAACTATTTTATTAAAGTCAGTAGTGCTTTGATTATGCATTATCTTCATCAATAACTGTTTTAGGTATTGGTTTTCCCTTTGTAATCGTTCATATTCTTTCATTCATATCCCTCGAATAAATTTATGTATAATAGTATTATATCCACATTGATTAAGAGAATATCAAGAGTAAGGGGGAATAGCTAATAGGGAAAAGGAAAAATAAACAGCAAAAAAAGGAGAATTTCGGAAGTGCAAAGTTTTATTGCACTAAATGTGATTACACATTTGAAATTGACTGGGAAACAATTTGGGACATCCAATAGTGCACTTTTCACCAGCACTCTTTCTCTTATGGTATAGCCCATTTTACTTAATAAAGCAGCAGTAACGGGATTATTTGAATAAATATAGTCCCTTCAATTCACCTTTCGTAATTCAAGCTTAAAAAATGAAAGGATAACATGAAAAAACATGAAGCTCATTGTAAAATTATTACGCTCAAATCGATTATCGTCATAGCTAAATACGGCAATAGGCACGATTGGTTTTCTATACTTATTATAAAGCAGACTAAAATAATGATACATTCTCTCATTAAAATCTGATTGTCCATAGCTCTGAGGTTCAACCTGTATGATAATGAGTGATTCCTCCCCCTTCAATTTTGCTTCAATCACTATGTCTGCTTTTCTACTCTCTCCTTCAATAAGATCGGTAAACATTTCTTCAGATAACGGCTTGATTGAAGAAAAATCAATATGATGATGTACTTCTGGAAAAAAGGCTTCTAAAAACTCTGAAAAAAAAGTGTGGATTAACTGCTTGAACAATTGGTCGTGGTGAATATACTGATTGGGGATTTCACGGGCTAACATACTAATGACATCTTAACACACCCTTTTTAACGAATTAGAGGATAAACCGCGGATGTATGTCTACTAATAATATAACAGTAAAACAAACAATTGTTCCTGTTTTTATAAGGGATTTTTAGTTAGATTGTGTGTAGTAGGATAGGAACCAGCACATTGAAATAAGGCAGACCGACATACACATACCTAATTGTGAGCAAATACTCTTAAATGTTTTTAATAAAAGTAAAAAATGCTGTAAATATTTCACAGCATTTGAAGTAATATCAATTTATAATTTTTCAATTTTATTCTCTTGTATCTCGACCATTAGCCTCTTCACAGAGAGCCCCTAGTAACTAGATTAATATAAATTCTATAATTCAGCTGCTTTAAAAATCCAATCCCCTTTGCAATCTACTTAATATTACAAACGTAAATATTTGAACTCCTACCGGGATGATTGAATCATCAAATTCAAATTTCGGATGATGTAAATCAAAGGCCAGTTTCCCTTCCTTAGCTATCCCAAGCCGAAAATAAGTGCTTGGGACCTTTTCAGCGAAGGCCCCAAAATCATCTGCACCCATAGAAGTTTCTACTAGTTCAACAACGTTTTCAGACCCGAGAATTTCACTTGCCGCTCCCTGCAGCGTTTTCGTTACCCACTCGTTATTTATCACTGCTGGATGCCCATCTTTATACTGAACAACAACTTTACCCCCAAAGCACTTTGCAATACCTTCGCTTAGATTAATTAATTGATTTTTTATCCGTTGTCTCGTGTCAACAGTAACCGCTCTTGTCGTTCCCTCTAACATTACTCGGCTAGCAACGACATTACTTGCTGTTCCCCCCTCAATTTTCCCTACATGAATAACGAGAGGTTCTACTGGATTACTAAACTTTGTGACTAAAGCAGGGAGTGATTGAATAATCTGTGATCCGATTGTTATTGCATCAATCGCCTTGTGAGGCCGTGCACTATGGCCGCCCTTTCCTTCAATTTCAATGACAAAACTATCGCATGATGCTGTAATTGCTCCATATTTCACACCGACTGTCCCATGTGGCAAATGTGGCCATAAATGCAAAGCTAGCATACAATCTACAGCGGGATTATTCAGTATTCCTAACTCAATTAACTTTTCTGCAGCACCATCCGCTTCCTCACCAGGCTGGAAAATACAGCGGACACGCCCGGACAATTTGCTCTTATATTTAAAAAGCTGATAAATCGTTCCAAGGAGAATGGTAGTATGGCCATCATGCCCACATGCATGCATCACTCCTTGATGAGTAGATGCAAACGGAAGATTCGTTTGTTCTAGAATCGGAAGGGCATCGATATCCGCTCTAATTCCAATATGAGGACCCTCTCCCTTTTCACCGATAATGTCTACAAAAATCCCTGTATCGCCAATTTGATTATATGGAATCCCCCATTCTTCTAAAACATTTCCAATATAATTACACGTCCGGTATTCCTGAAACGAGAGTTCTGGATATTTATGAAGATGCTGACGAATTTCTATCAATTTATTTAAAAGCTCTTGTTTTAATTTAATTTCATCAATATTAACCATCTTTACCCATTCTCCTTACAGAACCAAAAATAGCTTCGCAAATTTCTGATACACTGTTCGCAACTAAAATTCCAAAAAACTCACCAAAACGCCGCTACATTTCTATTTAACTATTAATAATATGACAGGCTACCCAATGATTCGGTTTTGCTTCCTTCCATTCCGGAGCCATTTTGGCACAGGTTTCAATGGCATGTGGACAACGTGTTCGAAAACGGCATCCACTTGGCGGGTTACTCGGACTTGGTAAATCTCCTTCTAATATAATACGTTCTCTGGACTTTTCCCTCATAGGATCTGGGACAGGCACGGCAGACAATAACGCTTGGGTATATGGATGTAATGGTTCATTATATAAATCATCAGAACTTGCTAATTCCACCATACTGCCTAGATACATAACGCCCACACGGTCGCTAATATGCTTGATCATTGACAAATCATGAGCAATAAATAAATAAGTAAGGCCACGTTCTTTCTGCAACTTTTTCATCAGATTGACTACTTGTGCCTGAATGGATACGTCTAATGCACTAATTGGTTCATCAGCAATAATAAATTCAGGTTCTACCGCTAAAGCACGTGCAATACCGATTCTTTGCCGTTGACCACCAGAAAATTCATGCGGGTATCGGTTTGCGTGATCTCGATTTAATCCGACTGTCTCCAAGAGCTCATATACCCTTTGCCTTCTGTCCTCTTTGGTTTTTGCTAAACCATGAATATCAATGCCTTCTGCAATAATATCTGCCACCGTTTTCCTTGGATTTAACGAAGCATACGGATCTTGAAAGATCATTTGAACCTTTCTGTTAAACTGCTTCAATTCAGAGGAATTCTTCTTTCCATGTACTGCTTCTTTCTGAAATAATACTTCACCTTCAGTAGCTTCATATAATTTCATTAACGTTCTTCCAGTAGTAGATTTCCCACAACCAGATTCGCCAACCAACCCTAACGTTTCCCCTTTATAAATATCAAATGTTAGATTGTCCACGGCTCTTAACAGTTCATTTTTACCAATATTAAAATACTTCTTTAGGTTTTTTACTTCTATTAAAGGTTCATTTGGAACCGTTATTTCTATTGCATCCTTTTGTACCGGTTTTGTCACTGTTAGTCTCTTTTTATCTAACTTTAATGGTCTTTCAATTTTAGGTGCCTTCCCGTGAAGGAGCCAAGTGGCAGCATAATGTGTTTCAGTAAGCTTGAACATCGGAGGTTCACGTAAATAATCAACTTTTAAAGCAAACTCATTTCTCTCTGCAAAAGGATCTCCCTTTGGGGGATTAATTAAATCAGGTGGTGAACCGGGAATAGCAATTAAGTCCTCTTTTGTTTCCATGTTTGGCATGGAGCCTAGAAGCCCCCAAGTATAAGGATGCTGTGGGTTATAAAATACTTCTTCAACAGTACCTGTTTCTACAATTTTCCCTGCATACATCACAGCTACTCTATCGGCGATATTTGCAACAACGCCAAGGTCATGAGTAATTATGATAATAGAAGTACCCATTTTTTTCTGGATATCCTTCATTAAATCTAAGATTTGGGCTTGAATCGTTACGTCTAAAGCAGTTGTAGGCTCATCTGCAATGAGTACCTTTGGATTACAAGCAAGTGCAATTGCAATGACTACCCGCTGCCTCATTCCACCAGAAAATTGATGTGGAAATTGTTTAACCCTTGTCTCAGCATTTGGTATTCCTACTAGCTTCAAAAGCTCAATAGCCTTTTGCAGCGCCTGTGTCTTATTTAACTTTTGATGAATTAATAAACTTTCTATAATTTGATTTCCAATTGTCATCGTAGGGTTTAACGCGGTCATTGGGTCCTGAAAAATCATCGAGATTTCAGAACCCCTTATCTTTTCCATTTCCCTTTCAGGCAAATTAGCTAAATCTCTTCCCTCAAAAAGAATTTCTCCATCCTCTATTTGGGCAGAGTTACTAGGGAGTAGCCTCATAATACTTTTGGAGGTTACCGATTTTCCAGAGCCGGATTCCCCCACAATTGCTAATGTTTCCCCTTTTTTTAAATATAGGTTAACTCCCCTCACAGCCTGAACTTTTCCTGCATATGTACTAAAGGAAACATGGAGATTGTTTACTTTTAGTAATGTTTCCACATCCATCACTTCCTTTGCTCTGAACTAGAGATTATGTCAGACGCCCTTGACACTTCCTTAAGTTGGAATCCCGCTTCAATTCGGCCGATCCTATCCTTTCTTGCGTTTAGTACAGGAGCATTTGCGTATTGATACAGCTCCTTATATTTTTTCTCATCACAAATTCCTAGTTGTTTAAGCACTTCCATGGATGCAACACTTGTTGCTCGGCCATTTCCATCCTCAACTTTAATAGCAATTCCTAGGCCTGTCTCCACATCACCAATACATTGAACACCCTCGGCTCCTGCCTTTGCTACTAATCTACCGTTAAATACTTTCATTAGATCTGTATCAAAGCGATTCGTTCCGCCAACCATTTCAGGATGCTTTGTCATTGCTTGACGAATTCTTTCTAGATGACGCGCTCGATCTGTAGACTCCCATGATTGAGGATTTGCTAGTCGAGCAAAGCCCACGGCAGTATTTTTCAAAGGAAGCTGATGAACAGGTACACCACATCCATCTACACTTATTTTGATTTTATCTTTTGGAAAATCACAGATATACTCAATCACATCCAAAATTCGCTGTTGGTGCGGATGGGAAATTTCCCTATACGTATTTACTTCTTCATTCATATGAACGACTGCAGTCAACATTCCAGAATGCTTTCCCGAGCAATTACTAAAAACAGAAGTAAGTTCGCCGCCATTCCTAATATGTTCATTATAACTATCGATATCTCTTGGGATATGTGTGCCACATTGAAGAGCACTTTCATTTAGCTGAATTCTCTCTAAAATATTTGCAACACGATTTCTATGAAAAGGTTCTCCGTTATGTGAAGCACAGATTAATGAAAGATCTTTTGCCTCAAAATCATAAGCTTCCGCTGCTCCTGTTTCGACAACAGCAACAGCTTGAAAAGGTTTCATCGATGATCTCGGAAATGTAAATCTATTCGGATCACCATATGAATAAAGCAGCTCTCCGTTTACATTGACAACAGCGACATGTATGTTATGAGTACTTTCTAAATATTCTCCACGATAAACTTTAATAGGTTTCTCCATGACAATCCCTCACTGACTAAGAAGTTATTTTCTCATTTTTGGATCTAATGCATCTCGTAGACCATCTGCTAAAATATTAAAGCTAACCATAATTCCAACAATAACGATCGCAGGATAGAGAAGTAAGTAAAAATGGTTTCTCATACCTTGGAAGCCATCATTGATTAGTACCCCTAAAGAGGCAAGTGGTTCCTGTAATCCAAGACCAATAAAGCTTAGAAATGCTTCTGTAAAAATCGCTGAAGGAATCGTAAACATCATATTGATAACGATTAACCCCATCGTGTTCGGAATAAGGTGATGAAGAATCAATCGTTTATTCGTTGAACCGAGGGATCTTGACGCTAAAACAAACTCCTGTTCCTTTAATTTAAAAATTTGCGCCCTCACCAGCCTGGCCATATTTACCCAACCAGTAATTACCATAGCTATGGTAATTGTCAAAATACCCGGCTTCATAAGCATGATTAATAGAATAATAATAATTAAATTTGGAATTCCAACTAAAATCTCAATAACCCGTTGCATAGCATTATCTACTTTTCCGCCTATTAATGCTGAAACAGCCCCATATGTAACGCCTATTAAGAGGTCAAGGAAAGCGGCGAGAACGGCAATGTATAAAGAAATTCGCGTCCCTTCCCAAATTCGCGTCCATTGATCCCGTCCAAATTTATCGGTACCTAACCAATGCTCACTACTTGGCGGCTGGTAAGCAGCTGAATAGTCTGTTTCATAGTATTTATATTCATTCATATAAGGTCCAAAAATAGCTAAGATTAAAATGAGTACCAAAATAATTAAACTTACTATTGCCCCTTTGTTTTTTCTAAGTCTAATCCAGCTATCCTTAAACGCAGAGAGTGGAGGGCGCTGAATCTTCTCGCTATCCTCTGCTCTCCTACCAGCTATTTCAAACAAATCATCTGTTAGTTCCCCATTTAATAACTGTTCATTATTTTTCATATCACTCACTCCTTTGCCCCACTAATACGAATTCTTGGATCAATGACACCGTATAAGAGGTCGATAATGAGCATTGTTAGTACAAAAAAAGCACTATAGAAAAGGGTTAATCCCATAATCGTTGTATAATCATTTACTTTAATTGAATCTACAAATAGACTTCCAATTCCAGGAACTCCAAAAATATTTTCAATGACAAGTGAACCAGTCAACAGACTAACAACAATTGGTCCCAGAATGGTAATAACAGGTATTAGCGCATTACGAATCGCATGCTTGTAAATGATTTTAAACGGTGGAACTCCTTTTGCTTTCGCAGTAAGCATGTAATCCTGTTGCAATACCTCTAGCATTTCATTCCTAGTGAATCTGGCTATTAATGCAATAACCATTAGGGATAATGCAATTGTTGGCATAATCGAACTGGAATAAGACTCCCAAAAGGCAACAGGAAGAATCCCCAACTTCAAACCAACATAATACTGAAGGAGGGCAGCAAACACGAAGTTTGGGATCGATACACCAAGTACAGCTACGATCATTGCTGAAAAATCCCACATCGTATTATGTCGGAAAGCAGCCACAATACCTAGAATGATTCCAATTGTGAATCCTAACAAAACCGCTTGAACCCCAAGTAGAGCGGATGGTCCAATTCGATTTTTAATGAGTGTACTTACATCTTGTCCTTTAAAATAAAAAGATTCTCCCAAATCTCCCTGGACTAGATTTTTCATGTAAAGGACATACTGTTGGGATAAAGGCTTATCTAATCCGTATCTTGCATAAAACTCCATTCTTTGTTCTTCTGATAAATTCGATAGCTTCTCTTCATCAAATGGCGAACCTGGTAATTGTTTCATTAAAAAGAATGTCGCCGTGGCGATAATAAACAAAGTTATCAATATATTAATTACTCTTATAATAAAATACTTTTTCAATAGTCATACCTCCACTTTTTGCGTGGTTAGAGCCTATATTTGTAAGAGAAGGAGAGAAATAGATTCTCTCCTTCTCTTTTCTAATCCTATTCAACAGTTGCCCATTTTAAATCTGGTGAAGCCCCATAAGGGTGTGTCACAATTCCTTTTACATTTGATTTCTGTAAGTATGATAATCCATCATAATATAACGGCCCTACAATACCGTCCTCTAGCAGAATCTTTTCTGCTTCAAGTAATTTTTCAATACGGACATTTTCATCCGCTTCTGATTTTGCAGCATTAACTAATTCATCATACTTTTCATTAAAATAATTACCACGGAAGTGTGGATTAGAAGGGGCATTCCATAAATCCAAGTATGTGATAGAATCGTTAAAATCTGCTCCCCACCTATTAACACCCATTTGATAATCGCCAGCTCTCATTGTATCGAGTCGACCACTATATGGTTGTGTCACAAGGTTAACATCAATCCCTAGATTCTTTTTATATTCACTTTGCAAGAATGTGCCTGTATCCTTTGATACCGTATCGTCTGCTGTTAACAAATCAATGCTAGGCGTTTTACCTAGTTCTTCTACACCTTTTACCCAAAGCTCTTTTGCTTTTTCAATATCTGGTTTAATGACATCACCTTGAAGCTCTCTAAATGATTTACCATCAACACCTGCCATCTTAGTAGCAACAAGTCCGTACGCTGGTTCAGAACCATTATTTAAAATGACATCCGTTAATACTTGTGGGTCATAAGCCAATTGAAGCGCTTTTCGAATATTTTCATTATCGAAAGGCTCTTTCCCAAGATTGAACTGAATAAAGTACGTTCTAAACTCTGTTTCTGTATTAAATTCTGAGCTATCTTTATACGAATTAACATCTGCTGAAGCAAGGTATACCTTATCAAGCTCACCAGCTTCATACAAATTTAGCGCTGTGCTTTGTTCTTTAATAACCTTCATATTAACTTTTTGAACGGCAACTTTATCTTTATCCCAGTATTCGGGGTTTTTTTCCATTGTAACTCCCTGTGCCTGGTCATATGCTGTCAATACATATGGGCCGTTATATAAAATTCCTTCATATGTTAGTCCAAAATCATTCCCTTTTTCAGTAGTAAACGCTTCATTTAAAGGAAAATATGTTACAAAAGCGGTTAATCCTACGAAGAATGGAGTTGGCTGAATAAGCTCAACAACTAGTGTTTTCTCATTCTTTACTTCTATTGCTACTGAATCAGCATCTGATTCTCCAGCGGCATAAGCTGCTCCACCTTTAATATAGTCAGTTAAAATGGATGCATAGGATCCCGCAGTATCAGGGTGCATTGCTCTTAACCAAGAATATTTAAAATCATTAGCAGTTACTGGGTCACCATTGCTCCATTTAATCCCATCTTTTAATGTAAATGTATAAGTTAATCCATCTTCTGATCTTTCATAGCTTTCTGCCATCGCGGGTTGAGGCTCATTATTTTCATCTAATCGGTATAGCCCTTCCATTACATTGTTTAAAATAGCAAAGGAAATAGCATCCGTTGTTTTGACTTGATTTAAGTCGGGGATATCATTATCTAAACTTAAATTAAGAACACTACCACTTTTCCCATCAGTACTTTCAACTGGTTTTTCCCCTTCTTCTTTTTTCACTGTCTCTTTTGAACCGCCACTGAAATTACAGCCGGCTAAAAGTACCATCAAACTAAGTAACAAGAAAGACATCATTTTTGGCCATGTTTTTTTCAAATTTTTAACCCCCCTAATTTTTTTACATTTTTATTAATTGCAAGAAGTATGCCAACTCATAAAAATCATGTATTTATGAAAAAATATGAATTTTCAATAAACATTAAATGTTAATTTATTAGCCAATTATGTAAAAAAGGCTACCATTTTATCTGAAATGGGTAACCAATTAGGAGAATATCTAATCATTTTTAATACGATACATTTGGTATGATCCTTGCATGAGTTATATTGAACCAACAAGGAGGGGTCCATTTGAATTGGAAAGAGGAAGTACAAGAAAGGAAAGATCAATTATTATCAGATTTATCTCAACTATTATCTATTAAAAGCATTAAGGATCCATCTACTGCTTCTAACGATGCGCCAATGGGTAAAAATATTAAAGAAGCTTTAGACTTTATGCTTCAAACAGCCGAGGAAGATGGATTTAGAACAAATAATATTGAAGGATATATTGGCTACGCAGAAATAGGTCCAGCAGATGCATCTGAATATATATCTATTTTGTGCCATCTTGATGTCGTTCCAGCTACAGGAGAATGGGAATCTGATCCTTTTAGTCCGGAAATAAGAGAAGGAAAGCTCTTTTCTCGTGGAGCGATCGATGATAAAGGACCCACAATGGCCGCTTATTATGCTCTGAAAATAATCAAAGAGAACGACTTACCATTAAAGCATCGCATCCGAATTATTTTTGGAACGGATGAGGAAAGCGGCATGTCCTGTATGAAAAAATATGTACAAGTGGAGCCTAAACCATTAACTGGCTTTGCACCGGATGCAGAGTTTCCAATTATTCATGCTGAAAAAGGGCAGATAAACGTTGTTTTGAAATTAAATAACGTTAAGAAAAAGAACCGATATGAGTTGTTATCCTTCTACTCCGGAGAAAAAGGGAATATGGTACCAGATCACGCTGAAGCAGTCCTACAAAGGAATGAACTATCACTTATAAAAGAAAAGTTTTCCTCTTTCTGCAACAAGGAAAATCTCAAGTACTCAGTTAATTTAGAAAAAAATTCCATTCGTTTAACAATAAAAGGGAAGTCTGCACATGGAATGGAGCCTGAGAAGGGAATTAATGCCGGTACAAAACTCGCAAAATATTTAGCTTCTGAAATTCGTAGCGAACCTTATATACAATTTATTTCAGAGCGCTTAGATGATGATCCAAATGGAATTGAGTTAGGTATTTCGTTTTCTGATGACATCACAGGTCCCCTAACAGTTAATCCGGGAGTTTTCCGATACCATTCGAATGAAAAAGCTTATTTGACTTTAAATATTCGCTGTCCTGTTGAAACACCTTATTTACGAACAATTGAAAAGTTAAATGAAGTGATAAAGGATTATGGTTTTGAAGTCGAAGAAGTCAGAGAGAAGAAGCCACACCACGTAGACAAAGAACAACCTATAATAAAAATTCTTCAGCAAGCATATGAACATGAAACTGGAGAAAACGCAGCATTATTAACAACTGGAGGGGCTACCTATGCCCGATTTATTGAGAACGGTGTAGCTTATGGAGCTGTTTTTCCCGGAAAAGAGAATACGGCCCATCAAAAAAATGAATATATTATTTTAGAAGATTTATATAAAGCTACCGCTATTTATGCACGGGCCATTTATAATCTTGCAAATTTATAAAATAACAAAAAAGCAAGTGTATAAAATTTAACACTTGCTTTTTTCATATAAATCAAGAAAACTCTTTCCTTTGTCCGTTATACGGCTACCACTTCTTCCTCTTTCTATCAGAATTAATTCATGATCACTTAAGATTTTTTGCCGATAACGAAGTTGGTGATCCGAAAGTAAGAAACCTTCATAGTTTAAATGAATTAACATAGCAGAACGGCCAGCAGATATAACCTCATTACGATTTAAGTATTCAAGCATTGACAACGCTTCCTCGATAAACCCCTTTTCTATTAAATCATTCTTTATCTTTTCCAGTTCTTCCTCTTTATTTTCTACTATTCGGTAATTTAATAAATCCGCTCCAATTGGAAGTTCTTCTTTATATACTTTCTCACCACTTATATGCGCAACATACTCAACAATATTGCGTAATTCTCTAACGTTCCCTGGCCAATGATAGCTTTCACAAACTCTTAACGCCTCTTGTGTAAAAACAAAAGGTCGCCTTCCTAGCTTCTCTTGAAATTCCTTAGAAAATAGATTGATTAATAAAGGTATATCCTTTTTTCGTTCCCTAAGAGGCAATAGTCTTAGCGGAAGCACATTGAGACGGTAGTACAAATCCTCTCGAAAGTTTCCTTCCTCTATTAACTTTTTGAGATCTTTATTCGTTGCTGCTATGACCCTTACGTCTAAAGGAATAATCTTGTCCCCTCCGACTCTCATAATTTGTCTCTCTTGCAGGACGCGTAGAAGTCGATTTTGAATAACAGGTGAAGCATCTCCAATCTCATCTAGAAAAATGCTTCCCAAATGGCTCTGCTCAAACATTCCTATATGTCCACCTTTTCTGGCTCCGGTAAATGAACCAGATTCATAGCCAAACAATTCACTCTCCATTAAGCTCTCGGATATAGCAGCAAAATTAACTCCAATAAAAGGCTCATACTTTCTTGGAGAAGCATGGTGAATGGCTTGTGCTAGCACTTCCTTCCCAGTACCTGTTTCACCAAGTATTAAAATCGTCGAATCACTTTTTGCTAACCGATTAGCAATTTTCATCATTTCTATCATAGGTGTACTAACTGTTTTCATATCATCAAATCGATATCTCGCCATTAAGTTTTTTTGCTTTGCCTTAAACCGATAATCATGTTCAATTTTTTGATAATCTTCTGCTCGCCGGAATATTACGAGTGTGGACTGTACTTGATTATCAACAATTATTCTCTTTTTCCTCATATAGAAGGTAGTACCTTCTATATCAATAAAATTCTCTTGGCCTACTGCTAAGTTTCTCAATGCTCGATAATAAGATGGAGGAATGACTTCAATGGTTAGCTTTGTTTGATTGACAGCAAGATTTAAATATTCTGCAGCAGTCCGATTATATAATTCAATTTCATTGTCATTATTATATACAATCACGCCATCATCTATATTTTGAACTATGCTCTCTAAACTTTTATGAAGAAGTGTAGATCTAAAAATTTCGTCGCTTAATTCTTTTGAGAGCTCTACTAACGATTGCACAAATCTAGCTGACAAATGGACCTTTGATGAAAACGGGGATATATGAAAGAAATTAAATAGTTCAACTAAAGTGGAGATGTCTATCAGCCGACTCCCTATATTAAATATATTGGTAATCGTTTTCGGTACAATTTGGGGCTCTCCAGGAGTAATAGCCATTGTAATTTCCTTATCAACTGGTTCGTCAGGATAAAAGGGGAAAAGGTCTAGTTCAATGCCTATCTCTTTTAATATTCCAATCGTTTCCTCTGCAGATTGCTTTAAGTCGCTAACTAAATAAGCCTTTGTTCCTTTTGGAATTTCTAGCAAGTCTCTTATCTTAGCATAGTTAATGGTTCTTCTCGTTATTAGATATGGTGTTTTATCATCTAAATAAGGTTTGACCATTTTATAAACAATATTACTTGATATTAATAGTAGCGAGTATCTTTTAATAATTGAGTAATCTAAGTTTTCTATAGTACAAGCATCAATGTCAAAAATTTCCTGTAAACCAATTTCATTCAATTGCTCAAAAAATGTATCTAATGTATTTTCCATATATGTAACAATGAGAAGGCTTTCTTTAACTGACAAGTAATCACCTACTTTTCATATTATTATTGATTTTACCATATATAGTTTTGATTATTCCCATTATTCTATTTTTCAGTTAAGGTTTTAAGAGATTGCTTTGGACTACTTGATTCAGCCCTACTGCTCGTTATCGATACTTACAATTGATGCTCTAATACGGTGACACCCAAATGGATCAGGAAGCTGATTATAAACAGTTTCAATTCTTTTAAAATTAAAAAGACCTCCCTCAAATATTTAGGAATTAAACAAGAGGCAACATTTATTGTATCAAACTGTTATTGATAGGATTGCTGTAATTCCCACCAATTCAATAGTTTAATAAATTTCCCCTTTCATCTTCCTTATCTTCAAGATAAAATAGGGTGTGGTTTATATACATATATGGTAACCTGTGTGATGCTGCAATTTAATTCAATAGATTAAAAAATTTTTGGACAAGGGCAAAATTGCCGTTAAATCTAATAAATCAACATGAAATATACATTTTGGTGGTAAATATGATAATAAAAGATCTTTTTTCTAATTTAACAATTCTTGTTTCACTATTATTCTTCTATGCGCAAGTAACAAAAAATTACCATATGAATAATAACTCCTCTGTTAAAGTAAAAATCATTGCTGGTATTTTAGGTGGAATCGTGTGCAATATTTTGATGCACTATAGTTTACAAATTGAAAGTACAATAATGGACTTAAGGCACGTTCCTACGATTTTGTTGGCTTACTATGGAGGTCCAATTCCTGCACTTATTTCAATGATTCTAACCATTATTGGCAGGTTTTTTATTTCTATGAATTTGGCCTCTTATTTAGCTATCGTTATCAGTGTATCTGGGACATTATTTGCCATTTATTTTTCTAAAAGCCGCTATTCAAAGGTAATAAAAATAGCCTCCATTACAACATTTAACAATCTAATATTTTCAATAATATTTTGTTTTCTTGTTCATGACACCCTATTAATAGTAAAAGCAATCCCTTTATATTGGGTGATTTCCTATTTTTCTACGTATTTGGCATTTTTTGTTTTAGGCTATATTCGCCAAAGTCAAAGGCTATTTAATAAATATCAAGAGGAATCGAGAACAGATGCTTTAACCGGTTTAAATAATATAAGAAAATTTGATGAAGTGTATAACCAATTAATAAGTAATTTAAATACGGATAAAATGAAGTTATCAGTCCTTTATATTGATATTGACTTTTTTAAGGGAGTTAACGATACATACGGTCATTCAGAAGGAGATCTTGTGTTAAAAGAGTTAGGATACATCCTTATTAAAAACACGAGACCTTTTGATATAGTTAGTCGTAACGGGGGGGAAGAATTTACTGTTTTACTAGTAGATTGCCAAGTAAACGAAGCCGCTGTTATAGCCGAGAATATAAGGAAAAATGTTGAAGATATTCCTTTTAAATTGAGTACAGGTAAAGAACTTAAACTTACTATTTCTATTGGGGTAGCCAGTTATGGAGATACGACTAAAGAACCCAAAATGCTGATAAAGGATGCTGATAAAGCATTGTATGAAGCTAAACATACAGGGAGAAACAAAGTTTGCGTTGCTAGTCTGTAGTGATTACGGGGATTTACTTCAAAAATAGAAGTAAAGCCTTAGTTATTTTTAAGAACCTTATTTCCAACGAGGCTTCTTTAAATTGAACCAATTCCACTATTTGATAAGGTTTACAGTAATCATCGCCTTGCTTATTTAAAGTCAAAGGCACTTTCTGTTGACCTGATTTATTATTGCCTAGTGACGCTATTAGGTTCTAGAGAGTATACAGTTTTAACATCCCTTTTTCCGAAAAGAGCAACTGCCCCTGCACATATATCGCTTGATTTACTCGATTGTATCGAACAATTCTACATCTATTTTTTCGCTATCCTTCCAATCATGAAACTTTTCAATATGCCAAGTATTTTTTAGTCGTACATAGTTGTTATCTTCAATCCACTTGTGTAAATCATCATATGCTTCCATTATTTTAGAATTGGAACCTTTATGTCTCACCACAGCATATTTTTGAGATGGAATGGTTAGAGTCACCATATCAGTTGGAATATCCTCGTACGCTAATACTTCAACACAAACCCAGTAACCATCTTCACCAACCGTTTCGTTTTCCACGACAAATGCACCAAATTGTTCATTTGGGTTAACAACCTGTTTAATTTCGCTTACACGCTCACTTAATTTTAATGAAGCTTTCGGAATTTCAACTAAATATTGATCACCAGCACACAAAACTCGAAATCCTACTAACATTAATTCATCCATCTTTTTAATTGTTTTATTTTTCATGATTATTTCTGACATCCAAATACCCCCTCGTAACACAATAGTTTACATTTCTAGCAATCCACCATAAATACCTTCTCTTTTTACAATTAACTAGATAAGACTTCCACAATGATAGTCAATATATGTTGAATGAGTTGAGTAGAATTTCCTAATAGAATCGATAGTACTCCAACTAATTCCTCTCCCTTTCAAGCATATATAATCTCTAAGGACTGTTAAATTACCTATTGCAGGATTTCGGTAGAAATAAATCGAATCACTATAATCATTAAAAGATTGGAGGATAATGATGATTGAAGTTAGAAGAATTAACCCAGAAATGACCTATCCCCTTAGACATTCTGTTTTACGCCCTTATCAGCAAGTAGAAGACTGCATGTACGATACGGATCATCAAGATGGGGCATTTCATGTAGGGGCATTTTATCAGGAGCAATTAATTAGTGTTGCCTCTTTTTGCATTGAAAGAAATCCAGATTTCCCTGCCGAAGAACAATATCGATTGCGAGGAATGGCGACTCTTCCTTTGTTTCGTAAGCTTGGGGCTGGCAGGGAAATCGTTACCTATGCGGAAAAAATAATCGCTGAAATTGGGACACGCATTCTATGGTGTAAAGCTAGAACAACCGTTCAAGATTACTATACTAAAATTGGCTTTTATCCTCATGGGGAGGTTTTTGATTACCCGCCTATTGGGCCACATATTATTATGTTTAAAAATACTAAAAAAAATAGGCTGTGAGATTCCCACTTAGAACCTATCCGTGCAAATCTCACTTTCAACTTTTTTTGTTTTTATTACACATATGTGTGATAAATACCCCATTTCTATATTTTTTTAATAATTATTTCCTATGGGGAAAATACTCAAAACAAAAAACCTAAGAATCTATGAAATAAGATCCTTAGGTTTCATTTAACTTTTTTATCATTAAAAAGAGTGATATCCTTGTTACTTTTTATAATTTCACCCTTTGCAGACGAAGGGCATTAAGTACGACGGAAACGGAACTAAAAGCCATTGCTGCTCCTGCAAGCCAAGGGGCAAGAAAACCAAATGCAGCTATTGGAATCCCAATTGTATTATAGCCAAATGCCCAGAATAGATTTTGTCTGATATTGCGAATCGTTTTCTTACTCATGAAAATCGCATCTGCAATACTATTCAGATCACCGCGAATTAACGTGATATCCGCTGCTTCCATCGCTACATCTGTCCCTGTTCCAATCGCCATACCAATATCCGCTACAGCTAGTGCCGGTGCATCATTAATTCCATCTCCAACCATTGCCACTTTCTTGCCCTGATGTTGAAGCTTCTTTACTTCATCCGCTTTTCCTTCAGGCAACACCTCTGCAATGACATGTTCTACACCAGCAAGCTTAGCAATTGCTTGAGCCGTTTGCTCATTGTCACCAGTCATCATAATGACGTCTAAGCCCAATTCTTTTAAGCGCTGAATTGCTTGTGATGATGTATCCTTTATCGTATCAGCTACGGCAACAATCCCTGCATATACACCATCAATTGCTACGAGCATGGCTGTTTTCCCTTGCTTTTCTAGCTGAAGCATATCAGGTAGGATATGATTGATTTCAATCGTATATTTCATCATTAATCGTCTTGTCCCAATCAGAACTTCCCTTCCATCTACACATGCTTTGACCCCATAGCCTGGGATAGCCTCAAATGCAGAAGGGGTATGAAGGGGGATCTGCTTATCTTTAATTCCCTCCACAATCGCCTGTGCAAGTGGATGCTCGGACTGCCTTTCAGCTGAACCGACTAACGATAGAAAATCTGCTTCGGCTTGGTCACTAATGACATCTGTTAATACTGGCGTTCCGTTCGTAATCGTCCCTGTCTTATCTAGAATGACTGTGTCAACTCGATGGGTCATTTCAAGATGTTCTCCACCTTTAAAAAGTACCCCATATTCTGCTGCTCGACCGGATCCAGCCATAATAGATGTCGGAGTAGCTAGTCCAAGTGCACATGGGCAAGCAATCACAAGGACGGCAATTAATTTTTCAAGTGCTTCTGCAAAATCACCAGGGGCAACAAGGAAATACCAAATAAGAAATGTAAGCATAGCAATGCTGACAACGATAGGTACAAAGATGCCAGAAATCAAGTCAGCCAGGCGTTGAATGGGCGCTTTTGATCCTTGTGCTTCTTCTACAACTTTAATAATTTGTGCAAGTGCTGTTTCTTTCCCAACCTTCGTTGCTTTCATTTTTAAAAATCCATTTTTATTCACTGTCGAGCCAATGACTATATCTCCTATTGTTTTATCTACTGGCACACTTTCTCCTGTAATCATAGATTCGTCTAGTGCAGACTGCCCATCCAAAATCTCTCCATCTACAGGAATTTTCTCACCTGGTTTTACTAGAATCGTATCACCAGTCATTACTTCTTCAAGTGGGATTTCCATTTCTTGATCAGCTCGTATAACCGTTGCTGTTTTTGCCTGAAGACCCATCAGTTTCTTGATAGCTTCAGAAGAACGGCCTTTTGCTTTCGCTTCAAAAAGCTTGCCAAGAAGAATTAATGTAATAAGGACGGCACTCGTTTCAAAATAAAGATCAACCATATGTGCATGACTTCCAATGGATTGAATGGATAAATACAAACTGTAAAAATAAGCAGCAGACGTTCCTAATGCAACTAATACATCCATATTGGCACTCTTATTTCGCAACGCTTTATATGCACCTACATAAAACTGCCTCCCAATGACAATTTGGACAGGTGTTGCGAGTACCAATTGGAACCATGGGTTCATGAATACATCAGGTACATAAAGGAAGGAAGTAAAACGAAAATGCCCAGCCATTGCCCAAAGAAGTGGAAGAGATAAAATGAGCGAGAAAATAAATTTCACTTGCTGCTTCTTTATTTCTTTTAAGCGATAGTCACTCGTTTCTTGATCATTCTCTTCTGTTTTTATTGTGGCGCCATAGCCAAGCTTTTCAACTCTTTGCATGATCTCAATTGGCGATATGACAGACGGATTGTATTCAATATTTGCCTTTTCAAGCGCTAGATTGACATTTGCATGAATCACTCCATCCATTTTATTTAAGCCTTTCTCGATTCGGGCTGAACAGGCTGCACATGTCATTCCTGTAATATCTAATTCACTTTTTTCCGTGACCACATCATAGCCTAGTGCTTTAATTTTATTTTGTATGTCAATTGGACTCATTGTTGTAGCATCAAACTTTACTGTTGCCTTTTCAAGCGCCAAATTAACGTTGGCCTCTTCCACTCCATCCATTTTCTTCAAACCCTTTTCGATTCGAGCGGAACAGGCTGCACATGTCATTCCCGTAATTTGAAAATGACTTTCAAGTACTTTTTCACCCATATTTCAGTCCCCCTATACCTATAGTGGGTATGTTTTTATTAAAAGAGAACGTGCTATCTCTAGCACGATCATCTAGTAGCACCCATTTATAGACGGTTTCGCACCAACTATAAACAAAGCACTATTTATTTTACATCATATCCTTGATCATCAATTGCCTCTTTAATCTGTTCCACAGTCACTTCATCTGTACGGTACTCAACATCTACAGTTCCAGTTTCAAGATGAACTTGTACTTTTGAAACACCTGCTAATTCTCCAACGCTTCCTTCTACTGCTTTTACACAATGACCGCAAGTCATTCCTGCCACATTTAAAGTTACTTTTACCATACTAAACATCCCCCTATTTTTTCATTAATTTTTGGATGGTAATGAGAACCTCGTCTAATACTTCCAGATCCCCTTCATTTAGGCGATCAACGACACATCCCTTTAAATGGCCCTCAAGAAGAATTTTCGCTACACTATTTAATGCAGATTGAGTAGCCGAAATTTGTGTAATCACATCATCACAATAAGTATCTCTTTCAATTAACCCCTTTATTCCACGGATTTGCCCTTCAATTCGGTTCAAGCGTGTCACAAGGTTTTTCTTCACTTTATCAGAGTGATGGCTTTTTCGATCACTCATACTCGCACAACAATGCTCTTCTTCAGGCAGCACTCCATTTTTATCTAGATCGGATCCCATTTGGTTCCCTCCTTATTATTGATAATATCATACCCCTGTATCGTATGTGAAGAGGAGAGATTATAGATATTTTGTGAACATTTTAATAAGAATAGCATAAGTCTAGTATTCCTTAAATGGACCCCGCTTATTATGCAGGCGCATATAAACGAGGTCCCTTTTTCCTTATATAGCTAGAGTACAAAAAAAGCTTACAACCCTAATCAGCTTAATATGTAAATAACATACATGCTAGCTGAAAGCCGCCACCAATCGTCCAAAATAATACGGTATCCCCTCGTTTAATTCGCCCAGTCTGAATTCCTTCATGCAGAGCAATAAAAGGACTGCTTGTACCTGTGTAACCAAACTGATCACCTATATACATGATTTTATGATCTTCTATATCGAAGTGGGATTGAACTCTCTTAATATTTGCGATTGAAAATTGAGATAGGCAGAACGCATCTATATCCTTTATGCTTAGATGATTTCTATCCAAAATTTTCTCCATCATTTCATAAGTAGGTGCTAATGCCATATCTCCATCAAATGGAATCCAATCAATGCTCTGATCCTTCGCTTCTCCACGAATAGTTTTTGTTAAGCCATGACGAGGAAAGAATGTATTCGCATGTGTCACTGAATTGGTATGATAGATGGAATCAATAAAACCTGTATCTTCTGTTGTTTTCTCTAAAATAATCGCACAAGATGCATCACCTAAATTCCCATAAGTGATGGCCTGTTCAGGATTTCCCATCAGTGTATTAAAGTCTGAACCTACAACTAATGCTGTATGAACATGTTCATTTTGCAGCAAATACCTTGATGTTTGATCGATTGCCACCATCATCCCTGCACAGTTAGCATTCGAATCCATCACCATTGTATGATGCCCGGCCTTAAGTGCATGATGCAATTGAATAGCATTTGTTGTTGCTAAATATTCAGGGGTTTGTGATGAGAAAACAATCATATCCAATACATCCCCTGTCATACTCGCCTTCTCTAGTACATGCTTGGATGCTTTAAGTGCCATTGTGAAACTATTCTCATCGTCTTGATCAATGACATACCGTTTATCTCTTCCTAATACATCTTCTAGGAATTCCTTCACATCATTCCCCTGTTTTTTATGCTCTTCAATATAAAATTCATTCGTTACTATGTTTTCTGGATGATATATAGCAATCTCTTTTATTTTGATTGATGTCATGTATTTACTCCTCCTGATTTTCCACATAGTAAATAAGACAAGATCGGTTTCCCATCTTGTCTTATCTATTTTACTTATATTTCAACAATTTCAGCATTAGTGAAGTTTGCATTTTTAAGGATGCGGTTTAATTGCATTTTAAGAATCGCGCTTTTCTTAATTTTAATATTTAACTTATTAAAGCCTGAACTTTGATAAAGTCGAATGGAATTTTCCATGCTTGGAATCATCTCTTGTGTCAATACATCCATGTCTGTTGAATCAACATTCAATACAAATTCTTCCGCTTTTACACTTTTCGCCTTCGTTGTATAATCTTGAACAAATTCTTGAACCTGCTCTGGTGTAAATGTTCCAACAATCACCATATCCATGCTCTTTGCACCATGATTAACTTTAATTGAAAATGAACCTGCTTTTGCCAACTTTACATCTCTCCTCTTTCACTTTACATTTTTCTACCATTGTCCAGAGAGGTGCCTTCTTAAAGGGTTATTATTTATTTGCCAGAAATGAAAAAGGCTATCCTAAATTAAATAGAATAGCCAAATTAACTAAATTTATCATTTGGCAACCAGGCGATCATAGTTAATGCCACTACATTAACCTTAGACCCTAGGCTTTGCGTCCTACCCTTTCAGATAGTTTGCCTTTTACTCTCATTTTATAGGACTATAATAATATTACCATTTTATTATATAGGAAGTTATGAATAAACCCAATGAATATCCTATTAAAAATACGTTTTTAATTAAAAAGTAGATTAATGTTCATATTTGAACACAGCAATTGAATCCCGTAATTCTCCAGCCATTATAGAAAGGGAACGTGAGGAAGCAGCAATTTCCTCCATAGAAGCCAGTTGCTCTTCTGTTACTGCTGCTACATCCTCTGAATTTGAGGCATTTCCTTTTGCTAATAATGTTAGATCTTTAGCTGTCAGCTGGATCTCTTGAATCGCAGTAGTCATTTGTTGTGATGCAACAGATACCTCTTCCATTTGTGGTGTCATTTCTTTAGTTTGAAGAAGAATTTGGTCAAATTTCTCAATCGCCTCATTCGAAATCTTCACACCACTTTGTACATCTCCCATTACTTGATTCATAATTTCAACAGATTTTTCTGTATCCATTTGAATGCCATAGACAATCACTTGAATCTCTTTTGCTGATATTTGTGATTGTTCGGCAAGCTTTCGAACTTCATCTGCAACAACGGCAAACCCTTTGCCCTGCTCACCAGCCCTAGCTGCTTCGATTGCTGCATTCAAGGCAAGGAGATTCGTTTGATCCGCAATCTTGGTAATCGCAGCCAAAATCGTACCTACCTCTTTCGAACGTTCAAATAATGATTGAATCATCTGATTTGATTCGAAAACTGATTTTTGAATCGATTTCATTTGATTTACAGTATTAGTAACAGCATGGCCACCTACTTCTGCCTGAGTCATTGTCCCATGAGCAAGCTCCGAAACCTTCTTCGAATTTTCTGCAATCCGTGCAGCACCTTCAGATACCTCAGTTAAGACTTCTACATTTTTTCGGTTTCCATTTGTTTGTTTCTCGGCATTACTTGCTATCTCTTGAATGGCTGAAGCTACATGCTCTGTTGCACTCGTTGTATGCTCTGCACTTGCCGTTAATTCCTCTGCTGATGATGACACATACTCAGCATTTTCATTCACTTGCTGAACAAGCCTTCTCAAACTTTCCTGCATCTCATTAAAAGCGATTCCTAATTGACCGATTTCATCATTTGACAATATTTCAATCTGTTCAGTTAAATCCCCTTTACTTATAGTTATTGCTTTATCTTTCAACTGTTTAAGCGGACGAACAATTGACTTTATAATAAAGAAAACAAGAATTCCACCAATCAACATAGCAATTATTATTACTACGATTGTTTTATAGTAAATTGGCTTCATTGCGTCAATTATTTCTGATGAAACAACATTTCCTTCAATTTTCCAACCCGTTAATTCATTCGTTAGAAAACTCTTTTTTCGTTTCTCACCATTTAGTATATACTCAAAACGTCCCTTTTCTTTTTCATAGACCTGATCATAGAATGGCTCTACTACATCACTTCCAGATACTTCATCAGGGTGATGAATATACTTACGATTATCAGCTAAAAGAGCAGCATAACCAGCTTCTCCAATTTTCACTTGATTGACTAGCTCTTGTAAATAGTCTAAATAGAGATTAACAGCAACAACACCTGTCCCATCTTCTATTACCCTCGAAATAGTTATAACCATCTGATCTGTACCAGCTGAGATGTATGGATCAGATATAATTGTGTCCCCTTTATGAGACATTGCATCCTTATACCAATCTCTATTTCTTGGATCATAATCAGCAGCCATTTGCACTTTCGGTTCTTGAACAAATAGACCTGTCTCTGTTCCAACATAAACACTTTGCGCTTCTGGATGTAATAAAGCATACTGATTTAATTTCGTTCGTAATATTGGACTCTCATCCCCATTATACAATTGGGAAGATATTTCTTTATATAGATAATCTATATCATGAACTTTAGGCTGAATTGTGCTATTAATGGTTTTGTTTAAAAAAGCGATGTTCTCATCGATGCCAGTCAATATCTCTTCTTCCACGGTATTCTTAGCTGTTGTACTAGCTAATAGGCCAATTACCAGACCGGGAATAATTAGAATAACAGCAAATGCGATAGATAATTTTGTATTAATATTTTTCAATAAATAGGAGATTTTCCTCATATGCCTTCCTTTCTACCATTACAGATTGTAATCGTCTCTTTAATTACTACTCTTAAGTACTTTTTAAACACCTTAATAGTATAAAGCAATCATAAGGTGATACTATTCAAAGTTCAACATAATTCTACAAAATTCGCTAAGCATTTTTTACCTTATTAATATTTTTCTAAATTGTATACTTATATGGTTTTTACTATAAAGACAGGAACCCT
The DNA here is from genome assembly GCF_017874625.1 of Cytobacillus eiseniae. Classification (GTDB taxonomy): domain Bacteria; phylum Bacillota; class Bacilli; order Bacillales; family Cytobacillaceae; genus Cytobacillus; species Cytobacillus eiseniae. The sequence goes on along the minus strand of NZ_JAGIKZ010000021.1, from coordinate 5,422 downwards.
CATAAAAGTGCTCATCCTTCATTTATTGCAAAACATATCATTCGTATCATCTATTCGAACAACTAACCTTTCAATAAAAAAACCCACTCTTCATTAAACTAGAATGGGCTTAGTAGATGCTGCTGTATTAAATTTATACTCTTTATTTGATTTTAATCTTTATATCCTGTCTAATCTCGGCAGGATAGTCTAACAATTCGAGTTTAATTGGTCCGGATATATTTTCATTTGTTGGGAATGGGACCGTGTACCAGATGGAATGACCGTCTAGAGTTGCTCCAACATACCCTTTATGATCAATCTTATTTCCAGCACTATCTGAAGCATAAAGTATAATTTGATGGTCCATAAAGTCACGATTGGCTTCAAGTTGAATAGCAAGTCGATTACTTCCCCTTTCAACTTTTTTCAGCAACTCATCCTTTGGTGCTTTCAAAATCTGATTCGTTTTAGGATCTATTTCCACCCAAAGCTCATCCTTTTCAAGGGCTCGTATTGAATCAAAGCGCAAATATAGCTTTTTAGGGGCGGAAAAGTAATGGCTTTCCAGATAGATAATCCTTTCATTCTCACTAATCCAAGTATCATCAACTTTATTCGAATTCCAAGATTCTCCCTTTCCATCCTCCAATCTAAGCCCCTCTATTCCAAATATTTTTTTACTATTTTTAGGATCATATTCTACATGTATGGCTGTATGAGTGGGGTAGGATACAACCTTTTTAACAGTCAGCTTTTGATCTTCTACTTCTATTTTTTGATTAAGTGTATACACCTGTTTAGATGCAAGCTTTTCTTTATCCAGGGTGATTGGGATGTTCCACTTATCTTCAAAAACTTTCCCAGAGTTTAATCCCATTTCAAAGGAGATGATTAGTTTATCAGGAAGTACATTATCTTCTGCCAATGAAAATCTAACCTCTGATAAAGCACCTTTATCACTGTAAGATCCCTTATTAATTTTAAAGGGCAGAGACTTGCCATCCTGATCCATTAAATAGATTTCTTTTAAACCGAATTTTTCATCTTTTGAAGAATACTTAAAGAATACAATCAAATTACTTTCATCATGAATGACGGAATCTATTGTTACCTTGAATCCTTCATGTTCATCGGAAAGATTAACCTTTTGAATATGATCATTCTCCATTGCCGCTAATAATCCCTTATCATTCCTAATCAGCTCCACAACCTTTTCCAAACCTGGAATATTCATTGCGTAAGCAGCAACTGTATCGGAAATTTTCACTGAAGAGATGAATACAAGCATTAGAATACTAGCTGATAACAAGATTTTAACTGGAAGAAGTCTCTTCCTCTTTGCTTTCATTCCATTTGCCCGTTTTATTCCTTCAAGGATGGCATGATTTGACTGCTCATCTGAAATGGTTAATTGACTATAAGCAGTTTTTGTTTTCTCCAATTCCTCTTCCTCTCTCGTAAAATCAAGCATGAAGCCCACCCCTTTCATCTAATTGATCCCGAAGTGCTTGCAATCCTTTATATAGCCATGTTTTAATCGTACTCTCTGGACTTTCGAGAATTTCAGCAATATCCTTAATTTTCAAGTCATGATAATACTTGAGGATAATGACTTCTCGGCAGCGGGAATCAATTCTTTGCAAGGCTTCCTCAATTTCTAATGAACGATTATAATCCACTGTTTCGACTAGTTGATCAATTACACTTGAATCTGCATTTCTTTTCCTTTTTCTGCTTTGATCATGGCAATAATTAATCATAATACGGATCAGCCAAGTAGAGAAATATGTAGCATGCTTAACTTTTTTAATAGAGCAATAGGCTCTAACAGTCACTTCTTGTAGCGCTTCTAATGCTTCTCCCTCATTCCGCAAATACGAAATCGCTATTCTTAACAAACGTTCTTTATGTAATTGCATCAGCTCATAAAAAGATGCATCATCCCCCTTTTTTGCTTTTTTAATTAATTTCTCAACATCCAAGGAGACTCCCCCTTCCTTCTTACTAATCATTAGACTTGCAAGTGTAACAAAAAGTCTTAATTTATTTTGAGAATAAGTTCAATGTATTCTTTAATAGGTCGTTTTTAATCAATTAACCTAAAATCTAGAAAAATATGTATAATCTTTATCCTAAAGACCGTCCCTTACATAAGAACAAATAAATATTTGTCTCTTTTTTAGAACTTTTGTCGAATCTATTTCGAAATATGAAATAACTCCTATAATAGTAGATAAGTGATCATATCTAATAGGAGAATGGACAAATGAACAAGACTACACTTGAACAATTAGTACTACGTCGCATTAATAAAATGAGGAGGGAGATGATCCAAACGGCTCATCGAACAGGCATCGATAGCATCGAAACATTACACTGTAGTCAAAAATTGGACAAGTTGATTTATCTACATCTTGTGCATTTCTCTTAATACATAGAATAGCTTATCGCCTCATCCGTTCATCAAGAACGGATGAGGCCTTTCTATTTTCTCACATGTTTTTCTTTATCTATTATGAAATGCTCTAGTTTCGTCAATAATTATGGGAGACATTACGCTTAAAATTACAGGAGTGTTCACATGCCATACCATTTCTTCAACAGCTTCTTTCGACTGCCACTGTTTATAAGAGTGCTTATTATTGCCCTAATTGTGATTATCCTATTTGGCTCATTTATCCATGTGATTGAACCTAAACAATTCCCAACCTTATTCGATGGAATCTGGTGGGCCATTATTACGGCATCCACTGTTGGTTATGGAGATTTTGTTCCAACAACGATAAGTGGGAGAATTACTGGAATTGCCCTTATTTTTGTCGGTGCTGGTTTTTTAGCTACCTATTTCGTTGGTTTGGCAACAGCTGCTGTAACGAAACAAAATGAATTATTAGAAGGGAAAAGCATGTTTAAAGGAAAAGATCATCTCATTGTGATCGGATGGAACGAACGAACACGAGAAATTCTTCATACACTTTACTCGAATAATAAGAATATCACCATTGCATTAATAGACGAAACACTAGAAAAAAACCCACTGCCACACATGAATGTGCATTTCATTCAAGGCCGTTCTAATTTAGACAAGGTTCTTATGAAAGCTAATATTTTCGATGCAAAAAAAGTCATCATTACGGCAGATCCAAATAAAGGTGAGTTGCAAGCGGATATGAGTTCAATCATTACCCTATTAGCTGTAAAAGGACTAAATCGTGAAGTACAGTGCATTGTTGAGATTTTAACATCGGAACAAGTGGCAAATGCAAAAAGGGCAGGAGCAGATGAAATTGTGCAAACAAATATCCTTACAAGCTTTGTGATAATTAATAGCATTTCATCCCAGCAACTTGTCACATCCTTTTTAGATTTATTGAACCAGCTTGATCGACGGAACCTAAGCTTTAAGCCTTCTGTGCCAGAAATAATCGACATGACATTTATAGACTTAAGCTCGATGCTATTGAAAGAAGGAATCCTTCTACTGGGCATAAAAAGGGGGGAGGAAACATGGTTAAATCCACCACATCCATTCACCATTACCGATCAGGATCAGCTTATTGTCATTATGAATGAATAACTTGGAACTTTGGCATCCATAGGTGCGTGTTCAAAAAGGAGGACAAAAAGAGCCGAGAAGTTGAAGGATGTGCAGCTTAGAGCATCGGAGCGTATATCTTTGGTACGTGAGGAGCGGATAAGCAAACTGAGCAGAAATTAAGGCAGCTTTTTTCCCGGACTTTTTGAACAACCTCTATAAATAATTTACAAATAAATAAGAGTGTCATCTATTCCGATGACACTCTCTCCATTATTTAATCCGCTTCTCTAACTCCGCCTTCTTTTCTTCAAAGCCTTCTTTTCCTAAAAGGGCAAACATATTCACCTTATAAGCCTCTACTCCAGGCTGGTCAAATGGATTGACACCGAGCAAGTAACCGCTCATTGCACAGGCTTTCTCAAAGAAATAAACAAGATAGCCAAATGTAAAGGCATCTAACTTAGGAATTGTCACAATTAAATTCGGCACACCCCCATCTGTATGGGCAAGCATCGTCCCTTCAAATGCTTTCTGATTAACAAAATCCACACTTTTCCCAGCAAGATAATTTAAGCCATCTAAATCATTCTCTGCTTTTTCAATGAATACATCATGACGCGGCTTATCTACTTTAAGAATTGTTTCAAATAGGTCACGTCTGCCTTCTTGAACATACTGTCCAAGAGAATGTAGATCGGTTGAGAAGTTTGCTGAGGATGGGTAGATTCCTTTCTGGTCCTTCCCTTCACTTTCTCCAAATAACTGTTTCCACCATTCTGCAAAATATTGAAGTCCTGGCTCATAGTTTACGAGCATTTCAATCGTTTTTCCTTTGTTGTACAAAATATTTCGGACAGCTGCATATTGGTAAGCTGCATTTTCAACAACTTCTGAACTGCTGCACTCCTCAACTGCAAGTGCTGCTCCGTTCATCATTTGCTTAATATCAACCCCACTAACGGCAATCGGCAATAGGCCTACAGCAGTTAACACAGAATAGCGCCCGCCAATATCATCTGGAATGATGAAAGTTTCATAGCTTTCTTCTGTTGCTACTGTTTTTAATGCCCCACGCTCTTGGTCTGTTGTTGCATAGATTCGATTGCGCGCCTCTGCTTTTCCATACCTTTTTTCTAACATCTCTCGAAAAACCCGAAAAGCAATTGCTGGTTCTGTCGTTGTCCCTGATTTCGAGATGACATTAATCGAAAAGTCCTTCCCATCTAGGAGATCCATTACATCCTTCATATAGGTTGAACTAAGGTGATTGCCGACAAATATCACTTGCGGAGTCGTGCGCTTTTCCTTCGGTAGGAGATTATAAAAATGATGATTAAGCATTTCAATTGCTGCACGTGCACCCAAGTAGGAGCCGCCAATGCCAATTACAAGCAAAATATCAGAATCCTGTTTGATTTTTTTCGCTGATTTTTGGATTCGAGCAAATTCTTCTTTATCATATGAGATAGGTAAATCCATCCACCCTAAAAACTGATTGCCTGCACCTGTTTGCTCATGGAGTGAGTGATGTGCAACTTTTACAGCATCTTGCAAATAGGTGATTTCATGTTCTCCGAAAAATCCAAGGGCATTTGTGTAGTCAAAATGAATATAGGTCATTTATGTACCTCCATTTGCTATGATTTCTTTTTACAAGGCTCTGTTATAATTAGATATTGATTACCGTGTTTGAAAAATAAACGGAGAAATTCCGGTTAAATTGGGAAATACCTATATTTCCTTAAAAATAAGGGAAGTTTTTCCGCTTATATGATCCAAATCGATGATTTTTGTTAAATTTAGAGAAGTTAAGCGGAATTTCTCCGCTTATTTCTGCTTATTTTGATTCTTTTTATGGAATAGGCGGAATTTTTCCGCTTATTTGATCCAAAACAATGATTT
>NZ_JAGIKZ010000020.1 GCF_017874625.1 Cytobacillus eiseniae | reverse complement strand
GCATACGAATTCATGGAACCCTCGGATATAAAAGTCCGATTGATTATAAGCAAAGACACCTTAAAAAAATTGTCTAGTTTAGTGTTGACATACCAACGGGAATCTGTTTCGTTCTGTATAATACTTAATTCATAGAAATTATCCAATATAAAAAAGGGCTAAAAATTAAGCCCTTGGTGTTTAAAACATGTATTTAATTTTAGTGTCCTTGCTACTAAAATCTAATCAAAAAGTTATTTTTTAAATTTTCGAACAAGAAGTGGGCTATTTAAAAGTTATTTTTATTAAGTTTACATTGTTTTAATGAAGTTTTAATTAAACTGTATATAAGGACAACGGCATTAATAATTATAAAATTATTTATGGCCCAAAAGGTTTCGTTGAATGATGCTGAAAATAGTTTAGTAATTATAAAGTTGCAAATTAATAAGCTGATCATAAGAATTGTGTATAAAAGAGCATGACTTAAAAGAAGGGAATCATCCTGTTTTCTTATGACTATCCACGTACTCAAAATGAATAACACCAAAATAATACTTAGAGTTACATCTTGGTAATTGGTTAAATTTTTTAAAAGTGAATATGTCTCTGAATTTAGACTTATGACTTCTTTGTATAAATAATATTTATAAATATTAATAGAAGCATAAGAAAAATTGCAAACCACTGTCAATAGTCCAATAATCCAAATTGACTTCCATCTAGATAATTGTTTTACACCATTTAGCATCTCTATCCACTCCTATTAATATTTAAATAGTAATCAATCAAGGTGTAGCATAAAAGGAATGAGAGAAGTTTCCAAAGTTATGATCTCTTAGTGGTACTCCCCAAACAACCTCTTGAGTTGCACGCATATTATAACTTGCAGAAAGCAACGCACTACTTCCCTTTGTTGAAATATTATTCTGATATGCTGAGATTTACTAGTAAAATATTGTTGATTTATTTTATCTTTAATAGGTTTTCTTCTTTTAATATCTCTAATTCGGTGTCCTCTACTAAATTTATATACTTATTATCTTCTAACTGAAATAAATGATTAGGAGAATTATTTACATAAAAGACTTCATTATCAATAAAAATAGTATTCAAGAATAAAAGATATTCACCACTAGGTATTTCTTTTAAAGCTGAATCAACAATGTCATATTCAGTGACTCCGCTATTGAAACTAGTAGCATGTGAGATTTCAATTACTGAACCGTTAATAATATTTTGGTCGGTTTTATTAACCAAAACATCTTTTACTTCGACTTTATATATTTTTTCTGTTACTAGTTTTTCATCTAATTTTCTTTGCACTTCTCTATATTCATGATTAATTTGGCCTTTAATAATCAATTGAGCATTGTTTGATATCTCTTCAATACGATTGTAGCTTACTCCTGAAGCCATATTTTTGCTGTTTTTTTCTATAGTGCTTGTTGAAGAATCTAAGCCTAGGTAAATTCCTATAGTGAAAAATCCAAGTAATGTTCCTAATAGTAATTTTTTCTTCATTCAGATGATAGACCTCCGTTATACTTAAGGATAAAGTCCTTTTAAATTATCAATATCATAAGATGTTGAATCAGATCATTTGAATACATCACTTTCATCCATGATAGAATCTGTGAACTAAGCTGTTATGTGAGCTAGCCCGAAAAGATGTCCAAATTCATGAGTTAACATTTTACTTTTTTCTGCTGCTATTAAAATATTTGATGTTTCAGTAACTATTTCTAACTCACCACTTGTATAAGTACTTGAGGATGAATCAGGTCCAGGTACATCAAATTCGCAATAGCCTCGAGCAGTCCAATAATGATTTATCAATATGTGATTCTAGAATTTAAATTGATATACTAATTTTGTTTTTTTCTTTAATTATATGATACAAGAAGTTTCTATTTGTAGTTTCTATATTATTTGACGTTAATACTAGATTTAACTAATCTTACCTTCATTTATTTAAAGGTTTCGATATATTTTATGAATATAGGAATATTTCTCTAAATGTAGCATGTATAGAGATCATCTATTTAGGGTCCAATTTCATTCAAGTGGGACAGGGTTGCTTTCTAAATGAATGGAAAGGGTACAAATTGGAGTGAATTTAATGTATGAAAATTTAATAGGCGTAGAATTAAAAAAACTAAGACTTGAAAAAGGAATTACGCAAGCACAATTATGTGAAGGCATTTGCCACCAATCGATGTTAAGCAAAATAGAAAAAGGAGAAACATACCCTTCTGCTCCCATTTTGTATAAGTTATCTCAAAAGCTGCATGTGGATATGGAGTATTTTTTCGTGCATGCACATATGGAGAATTATGAGTATGTAAAAGAGACGTTTAATACGATTCGACAAGCAGTTCAAAAAAAGGATTATCTTACGGTTAAAGAACTGGTTCTATTAGAGGAGAAAAATCCTACTTTTAATCGTTTTGATGAGTTAAAGCAATTTCTTTTATGGCACAAAGGGATTGCTCTATACTATGTTGATAACGATCCATCAGCAGCGATTGAAATATTAAACCTGGCATTGAAACTTAATAACTCTTTGCCAGAAAATATTAATTTGTATTCAGAAAGAGAGTTTGAAATTGTAAATACTTTGGCTGTCATTTATTCGGAGATAAATAAACATGAAACAGCATTTAACTATTTTAATGAGGCAAAAAAAATCCTTACAAGCAAACAATTAAAAGATGAAAGGATATTAATAAGAGTTAATTATAATATGACAAAGGTGCTAACGAGACTTTGTAGGCATGAGGAGTCAATTGAGTTATGCAATGATGGAATAAATGAATGTATTCAAATGAACAGCATGTATTTATACGGCGAACTTACTTACCAGTTGGGTTACAATTATGAGTTAATGAATCATAAGGAAATAGCAGTAGATTTCTATAAAAAGTCTTTAGAAATATTTAGCATTAAAGCAAATCATCGCTTTAATGAATACATACAGAAAAGAATCTCAAATCTAACTATAGTCAATTAAAGAAAGTTCTATATTCCCCCTAATCATTTTCTAAGCTATTTGTCTGAAAATAGTTTTTTTGTGGGTGTTTAGTTTTCTAGTTGCAAGTAGGTATGAGTTTGGTCAATCTGTTCCATTCTCTCTTTTCTTGTATCCAGCCTTATTTTTTCAAAATCTTTTGTATCGTCTTTGGCCTCTATTGATCCAAATAAATCTAGGATGGTATTGCGCTTTATTACCTCTATCTTAGTATTTCCGTTATCATCAACTATAAATTTTAGTGAACCTCCTTCTTTTTTTATCTTACTTATTAGTATATTCTTACTTATTGTAGGGGGAAAGATACGTTACTTGCACTTTTCGGTATTTGTTTCTCCAGCCCAATAATTCCCTATGCTATTTGTCCGAAATTCCTTATTATCTCTTGCAAGGAAACATATTTCTATGTCAATATCTATATATTGATGAATGTCGCTGTGATAGATATTCGAGGAGATGAAAAAGGTTGAATAAAGCAGTTATTTTAGGATGTAATTACTATATTGGATTAAGTACAATCCGGTGCCTAGGTGTAAATGGGATTCATACGGTGGCAGTGGATTATGCTGGTGCAGATACATATGGGGCAGAATCGAAGTATTGTTCGGAGCGATTGGTTTCCCCTCATTATAAAAAAGAAATGAAAGCATTTGTTCAATTTTTAATTGATTATGCAAAAAAACAAAACGAAACACCGGTGCTAATTCCTTGTCATGATTCATATGTAGAAGTAATTGATGAATATTTGGATGAACTGAAGGAATGTTATCTGATCCCGCAGACGAAGAAAGGCCTTTATTCACAGGTGATGAATAAGGAAGCTCTACATGCATTAGCCGTAGAGAAAGGAATGCTCGTCCCAGAAACGGTGCGAGTCAATGAAGAGAACTTCTTTGAAAAAATCGATACGATTATTAACTATCCTTGTATTGTGAAGCCGACTGATTCCCCAACCTTTGTTGCTACTTTTAGAAAGAAAATCTTTATGGTCCATAATCAAAAGGAATTAGAAGAAGCTTTAGAAAAAGCAGAAAAGGCTGGCTTAGAAGTCATTGTTCAGCGAATTATTCCTGGTTTTGATGATCATATGTATACATTTGATGCCTATTTAAATCAAGAATCGAAGGTTACTCATTGGGTAACCTGCCAGAAGCATCGCCAATACCCAATTAACTTCGGTGCTTCTGTCTATACAGAGCAAAAATATGTTCCAGAGCTGTATGATATCGGGGCGAAATTTTTAGAAGAGATTGGCTTTAAAGGGTTTGCGGAGATTGAATTTAAAAAGGATGCGGAAACAGGGAAGTACTATTTAATCGAAATTAATGCAAGAATTACGAATCTGAACAATTTATTATATAAGGTTGGTGTGAACTTTCCTTATATTACTTATCGAGAGCTGACTGGCTCCCCACTTCCACCGAAGGCAGTGAAGGAGGATAAGAACCGTGTATTTTGGTATGCATATGAGGATATGTTAGCGATAAAGGGTTATATCCGAACAGGTCAGCTTACAAAGGGAGAAGTAGTTAAATCGTTATTTAAGAAAAAGGCTTATGCGATTTGGGATTGGCAGGATCCAAAGCCCGGAATGACCTTTTTCAAAAGAAAGCTGCTGAAAAGAAAATAATCGATGGACACGAGAAAAGAGGGAGTAAACGATGCAATTAGAAAAATTACTACATTCGATTGAGGTCGAGCAAGTTTATAATGATAGGGAAATGAATATAAGTGGAGTGTCTTATCATTCACAAAAGGTTACAAAAGGCCATCTTTTCGTTTGTGTTCGCGGCTATAAAACAGATGGACATAAATATCTCCCTCAAGCAATCGCAAATGGTGCGGTTGCTGCTGTTGTGGAGGAAGTGCAAGAGGGAGTCGAAATTCCACAATATGTTGTGAAAAACAGCAGAATTGCACTTGCACGCTTAGGTGCAGCTTTTTATCATCAACCTTCTGAAAAGATGAAGATGATTGGTGTGACAGCAACAAATGGGAAAACAACCACTTCCTATATGATTAATGAGATCCTTGAGAATGAAGGACATAAAACAGGTTTAATTGGGACGGTATCGATAAAAATGGATGACGTTTCTATTCCTGCTGAGCTGACTACTCCTGAATCATTGGATTTACAATATTATCTAAATCAAATGGTAGAGAAAAATGTTTCCCATGTATGTATGGAAGTATCGTCAGCGGCTCTGGAAACTCATCGTGTAGAGACCGTAGATTATGATATTGTTACTTTAAACAATGTTAGCCGTGAGCATATTGATTCACATGGTTCATTTGAACAATATTTTGAAGCAAAATCAAGTCTCATTCGAAATGCAAGTGAAAAAAGCTATGCGGTCTTGAATTTAGATGACCCATATTCGGCTTCCCTTGTGAACCAAACAAAGGCACAAGTAATTACATTTGGTGTGGAAAGCAAAGAAGGTCATATTCATTGCAAGAACTTAGATTTAACAACAGGTCGAGCGAAATTTACCGTTGAGATTTTAAAGGCATTTAAAGTAAATGGAACCGAGTATATTCCAGGTGAATTCGATGTTGAGCTTTCTGTTCCAGGTTTGCACTCAGTCTATAATTCAATGGTTGCAATTATCGTGGGATTGCTTTCTGGGGTATCTGTATCAACAATTCAGCATACATTAAAGAATTTTGCTGGAGTAGAACGTCGTTTTGAATTTATTTACGAAGAGGATATTAAAATTATTGATGACCACTTCGCTAATACAGGAAATATTAATGTCACTTTACAAACATTGAAGTATATGGAGTACAACAAACTACATATTGTTTATGCAATCAGAGGAGAACGTGGTCCGACAGTTAACAGAGAAAATGCTGAAGCAATTGTTGGCTGGGCTGATAAGCTTGCTTTGCATGAGATTATTGCTACTAAGAGCATCTCACATGTGACGGCAAAGGATACAGTAACAGATGAAGAGCAGCGTGTGTTTGAGGAAGTAATGGCTGAAGCGAAGATCAAGGTTGATTTATATAAGGAATTACCTGATGCGATTGCTAAAGCACTCTCAAAAGCAGAGGATGGAGATCTCGTCTTGCTAGCCGGATGTCAGGGAATGGACCATGGAGCAGAAATTGCACTTCAATTACTAAAGGAAAAGAATCTTGTCCGTCTGGAAATCCTTGAATAAATCAGAAAAATAGAAAGTTCGCTGTCATTATGAATATAATGATTGTATTAAGTCATTTATTAAGAAGGGTAGAAAATGGAAAAGAAAAGCTTAGGTGTAATTGGCGGAATGGGCCCAATGGCCACATCTGTTTTTTTTGAAAAAGTGATTGAGAATACGGTAGCCAGTTCTGATCAAGATCATATCAATATGATGATTCTTAATCATGCAACCCTACCAGATCGAACGAGTGTCATATTGAATAAAAGGGAAGAACTTTTTTTAGATGCGATTAAAAATGATTTTAAGCTGCTTGAATTCGCAGGTGTTGCTAATATTGCTATCCCTTGTAATACTTCACACTTTTTCTATGAAAAAATGCAGGAAATGACGAGCATTAATATTATCCATATGATTGATGAAACTTGTAAGACTATTCATCAAAAATATGGAGATCATAGCAAAGTGGGTGTATTAGCTACAACTGGAACGATAAGCAGCGGCATTTATGAAAAAGGCTGTAATACCTACAATATGCAGCTTTACAAGCCGAACAAGGTCTACCAAGAGCAAATTATGAATACAATATATCATGTAAAGAGTGATCTAGAAGTAGACACGAAGGTAATAGAAAAGATTATCGAAGACCTCGTTCATAATGAAGGCTGCAGCTGTGTGATTCTAGCTTGCACTGAATTATCTTGTTTAGACTTAGATGATCAAGCAGCAAAATATTGTATAGATGCGATGGATGTCCTAGTTGAGAGATCCATTGAATACTCAGGTGGAATCGTGAAAAGTTGATTGGCAAAAGCTAAGGGAGGGGTATGAATTGAAACTTGAAGAAGTCGAAAAGCTTGAGAAGTTTTTGTCAGATTCCTTCGGTGATGGTGTACACATTAGGGAACTGAGATTGTCTAATGAAGAAGCAGAATATATTAAAAGAAGCTATCCAGAAGCAAGTTTTAATAAAAGCCATCATAGAGAAATGAAAGATGGCAAAGCCTGGTACAAAGTAGCTCTCCTCCCCGCAATCAATCCAGATCAAAACGATGAGATTCTGGCAATTAAACAGGAAAATATAAAGCTAAAACAAGAAATAGACATTTTAAGAAGATCAATGACCATTACGAAAAGAAAATAAGAAGTCAACATGCCGCTTAGTAAATACTAGGCGGCTTTTGTTTGTTTAAAAACGAAGCTTACTAAATAATACATGCGCCTAGCTTATGAAACACTAACTAATTTACAAGTATTGGAATCTATTGAAATATAAATGTAATAATTTTCGTACTTAAATTTCCAGTCGACAGTGCTATAATATAAAATATGTGTGTATACAACAAAATTTGACTAAAGCCGTGTTATTCTTCCAAAAAAGCATACAGCATTCTACAAACTACCTCATAGTTTATACATTAAATCCCACGAAAACTAGACAAAAGAGGTCAATATACTACTTTTAATCTATCTAATACATAGAGAGGAGACTTATCAAATTGAAAAGAAAAATTCTCACTCTAGGAATTGGCATTGTTTTGGGCTGCAGCAGTTTGCTCATGTCAACATCTAGTACTACTTATGCAGTCACAAACAAACAGCTTGAGGACAAAAAGAAGGACATTCAAGAAAATCGCTCAAATATTCAATCAGAGATTAATCAAGCAAAGGATAAATTAGAGGAAATTGGTGAAGAAAAATCCAATGTTGAGAAAGAAATAGATAAAATTGAGCTTTCGATTGCTGATACAGAAAGCAAAATAAAAGAAAAAGAAGTGCAGATTAATGATACAAAGCTGGAAATCCAACGTTTAGAAGAAGAAATACAAGCACTAAAGGAACAAATTGAAAAAAGGGACAAGCTCTTGAAGGAGCGTATTCGTTCCATCCAAGAAAACGGCGGTGTCATTAACTATCTGGATGTATTATTAGGTGCTCAAAGCTTTGGAGATTTTATTAATCGTGTAAGCGCGGTTACCTCATTTATGGAAGCGGATCGAGATTTGCTACGAATGCATCAGGAGGATAAAGCGCTGCTTGATCAAAAGGAAGCAGAAGCAAAGAAACAATTAGAAGAATTAAATAATAAGTTGGCTGAGCTTGAAGGAATGAAGAAGAAGCTAGGAGAGCAAAAAGCTGAACAAAATAGATTATATAAAGAGCTAGAGCAAGAAGAACAGCATATGCATGGGGAACTTCTTGAGTTTGAAGATAAAGAAGCAATCTTAGCAGCACAGGAAAAAGCGATTAATGCTGAGATTGCCGCATGGAAAAAGAAACAGCGCGAACTAGAAGAACAAAGGAAAAAACAAGGCAATAATAGTGTTGGAGCAGCACCAGCAGTAACAAATGGAACTTTCATGAATCCAGCAACAGGCAGATTGACGTCTCATTATGGACAAAGATGGGGCAGACTTCACTCAGGAATTGATATTGGCAAAGGTGGAAGAACGGAAAATGTTCCAATCGTTGCTTCAGCTGCTGGAATCGTAATTAAGGCGAATTTTGATCGAAGCTATGGAAATGTGGTTATGATAACTCATGTTATTGATGGACAAGTAATGACAACCGTTTACGGTCATTTAGAAACTCTATTTGTATCAAATGGACAAAGAGTAGAAAAAGGCCAACAACTAGGGTATATGGGCAATACTGGTAACTCAACAGGTCCTCACTTACATTTTGAAATTCACAACGGACCATGGAATGGAAGCCGATCAAACTCTGTGAACCCACTTAAATATGTAAACTATTAAGATATAAATAAGGCACTCTATCACTTTGGTAGAGTGCCCATTTTCTCTTTAAGGCGAATTCAAAATTTAATCAAACGTTTGATTAATAAAAAGATGCGAACATAGGTCTTAATCAAACGTTTGATTAATGAAAAAAGGCGAACGTAGGTCCTATGTTTGATTCGTTTATATGACTTCACTAGAGGTGGATGAATTTTGGACATTCATGTAATGGCAAAGGATTTGTTAGAAGCTCAAGGAATAAGATGGGTATTGGAATCTCATTTAACAGGCATAAATGTAACACTGTGGGATTCAACAGATGATTTTATAAAGGCAATGGGGATGCATCGTCCAGACTTAGTTATTTTTGATATGGATTTGTGGGAAAATGGTGGAGGTGAATTGTGTGAGATCCTTCATCAGAGGAAAATCCAGTGGATTGGGATTTCATCGGAACGTATTTTTCAAACGGCATACCGTGCCCTTCGATATCGTGCAGAGGATGTCTTGTTTCGCCCCATTTCACCTGAGGATTTAAAAAAACCGATTCAACAAATTCGTTACCAGTCACGACAAGATAAGAATTCTTTTATGCAAAGTAGTTTCGATCAAGCAGATGCCCAAATGCTTGATTACCCAGATCTATTTTTGACAGATAATTATCAAGCCTCTCCGATAACAATGGTCGCTTTTTTGACACCAAATACTGAATCCCTACAATATGTCTATGAAGCATTACAGAGTTATTCCTTTCCAGGTAAGCAACAGATTTTCGCGTTATCCGAATTTATTTTATGTGTACAGGAAAATGCCGAAATTGAATCGATTAGGGAAGTCTATCATTCTTTTCTATCGAGGTGGAAAGAGCGAATGGATGAACCGCTAGCGATTGTCATTCATAATAATACTTCGAGAGAATCATTAAAGAAAACGTATCAGCAAACAAGGCAATTAACGAAAACGGTCTTTTTTGAGGGATATGATATTATTTTAGAGGGAAATAAGCAAATGGAGCCATTAGAAATGGACCCCTTTCTTACACCGTTAGAGCAGCGACAATGGATTGAAATGCTTGAAACGAGGAATACAAAGGCGATAAGAGAGTGGGTTGAGCGCGAATTTCTAACGTATGAACGACCATACCCAGACCCCGAAATGGTACGAATCCGACTTACGAGCGTACTCGCACAAATTCGCAGACATATGAAATCGTATAATCTACTAAGTGTATCCCTTGAAGCAAGCTATCATGAGGTGTTTAAGCAAATTATTCATCAATCTATTATTTATCAGATTGTTAAGGAGCTGCTAACATTTATCCAGCAATTGCTTCTACAAGTTCAGAAGGAAATTAAAGATGGACCTCAGTCACTTGTAGAGAAAGTACAGGAAATGATTGAATTGAATTATTGGGATGCTGGATGGAATTTAGCAGCATGTGCTGAGGCACTTCGTATAAATAAGAGTACGCTTAGCAGGCGATTCTCAATGGAATCAGGCCAAACCTTCCGGATTTTTCTTCATCAAGTAAGAATCCGTGAAGCGAAACGTCTCTTGCTAGAGACAGATTTATCATTAGACGAGGTATCTCGATTAACTGGATATGCCCATCAAACATACTTTAATTCTAAATTCAAACAGCTTGAAGGCTGCACGCCCTCCGCCTATCGCACAGGAATTGAACGTGGCAAATCGCATATTTAATGCATACAGAATAGCCGTGAATACACGGTTATTTTTGTTAAACTGCTCTATGACAGGATTGTGGATATGAAACAAAAAGCTGGAATGAAGTATGCAAAGGAAATGGAATTATTAAAGCTTCGGCATGAAAGGATATCTTAATATAAAGTGAGCACTTGATGAACTGGTGATAAGCAGTTCATTTTTTTGTATGGAGAGTTATTTTAGTATACATTAAAAAAATGTGAATCTTTTTATAAAAATAGTTATTTTTCTAATATTAAATGAAATTAATTATAAAATAAACATTAATTTATAATTAATTATCCGAAATTTCATTATAAAATAAAAATATAGAAAAAGGAGGGAATAAGAATGAAGACAATTTCAAGTGAGAAAGTTGTACGTTACCGCGGAACAGAGTTAAACACAAAGGGGTGGCTGCAAGAGGCTGCCCTTCGTATGTTAATGAATAACTTGGATGCTGATGTAGCAGAGCGTCCAGAGGATCTTGTTGTTTACGGTGGAATCGGTAAGGCAGCACGTAACTGGGAGTGCTTTGATGCGATTGTAAAGTCATTGAAGGAATTAGAAGATGATGAAACATTGCTTGTTCAATCAGGAAAACCAGTAGCAGTTTTTAAATCACATGCAGATGCACCAAGAGTCCTGCTTGCAAATTCGAATCTTGTCCCTGCGTATGCCAATTGGGAAACCTTCCATGAACTCGACAAAAAGGGACTGATGATGTACGGACAAATGACGGCTGGAAGCTGGATTTACATTGGCTCTCAAGGGATTGTACAAGGAACGTATGAAACATTCGCTGAATTAGCGAAGCAGCATTTTGGCGGTACACTTAGAAATACAATTACTGTCACAGCAGGGCTTGGTGGCATGGGTGGTGCTCAACCGCTTTCCGTAACAATGAACGGTGGAGTATGTATCGGTATTGATGTGGATGAAACGCGTATAGATCGCCGAATTGAAACACGTTATACAGATGTGAAAACCGATTCGCTTGATGAAGCAATTCGTTTGGCGCAGGAAGCGAAACTATCTGGTAAAGCGCTATCTATTGGTCTAATTGGCAATGCGTCTGACATTCTTCCTGAAATGATTGCACGAAACTTTATTCCAGACGTCTTAACAGACCAAACTTCTGCACATGACCCGTTAAATGGATATGTTCCTTCGAAAATGTCACTTGAGGAAGCGGCAGAATTAAGGAAAAATGATGCTGAAGAATATGTGAAACTTTCAAAGGCTTCCATGGCAAAGCATGTTCAGGCAATGCTAGAAATGATGGAAAAAGGGTCTGTCACATTTGATTACGGCAACAATATCCGTCAGGTTGCGAAGGATGAAGGGGTTGAAAATGCATTTGACTTCCCTGGATTTGTTCCTGCTTATATTCGCCCACAGTTCTGTGAAGGGAAAGGTCCTTTCCGTTGGGTAGCTCTATCAGGTGATCCAGAGGATATTTATAAAACAGATGAAGTGATCCTACGTGAATTTAGTGATAACGAGCATTTATGCAACTGGATTCGCATGGCACAAGAAAAAATTGAGTTCCAAGGGCTGCCTTCTCGTATTTGCTGGCTTGGTTACGGCGAACGTGCACGCTTCGGAAAAATTATTAATGACATGGTAGCTAAAGGGGAATTGAAGGCACCGATTGTCATTGGCCGTGATCACTTGGATTCAGGCTCTGTCGCTTCACCAAATAGAGAAACAGAAGCAATGAAGGACGGTTCAGATGTAGTGGCAGACTGGCCGATCTTGAATGCAATGATTAATGCAGTTGGTGGAGCAACTTGGGTATCTGTACATCATGGTGGCGGAGTAGGTATGGGCTATTCAATGCATGCCGGTATGGTTATTGTTGCAGACGGAACGAAAGAAGCAGAAGCACGGATTGAACGCGTGCTTACAACAGATCCAGGAATGGGCATTGTTCGTCATGTAGATGCAGGTTATGAATTGGCAGAGAAAACAGCAATCGAAAAAGGGGTTAACATCCCAATGCTAAACAAAGGGAATGAGTAAAGGATGAAGAAACCAATTTGGATTAAGTATATTTCGCAACTGGCTACTCTTAATTCTGATGTTAAGGGTCCGCGTTCAAAGGAAGCGATGTCAGACCTAGGATTAATTGAAGATGGCAGTTTATGGCTAGAAGATGGCAAGATTCAAGCTGTTGGGACAACGGATGAGCTATCAGAGCGGTATGCTGATCGAATACAGGAAGCAGAAATCGTTGATGCAACAGGCCATCTAGTAACACCTGGTTTAGTTGATCCTCATACACATGTCGTTTATGGAGGAAGCCGTGAGCGTGAATTCGAAATGCGCCTTGAAGGTGCGACATATATGGATATTATGAACGCAGGCGGTGGGATTCATGCAACGGCCCGTATGACACGCGAAGCAACAGAGGAAGAACTGTTTGAGCAAACGACTCGCAGACTGGATTCCTTTCTTCAGCATGGTGTAACAACAGTGGAAGGGAAAAGCGGCTATGGCATGAATTTGGAAACAGAGCTTAAGCAATTGCGGATGATGAAGCGATTGCAGGAAGCACATGCTATTGATCTAGTACCAACCTTTATGGGTGCGCATGCGGTGCCACCAGAGTTTAAAGGAAGAGAAGATGAATTTGTTGACCATATTATTAATGATATGCTTCCGATTGTTGCTGAGGAGAAATTGGCAGAGTTTAATGATGTTTTCTGTGAACTAGGTGTGTATACGCCAGAGCAGTCAGAAAAAATTTTAGAAGCTGGTAAAAAGCTTGGTTTGACACCAAAAATTCATGCAGATGAAATTGAGCCATACGGTGGAGCGGAATTAGCTGCAAAGGTTGGAGCAATTTCAGCTGAGCATTTATTAAAGGCTTCCGATGAGGGAATACAGGCAATGGCGAAGGCTGGAACACTTGCTTGCTTGCTGCCAGCGACCGCGCTTTATTTAAGAGAAGATGCCGCGGCAGGCAGAAAAATGGTTGATGAAGGTGTTGCAGTAGCTATTTCAACAGACTGTAATCCGGGATCTTCCCCAACGACATCGATGCCACTCGTTATGAATTTAGCTTGTATTTCTATGCGCCTTACTCCGGCAGAAGCCTTAACAGCTGCAACGTATAATGCTGCATGTGCGATTAATCGCCAAAATGTAGTAGGTTCACTTGAAGTTGGAAAACAAGCGGATCTTGTTTTATGGAATGTGAAAAATTATCAAGAGCTGCAATATTTATTTGGTGTGAATCATGTCAAAGCCGTTTGGAAAAAAGGCGTTCAGGTGGTGAGCTAACGATGAAAAAGAACTGGCTCCAAAAACCCGAATGGTCATGGAATGTAAGTCAAAGTGAACCAACTTACGTACATCAATGGGTACAGCCATTAGATGAAATGAAAAATGCTCCGGATCTGATCCTATACGGAGCACCTATTTCTCGCTCATCGATTAGTGTTTCGGGTGCCTCTCTTTACCCAACTGAATTTCGTCGGATGTGGAAGGGGTTTGCGACGTACAACTTAGATGAAGATGTTGACCTTGCGTCATTCCAAGTAGCGGATGCAGGGGATGTAGTAATGCACACAACCGATATTCTTCTCTCCCATCACCACATTCAGGAAGCAACTGAGGCTTTAGTTGCTGACTATCCGAGCACAACAACTTGTATGATTGGTGGTGACCATTCTACGACTGCTTGTGCAGTTCGCGGAGTTAAAAGTGCTAAGCCTAATGAAACAATAGGGATCTTACAGCTTGATACCCATTTAGATGTCAGAGACCCGGCTGAATTAGGGCCAGCAAATGGAACGCCGATCAGGCAGCTGATTGACGGAAATGTCGTTAAGGGTGAGCATGTGATAAATATTGGTTTGCACGGGTATTTCAATGCTAAGCCATTAATTGATTATGCGAAAGAGCATCAGATTCAGATGGTTACCTTAAAAAAAGCACGCAAGCAGGGCATCATTGAAACGATTAAGGAAGCACTGAGCCATCTAGCAAACCAAGTTGATCGCATTTATGTCACTGTTGATATGGATGTGCTTGATATATCTGTTGCCCCAGGAGTACCTGCATCCACTCCAGGCGGTCTCACAGCAACAGAATTATTCGATGCACTATTAGAAATTGGAAAGAGTCCAGCTGTCCGCCATATTGATTTTGTTTGTCTCGATCCAAGTAAGGATTCAGCTGTTGCGGAAACAGTGAAAACCGGTGTGTACGCATGGCTGCAATTTATAACAGGTCGAAGTCTCCAATTATAATTTAGCTAGAGATGGAGTTATTAAAGCAAATCGTTTTGAACTGTATAATACATTGGATGAATGTAGAAAGAAAAGAGGGCAGCGAAATCGCTGTCCTTTTTTGATGTATGTGGTCGTTTGCCTTAGTCTGTATTCGCTAAATACATCATCTTAGGAAAAAGGCCAAATTTAACTTTATTTACATTCTCCTAAATTTCATTTGATAAATAATCCTCTATTAGTTTATTGAGCAATTACACAATTAAACTAAAAACCTTCTTTATAAAAATCTTAAAAACATTTATAGTTTGACGAAATTTTTCGACAAATGCTGAACAAATCCAGCATTTATCGACTTTTTTCTAATAAGTAGTGATTTTTTTAACAGTTCGATAAAAATATATCATTTATAATCACCATAGGAAAAAATTACTATTGAAAAAACAGAAAAGAGGGTTAAATTGAAAAGATCGATTCTTTCTAAGTTGATCGGAATTGTGTCTATCGTCATTTTTATTAGTTTATCGATTATTTCAACTGCAAATTACCGCATGACATACTTAAAAGTAAAAGAATCAGCTGGGATTGAATTAATTGGATGTGCAAATATTACCACAGGGCTTTTGACCATAGATGATATTGATCGTTTACAGTCTCTTTCTCAAAAAGAAGCAGCGGAGCTTGGAGAAAAAATTGATTGGACTACAGCACATAAGCCGATTTTTGAAAATCAATATTTGATATCAATTGATGGAAAAGTAATTGTTGCAGATACAAACTCAGAGAAGCAAGGAATTCGTGTAGGAGAAGAAACTCCGATTGATCAAGAATTATTGAATTCACTGCTTGAAACAAGGCAGCCCGTTTATTCAGATGTTTATGAATATGCTGGGATGAAACGGTTAACAGGTTATGCACCAATTTTTAATAATCATGATGGAAACAGTGAGATTGTTGCGTTCAGTGTTATTGACTTTGATGCAGAAATTTTAACTGAAAGAACATGGAGCATGGTTTCCTCTACAATCATTGTTGGAATTCTATCGTTAGTTACTGCGGGAATCATTATTATTTTATATGTAAGAAAAACAATCTTGCCATTAAAGCATTTGACAGAATATACAAAGCAAATTTCAGCAGGTGATTTGAGTAAGGAAGCATCCACAATAAAAGCAACAGGGGAAATACAAATATTAAATGAAAACTTTAATCTCATGGTTGAAAACTTAAAGAACGCGCTTATTCAAACTGCTTCAACATCTAAAGATGTTGCATCTTCGACGGAGGAGCTATCAGTCAATTCTACTGAAGTTGCAAATATTGTTGAAGAAACTGCTGTTACTTTTCAAAATGTTGCAGAATCAGCTAATTATCAGGCTTCAGAAGCAGAGCATATACAGAATACTTTTCAGCATATTTTCGAACAAACGAATGGAATTGCTGATCGGATAAAAGTGACAACAAAAAATTCACATGAGGTATCAAGTCTTGCAATGAATGGCAGTGTAATTATTGGAGAGTCCATTACTCAAATGGACCATATTCGAAAGAGCTCAGCTAATGTATCTTTAACGATGCATGAGCTTAAAGATCGATCTGTGAAGGTAAAGGATATTTTAAATATAATCATGAATGTTTCAAAGCAGACGAATTTACTTGCTTTAAATGCTTCGATAGAAAGTGCAAGAGCAGGTGAACAAGGCAAGGGTTTTGCTGTTGTGGCGGAAGAAATTCGTACGCTTGCGGAAGAGACATCTAGAAGCATTGAAAACATTAAATCAATTGTTTTCGAGATTGAAAGCAAAACAACAGAAGCCGTTTCTCTGTCGGATCAGGCAAATGTAATTGTTGAGACAGGAATTGAGAAAGTAAGAAATGCAGACAATGTCTTTAATACGATTAAACAGTCAACGAAAAGTTTAAGTGAAGACGTGGAAGAAATCCTTTCATCTACTGTTCATATTCAAGAAGATGTTGAATTGGCAAATAAGCAAATAGATAAAATTACTTCAATCTCGAAACAAATTTCAAATCAAATGCAGGATGTTGCAGCTGCATCTGAGCACCAGACTGGATCTATGCAAGAAGTATCTGCATCCATCGACATCCTTCTTTCTACAGCGAATGAGTTGGAACAGTTAGCAAATCGATTTAAGATTTAAAAGGGTAAGTTGTTCTTGGCCACTTACAAAATCTCTTTCCTATTTGGCCAAGAAATTGATTTTTTTGAATGAATGGCTAATTGCTAGATTTGCAATGATGAAGCTACATGAAAGACAAGCCGCACGAGCAGTAAGACATAATTAAAATAGTGAAAATAACTTTTCAAACAAAATCGATTGGGATAACTAATGACCAATCGTTTTTTTTGTGCTGAAAAACAGGAAGGAGTCAACGAATTTTAATATAATGATAAGTAAGAAAATGGAGGTGGGTAACATGACAGATTCACTCATTAATGGAAAAACAATATTGCAATGGGCAGAATTATTTCCGCAAATTCATGATATTACGAGACTTAATGAATTGTTTTGGACAAATCCAATCTATCAAACAGCACGAAGGCAGAGTTTTTTATCCTTTTCTGATTTGAAGGATGCAGAAGAGAGATTAGCAAGGTTTGCGCCGTACATCGCTAAGGTTTTTCCAGAGACTGAAAGGGATAACGGAATGATTGAATCCCCGCTCGTACCAATTTCGAATATGCAAAATAGACTTCAAGAAATATATCAACTAGATTTTCCAGGACGATTATTATTAAAATGTGATAACGATTTGCCAATTTCAGGGTCAATTAAAGCAAGGGGCGGTATTTATGAGGTATTGCAATTTGCTGAGAGGTTGGTGATGGAACATGACCTCCTTGTGAAAGAGGATCATTATGCGAAGCTAGCAGATAAGGAGTTTCAAACATTTTTCTCCAATTATTCAATTGCAGTAGGATCAACAGGAAATTTAGGCTTAAGCATTGGGATTATGAGTGCGAAGCTTGGTTTTAAAGTGTATGTACATATGTCAGCAGATGCGAAGAAATGGAAAAAGGACTTGCTGCGGGAAAAAGGTGTAGTAGTTATTGAGCATGCTTCAGATTTCAGTGAAGCAGTTGCGCAGGGGAGAAAGCAGGCGGAGCAGGATCCGAATATGTATTTCGTTGATGATGAGAGCTCAGAGCATCTTTTTCTTGGCTATTCTGTTGCGGCTATTCGTTTAAAGAAGCAGCTTGAGGAAATGAATAGGAAAGTGAATGAGGAACACCCACTTTTAGTTTATCTTCCTTGTGGAGTAGGAGGGGGGCCAGGTGGCGTTACATTTGGTCTAAAACAAATATTTGGCAATCATGTGCACTGTTTTTTTGCGGAGCCTACCCATTCCCCTTCGATGCTCCTTGGTCTAATGACTGGTTTACATGATAAAGTATCTGTTCAAGACTTTGGTATCGATAATCAAACCGAAGCAGATGGATTAGCTGTTGGAAGGCCATCTGGCTTTGTAGGAAAATTACTTGAGAAGGTAATCAGTGGAATCTATACAATTGAAGATGATAAATTATTTGAATTGTTGACTATACTAGCTGATACGGAAGGGAAACTCCTTGAACCATCTGCGCTGGCAGGGTTTCTAGGACCTGTCCATATAGAAAAATCAGATCAAGGAAAGGACTACATAAAGAAGCATCAATTAAATATGAAAAATGCGACACATATCGTCTGGGGAACTGGTGGAGGGATGGTACCTGATCAAGAGATGAAAAAATATTACGAAAAGGGCAAAGGAGGCAGGTCTAGTGGAAAATAAGCTATATTATCAAGATGCGTACTTAAAGTTATTTAAAACTGAACTCATAAATCAGCAAAAGGATGAGCAAGGAAGAGTATATGCGGTATTGCAGGAAACAGCCTTTTATCCTACAGGCGGGGGACAGCCACATGATACAGGGGCATTGAATGGGGTAAAAGTGATGGATGTTGAGGAAGTAGACGGGGAAATCCGGCATTATTTAGAGCACACATTAGAGTTGTCTTCACAAATAACAGGAGAAATTAATTGGGGAAGACGATTCGACCATATGCAGCAGCATGCAGGACAGCATATTTTATCGGCAGCCTTTGAAGAATGCTTCGGGTTTTCAACTGTCGGCTTTCATTTAGGAAGTGACTATTTAACTATTGATTTAAATATTGAGGAGTTAACAGAGGAACAGGCGAATGAGGCGGAACATGTAGCCAATCAAATGATTTTGGAAAACCGAGCGATCGAAACAAAATGGGCAACGACAGATGAGTTATCTTCTTATCCTCTTCGGAAGGAGTTATCCGTCACTGATAATATCCGTCTCGTTATTATTCCTGAGTTTGATTATAACGGATGTGGAGGGACACACCCTCGATCAACTGGAGAAGTAAGAGCGATCAAAATATTAGATTGGGAAAAGCAGCGAAAGAAAGTCCGTATTCAATTTATCTGTGGCGAACGTGTCTTGATGCAGCTCCATCAAAAGCAACGAGAAATTAAAAAACTAACAAAAATATTAAATGCCCCCGAGCATAATCTTGCAAATACAGCGCAGAAGCTGCTTGATGGAAGAAAAGAGTTAGAAAAGCAAATGGAGGAAATGCAAGGATCTCTTTTAGAATATGAAGCAAAGAAACTTTTATCGGACGGAAGATCTTTAGACGCATATCTAGTTGTAGCTGAAATCTTCCAAAATAGAAATATCCAGCAACTACAAAAGCTTGCGAGATCAATTACTTCTTTATCAACTGATGTCATTGTATTCCTTGTGAATGAAGAGGAAGAAAGGCTCCAATTTGTGTGTGCAAGAGGCTCCAATCCAACTATGAGCATGAAGGAGCTAACGAGTGAACTTCTTTCTGCTATTAATGGAAAAGGTGGAGGCAGTGATACATTTACACAAGGTGGCGGAGAGAGGCTCCTAACGGCAGGACAATTCCTTTCTAAAGGAATAGAATGGATCGAGAGATAATATAATATTTAGAAAAGTCAAATAAATATATTGTCAGACTGTCCTTGTTGTATTACAATCCTATTAAGGGCTATGCATTACATTGAATGTTTGTGATTGTCACATAGACACCTCATGTAATATCCTTGCTCTGTAGGAGGCATGTTCATGTTTCAGCAAGGTACTGTTTATGTTATTGGAGATAGTAAGACATCTTCTAACAATCCAATTATGCAACAATATAAAGCTTTCTTTGTCGGACTTGTGATTGATAGAGAAACAGATAAAATCATTGAGGCAGATTGCTCTACGACTATTGATTTAACTTCGAGATTCGTTCAATCCATACTCGTAGGTAAGTCAATCTTGGATGTTGAACAGCTAATTTGGGAGATTGAACAGCGTTATTTCGGCTCCTCTCAAAAAGCATTAATGGTCGCTTGTAAAAATGCGTATATTAAATACTTACAAATAAAATAATAAGTAAGCTGCTTTTTCTGTTAAACGCAGATTAAATCCAGCTGTTAGAGAGTGTGTATCTTCTCTAACAGCTGGATTTTTTTATGACAAGAAGACTATTTAAAGGATTGGTTAGATTCATCATTTCTTCAGCAAGCAACACCATCTATACATCGATACTTTTTATTAATAGAATCATTGAATTTATCGGCATAGAATCTACGAAAATCGTATATGAAATAATAGGGGGGATTTTAATGAAGCTATACATATCAGTGGATATGGAGGGAATTACAGGGCTTGCTGATCATACACATGTTGATTCGTCCAAACATAATTACGATCGAAGCCGGCTGATTATGACAGAAGAAGCGAATCAAGTGATTTCAACAGCCTTCCATGAAGGGTGTCAAGAAGTATTAGTGAATGACAGCCATTCAAAAATGAATAATTTGTTAATTGAAAAGCTGCATCCAGAGACAAAGCTGATTGTTGGGGATGTGAAGCCATATTCAATGGTTCAAGGATTGGATGAAACGTATACAGGTGCCATGTTTATTGGCTATCATGCAAGAGCCTCTATGCCAGGAGTGATGTCCCATTCGATGATCTTCGGTGTACGAAATATGTATATCAATGATACGCCAATTGGGGAAATGGGGTTTAATGCGTATGTTGCTGGATATTATGGTGTACCTGTCTTACTCGTCGCTGGGGATGACCGGGCAGCAATGGAAGCAGAGCAATTAATCCCAAATATCACAACAGCAATTGTAAAAGAAACGATTTCCCGTTCAGCTGTCAAATCATTAACACCAATAAAAGCAGGAGAGCTCCTAAAGGAAAAAACAGCACTTGCATTAAAAAATAAAGATCAGATCCAACCACTCACCCCACCAAATCATCCAATCTTACGAATTGAATTTGCGAACTATGGGCAAGCAGAATGGGCTCATTTAATGCCAGGAACGGAGATAGAAGAAAATACGACGATCGTGCGCTATCAAGCAAAAGATATTCTGGAGGCATACCGTGCCATGCTTGTCATGATTGAATTAGCAATGAGAACTTCATTTTGTTAGGAAGTGTAATCTTATGACGGCCTATATTATAAAACGGCTTATTGCGATGCTTGTCACTCTATGGTTGATTATTACACTTACTTTTTTCCTAATGCATTCGGTGCCAGGCTCGCCATTCAATGAAGAAAGAGCGACAAATGAAACCGTTCAGAAAAACTTAGAAAAGTTCTATCATCTGGATAAACCACTCATTGTTCAATATGGCTTGTACTTAAAGTCAGTGGTCACCTTTGACTTTGGCCCATCGATAAAAAAATCATCTCAGACGGTGAATGATATGCTTGGAAGAGGCTTTCCTGTTTCATTTGAGTTAGGGATAGTTACCTTACTTGTTGCTGTCATTTCAGGGATTACGCTTGGAATGATTGCTGCCCTCCGGCATAACGGAATCATTGATTATGCGGCAATGACAATAGCGGTTCTTGGAATTTCAATCCCGAATTTTGTCATGGCAACGCTACTTATTCAACAGGTGGCTGTAAATTGGGGGATTCTCCCTGTTGCTACATGGGTCAGTCCAAAGCATATGATTCTTCCTACATTAGCATTGGCTACTGGGCCAATGGCGATTATTGCAAGACTAACCCGTTCAAGTATGCTTGAAGTGCTAACGCAAGATTATATCCGCACAGCGAAGGCTAAAGGTCTTTCCCCTGTAAAAATTGTCTTTAAACATGCATTACGTAACGCTTTGCTGCCTGTTGTCACCGTGCTTGGTTCTCTTGCAGCAAGTATTCTGACAGGAACGTTTGTGATTGAGAAGATTTTTGCAATTCCAGGGATGGGGAAATATTTTGTGGAGAGCATAAATCAGCGTGATTACCCGGTTATTATGGGGACAACTGTTTTTTACAGCGCAATTCTTATTATGCTGCTGTTTTTAGTCGATATCGCATACGGCATCCTCGACCCTCGAATCAAACTGCATAAGAAGGAGGGGAGCTGATGGAGTTAAGAAAAAGAGACCATCGTTATACAGCATCGGAAATTTCTGATGAATGGTTTGTTCAGAAAACAAAGAACGAGAATGAAGCGGAGGCAGTTGTTAGACCAAGCCTATCTTATTGGCAGGATGCATGGCGCCGCCTTTTGAAAAATAGATTAGCAATGGCAGGATTAATCTTTCTAATCCTTTTAATCTTTATGGCGATTTTTGGACCGCTTATTTCCCCTCATTCTGTTGAGGAACAAAGATTAGCTAATCAAAATATGCCTCCTTCAAGTGAGCATTGGTTTGGGACAGATGAGTTAGGGCGTGATGTCTTTTCCAGAACATGGCTGGGTGCACGTATTTCTCTATTTGTTGGAGCAGTAGCCGCGCTGATTGATTTTATCATTGGTGTCATCTATGGCGGTGTAGCTGGTTACAAAGGCGGTAAAACAGATCATTTAATGATGAGATTCGTAGAAATATTGTATGGCCTTCCTTATTTACTAGTCGTCATTCTTATAAGTGTTGTTATGGGACCTGGATTATTCACGATTATCTTTGCTTTATCTGTTACAGGATGGGTAGGGATGGCTCGGATCGTTAGAGGCCAGGTTCTTCAAATAAAAAACTATGAATTTGTGCTTGCATCAAAGACATTTGGAACGAAAACCTCAAGAATTATTAAGAAGAATCTACTTCCAAATACGATGGGTCCAATTATTGTACAAATGACATTGACCGTCCCATCAGCAATATTTGCAGAAGCATTTTTAAGTTTTCTCGGATTAGGCATTCAACCCCCATTTGCAAGCTGGGGATCAATGGCTAATGATGGGTTGTCTACAATTCTATCAGGACATTGGTGGAGATTGTTCTTCCCTGCATTCTTTATTTCACTGACAATGTTTTCATTTAATGTACTTGGGGATGGGCTGCAGGATGCGCTTGATCCTAGGCTGAGGAGGTAAAGAGCATGGAAAAGGTTCTCGAAATATCAGATCTCCATGTGTCTTTCAAGACGTATGGCGGTGAAGTGAAGGCGGTCCGTGGAGTTACCTTTGATTTATATAAAGGAGAGATATTAGCAATTGTTGGTGAATCAGGGTGTGGGAAAAGTGTCACCGCCCAAAGCATTATGCGTCTGATTCCAAGTCCGCCTGGAAGGATTACTAGCGGATCCGTTCTCTTTAAAGGAATGGATTTAACTAGATTAAAGGAACCAAAGTTAAGAAAAATACGTGGTGCAGACATTTCTATGATCTTTCAGGATCCGATGACAGCTTTAAATCCAACATTAACAATTGGTGAGCAAATTATTGAAGGCATTATGCAGCATAAGCCAGTGACTAGGCAGCAAGCAAAAAAAACAGCACTCGATATGCTAGATCTCGTTGGCATTCCAAACCCACTTGAACGTTTAAAGCATTTTCCACATCAATTCAGTGGTGGGATGAGGCAGCGGATTGTGATTGCTATGGCACTTGTCTGCCAGCCAGAAGTGTTGATCGCTGATGAGCCAACAACGGCCCTAGATGTCACAATTCAGGCGCAAATACTCGATTTATTTAAGGAGATACAAAAGAAAACAGGTGTATCAATCATCCTTATAACACATGATTTAGGTGTCGTTGCTCAAGTAGCCAATCGTGTCGTTGTCATGTATGCAGGAAAAATTGTTGAGGCGGGATCAAGAAGAGAAATTTTTTATCGGCCTCAGCATCCTTATACAAAGGGGTTATTAAACTCAGTGCCCCGCCTTGATCTAGAGGAGTCAGAGCTAGTGCCAATTGCTGGGTCCCCACCCGATTTATTCTCTCCGCCAGCAGGGTGTCCATTTGTTGCAAGATGTGCTTATGCCATGGAGGTATGTGATCGGGCCTATCCTGATAAAACCCATCTAAGCAAGGAACATCATGTAGATTGCTGGCTCCAGGACGAACGTGCTATAAAAATGCGTGTGCATGTTAGGTAATTTTTCTAGTTTCAGTTACATGCGAACGAAAACTAGAATTGTCATTTATAAAAAAAGGGGGAAATGCTGTGAAAAGGGTATTCACTTTATTGTTAACGGGTTTATTGATTTTCGTGCTTGCTGCCTGTACAGCCAAACAAGAAACACAAAGTGATCCACAGCCTAAGGGGAATGACGAAGGTGTGAAGGAAGAAGAGGGAAGTGAAAAAATCCTTTATCTAAATAATGGATTGGAACCAACTTCTTTTGATCCACCAATTGGCTTTGATTCTGTGTCATGGAGTGGATTGAATAACTTAATGGAAGGTTTAACTCGATTAGGGAAGAACCACGATCCTGAAGCGGCAACTGCTGAAAGCTGGGATGTCTCTGAGGATGGGAAAATCTATACATTTCATATACGTGAAAATGCGAAATGGTCAAACGGGGATGATGTAACCGCAGGTGATTTTGAATTTGCCTGGAAACGGCTATTAAACCCTGAAACAGGTTCGCCAGCTGCATTCCTCGGCTATTTCATTGAAGGAGCAGAAGCCTTTAACAACGGAGAGGGCTCAGCTGATGATGTGCAGGTGAAAGCGATAGATGCTAAGACTTTTGAAGTCACTTTAATTAGCCCTCAGGCATATTTTCTAAGTGTTATTACTAATCCAGCCTTCTTCCCAATCAATGAGAAGGTAGCAACAGACAATCCAACATGGTTTGCTGAGGCAGATACATTTGTAGGGAATGGTCCTTTTAATCTAGCAGAATGGGAGCATGACAGCCATTTCTTAATGGAGAAAAATGACCAATATTGGGATGCAGGAACAGTGAAATTAGACAAAGTCCATTGGGCAATTATTGATGATACGAATACAGAATATCAAATGTATCAAACAGGAAACTTAGATGTTTCGGATATACCTGCTGATTTAAGTGAACAGCTTTTCTCAGAAGGAAAAGCAGAGGTTGGCGATCAAGCTGGGGATTATTTCTATCGGTTTAACTTAACGATGGAACCATTCCAAAATGTCAACATTCGAAAGGCGTTTGCGATGGCTGTTGATCAACAGCAAATGGTTGACTTTGTCACGAAAAATAAGGAGAAACCAGCCTATGGCTTTGTTGCCTATGGATTTAATGATGCGAATGGGAACGATTTCCGTGAAACAGCAGGTGATCTCGTGAAAACAGATGTTGAGGAAGCAAAGGCATTGCTTGCTAAAGGAATGGAAGAAGAAGGCTATGAAACACTGCCAGAAGTCACCCTAACTTATAGTACAAGTGATACACATAAAAAAATTGCAGAAGCACTTCAGCAAATGTATAAAGACAATTTAGGTGTTGAAGTAAAGCTAGCAAACATGGAGTGGAATGTCTTTGCAGAAGAGCAAACCGCTTTGAAATTCCAGCTATCACGCAGTTCTTTCCTTGCTGACTATGCGGACCCAATCAACTTCCTTGAAAACTTCCAAACAGGCCATTCAATGAACCGTACAGGTTGGAGCAATACGGAATATGATCAATTAATTAAAGATGCGAAGAACGAAGCAGATGAAGGAAAGCGTTATGAAATGATGTATAAGGCAGAGGGAATTTTATTTGAAGAAATGCCAATCATTCCAATCCATTTCTATAATCAAGTGTACTTACAAAATGAAGCAGTATCCGATATTGTTCGACACCCAGTTGGTTATATTGAACTGAAATGGGCAGATAAAAATTAGGAAAGCAGGGGATGTTCGAAGGAACATCCCTTTTAAAAAATACAAAGGATGTGACAGCATGTT
Organism: Cytobacillus eiseniae; assembly: GCF_017874625.1. Classification (GTDB taxonomy): domain Bacteria; phylum Bacillota; class Bacilli; order Bacillales; family Cytobacillaceae; genus Cytobacillus; species Cytobacillus eiseniae. The sequence goes on along the minus strand of NZ_JAGIKZ010000020.1, from coordinate 33,427 downwards.
AGTGAAACCACAGCGTTTACAAAAGGGAGATACGGTTGGCATCATTGCACCTGCAAGTCCACCAAACCAAGAGAATTTACAGCGCTCCTATTCATTTTTAGAAGAGTTAGGCTTAAAAATAAAAATCGGTGATCATGTCCAGGATCAATATGGCTATTTAGCTGGAAAGGATAAGGATCGATTAGCAGATTTACATAGGATGTTCTTGGATCGAGAAGTAAAGGCGCTTATCTGTGCTGGTGGAGGCTATGGCACAGGGCGAATTGCCTCGCAAATCGATTATACGATTATAAAGAATAACCCAAAAATCTTTTGGGGCTATAGTGATATTACCTTTTTGCATACAGCGATACGGCAGCAAACAGGTCTTATTACTTTCCATGGACCAATGCTTGCTTCAGATATTGGGAAAGTGGATGTGCATTCCATATCAAAGACATATTTCAATCAATTATTTACGCCAGCTCCGATTCGATATACGAGTGAAATTTCTTCATTAGAAGCATTAGTGGACGGAAAAGTAAGCGGCCTGGTGACGGGTGGGAATTTATCACTGATTACGAGCACAATTGGCACAAAGTTTGAAATCGATACGAAGGAGAAACTATTGCTCATTGAAGATATTAATGAAGAACCGCGTGCAATTGACCGCATGCTGAACCAACTATTTATGGCTGGCAAACTCATAGATGCATCAGGACTAATTATTGGTGATTTTAATAATTGTGTGCCTGAAAGAGAGCCCTCATTAGATTTAGAAGAAGTGATCAATCATTATATCCGCCTTGCTAATAAGCCAGCTTTAAAAGGATTTAAATTTGGTCATTGCTCCCCGCATATTGCATTGCCACTTGGTGTAAATGTAGAAATGGATACGGTGAACAAGCAGCTAACGATTGAAAGTGGGGTTCAGTAAAGGATTTGAAAGGGGGATCGAAATGAAAATAGACAAAATCGAAACATTTAGGGTAGCAATCCCTCTAAGGAAGCCGTTTAAAACGGCATTAAGAACTGTTCATATCGCGCATTCCGTTGTTGTTAAAGTGATTTGTGAGGATGGAACAATTGGCTGGGGAGAAGCTCCGCCAACCATTGTGATCACAGGTGAAAGTCTTTCTAGTATTGAAACGATGATTCAGCAAGTGCTTACCCCATTTCTTGTAAAACAAAATCTACGAAACTATGAGCAAATTTTCCAGGGGATTGATTCCATTCTTGTTGGAAATTCAAGTGCAAAGGCAGCAGTAGACATGGCTCTTTATGATTGTTTGGCACAGCAGTGTAAGCTTCCATTGTACCAATTTTTGGGTGGCCATAAGGATGAGATCGAAACAGACTTTACAGTGAGTGTGAACGGGCCAGAGGAAATGGGGGAAGATGCCATTTCCTATGTTCAACAAGGGTTCGATGTTTTGAAGGTTAAAGTAGGAAAAGATGATATTTTAACAGATATTGAACGTATACGTGAAATAAGGAACCGTGTAGGGAAACGGATTAAGATTCGGCTCGATGCAAATCAAGGGTGGAAGCCGAAGGAAGCCATTCAAGCGATTCGTAAAATGGAGGAATTACATTTAAATATAGAATTAGTTGAACAGCCAGTAAAAGCATGGGATATTGAAGGGCTGAAACAGGTGACTGATCATGTAGACACACTCATTATGGCAGATGAAAGTGTATTTTCACCGAAGCAGGCATTTGAGGTCATTAAGTCAAGAAGTGCTGATTTAATCAATATTAAATTGATGAAGTCTGGCGGGATTTATCAAGCACAAATTATTAATCAATTGGCGGAAGTTAGTGGAGTGGAATGTATGGTAGGAAGCATGATTGAAACGCGGATTGGCATCTCGGCAGCTGCTCATTTTGCAGCAAGTAAGAAAAATATTACTCGTTTTGATTTTGATGCACCATTAATGTTAGCGAAAGAAGTAATTGAAGGTGGAATTAAATATGATGGAAGGAAAATAACGCTTCCGAACGAACCTGGGTTAGGAATTAAGAATGTTTATCGCTAATTATACAGATGAAAAGCACTTGCTTATTGAAATTCGTATTATCACAAAGGAGGCATACGTATGGCTGTTCAATATAAAGGGCTAGTTCAAGTCCCTGTTGCTACTCTATGGACATCCTTAGAATCAGCTAGAGAAATAGATCAGGGTGCAATAAGCAATCCAGTTCTCTTAGATTCATGGATCAATGGCTTAAGCTATGAGATGAGCTTAGAACTTTGTGAAAAGAATTTAGTTCAGTCGCAAGTTTTATTTGGAGAAGAAGTACTCGTTTTAGAAGAACGTAAGAATTGGGTTCAAGTAGTAGTACCTAGTCAATCGACTTCTAAAGATCACCGAGGGTATCCTGGCTGGCTGCCGAAAGATCAAATAATCAAGAAGGATGATTGGGCAATTAAGAATGGCCCTGTCGCAATTGTAATGAAGAAAAAAGCAACCCTTTATAGTAATGAGCGCATTCCACAATTTTTATTAAGTTATCAAACAACCCTTCCTATTATTAGCGAAAGTAGGGAATTTCTTCAAGTCCAAACACCAAACGGAGAAGCTCTTTTAAAAGCTGAAGAGGTGAATGTGCATCGATCACTAGAAAGCATTCCTAAAGGGAGCGGGAAAGAGATTGTTGCTGCTGGGGAGCAATTTCTTCATCTTCCTTATTTATGGGGTGGAATGAGTAGCTTTGGTTATGATTGTTCTGGATTCAGTTATTCAATGTGTAAAGCGAATGGTTATACGATTCCTCGCGATGCCCATGATCAATCATGTGCGGGGAAGATGGTCAACTTAGAGGAAATAGAGATAGGTGACTTGTTGTTCTTCGCATATGAAGATGGGAAAGGAAGTATCCATCATGTAGGTATTTATTACGGAGAGGGCAAGTTAATTCATTCGCCAAATACGGGAAAAAGCATTGAAATCATTGATTTAAAAGAGACCATTTACGAAAAGGAACTATGTATGGCTAGACGATTCTGGTGATAAATGGAGGAAATGTTATGGGAAATGAAGCATTGCTGGAAGTGAAGAAATTAAAGAAGCACTTTTCATTAGGGAAAGGAACCGTATTAAAAGCAGTTGATGATGTCACTTTCCATATTAAAAAAGGAGAAACATTGGGAATAGTAGGTGAATCTGGCTGTGGAAAATCAACGGCAGGTCGTACGATTATCGGATTGTATGACCGTACCGAAGGCGATGTATTCTATGAAGGGAAAAATATTCATGAGCTGACGGGAAAAGAGCGCTTTGCATTTCAAAGAAAAATGCAAATGATTTTCCAGGATCCATATGCTTCATTGAACCCAAGATCGACTGTTAGAGAAATTATTTCAGAGCCAATGGAGGTCCACCGATTATACGCAAACAAAAAGGAACAATTAAAACGAGTGTACCAATTGTTAGAAGATGTCGGTTTAAACCGTGATCATGCCAATCGCTATCCACATGAATTCAGTGGCGGACAAAGACAAAGAATAGGGATTGCTCGAGCGTTAGCATTAGACCCTGCATTCATTATCGCCGATGAGCCTATTTCTGCTCTTGATGTTTCTGTTCAAGCACAAGTGGTTAATCTATTAATTGGTTTACAGAAAAAGAAAGGGTTAACCTTTTTATTTATTGCCCATGACTTATCAATGGTTAAGCATATTAGTGATCGAATCGGAGTGATGTATTTAGGTAATCTTGTAGAGTTAACAGCAAGTGCTGCATTATATAAAAATCCACTCCATCCTTATACTCAGGCTCTACTTTCAGCTATTCCTATACCAGACCCAGATATAGAGGATAATAGGGAACGAATAATTTTAAAAGGGGAGCTGCCTAGTCCAATCAATCCACCGAGTGGCTGTGTGTTTAAAACACGATGTCCGTTAGTGATGGATGTTTGCTCTACTATAAAGCCAGAATGGCAGGAAGTAGAAACGAATCATTTCGTAGCCTGTCATTTATATAATAAAAGTAGAGCAAGTCATTCTCATCATTCAAAAACTATGGTGTCAAAATAGGATGGGGATGGACTTTGATGCACTAAGTGAAGAAGTAATTCGCAGGTCATCCCTTTGTAAAGGGCGAGTAGGATTATTAATAGAATCAGAAAACAAACGAATAGAAATAAATAGTAAAATGAAATTTCCTTCAGCTAGCCTCATTAAAGTCCCTATTCTAATTGAATGTTTTAGACATTCTGAGAGGGGGATTTTGGATCTAGATCAGTATATTCCAATGACAGCATCGAATAAGGTAAAGGGGGCAGGGGTCTTACATGCACTATCAAGCGATATAAAGTTAAAAGTAATCGATCTGATGACATTAATGATTATCGTTTCAGATAATTTTGCTACAAATCTATTAATTGATCTAGTAGGGATGGAAAAAATTAATTGCGGCTTTAAGGAGCTGTATTTGAAAAATACAGAGCTCAATCGAAAAATGATGGATTTTTCTGCTTGGAAAAAGGGGGTAGATAATTATACAACTGCCTCTGATATGATTACTTGTTTAAAGGAACTTGATCAAAATCAGTTTTTATCTAAAAGATATGCAAGCATGGCCAAAGATATATTGGAAAATCAGCAATTTAACAACAAGCTTTCTGACCAGATTGATTTAGACCGATTTAAGGTTGCTAATAAAACGGGTGAGCTCTTTGGTGTGGAGCATGATTGTGCGATTATACAGTACGAGAAAAGAAGCATCTATGCTGCAGTCTTAATTGACCAGTTGATAAATCCAAAGGATGGAAGGCAGACATTATCATCTATTGGTCAATTAATCTCACAATATTTAACTAGTTAGTTACAGCTATTTTGTGAATACTTAGTGAACATGAGAACGAATATCATTTAAACAATTGACTTTTTCCCAATAATTTAGTAAATTTAAGTTGAAATTGATAGTGAAATTCATTATCAATATTTTTTTAGCCTCTAGTGAGAATGATTCTTAATTAGAATGATTCTAAGATAATAATAGAAAAGCAGATGTAATTTTTTTTTGGATTTTCACTTAGAATGATAATCATTATCAATTGTCATGCTGAGAATAAACATAATTTGAGGGTTACATATGAGACTATGGATGTTAATGATCGCAGCTGTTGTCCTGTCATTTATATCCCTATTTATTGGGGCCATTGATATTAGGATCAGTGACTTGTTCGACTGGGAATCGGATAAGACGCAAATTTTCTTAATTAGTCGAGTGCCACGTTTAATGGCGATTATATTAGCAGGAGCAGGAATGAGTATTGCCGGCTTAATCATGCAGTCTTTAAGTCGAAATAAATTCGTTTCACCAACAACTGCAGGTACATTAGATGCAGCAAAGCTAGGAATCTTAATCTCGATGCTGTTTTTTACAAATGTGACGTATACACAACAAGTCATTTTCAGCTTCGCATTTGCATTAGCAGGTACATTTGTTTTTATGCAAATTTTAGATCGTATTAAATTTAAAGATGTTATTTTTGTTCCATTAATCGGGATTATGTACGGAAATATTTTATCATCAATTACAACCTTTTTTGCATACGAAGGAGATCTTCTTCAAAATATTTCATCTTGGTTAATGGGGAGTTTCACACTAATTATTGCTGGCCGCTACGAGCTTTTATATATAAGTATTCCAGCAATTATTCTAGCGTATATATATGCAAATAAATTTACAGTCGCAGGCATGGGTGAAGATTTTGCGAAGAACTTAGGTATGAGTTATAAGGTTGTGTTAAATATCGGGCTAATCCTTGTAGCGATTATTTCTACAACTGTCGTATTAACGGTTGGAGTTATTCCGTTTCTAGGATTAATTGTACCTAATATTGTCTCTCTTTATTTAGGTGATAATTTACGAAAAACAATTCCACATACAGCCGTATTAGGAGTTGTCTTCCTATTAATATGTGACATTATAGGACGCGTGATCATTCACCCTTATGAAATTCCGGTTAATGTAACTGTAGCAGTAATCGGTAGTGCGATCTTCTTAATTATGCTATTTAGGGGGAGAGCATATGCGAAAAAATAGTACAAAGTTAATCATTCTTGCAGTAATAGCGATTATTTGTATTTTGCTATATGGATTTTATGATATAAAAGGTGGTTTTGATTACGCCTTCCCAAGACGAATGATTCGTGTGGCAGCAATGGTTGTTACAGGGATTGCGATTGCGTATTCAACAGTTGTGTTCCAGACGATTACACATAACCGTATTTTAACACCTTCTGTAATGGGTCTTGACTCCATGTACGAAGTCGTTCAAACACTTATTTACTTCTTTGCAGGATCGATGTCTGTGTGGGTGTTAAATAAATACTTGAATTTTGGATCAGCGATTCTTGCCATGGTATTATTTGCACTCGTTTTATATCGCTTCCTATTCCGAGCGGATAAACACCCGATTTATTTGCTCCTCTTAATTGGGATGATTATCGGAACACTTTTAGGAAGTTTGGTGACATTTTTACAAGTATTGATTGATCCGGTTGAATATTTAAGTCTGCAAAATCGTCTATTTGCAAGCTTTTCCAACGTAAAGGCTGACTTACTATATATTTCAATAGGTATTTTATTGATTGCATTTATTTATGGTTATTTCTTAATGGATAAGCTGGATGTGATGTCCCTTGGCCGTGAAAATGCGATGAATCTTGGCGTTAATTATGATCGTATGGTAATGAAAATCTTGATTTTATCATCGGTTTTAATTGCAACATCGACTGCATTAGTTGGTCCGATTACATTCTTTGGCTTAATTGTAGCGAATTTATCCTATCAATATTTAATTACCTATAAGCACACAACATTAATTTTAGGTGCAAGTTTAATTGGTATTATCGCATTAGTCGGTGGTCAGTTCCTTGTTGAACATATTTTTGAATTGCGTACAACTTTAAGTGTAATTATTAACTTTGTCGGTGGGATTTACTTTATTTACTTATTATTAAAAGAAAGTAGGGCAGCAGGATGATTGAAATCAAGGGATTAACGAAGCGATTTGGCAAAAAACCTGTTGTAGAAGATGTATCTGTCACGATTGAGCCAGGGACAATTACATCGTTTATCGGACCGAATGGAGCTGGTAAATCTACACTTCTTTCAATGGTTAGTCGATTATTAGATGCAGATACTGGAGAAGTATTACTAGATAAAGGAAATGTGAAAAAGTGGAAGTCATCTGAATTTGCGAAGCGCGTTTCGATTTTGAAGCAAGCAAACTTTATTAATGTTCGATTGACGGTTCGTGAGCTTGTTGCATTTGGGCGCTATCCGTATTCGAAAGGACGACTTTCCACAGAGGATGAAAAGTTTGTTGACCAAGCACTCGGTTATATGAATTTAATAGAGATGCAAGATAAGCTTTTAGATGAATTATCGGGCGGACAAAAACAACGTGCATTTATTGCGATGGTTATAGCGCAAGACACGGATTATGTATTACTTGATGAGCCTTTGAATAATCTAGACATGAAGCACTCAGTACAGATCATGAAGATACTGCGTAAGCTTGTAGACGATCTAGGTAAAACAGTTGTCATTGTCTTGCATGATATTAATTTTGCGTCTGTCTATTCAGATCGGATTGTTGCATTGAAGAACGGCAGACTAGTGAAAAATGGACCAACAAATGAGATTATAAATTCAGATGCTCTGCGCGAAATTTACGATATGGAGATTCCAATTCAAGAACAAAATGGATGCCGCATTTGTGTATATTTCAATTCACATGCCTGAATAAATAAAATAAGTCCTAAGTATTACCTAGAGGAAAAGGTTAGTAGTTTAATTATTTCCTCTAGGTGTTTTTTTGAGAGAAAAACGATAAGTGTAAGAATATCTTACTAAATGAAAATGGTAATCATTTTAAAAAATTACAAAAAAAGTTTATAGAATGGTATTGACGAGAGTAATTAAAGGCCCTATAATGAGAATTGTTATCAGTGATAATGATAATCATAGTCATTAATAAAAAGAAAATATTAGTACATAAAGGGAGAGAAACACACATGAAAAAATGGAAGTTTGCTAGTGCACTATTAGCTTTATCTTTAATGCTAACTGCTTGTGGGACGGATGAAGAGGCTTCAAACGAAGTAACAAAGGATACGACTCAAGCAGAGGATCAGGCGAAGGAAAATAATGCAGAAGAGCAAAGTGCTGCATATCCAATGACTGTTTCTTCAACAGTTGCTTCATCTGAGAGTAAAGATAGTGGAGAGAAATACAGCTATGAAGATGTTACATTTGAAAAAATGCCAGAAAAAATTGCCGTATTTGATTATGGTTTCTTAGATACATTAGATGCACTTGGTGTAGAAGGCGTTGTAGGGGTTGCTAAAGATTCTTCTTTACCTTCTCACCTTGAAGCCTATACTGCTGATGAGTATGTAAGTATTGGTAACTTAAAGGAGCCACTACTTGAAGATATTGCTGAACTTAGCCCAGATGTTATTTTTATCTCAGGTCGTCAATCTACATTCTATGAAGAACTAAAAGAAATCGCTCCTGTCGTATTCGTTGGTACTTCTCAAGATGATTACTGGAATACATTCTTAGCTTCAGTAGATATTGCTGCTGAAATGTTCGGTAAAGAAAAAGAAGCGGAAGAGTACACAGCTAAATTCGATTCAGCATTAGAAGAAGTTAAAGCATTGGCTGGCAAATATGATACATCATTAGTTACGATGTACAATGAAGGAAAATTATCTGGTTTCTCAACAAACTCTCGTTTTGGCTACATTTTTGACATCTATGGTTTCAAACCAGTTACAGAAGATATCGAGTCTTCTTCTCACGGTTCTAACTTTGGATTTGAAGCAATTCTAGAGTTTGATCCACAAGTATTACTTGTAATTGACCGTACTGCAGCTACAGGCGGAGAATCTAATATCGAAAAAGATATGGAAAATGAAATTATTAAGAAAACAGATGCTTACAAAAATAATCGTATTGTATACTTAGATGGTCCACTATGGTATTTAAGCGGTGGCGGTTTACAATCTGAGCTTGCAAAAATCGAAGAAATTTTAGCAGAATTAAAATAAGAAAAATTGTGTAAGTCATAGAATAAGCTGTTCTAATAAACTTGTAATGATAATGACAGAAAAAGAACCAAACTTGTAGTTTTACAGGTTGCGAAACGTGAAAAAATGTAAATCACAATTAGATTAAAGCGTGAATTCGAATACGAATTCACGCTTTTCTTTTGATGATAATTATTTCATGTCTTTTGGAAATCGAATAGAATTTCTTATAGAAGATTACCTAACAAAAATAGCCTTTGTAACGAAGTGGGTATAGTTATTATTTGGTTTAAATAGTCATATGTATGGTGTGAGTGTCAATGGATGATTGGGAGGATAACTATGATGAGCTGGGGACAAATAAGAGAAAAAGGAAAACAAAGATTTGTATTAACTTCTAGCCTGGTCCTATCAATACCGCTTGTTCTTGATTACTATTTAATTAAATTTCTTATTAAATCATTTAGAAATGAAATGGTTGTTATTGAGTTATTTATTGTTTGGATTATATGTTTGATAATCGGGTTTATATTCTCTTTATATTGCTGGGGTATAATGGAAAATCATTAGGGGAACACCAATTACTTTTTCGTGTAACGGGGAGTTAAAAAAGCTGTTGATCTTAAAACAGGTAGTTCCGATAATGTGGAGAAAATAGAACTCACAGCGAAATAAGCAATTGAAAAATAACAAACAAAAATGCATGGATTTTCAGTGTGGAAATCTATGCGTTTTTGTTTGTTGATTGAATTCATTTCATTTCGGGGACAGTGAGTACGTTATTATCATAAATCATGCAATTTTGGAGGGTTTTCGGACAGTGAGTACGTTATTAACTAATAACTAGGCAAAATTAACGTCTTATTAGATAAATAAAGGAACGTATGTCCGATAAAAATATGAAAACACCATTATTTTTGCAAATAGCGGAATGTGAGTCCAGTTAATATCATGTCTTGCGTTTTTTGGGGGTAAACAAGCCTGCTTATGCATTACTTAATATAACCGCTTGGAATAACTTTCTTCTAGCGATGCCCTTATAGATTCACTGTCAACATTAGGCAAATTGACATGATCAGCAAGAATTTTAGGCGGATAGGGAAGAGCAGACTTTTGTGGCCAAGAGTCTGGCTGCCAAAGTTTTGAACGCTTAAATGCTTTTGCACAATGAATGTAGCATTCTTCTACTTGCACAGCGATGCCAAGTAATGGTGTCTTTCCATGAGACGTCATCTCCTCAAGAATCGAAGCATCTCTTATTATTTTTGCCGTCCCATTGATTCTTAATGTTTCCTCTAATCCTGGAATGACAAAAAGAAGACCAATATGGGGATTCGCTAAAATATTTCTAAGTGAGTCCATTCGTTTATTGCCAGGTCTTTCAGGGATGACAAAGTGATGCTCATCGATGATATGTATGAAACCAGATTCATCTCCGCGTGGTGAGGTGTCACAATTTCCAGAGATGTCTGAAGTGGAGATAAATACAATTGGCGTTTTTGAAATAAACTCCTTACAGTGAACATCTAAATGATCAATCGTTTTATTTTCGACAGTCTTACTAGGTGTGCCTAATAATGTGCGGAGTTCATCCTCAGAAGTGACAGTTAACTTAAAATCCATTAGATATTTCTCCTTCCCATTCGTTATTCTTCTTGTTCATTCTATTATATTCTGCAGCGCTAGGAACATGATTTTTACGAGTCTATTTTCCTTATACCTTAACATAAGAAAAAGTCAGTGACTATTTTCACTGACTTTTTCCTCTATTTCTATTATTCTCCTAAGTAGGCAGTTAACATCCAAATATGTGTATCTAGTTTGACAAGCAGGCCAACAGCAAGATCATTGATTGAATCATTGTCATATTGCTCTGAAAGCTCAACAAGTTCTTTTAATTCGCCTTTTAGATGCTTGTAATCTTCAATCAGAGTCGCAACCATCTCGTTTGCACTTGTTTCACCTTTCGTTTCTTCGATTGTTGCGATGCTTAAATATTCTTTCATTGTTGCAACAGGCTCTCCGCCAATTGTGAGAAGACGTTCGGCTACTTCATCAACGACAGCTGCAGATTCATTGTATAATTCCTCGAATTTCTCATGTAGTGTAAAGAATAAAGGTCCTTTTACAAACCAGTGGTAACGGTGAAGCTTTGTATAAAGAACACTCCAGTTAGCTACTTGCGTATTTAATGCTGAATATAATTTTTCCATTATAAATTCCTCCTCAAATTAACTTTCTATACTCATTATAACAAATATAAAATTAAAATCAATATTAAATTATAATTATTATAAATAAAAATTTAATATAGTCTAAGATAAAATTTTCATATACATAGTGAGAAGGAAAATAAGTTACAATAGAAAGAAAACGTTCAAGTTAGGAGTTTATATGGAATTCGGATTATTTTTCTTATTAGGAGGCTGCATAAGTATTCTGTCAGGCTTTTTTGGTGTTGGAGGCGGATTTATTTTAACACCGATACTTATGTTGATTGGCTTCTCACCAATTGAGGCAATTACGACAAGTTTACTATTTACAATAGGAACATCTATTTCAGGCATCACTGCACATTTTCGGCTTAAGAATATTCTTTGGAAAGAGGGGCTAATTCTCGGTCTAAGTGGAATGGGAGCAACGCAAATCGCTCGTCCTTTTGTTCTTTTTTTAGAAAATAGAGGTTGGGATGAAGTGGCTATTCCGATTTTCTATATTATTCTTCTTTCATATTTTGCAGTGACTATGTTTAAACAAGGGAAAAAACAGCAAGCAAATGAACAATCATCTGAATCCTCGCCATCAGTCATTCAAATGATTCTAATTGGTCTATTTGCTGGTTTTATTTCAACGACATTAGGTGTTGGAGGCGGATTTATTATCGTTCCTCTGTCCATTGCTTTCTTAAGGATCATGCCTAAAAAAGCAGTGGGCACAAGTTTATTTGCAGTGTTACTTATCGTTTCTGTTGGCTTCCTTTCATACGCCTTCACAGTTACGATTGATTATCGAATTGGATTATTATTAGTAGCTGGTGGATTGATTGGCTCACAATTCGGTGCTCGATTGACTCGCTTCTTTGAAAATAAGGAGATCAGTATGATGCTAGGTTGTTTATACATTGCTACATTAACTAGTGTCGCTTTAAAGCTATTTAATTTAAGTTACGTTGGGCTTACTCTAATCGGATTATTTGTTCTATTCTTCTTTATTCGAGCTATTATGAAAATGAGAATGGCGAAAAGTAAAGTAACAGATAATTAGACATATCGTAGGGACTTATATCAAATAGTAAAAAGGAGAGGGGATCCCCTCTCCTTTTTAACTGGACTTTTTAGCAACATATTGTGACTCCGAAGAAAACATATAGTTTTTCTGATGATATTTAATTCCAAAGATAAGCCCCATTGCCATCATGTTTCCCATTAATGAACTTCCCCCATAACTAATAAAAGGAAGGGGAATGCCGGTTATCGGAAGCACTTGAATCGTCATCCCAATATTTTGGAAAACGTGGAAGGTAATCATGCTGATGATTCCTACACAAATATACGTATTAAAAGGCTCTTTTGTATCAAGTGCGATCTTTGTTAAATGGTAAATGAGGATAAAATATAAACTAATAACGATACTGCCACCAATAAAGCCATATTCTTCTCCGATTACACTGAAAATAAAATCTGTATGACTATCAGGAATGTATACTTGACGATCTCCGAAGCCTTTTCCCGTAATTAAGCCCGATCCAACAGCCAATAATGAATTATAGAGCTGTAATCCTGCACCTTGCTTATGTCCAACGGGATCAAGCCATGAGTAAATACGTAGTAATTGGTACGTATCAACATATTTCTCGATAAATTCTGGTGCACGGAGGACTAGAAAAAGAATAGCTCCTGCGAGAATTCCACCTGTTCCGAAAATAGGAACAATCACCTTCCATGTGATGCCCGAAGCCAATGTTATTCCAGCAAAGATAGCAATGATCACAAGAGCAGTGCCAAGATCATCAACGATAATCAGTCCTAAGGGAACGACTGTCACAATGCCGAGCTTAATCAATAGAAAAATATCACTTTTGATTGTTTTATTTACATATTTCTCATAATGTTGAACAATCACTTTACTTAGTGCAATGATGAGAAAGACCTTTACAAACTCAGATGGTTGAATTTGTCCAATTTTTGGTATGACATACCATAAGGATGCCCCCTTTTTTTCGGGGACAATGGATTCCGGCAGAACAAATAATCCAATAAGCAAAAGGATCCCTAATCCATAAAAAATCCAAGATAGCTTTTTAATTTGTTCGCTGTCAAAATACATCATAACAGCAACAATAAAGATTCCGATTGCATAATTTTTTATTTGGCTCAGAACGAAGTTTCCTTCATATTGTCCTGAATGCCCACTATAAATGGCCACACAACTAATGAGAAAAAATAAAAATAACAGCAAACACAATGTCCAATCAAATCGTTCGGCAACTTTTTTCGGTTTATTCATCTTCCATGCACCTATTTTCGTTCATTTCCTTTATATTTTCATCGTAACAAAGAAAAATGGCCCTTTCAATGTATTTCATTGAGAGAAATGAAACATCGAATATAAGACGTAATGTAAAGAGAAATAGTTTCCAATAAACAATAAATATTACATCAATTGATTGATGAACATCGTTGCAATTCCGAAATAGATAATAAGTGAAAAGATATCATTTAAAGTTGTAATTAGCGGGCCAGATGCAACTGCTGGGTCAATCTTAAGACGATATAGAATAAGCGGAATAATCGTTCCAGCTAATGTGCCAATAATTAATGTAAGGAATAGGGAACTTCCAACGACAAGACCTAATATGGCGTTTCCTTGCCAGAAGAAAGCAATAAGTGAAATTAATATTCCGCAGATGGTTCCGATAATTAAGCTTACACCAAATTCTCTCATGATCAGCTTGAGTATGACTTTCTTATCTATATCATTGGATACAAGCCCTCTAACAACGACCGCTAAAGATTGTGTTCCGGTGTTTCCGGTCATCCCTGAGATCATTGGCATGAAAAATGTAAGTGCTACAACTTTTTGGACCGTTTCTTTATATCCATCAATAATACTTCCTGAAATTAAACCGATGAATAATAGTAGAATTAACCAAGGCAGTCTTCGGTAGGCAGCGACTAAAGCCTTTGTTTCAAAATCAATCGATTTTCCAGTTGCTGAAAGCTTTTCGATATCTTCATTTGCTTCCTGTATGACAACATCAATGATATCGTCAACGGTTGCAATCCCCATTAAAACGTTCTCCTCATTCACAACTGGAATGGCGAGGAAATCATACTTTTCAACGAGTCTTGCTACTTCTTCTTGGTCTGTTGTAACGGAAACGGCGATGACACGCTCATACATGACATGACGGATCGTTTCATTAGGTTCTGCGATAAGGAGGTCTCGATAGGAAACGACCCCAACGAGCTTACGATCTTGATCAATCACATAAAGATAATTGATTGTTTCTGCGAATTCTGCAAAGGACTTCAGTTTTCCAACAGCTTCAATGACTGTGAAGTAATCCCTTATCCATACAAAACGGTTTGTCATTAATCTACCTGCCGTTTCTGGCGGATACTTCATAATATCCTGTACAATGGCAGATTCAGTTTTTTTCATCCCAGAAAGGAGGGAGGTAATCTTTTCTGGTGACAGCTCCTCTAGGAGAACAGCTAAATCATCGTTATCCATTAGATCAAGGACTTTCCCTGTTCTTTCAATGCCTAATTTATTTAGTACCTCTAGCTGAATATCCTTGTTTAACTCCTCAAGTAAGTCTGCTAATTGATCGGGATTCATAAAAAGTAAAAAGCGTGTTTTGTGCTTCTCTGGTAGGTTTTCGTATATTTGAGCAATATCATAAGGTTGTAACTCATCTAAAGTTAGTTCAAAATCAGGCTTTTTATTTTCTTTTAATGTTTTTATAATGTGAAGAGTTATCTGATTTTCTGTCATGTTTTGAATCAAATGTCTTTCACTCCCTTCATTGAAAATGAATCTCTATATTATAATGCCACGATCATTATAAAAAATTTTATGATTGATTGGAATGTGTTAAGGTGAAAGTAGAGAAAAATTATTTTATAATTAGTGACTGTTTTAACTGTATAATTATTTCTAATGTACAATACTTTGATATATTTATTATAGTTATTACTATTCGGAGGGTTCACCATTGAAAAGAAAGAATCAAGGAATTCGTGATATTATTTACCTTCATATAAATGAGCGCGAACACTATACAATCACTTATGGCATTGAATTTTTTGAGTTTACTCAGGCTTTGTTTGATACAATCAATCATCTTCTCTTATTAAAGCATCAATTCGAAGATGGCGACTTTAATATGCATACGTTACATGAGTTTGTTCCTAATGACAAACTCGAGAAAGTAATGAACGAAAATGTGTATGGATATGGGAATTTTTGCTGGATCGATTTTGAAGAGGAAGAGGCATTAAATGAGCTTCCAAGTCAAGCGATTGCAGAGCTGCTCTATCTTGGTCATTTGAAGGAGCACTTAAAGCTTCCATTCTATAATCACTTAAGCAACCGCTATGTATATTTGGCTCATGATGATGGCTGGTTTAACAAGACCTATTATCGGGACTTTAATGATCTTTACAGAATGCTAGGGGAGGTTATTCCTGTAAAGATGGGACAGACAAAGGTTGAGAAATCATTACTTGGTTTAAAGAAAAAAAGGACATATCCAAATATCGCGAGTGAGATCCTGAGACATTTGAAGCCATTGATGAAAGAAGGCATTCTCATTTCAATTAAAGATATCGAGCAAAATCGGGCGAGAATGGAAATCCCAATTTGGGTAATTGGTGACTTTTCTGATATGGATGATATGTACGAGGAATATAAAAATATTGTTAATGATCCATGTGAGGCAAAGCTGGTTTTTGATAAAAAGTCACGAGAATGGAAAGTTTACGGCCGGTAAATGCTAAATTATCGGCTTTTTTTGTTTCGATCCCACGCTACCCGCTGAACTTATTAACTAAATTCACAAAAATCTGCATATATTCGCCGTTCTCAAGCAGATATTGGACAAAATTTGCATATATTCGCCGTTCTCAAGCAGATATTGGACAAAATCTGCATATATTCGCCGTCCTCAAGCAGATATTGAACAAAACCTGCATATATTCGCCGCCCTCAAGCAGATATTGGACAAAATCTGCATATATTCGCCGTCCTCAAGCAGATATTGGACAAAACCTGCATATATTCGCCGTTCTCAAGCAGATATTGGACAAAACCTGCATATATTCGCCGTCCTCAAGCAGATATTGGACAAAACCTGCATATATTCGCCGTCCTCAAGCAGATATTGGACAAAATCTGCATATATTCGCCGTCCTCAAGCAGATATTGGACAAAATCTGCATATATTCGCCGTCCTCAAGCAGATATTGGACAAAATCTACATTTATTCGCCAATCCAGAAAATAATAAATATGAATACTCCATTTTGAACATAATCGTGTATAATCGGAATTAGCGGAAAATTTCATACATACGAAGATTAGGTGTCTTTCAAAAACTTTTTTGAAGACTTAAAAAGCGAAGTTGGTGAAATTCCAACGCGGTCCCGCCACTGTAAATGGGAGCTTACTGCAATTGCCACTGTACAAGCATGTTTTGTATGGGAAGGCGCAGGAAAGCAATGATCATAAGCCAGGAAACCTGCCGAATCTTTGCGCACCACAAGCCTACGAGGATAGGGGGTGTTTGACTGGATTCATATTTTTTGAAAGTATGCCTATTCAAACATTTCCATATCAACTGTGGGGATGTTTTTTTAATTTAGGGAGGAAAGATAAGATGAAAAAATTATATTCAGTATTATTCGCACTGTTTCTAGCTGCCGGTGTATTGACAGGCTGTGGTGGAAATACGGAAGAGCCAAATGAAAATGCGAATACGAAAGATAAAGAAACGCAACAAGTCAAGGAAGAGTCTGCTTTTCCCGTTACGATAAAGGACGCTCTCGATAATGAGGTCATCATCGATGCAAAACCGGAGAAAATTGTTTCTCTTATTCCAAGTAATACGGAGATTGCATTTGAATTGGGATTAGGTGAGCAAATTGTCGGTGTAAATGATTTTGATAATTATCCTGCTGAAGCGGCTGAAAAGGAAAAAGTCGGCGGACAGGAATTTAATGTTGAGAAAGTGATTTCATTAAGCCCGAATCTTGTTCTTGCACATGAATCAACTGCTGATGCTGTGGAAGTAGGGCTGCAGCAGCTAAGAGATGCAGGAATTGCTGTAGTCATCGTAAATGATGTGGAAAACTTTGATCAAGTATTTGAAACAATCATTATGATTGGTATGGCAACAGGAAAGAAAGAGGAGGCTGAGAGGCTTGCAGCGAACATGAAAGAAAAGCTGGAAGCGATTATAGCCAAAGCAGCAGATATTACAACAGAAGAACGTAAAAAGGTTTTTGTTGAAGTATCACCAGCACCGGAAATCTTTGCAGTTGGATCTGATACTTTTATGAATGAAATGCTTCACATCATTCATGCTGATAACGTTGTTACTGAAGCTGGATGGATGCAGTTGGACTCAGAAGCAGTTATTGAGCGGAATCCAGATGTTATTATTACGACTCATGGGTTTTATACAGAAGATCCGATTGGAAATGTTCTGGGCAGAGATGGATGGCAAGACATCACTGCTGTGAAAAATAAGCAAGTGGTCGATGTAGACTCTGATATGGTTACCCGTACAGGCCCAAGGCTTGTTGAAGGAGTAGAGGAACTTGCAAAAGCTATTTACCCTGAAATATTTAAATAAAAAAGGGATCGCCTATTTAATTGCCGCTATCTTTCTATTGGTTGCGATGCTGCTCGGGATATCAATTGGAACGGTTTCCGTTCCTGTTATAGATATTCTGAAAATAATTGGCGCAGAAATTTTTCGCCTGTCACCAAATGAACAGATTGATCCCATGTATACGAATATTGTCTTAAATATTCGGCTGCCAAGGGTTATTTTAGCAGGATTAGTTGGGGCGTCTCTCGCAATTGCGGGAGCCGCCTTTCAAGGTTTATTAAGGAATCCGCTCGCAGATCCCTATACACTAGGCGTCTCTTCTGGTGCATCTGTTGGTGCGGTATTAACGATGTTTTTCGGTATTTCGATTCCTTTTGTTGGGCTGTTAACCTTACCATTGCTTAGTATTTTATTTGCTTTTATTACGATCTTTGTCGTTATGCTATTTGCCCGTCAAATCGATCGATCAATGAAAGTAGAAACGATTATATTAACAGGGATCATCTTTAGCTCCTTTTTAGGATCAATCATCTCGATGATTATTGCTCTTACAGGAGAAGAGCTAAGACAGATTATTGGCTGGCTTCTCGGCAGTGTATCAATGAGGGGCTGGGCATATATCAAAATCATTCTTCCATTCTTTATCATTGGCTCATTTCTCCTGCTTATCAACTCAAGGGAATTAAATGCGATGTCTTTTGGTGAAGAAAGGGCACAGCATATCGGTGTGAATGTCCAAAAGCGAAAGATGATTATTCTCATTGCTGGTTCTATTTTGACAGGGGCAGCGGTTGCCGTATCTGGAACGATTGGCTTTGTAGGGCTTGTTATTCCGCATTTAACGAGGCTTTTATGGGGACCAGATCATCGACATTTATTGCCGCTTTCCATTTTAACTGGAGGAGGCTTTCTTATTTTGGCTGACTTAGTTGCCCGTACGCTTATTTCACCTACTGAATTACCAATAGGTGTGATAACTGCTTTAATTGGTGCGCCGGTATTTGGACTTATTTTAATCAATAGAAGAAAGGAAAGAAGAGGATAAATCATGCTAAGTGTACAGGAATTAACAGGTGGATATTCTGGGGAAGCTGTTCTAAAGAATGTCTCCTTTGAATTAGAAAAAGGAGAGCTCTTCGGCATATTAGGCCCAAATGGCAGTGGAAAGACAACCTTATTGAAAATGCTCAGCGGGATCCTTCCGTTCTCTAGTGGCGATGTTTTTTTAAAAGGAAAATCCCTAAAAATGTATACACCGAAGGAAATGGCAACGATCATTGCAGTCTTATCCCAGCACTCCTCACAGTCATTTTCTTATACCGTGAAGGAAACGGTAGCACTCGGTCGATATGCTCATCAAAAAGGCTGGTTTCAAACATGGTCTGATGAAGATGACAGGATCGTCATGCAAACAATGGAACAAACAGGAGTCGCTCATTTTGAAAATCATTCGATACATGAATTGTCTGGAGGAGAAAGGCAGCGGGTATTTCTTGCACAGGCACTTGCACAGGAACCAGAGATCTTGCTGTTAGATGAGCCAACTAACCATCTAGATTTATCTTTTCAGAAAGAGTTACTCGATTTGTTGAAAAGCTGGACACGAGGAAAGGGACTGACTGTAATCTCGATTTTTCATGATCTAAATTTAGCAGGCTTGTATTGTGATCGGCTGCTTCTTTTGGAAAATGGCGAAATTAACATCAATCATGTTCCGAATGAAGTCCTGCGTGAGGATAGGATTAGAGAGGTCTATCAGACGAACATTCAAAAGCAGCCCCATCCAAAAGTGCCAGCACCACAGATGGTCCTTCTACCAGAAGCAATTGATGAGGAGGAGACAGAGAATTTAACAATTGACCAATCCCTCTTAACATTCACTGATGAATATATTGCTCTCCATTGCCCAATTCCACTTCGGACAATGTCCTCAGGTGTTGTTGGTCCAGGAACAGGCTGGCATCAGATTTTTGTGAATCGGCATGTAAATAAGAATTATGATTGCAGTGACCATCGCAAGGAAATGGTGGATTACTTAAAAACTCAAGGCTTTGAACCAGGTGAAACAGTTGGAATGATGACGGCAGTAGTGCTTGAGGATGTGAGCTTTCAACTTTATAAAGAAGAAGGTTTCTCTGTCTTTATTGTTGTCACAGCTGGTGTAGGAAATGCGATTGATGCTTCAAGAAGTGAGGAGCATTCCTTTCAGATGACGCCTGGGACAATTAACACATGGGTATTTATTAGTGGAGAATTAAATGAAGAGTCCTTCATTCAAAGTATTATGACTGCTACTGAAGCAAAGACAAAGGCGATGTACGACCTTGATGTTAAGGATGCGGTTACGGGAACGATTGCAACGGGCACTTCGACTGACAGCATTCTAATCGCAGCGACTCAAAAAGGACAAAAGCTTGATTATGCTGGAACGATTACTCCGCTCGGAAAAGTCATCGGTAAAGGTGTTTATGAATGTACGAAGGCATCGATCCAAAAGTCTAGAAAAAGGATAAAGCGATGATTATCCATCATCTCATTGCTATTACACTCGCCTATGTACTAGATCAGATTATTGGAGATCCTGAGAATTGGCCACATCCTGTTCGCTGGATGGGTTCACTAATTTATAAGCTTGAAAAAAGCTGGAATAAAGGAAATTCTAAGAAATCCAAGGGAATGTGTATGCTACTAACCGTATTAGCTGTGGTCGGAGGAATTTCTGTTCTGATTGTTGATCTGTTTTACCTAATTCATCCAGTGGCTGGTATCTTCGCAGAGGGGATTTTGATCTCGACAGCAATTGCACAGAAAAGCTTAAAGGAAGCTGGACTTACTGTTTACATCCCTTTAGAACAGGGGGAAATGGAAGAGGCGAGGAGAAAGCTATCTTATATTGTTGGGAGAGATACAGATCAGCTGGATGAACAGGAAATCGTCAGAGGAGCGGTAGAAACGGTTGCTGAAAATACGAGTGATGGAATTACTGCTCCACTTTTCTGGGCGCTTGTCGGTGGAGCACCGTTGGCATTGATGTATCGAGTGATCAATACTTGTGATTCAATTGTTGGTTATCGAAATGAGCGATATGAACAATTTGGCTGGGCATCTGCTCGAGTGGATGATGTTGTGAATTGGATTCCGAGTAGATTGACTGCTCTTTGTATGCTAATAGGGAATCGACCTGAATATATAAGCCTTTCTAAGGCGAGCCGCATCGTTTTCCGAGATGCGAAGAAGCACCCAAGTCCGAATAGTGGCTGGGGGGAAGCAGCTGTAGCCGCTATTCTTGGTGTGCAGCTTGGCGGTGTTAATTATTATAAAGGCATGGTTTCCAATCGGGCGACGATGGGTGATCCGCTCATTCAACTAGATAAAGGTCATATTCTTAAAATGAATAAAATTGTGACTCGTACGATACTTATTTTTCTATTATTGCTTTGGTTAGGAGGTATGCTCATTGAAATGGCCAGTACATGGATCTAATCCGCAATATTTATATGAAGCAATGGAAATAACGATGCCTGACACGAAGGTTGATTTCAGTGCGAATATTAATCCGTTAGGGCCACCGCCACTATTGAAGAAGAATTGGCATCAGCTTATGGATGTGGTCTCAGATTATCCAGATCCAAAAGGTGACCTCTTAAAGCAAAAGCTTGCTGAAAGGGAAGGAATTCATAAAAATCAAATCTTAATCGGAAATGGCGGATCGGAGTTGATTTCCCTCCTTGGCAGAATGCTAGCAGGAAAAAATGTCTTGATAGTCCAGCCTGCCTTTTCAGAATATGAAGAAGTGTGCCGAATGAATGGTTGTGAAATTGATTATCACCAATTGGAGTCAAACAGCTGGGAATGGGATGATGATGGCTTTCTAGCTAAGCTACAAAAGGCAGATGTCCTATTTTTCTGTAATCCGAGCAATCCAACAGGGATTTTTTATTCAAAAACACGAGTATTACATTTAATCAAGGAATGTGAGCGAACCAATTGTCTCTTTATTATGGATGAGGCATTTTATGATTTTCTTCTAAACTATGAATCAATCGTTCCATATATAGAGAAGAATCCCCATTTAATCATTCTTCGATCAATGACAAAAATGTTTGCCATCCCAGGGCTGCGGCTTGGCTATATAATGGCTCATCCTTTAATTATCGAACAGCTTTCGACTCTCCAGCCTCATTGGAGCATCAATGCCCTTGCATTAAAAGCTGGTGAATGGTGTCTCGAAAGTGGAACATATATAAATGAAACAAGGGAACTTATTCAAACAGAAAGAGAAAGGCTATTTGCTTTCTATAAAGAATGGCATTTCGAAGTTTCACCATCCAAGATTAACTTTTATTTATTAAAGGATCTTTCTTTAAAAGATCAGCTCCCATTATTTCAATTTTTAATTGAAGGGGGCATCATTCCGAGGCATACAATGAACTTTCCAGGGCTTGAAGGCGAGTGGCTGCGGTTTGCCGTTAAGGGGCCAGATGCGAATGATCAATTAATGGAGGCGTTGATGGAATGGCGGAAGAACAATCGTCTCTCATCTTTATAAGTGGAGGCGTACGAAGCGGGAAGAGCAGTTTCGCAGAAAGGCTGGCTATAGACATTGCAAGGCGGACGGCAGGAAATCTTCATTATATAGCTGCTGGACAAGCAAGTGATCCAGAAATGAAGGAACGAATTATCCGTCACCAAAAGGATCGCTTAGCGAGTGGCCTTAATTGGACAACATGGGAGCAGCCTATAAATATAAAGGCACTTTCTGGAGCCTTTCAGACAAAAGATATTGTATTGCTTGATTGTTTAACAACCCTATTAAACAATGAATTTTTTGCTGTAGATGGACAATGGAAGAATGCTAGCTTTCAGGAGCGGGTGATGGATTCCATTATGAATGGAATAGAAGAAATCACTACATGCTGCCGAGCTTTCATTGTAGTTAGCAATGAAGTCCTTAATGAATCGATTGGGGAGAATGAGCTTGTGGTTACATACAGCAAAATGCTAGGGGAGCTCCATCAGCATGTAGTAGCAATTGCAAAGCAAGCTTATCTCGTTGAGGCAGGGGTTCCTATATTAATGAAGGAAGTGGATGCGATATGCTAGGAGTCATGATACAAGGGACGGCATCTGATGTAGGGAAAAGCTTGGTTGCTACCGCTATTTGCCGCGCTTTTGCTAATGAAGGAATTCAAGTTGCGCCGTTTAAGTCACAAAATATGTCTAATAATTCCTATGTCACGATCGATGGAAAGGAAATTGGCCGAGCACAAGGGATTCAAGCAGAGGCAGCAAAAACAGCAGCAACCGTATGGATGAATCCCATTTTGCTAAAGCCGACGTCTGATCAGCATTCAGAAGTAGTTTTATTCGGGAGAGCGACTGAAACACTTTCAGGAAAAGGATACCGAGATTCCTTTTATGAGAAGGGGCTGGAAGCGATTCAATCAGCTCTCGATCAATTAGATCAGGAATTTGATGTGGTTATAATGGAAGGTGCAGGGAGTCCGGTAGAGATAAATTTAAAAGAGAAAGAGCTTGTGAATATGAAGGTTGCCCAAATGGCGGATATACCTGTTATTCTTGTAGCCGATATTGATAGAGGCGGTGTGTTTGCTAGCATTATCGGTACATTGGAGCTATTGGCCCTTGAGGAAAGGGAGCGAGTAAAGGGACTAATTATTAATAAATTTCGTGGCGATCTTTCCTTGTTTGAAGATGGGGTCAAGTGGATTGAAGAGCGGACGGGGATTCCGGTACTTGGTGTCCTTCCTCATATAGACAATCATATGATTGATGGGGAGGACTCATTATCTATTCCGGCTTCATCAAAAAAAGAGGGCGAGAGCCTTCTTGATCTTGTTGTCATTAAGCCGCCCTATCTCTCGAATTATAGCGATATTGAGCCTTTTTACTATGAAGAGGATGTCTCTGTTCGGTGGGGTAGCCAGCTATCAGAAATGGGAGAGCCGGATGCCGTTATCTTGCCTGGTACTAAAAGTACGATTCGAGATTTGCAGTTTTTTAAAAAGGCGGGATTGGGTGAATGGCTGCGTACATATGCGGATAAAGGCGGTCATATTGTTGGGATATGCGGTGGGTACCAAATGCTTGGTCAGCAATTAGTTGATCAGGAAGGTTCAGATACCGGCATTCTAAATACGGAAGAAGAAGGACTCGGTCTCATTCCGGCCACAACTACTTTTCATCGTGAAAAGGTTACAATTCGAGTTGAAGGGATATTGCATCCAGAGATAGGCATTCAGCAACCGATTAAAGGCTATGAAATTCATTTAGGTGAAACGGTTATGGATGATGGGAAGGATCGACATTTTCTCCTCTTAAACAATGGCAAAGCAGAAGGTTACTATGGAAAGGATGGCAAAATCATCGGCACGTATTTGCATCATCTTTTTCATAATGATGAGTGGAGAGGCGAGTGGTTGAATAGACTGCGTCAAGTTAGAGGGCTACCATTAAAGGAAACGGTTCATATTAGCCAATTAAAGGATCGAAAGTATGATGAGCTGGCAACACAACTAGTAGCACATCTGGATTGGAAAAAGCTGAAAGAGATTATTTTTAATTGGGGAGTCCATCATGAAATGGATTAAAGGGTTATTCATTAATTTTCAGTTTTTCACTTCAATTCCCATTCCGGTAGCATTACCGATGGATAAAAGTCACCTAGAAAAGGCAATTAAAACCTTTCCGCTCCTAGGCATCGTTCAAGGAGGAATATACGCATTTCTTTTCTATGCATTTCTTCACTGGACTCCATTCTCTGCTTTAACAGCGGCGCTTGTGCTTTGGCTTTCAAGCATCATTTTAACAGGCGGGATTCATCTTGATGGCTGGATGGATGCGAGTGATGCTTTTTTCTCTTATCAGGATCGGGAAAAAAGGTTAGAAATTATGAAGGACCCGCGAACAGGTGCATTTGGTGTTTTATCAGTCATTGTCTTGCTCGCGATGAAGTTTTTCTTAATATATGAAATCACTCAAATGATTCATCCTTCTACATACCTTTATATTGCGCTCATCCCCTTTTTCAGCAAAATGGTTATGGGTGTTCTGTTATTAAAGGTGAAGGCAGCTAAAAAGGAAGGGCTTGGCACGTTATTTAAAAATGCATCAAATGAGCGAACGCTTATTGTTTATCCTGTATATATTATCTTGCTTTTTGCTGCAGCTGGCATATGGTGGAATCAAGTGCTATTAGGGATCATTATTTTTATGATCGTTTCTGTATTTGCTCTACTCATTGTGCAGCGAAAAATCATTAGCTGGTTTGGCGGACTGACAGGAGATGTACTTGGTGCAAGTGTAGAAGGGATGGAACTTTTGCTATGGATGACACTGTGGTTCTTGCATTATTTCGCCATGGGCTAACAGAAGCCAATAAGCGGCATGCCTATCTCGGCTGGACAGATTCACCGCTTTATTTTAGTGAAAAGATGGAGTTAGCTCTTCAAGGAAGCTATGAGCATATGTTTTCGAGTGATCTTGGCAGATGCCTTAGGACGGCTGAGATTCTTTTTCCGAATAATGATCTAGAACCCATAAGTGAACTGCGTGAGATGCATTTTGGCGAATGGGAAGGGAAAACCTTTGATCAATTGAAGGAAGATCCCATATATCAGAAGTGGCTGACTTCCCCCTTCATAGTAAAACCGCCAAATGGGGAGTCCTTTGCACAATTTTCACGAAGAGTGGATAGTGGCTGGGAAAAGGTAGTCGATCGATTACTAGTGGGGAAAATACAGAAGGCTGCAGTAATATCTCATGGGGGAGTGATCCGATATTTATTAACAAAGTATGCCCCTCAAATGAAAGATTTCTGGGAATGGAAGGTTCCACACGATACGGGGTATGAGTTGATTTGGCATCTTGATCGGTTGAGGAGGGGTGAGCGATGCACTTTATTACGGGAGGTGCCTTTAACGGAAAATCCAGATGGGTGATCGAACATTATGAGCTAAATGATCCAACCTATTTGTGGATTTCCGCTTATGAGGGCATGTCCATTCCTGCACATACAGATAATTGGATAGATATTGTCATTCTTGAAGGGCTTGAAAAATGGATACAGGAATGGAGCAGTCAGTTAAGTAGTCATGAGGTAAGGGAGAATTGGCGAAGCTTCTTGCAAATTTGGCTGAAATGGGAGAAGGAATCCGAGCAGAGAAAATTAATTTTGATTGGAACGGATCTATCAAAAGGAATTGTCCCGATGATTGCCGAAGAACGTAAATGGCGGGATGTAACTGGCTGGGTTTATCAGGATGTGGCAGCGTCAGCAGAGAAATTCGACTTAATCTGGTATGGAATCAGCCAAAAAATAAAATAAAAGGGGATAAGACGAATGAAAATTTATACACGAACTGGGGATAAAGGAAAAACAAGCATTATAGGCGGAAGAGTAGATAAGGATGATATTCGGGTAGAAGCATACGGGACCGTTGATGAAGCAAATTGTTTTGTTGGGCAAGCGATGGCACAATTAGATCCAGCTATTTTCCAGGATGTTTTGGCTGATTTAGAAAAAATCCAACATGAGCTATTTGATTGTGGCGGTGATTTAGCGAATGTAACAAAAAATCGCCAACTGAAGTTAACGATGGAAGCAGTGGAGTATTTAGAGAAAAGAATTGACGTTTTTACTGAAGAGGCACCAAAGATTGAAAGATTTATTCTTCCAGGAGGGACTCCTGCATCTGCTTCCATTCATATAGCTAGAACAGTGACAAGAAGAGCAGAAAGATTAATTGTTTCCCTAGTAAAGGCTGATCCTGAAGTTTCAGAAACATCGTTAAAGTATATCAATCGCTTATCTGATTACTTCTTTGCTCTAGCGCGAGTGATTAACTTTCGTATGAATCAAAAAGATGTCGAGTACATCCGCAGCGCTAAGGTTTTTCGTGAGGGGAAGCGTAAGGAGGATAAATAAATGAGAGCAAAGAAAATGGCTTTTATCAGCCTGCTCGTTGCGCTGACTGCTATTGGGGCTGCTATAAAGATTCCTGCTCCCATTGGTAGTATTGCATTAGATGCATTCCCAGCTTTACTTGCGGCTGCTCTTTTAGGAGGTCCAGCTGGAGCGGTTGTTGGAGGAATGGGGCATTTGTTATCTGCATTGCTGGGCGGAATGCCGCTTGGTCCGCTTCATTTTGTAGTTGCTATTGAAATGGCATTCTTATCGATTGTCTTTGCTTATCTTTATCGAACCGGAAAAAGATGGCAAGCGGGGATTCTCTTTATTTTAGGAAATACATTTGCTGCACCACTGCCATTTTTATTTTTGATAAGTAAAGCTTTTTATTTATCAATCGTTCCATCCCTATTTATTGGCTCTGCTGTAAATACGGTCATCGCTTTAGTTATTATTCCAAGGCTATCTCCGATAATAGAGTTAATGATTTCTAAGGAGCGAATGAGCCAATGAGGGATGTTCTGCATATCCCGTTTAATCAAGAAGAATCCATTGTGATTGCAAATGATAATAGCGGGGCTATTGGGATGAAAATGGATGACGCTGTTAAGGTTCCTTATGAGATGGTTTCCTATTATTCATTTCGAGTGGCAGTGATGGAATGTATGGCGGTTGGAGCGGATCCGTTTGCTGTTACATTGCAGAATTTTTGTGGGGATGAGGCTTGGCGAGCGTTAGTGGATGGAATTAAGAAAGGATTAGCTGAACTTGAACTGGATGGGGTTCCAATTAATGGAAGTACAGAAAGTAATTTCTGCTTGAACCAGTCAGCAATAGGCATGACAGTTCTAGGAAAAATGAAGAGAGAAGTGGACATTCCTATGTTCTCAGATCAAATGAAGCTAGCTGTAATCGGTGTTCCATTAGTAGGAAATGAATTGGTTGAAAGGGAAATCGAAGCTGCACCGTTATCTTTGTTTAAGCAAATTTGCGACTTGCCAGATGTCGTTACGATTCCAGTTGGTTCAAAGGGCATTTTATCCGAATTGAATGGTTTGTTTTCGAATAAACAGTTTAGTGCATCTGAAATTCATACGAGCGTGGATCTTCTTAAGTCGTCTGGTCCGTCTACTTGTTTTATTGTGGCTTTCTCTGAAGGGAAAATGGCTGAAGTGATGTCACTGGCGGGTCGATATTTTTATGAGATTAGGGTAAGATAGTATGCTGAATTTATATTTTATTAGACATGGCGAAACAGAATGGAATACAGAAAAAAGAATGCAAGGTCGGTTCGATTCGGAGTTAACGGATAAGGGCAAGAAGGATGCAATGCGATTAAGTGAGAGGCTGAAAGATACAACTTTCGAGCGGATTATATCCTCGCCAAGTCAGCGAGCGGTTGATACTGCTGATCTTGTTCGTGGAAAAAGGCCCATTCCGATAGAAACGGATGAGCGCTTAATGGAAATTGCTTTAGGAGCTTGGCAAGGGAAAACAGAGGATGAAATCAAGGCACTATTTCCTGTACAGTACGATTTATACTGGCACCATCCTTCGATGTATGAAAATCTAGAAGGAGAAAGATTTATAGACGTGATGGATCGGGTTGAAAGCTTTTTAGAAGGGCTAATAGATTCAACTCCATCTGGTAATGTGCTTGTTGTTACTCATGGGGTTGTCCTAAAAACACTCTACCTAATCTGCAGGAATACGGTAATTGATCAATTATGGGACCCTCCCTTTATGCATGGAACAAGCCTGACAATAGTGAAGTTCCATGATGGTGAAAAGGAGCTTCTGTTGGAAGGCTGCATGGCCCATTGTCAGTAGGCTCGCTCGTAATTCGGGCGAGCTTCTTTTTATATAAAAGGTTAGGACTGTTTAAGCGGAGAAGGGAAAATTGGTTGCTAAGAACTGTTCAAGGCGCCCGAAATCTAGTAAAGAGGAAAAATCGGTAGCCAAGAGGCGTTCATGACGCCCGAAATTTCAAAAAGAAGAAAGATCGGTAGCCAAGAAGCGTTCATGACGCCCGAAATTTCAAAAGGAAGAAAAATCGGTAGCCAAGAAGCAGTCATGACGCCCGAAATTTCAAAAAGAAGAAAAATCGGTAGCTATGAAGCGTTCATGACGCCCGAAATGTTGTAAAAAGCAAAAACCGGTAGCCAAGAAGCAGTCATGACGCCCGAAATTTCAAAAGGAAGAAAAATCAGTAGCTATGAAGCGTTCATGAGGCCCGAAATTTCAAAAAGAAGAAAAACCGGTAGCCAAGAAGCATTCATGACGCCCGAAATTTCAAAAGGAAGAAAAATCAGTAGCTATGAAGCGTTCATGACGCCCGAAAAGTCGTAAAAAGCAAAAATCGGTAGCCAAGAGGCAGTCAAGGCACACAAAATTTCAGTAATAAAAAAACGATTGCCTTACGGTGTTTTGGAAGTTTGTAATAGCAAATAATAGAAAAAGTAGTCATAGCTAGTAGTTCATGATGACCATTGATTGGAAATTAAAAAAAGAAGTAATTTGGAAAATTATCAGGATCTATCCTTTACTTATCTATTTGCTCTTCCCATTCCTCCCTCAAAATCCCCATCCGAATAGAATCATAGTATTCTCCATTATACAAACGGCATTTTCGCAAGCGGGCTTCGAGCTTCATCCCTATTTTTTCAGCAGCACGCATCATTCTTTTGTTGCCCGACCATGTTGTCAACCCGACTCTTACTAGTGGAAGTGAAGCGAAGAGATGTTGAACCCAAAGAGAAAGGGCATCCGTTCCGTAGCCGCCATTCCAATACTGTGGATCATAGATAACAATTCCCACCTCTAGCCAATTGGACTCCCGATGCTCCCAATAGTAACCGATTGTTCCGATTATATTTCCATCGGCTTCTATTGCCATTCTTGATACTGGATCATCATTGTCAGGATGCTTAACAAAATCCTTTTTAAAATCTCCATATTCTTTAAATTCAAGAGGGAAATAGGGTGCATCCCACTTTTTCCATTCAGGATTTTTCGTTCCATAAACGTAGTCCCATATTGTTTTTAAATCCTCATCCAAAATCGGACGGATAGTAACTTTTCTGCCTATAAGTATGTTGGTCATATTATCACTCCTATCTGTACCTATTGTATCAACTTTTATTTGAATGTTATAAATATTTGTATTAAAATCACTTCCCGAACAAACATTCCCATGATAAAATAAGGAGTATAGGATAGATGTAGGAGGATTTTTTATGAATGAGATTAATTTGCAGCTTTATCAATCTGAACACTTCGAGTCATTAAATCAATTTGAATTACCTGAAGATCAGGAACAATATACCGCCTTACCAATTCATTCGCTAGAAATAACACATGAAAGGCATCCGATTGTGATTCTAAACAATAATGGACCGGTTGGATTTTTTGTTCTCCATTCAAGTGACCGGGTAAAGGAGTATTCAGATAATCGAAAGGCGATGTTACTAACAGCATTATCAATTAATCACTCTCATCAGAGAAAAGGATTTGCTAAAAAGGGAATGGAGCAAATAAAAGACTTTGTGACTGAGACATTTCCATCGTGTAATGAAATTGTACTAGCGGTAAATAAAAGAAATATTGCTGCCCAAAAGCTGTATGAAAAGGTTGGTTACAATGATACTGGCCGTAGAAAGATGGGGAGGATCGGGGAACAATTGATTTTCAGCTTTCCGGTTACGAGGTGATTAGTGAATATTAAAGGTTTAAACCATTTTTTGTTTTCAGTTTCAAATTTAGAAAAATCGATCAAATTTTACGAAAATGTTTTTCAAGCAAAGCTACTTGTAAAAGGAAGAAGTACGGCCTATTTTGATCTAAATGGGATGTGGCTTGCGCTGAATGAAGAAAAGGATATTCCTCGCAATGAAATTCACCATTCCTATACACATATTGCTTTTTCGATAGACGAAGGTGATTTTGAGAAAATGCATGAAAAATTAAAACGGTTCCACGTAAATATTCTTTCAGGTCGTAAAAGAGATATAAAAGATAAGAAATCGATCTATTTTACGGATCCAGATGGTCATAAATTTGAATTGCATACAGGCACATTACAAGATCGATTGGCTTATTATCGGCAGGAAAAAAAGCATATGGAGTTTTTCGATTGAAAACAGTTTTAATAAAGCATAAATTGACAGGATGTAATAAAGTACGATTGGTATTATTTCATTAGGGAGTGAGCGATATGGGGTGGGTTGAATCATTGCAGAAGGCAATCGATTTTATGGAGGAATTCATATTAGATGATCTATCAATAGAAAGAATTGCAAGGCAGGCAAGCACGTCCGAATTTCACTTTCAGCGTACCTTTGCGATTTTAACAGATGTTTCTGTTGGTGAATATCTTCGACGAAGACGACTATCATTAGCTGCACAAGAATTATCTAATACAGATCATAAAATCATTGACCTTGCCTATAAGTATGGCTATGACACTCCTGAGGCTTTTTCAAAGGCATTTCGAAAACAGCATGGGATTACACCTAGTGAGGCGAGAAAGAATATTGGAAAATTAAATTGTTATAATCGCCTGGTCATCCAGGTGAATTTGAAAGGAGCGGAACCAATGAGGTATAAAATTGTGGAACGAGATCGTTTTCAAGTAGTAGGAATTAAACAGGAGTTCTCTCTTAAAAATGAGGAAAATGTAAAGGGAATTCCTAAAATGTGGGATATGGTGAATGGAGATGGCACGATTGACCGTTTAGCCAAGCTGAACAATGGAGAAATAAATGGGATTCTGGGTGTTTGTGTAGATAAAAGAATCAATCAATCCGTGCAGTCCATTGATTACTGGGTAGCTACAGAACATAAAGGAGAGGGAACGGAGGATTTTCTTACACTAGAAATTCCAGCATCGAAATGGGGCGTATTTGAAGTTCATGGACCAATGCCAGACGCAATGCCTAAGGTATGGAAACAAATATTTTCAGAATGGTTCCCTTCAAATCAATATGAGCATGCTGGTACCCCTGAGTTAGAGGTGTATACAGATGAAGATCCTTCAAGTCTAGATTTATATTCTGAGATTTGGATCCCTTTAAAATAATTATTACTAGAGCTATAAAGAGGCTGCCTGGTGTACAGTGCAGTCTTTTTATATGACTAAAAAAGGTTTTTGTGTTTCAAATAGAGAACTATGAAAGAGGTCAATCTTAATAGGAGGATTTAGATGGATGGGGGAAATTTTAAGAGTAGGCACAACCTATATTCCAGTTAGTAATGTTGAACGCTCATCCTGTTGGTATGTTAGTAAATTAGGGGCTGAGCTTAGTTTTAAAGATGAAGATAAAGCTATTCTTAATTTTGCTAACCAAAGTTTTTTTCTAATAAAGGCAAAAGCAAATGAAACGGCTAATTTCTTTGATCATAATAATCAGGAACGATTTTCTCTTACGTTCGAAGTCAATGGGATATCTGCTTTAGAGGAATTACATCGGGCATTTATTAAAAGTGGAATAAAGGTTGAAGATATAGTGGATCGTGGCCATACAGGAAAGAACTTTGTATTTAGTGATTTAGATGGCAATCGATTTGATGTTTGGAGTGAGTTAAGTTCTGAGTTTAAAAAGAAATTTAACATTTGAACGTTAGTGGGCGGAGAGGGAAGAATCCAATACATTGAAGAGATAATCGATTGTTACTTTAAGGCTCGGAATAAAGCATTTGTAAGTTTTGTTTGAGTGGTTTCTCTCAGTAATCTGCTGACGGATTAATAGGCAGTTCAACAAGCTAGTTAAACACTTACTTAAATTATTTCTAATGAGACACGATTAAGTGTCTTTTTTTGTCTTCGATTTACATTGTTTATATAGTATGAGGGAGAAAAACAAAGGAAAATGGAAAAAAGGAATAAAATAAGCGCTTTCATCGAATCTTGCTATTCTTAGTAAATATGTTATGATTCTATATGTTTTTCACGGCCACTGACTTTGATGAGAGTTCGAAGTCGTTTTTTTATGGGGAAATTACTTATTTGCAGTTTCGGTTTCGGCGTATATCGGAGAAAAATAATAAATAGAGGTGTTCATTTGAGAGTACTGACAACGAAAGAACAATGGTTCGGCAATATAAGAGGAGATATTCTTGCAGGAATTGTCGTTGCGCTAGCGCTTATTCCAGAGGCAATTGCTTTTTCGATTATTGCTGGTGTGGATCCGATGATCGGGTTGTATGCATCATTCTGTATTGCTGTTACAATTGCCATCGTGGGCGGTAGACCGGGTATGATTTCAGCTGCTACAGGAGCAATGGCTTTGCTAATGGTGACACTTGTAGCAGATTATGGCTTACAATATTTATTTGCAGCTACAATCTTAACAGGAATACTACAAATTTTGTTTGGTGTTTTTAAATTTGCTAGATTTATGAAGTTTATACCGAGATCTGTCATGGTCGGTTTCGTAAATGCATTAGCTATTTTAATTTTCATGGCGCAGCTTGAGCAGTTTGTTGATGCGACTTGGGGAATGTATGCAATGGTAGCCGGCGCGTTAGCTATTATTATGGGTTCGAAAACCCCTGGCTATGCCGGGGGTTCTAAAGAGCTTCAAGCGTGGTATTAAAAAAACCTCACTTCATATGGTAGGATAAAGTTG
>NZ_JAGIKZ010000019.1 GCF_017874625.1 Cytobacillus eiseniae | reverse complement strand
TGGAAAAATTTTGAATAATGTAAACTTTAATGTGAAGTGCACATTATGAAAAATACACTCATCAACCAGCATGTAAGACAGCTGTAATATACCTCATTGTTAATTTATGGAACCTTTATGCAAGTCTAGTGGGATTTTTCATTGGATAAGCGGAAAAATTCCGCTTATTTCGTAAATATTAATAGAAACAGTCCAAATAAGCGGAGAAATTCCGCCTATTTCACTTTTGCTTGTTTGAAGTGAGGTTAAATGCAGGGACGTTCTTCAACAAACTTCATCTATTTTCTTTATTAACTAAAGGCCAAAAAAAGTTCAACCTTTGAATGCTCATTTTCATACATCTGTACCTTACATAATTACTTTCTAGAAGATCTCATCTTTTTTTGAAAAAGTCTAAGCATCGCACCCATTTTCGGGAACCGTTGCTGAAAGAGCGCCCGATCGATGAAATACCAGCAGACAACGACACCTGTGATGTCCTTAATGACATCTATGACCGTAGCTGATCGATAAGGAACGAAGGATTGGTGAATTTCATCGGTTATTCCATACAAGCAGGCAATGGCCGCACAAATATAATTCACCTTTTTCGAAAATGAACCGTTCCATGTCAATGCCCCAAGTACAAATAAAACATATAAAATTGCAAATTCGACTAAATGCATGGACTCCTTAAAGAATCGGTCGATCGTAGAATCAGGCAGCTCGACAACTGCGTTATGAGGCAAACTAGATAATGTCCATATGACACCCATATAGATGAAAGGCAGAACACGGAAAAGCCATTTCCACATAAAAAGAACTCCTTTTTGAAAATTTTTGAATTACATGCATAATTTAATTGTTTATGTCGAAAAATAAAACCAAAAAATTTTTTTTAGCAAATGTATATATTTCTTGTAATCTGTTCAGAATGATTGCTGAGGTGATGATAATGAGAGAGGAAGAAAAGAAACGATCTTCTCAAAATTCCAGCTTTAAGCGCTTTTTCAAAAAGCGTTGGGCATTCCCAGCGATCTACATTGCAAGTGCAGCAATCATTCTAACGGCGGTCCTATGGTATCAGAACAGCAGCAGTACAGACAATACAAGCGACTTCGATTATGAAGCAACTGATGTTCCTGGTAAAAATATCAATGAACCGGCAATTGAAGTGAACCGTCAAATGGAAAACTTCGTAATGCCTGTGAAGGATGCAGATTCAGTAGAAATTGCAAGACATTTCTATGACTCAAATGGCAATTCTGAGGAACAAGAAGCAGCTCTTGTATTCTACAATAACAGATACCATCCGAACACAGGAATTGATATTACGTCTAAGAATGGTGAAACATTTGATGTGGTTGCCTCTTTAAGTGGGACAGTCACAAAGGTTGAGAATGATGATCTATTGGGAAATGTCATTGAAATTGAACATGACAAAGGAATTGTAACACAATATCAATCTGTTACAGAGATGAATGTTGAGGTTGGCGACCAAGTCAAGCAAGGTGATGTTCTTGCGAAAGCAGGAGAAAGCGCATTGGATGAAGAAGCAGGACTACATGTACACTTTGAAATTCGCAAAGACGGTGTACCTGTGAATCCA
This sequence comes from Cytobacillus eiseniae, assembly GCF_017874625.1. Taxonomy (GTDB): domain Bacteria; phylum Bacillota; class Bacilli; order Bacillales; family Cytobacillaceae; genus Cytobacillus; species Cytobacillus eiseniae. The sequence continues at coordinate 63,960 of NZ_JAGIKZ010000019.1, read as the reverse complement.
CATGACTACTTTCAAAAACCATTAAGTGCTCTGCAAGAGGATTCATCTGCAAACGATGCGAAAGCAGCGGATGAAGATGAAGCTGTAGAAGATGATGAGCCAGCAGAAGATCCATCCAAAGAGGATGAAAAGCCTGCAGATGAAGAAGAAGACAAAACAGAAGACGATACAAAACAAGATACAACTGAATCTACAGATGCATAAGGAAAACCCGCCATTGGCGGGTTTTTTGTTTTTTATAATTTAAATTGATTGACGATCAATCGCAGCTCATCAGCCATTTGGCTAAGCACATTTGTCGACGATGAAATTTCCTCCATCGTCGCATTTTGCTCTTCTGCCGCAGCGGCGACATTTTGGGAGCGTTCGGAAGCCTCGTTTGATAAATGGGCCACCTCATCCAACGTTTGCTGCATATTCTGTGTGCTTGCATTCACTTGTTCAATTACAGCGGATATCTCTTCCGTTTGGGCGGAGACATCGCTCACCATTCGAGCAATTTCCTGGAAGCTTGATTGGCTCGTCTTCGCCATGTCGATGCCGGATTCCACATTTAGAAGAGATTCTTCCATTGCTTGATTCGCTTCCACTACTTCCTGGCGAATCACTCCAATCAGGCTGCTGATTTCGCCTGCTGCCCCATTAGACTGTTCTGCAAGCTTGCGGACCTCATCTGCTACTACAGCGAATCCCTTTCCATGTTCCCCAGCACGTGCTGCTTCTATGGCTGCATTCAGAGCTAATAAATTTGTTTGATTTGTAATATCTGTTATCAGTGTGACAATGCGTTCGATTTCCTTTGATTTTTGCTCAAGAGAGCTGACGATGTGTGCAGTGGATTGGGAAGAACGCTGAATATCAACCATCTTATCCATCGTATGATCCATAATGGATGTGCCTTCCACCGTGGCTTCTGTCGTCTCCACTGCCAAATTAGAAACGTTTGCAACTGACTGTGATGCTTGATTCATCCCTTTGCCAATTTCTTGTATCACTTTGCTGCTAGTGTTGGCGCTTTCTAATTGCGCAGCTGAGCCATCTGATATGTCCATAATGGCTTCTGTTACCTGATGAAGGGAATTCGAAGTTTCCTCTGCGCTGGCTGCTAATTCCTCTGATGTAGACGCAACAAGTACAACATTCGAATCAATGCTTTGAACGATTTTTATTAATCTGCCAAGCATGTCGTTAAAGCTCGCTGCCATAGCCCCAATTTCATCACGGTTCTTTATTTGCAATTCCCCTACTGTGAGGTCGCCTGTGGCCATTTGCTTAAATTTATCAGCCAACTTAACAATAGGTTTTTGAATGAGTCGTAAGATAAATATAACCATGGCAATGACGAAAACAATAGAGATAACCACCAATATTAACATGGCAATAGTGTTAGTGGTATATAACTCGGTCCCTTGATCTTCAATATCTGCTGCCTGGTTTTTATGCATGGAGAGCAGTGTGTCGACATCGTTATCCATTGCATCATATAGTTCTTGAGCATCATAGATTTGTAGTACGGCATTTTCTCCTTGATTACGTCTTTTCAGTTCTCTTGCTTCGTTCGTAACCTTTAGAAATGCTTCCCATTTATTTCGAAGGCTTTGACCAATTGCTTTTGACTTTTCACTCTTTAGACTTTCTTTTTCATAGTCGTCAAACATTTGAGCAACTTTTATTTCTTGCTCGTCCATTTGTTTCGAGAATTTATCGATATAGTCTGAGTCACTTGATAATATATATTTTTGAGCTGTCGTTAAATAACGTTCTGTAGCAAAGTTGATATCGCCGATTTGTATAATTCCAGGAACAACCTCTGTATTTATAAACTTTGCATTTTCATTCAATTTAGATGAAGTGACAAAGGATGAGGCGCTTATGACACCAATTAATACTAAAAATGCAGTAAAGATCATGATGATTTTCTTGCGAATAGACCATTTCATTCTCTTGTATTCTTCCTTTCCATATTAAGTTGTAATTTCTATACTAATTAACTAATAGCGATTAGATACCCGCTATTTTCTCCTGCCTTAATCATTCGACAAAAATTGCAATCATTTTTATTTATTCATCATAATACGAAAAAGGTAAAAAGGAAATGCATTTTTGTTGGAAAAAGTCAAATAAATAGGTCTGACCTTTTATCGACATATTTCTTGGGAAATATCTATTTTTCGCCACCTTTCTTAAGGGCCATAAAATGAAGGAGTTCTGTATATTTGAGCATGTTGATTAAATTTTCAAAAAATTAACCAGATACCTTGTCCCTATTGTGTTTTTCATGCATATATAAGCAACCAAGCTAATAGACTGTTACTAACCTTACAAAGAGAGTGGTTGAGGTGAGGAGTCGTTTTGGAAATAATAATGTATGTGCTCGGGACATGTTAATTCATAGCAAGCTCAGAAAGTACTTGCTTTCTGTCGCATGAAAGCGAATTCGGGAGGGGATTTTTCTCTCTTGATAACATGCGGAATGCTGTATTGATCTAAGCGAAAAGCGAGTCTCATTTCACACTTCTCACATCCAATTTAGGGAGGGCGAGTGGTGTGCACGATTACATCAAAGAGAGAACTATCAAGATTGGAAAGTATATCGTGGAGACGAGAAAAACAGTTCGCGTCATTGCGAAGGAGTTTGGCGTATCCAAAAGTACAGTCCATAAAGATTTAACAGAAAGACTACCTGAAATTAATCCTGAATTAGCAGTCGAGGTAAAAGAAATCCTAGATTATCATAAATCAATCCGCCATTTGCGTGGAGGCGAAGCAACAAAAATGAAGTATAAAAAGGAAGAGATGGAGGAAGAATCCATCAAATAAAAATCGGTAGTAAAGGCAATTGGCATCGTTCGCTAATTGCTTTTATTATGCCTGAAAATTTGGATCTTCAGATTCATGCATAAACCATAAAATCCACAACCTATCTCAAATTCCCTCTTTGCCTACTGCCATCTGACAAAAATCCACAAAAATCCCAACAATTTTTGACAAATTATTATTTAATTTTGAGTGAGTGTGGTAGAATATAAAATTAGGATAGACTTGGTTCGTAATCAAATTTTATAGATAAAAGACCATACTAAAAAATTAGTGAGTTCGCTTGTATCGTTAAAAAAATAAAGAGATTGTGTTAAGGCAGTTCCTATTTACTCTACGCCTTGAACGACTCTTATTCTGGAGGCGAACAGGGCTGGCCAATGAGTACAAGGAGGAAAGAGTAGGAATGTTTGCAAGGGATATCGGGATTGACTTAGGAACAGCTAACGTGCTTATTCATGTGAAAGGCCGTGGCATCGTATTAAATGAGCCATCTGTTGTAGCAATTGACAGAAACAATAATAAGGTATTGGCCGTTGGAGAAGAAGCTCGCCGCATGGTTGGGCGTACACCAGGCAATATTGCAGCGATTCGTCCGTTAAAGGATGGAGTCATTGCAGATTTTGACGTAACAGAAGCGATGTTAAAGCATTTTATTAATAAATTGAATGTGAAGGGCTTTTTATCGAAGCCTCGTATTTTAATTTGCTGTCCGACGAATATTACAAGCGTTGAACAGAAGGCAATCAAAGAGGCGGCAGAAAAAAGCGGCGGCAAGAAAATTTATTTAGAAGAAGAACCAAAAGTAGCAGCAATCGGTGCTGGCATGGATATTTTTCAGCCAAGCGGCAATATGGTTGTTGATATTGGCGGAGGAACAACGGATGTAGCGGTTTTATCAATGGGCGATATCGTGACTTCTTCATCGATTAAAATGGCTGGAGACACATTTGATAATGAAATTCTGCAGTATATCAAACGTGAATATAAGCTATTAATTGGGGAAAGAACAGCAGAAAATATCAAAATTAATATTGGTACTGTTTTCCCTGGCTCAAGAAGCGAAGAAATCGATATTCGTGGACGTGACATGGTATCAGGGCTTCCACGTACGATTACTGTTCGTTCAGAGGAAATTGAACAAGCGTTAAGAGAATCAGTTGCTGTAATTGTTCAAGCAGCGAAAAGCGTCCTAGAACGCACACCACCAGAATTATCAGCAGACATCATCGACCGTGGCGTTATTTTAACAGGCGGTGGCGCATTGCTGCATGGCATTGATACATTGCTTGCAGAAGAACTTCGAGTTCCTGTGCTAATTGCTGAAAATCCAATGGATTGTGTAGCGATCGGAACAGGCATTATGCTTGATAATATTGATAAGCTTCCAAGACGTAAGCTTGGATAAGAATAAATAGCCTGCCACATGTTGGCAGGCTTTTTCAGAGAGGCTCTGTTGAAAAGCTGAAGAAGAAATATAAGCGGAAAAATTCCGGTTAATGTGAAAAAGAACGCTTAAAAAGAGAATATAAGCGGAGAAACTCCGGTTAATTGCTCTAAAAAAGGCAAAATCCATCGATTTCGATTAAATAGGCGGAAAAAATCCGCTTATATTAAAGGAAATAGAGGTATTTCCCAACATAGCCGGAATTTCTCCGCTTATTTTTTGTAAAATGAATAGTTAGTTTTAACAGTGATATCTACATAATTCCCCAATTTCATCTTTTTTCCTATAAAAATATACTGTTTCTTTTGCAAATTTTTTCTATAATAGAGATAGTGTCAAAATGAACGTGAATAATTCAGTTAATCAATAGATATGAATGTATGAGGTGGACTTACATGTTTAAAGGATTTTATACAGTGGCTTCCGGTATGCTTGCTCAACAAAGAAAAACAGAAATGTTAACCAATAATATGGCAAATGCAAATACGCCTGGATTCAAAGAAGATCAAGCATCATTAAGGGCTTTTCCAGAAATGCTCTTGCAGCGAATCGATGAAGGGCAGACAATCCCGACTGAAAAGGGGCTAACTCTCCCTGGAAATAAACGAATTGGCAGTTTAAGCACAGGTGTGTATATGCAAGAAGCGATCCCTGCCTTTAAGCAAGGGGATTTAAAGGAAACAGGTTTAGGGACAGATCTCGCATTATTAGATGTGGCGATGCCAGCAAATGGCTCGGTCTTTTTCACAGTTGCAGGGCCGAATGGGGAAACGCAGTATACGAGAAATGGGAACTTTACGGTTGATGGCCAAGGGTTATTAACAACTGCAAGTGGCTTGCTCGTGCTTGATGAAGCGGGAAACCCGATCCAACTTTCAAGTGATCAGTTTACTGTGAATGAAAATGGCGTCTTAACTGGTGAAGGCGGCGTAACGGCAAGATTAGGAATTGGCCTAGCAGAGGATGCTAACCGTCTGATTAAGCTTGGAGATGGCTTGTATCGAACTGAGGACGGCAATGCATTAGCAAATGCTTATAACGCAGATGGTGCAGCATTTAAGCTGCAGCAAGGCTATGTAGAACGTTCGAATGTGGATGTAAGCCGAACGATGACAGATATGATGTCAGCTTACCGTGCATTTGAAGCGAATCAGAAAGTGCTTCAAGCCTATGACAAGAGCATGGATAAAGCAGCGAATGAAGTAGGAAGAATTCAATAATTTTTTAGTAAAAGGGGGGAGAATAGCGATGAATAGAACGATGATTACGGCGACAAATACGCTTTCCCAATTACAGAAGCAAATGGATATTGTCAGCCATAATATGGCCAATATTGATACATCAGGTTATAAAAGAAGAGAGGCAAGCTTTACAGATTTGCTTTTTCAACAATTTAATAATCAGCAAAATCCAGCAGAAGAAATGAATAGACTGACACCGAATGGCATTCGCCAAGGGGTCGGGGCGAAGCTTGCTCAGTCAAAGATCGTTATGACACAAGGAAGCCTCAAGAATACAGAACGGGCGCTTGACATGGCATTTACGAAGGAAGGCCAATATTTCCGCGTGTTAGAGCAAAGCGACAATGGGACGGCTGTTCGTTATACGAGAGATGGTGCCTTCTACTTAACACCATTATCTGAATCGGAAAATATGCTTGTAACAGGAAATGGCTACCCTGTATTAGACGAAAATAATAATCCGATTACGATTAATGGGCAAGTGAGTGATTACTTGGTTACACAAAATGGCCGTTTGGTTGCAACGATGGATAATGGCACGACTAGAGAATTCAATCTTGGTGTCGTACAAGTGAATAAACCACAATTCCTTGAACAAAAGGGTGGAAATCTACTTGGACTGCCAGAAAATATCGCGGACTTGAATGTAGCGGAGAATGAAATCTTAACTGAATTAAATGGCCAATTGCGCAGTGAAGTTTCCATTCAGCAACGTGCGCTTGAGCAATCAAATGTCGATATGTCCAAAGAAATGACAGACTTGATTAATCTTCAGCGTGCCTATCAATTCCAGTCCAGATCGATTTCAATTGCCGATCAAATGATGGGATTAGTGAACGGAATCCGATAAATCAAACAACTGGCTAAGCATCAGGTTAGATAAGTGATTTATGACTTGTTAATCTGTGATAAAAGGGGAACAGATAGATGTCTATAAACAACAATAATCAAGAAGCAGCGAAATCGCGTGAGCAATTAAAAAAAGAAAACGCAAGCAAGCCAGCTAAGGCGAGACGACGTCGAGTGCGTGTGCGCATGATTCCGATTTGGCTGCGGATTATCATTGTTGCGATGTTAATTGTAATCAGTCTTTCTGCTGGAGCGGCGGTTGGATACGGTATAATCGGCGGCGGCAATGCGAAAGATGTATTTAAGAAAGAAACATGGACGCATATTGTTGATTTAATTGAAAAAGAATAAAGCGGGCAAACTAGCAAGGGGTTAAACCCTTGCTAGTTTGCTTTTTATTGAAGTATGCAAATCCTTTTTCAAATAAGCGGAGAATTTCCGCCTATTGTAAAAATAGAAGCTTAAAAAGAAGAAATAAGCGGAAATATTCCGGTTAACTGCTTTAAATCAGCTAAAAACCATCGATTTTGATCAAATAAGCGGAAAAAATCCGCTTATTTTTATGGAAATAGACGTATTTCCCAATATAGCCGGAGTTTTTCCGCTTATTTTTTATTCTCCAAAAATGGCCCATACAATTTTAATGCTTGCGACTCGTCTTTTTCTTGTTTCCACCTTTTGTGTTATTCAACAATATACATTCACCGGTTTTTTTAGTAAAATAAAGTACAACCTATTATTAGGAGGAGGTACTAAAAATGTTAAATATTAATGAAATCAAAGAAATTATTCCTCATCGCTACCCATTCTTGTTAATTGATAAAATTCTTGAAGTGGAGGAAGGACAAAAAGCAGTTGGAATTAAAAATGTAACCGCCAATGAAGAATTTTTTAACGGCCATTTTCCTGAATACCCAGTTATGCCAGGGGTGCTCATTGTCGAAGCATTAGCACAGGTTGGTGCGGTTGCTCTCCTGAAAAAGGAAGAAAATCGCGGACGTTTAGCCTTTTTCGGTGGCATTGACAAATGCCGATTTAAAAGACAGGTTGTCCCTGGTGACCAGCTTCATCTTACCGTAGAAATTACTCGCGTAAAGGGCCCAATCGGCAAAGGAAAAGGCATCGCGACCGTTGACGGCGAACTCGTTTGTGAAACAGAAATTACGTTTGCATTGAAATAAATCCACTCAGTAGATGAGCCAAATAAAAAATAAAGTCAGCACACAATGTGTTGGCTTTATTTTTTTTGCAAGTTTGTTGTGTATTTTGGGAACATTAACAAAAGACCACTATATAGGGGTCACCCAATACACATTTAGGAAAGGAGTTTTTTTATGAATAAAAAGCTATTATCCATTATTGGAGGTACTTTTCTTACGGCCATGCTGCTAACAGGTTGTGCGGCAAACAACGATCAAGATCCACCGCCAGAAGACAACAATATTGAAGATCCTGGTATAAACGAAAACAATGGCACAGATCAAAATAATAATGGATTAAACGGCACAGATACAAATCTAGATAACAATGACGTGAATCTAGATAACGATGGGGACATGATGGAAGATCACAATGACCCTGGTGAAGATCTAATCGAAGACGATCTTGACCGAAACGATAAAGATAACAACGATCGATAGGAAATGAGGAGGGACAGGTGAATGCCTGTTCCTTTTAAGATTTTTCTAAGGTCTTTCTGCAATCTCAATTCCGTTTTTTACAAATAATGAAAGTAAATCTGGATGATCTTCTACATGACAAACTGTGAAATCCGCTACAGTCAAAAGTAGTTCGCCCTCTTTAAATAACTGAAAATGCCATAAATCAGGCTTGTCGCCAATGAATGACGATTTCACTGATTCATAAATTAAATCCTTACTAATTTTAGTTATATTTCCACGTATACAAACACTGTTATCCATGCCATCCCACGGACTTTTCGAGATGTTCTCTAATTTTTCGAAATCCAATTTCCTCGTCATTAACGGATTCTCTTCATCAAAATCGCCATTAGGGTAAAAAACCTCAAATTGATCACAATGGTTTAGGGCAGCTATGAATATGTTTTTCCACATAGGGAAGGAAGAGATATGATGAATGATCATGTATGATCCCCTTATATAAAAACTTCCGCCTAGATGAGCGGAAGTTTTTTCATTCTTTAGCAGCTGTCATTTGCGGTTTGCTTTTCATCGTTTGATAAAATTCCTTTAATAAATCGTCTCCAGATAAGCCTTGTTCGATGAGTTTCTTTAAAACAACCTCTGCGTAGTCATGATTGGTCTTCTTTAGTTGCCCTTTGAGAAGGATGCTAATGCGTTGATTAATCGGTTTGATTGTGACAATTCTAGTTTGAAAAGCCGCGGGGCTGTTGCCCTTTTTAGTAATTACGACTTGAACGAACAAATCCTTTTCTTGTTCCGCAAGCTTTTGGAAATATGCTTGATAGGAGATATTCACGAAAGCTTCAATCAGCCACGTGCTTTGATCATTTTCCTGACTAATAATTAAGCCGTCATCCAGTTCAATATCGACCAATTGATCTTCTTCAACAACCTGAAGTGAAACGAGTTTAAATGTCTTCAACTTTTCCCCTCCTTGACTGGCAATCTTTATTACCCAAATTATAACATAGGCCAAGTTAGAAGGAAAAAAAGGATCAGTTTGTCGAAAAATATATGCCGATATACCTAAAAGAATACACTATTAGGCATTTTTTGGTGTTTAATCAGGAGTTTTGTATGAAAGTAGTGCTTTTTAGCTATTTTTTCCCCATAAAAACTCTCTTTTCGTTTTTTTACGATGGACATATTCTTGATTATGATTGGGGTGTAAATGGGAAAGGAGTAGAAGAATATGATTAATCAAGTTACACTTGTCGGAAGATTAACGAAGGATCCAGAGTTGAAACGGACATCGGAGGGCACACCCGTTACAAACGTCACCGTGGCGGTCAATCGCCATTATCGCAACCAGCGTGGAGAAATTGATGCTGATTTTGTGCAATGCACGATTTGGAACAAAGTCGCCGAAAATACATCACGCTACTGCCAAAAAGGTTCACTAGTCGGGATCACTGGAAGAATTCAAACAAGATATTATGATAATCAAGTCGGTAAACGCATTTATGTAACTGAAGTATGGGCGGATGATGTGCGATTTCTCGACCAAAGAAAGCCTGACCCTGTGTTCTCAGGAAGGGAGGCATAATGCCCCTTGGAAAGAGAGAAGGAATTAGAATATTTAGTAGAAGCATTAATCAAAATGCTCGGAAAATCAAACGAAAGAGTCAATGACCTAAACAAACGTGTCGTACAACTAGAAGAAATTATCCGTGAATCAGTTTTACAGGAATACAAATCAATGCAGCCAGGGCATGAGATTCCCGTATTCTCGAACTAAGCTTCTCAATGATTTCCTCCGCACATTTCCACTCATAGAAAAATTCAATCAACTCCTCATTTCTCCTCACATTGCCGGCGCTTAATTGTGCCGGATTTTTTGTTGTTGGGAAAATGGGTAGCCAAGGAAGCTTCATGGAGCTCGTAAAAGGGAAAAAGAAGAAAATCCGTAGCCAAGGAGTCTTCATGGAGCCCGCAAAGAAGGAAAAAGGAGAAAATCGGTAGCCATGGAAGCTTCATGGAGCCCGCAAAGAAGGAGAAAGGAGAAAAACGGTAGCCATGGAAGCTTCATGGAGCCCGCAAAGAAGGAGAAAGGAGAAAAACGGTAGCCATGGAAGCTCCATGGCGCCCGCAAAGAAGGGGAAAGGAGAAAATCGGTAGCCAATGATCCCCCCATAGCGCCCCTAAAAATCAAGAACGCCAAAAAACCGCTAGCGACCTTCCGCCACCCCCAATTCAAAAAAAGCAGCCACCCAAATCAGTGGCTACTCTCCCATCCTCAAGTTAAGGAAACAAGGTCCTTCAAATCACTAGTAGATAACTCAGTGATCCAGCTTTCGCTTTGGATGATTTGGTCATTGAGTGATTGCTTTTTCTCGAGCATGGTGTCGATTTTTTCTTCGAGTGTGCCTGTGCAGATCATTTTATGCACGTGGACGAAGCGCTCTTGGCCGATGCGGTAGGCACGGTCGGTTGCTTGGTTTTCGACAGCGGGATTCCACCAGCGATCATAGTGAATGACGTGGTTAGCGGCTGTTAAATTCAATCCGGTTCCGCCTGCCTTCAAGGATAGAAGAAAGACGGGGAACTCGTGCGCCTGGAATTGTTCAATCATGCGGTCGCGTTCGTTTTTCGGGACGCTTCCGTTTAAAAAGGGCACAGTGATTCCGAACTTTTTCTTAATGACCTGTTGGATCATGTGCCCCATTTCAATATATTGGGTAAAAATAAGGCAGCTTTCTCCTTGATCGAGTACGGATTCAACGAGCTCACTTAATTTTTCAAGCTTGGTCGAGCGTTCGATCATATGGACTGGCTTCGCTTCTTTTAAATAAAGCGCAGGATGGTTGCATAGCTGCTTCAAGCGGCTTAGCATTTGCAAAATTAACCCTTTGCGCTCAAAGGCCGATAGCTGTTCGATTTGATCAAACGTATCCTTTAAGAGCTGTTCGTATAAGGATGCTTGTTCCGCGGTTAATGGACAATATTCCTTTTGCTCCAGCTTATCAGGTAAATTCAGTGCGACGTCTTCGTCCTTTTTCGTGCGGCGTAATAAGAAGGGGCGAATATAGGCCTGCAGCTGTTTCACCTTTTCCTCATTGTCTTCCTTTTCAATCGGGAGAACGAAACGCTTCTGGAATTGGCCCATGCTGCCGAGATAGCCGTGATTCGTAAAATCAAAAATTGACCAAAGCTCAGATAGCCGGTTTTCCATTGGCGTGCCTGTCAAAGCAATATGATGCTTGCCTCTCAATTTCCGTACAGCTCTAGATTGCTTCGTCCCGGCATTTTTAATATTCTGTGCTTCATCAATGCTAATCGAGCTCCATTCAATTTGCCCAAAATCCTCTACATCAAGATGGGTTAGGCCATATGAAGTCAGCACGACATCGGCAGCAGAGGCGATCTCGGAAAATGCCTCCCCTTTCGGACGATTTCCGCCATAATGCAAATAGGTGTTCAAATGGGGTGCAAAGCGCTCAATTTCCTTTTGCCAATTGCCTAAGACGGAAGTCGGGCAAATGATCAATGCAGGGCCATCGGTTGTTTCCGCTTCTTTTACTTTTAGAAGATAGCTAATTAATTGAATCGTCTTCCCCAAGCCCATATCATCCGCCAAACAAGCCCCAAATCCATATTTGCGCAAAAACAACAGCCAGCTCATGCCAAGCTGCTGATAGGGACGTAATTCCCCTTGGAATTGTGCGGATGGCTCTTCAAGCGGGATGTCCTTCATATCGCGTAGCTGTTTCACCATTTGCTTCCATTGGCGATTTAATTCGATTTGGATGCGTGCGAATGCTTGTGGATTTTCAAGTTCATCCTCATTGGCATCGTCCCCACCGAGGAGCTCCTGCTCAATTAAATCCCGAACATGCAAGCCTTCCTTTTCTGCTTTTTTCATTAAATCTTGAATTTGACGGACGAAATTCGGGTCCAGCTTAATCCAGCGGCCGCGCACATAGACGAGTCGGCGTTTTTCCTCCACCATGCTGTTGAATTCTTCCTCAGACAGATCGACTCCGTTCATGGAGATCCGCCAATCATAATCAAGCATCGCTTGCAGTCCTACGAAGGATGGCCTGTGGTTGGATTGCCCTTTGACCCGTGCTTTCACTTTCATGCTTGCGTTCTTCATCGCCTGCCACCAAGAAGGCAATAAGATTTCCACACCAAGGGAGAGCAAGGTTTCACTCGCTTCTGTTAAAAAGGTCCATGCTTCATCCTCTGTTAAGCTGCTCGCAAGCTTCTTCTCCCCACCTAGCCACGGGAAAACATTCATCCATCGCTGCTGTTCCTTTTCGATTGCTTCCTCATGCTTTTTCCACCCGCGGGGATAATTCCCGACATCCTCCCGATCGACTAGCAAATCCGGTTGATTTTTTCCGCGTAGAAAAATGCTCAGCTCCCATAAGCCGTCCATATCGGCGGGCTCCTCCAGCTTCAACCCAATTGTAAAAGGCACGTCACTCTCTTTTAAGCCGATCCATTCCTGCCAGCTTTCCTCGTCAAAATAAGCAGCCAAATCACGAGGGGAAAGATGGTCATTTTGCAATGTCTTCCATTTTTCACGGAAGGCTTCCTTCATGACTCCCTTTCGATCCAAATACGTATTTAAGGCATGATGATGCCAATTTTGGATGAATGTTTGGACAGAAGTGTCGTCGACGATTTGCTCCCAAAAGCTCGGATCAAATTCACTCACGACCCGCTCAGGCAATGCCCAGCGAAATGCACCATTCTCCCAAGAGGAGAAATCGGGAATCCACTCTTTTTCCGTTACGGATTCATAAATTGGCAGAGCAGAGGCTAAGCAAATCTGTGCCATCTCATCCCAATCCCATTCAATAAAAGTGTTAAACTGCTCGCGGGCAAATAAGGTAACAAGCTGCCAGCCGTTGATTGGAACTTCGATTCGATTGAGAAATTGCTTTTCATCGAATACCGTTCCGTAAAAGCTTTCCTCATGGCGATGAAAAAGGAGAGGAATCCAGTCGTTTGGCTCAAGTGGAAATCCCTTTTCATCCTCGGCGGAAATATAATAAAGGTCCGTATTTATGTTTCGTACGAGTATTTTTATTAAGTGAGTATTAATCATCAATCAGCTTCCCCCGTTTACATTCTTCCTGAAAGGCACGGAGCCGTTTTGTTTTTTCAAGTATCGCCTCTAAATACAGCTCCCAATCGCTCTGCCGCTTTAGCTTTTTATAAAGGCTGCGCAGCTTCTTCATCTTCCGGACAGCTTGGCGGTAATGATCTCTCCCTTTTTGGCGAATATGACCTTGAACGGATTGATGGTATAGAGGCAGAAGCAGTACAGGGTGATGCTTTTCAAGTGATTTCAAACGTTCTTTTGAAATCATCTCGATGTCATGATCCATATACGCTTGTAAATCGATCCATTTTTCAAAAGCTTGATTGTCAAAAAGCGTGTATTCATATTCGTTATAGCTGAATGGCAATGTTTCGCTCAATGCTTTCTCTAATAAATCCTGGCGGTCAGTGACAGAGCAGTAGGGCTTAATTGCTCGAATAGCAACCCTCGTATAACTCGCCTTTTCATAGTAATCAGTAGATAAGGATAGATAGCCTTTTAATTTTTTAATATAAATTTCAACATAAGGGCCGACCCGCTTCCATTCCCTTTGGGAGGAGAGAAGCTCGATCCAGTAGAGGATATACGGTGTAACGAAATCGTCTCTGCGTGCAATTTCTTCTAGTGCCGCCTCATCCTCTTTTTGAAGAAGATGGAGGTGAATGATCCCGATCGAGACTGGCTCATTTTGGACTTCAAGCGCAAGTAATTTCTGAAGCTCTGCCGCCACCCATTCCTTCTTCTTGAAAAATTTCGTCCAGAGTAATCGGTATAAATGGGTTCGTTCATATTCAAGGGCGAAGGGGATCGTCAATAGCTCTGAAGTATCCTCCTTCAGCTTTTCAATGAATTCATCAAAGGCAAAGGGAAGGGAGCGGACAGACAGCCGATTCACCACTTCATACACATCATCAAGCATTTCGTAAAAAAGCTGGACATAATAACGCTGGATCATCTCTTTTGAATGCCCGTGCTCCATGCTTAATATTCCGAGCCTTTTGAAGGTGAAAACATAGCCGACAAGATGATAGAGCAGCTTCCATTCTTCCTGATAGGGCGCATTTGCCTTCCAGCGTCTCATATACACCTTGTAAAGCTCAGTTACTACGTATGGTTTCGGTGAACCGCTCTCCATAATCGCATGGAAGCTTTCATTGAAGGCGTCCATCCAGCGCTCATAATTAGGTTTCTGCCGTCCTGCGACCTGCAATAAATCCTTCGCCTTCTGAATGCCCAATTGTTTCGCTTGTTTTTTCTCCTGTAGTGGAAGACGCCACTCATCGATCCAGGCACTCACACTTCTTGTCTGTGAGAGAAGCTGAAAAAAGACCGCTAGCTGATGCCGGCAATAGCCTTCTGCTGGGCAGGAGCATTCGCTTAAATGAATGAAATCCAAATTTAGTTGAACTTTCGCAGGCGTCACATCTTGAACAGTTGCATGAAGCATATCATTTATAAATTTCAGCTTATAAACAAGTCCTTGCCGAAACAGCATCAGCCCTATCTGCACAACTTTTGCATCGTCTTCATTCTCTGCCTTCAATTGCTCTAACAAATCTTTCGCAACAAACTGAAGCGGCTCTTGGAAGCGCTCAGGGATTGTCGTCATGGAAAAAAACACCTCACTTTTCGTGTCGCACATCTAGAACATATCCTTTCATTATAGCATTTAATGGAAGGGTTGACAGCTTGGAGGTGTGGAGGGAATGAAGGTTGTGTAAAGATAGGCATGCCAATCTTCAGAGGTAGAAAAGTAAAGAGAACGGGTATTACAGCAAGCGAATGAGCATCCGAGCAAAAAACTTCCGCTTATTTCGTAAATATTCATAAAAAAAGCGGAGAACCCGGAGTTGGCGAAAAAAGTAGCAAAGAGTTTTCAATAGGGGTTATTGAACCCCGAACAAGCGAAAAAAAGCAACAAAGAGTCTTCAATAGAGGCTATAGAAACCTCGAACAAGCGAAAAAAAGTAGCAAAGAGTCTTCAATGAGGGTCATTGAACCCTGAGCGAGCGAAAAAAAGCGTCAAAGAGTCTTCAATAGAGGCCATAGAACCCCGAACAAGCGAAAAAAAGCAACAAAGAGTCTTCAATGAGGGTCATTGAACCCCGAACAAGCGGAAAAAAGCAACAAAGAGTCTTCAATGAGGGTCATTGAACCCCGAACAAGCGAAAAAAAGCAGCAAAGAGTCTTCAATAGAGGCTATTGAACCCCGAACAAGCGAAAAAAAGCAACAAAGAGTCTTCAATAGAGGTTATAGAACCCCGAGCAAGCGAAAAAAAGTAGCAAAGGTTCTTCAATAGAGGTCATAGAACCCCAAGCAAGCAAAAAAAAGCGTCAAAGAGTCTTCAATGGAGGCTATTGAACCCCGAACAAGGGAAAAAAAGCGTCAAAGAGTCTTCAATAGAGGCTATTGAACCCCGATCAAGCGAAAAAAAGCAACAAAGAGTCTTCAATGAGGGTTATTGAACCCTAAACAAACGAAAAAACGCATCAAAGAGTCCTCAATAGGGGCTATTGAACCCCGAACAAGCGAAAAAAAGCAACAAAGAGTCTTCAATAGAGGCTATAGAACCCCGAACAAGCGTAAAAAAGTAGCAAAGAGTCTTCAATGAGGGTCATTGAACCCTGAGCGAGCGAAAAAAAGCGTCAAAGAGTCTTCAATAGAGGCTATAGAACCCCGGACAAGCGAAAAAAAGTAGCAAAGAGTCTTCAATGAGGGTCATTGAACCCTGAGCGAGCGAAAAAAAGCGTCAAAGAGTCTTCAATAGAGGCCATAGAACCCCGAACAAGCGAAAAAAAGCAACAAAGAGTCTTCAATGAGGGTCATTGACTCAAGCAAGCGAAAAAAAGCGTCAAAGAGTCTTCAATGGGAGCCATAGAACCCCGAAAAACTCCGCCTATTCACTCAAAAAACTCAAATATAACTATTTTTCCATCTCCAACCACTCGTTCGCCCACTTCATATTTTACCCAAAATCTAGCAGGGATCATTCCACAATAACAAGAATTCCTACACATACGAATCTAAAAGGAGGAATCACCCCGTGCAGCCAGTCCTCATCGAAAAGGCGCCAGCAAGCATCATGATCAAATTAAGCGCAAATCCATTCCAGCTGCCCAAAGAAATCCGCAATCACCACGATCATTTTTGGAATGAACAAATTAACAACAATCCTACCTTAAGAAACGGAGAGGTCTTCACAATTACGGAAAGTAAACAAACGCCCGAGAAACTAGAAATAACGGTTGCAAGAACCGACTACAAACATTATTTATACACAATGCAGCATCCAGCTTGTGATCATCCTTGTAAAGTCATATATTCCTGTGCATCCATCCTAACAAAGGACAACTATATGGCTTTTGGCAGAATGAGTCAAACGACATCTACCCCGGGGCGTCTACAATTTGCTGGGGGCGGGCTGGAAGAAAGAGATGTAAGAGATTCAATATTTGAGATGGAAGAAAACATGAAGAGAGAATTGCAAGAGGAGATGGGGGTGCTCGTTCATTCACCATCCACCCGTTCTTTCCTTCCGAAATTTATTAAGCGTAAAGGCTCACACGACTTTTGGGCAGTCATCTATGAATTAACAATGGACTATACAGCGAATGAGCTACATGATCATTTCTTACACCATAACCAATCTATACGAGAGAGTGGGAAGCAGCCTGAGTTTGACCAGCTCCTACTTGTCCCACTAGAAAAAGAAGCAGTACAATCCTTTATTCAAAAGGAACAAGCATCGATGGTCGATTATCTCACGCCAATTCTCAAAAAATATACAGAAGGGAACTAAGCGTAGTCTTCTCGTTTAAAAATTCGACAAGAATTCCTTGCTTCTATGAATCTAGCAAAAAGTAGTTTAGAATATAGCTAATGGTGCTTGTCACCACATGGTTTGACTATCTATGGGAGGTGCCTATTAGCTGTGTTAAAAAGGTATTTTAGTATTTTAATCGTATTCTTGCTTTTAACAAATGTGTCAGCTGTTTCTGCAGCGGAGCCGCTTGATGAGATACGTGCATTAATTAAGGAATATTACATAGAGGATGTACCTGCATCTGTGCTGACAAAATCGACAGCAAAGGAAATAACGAAGCATCTGGATCCTTACTCTACTTTTATGACCGCTGAGGAGTTTGCTGCTTTCTCTAATGGAATTGAGCAGCAGCTTGTTGGTGTCGGAATTGTTTTAGAAGAGGATATGAAAGGAATTAAGGTACTATCTGTAATTGCGGGTGGACCTGCGGATCGAGCAGGCATTCAAGCAGGGGATATTATTGTTAGCGCCAATGGCATTAGCCTTGCTGGCAAGTCTGTCCAAAACGCGATTTCACTCATTAGCGGAAAAGAACATACGACCGTCACATTAAATTATATTTCTGTTGAAACGAACACGCTTGTCTCAAAAACAGTAACGAGAGAACTAATTAAGCTGCCAAATGTCGAATATCAAATGCTTGGCGGTGAAATTGGGTATGTTCGTTTGAACAGCTTTGCCCAAGAATCGACGAAGGAAATCATTCAAGCGATTGAAAAACTAGGCGGAGCAAAAGGCTGGATTTTCGATATTCGAAACAATGGCGGGGGCTATGTATCGGCTGCCCAAGAAATTGCTGGCCTCTTTCCAAATGTGAAGCATGCTTTCCAGCTTCGAGATAAAACAGGAAAACCAGAAATCTATGCGGTCATTCCTCAAAAGACAAAGTTTACAGAACCTACTCATATTCTAATCAATGAATATAGTGCAAGTGCATCCGAAATGGTTGCTGTCTCTGTTAAAGAGCAAAAGGGTGCAGCATTATATGGACAAACTTCCTTTGGGAAGGGATCGATGCAGTCGTTGTTCCCACTCAGTGATAACAGCCTGTTGAAGCTGACAACCGCACGCTTCTATTCACCAGCTGGCACACCCGTACATGAAGTAGGGGTGACGCCGACGATCGAAACAGCTGTAGGAGAAGAATTAACAGCGTCTCATAGAGATCAATTACTTACCGCATACAAAGGCTATGAAAAACTACCTGCGCTCAAAGGCGTTCCAGTCACGAAAACCTTCACAGTCGAAATGAATATGAAAATGAACTGGTCAGCACTCAAGCCAGAGGATGTTCAGCTCATTGAACTAGGAGGGAAAGAAGTCCCTGTTGATGTGAAAGTAGCCGATGAGTACAAAATGACGATTACACCAAAAGCAAAGCTACAGGCAAAAGGACAATACATCCTTCTCATCCATCCGAAATGGACGAGCCATCATGCGAAGCAAATGGAAAAGGGCATTTATCTTGAGGTGACAGTGAAGTAAAGAGCACAATTTGTGCTCTTTTTTTATGGTTTGGCGAATAAAATCGATGTGATGGCGAATATAATTCATTCTTGTCCAATATATTGAGAAGAACGGCGAATAAAAGCTCTGTTTTGTCTAATATAAGAGCAACAACGGCGAATAGCTCATTTGGACCCCGTACACTCTCCCATTTATAGGAGTATGAATAAGAGCATGATCAAGAACCATATGTCTATTATCACAAAAAAGTTCTCTATTAAGAAAAAAATCCAATTAAACTATTTCAAATTTCATATGATTCATGTATAATTGGGTATATAATTAAAATATATCTCTTTTTCTATGTATTTTTTTACTGAAAACGTTCTATATAAAGAACTGATAAAGGAGGTCGATATAGTGGGTTCTAAGTCTTTGGAATATAAAAGAAAGCGCTGGAGGCAAAGAAAAAGATTTTTGAAGACATTTACATCAAGTGTGGCGATTTCCTCTCTTTTGTTAGGCGGTGCACGAATCACCGGCCCGACTTATGGGGCATTTACCTCGATACAGGATCAAGGAATAGGCGTTGAGGCTTGTTTCATTTTTCCGAAAGAAGTGGAAAAGCGGCGGGATCTTACATATGAGTGGAAGGAAGAAGCGATCCAACGAATGCAGCAAGTGTTGGACAAAGTAACGGCAGTGGATGTTGCGGGCTTGACTGAGAAAGTAGACCTACTAATCACACCTGAAGATGAGGAGGCAAGTACGGAAGCGCCGCCAGAAGTTTCATTCGATGTAACAACGATTGAGGGGCTGCAGGCACAGCAGGAAAGTTTGCGAGCAGAAATCGCTGCAATACAAGAGACGATTAAAGCCAATGAACAAAAGGGCAAAGAATTTGAAGCAGTAATTGCTGAAATAGTCGAGATGCAAAAAGTGCTACAAGAAATTCTCACGACTGACTTCCCCGAAGCAGAGGAGCTGGCTCTAGAGAAGCTAAAGAAAATTGAAGAAACGCTTGAATTTATTGAAAGCATCGTGGAGCTTGCCATTAAAGAATGCAAGTATGACCCACTATTCTTCGAAGAAATTATTGAGGATATTGAACTTTACAAGAAAGAGCTAACCGATTTTCTTGAATTAGATTTTGCTGAAATGAAAGAAAAAACAGTAGAACAAATCGAACAGTTTACATTGAAAATAGAAGAAGTGAATGCCGCCATGGAAACCCTCCTTACACAAAATGAAGAATTACTCGCTAAAATAGCAAAGCTTGAAGGCATGATTACGGCAATTGATGAACAAATTAGCGTCTTTGAGGAAATTCTGAAGAAAAAGGATGGCTTAATGGAAGTAGCGGCTTTGCTCGCTCAAAAGCTAAATGACTCCGAGAACTTAACAGCAGAACAAATCCAATACTTAATGGATAAATTAGCAGAAATTCATGCAGCCCTTGAAAATCCAGATTTAACAGCAGACATTAGTGGATTAGATCAAGCAATTGCAGATATTGAAGAAGAAATGAGTAAACTTGAAGAAATCCAAGTACAAAAGAACGGCTTGAAGGAAGGCACAAGTCTATTAAGCCAAAAAATACTCGAATCAACGACATTAACAGAGGAACAAAAACAAGCACTTCTAGAAAAATTAGCAGAGCTGAATGCCGCGATAGATGGTGGAGATTTCGCTGAAGGAACGGCTGAGTTCGAAAAGGCGCTTGCTGACATGGAAGAAGAAATTAAGCAAAGGGAAGAAGAAGCAAAGAAAGAACAAGAAAAGCTAGAGGAAGAACAAGAGC
This sequence comes from Cytobacillus eiseniae, assembly GCF_017874625.1. Classification (GTDB taxonomy): domain Bacteria; phylum Bacillota; class Bacilli; order Bacillales; family Cytobacillaceae; genus Cytobacillus; species Cytobacillus eiseniae. The sequence goes on along the minus strand of NZ_JAGIKZ010000019.1, from coordinate 43,818 downwards.
TTGAAGATGAAGAAGATGAAGATCCGCAAAATCCAGCGCCAAAACGGGGCATTGATGAACTCATCCAACAAATTACTGATTCGACAACACTGACAGATGAGCAAAAGCAGGAATTGCTTGATAAATTGGCTGAACTTGGAGAAAGCCCGACAGATGGTGATGCTGATTATGAAAAGGCACTTTCTGACATTGAAGAAGAAATGAAGAAAAAGGAAGAGGAAGCAAAGCAAGAGCAGGAAGAGAAAGAGAAAGAAGAGACGGAAGAGGAGGAGCAAGAAGGAGCGGATGAAGAGAAAGAGGACAGCGAAACGCCAGCAGAAGGCGATGAAACAGATCCGCCAAATCCCGGCGAAGAAAAGCCAGTAAATGAAGATGAAAACAATGAAGAGGAAGGTCTAAAAGAAAAGGATAAAGAACAAACGCCGACTCCTCAGCCGAAAGAAGAGCAACCAGCAGAGAAAAGGGACAGCGAGAGCAGCCAATTAAGCTCCTTGCTTATGGGTGACAATATCCAACCACGCATCAATCAGCCTAAAACACCAAACAAAAATCTATCGGTTGAGAATACAAGACTAGATATGAGAACAGAAGAATCGTCAATCATTGATACAATAGGAAGCAAATTAGTAGAGTAAATGAACAACGAAAAATGCCAGCCACCTTCAAATTAAGAAGGTAGCTGGCGTTTTTATATTCATCAAAAAAAGCCAGCACCCAAATCAATGAGTACTGGCAAAATCATTCGGCAGCATTTGCTGCCCAGTTAGGTAAGCACCAGCCATTGGAAAAAATCCATTACTAGTGTCCACCTATTAGACGTTTGTAGGAGAAAAAAGTTTCACTCAATTTGAAGAATTTTAAAGGATGCATCTGAAGAGTCTATATTTTCAGCAGAATCTTCCGTTTTTTCGTCATTAGATGCATCCTTACTGTTTTCAATTGCTTCATCCTCTGATTTTGTTGTGGATTGCCCTGAAGAGTCTTTATTGTCCACACTTGCCTCTTTAGGAGAATCCCCGAAGAAATCAGAAAAAAGGGACGGCCACATAATTAAATTGATGATAATAAGGGTAAAGATGATCGTATTCCGGATGGCCTTCTTTAACATTATGGAATCACGACCTCCTTCGTTTCGAGCACCTTGCCAGACATGCTATATCCTTTAACAGTAACCTTTTCACCGGACTTTAAACCAGGCTGATAAAGCACAAATACATTATTGCCCTTATATTCAAACTCATGACTGCCAGCCTTCACCTTTGTGACATAATCACTTACCTGTACAGTAATCTCATCAAAATGTGAATGCTTTTTCGTTTGAACTTTTACGAGATTCTTTCCAGCTGCTTTTGATGGGGAGCTAGATTCAGAATTGGTGTCTGAGCTTGACTTGTTTTCTGATGGAGAGGTGGGTTTCTTATCGCCACTTCCGGCAGATCCATTCGCATCTTTGCTTCCTTTAGAAGCCTCCCCGATTTTAAATGGCAAGATCGTATGCTCAGTCAAAAACTCATTTTGATCAGACTTCACATTTCCTTTAACAGATAAGTAATACGTAACCCCTTTTTTGTAAGGGGACTCTGGTGTAATCGTTACTTTTCTTTCATCATTCGATAGGCTAAGTGCCGCTTTCACCTGCCGCTTGTTTTCATCTTTAATAAAGAAGTTTTGCTTCTTCAGCGTGCCTTTATTGATTGGCTGTGTAAAAGTTACCGTCCAGCTTTTCAGTGGATCCTGGATTTTACGTTCATCGAGGACAATCTCATCGATTGACGCTTGTCCTTGTAGAATGCCAGGGAACACAATCAAAAATCCAACCATCATGAAGAGAATAATGATTCTTTTCATCTTACCTGTCCTCAACCTGAACCTTAATATCTTGCATCAAGCTTTCAGAAAGCAAGCTAGCGAAGAGGCTTTCCTTTGAAAGCAGCTCGTGGAATGTATAGCCATTTCCTGCTGTTTTGTATTTATATGATTCTTTAAAGGAAGAAATCGCTTTGCCCTCTTCTGCAGCGAATTTAATGATCTTCGAATCGATCGTTTGCTGGGCGCTGTTTAGGACAGTCACCTTCACGTCATAAAAGTCGGGAATCTTTGAGAAGCCAATATCAAACGTAAATTGGTTTTTCGAAGCTTTTGCCCCCGTTACTTTACTTGCATAACCCTTTTGAAGAACTTTGTCATTTTTCATAATATCGACATGCACATTAGCAACATCTTCACTCTTCGTATTGATGTCAATATTCGTGAATCCGTTAAAGGATGTTTGTTCTCCTGTTAAAGCACCTGTTTTCTTGTGGATCACAGAAATGTCATTAATATAGCGTTTCGGTGCGAATGCTTTAATTTGTCTTGGGGCATATTGGGTGAGCATGTTCACAAGTCTGCCTTCATTCACAACCATCAATTCATAGAAATCGATATAGTTTGTTTGGAATGTATAGCTCAAATGTTGATTATATGTCCCATTATGAAGCTCAACTGCTGGGCCATTAACCCTCACCATATACTCCTTATTGAATTCCATCGATCGCTCAGGAAGAATGTGAATCGCTTTTCCATCTTTTTTGATCGTCTTGATCGGGAAGTCATAGTATGTTCCGTTTGTTTTTACAAATAGCTGAATATATTGAGGAGAAATGCTGCGTACCTCGCTGTTGAAATAGATGCGGATATCTGTGTCAATCGGAACATTCTGATCATAGGCTGCTGGATTCAGCTGATCAATACTTGGATCAGAAGCCGCCGAGACCGTTTGATCCAAAGCAGGTATTAATAAGGAAAGGAGTAGAATGAGTGCCACGCCAATCCCTTTCAGTTTGTTCATCATATATAACCACCTTCATCATTATCATTCTTTAATCCTACTATACAACGAAATTCGACATTTCTCTATACCAAAAAAGGAAAAAGCCGCCAATATTGGCGGCTTTTCCTGAACGCTGGAGCGAAGGTTAGTACGATTGTACTATACAAGTTAAAGAAAGCATCTGCTAGGGAGAAAACCTTCTTAATGATAGTGTACCAAATAATAGAGAAAAGTACATGAAAAATTTTCTAATATAGCCAAATTTTTATTGAATAGGCATATTGGCAAAATAATTGAATAGACTGATAAAGTGTGCATCTTTCTAGAAAACAGTAAATATATTACAGAATTAATAAAAATATGATAAAAATTGTAGAAATTTAGCTAGCTTTATATTATCATTAGAAATATAAACCAAAGTTGGGATATCCCTCTCCGTTTACCGTTAAAAATATATATTGGTAACTATTGCATTAAATTTGATAGTTTGGTATACTTTTTAACTAGTTAGGTAAGCGGTGGATATAGAGGAAAATACAACCATTGGTTTATTCATTGCTAACAAAAAAAACGCACTACATAGTACGAAGGGAGAATACAAGTTTATGAAAAAGAAAGCTATTAAAATCGCAGCTTCAACTGCAGTTGCAGCTTCAGCATTCGTTGCTGCAGCACCAGTTAATAAAGCTGATGCAGCTGTGAACGTAGATCAAATCGTGCAAGACGCACAAAATGCAGGTACAGTTCTTAAGTGGGCTATCTCAGTTGAGGGTTCTGCAGATTATGTAACACGTCCTTATGACGCTTATAATGCAGCTAAGAAAGCAATCGACGCTGCTGAAAAAGCTCTTAAAGGCGCAAGCTTCTCTGATCAACTTAAATACGAAGCTCGTTTAACAGATCCAAAGATCCAAGTAAAACGCGCACAAGCATACATTGATGCAATCACTTCAAGTGAGAAAATCAAAGATTTAACTGCTGGCCTAGTTGCAGCTGAAAAAACTGGCGATCTAGATAAAGTTGAAGCAGCATACCACAAAGCTACTGCTGAGTACCGTAAGCAAGCTTCATTACTAGACAAAGTATATGGTCAATCTACTCGTGACGGTATCCGTAACGCAGTTAAGCCAGCTCTTGAAAAAGCTGTTGATGGATTGAAGAACGAAGTAACAGTTCATATGCTTGCTAGAGAAGCTTCTGAATTAGCAAAAGCTGATAAATTAGAAGATGCTGCTAAGAAATTAACTGATGCACAAGCTATTCTTGATGCTAATGTTCTTAAATGGGAAAAAGATTTACAAAAGTCTGTTGATGATGTAGCGGATGCTATGCCATTAAAAGTATTAGCAGTTTCAAGTGATAATAAAAATACTGTAACTGTTAAGTTTTCTAAGAAGATCCAACCTGGTTATGCAGTTCTTCCAGCTGGACAATTTACATTTACTAATGGTTTAATTGTTCAATCTGCAACTGTAGCAGCAGATGGAAAAACAGTTACATTAGTAACAACTGATCAAAAAGCAAATACTGAATATGTATTATCTTATCAAGGTACTGCAACTGGTAAAGCATTTAAGACTCCTGCTAATGCAGTTGATAGCACTTTAACAGTTGTAGAAACTGAAGATGTTAACTTAGATGCTACTGGAGAGCGTTCATATACTGTAAATGTAACTAAAGCAGATGGAACAGCTTATACTGGTAAAGTAGCAATTCAATTATTTGAATCTGATAAAAAGACAGCAGTTCCTGTTGCGAACGTTGCAGTTAAAACTATTAACGGTAGTGTAGTAACTCCTGTTGGTAATGTTTATGAAGTAACTGCTGTAAACGGTAAAGTGACATTTGTAGTTAAAGATAATAATACAGATAATGTTACTACAACAGTAGTTCCAAAAGTTACTCGTCTTGAAGATGATGTGTATAAATTTGCACCTTCTACAAAATTCTGGGTAAATGCTACTGGTGGAGTTGCAACTGCAACAACTGTTGATAGTGTGGTTGTAGATACAACTAATGGTTTCCTATATGTTGGGTTAAATCCAAGTGGTACTGTTAATGAAGTGAAATATACGTTTGATAGTAACGATAAATTCTACTTTAAGAATGTTGAAGTTTCACAAGCTGATTTCTTTAAGGCTCTATCAGTTCAAGATAAAGTTAGAATAAATTATGTAGCACCATATGCAAAATCAAATGTTTCAGAATTTATTCTTGATGTGGATGTTACTGCAGATGCACCATTAAAGGTAACTAATCCAAATGGAGTATTAACTGCAGATACAAATGCAACTCGTTTAGAAGGAACTGGTCAACCTGGACATATCATCGAAGTTTATAAAGGTTCTGTTGCAACTGGAAATGCTGTAGATTCTACAGTAGTAAATTCAAATGGTTCATGGGTAATTAATTCATTGAATTTAGTTGCAGGTCAGCAGAATGACTTTGTTGTTACTTCACGTCCAGTTGGAAGTTCAGTACCAGCTGCTACTGTTAATAATATTCATATTTACCAAGCATACTATGCTACAATTGCAAGTACTGGATTAACAATGACTGAAAAGACTGGTAACACTCTTTTAGATATTGGTGATGAAATTAACTTTACGTTTAGTCATGCTACACTAGCTACAACAAACAACGCATTGAAAGTAGCTGATGGAGCAACTATTAAGTTAAAAGATGGTTTAGGATATACACGTACTTATAAAGTTGCTAAAGTGGACCATGATACTGTAAAGATTACTGACATCATTCAACCAACAGTGGCTGATGGTTATAACAACGCTTATGGTGCAACAACACTTACGTTGATGGAAGTTACTGGAATCACAAACCAAGATAACCTTGTATTTAATGTATCTGAGTCTAAAGACCTTATTGTAAATCCTTAATAAGTGACATTAGACGAAAGAAGCACAGGGACGGTTCTCGTGCTTCCTCAAGGAAGGAAAGTCTTGTAGAGAGTAAAATCTCTATGAGGCTTTTCTTTTTGTATTTTCAGAAAAGGGTTAAGGAGAAGCAAGGGGACGGTTCCCTTGCTTCCTCAACTTTTATTTAATAGAATTGCTGAAAGAGAGAAATTGAGTGAAGCACGGGGACGGTTCTCGTGCTTCCTCAAGGAAGGAAAGTCTTGTAGAGAGTAAAATCTCTATGAGGCTTTCTTTTTTGTATTTTCAGGAAGAAGCACGGGGACGGTTCCCCTGCTTCCTCAAAAAGGAAAGAGGCAGGGACAAAAACTAGCCTCGGGAAACATGGGGACGGTTCTCCTGCTTCCTCAAAGAAGGAAAGTCTTGTAGAGAGTAAAATCCCTATGAGGCTTTCTTTTTTTGTATTTTCAGAAAATTGATATGATAGAATAGAAGTGCAACTGAATATTGTGAGGGTGGTTGGTTGTCGCTCTTCTTTCTTTTTTGGAAAGGAGGTGATAATCATGGAAACATTTCTTGAAATTGTTCGTGAAATTTTGAAGGGTATCGTGCGAGAAGTAGCTGCATTTACCTTTCGAAAAAACGTACTAGATCAAAAGAAAACCACCATCGCTGAACTGCACCCCAATTGTTAGACACAATCTATCAATTGGAGGTGCAGTTTTTTGTGACCAAATTTACTTCTGAAGAGAAAATCCAAGCAATTATTCGTTATGAAATGGGGGCTGAAAGTGTTAAAGCTATTGCGAAATCCATAGGAGTACATCATTCCATTTTATTAAATTGGATTAAGCAGTATGAATACCATGGTGAAAACGCCTTTAATAAACTCTATACATCCTATACAACACAGATTAAACTAGACGTACTGAATTATATAAAAGAGACAGGGACGTCTATAAGGGAAGCTGCTGCTATATTTAACATTGCAACACATAGTACCATACAAAAATGGCAAAAGAGTTTCGAATTACAAGGAATAGACGCCCTAGAGGAAGCGTGGGGACGGTTCCCCTGCTTCCTCAAAAAGGAAAGAGGCAGGGACAAAAACTAGCCTCTATAAATAAAAAAAGTGAAATCACCCTGTCGATTTCACTTTTTTTATTTTACTTTTGGTTGAGAAGCACGGGCGGTTCTGGTGCTTCCCTATTGGTTTTTTAGTATACGTTTAAAGTCTTTTATTTCGCTTTCATGCTTCACAGACCTAGCTGCTAAAGTATCAATAACCCTTTGTTGCTCATCTAATGTATCTTTAAGTTCATCTGTCTTTACATCTATATGTTTCTCGACGCTTTCAAAGTATGGTCCAAGACCATTAATAAGATTATCTTTAATACTCGTAACTTCTTTCTTTATTTCTTGCTGTCCCTCTTTAAGTTCTTTTAATTCATTGAGAATTAATTTTAAAGCTTCTTCCACTGAAATCACTTCGACTTCCTTTTTTATATTATATTATGATTGATTTAGCATGAGGAAGGGTGACTGTCATCACCCGTAGAGAGAGTCGTTGAGATTTTTTTGAGGAAAGGTGTCTGTTTTATCTATGCAATTGAATAAAGTACTTAATTTCAATTATTCACAGATCTTTTGATTGAATCCATTGAAGATTCCTTTTAGAGTTAAAGCTGAAGGTGGATTTTTAGCTTTGCAAGCTCTCTTTCATTCTTTGCTGCCTTCTCCCAAATATGGTCTTGATCTGCTTGCATATCTGCAAGCTTTGTTAGAATTTCATTACGCATGGCGTTTTGGTCATTTTGTAATTTGTCTATTTTTACGTCCATCGTGTCTAATCTTTTATCCATCGCATCAAACCTCTTATCCATCGAGTCTAATCTTGCATCCATTGCATCAAATCTCTTATCCATTGTGTCTAATCTTGCATCCGTTTTGCTTTGTTGCTCATTTAAGTTGCCAACCATAGAAATTAGTGTGGAAAGCATTTCTTCTATTTTATCCAAACGGCTATTATCCATCTTTATCACCTCCTTATTGAAACTAGTATACCTTATTTATCCCTTTTAAGGAAAGATACATTCATTTCCAAATGAAGCACGGGTTGGTTCTTATGCTTCCCAAGTAGACTTGAGAGATACTGAAGAAAGCAGAAGAACCGCTCTGCTATTTTCACCTCTCTTTTATCCCAAAATTCCTCCTCTCCTTACGGTAATGCTCATTCGATCGAATCAAAGACATTGCCTCCCATAAGGATGATTCTGAAATCTGTGCTTCCCCATTTAGATCTGCAGTCGTTCTTGCTAGACGAAAAAGCTTCACTTGCACTCGATTGCTCCACTGCTTTTTGATGGCCATTTGCTGCATGAGCTGCTTCACTTTTTCTGAGGGAGGAGAAGTTTTCATTAAAATGTCATAAGAAACTCTTCCATTACACATGTCCTTTCCATAGCGTTTGGATTGTCGATTACGTGCCTCCCATACTCTTTCTCGGATTATTGCTGATGTATCATTGGATTCGTTTTTCGTTTTTTCCATATTTACAGAGTTTAGAAAAAGAGTGATATCAAATCTGTCTCGAATCGGTCCTGACAGCCGATTTTGATAGGATTGGATTTGCTTCGGTGTACATGTACAGTAGTGGGTATTTGACCCTAAATAGCCACATGGGCAAGGGTTCATCGCACCGACCAATAAAAATGCGGCAGGATAAGTGACAATGGAGCGCGCACGACTTATCGTTACCTTTCCTGTCTCAATCGGTTGGCGCAGCATATCAAGTGTTTTCTTTGAAAACTCAGCCATCTCATCTAGGAATAACACGCCTCTATGGGCTAATGAGATTTCCCCTGGTTTAGGATTTTGCCCTCCACCAATAATTGACACACTTGATGCAGAGTGATGTGGACTTCGAAAGGGCGGCTGATGCGTTAAGCCAAATTCCATGCCTACTAATTGGTATAGGCTCACCTTTTCAAGCTGGGATTCATTTGATAGTGGGGGCAAGATCGTTGGGAAGGTTTCGGCCAATAAACTTTTTCCACAGCCTGGTGGACCAGTCATGAATACATGATGTTCACCTGCAGCAGCAATTTCAAGCGCTCTTTTAGCAAACGGATGACCAATGATATCAGCGAAATCTTTATCAAAGCTTTGCTCACTATCGTTAGAAGCTTTTGGCGTATGAAGAGGGAAAGTGGCTTGTCCAGATAGATGTTGAATAACTTCTTGCAATGAGGAGACGTAGACGATTTCTAGTCCATCCATTTTTAACTCAGGAAGGCTAGCATCATATGGCATATATAGAAGAGAAAATCCAAGTTTCTTTGCAGCAAGTGCGGCTGCTAGTATTCCTTCAAAAGGGAGAATGGTTCCATCTAAGGAAATGGCTCCGATAAAACAGGTTGTTGCAGGAATTGGGGTCTTGATCACTCCGATGCTCTTTAAAAGTGCAATCGCGATTGGAAGGTCAAAAATTGGCCCATTCTTTTTTTGTTCAGCTGGTGATAAGTTGATAATCGTTTTTCGATCACTTATTCGATGACCAAGTGTATGGAGAGCAGAAGTGACACGTTCTCTCGATTCCTTCACAGAGGCATCAGGTAATCCAACAATTAGAAAGGATTCAACCGCAATTAATGTTTGAACTTCTACTTGAACGCGGTAGCCTTCCACTCCTTTTAAACCGATACTCAATATTTTTGAAATCATTGCTAAGCTCCTTTTCTATGCTTTAAAAATAAGGTTAGCAGATACACCTAGAATTCTTGCTGCTTGTCTTTGCGAAACCCCTTCGATTCCTTTTACCTTTTGTAAGAGGCTATTTCGTTCGATTCTCGGTAGACTTTTTACATGGGTAATTTCAATGCCACATAGTAATTTCTTAATCGCTAATCTTGCTTCATCATCTGATAACCTAATTCGATACACATCATCATCTAAACATTGATCATTATTTTGTTGTTCATTAAAATCTCTAAATTTTTCTATAGCGACGGCCATATTTGTTGAATACATTTTTAAGATCATCTCTTTATCTAAGAAATTGGTGGAAGATTGTTGTTCATAATATGCTTGGCAGCTACTCCATCTCCATTGCTCAACTGATTGGACAATACGTGCTTTCACTGGATTTTGATGAATATATCTGACGACCGTTCGCAAATATTGCTCCGTTTCTACATTTTCACTTTTGAATCGATCCTGATAAAGATGTCCCGTTGTTCGATACTTCCAGTTATAATACCTAACATAGCTTACAGCCACTCGTTTCATGGCTGTTGATAACTCTTCATCCTCTTCCTTCAATAGGAGATGTACATGATTGCTCATTAAACACCAAGCATACACCTTCAATTGTGATTTTTTCTTCACCCTTTCTAAAATATCAATATACCTTATCCGATCTTCATCATCGTGAAAGATCTCTTGTCTGTTCGCTCCTCTCCACATAATATGATAAATCCCGCTTTTGCTTTTCTCCCTAGCCCTGCGAGGCATGTGATCACCTCAAATTCGTGATTTTTACTTTGAAGAGAAGCACGGGGACGGTTCTTGTGCTTCCTCCGAAAAGTATTTAAAAGAGGGAGGGAACCATCCCACTGCTCCCCGATTAATTCTTCTAGGAAGCAGGAGAACCGTCCCCCTGCTTCACTTTATAATCTGAACCTTCCTAATCGTTCTGTCTTCCATTGCTACTATTTTAAACGTTAAATTATTTCTCTCGATTACTTGGCCCTCTTTCGGGAAGTCGATCAGTTCCTTCAATAGATAACCCGCAAGAACATCCTCTTCTTCGGGAATTTCGGTATAGAAAATAGTATTTAAACGATGAAGGGGTATTTTGCCATCACAGATGATTTCTGTTTCTGTTAATTTTTCAACAAGTGCTTCGCCTTTGCGATCCGTTTCATCTTCAATTTCGAAACCAAGCATTGCCTCTATGACATCTTCATGCGTTAGAATTCCTTCTGTTCCACCGTACTCTTCTAACACGATGGCCATATGCTTTTTTTCCTTAGTCATTTTATTTAATACCCATTCAATCGAATGAAATTCATAGACGATTAATGGATTCGTATCACTAAATGCTACCAACGGTTTCTCTGGTTCTGTTGACCAAGAGATTAATTGTTTTGAATGAAAGACAGCAATAATATCATCAATATTCTCATTATAAACGGGATATCTTGTATACGGACTTTGCATTACGATATCCCTTACTTCTTCAAAAGTAGCCGTACTTGGAAAAGCAAGAATATTTACTCTTGGTGTTTTCAATGCATCTTTTACATTTAAGCTATAGAAGTCCAAAACTCCTTTAATCCGATGAGATTCCGCCTGATTAAACGTTCCTTCCGAATCGGCAATATCGACCATCGTACGTAGCTCTTCTTTCGATATGGATGCATCATTGGACTGTCCCTTGGATAATGCTCTTGTAATGAATCCAGTCAGCGAATTAAGTACGATTGTTATCGGTTTAAAAATAATAACAAAGAATCGAATGATGGGATAAACAAGAAATGCAATCCGATCGGGAAATGCAGCTGCTACTGATTTGGGAAGTACTTCAGAAAAGATGATAATGATAACCGTTAAAATCGCAGAAGCGAGCCCCACATTAAATCCATACTGAATTGCAAGTGTTGTCACAAGTGTTGGAAGCAATATATTAGCAATATTGTTTCCGATTAAAATCGTCGTAATAAATTCACTAGGCTTCGAAACTAAATTTAGCAGGTTTTCTGCCTTTTTATCATGGTTACTAGCCTTCGTTTGTAGCCTCATCTTATTGGTAGCTGTCAATGCCGTTTCACTTCCTGAAAAGAAAAATGAAACAAATAACAAAAAAATGATCGCAATGATCACTAAAAATTCCTCCCTAAACGATGTAAAAGTTACTTATTAGTATGTATTAATTATAATGGATTATCAACTTTGGAAGCATGGGGACGGTTCTAGTGCTTCCACAAGTATATGAATGGCTTTAAAAGAGTGAGAGAATCATCCACTGCTCCCCGATTAGTTCTTCTAGATTTACTCTGTATCCATATGCTATATTTGCTGAAGAAGGTATGCTCGCATACGTTAATTGCTAAGTCAGAGCCATAGTGCAGCATGCTAGGAAACCTTCATTATAGACAACATAAGATAGAACAATGAGGTGTTTGTTATGGCGAAAAAGGGAATGCTGATCTTCATTTTACTTTCCCTCCTCCCTATTTGCTTTGGTGTGTATTATATGCTTTTTAATGAAGTCCAAAAAAATGAGACAAATTCTATTGAAGAAGAAAGCAAGGAACCTTCAGATAAGGAAGAACATAAAAATAGAGTAGAAGAGGAAAACAAACAAGATATGGTTGAAGCTTCGAATGATCATTTAAAAACAGATAATGGAGAGGAATCCATTGATTCTTTTCTACCGATGGATGACATTGATGATGAGGCCATACGAAAAGAAGAAGAATTAAATGGAATGGATACAGAGGTTCATCTAGCTGAAGAGCCATATGATCTACCAGAGGGAGCAAATATTATTGAACATGGATCAAATCGGCATCTGGAAATACTTGCTGAACAATTTGTAATGATGCACTTTGATCTGACTGATAAACTCTTAAGCTATCATGGAGAATTTATAAGTAGAGACAATCAATATGCAAAGGTAACCGTATTAAAAACGGATTTTCGGAGTCTTGAGAAGGAAAAATTCAATGTCATTCTATCACTACAAGGGCAAATACAAGCTATTTCTTTACAGGTTATTGATAATTACTAGGAAGCGTAGGGGGGGCTTTTTGTTTCCACAAGTTTATGAATGACTTGAGGGAAGTAAGAGAGCCGTCCTTATTTTCTGGGGTTTTAGTTTTTCCGCTTTATGCTTTATAATGGTCTTAAATAAATTTAAGTGGGTGATCTAATGGAACCGATCATAATTGAACAAGATGATATTAAAAATGCAATACAATCTGGTCATTCATATATCCAAGTTGGTAATAAGAAATTCTTACTGTTGGAAGTGGAAGAAATAAATAATTATGGGTACTATGAGGTTACTGATCCTGAAGAAGAAAAACAATTATCTGCAGCCATAAATGAAAATAACCCAATTTTATCTGAAGAAGAAATTGAAAAGATGATAGGAAATTAATTTATGAAAGTATTGTGGAGAAAGTCAGCAATTGAGTCGTTAATAGAGTTAGATTTGTGGAGAAAAGGTATTGAGCTGTCATCAATTGCAGTATACTTAAAAGACACAATACAAGCCTATTTCGAACGTCAAGACTTTTCTATTTATATTCCTGGACGTCAGGTTCTCATCCAATATATGCCTGTTGATCTTCGCGTGGTACTCATATCTGTTGGTAAATCAGATCCTTACAAGGTTTTTTACCGAATTACTTCTAACCAAATTGAAATATTCCTGATTCGCCACCCGCATCAAAGTCCAATAGGTTAGAAAATTAATTGGCCTCTCATCCCCTTGATTTTCATTGAACGACGAGGAAAGCTAGGGGGAGGTTTTTGTGATTTCTAATATGACACGAAAGACAATGAAGGAAGCCGGAGAACTGTCCCCCCTGCTTCTATGAGGGGAGCAGGAGAACTGATTCCCTGCTATTGATAGATTGTATTAAATAGCGCATTAATTATCCCCGTATGGATCGGTCTCACCGGTATATTGTGTAAATCCATTATATCCATCATAGGTATAGAATAAATTTCCTTCATCATCAACTTTAGTAATATCCACTAATACGACAACTTTTCTAGGGCTTTTAATATCCAAGTAAACAAGGCTATCTTTAATGATAGTCTTGCTATCTGCTAATTGATATTGTAAATACATACTTAAATCTGCATTAGTACGTTGAATACTTTTACTTGTTAATTTAAGAGTCTGTCCTGGTTTAATTTGTTTAATTTCACCTAACTCTTGAAAATGAATATTTTCTAAATAGCCAAATGAGAATGTAAGGTTTGTGATATTCTCTTCGCTTGAATTTTTAACCTCGATTGTTACTCCTTTATCGTATTTCTTAAATTTACCCTGATCTCCACCTAATATGAAGTAGATGATTTCATTTAATATGATTAAAAAGAGGAAACCTAACAATGCGATGCCCATTAAAAATATTATTATTTTTTTTATTCTAGTTATTTTAGTTGTCATAAGTACGCACCCTCTATAAACGTCGTTCTACCCATATATATGTCAACACAGCAGGGAGGAGAGTTCTCAAGGTCCTCCCCTTAGAATTTTATTGATTGTATTCTGTGCTTTTATCATCGAGGGTTTCTTTGTGATCTTCCTCTTTATCTACTTCATCTACCTGTTCTCCCAGTTTTTCTTGCACTTGCCCTTGTACAGTTTCAATTTTATCCTCTAATTCATTCAGCAACTCTTGTTTTCTTTCGCTGAATATCCCTCTACTTTTGTCTTGTTTTATTTCACTTTCAAGTGTATTTTTTTTACGTTCTAATTGGTTGGATACTTGATCCAATGTTTTTGCTTGGTCAAAAGTGGTTGCTTGTGTGATTAACTTCTCCTCATCTGATTTAGGTTCAGATGAAGCTTTTTCTTCTTTGCCTTGACCTAATGCTTTATTGCGTTCCTCTAATTGTTGCTTAGCAATTTGTGCGTCTATATCTGCAATTTGTTTGTTAAACTCCTTTAATTGTTCTTCAATGGTTGATAACTCTTTCCCTGAATCAATGGTACGTTCTGTTAAATTATTTTTCATTTCCATTATGGATTCACGTTGCTTCATTAGACTATCAATCATTGAATTTGCCTTGTTGTTCTTCCCCCCATTGAATAATTGATGAGCTTGTACACTAATACTGATATTATCCTTATTATTTGTGTTATTCTGCACTGCATCGGTAGCTATCATTTTTGTTGGAGCAGAGGCTGCCCACTGTCTATGTATGGATTCATTGTTAAATGAGATTTTCACAGCAAATCTCTCCCTTCATTATGTTTATCGGTTGAATATGGGATATTTAAACAGTTGTCGTTGAGGAAGCCGAGTGTGGTGAGGTGGTTTTTACGCTTCCTACACGAAAGGGAGCAGCCGAGCTGATAAATAGACGGAAAAACTCCGCTTATATCATGATTTTTAATAAAAAAAGAGTAAATAAGCGGAAAAACTCCGTCTATTTACTCGAAAAAGTCAAAATTAAGGGATTTTTCATTGAATAAGCGGAAGAATTCCGCTTATTTCTCCTAAAACAAGCTTCTTTCAGCAATTAAGCGGAAAAACTCCGGTTATTTTGCTAGATGCAAAATCACTGTATGTTCCCGTGTAACGTTATCGTCTATAAGCATGTGATTTAGCTTGATATTGATCTTATAGTTTCGGCTTTTCTATTTCAAAACCGAACTATTTCGTTCGTAGTACTTCTCTTTTTTTTATACATAAATAAACCCTCTATATTAGGGGATTTAGTAATGTAAGGGGACATTTCCTGTGCTTCCGAGTACAAAAAATACTGGAAGGAAGCATGAGAACCGTCCCCCTGCTTTCCTTCTGCTTTCCCTTAAATCTTAAACCGTCCAACTAGCTTCTGCAATTCCTCCGCCATATTAGACAAGGCGTCAGCAGAAGATGTAATTTCCTCCATCGATGCTAATTGTTCCTCAATAGAAGCGGATACGCCTTGTGTACCAGATGAAGTAGCTGCGGATACGTCTGTAATGGTCTGCATCGAATGTGACATTTGCTCAGAACCAGCCGCCATTTGCTGCACGGCGGATGATACTTCTTGGATTTGAGTCGTTACTTCAATAATCGTACGCTCGATATGTTTGAAGGATTCCCCAGCGGTGTTCACGATGCCTATACCAGATACAACTTCATTTGTCGTCTCTTCAATGGAATCAACGGCTTTATTCGTTTCTTCTTGAATCGAAGAAATTAACTGAGAAATTTGCTGTGCAGAGTGTGCAGATTGTTCAGCTAGCTTTCGCACTTCATCCGCCACAACAGCAAATCCTCGGCCATTCTCCCCAGCTCTTGCTGCTTCGATAGCTGCATTTAACGCTAATAGATTTGTTTGTGCCGCAATTCCTGTAATAACCTCAATAATTTGATCGATTTCTTTTGAACGTTCGCCTAACCCTTTGATCACGATCGATAGTCCATTAACTGTTTCGTTGATAGAATTCATCTGACCAGTCGCCTTTTCTAATATTTGGCCACCTTCAGAAGCTCTCTCAGTCGCATCAATAGCAGTCGAAGAAACATTTTGCGCATTTTGGGCAATTTGTTGGATGCCAATCGCCATTTCATTAATTGTTTGCGATGTTTCCTCCACACTATGAACTTGTTTATTCACCCCATCCGCAACATCTTGCATCGTCTCGGTGATCTGTTCCGTTGCGTGCGTCGTTTGCTCTGCACTTGCTGTCAATTGTTCAGATGAAGCGGCTACTTGCTCCGCATTTAAGCCTACTTGATGGATGAGTTCACGGAGATTATGAGACATTTGATTAAAGGAATGGGCTAACTCCCCAATTTCATCTTTATTCTTCACCTTCACCTCATCAACAGTAAGATCTCCTTCAGAAATTCTCTTTGCCATTCCTGAAATGTTGACGACTGGCTTGGAAATGATTCGTCCTAAAAAGATCGAAATCATTACACCAATTACTAGTGAAAGGATTCCTAACGTGAGGATGAGGGTCTTAATGCTTTCAACTTTTGCTGTCGCACCTTGATCACCCTCCGCTAGGGCTGTACTTTGATAAGCGGCAAGTTTTTCTATTTTGTCATCAAATTGACCGACAAGTTTGCGACCGTCTTTATCGATTAACCTTGTATACTCATCTATTTTGTTTTGTTGTTTTAATAAAATAGCTTTTTGCGCGAATTGAAAATATTCATTTTCGATCGCATCTACTTCTTTAAGAAGGTCTTTGTTTGTTTGATTCGTTAAACTTTTGAATAGCTCATCACTGCGTTTACGGTACTGTTCACGTGCGTTCGAAAAAGTATCTAAGGCAGTAGCATCTCCAACGATTAAGTACCCTCGTAGACCAACCTGTTCCTGCTTAATTACTACATCCAATTCTCTGATCTCAAGCATCTTTGCCACCCGATCATCGATTAAGTTTGTATACGTATCATCAACATTGGAAATTTGATAATAAGCTACTCCTACGATTACAGCTAATATAGCTAGTACCGCAAAAAATCCCCCGAATAATTTTTTACCAATTGTCATTTTCATAGCTAGATCCCCTCTTTTGCTGTTTTGGTAAATATTCATCCTGTATCTTACATTTGTGAAGACATACTTATTTCTTTATCACCAACAATCTATATATATTAAAAGAAAGCAGTCGAAAAGTGATTTAAAATAAATAGAATCATACATCCCTCGGCTGCTAAAAAGAGAATAGGAAAATCTAATTATAAGATAAAAGAACTAGATGAATTAAGAAAATGCCCAATTGCATAATTTTACCTGTCATACTTTTGAAACCTTTGTTACATAATTTTATGGGGAAGCGAGGGGACGGTTCTGGTGCCTCCATATAGAACACGAAAGAAGCTAATTAAGAGAAACATCTTTTTGTTTTCGAAATATACACAAAATTGTAACACTTATGGACTAGTAGAATTGGTATGGTTAAAATGAGCTATTTTGTCTATAGCTCTTGTACGAGAAATGAATGGTTTGGAGGGGGGAAATGTCAATGAGAAGTACATATAAAAAGCCAAGAGCATAATGATCCTGGAAGACGATGCTCTTGGCTTGGGTGTTGGATATACCAACTATGTTAGTATATCCCTTTTTGGAAAATTTTCAATAGAAAAATTTTTACAAAGGAGAATGCTAGTCATGACAATTTTTAATCATTATATTATTTATCACAAAACAATTTTATTTTTAGGTGAGTATCATACATTTGGAAACCTGTATACAAGAGTTGTTGAAAGCAATCGGACATTTCTTGTAACAATGACACCTTTGCAATTATTGGATTATTCGATTAAACACACAGGGTCTGATTTAAAGGGAGCGATCAATTCGGCACGTTTTCTCCTTGGAAAAAAGTGCATGTACCCAATTATTGTGAATTCACAACAGGGAGTTTGCGTGTTTCCGACTATTTCTACAAAGAGAGCTGAGTGTATCTATTTTAATCCTAAGCACATTTTTGGAATAAAAGACAATAAAGGGAACACAGATGTGAAGTTAAGTAACGAACACACGATTACCGTTGAGAAAGGGTCTCTCTCCTTTTCCAATAAAGTTGACCGAGCTAGAAGATTCCTCGATATGATTAAAAAAAATGGTGAAAAAACAATGGAAATAAGGTTAGAACCTAAAATGGAAAAGCCAATTATTAAAGAGGAAAACGGAAAATACAATTTCAATTGTTTGAATGATGAATGTCCTCAAAAAAGAAATAATGAATAAGTACAAACATAAAAGATGATTTTTTCATAGAATAAGAAGAGATATTCTTAAAAATCCAATTAGACAGGAGGGACAATCTTGGCTAAATTCTTTATTGACCCAGGGCATGGGGGGACAGATGTTGGTGCTGTCGCGAATGGATTACAGGAGAAAAATCTAACATTGGCCATCGCGAAAAAAATACGCGATTTTCTTTTGCAATATGAAAATACAGAAGTGAGATTAAGCCGCGATACAGACAAAACATTATCACTCAAACAGCGTACAGATATGGCTAATGCTTGGGGGGCAGATTATCTCATTTCCGTCCATATTAATGCAGGTGGAGGAACTGGATTTGAAAGCTATATTCATACGAATGCCAGCAAAGCCTCTGTTAATTTCCAGAATATCATCCATCCAGAAATTGTGAAGCAATTGGATTTCACAGATCGTGGGAAAAAGCGGGCGAATTTCCATATGGTAAGGGAATCCAACATGCCAGCGATCCTCACAGAAAATGGGTTTATTGACACTCAAGCAGATGCAAATAAGCTAAAGCAGGATGCTTATATAACTAGAATAGCTCAAGGTCATGTGAACGGTGTAGTTGAAGCATTTCGATTAAAGAAAAAAGGAGGCTCCACTGTGGCAGAACAAAAATTAACAGCAGCACAGGAAAAGGTTAGACAGGAAGCCATTCGTTTAGGCATTACAGATGGAAAGAATCCTTTTCGTGAAGCCAATCAGTTCTATGTATGGGCATGTCTCGTGCCTTTAGCACAGAGGATTGAGGAGTTGGAAAAGAAATTGTAAAAGGTGGAATGAAGAAAGCCCTTCCTATTTGGGAGGGCTTTCTTCATTTTGAAGCTTATGGAAGCTTGGTGGAAGCTTGGGGGCGGTTCTTGTGCTTCCTAGTGAGATGTTGAAGGAAGCAGGAGAACCGTCCCCGTGCTTCTTCCTTTTCAGTTTTATTATTTTATTTCCTTTATAGTTCCCGCTTTTAACGTATTTTTGGATGCATCACTAATTGTAGCTGAAGTAGTTGTTTTAATGATAATTCCAGTTGTTGAGAATGCATCGGAAGTGATAAATAGTTCATTTTGTCTTGGACTAGTTTCAACATCATAAAGATCAATATTCAATGGGGTTCCACCTATTGTGATTGTAAAGTTTTCCTTTTCGTTACTAGGTATAGGTATATAAATACTTTCAGAGAATGTTAGTTGGATCTTATTGCTTGCAACAAGGACAGCATTTGTTAATTCAGGCTTTGTATTGTCTATTAGTGGAACTTTAATAGAATAAGGATTCATCACATTATTTGAAAGATCCATTATTCCTCGAGCTGTTAGTGTGTAATCTTTAGTTGATTTAATTGTACCTTCAGGCAATGTGATTGTGACTAGTTTTTTATCATCGCTCATAGAGAATGTTGTACCCGCAGGTAAGGTTTGACCATCATACGTATAGCTAGCAAGTGAAGTGGCTGTTTGTTCGGTTACAGGCTCACTGAATAGCGCCTTGAATTGCCCGTTCATATTAGAATAAGCAAATGTAACTTGCGGTTTAACCACATCTGATTTTTTCGTAACGGAAGTCGTAAACGCGCGATTATCATTTTGTGAAAGGGTGTTATCCTTCACTGCACCCTCTGCTACAGAAATAAGATAGACGTCATCTGGTAAATTTCTTGCGTCGATAATTAGCTTATTGTTTACGTTTGATTTCACTGTAGGCTTAATTAATTTGTCGTTAGAATCATAAATCGTGATTTGATTAACGACAGGAGATCCAGCTTTCAATGGTTTATTAAAGGTGAACTGGATTTCGTTTTTCTGAATATCAAAGCTTGAGCTGACAAATTGCGGCGGATTCAAATCTTTCGCAAGGCTGACAGAGCGATCAATCGTAGATCCCGTATTATTATCAAGATCTTTGTATGCTTTTACCTGCACATTTAACCAAACGGCATTTTCATTCGTTCCATAAAGGCTAGTAGGAAGCTCAATATCAAACTTGGTTTTCTGCCCATTTGAGACATCTTTTACAGCGGATGGTCTGATCGTTGTGTTGCCTTTCGTAATCACAAGATTAGCTGCAGTAAATGCATCTAATGTTTCAGTGAACTCGATCGTCAATGTTTTTTCATCTTTGACTTGTAAAGATCTCATTCCTGGTGCAGCGGTATCGGCTGCTGGATTATACATAAAGTTGCTGCGATAAGTGTCCATCGTGTTTGGTGTATAAACAACTACATCCTTCGCACCAGATACAACAATGGAATAGGATTTTCCCTTTCGGAGGCTAATTCGATCGAGCTCAGATTTAGGGATAATGACTGTATCTGTATCACTAGTCACTGTGTTCGTTTTTACTGCCTTTCCATCCATTGTGATCGTTAAAGATGAATCCGCATCAATAATCTCAGAGAATTTGATTTCCACATTGCCGTTTATTAGTGTGGAAACTGTAAAAACTGTTGGCTTTTGCTTATCTGAAAAAGTGAATGAAGAAGCATAATCAGCTGTGCCTAGTGACTCATAGTTGGCCGATTGAATATTCTTCTTTAACGTGACTGTGTAGGACGAATTTGTATAGAGCGAATCATATAGTTCAATGATGGCTGTTTTTTTGTCATTTGTCAGCGTCACATTTTTGATCGATCTTCCTGAGACAGAATAGTTAGCTGTGTTTTCTGCTCCATTTGTGCCATAGCCAGATAGCATGGCTTTATTAAATGCCACTCGTATTCGCTTCGGTTCTGCTGCACTTATATTTTCTACTTTAGGAACAAAAGATGTTTCGATTGTATTTAAACGATCGGTTAGAAACTTTTTGATGCTGGCATTATCGATATATTTCAAATAGCTTTGTGCCTCTTGAAGATGCTTATTTGCTTTGACTGTGTCTTTATCAGCTAATGCCTTCTGTGCTAAGTCGATTTCCATCTTCACTGTAACAGGATATTTGGAAACATCCCGAACCTTTTCAGCGGATTGCTTGTAATGGGAACGGATGAGGTCACGCGTTGTTTTCCCATATACTCGGTCTAACAGAATAGCCTGCTTACGGATTTCATTTGAAAGCTCGTGGTAGGCCTTTTCTGTCGTATCATTGATCAGGTTCAGATCCTGTTGGTAGGCTAATGCTTGTTGCTTTTCTTTGATTTTCTCTCCTGCTGTGATCGCATCAATATAATACATTGTACGTGTGATGTGCAGTTTTACTTCTTGGTCAAGCTCTGCTAAAAATTTGTTCTTCTGTGCAGCAGGTAATGTGTTGACAGCTTTGAAAGCTAAGTCGTATGCAGTTTTAGCTGCATTATAAGCTGCCCAAGGCCGAGTCTTTCCATCTGCTGAACCTTCAATTGATATGGCCCATTTTAATACTGTACCAGCATCTATTGCTGTTTTTACAAGTTTTTCTGCTTGGCTGACAGAAGCTGCATCAATCGGTGAAGCAGCAGCGAAGGTTGAGGCCGCAATGGCAGTAGCGCTTAAAATCTTTAAAGCTCTTTTTTTACTCATACTAGTATCCCCTAACATGAAATTTGTGGTAATAAAACTAACATATTCCTATTGTAAGAGATAATAGAGTAGGATGTCATCTTCTAAATGAATTGATCGATTGACATCATGACAATATACCTAGCTTCATAGCAAGGGAAAACCTACCTTTGCACACATATTTTGCTATAATAAGAGCAGAAGGGAGAAGATTGGATGAAGAGAAAGATACTTATGCTAGTAATAATCTTCCCGCTATTCTTATCGCTTGGGCAGCCAGGTGTTTTTGCGGAAGGGGACAATCAAGCAAGTCTAGAACCAGAGGATCTTGAGTTTATTGAGGATCAAGAATCACCAGAAACGATTGTAAATGAAGATGAAGTAGAAATAATTGAAGAAGTGAACGAGAATATTAGCTTAGTTGGACCACAGGTGTATCAGACATCAGCATTAACGGCTGCTGCTGGATCGGACGAGGATGGAAATCCATACATGTACTTTGTTATGCATGGGACACCATCTGCATTGGCCATTGTGGATTTGAATACGAATGAATTAATACATACGTATACATTGTCCCATTCAACGAGTGCTTGGGGCTTAGATGTAGATGAGGATGGAACAGTTTGGGTTGGCGGCACGACGGATGGTCATGTGTATAGCTATAATCCAAATACAGATGTGTTTCTTGACCATGGGAATATGCTGACTCTTCCTAAGGATACAGCGATTCAAGATTTAGATGCTGTTAATGGCATGGTATTTGGTTCTACTGCATATGGCGGCTCTGTGTTCTTGTATGATTCATTTGCAGAAGAATTGGAGAATTTCGGTCAAGTCTTATACAAAAAGGAATTCGCTAAATCTCTTGCCTATGATGAAGAAACAAATGCCTTATTTGTTGGAGTGGGCTCAAAGGCTGATTTAGTTAAATTTGATTTAAATACGAAGAAGAAAACTGCGTTTCTTCCAAATGAATACAAAGATGATAAGTATGTACGTGATATTAAATTTATCGATAATCAAATCTTTGCTCGAATGGAACCATCCAATCGTTTAGTTGTTTTCGATAAAGAAACGTTAGAAATGACCGATGAGATTGAATTAAATTCTCGGACGGTATCACTCATTTCGCCTACAGAAGATGCGATCTATTATTCAAAAGAAAATAGTCTTTATAAGTATGACCTTTTGACGAAAGAACATACTAATTTATATATTCCTTTACTAAAAGGAACAGAATTGCTTAATCTTGAGTTTGTTGAATTAAATGACCCGAACTATCCTGGCTATACGTTAGTTGGTTTAATCGATAATGCGGGGAATGTGTTGAAGTATAATTTAGAAACAGGCTATTACGAAATAACATTAATGGAATTGCCGCCACAACCAGTCACTCTGTATACGATGATTCATGATGAGAAGCGAGAAAATATTTTTGTGAATGGTTATATGTCTGGCGGGTTGGCCATTTACAACCCAAAAACAAATCAATCAATTCTGCACCAGAATATTAGTCAAATTGAATCCATGACAATCATGGGCGATAAGCTTTATATCGGTGCTTATCCAAATGCGAGAGTATTAGAGCTTGATTTAACGAAGCCATGGGGACTGATGAATCCAAGGGAAATTATGAGACTTGGGGAATTCGGCCAATCCCGTTCAACAGCAATCACAGCTGTTCCAAAGCTTGACAAGGTGTTTGTTGGCACCTATCCAGAAACAAGCGTTGGCGGGGGCGCATTAGCGATTTATGATTTAAAAGAAAACAAACAAGAGATCTATGAAAATTATATTTACAATCAAAGTCTTGTATCATTCTTGCACCATAAGGAATTTATTTATGGCGGTACATCCATCCATGCAAACTATCAAGTCAATGAACGTGGAGCAAGATTCTTCCGCTTCAGACCTGATTGGCCAGAAGAGAAGGAATACATTCATTTACCGATTGAAGCAAGTATGATTACGAGCATCATTGCTGATAAGAATGGCACCATTTGGGCGATGGCAGATGGCACGCTCGTTTCTTATCATCCTGAAACGAAGGAAATTAAAACGAAGCAAATCTTAGAATTAATTTCTGGCCGTTTCCGTAACGCGAAAATTATTGAAGGAATCGATGGAAACATTTACGGAACTGTAGAAGGAAGATTGTTTAAAGCTGATCCGAAGACTTTAGATGTAGAGATTCTTGTAAAAGAAGGTGCAAATGACATTGCACAGGATTCGGAAGGAAATCTTTATTATCGTAATGAAGCAGATTTGTGGAAGTATACATTCCCAGTAGAAGAAGAGGAAAAGAAGTAAAAAGTCGAAATCAACCTATTCCATTAGGTTGATTTTTTTGCCTATATTAATAGAAGAAACTAAAAATCTACTTGAATACTTTTCCTGTATAGCCATTTTTGCTAGATTGCAGGAAATAATTTGGCATTTAACTGGAATGAAATATGATTTATGATTATAAACGTTGAGGCGGTAAGGAAATGACAATTGCCTAACATTCTTTGAAAATAGCAATCATATAAAACATTCTCTAGGGGGATTTTACATTGGATAAAAAGAAAGCAATTAAAGTATTAGGTGCAACAGCAATCGCTGCATCAGCATTCGTAGCAACATCACCTGCAGGTGCAGACGCTGCTGCAAACGACGTACAATCTTTAGTAAAAAAAGCTAAAGATGCTGGTACAGTATTAAAATGGGCGATCTCAACTGAAGGTTCTGCTGACGGAACAACTCGTCCATGGGCACAATACAATGCTGCGAAAGATACTCGTGACGCTGCAGTAGCTGCAATCAACAAATTATCAGCTGCAGAAAAAGCTGGATACCTTGCTGACATCGAGCAAAACGTAACTCTTCACATCAACCGTGCAATGTCTTACATCGATGCAATCACTGCTGGTGAAAAAATCAATGTTAAGAAAGAGGCTCTTGAAGCACAAATCGAAAAAAATCTTATCGATGACAACACAGAAGCTGCATACCATGCACTTTCAACTGAAATCCGTAAGCAAGCAATCCTTTTAGACCGCGTATACGGACAATCTACACGTGACGAAATCCGCGACAACTACAAGAAGTCTGCTGAAACAGTACGTGATAGCGTAAAATACGAAGTATCTGCAAAAATCGAATTAGACCTAGCTGCAAAAGCAATTGCTGCTGACGATACTGCAACAGCTGACAAGCACTTAACAGAAGCTGCTAAGTATATGAAAGATGTTAAGAATGAAACTATGAAGGCTGCTTTAGTTAAGACTGTGACTGAGTTAGAAGCTCAAATGACTCCAGAAGTGAAGTCTGTAAGCTCTATTAATGCGACACAAGTAGAAATTAAATTTAACAAAGTAGTGGATCCAGCATCTTTATTTACAAATGGAAAAGATGGTGCATTCAAAGCTAACACAGTATCTTTAACTTCATTAGACATAATTGCTCCGGGAGCTTTATCTGGAACACTTAGCGAAGATGGAAAAACACTTATAGTAACTGCTGAAAATCCACTTTCAAAACGTTATGATGTAGTTGTTGATAATGTATTAACAAAAGAAGGTAAAACATTCCCTAAATATGCAAAAATGTCTACTTTTGAAGCAGATGCAACGGCACCTTCAATTATCTCTACAACTAGAGTATCTGCTAATTCTGTAAAAGTTATCTTCTCTGAGCCAATTAAATCATTAGGTACAGTAAGCTACAAGTTAGCTGATGGTACAACTGTTGCAACATCAAACGTAACAAACGACTTTACTCCAGGTTCTAAAGAAGTTACATTTACTCTAGGTGCTGGAATTGCTGTAAATAAAGAAGTAATTGCAACATTTATTGGTGCACAAGACCAAGCTGGAAACTTAATGTCTCCAAACCCAGCAACAGTTTCGTTAGTTAAAGGTGATAAAGATGGAGTTGCTCCAACTGTATCAACTATCACACAAACTGGTGCAAAAACATTTGCACTTAAATTTTCTGAGCAATTATTTGCTAAACCAGTTGTGAAAATCAATGGTTCTACAGTTACTACTTCTGATGTTGTGCAAGATACAACTGATCCAACAGTTTACAATGTAACTTCATCTTCAGTTCTTGATGGAGCTACTACAATAGCTGTAGAAAGTTTTACAGACTTAAGTGGTGAAGTAGGTACAAACTTAAGCAAAGTTATTACTTTTGTTAAAGAGACAGCAGCACCCAAAATGGTTACTAGTGCTGTAGTTACAGATGCAACTGATAAAAAAGAATATCTTGAAATTACATTTGATAAAGATGTTGTATTATCAACACCAACTGTAGACGCAACTAGCGGCTCTTATGTAAAAGATTTTGTTACTACATCTCTAGTTGATGGAGATATTGCTCCAAAAACAGTTGCTTATAAATCAGCAACGGATAAAAAAATAGTTCGTGTTGATCTTGCTACTTTCTTAGGTGCAAACGATGTTAAGGGTGCAAACTATAAATTAAATCTTTCTTTCACAGGTATTACAAGTGCAGCTAATGTGACTGCTAATAATGTACAGGTAACATTTACACGCGGAGAAGATGGAATTGCAGCAAATACTGATATTGTAGCTGTTACAAATGTAGCTCAAGGCTCTGACAATAATAAAGTTGCAATTACATTCGATAAAGCTGTTGATGGTGGATCAGCAATTAACCCTGAAAATTACAAAATTGATGGTGCAATCGTTGAATCTGTAACATTAAATGCAGCAGTAACTTCTGGAAGTTCAACAACACAAGTAGCAATCTTAAACCTAAAAGAAGGTTCAAATGGTTTTACTGGAACTAGAAACATTAACATTACAAATGTAAAAGCTTTAGGTTCAACGAAAACTATGAACCCATATTTCATTAATACAATTACCCTTAACGAAAATGTAGCACCTGTTGTAACATCTGCTGAGTTAACTGCAACAAATAAAATCACGTTAACATTCTCTGAAGCTGTTACAGATAGTTCTGCAAATGATTTTGAAGTCCTAATCGGTGGAAAGTCTCAAGGTATCATTGAAGAAGTATCAGCTGGTATTGGCTCTGCTAATACAACAGTAGTAGTGACTATTACTGGCATTGATGCGACTGAATTGGCTCAAGGTATTTCGCTAAAAGGATTATCAACGCTTGATATTGTAGACGCAGCTGGAAATAAGCTTTCTGTACCTGCTAATATTACTGTTTCACATTAATAGAAAAAATATTATTTAGGTAATAAAAAATGCCCTAGAAAGACGATATATAAGTCTTATAGGGCTTTTTTATTTGGAATGATTGAAAACAAGTTAATACGATAGATGGGCAAATTTTTATCTTTTTGGAAAAATGTTAAAATGCCTAATGTAGCTTCTACTATTGCTAATGTAATAGATTTACCATAAAATTAGAAAGGGACATTAAATGTAGAACTTTGACAAAAGGAGTCAAATATGAAAGAAATTTATCGAAAGCTTATACTATTAGGCTTAGTTATATTTATTGGAGTTGGAACCATTTACACCTATAATGCTGGAAATAAGCAGGATGAGGGCTATGTGAAGGATTATCAAAGCTATCAGATGGCTTTAGCGCAGGTGCAGAAGAACGAGTTCGAACAGCCTAAAAAAGAGCTAATGGAACTACATCACACTTATCCAGATCAAGCTAATATTACATGGAATCTTGGTCTTGCATACGCAATAGAAGGGGATATGGAGAAGGCTGCTCTTTATTATCAGAAGGCAGTTGATCAGAGGCCGTTTATTGTTCAAGAGCCGATGTTTTCATTGCAGTTTGCACAAATTCTCTTTGGTGTAGATGATTTTGAAACAGCAAAAAAATATTTGGAACATTGTAAGACACTTGCAATACCAGAAGAGTTTGTAAGTAGTGTAGATGAATTATTATCACATATAGAAACCATTAAGTAAAGGTGAGAAGATGTCGAAATTTGATGAATTATTTGGAGAAAGAATAGAAAAAAATGCTCAAAATTCTAGCAATATAGTTAAAGTAGAAACAGAAAGTGAAACAGAAATAAGAAAGATAGATAGGATTTTAACAATTGGCTTATTATTAATTATCCTTATTGTGCCACTTGTGGTTCGTGTCCACTTTTCGGAATTTATAAGTCCACAGATAACAGGAACAGATATGGATTCAGGACCCAAATCCGATATTTTCACTTTTTATAAGTTTGTAATTCTATTGATTGGTACCTTGATATTATCATTAATTTTTCTATATAAAGTGTTTTTTGCTGGATATACTATTCCAAAGTCTAAGCTAAATATTGTTACTGGATTATTTGCAGTGATGATATTGTTGTCGGCAATATTTGCTCCAAATAAAACACTTGCCTTGTTTGGTATGTTCAATCGGCATGAAGGAACATTAACATACCTGTGCTATATTGCGTTATTTTTCATTGCATCTAATATAAAATTTACAAATAAACAACTGAGATGGTTTATTTATATTTTATATCCCTTTGTAATTATTAATGCCCTATTGGGGTTACTAAGCTTTTTTGGTTTTGATATTTTAAAATATGAATTTGGGAAAGCAATCCTTTATTCGGGGCTTCCTGAAGGTTCGAGTTTACAAGAAGGCTCGAAGTTTATTGCTACTATTAATCATGGGAACTATGTAAGCGGGATAGCGGCAGTCCTTATTGTGCTGTTTTTAACTAGCGCTCTCTTAGATGAAAAATTGTTACGTACTCAGATAAATCTTCTATTTGCATTGATTACGTTTGCATTGATGTTATCATCTTTATCAAGTAGTGGATTTGTTACATTATTATCTATCATACCATTTATTGTTTTGTTAATTATAAAAGCCAGCAATAAAAAGAAGTTTGTATTAACTGGACTAACCTTTCTAATATTAAGCACTGGAATATTTACAATAATGAGTTCTCATAATTCGAAAGTTTGGGATGAGACATTTGGGATAATCTTATCAAATAACCCATTTAATCAAGAAGATAATAAAGAAATGGGAAGTAACTTTTCTTTAGCTCATAACGTATTTGCGGCAGAAGAGCTAGAATATAATTTTCCTAAATTGCCTGAGTCGGGTGTAGGAGCTGGATCTGGACGTTTATATATATGGGGAGAAACATGGGAGTTGATAAAAGAACGTCCATTATTAGGATATGGACTAGATACATTACCTTATCATTTTCCACAAAATGATCCAGGGAAACATAGTAATATAGAAACTTACAATGTGGTTGTAGATAAACCTCATAATATGTATGTTGGTGTTGTTTATGGTTCCGGGATAATTGCTATTTTAGTGATGCTTATTCTAATTTTTAATATTTTTATAAAAACAGTAATTAATTTATGGAAGAAACAAAATAAGATCCTAGCTGCATTATTTATAAGTACTGTTGCATACGTATTGCAGGCATTATTTAATGACTCATTAATAGGAGTTACTGTAATATTTTGGATTTCCCTTGGTGTATTATTATCCGTTGATAATAATACATTAGAAATAGATTAATGAATATTTATACTAAATGCAAGGTATATACTATCTACTTAACTAATAAAAGATTGAAATTAAATAATTACAACATGAGGTGACTAGTTAATGAAAGGTATTATATTGGCTGGAGGCTCTGGTACTAGATTATATCCAATTACAAAGGCGCTTTCTAAACAGATGGTTCCAGTTTACGATAAACCAATGATATATTATCCGCTGTCAGTTTTGATGCTAGCAGGTATACAAGATGTTTTAATTATATCTACACCAAGAGATATTAAATTCTATGAAGAGTTATTCGGAAATGGTTCAACACTAGGATTAAATATTTCCTATGCGATTCAAGAATCTCCAAAGGGGCTAGCAGAAGCTTTTATTATTGGTGAGCATTTTATAGGAAATGATTCTGTTTCATTAATTTTAGGAGATAATATTTTTTATGGTCAGAGTTTTGGCCAAATCTTAAAAGAAGCGTCGCAATTGAATGATGGTGCTACAATATTTGGGTATTTTGTAAAGGATCCTCAAGCCTACGGAGTAATTGAATATGATGAAAATGAAAGGGTTTTGTCTATTGAAGAAAAACCTTTAAAACCAAAGTCTAATTATGCGGTTCCGGGACTTTACTTTTATGATAATCAAGTTGTTGAAATTGCAAAGAGTATTAAACCGTCAGCACGTGGAGAATTAGAAATCACTGAAATAAATAATGAGTATTTATTAAAGGGAATGTTAAATGTTAAATTGCTTGGTAGAGGAATGGCATGGATGGACACTGGAACTCATGATACCATGCTAGAGGCAAGTAATTTTGTTGAAGCAGTGCAAAAACGTCAAGGGCTATATATTGCCTGTATTGAGGAGATTGCATATAAAAAGAAGTATATAACAAAGGACCAGTTAATTGCCTTAGCTCAACCATTACTAAAAACTGACTATGGTAGGTATCTGTTACGTGTTGCAGATGACTTTATTTAAATTTGAAGGAGTTAATTGAATTGGGCCAATTTCAAGTGATAAAAACGCATATAGATGGTTTGTTAATTATTGAACCGAAAGTATTTGGTGATGATAGAGGTTACTTTATGGAGACTTATAATTTTAATGATTTTAAGTCAATAGGAATTAATGAACAATTTGTTCAAGATAATCAATCAAAATCTAAAAGAGGTGTCCTTAGAGGGCTGCACTTTCAAACAAAATTTCCTCAAGGAAAGCTTGTTCGTGTTATTTCAGGTAAAGTATACGATGTGGCTGTTGATTTAAGAAAGGATTCTTCAACCTATAAAAGCTGGTACGGATTGACGCTCTCTAGTGAAAATAAAAGGATGTTTTATGTACCGGAAGGCTTTGCACATGGATTTGTTGTTTTATCTGATGAGGCAGAATTTGTGTATAAGTGCACAAATTTTTACTATCCTGAATACGAAAGTGGGATTATTTGGAATGACCCTCAAATAGGTATTGATTGGCCAATTCAGGAACTAGAAGAGATAATTCTATCAGAAAAAGATAAGAAATTGAAATCTTTGTCCGAGTTAGAATTGTAAAAAGTAAAGGGGAAGAAAACTAATGATATCAAATCAAGATAATATTTATCAAGGCTCACCAGAAACATTATTAATTACTGGTGGAGCAGGTTTTATCGGAAGTAACTTTATCCATTATATATTAAAAAAATACCCAAACTATAAAGTAATTAATTTAGATTCCCTAACCTACGCTGGTAATATTGAGAACCTAAAGGAAGTAGAGGCTAATAACTATCAGTTTATAAAAGGAGATATTTGTGATAGTAACTTAATAGAAAATGTTTTTAGTAGTTTCGAACCTACTTATGTCATTAATTTTGCTGCTGAGTCCCATGTTGACCGTAGTATTAAAGACCCGCAGATTTTCCTCAAAACCAATATTAGTGGTACACAAATATTGTTAGATGCTTGTAAACGGCATTGGGGAAGTGGTAGTCATGAGAAGAAGTTTCTTCAAGTATCTACTGATGAGGTATATGGTTCTCTAGGTGCAACAGGATATTTCACTGAAGAAACACCGCTAGCACCTAATAGCCCATACTCAGCAAGTAAAGCATCAGCAGATCTGTATGTAAGGGCATATCATGAGACATTTGGATTAAATGTAAATATTACACGTTGTTCAAATAATTATGGTCCGTATCAGTTTCCAGAAAAGTTGATTCCATTGATGATTTCTAATGCATTAGAAGATAAGGACCTTCCGATATACGGGGATGGTATGAACATTAGAGATTGGTTGTATGTTGAAGATCATTGTAGTGCAATTGATTTAGTTCTTCATCAAGGTACCTCAGGTGAAATATATAATGTTGGTGGTTATAATGAGAAAGCAAACATTGAAATTGTGAAAATAATCCTAAAGGAAATGGGAAAACCTACTTCCTTAATTAAGTTTGTAAAGGATAGGCTTGGCCATGACAAGAGATATGCGATAGATGCTAGTAAGATAAAAGATGAATTAGGTTGGGAACCAACTATAATGTTTGAAGAAGGTATACGTAAGACAATTGGCTGGTATCTTCAAAATCAAAAATGGTTGGATAGAGTAAAGAGTGGGGAGTATGCAGAATACTATCATAATATGTACATTGAAAAGTAAAAAGTTAATTGCATAGGAGAAATGAATATGAAAGTAGTCGTCACCGGCACAAAAGGACAATTAGGTCACGATCTTGTTCAACAGTTAGAAGAACAGGGTGTGGAATGTTACGGAGTGAACCGTGAGAAATTTGATTTAGCCGATACTGACTATACTGATTCCTATATAAACAAAATTCTTCCAGATGTTATCATTCATTGTGCCGCATATACCAATGTAGAAATGGCCGAAGTGGAACAGAAAAAATGTTGGATTCAAAATGTTGAAATTACCTCTAATTTAGCAAGTATTAGTGAAAAAATAGGGGCAAAGTTTGTGTATCTGAGTACAGATTATGTTTTTTCTGGTGAGCAACATCAGCCTTATGAAACTGATGCTGAAACAAACCCCCTTTCTGTATACGGACGAACTAAACTTTATGGAGAACAAGAGGTTTTAAAGAGGGTAAAAAAACACTTTATTATTCGAACGTCTTGGGCATTTGGAGTAAATGGAAGAAACTTTGTTAAAACTATGTTATCACTTGGTAAGGATAGTGCAATGGTGAATGTTGTATCTGATCAGTATGGTTCTCCTACCTATACTGAGGATCTTGCAGTCCTAATTTCGGAAATGATAAACACTGAAAAATATGGTATTTTCCATATAACAAATGAGGGATATTGTAACTGGGCTGAATTTGCTGCAGAGATATTTAGATTAGCTGGCTATACAACAAAAGTTAACTCGATAGAATCCGAACATTACAACGGCAAAGTGAAAAGGCCAAAAAATTCAAGATTATCTAAATTGAGCCTTGATTTTGCTGACTTTAATAGGTTGCCATCATGGGAAAATGCTCTTGAGAGATACTTAATGAAATTAGGAGTTATAAAATAATAATAAGGATAGATTATTATGAGGTTTTTTAAGAATTTTTGGAAATATAAAGGTTTATTAACACAATTTATAATTAGAGATATAAAGATTAAGTATCGTCGTTCGGTTCTGGGATATTTATGGAGTCTATTAAATCCATTATTAATGATGATAGTTTTAACTGCTGTTTTTTCCAGTATGTTTAAATTTGATATTCCTAATTTTCCTGTTTACTTATTGTCTGGACAAGTTATTTTCAACTTTTTTGCAGAAGCTACAACATTGTCAATGAACTCTATAATCGGTGGAGGGGCTCTACTTAGGAAGGTATATATACCAAAGTATATTTTTCCTGTTTCAAAGGTGTTATCATCCTTTATTACATTATTATTTTCCCTTTTAGCTTTATTAATTGTAATTATTGTTACAAAAGGAAATATTAGTTTTGTAATCTTGCTATTTCCATTACCACTTATATATATTCTTTTGTTCTCAATAGGGGTAGGGTTAATTTTGTCAGTCCTTGCTGTATATTTTAGAGATACGTTACATCTATACACTGTTTTACTTTCAGCATGGATGTATCTAACTCCACTATTCTATCCAGTAAGTGCCGTACCCGATTATGTAAAATCAATTATTTATTCTAATCCCATGTATTATTTTGTAGAAGTGTTTCGAGACATTGTCCTTTATAATCAGGTGCCTGATTTCCATACGAACCTATTATGTATTATTTTTTCAGCAGGGTCTATTGTTTTGGGGCTATTTGTGTTCTATAAAAACCAGAATAATTTTGTACTGCATGTTTAATAAATATTATTAGTATGGGAGGGTTATAGATGACAAAAAATGCTGTAGAAGTATCTGGGGTATCGATGCGGTTTAATCTTGCTAGAGAAAGAGTAGATAGCTTAAAGGAATATATGATAAGAGCTCTAAAGAAGAATATGAATTACGATGAATTTTACGCACTTAAAGATGTTTCGTTTAAGATACAAAAAGGTGATTCATTTGCCATTATTGGTTCTAACGGTTCAGGTAAAAGTACGTTGTTGAAAATTATCTCAGGGATTTTCAAACCAACAACTGGAAAGGTTGAAGTCAATGGGAGCATTGCACCATTAATTGAATTGGGTGCTGGTTTTGATATGGAGCTTACTGCTAGAGAAAATATATTTCTAAATGGTGCAGTACTTGGATACTCAAAAAAATTCATTTTAGAAAAGTACGATGAAATTATTAGCTTTTCGGAATTACACAATTTTGTTGATGTACCATTGAAGAACTTTTCATCAGGAATGGTTGCACGGCTAGGGTTTTCTATTGCAACAATGGTTCAGCCTGATATATTAATAGTTGATGAAATATTGTCAGTCGGTGACTATTCTTTTCAGGAAAAGTGTGAAAAACGAATGAAAGAAATGACGGATAATGGAACAACTTTAATACTCGTCTCTCATTCAATTGAACAAGTTAAAAAGGTATGCAATAATGCTGTTCTGATTAGGGAGGGCGAACTTGTAACAATAGGCCCTATAGAGGATGTAAGTAATCTATATTTAAATGGTTAAAATTAATCCGGGTCTAATATATTTGTGGAGATGATTTTTTTGAAGAAGAGAGTAGCAGTTACTGGAGCAGGCGGATACATTGGAAGATTTGTGGTGAATCGCTTACTAGATTATGGGATTGATGTAACAGCCGTAGTTAATAGCAATAAACAGCTTAATACAAGAGCACGTATTATTGAAATAGATATACTATCTGATTATGAAAATATTTACGAAAGACTTGGAAGTCCTGATGTATGTTTGCATTTAGCTTGGAAGGATGGGTTTATTCATAATTCAGAATCCCATGTTGAAAATCTATATTCACATTACAGATTTATAAAAAATATGGTTAACGGAGGACTTAGACATGTTGCAGTAATGGGCACTATGCATGAAGTCGGTTATTATGAAGGGGAAATAGACGAATTTACTCCAACAAACCCTTATTCATTATATGGAATTGCCAAAAATAGTTTAAGACAATCTCTAGAAGTTTTATTAAAAGACCAAAATGTAGTATTCCAGTGGCTTCGGGCATTTTATATAGTTGGTGATGATTTAAAAAACCAATCAATATTCACAAAACTTATTCATGCAGAACATGATGGGAAGGAATTGTTCCCGTTTACTAATGGAAAGAATATGTATGATTTTATATCTGTAGAGGAATTAGCTGATCAAATTGCTTTATGTGTTCTTCAAAATAAGGTTCAAGGAGTAATAAATTGCTGTACGGGGAAACCTATTTCGTTAAGAGAAAAAGTTGAAGAATTTTTGTTTAAAAATAACTTTAAAATAAAACTTGATTATGGTGTTTTTCCTAATCGCCCCTATGATTCACCAGCTATATGGGGAAGTAATAAAAAAGTAAAAGAAGTATTAGCATATAGTGAGAAAAAGAGTCTACAAACCATTACTAGATGATATTAGTATGAAAAGAAGGTGGAAACTATGAAAATTGATAATATAAAACCTCCAAAAAGGTTAGGTATTTTCTTCTTTTATGATGAAGATGGAATTGTAGACGATTATGTGATATTTTTTCTAGAAAATATAAAAAAATATATTTCAGATCTCCTTGTAGTTTGTAATGGGAAATTGACTCCTAAAGGTAAAGAAAAACTACTAGAATCCTCAACAAATATAATAGTACGAGAAAATTATGGCTTTGATGTGTGGGCATATAAAGAAGGCATGAATTTTATTGGGTCTGAAAAAATGGCCCAATTTGATGAGATCATTCTATTTAATTCTACAATTTTTGGCCCAATTCATTCCTTCGACGATATGTTTAAAGAAATGGATAAGCGTGATTTAGACTTTTGGGGAATTACAAAGTATCACAAAATGCCGTTTGATCCGTTCGGAACAATAAAATACGGTTATACTCCTGAGCATATCCAGTCCCATTTTATTGCAGTTCGCAAAAATATGGTTAATAGTTATGAATTTAAAAAATACTGGAAAGACATGAAGATGGTTAATTCATATGAAGAGGCAATAGGCTTTCATGAGGCAATATTTACGAAGGAGTTTAGTGATAAAGGGTACACATGGGATGTATATGTAGACACAGATGATTTAAAAGAACATGTATATCATCCAATTCTAATGATGCCGCTAGAACTAGTAAAAGATAGGAAGTGCCCCATTTTTAAACGAAGAAGTTTTTTTCATAATATGGGTGATTTCCTTAATAATACTACTAACCAGCAGTCTCTAGAATTCTATGAATATATTAAAAATAAAACTAGTTACAATGTTAATCTAATCTGGGATAATGTGCTACGAACAAATAATATGGCCGATATAAAAAATGCGTTAAATCTTAACTATGTTTTACCTACTTCAATCAATAAAACAATAGAACTTCCACCATCTAAAAAAATTGCTCTTATTCTGCACATATACTTCGAGGACTTGATAGAATATTGCTTAAACTATGCAAAGTCTATGCCTGTTGAATCAGATATTTTTATCACAACTGATACAGAAGAAAAAAAGAAGAGTATCAAGAAGGCTTTTGAAGAAATCAAATGTGCAAATTTCAAAATAATTCTTATAAAAAACCGTGGAAGAGACATTAGTGCATTGTTAGTGGGGTGTAAAGATTTTCTATTTGATTATGAATACGTATGTTTTGCTCATGATAAAAAAACAAAACAACTTGAACCTTTTATTAAAGGGGAATCTTTTTCCTATAGATGCTTTGAAAATGTTTTGGGTAGTCGAGAGTTTGTAGAAAATATTATAAACACATTTGAAGAAAATCCAAAACTTGGCCTGTTGTCTCCACCACCTCCTAATCATGCAGACTTTTATATCACTATAGGGTTAGAATGGACTAATAACTTTGAAATTACTAAAAAATTGGCTGATAAATTAAATTTAAATGTTGATATGAATAATGTCAAGGAACCTGTTGCACCACTAGGTACAATGTTTTGGTTTAGGCCTAATGCTTTAAAGGCTTTAATACAATATGACTGGGAATATGAAGATTTTCCAAAAGAACCTAATAATAATGATGGGACTATCCTTCATGCTATAGAGAGAATATATCCATTTGTTGCTCAACATGAGGGCTATTATTCTGGATGGTTATTGTCAGATAAATCAGCGAGAATAGAAATAACAAATCTTTATTATATGCTTCGTCAAATTAATTTAGCTTATGTAAGTAAGTGTGGTCCAACGAACCATTATACTTTAGTATCGAATTTACAATACAATTCAACTAAAATATATTCACCGTTTAGATCTAGATCTAAACAATTTTTAAAGAAGTATTTGCCTAACCCAATATTAAATGTTCTTATAAGACTTAAGAAATATATAAAGTGAAAGGTAGTTCATTAAGTTAGATGGAAAGAGGTTTCATAGATGGTTTTCAGTTCCTCACTTTTTCTTTTTTTATTTTTACCTATTGTATTACTTATTTACTATCTACTAAAGCTTGAGTATCGAAATATATTTTTACTTGTAGTAAGCTTACTTTTTTATGCTTGGGGAGAGCCTAAGTTTGTCATCGTAATAATAGCCTCTATTATAATTAATTATGTATTCGGAATAATCGTGCATTTGTGTTCGGAAAATAAAGTAAGTTGTTTAATTAGGAGAACTATACTAATTGTTGGTATTATTTCTAATTGTGGCTTACTTTTCTATTTTAAGTATTATGACTTTTTTCTTTCAAGCATAAACAGCATAACTGGACTAAATCTTACACTTGCAAATGTTATTCTGCCTATTGGAATTTCCTTTTTTACATTTCAGGGACTTTCTTATGTAATAGATGTTTATCAGGGGAAAATTAAAGTGCAGAAGAATTTATATAAACTGGCATTATACATGGCATTCTTCCCACAGTTAATTGCAGGTCCGATTGTTAGATATGTTGATATTCATACTCAGATTGATGAGAGAGTTAGCACTATAGATGGATTTGCTAGTGGAATAAGACGTTTTGTGATTGGTCTTGGTAAAAAGGTAATTATAGCAAATACACTTGGAGCTGTAGCTGATAGTATCTTTGGTCTCCCGGCCGAACAAAATTCAATGGCAATTGCTTGGGTAGGTGCAATTTGCTATACATTTCAAATTTACTTTGATTTCTCTGGGTATTCAGATATGGCCATTGGATTAGCTAGAATGTTTGGATTTAATTTTAAAGAAAACTTTGATTATCCATATATATCAAAAACAGTTACAGAATTTTGGCGTAGATGGCATATATCTCTCTCTAGATGGTTCCGAGACTATTTATATATTCCTCTTGGAGGAAATAGAAGAGGTAACGTGTATGTAAATCTATTAATAGTTTTTATAGTAACAGGACTATGGCACGGTGCAGCATGGAACTTTATAATATGGGGTCTATGGCATGGTCTATTTTTGATACTAGAACGAGTCTTAAAGTTAAAGAAAGTAAGAATAAGAGTGCCTAAAATAATTATTTGGTCATACACTAGCTTAGTTGTAATAATTGGGTGGGTATTATTTAGATCCCCTGATTTAACTTATGCTAGGGACTATATAGGAATTATGTTTGGTCTTAACGATCCATACAATGTTGGTTTCACAGTATGGTATTACTTGAATCCAATGATTGTGACCATGCTTGTAATTGCGTGTATTTGCTCCATCCCTATTATAAAATATATTAAGGGAAATGTTGGTTCTTATGAAGAACATAGCGGCTTTAGTTTGTTTCTTCAGAACGCCTATGTATTAATAATATTAATTATAAGTATTATGTTTATGGCAACGTCAACGTATAACCCATTTATTTACTTCCGATTTTAAGGAGAATTAAATGAAAATATTCAAAGTATATAATCTAATAACAATAATAATTTTTTTAGGTGTAATATTTATCCCGTTATTTACTGTAAATACTACTTCAGGTAGAATTTCTACTACAGAAAATAGAGCTTTAGCAAGCTTTCCTTCTTTTAAGATGGGTGATAACCGATTTAATGCTAAGTTTATTCAAGAGTTTGAAAAATGGTTTAATGATAATATGGGTTTAAGAGATCAGCTTGTAAAATTCAATACAATAATGCAGTATAAATTATTCGGTCAGCTTACAAAGAAGGATGTAATTATAGGTAAAGATAATTGGGTATTTTATGTAACTGATGATATTATTAAAGACTTTCAGAATTTAAATACACCATCCGATCAACAACTTTTATCATGGGGAAATTCTCTTGAAAGAGTTGATAATTATCTTAAGGAAAGAAAAATTCCATTCATTATGATGTTAAATCCTGATAAAAAAACAATTTATCCAGAAAAGTATCCTGCTACAATAATTAAAAATGATAGAGTCTCTAAAACCGATATACTTACTAATTATCTAAATAAAAACACTGATATAGATTTCTTTACACCTATTGATGCTCTGTTACAAGCGAAGGATAAAGCAACTGTTTACTCACCTAGATTTGATAATGCACATTGGAATAGCTATGGTGCTTTAATAGGATATCAAGAGCTAATGAATAAGGTGAAAGGGTATTTCCCTAATATTAAAATGCTATCTTGGGATGACTTTCAGATTGATAAATATAAGAGAACAGAAAAAGTTTATAATGCAGTGAGCTTTGCCGAAACTGATTATGGGTTTGTTTTAAAAAATAGAAGAAGTGCTATTAACATGGACGGATATTTTCAAAATCTTAATTTAGTTAATAATAATGTATCCTATAGATATGAAAATGAAGACAAAACCTTACCAAAGGCATTAGTGTTTGGAGATAGTTATTTTTATGGCTTTTTAATACCGGATCTTGCAGAGTCATTCTCAGAATTTACATTTATCCATTCAGATAATATTGATAAGATTGAAAATTTTGTTGGTATATATAATCCTGATATTGTAATCTTTGAGAATGTTGAACGTATGTTGGATCATAGTATGGAAATCTTGGGTAATTCAAAAGAATCCTTTGTTGATTATAAGAACTATGTAAACCTACCTACTATTAATAATCCTACGATGTGGGTTGATTATAGTGATAATATCCTAGTTCAACATCAAGGGACAATAAAGATTAATAACACTAGTAAAGTAGTTAATATTAATGGATGGGCGATCGATTCAGAAGGTAATAATATAGCGGGAGATATATACTTGAAAGTCGGTAACAAATATTACTCAGGCTCATATGGATTACCACGAATAAGTGTTGCTGAGGTATTAAAAAATCCATCGCTTACTAACTCGGGGTTTTCATTTAATATAAGTACTTCGGAATTAAAAAAGGAGAGGAAAGTTTCTTTTATTATTATTGCGAATGATAAGACTTATCAATATGCTCCAATCGAATATAAGGTAGAAGTTAATTAGAGTATTTAAAAATATTGCATAACAACGTTATACTTTAGAAAGTAAAAAGTAATAGCTTTACTAAAATAAACAATCATTGAAGGATTGTTTATTTTAGTGGATTTAAATTGAATGGTGGTAAATTGATGTCAACCATTAGTGCACATATTGTTACCTATAACAGTGAAGAAGATATACAAGGTTGTATCCAATCCTTATTGGATCAAAGTTATCCTATTGAGAGAATTATTGTGATTGATAATTCCTCTAATGATAAAACAGTAAGAATTGTTAAATGTCTTAAAGGTGTTGAATTAATAGAAAATAAAGTAAATAATGGATTTGCAGGTGGACATAATCAGGCAATAGAAAGCTCAACTTCAGATTATATTCTTGTATTAAATCCTGATGTACGATTACAAAAAGAATATATTGCTTTATTAATCGAGGAAATGGAGTCCGATGATTCTATTGGTTCAGCAACTGGTAAATTATATAGGGATATACAAAAGGGGACATTGGATAGTACAGGGCTGATTATAAAGAAAAATCGTAGGGCTTTTGATAGGGGTTCTGGATTAAATGATACTGGTCAGTTTGATAGTGAACAGTATATATTCGGGGTATCAGGTGCAGCGGCAGTGTACCGTAAAAAAATGATTGAGGATTTATGTGTAGATGGTCAATTTTTTGACGAGTGTTTTTTCGCATATAAAGAGGATATTGATGTAAGTTGGAGAGCTCAACTACTTGGCTGGAATAGTATTTTTGTTTCAGAAGCAATTGCAGAACACGGTAGAGGCTGGGGGGAAGACCGAAAGCGAAAAGATATTCCAATAAAAATAAGAAGACATTCGTATATCAACCGATATTTTTATATATTAAAAAATGATTCCTTTGTTTATTTAATTAAGCAACTACCATGTATCATATTTTATGAGATTTTGGGCATTAGCTATGCTCTACTTAAAGAACCCAGTCTTTTAAAAGCTTGGATAACCTTTTTTACTAAAATTCCTCTTATGTGTAAAAAGAGACAAGAGATACAAACAAGAAAAAGAAAGTCAACAGTTGAAGTCTATAAATACTTCAAGGGCTGGTGGTAAAAGAGGTGGGAATCTTGGATGTTAGTATTATTATTGTAAACTATAATACAAAAAAGCTCACATTAGACTGCATAAGGTCTATTTATGATAGCTATTCGTATTCTTCTATTGAGATTTTCCTTGTTGATAATAACTCAACAGACGGTTCTCTCGCTGCGATTAAGGATAAATATAAGGATATTATTATAATTGCAAATTCAGAAAATGTTGGTTTCTCTAAAGCAAATAATCAAGCAATAAACTTGTCGAAAGGACGCTACATTTTGCTTTTGAATTCTGATACAATAGTAAAAAATGGGACTATTGATGTAATTAGTAGATTTATGGATGAGAATAAAGAGGTAGGTGCAACAGGCTGTAAAGTGCTTCTCCCGGATGGACACTTAGATCAAGCGTGTCATCGTGGGTTCCCAACTCCAGCATCATCATTTTACTATTTAGTCGGTCTTGATAAGCGGTTTCCCAATAAGCCTAGATATAATGGTTATCATCTAAGTCACTTAAATCTGGATGAAGTTCATGAGGTTGATTGTCTTGTAGGTGCATTTATGATGGTGCGAAGAGAGACAATTGAACAAGTTGGATTATTGGATGAGATGTATTTTATGTATGGAGAAGATATTGACTGGTGCTATCGGATTAAGCAGGCTGGGTGGAAGATTTATTATAATCCAAAGACTGAAATCATTCATTATAAAGGTGCAAGTAGTCGTAAAAAACCTTACAAAATTGTTTATGAGTTTCATAGGGCGATGTATTTATTTCATAAAAGGCATTTTGCAAAAAAATATCCCTTTTTTGTTAATTTAGCAGTATATGCAGGGATTACATTGAAATTAAGTTTTGCAAGTTTTATTAATCTAGTAAAAAAATAATGGTTTAATGGTGATGAGATGATTCGTGGAAAAGAAAAAATAATGACACAAATTTATGCAGGGGTTGACTTTGTCTGTATACAAGCAGCATTTCTTCTAGCATGGATTTTGCGCTTTGATAAGGTTCATTCAATATCCCATCTCCCTTTCTCCAACTATTTGTTTTGGGGAATTATTTACGGTCTATCCTTTATGTTAATTGCGTACATGAGTACTTTATATATACCCAAAAGGAAAACAAAATTTGCCACTGAAATAGCAAAGCTTCTACAAGCCCATTTGGTAAGCATTTTTATTTTACTTAGTGTTTTATATACAATTAAATCAGTAGATATTTCACGCTTATTTCTATTCATATTCTTCTTATTAGCAGTTTTATTTACCTCGATATATCGGTATCTTGTGAAACAATCACTAAGACATATTCGAAGAAGAGGGTTTAATAAGCAATTTGTTCTTATAGCTGGTGCTGGTAAAGTGGGGAAGAGGTATTATCAAACTATTCAAAGACATCCTGAATTTGGACTAGCGGTTATTGGCTTTTTAGATGATTATTGTACTGAATTAGAAGATGGATATAAACCGATTCTTGGGAAAATTAATGAACTTGAAAAAGTACTATCCTCGAAACTAGTTGATGAAGTGATTATTGCGTTACCTCTCATTGTATATCCAAAATATAAAGAGATTATTTTAAAGTGTGAGAAAGCTGGAGTACGAGTTTCTATTATTCCGGATTTTTATGATATTCTGCCTGCGACACCTTATTTTCAAAGTCTTGGAGATCTTCCGATAATTGGAATTAGAGATGTTCCACTGGATGAAGCAACGAATAGAGTTTTTAAGAGAGTCTTTGATGTATTATTTGCTAGTATTGCGATTGTATTGACATCACCAATTATGCTCGCAATTATAATTGTTTTGAAATTAACTTCACCAGGTCCTATTGTTTTTAAACAAGAGCGTGTAGGGTTAAACAGACGGACATTTTCTATGTACAAGTTCCGATCAATGAAACATATGTCTAAGACACAGTCTGATACACAATGGACAACAGAAAATGATCCTAGACGGACGAGATTTGGCAGTTTTTTAAGAAAGACAAGCTTGGATGAACTACCGCAATTCTTTAATGTTTTAAAAGGCGAAATGAGTGTGGTTGGCCCAAGGCCGGAAAGACCTTATTTTGTTGATCAATTTAAAGAAGAGGTTCCTAAATATATGATTAAGCATCATGTCCGCCCAGGTATAACGGGATGGGCACAAGTATCAGGGCTTAGAGGAGATACGTCTATTGCTGATCGGATTGAGCATGATTTGTTTTATATAGAGCATTGGACGATACTGTTTGATATAAAGATTATTTATAAAACGGTTATTAATGGGTTTGTTAATAGAAATGCGTATTAGAGGGCTGCCTTATATAAGGCAGCCTAAATTTATAAGGTGAATATAAATTTCATGTTGTTGGTGGAGCAGTTTATTTAGGTAGTTATTTGATTAATGAGTTAATTGGTAAAGAGGAGATTGTAATTTTAGATGATCTCTCTTCTGGACATGTTACATAACAATGTTCCAAGTGAAAGATAGAGCTAAAGAAAAATAGTTTTAGGACAGCCCCGCGATAAAATGACTCTTTACTGGTATTTTCCATTTTTTTTGAGGAGTAAAGATTCTTGTACCTATAGGAGGAGATCAAGAAGCATTAGAACCGTCCAAATTAGTACATTTATTAAGGTTTACTTTTTGAACTACTGTTAAATGATTACGGTCACTAGATTTTACCACCAATGACATGTTATTTACCACGAATTGACAAGGATTTTACCACTTAACGCCAATAAGTTTACCAGC
>NZ_JAGIKZ010000018.1 GCF_017874625.1 Cytobacillus eiseniae | reverse complement strand
CTATACTATATTATACTAGTAGTCCTTCAAAAAAATTGAAGATGAAGGGCCTTATTCAGTAGTGCCCTCTAGCCAAAAAGTGTTTTCATACAAAATTATAAATTTGAATGGTGTGAATCACTTAGCGGCAAGTTTGTCTGCGTCCAGCTCCAGCGCCTACCCCCTCGAGATCACAAGCCAATCCTCCCAGAAAGGTAAAGGACACCTTTTCGAGAGGTTCGTCTTGTGCTATGCCTGAGGCTGATCAAGGCGCTTACACTTTTGTTCGTGGACAAGTAATTAAACATCATGGAAGCTAATATTGTGATAAATAGGGGATTGAAAACATGTGATAAAATGTGTAAAATTACACTAATCAATAGCCGAAAATTGGTTTACTTAAGGAGGGACTTTATGGAGTCGCTTTCAAAAGAGGAAAAAAAGTGGATTTTTCGTAATGAGTTATATGCACTGAAGGAGAAAGAGTATATTTCTACGGAACATTATGAAAAGACGATGATTGCTTATCATAAGTTTCATGCGGATCAAGAAGCGAAGCAAATGGAACCGACAATAGAAGTCAAACCAGTTCAAAAGGTTCAAAAACCCGCTCAAGTAAAAAAAGCAGAGAAAAAGAAGTTATCTGCTGAGGAAGTGAGAGAGAGAAATATTTCATGGCTCCTTCATTTAGGTGTAATTTTCTTGCTTATTGGGGGACTCTTTATTGCTACAAGTAACTGGGAC
Organism: Cytobacillus eiseniae; assembly: GCF_017874625.1. Lineage (GTDB taxonomy): Bacteria > Bacillota > Bacilli > Bacillales > Cytobacillaceae > Cytobacillus > Cytobacillus eiseniae. The sequence continues at coordinate 65,885 of NZ_JAGIKZ010000018.1, read as the reverse complement.
ACGATGGCTGTTTGGATGAAGAGTGCTTCAATTAGCTTTGTTTCACTTCTATTTTTTGGAATGGCTTATATCTCTAGGGCAATATTGAAAATAGAACGAACATCTTTTGCCTTTATCGTGCTAGGCAGCTTATTTCTTCCGATTTTTATTTTATCTGTCGGCTGGTTTGAACTGCTCGGTCCATACTTTTCTTATACTGGTGAAGGCCGATACATTCTTGGTTTAATTAGCAGCGTGATCTTATTTCCGATCTATGCATTACTTGCTAAAAATCTCCATTCGCGTCTTTTTGTATGGTTTAGTTATATTGCTATATCCGTAGGGATAGGCTTTTTACTTGCTGCCTTGCAGCTTAAGATGGATGGCTTTTATTTAGGGATGATGATTTACAATGCACTTATTGCTATTTGCTATCATTGGTTGAAAAACAAAAAGCATCTCCAACTATTTATAAATGAGCTTGTTTCCTTTGCGCAAATTAATTTGATTTTATCTACTTTATTGATGCTTGCCTTTTTTAATAATCATATTTTTTATAGCTTTAATATTCTTTTAACAGCAGCTATTTATTTATCGATGGTTTACGTGACAGGTAAGAAGGAGTTTCATTTTGTCTTTAGTTTGATGGTTGTATATGGTGTGTATCAGCTTGTTGAAAACTCTGTTCTCGACTCGATCGGTCCAGTGATTTTTGCGATTGTAGGTGCCGGTTTCTTAGCTGTTCCGAAGATAATGGATAAGAGTGATTATTGGGATAAAGTTTTTCGAATGACTAGTGCGATTATCTCAAGTCTTGCTTTTATTTATATAAGTGTTGAAGGGATATTATTGAGAATGAGTGAGCCCTCTGTGACTCTTTTCTTCGCTTATCTCATTCTTTCACTGCAATTTACTTATTTAACTAATGTGATGGGGAAAAAGTTATTTGCTTATTTAAGTCCAATCTTTATGGCAGCCGCTCTATACGAAATTGTTTTTCTTTTAGATAAGGTTTTCCATTTTAATCATGTAGGTGTACCAGTTTTCTTAATAGGTTTTGTGTTAACTCTTTCTTTTGGAATTACGATGAAACATTCCTTCTTCAAAGGAATGATATTGAGCTCTCGTGATGTAGGAATCTTCATCATGTGCTTATCTATATTGTTTTGTTTCATTCAGTTTGCTTGGTTGGATGTCGGTTTGATACTTCTCTTATTTAGTACCGCCCTTTTCCTTCTAGCTCGTAATGAGGAAAGAAGCTTTTATCGGGGGACAATCCCGTGGACCATCCCACTTTCTATTGGTTTTGCATTCGTATTTTTTGGAGAGGAAATGCGTACCAGCTATCAGTTTTATGAACATAATCTAGGGGCAGCAATGAATTATTGCTTCGCAAGTGCTGTTCTTCTATTGATAGGCTTTAGATGGAAAGGGATTAATCTTGGTAGACAATTTTTTTATATCGCACAGGGCTTTTATACGATAGCTATCTTTGCAGCGATGGTCCTACCATTAAATGAATTTTGGATGCGTCCGCTTGTTTTATTAGTTGGGGTAGGGATGTATATTGCTTTTTATCGTTATTCAAACTACAAATGGCTTCCATTTCCTGTAGCCATTGTCGCGTTGATTACGTATTATGCGATGTTAAATGCAATCCACTCAACTGCATCTAATTTAGACGTCTTAAAATGGCTGCAATTGCCATTAGGTGCCATTCTTTTATTAAGTATATCTTGGCTTTTGATGAAAAAAGATCATCAGCTTGCAAAAGGGTTTGCATGGATTGGTCATATTAATTTGCCATTCTCTTTGTTATTAACTTGGATATTGTTCTTAGATAAGTCATTTTGGGGCTTTATTGCGGCACTCGCAGCCTATTGGATTAGTTCGAGAGTGTGTCAAAAGGAATGGAAGAAAAAGCTTTTCCTTTACAGTGCTTTCTTGTCCCTATTTTTCGTCATTTTAAATGGAATGTGGCGACAAATTCCAGGATGGCAAAATGATTATGCCTTTTTAATTACAAGTGGCTTCATCTTCCTATTTTGGTATATGGCAAATACTGTTGATAAGACGAGAACGAATTATTTCTTCCTTCCATTTTCACTTATCGGAATGTTCGCGTTTATTGTGTCCTATCCATTTGAACCGATTGCTTTTGGCATGATGATTGTTTACACTGCAGGGATCATAATTTTCATCCACTTAATTAAAAAGGATTTTCTCGTCGGTTTTCCGCTTGTTTTATTATGGATGGGTACGATATGGTTCTTGTTATTTAGTGAATGGGCCATTGTAAATAAATTTATGCTTGTTGGCTGTTTTGGAGTGGGACTCTCATTTTTAGGTTCCTATTTAAACAAAAAATTAATTATGAGAGAAGACCGACTGAAAAATATCGATAGCTATACATTTATTGCCTTTCTGTTCTTTTTGACAATGTATCCATTACAGACAGATGCAATATGGACGGAGCTTCTCCCTGGCATTCTAATCAGTGCACTGTTATTTATGCAAAGAAAAAGGGTACAGCTTCATAATAAGTGGATTCCAACCTTTTTGTCTGGACTCGTTTTACTTGAGCCATATTACACATTACTAGGAAAAATAACTCCACATGAAATCATTGAGGTGGAGCTAAACATCCTTCCAATGCTTGCAGTTATTATCTTTCTGCGCTTCTGTTTAAAAGGGAAATATCAAAGGATAACAGAGCAATTGCAGTGGGCATTATTAATTATTGTCTCTTTATTTCTAATTGTAGATGGAGTGGCAAATTCGACGATTTATGATGCGTTTATCTTAGGAATATTATCCCTCATTTCTATGCTTGCAGGAATGTTTTTAAAGATTAAATCGTATTTCTTTGTAGGCTCGGGTGTGTTATTACTGAATGTCTTTTTACAAACGCGTTCTTATTGGGGAAACCTCCCATGGTGGGCCTATTTACTAATTGTTGGCTCAATACTTATCGGAGTTGCCAGCTATAATGAATGGCATAAACAGAAAATAGCAAAGGGAGAGAAAACAGCATTCTCAGAATGGAAAACAAAAATTCTTGAAAAAATAAAAGAGTGGAAATAGCAAAAACACCTACTGATTCTTGATTGAATTAGTAGGTGTTTTTTTGATAAAAAACAATAGTTTGCGAGTGTAATAAGTGAGGGTTTATTCATAAAATAAAATATGTAATTTTCTGAAAACTTATTGACTTTTCCCTGTTAACACTGTATCTTTGTGTTAAATAAATATATGACAATTAATATATATAACGTCTAATAAACGTTATATGAAATAAAATAATTTTAAAGAGTATTTTTTTGGAGGTGAAGGCTTTGTCAAATGTCATTTTTTCTAATCAATTAACAGATGATGAAAAATATGCGCATTTTATGAAAAGAATTGAAGCTGGGGAAAAAATCGAAGCAGATGATTGGATGCCTGATGATTACCGACTTACATTAATTAAATTAATCTCTATGCATGGGATTAGTGAGATCATGGGTGCATTACCTGAAAAGGAATGGGTTCCAAAAGCGCCATCATTAAAGAGGAAGCTAGGGATTATGGCAAAGGTGCAGGATGAAATGGGACATGGACAGTTATTGCTGCGTGTTGCCGAAGATTTAATGAAGCCGCTTGGGAAAACTCGAGAGGATATTATGGCAGATTTGTTTAGTGGTCGGTTAAAGTTTCATAATGTCTTTCATATGGAAGCGCCTACATGGGGGGATGCGGGTTTAATTGGCTGGCTTGTCGATGGGGCCGCGATCATATCACAAACCAATATGTTAAATGCCTCATACGGACCTTATGCACGCGCCTTAAAAAGAATTTGTGCTGAAGAAGTGTTTCATGCTCAGCATGGAGAAGCAATTATTATGGCATTAGCTGAGGGGAGGAAGGAGCAGAGAGAAATGGTTCAAGATGCGATCAATCGCTGGTGGGAGGCGCTTCTCATGTTTTTCGGACCTCAAGATGCATCTACTACTGGAACCTCAAAGCAGGATATCACCATTAAATACAGGATACGAACAAAAACGAATGAACAGCTACGTCAGGATTTCTTTTCAAAATATATTCCAAGAGTGCGCTCACTGGGGCTTACACTACCAGATGAAACAATGCACTATGATGAAAAGCAGCAGAAATGGGTGTATCAACAGCCAGATTGGAATCGTTTTAAAGATATTATAAAAAATAATGGCCCAAAATCAAAGGATCGACTTGAGCTTCGTCAGACAACGTATACAGAAAATCAGTGGGTGAGGGATGCTTTAGAGAGGAGTGACTCGATTGGGTAGTAAAGGCTTTTATCAAGAATATGAGGTGTTTAGCAAGCGTACTGATACTTCTCCACTCCAGTACCAATTTTCCATGCTGGCACCAAATCGTGAGCTCGCTCTAATCATGGCACAGGAAAATTTTATGAGAAGAGAACCAGTAGCTGATATTTGGGTTGTGAAACGTGAGGACATTCGCAAAATGAATCTTGAGGAAAGACAAACATTGAAAAGACTAGATAACAAAGATTATCGCAACACAAAGGGATACGGGTATTTAAAGAAGAAATGGCGGCAATATGAACAAGGGATGCTAGATGAGAAGGAAATTCTGTCATGGGGAGAGGAGAAAAAAGGTGAAAATGGGTGATGAAGCATGTAAACGAGCATTAATCGAACTCCTGTATCAGCTTGCCGATGATGACTTTATCCTGGCTTATCGGGGCTCCGAATGGCTAGGTCTTGCTCCTCATATTGAAGAGGATGTAGCTTTTTCTTCAATTAGCCAGGATACTATGGGGCATGCAGCGATGTTTTACCAGCTTCTAACGGATCTTGGTGAAGGGGATGTCGATCAACTTGCGCATGCTCGTCCGTCGAAAGAGAGAAAGAATGCGATTTTACTAGAATTTGTGAATGGACCTGGCCATTACCTCTCAAAGCCACGCTATGATTGGGCATTTGCTGTTGTAAGAAATTATTTCTATATCCAGGCGAAGAAAATCAAGATGGAGTCATTGAAAAATTCATCCTATGAGCCACTGGCAAATGTTGCACTTAAGGTGAATATCGAGCTCTATTATCATCTTATGCATTGGAGAACCTGGTTTGTCCAATTGATGAACGCAGATCAAACAGCAAGAAATAGGATGGAAACTGCGTTAACACGAGCTTTTGCTGATTTTGATGGCGTCTTATCATTAGGATCATTTGGAGTAGAAATGGCTAGATATCAATTAATTGAGCCTGAGGAAATGTTGAAGAAAAAATGGGAGGCTTATATGCAGCCTGTCTTTGATTCTGTCAATCTGACAATGCCTGTAGATTTTGGAAAGAAGAGTGGAGATGGGAGAGCAGGAGAACATACAGCAGATTTGGATCGAGCATTAACCATTCTAGGTGAAGTATATTTTGAGGATCCTGCTGCAATTTGGTAGGGAAAAGGGTTGATTCTTTTTATGTTGCCAGAAAGTGAAAAGCTAATAATGGGTACTCTTCAACAAGTGAAGGATCCCGAGATTGATTCCATTTCAATTGTTGAGTTGGGCATGGTAGAAAAAGTAGAAGTGAGAGAGAATGCTGTATTCATTGAACTTTTACCAACATTTATGGGCTGTCCAGCATTAGATATTATCCGTAGCAATGTGGAGAAGGCTATTCGTGAATCCCATAATTTTCATGAAATTCATGTAAATTTTGTTTACCATCCGCCTTGGACGTCTGATCGAGTTTCTGACGAAGGTCGGTTGAGATTAAAAGAATTCGGCATTGCCCCGCCGCCAGAGCGAATAGCTGAAACAGGCGAATGGCATGTAGATTGTCCGTTTTGTCACTCTACCTATACGACAATAGATAATATCTTTGGGCCTACAGCCTGCCGCAGCATTCTGTATTGCAAAACATGCAAAAATCCCTTTGAAGCAATGAAACCGATCTCGACGATAATGTGAGGGGGATTTACAAATATAGAATGAAATTTGCTAATGAAATTTGGAAATTGCAAATAAAGAATGAATTTCGCAAATAAAATTCGGAAATCGCAAATAAAGAATGAGCTTCGCAAATAAAAATCGGAAATCGCAAATAAAGAATGAATTTCGCAAATAAAAATCGGAAATCGCAAATAAAGAATGAAATTCGCAAATAAAAATCGGAAATCGCAAATAAAGAATGAGCTTCGCAAATAAAAATTGGAAATCGCAAATAAGAAATGAGCTTCGCAAATAAAAATCGGAAATCGCAAATAAAAAATGAACTTCGCAAATAAAAATCGGAAATCGCAAATAAAGAATGAGCTTCGCAAATAAAAATCGAAAATTGCAAATAAAGAATGAGCTTCGCTAATAAAATTTAGAAATCGCAAATAAGGAATGAACTTCGCAAATAAAAATCGGAAATCGCAAATAAAGAATGAGCTTTGCTAATAAAATAAGAGTTTCGCAAAACATAAAAATTGCTAAATAACCGAATAAACTACTTTTTTCTTCAAAATAGTACTAGATTTCCTAAGATAGCTGATCATATTTTATTCAATAAACAAGAGATAGCTGAGTAATGACTTCGAGTTCTCAGCAAACCAATAAAAAATGAGAGGAAGTTGTCCAAATGGTTAAATTAATCGCACTATACAAGCATCCTGAAAATAAAGAGGCTTTTGATAAGCATTATTTTGAAACACATGGTCCACTGACTGCCAAAATTCCTGGCCTGCGAAAAATGGAGGTTACTAGAATTGTTGGCAGTCCAATGGGAGGTGAAGGCAAGTATTACCTCATGTGCGAGATGTTCTATGATAGCCATGAAGCATTACAAACTGCAATGCGAACAGATGAAGGAAAAGCTTCTGGGAAGGATGCAATGAAATTTGCAGGGGACCTCATTACGTTAATGATTGGTGAAGAAGTGAATGAGTAATCGCTATGAATTTATTGAAGCTTCTACTGATGGGAAGCTTGGACATATTTCCTTAAATCGACCGCATGTGTTAAATGCAATCAATCAGCAGATGGTTTTGGAAATACTCGCAGCAATGGAAGAATTCGAAGTCGATGACACTATCCGTGTGATCGTTCTAACAGGTAAGGGGCGGGCATTTGCAGCAGGTGCTGACATTGATGAGATGGCAAATGATGGAGCAATTGACTTCGAGCTTCGCAATCAATTTAAAGATTGGGACCGCCTAGCAATGATAAAGAAACCGATTATTGGTGCAGTCCAAGGATTTGCACTCGGTGGTGGATTTGAACTTGCTCTTTGTTGTGATCTGCTTTTTGCTGCTGATAATGCAGAATTTGGCTTTCCAGAAGTAAATCTAGGTGTAATGCCTGGTGCTGGTGGAACGGTAAGATTAACAAAGCTTGTTGGTAAAACAAAAGCGATGGAGTGGCTTTTTACAGGCAAAAGAATTACTGCAATGGAAGCTCTCCAATATGGAATGATTAATCGTCTAGTTGCAAAGGAACTTTTGTTCGAGGAAACCATTAAGTTTGCAGAGGAAATAGCCAATCAGGCACCTCTATCCATTCGATTCATTAAAGAATCTGTCCTTAAAGCGGTGGATGTATCGATTGATGAAGGCATGCAATTTGAACGAAAAAACTTCTCTCTCTTGTTCTCAACCGAGGATCAAAAAGAGGGAATGATAGCTTTTCAGGAAAAACGCAAGCCAAACTTTAAAGGAATGTAGAGGAGGTGTACATAGCAGATGTATGAAACGATTAAATATCGTACGGTAAATCAGGTTGCTTGGATCGCCATTAACAGACCAGATAAATTAAATGCATTCACTGAACAAGTAAATAAAGAGATTCAACATGCTGTCAGAAAGGCGAGTAGAGATTCAGATGTCCGTTGTCTAGTTATTACTGGTGAAGGGCGCGCCTTCTGTTCTGGTGAAGATCTTGGCGGAGTGACTGATGAGATGGATCACGGAGAAGTCCTTAGGAAGCGTTACAATCCAATGGTTTTGGAGATCCACCAATGTGAAAAGCCGATCGTAGCGGCAGTGAATGGTGTAGCAGCTGGCGCAGGGATGAGTCTAGCGCTCGCATGTGATTTTAGGCTTCTATCAGAGAAAGCAAGTTTTATTGAGGCTTTCATTCATGTCGGTCTCGTGCCTGATGCGGGCAATCTCTATTATTTACCGAAGTTAATCGGTCATGCAAAAGCATTGGAATTAGCTATATTAGGAGAGAAGATATCTGCACAAACGGCAAAGGAATTAGGGCTTGCAACAAAAGTTGTTCCGCTCGATCGATGGGATGAGGAGGTAACAGCATTTTCCGAAAAGCTGGCAGCAATGCCAACGACCGCCATAGCACTAATTAAGAAAAATGTAAAGGCAAGCTGGAACGTAAGCGTAGAAGCCAGTCTAGAAAATGATGCACAGGCACAGCGGATTGCTGGCCAGACGATTGATCATAAAGAAGGTGTGCGAGCCTTTATTGAAAAAAGAAAACCGGTATTTATTGGTAAATAATTGATAAGAAACGAGCACATTGAAATCGAGTGCTCGTCTCTTTATTTCATTCTATATTATTCAGGCAATTTGTTCGACCGAGCATGTATCTATTTAATTTGACAGGGGTGAAATGGATTGAATAATATCGTTGTTATTGGTTCGGGTGTAATGGGAAGAGAAATTGCCTACGTAAGTGCGGTTGGTGGTTTTATTACGACATTAATTGACATTAATGAGAATCAATTAAAGCAAGCTGAGAAAGAGATTCAAGCAATTTTTGAAAAAGGGGTTGCACGTAACAAGCTTTCATTCGCGGAAATGGAGGAAGCGAAAAAACGACTTACCTACTCAATTAGTCTAGCAAAAAATGTGATGGAAGCAGATTTAGTCATTGAAGCCGTGCCTGAAGTCATCGAAATTAAGCGTAATATTTTTGAAGTGATTGATCAGCATGCCAAAGAGCACTGTATTTTTGCAACGAATACTTCAACGATGAGCCCAACAGAAATCGGTTCTTTCACGAAGAGATCAGATAAAGTGATTGCCATGCACTTCTTTAACCCTGTTCACAAAATGCCGCTCGTGGAGATCGTCAAAGGTTTGGAGACGAGTGAGGTTACGGTCATTTCCATAAGGCAGGCTGCAGAAAAAATGGGGAAAGAGACAGTTGTGATCAATGAGTTCCCTGGCTTCGTTACAAGTCGGATTAGTGCGCTCGTCGGGAATGAAGCCTTCTATATGTTACAGGAAGGTGTTGGCACACCAGAAGAAATTGATAAGGCGATTAGGTTAGGACTAAATTATCCAATGGGTCCATTTGAATTGGGTGATCTTGTTGGGCTTGATACCCGATTAAATAATTTGAAGTATCTCCATGAAAAATTAGGTGAGAAATTTCGTCCAGCTCCACTCCTTGAACAATACGTGAATGCCGGCAGACTTGGTCGGAAGTCAGGCAGAGGAGTATATGATTATAAGGAGAAGAGGGATGAATGATGGCAAAAGAAGTTGTCATTGTTGATGCAGTTCGAACGCCTTTTGGCCGATACAATGGAAATTTAAGAAATATCCGCCCAGATGACTTAGGTGCGATCGTCATAAAGGCGTTGCTTGAGCGAAATTCGGCACTTGATCCATTGGATATCGAGGAAGTCGTCATAGGAAATGCGAACCAAGCCGGTGAGGATAACCGTAATATTGCACGTATGTCAGCTCTCCTCGCTGGGCTTCCTGTTGAGGTCGCAGGTACGACTGTTAACCGATTATGTGGTTCAGGCTTAGATGCAGTTAATTATGCGGCAAGGGCGATTTTAGCAGGAGAAGGAGATGTCTATATTGCAGGTGGGATCGAGAGTATGTCTCGTGCCCCTTTTGTCATGGCAAAGCCTCAAGTGGAGTTTCCTAGAGGGAATATGGAGTTACATGATACGACCATTGGCTGGCGCTTTATTAATCACCAGCTTAAGAGTATGTATGGGGTAGACAGTATGCCAGAAACGGCTGAAAATGTGGCGAAGGAGTACATGGTTTCACGCGAAGAACAGGACAGTTTTGCTTTTGAAAGTCAACAAAAGGCAAAAATGGCGATTGAAAATCGATTGTTTGAGCAGGAGATTATTCCGGTTCAATATACAGATCGAAAAGGAAAGGAAGTAATCATTGCAGCAGATGAACATCCCCGTCCTGAAACGACTCTTGAAAAGCTCTCACAGCTGAAGCCCATTCTTCCAAATGGAACGGTAACAGCTGGAAATGCATCAGGTATAAATGATGGGGCATCTGTATTGCTCATAATGTCTGCTGAAAAGGCAAGAAAACTGAGGTTAAAGCCATTAGGCAAATATATTGTCTCTGCAGTTGCTGGTGTCAATCCGTCAATTATGGGAGTAGGACCGGTGTTTTCTACTAGGAAGGCATTGCAAAGAGCAGGGCTTACAATCGATGAATTGGATGTGATAGAGCTTAATGAAGCTTTCGCCTCACAATCTTTAGCATGTATAAAATTACTAAACCTTAATACTAAAATAGTAAATGTGAATGGGGGAGCGATCGCATTTGGCCATCCGCTTGGTGCAAGTGGGGCAAGGATTTTAACGACTCTTTTATATGAAATGAAACGTAGAAAAGCAAAATACGGGCTAGCAACAATGTGTATAGGAGTAGGGCAAGGGATATCGACCATTGTTGAAGGGGTATAGTTCGCTATAAACATAGGGAAACGCAGTTCCGTTAGTCCGTTTTTTTATTATATAAGAAAACTTTTTTGAAAATAGAAAATGATCTAGTAGAATAGGAGTATAACGAATTTTCCCCGAACAAGTTCATACATGAAATGAGGTTGAACAAGCATGAATACTAGATCGATGATATTTACATTATACGGTGATTATATATCCCATTATGGAAGTAAAATTTGGATAGGCAGTCTTATTAAGCTATTAAGTGAGTTTGGTCATAATGATCAGTCAGTTAGAGCGGCGATCTCAAGGATGAATAAGCAAGGCTGGGTGCAGTCTGAAAAGGTTGGGAATAAAAGCTATTATTCGTTAACCGATCGCGGTCAAAGAAGAATTGATGAAGCTGGGAAACGGATTTTTAAATTAATGCCTGAAAAATGGGATGGAAATTGGCGGATTTTCATGTATAACATTCCTGAAGAAATTAGGAATATTAGAGATGAATTAAGAAAAGAACTCGTTTGGAGTGGATTCGGGACCCTGTCAACGAGTTGCTGGATTTCTGCAAATGATCTTGAAAAACAAGTATTTGATTTAATAGAGAAGTATGAAATAAGCGACTATGTTGACTTCTTTATTTCAAAATATGTTGGTCCGCATGAAAACAGTCAATTAGTTGAAAAAAGCTGGAATTTAGATGAAATTAATGCAAAATATCAAGATTTTATTTCTGAATACAGTCAAAAGTATATTATTGATAAAAACAAAATTCTAAAGGGAAATAAAACGGATGCGGATTGCTTTGTCGATCGTACAAAGCTTGTTCACGAATATCGTAAATTTCTATTTGTCGATCCAGGTTTGCCAGAAGAACTGCTCCCAGAAAAATGGTTAGGGAGTCATGCAGCTGCTTTATTTAGCGATTATTACAAAGAGTTAGCAGAACCAGCTTCCCGCTTCTTTGAAAGTGTGTTTCAAGAGGGGAATGAGCTGACGAATAAAGACGAAGACTACAATGTCTTAACCCATCCATATATTGTTGATTAAAATGAAGGAAAGGGGGAGACAAAATGAATGCACTGACTCAAATATTGGCGATTGAATATCCAATTATTCAAGGGGGGATGGGGAATATAAGTAACGCCATCTTAACTGGAGCAGTGTCAGAAGCGGGAGGACTAGGGACAATTGGTGCAGGTACGATGACGCCAGACGAAGTAGAGGAGATTATTAAAGAAACGATTAATCGAACGACGAAACCATTTGCACTTAATATTGCTCTTTCCGTTTCTCCATATGTGAAAGAAGTTCTTTCACTCGTTCGTAAATATCAAATTCCAATTGTCTCTCTTTCAGCAGGGAATCCAGCTCCCTATATCCCTATGTTCCATGAACAAGGGACAAAGGTAATCACTGTTTGTGCATCTGTTCATCAAGCAAAAAAAGCAGAGGCAGCAGGGGCAGACGTGATTGTTGCAGAAGGATATGAAGCTGCTGGAATTAATTCATCTCTTGAGACAACAACGCTTGTTTTAATTCCACAAATTGTTGAGGCAGTCAAGATTCCCGTTGTTGCTGCAGGAGGAATTGGCGATGGGAAGGGACTTGCAGCCATACTGACATTAGGTGCAAGTGGTGTTCAGATGGGGACAAGATTTATCGTAACGAAGGAGGCGCCTTTTCATCAGCATTACAAACAGAAAATAGTAGAAGCGTCTGATCATGCCACATTGATTGTTGGTCGATCAGTAGGAAGAATTCGTCGAGTACTAGATTCTGAATATGCTCAAAAACTATTAAACTATGAGTCGAAAGGAATATCTCTTGATGAATTTAATGAACTCACCTCAGAGAAATTCCATCGATTGGGTGCCATTGATGGCAGGGAAGAAGCGGGCTTTATGAATAGTGGACAAATTGCTGGATTAATTAGTGATATTCCAACTGTTAAAGAATTATTGGAAAAAATAATAGATGATGCAAAGAAGCAGCTTCAACAGGCTCGTGTAAAGATTTAAATACCAAAAACATAAAAAGCGAACAGCCATGTATTGTAAGGAATATTAAATCATTCGAAATTATAGCGCAAAAAGCAATAGAAATAGCAGGCAAAACGCATGGATTCAGTATGAAATCCATGCGTTTGATTTTTTGCGGACACTGAGTCCGTTATTTTCATAAATCATTCAATTTTGGAGAGTGTTCAGACATTGGGTCCGCTATTAGCTAATAATTTAGTAAAAAGAATACTCTTTTAGAAACTAACGGAACGTATGTCCGATAAAAAGGTGAAAACACAATCATTATTGTAAATAGCGGAACTTGTGTCCTAGTAATAACGCCTAATATGATAATTTTGCTTACAATCTAATCAAAATAGTAAAAAAGATTAATTTTAAGATGATAACAATTATTGTCACTCAAATCACTATACAATTTAGCCTGATAATTGATATAAATTTATTTGCTTCTCCATAAAAACTGAACTACTTAATAGTTTTTCTGTATGCTTTTCTTCTTATTATCATATATTACAAACAGTAATCTAAATATATAAAATTTTTAGAATATTATTGACTATTAGTTGCTTTGGGTGATAATATAACGTTATAAATACGTTAATCACAGTAGTTATCATATAAAACAACACTTGCTTTGTTCTCTATCTCACTTATTTTGACTCCATAGCTATGTCATTGCAAAGTATGATCCTGCTTTTATCTACATAGGGTATTCACACTATCAATCATTGGTAGTGTTTTATTTTAAAAATATAAGGGGGTTTATTAGTGTGAAAAAGTTTGTAAAGCCATTCTCTCTTTTGTTAGCAGCGGGCTTGCTAGTTTTAAGTGGGTGTGGGAATGAGTCATCTTCTGGGCAGGGGAACAAGGAAACATTTAAAGTAGGGATTACGCAGTTTGTTGAACATCCATCCTTAGATGCGGCAACAGAAGGATTTAAAAAAGCGATGGAGGATGCAGGCTTTAAAGATGGAGATAATGTGGAGTATAATTTTCAAAACGCACAGGCTGATATGAATAATACACAAACCATTGCCAATAATTTTGTTGGCGACAAGGTGGATCTAATTTTTGCTAATGCCACACCAAGTGCAGTTAGTGCGTTAAATGCAACGAAGGATATTCCGATAGTATTTACTTCAGTAACGGATCCAATTGGTGCGGAGCTTGTGGAATCATTTGAAAAGCCTGGAGCTAACATCACGGGTACGACAGATAATCATCCAGATGGCACGGAGAAAACGATTAAATTTATCGTTGAAGAAGCGGGTGCCAAAACGATTGGGGTTATTTACAATGCTGGTGAGCAAAACTCAGAAGTTCAAGTTGCTCAAGTAAAGGAACTGGCAGCAAAATTTGGTGCAACAGTTGTAGAGGCATCGATCTCCACTTCAGCAGAGGTGAAGCAAGGGGCAGAATCATTAGTAGGACGCGTGGATGCGATCTACGTTCCAACTGATAATACGGTTGTATCAGCTTTAGAATCTGTCATTGCTGTAGCTAATAATGAGAAGATTCCTCTGTTTGTTGGTGAACTTGATTCGATGGCACGTGGAGCGATTGCTGCTAGTGGATTTGATTATTTTGAGCTTGGGTATCAGTCTGGAAAAATGGCTGCAGATATCCTTAAAGGGAATAAAAAGCCTTCTGAAATTCCAGTTGAGCTTCCTAATAGTTTAACATTAATGATCAATAAAAATGCGGCTGAAGCACAAGGGCTGGAAGTAAAACAGGAGTGGGAGAATATTGCTGAATTTTACGAAGGCGAATAAAAAAGGGTGTGATTCTTAATGCCTACTGCTGTCTTTGGAGCATTTGAATCAGGCATTATTTATGCGATTATGGCACTTGGTGTTTATCTCTCCTTTCGAGTGCTTGATTTTCCAGATTTAACGGTAGATGGCAGTTTTGTGACAGGAGCAGCCGTTTCAGCAACGATGATTGTCAGTGGGGTTAATCCTTTTATCGCGACAACCGTTGCCTTGATTGCAGGATTTATTGCGGGATGTATTACGGGCGTCCTTCATACTTTTGGAAAAATTAATGCACTGCTTTCTGGGATCTTAATGATGATTGCCTTATATTCGATCAATCTTAGAATAATGGGGAAATCCAATGTCCCCTTATTAAACCAAGATTCAATAATGACTAGTATGAGTGAGTTTTCAAGTAAATTAGGGATTGATTCCTTTTTTAATGGGATTTACACAGCGATTGGACTTGGAGATAGCCTTCCAAGAACCTGGGGAATTGTCCTCTTTATGATCATTGTCACATTTACAATTAAATTACTCACAGATAAATTTTTGCAAACGGAAATTGGTCTAGCAATTAGAGCGACAGGCGACAATAAGAGGATGATTCGCAGCCTTTCAGCAAACACAAATTTAACTGTTATCCTTGGTCTGGGCCTTTCCAATGCAATGGTCGCTTTCTCTGGATCGCTTATTGCTCAACAGGGGGGATTTGCGGACGTTGGAATGGGAATTGGCATGATCATAATTGGTCTTGCATCGGTCATAATCGGTGAAGCACTTTTCGGTACAAAAACGATTGCGAGAACAACTTTAGCAGTCATTGGCGGTGCAATCATTTATCGAATTGTTGTAACATTGGCGCTTCGGGTGGACTTCCTAGAGCCAGGTGATATGAAGCTGATTACTGCTACGATTGTTATCTTAGCTCTCATTATGCCAAAATTTATTGATGCATCAAAAGAAAGAAAGCGAAAAGCAAGAAAACATGCAGAGCTCTTAGCTTTCAGTCAGTCACCTCAGGATAGGGAGGGGGAGGCAGATGCTTCAATTAAATCAAATTCATAAGATTTTTAATGAAGGAACACCAGATGAAAAAATTGCGCTTGATCAAATTCATTTAACTTTGAATAAAGGTGATTTTGTAACAGTCATTGGCAGCAACGGGGCTGGAAAATCAACGTTAATGAATATGATTTCAGGGGTGATGACACCGGATATCGGAACGGTATTGATTGATGGGGAGAATGTCACTTCCATTTCTGAATATAAAAGAGCGCAATATATCGGCCGGGTTTTTCAGGATCCGATGGCAGGAACAGCGCCAAGTATGACGATTGAAGAGAATTTAGCAATGGCTTATTCAAGAAATAAGACACGTACATTAAGAAAAGGGGTAACGAAAAGCCGAAGGGAGTATTTCCGAGAGGTGCTGGCAACACTCCATTTAGGATTAGAAAACCGGTTAAATGCAAAGGTTGGCCTGCTATCTGGTGGTGAAAGGCAGGCACTCTCCCTTCTGATGGCAACCTTTACTGAACCTTCTATATTATTATTAGATGAGCATACTGCCGCACTTGATCCTGCTCGTGCGGAGTTGATCACTCAATTAACAAAGGAAATTGTCGGACAGTATCAGTTAACGACATTGATGGTGACTCATAATATGCAGCAGGCACTTGATCTTGGCAATCGTTTAATCATGATGGATAAAGGGCAAATTATTTTAGAAGTCGACGAAAGTGAAAAAGCAAATTTATCGATTGAACAGCTATTAAGTGAATTTCAAAGAATTAGAGGAGTTAAAATGGCAAGTGATCGGGCTCTTCTTTCATAATTAATAAAAGGATTAATGATGCTTTTTAGCTAGTTAATCCTTTTCAATTTTTGGAAGTAAACATCATACGAAGCAATTGATCTATATATATATAGTTTTCTTAATTTTTACAATTAATTGACTATTCATTTAACGAAATGTTATTATATCGTTGAATATACGTCATACATATATAATGAACCTTTATTAAATCGGGGGGATTGAATGAGGCCAGGTTTGAAGATAGGAGATCAAGCAGAATTAAAGATTATCGTTACTCCTGATATGTTTGCTCAATTTGATGGAAAGGTTGTTCACCGTGCTTATTCAACTGTATCAATGATTTACCATATGGAATGGGTCTCTAGAATGATTATTCTTCCCTTTTTGGAAGAAGATGAAGAAGGGATGGGGGCTGCTGTTTCAGCTAAGCATCTTGCTCCATCTGCTGAAGGTGCGGAGTTGGTTATCTTGGCAATTGTAAATGAAGTAAAGGGGAGTCATGTCATCACAGAAGTGACAGTTAGTAATAGAGGGAAACTAATTGGAATGGGTGAAGTGAAACAAATTCTTTTGCCAAAAAGTAAAATAGCTAGCTTACTTGAAGATGATTGAAATTCAAATGAATTGTAAGCGGTACCAATCGAGTGGGAGGTAATTGACTATGAATATGTTTTCAAAGATAAGAGAGCATGAGCAGGTTGTATTCTGTAATGATGAACTAACGGGCTTGAAGGCAATTATTGCAATCCATAGCACAAGGCTTGGTCCTGCTCTTGGGGGATGTAGAATGCTCCCATATGCTAGCGAGGAAGAAGCATTGGAGGATGTTCTTCGTCTATCTAAAGGGATGACATATAAATGTGCGGCAGCTGATGTTGATTTCGGTGGAGGAAAAGCAGTAATTATTGGCGATCCAAATAAGGATAAAACCCCCGAATTATTTCGGGCGTTTGGTCAATTTGTTGAATCACTAAATGGTCGTTTCTACACGGGAACTGATATGGGTACAACTCCAGAGGATTTTGTTCATGCACTTAAGGAAACGAATTGCATTGTTGGGGTTGATGAGGTGTACGGCGGAAGTGGCGATTCCTCGATCCCGACTGCACAAGGAGTTATTTACAGCCTCAAGGCAACAAATAGAGCATTAACAGGTTCTGATGAATTAGCAAATAGAAGCTACTCAATTCAAGGCTTGGGAAAAGTCGGGTTAAAAGTAGCAGAAAGATTGATAGAGGAAGGTGCTGATTTATATGTGACAGATATTAACCAGCAGGCAATCGATACATTACTTACGAAAGCAAAACAACTAGGTGCAGGAGTAAAAGTAGTAAATAAAGATGAGATTTATCAAGCGCCAGCAGATATTTTTATCCCATGTGCAATGGGGGGAATTGTAAATGATGAAACAATTGAACAATTGCAGGTGAAGGCAGTTGTTGGATCAGCCAATAATCAATTATTGGAACTCCGTCATGCCGAAAAACTTCAAGAAAAGGGCATATTATTTGCCCCAGATTATATTGTTAATTCTGGTGGACTCATTCAAGTTGCTGATGAACTTTATACCCCGAATAAGGAAAGAGTTCTGCAAAAAACAAAAGCCATCTATAATTCTCTTTTGAATATTTACGAGTATGCGAGTGAGAAGGGAATTACAACAATGGAGGCGGCCAATCAATTTTGCGAAAGAAGAATTGAAGCTCGATCACGCAGAAATAGCTTCTTCTCTCACATAAAAAGACCTAAATGGGCAGTACGAACTTAATTTTAAATAGAAAACAACATTATTACGGTAGAAAGATGTCTATCGTAGCTAATATAAATGTAAAGGGTGAGAAAATGATTAATCAGTTTCCTATCCAGCAAATAATGGACGCTAACGGAAAGGTTGTTTCGCCTGAATATGAAGAGAGAATAAACGAAAATCTTGTAAAAGATTTTTACAAGCAGCTTGTAAGAATTCGTCTATTTGACCGTAAAGCGATTAGCTTACAGCGACAAGGACGCATTGGCACGTATGCACCTTTTGAAGGCCAAGAGGCTTCCCAGGTTGGAAGTGCGCTTGCATTGGAGCCTTCTGACTGGATGTTCCCTACCTATCGGGAGCACGGTGCTGCATTTGTATTCGGTCATTCTTTACGAAACATCTTATTATTTTGGAATGGCCGAAATGAAGGTTGTATACCTCCAATCGGCAAAAAGATCTTTCCGCCGGGCATACCGATTGCAACACAAATTCCACATGCAGCAGGAGCAGCTTTAGCAGAAAAAATGAAAGGCACAAGTCATGCAGCAATTGCCTATTTCGGGGATGGTGCCACATCGGAAGGAGATTTTCATGAAGGGTTAAACTTCGCAAGTGTGTGCAAAGCTCCTGTTGTCTTCTTTAATCAAAATAATCAATATGCGATTTCAGTACCGATCGAAAAGCAAATGAATACAAAGACGATTGCTCAAAAAGCGATTGCCTATGATATTCCAGGTATACGTGTGGACGGCAATGATGTTTTTATCGTCTACTTTGAAACATTGAAAGCATTGGAAAGAGCGAGAGATGGAGAAGGACCGACGTTAATTGAAGCGGTGACATGGAGGTATGGTGCTCATACAACAGCTGATGATCCATCGAAATATCGTAATCAATCAGACAGCAATAGTCGAAGATTGGAAACGGATCCAATTTTGCGATTAGAAAAATGGATGAAAAATGAAGGAATCTTTAAAGAAGAATGGGTTCGTGAAATCGAAGAGGAGGCTTCTAAGGAAATTGAAGAAGCGGTTGCTGATATGGAAGCTTTTCCTCCAGCCAATCCAGCAGATATCTTTGATCATGTTTTTGCAGAACCAACCTGGCAGATAAAAGAGCAAAAAGAAGAGTATCTTAGATTGATAGGAGGTGTGCGGAATTGAGCACATCACTTAGAACAAAGACGATGACACTCATTCAAGCAATAACCGATGGGCTCGATACGATGCTTGCTGAGCGGCAAGAGGTTATTTTGATGGGGGAGGATATTGGGAAAAACGGTGGCGTTTTTCGGGCAACTGATGGTTTGCAAGAAAAGTATGGAGAGACAAGGGTGATGGACACTCCATTAAGTGAAGCTGGTTTTGTCGGAGCTGGAATTGGGCTGGCAGTTAATGGTTTTCTTCCTGTCATTGAAATCCAATTTCTAGGTTTCATCTACCCGGCTTACGAGCAAATTATGACACATGCTACAAGATTACGGATGCGAACGATGGGGCATTACACGGTTCCAATGGTCATACGAGCCCCTTATGGTGCAGGGGTAAGAGCACCAGAGATTCATTGTGATAGCACCGAAGCAATATTCACACATATGCCAGGAATTAAAGTTGTTTGTCCATCCAGTCCATATGATGCGAAGGGCCTCCTTATTGCTGCTATTGAAGACCCTGATCCTGTTTTATTTCTAGAACCGATGCGCATGTACCGAGCTGCAAAGGAAGAAGTGCCTGATGGGAAATACAAGGTAGAAATTGGGAAGGCGAACAAGCTGTTAGAAGGGGACGACGTTACAGTCGTATGCTGGGGAGCAATGGTCCAGGTGGCGTTAAATGCAGCAATGGAAATGGAGGAAGAAGGAATTCATTGTGAAGTCATTGATTTACGGACTCTTTATCCGATTGATAAAGAGATGATCGCTGAATCGATTCAAAAAACAGGTCGCATGGTAATTGTTCATGAGGCACATGCCACTGGTGGTGTTGGGAATGACATATTAGCAGTTATTAATGATACATCCTTTTTGTATCAAAAAGCCCCAACTGAACGGGTCACAGGATTTGATACACCTGTTCCATATTTTGGCTTTGAGGATCATTATTTACCAAATGAAATAAGAATTATGCATGCGATTAGAAAGGTGACATCATTTTAGAGGAGGGATGAGATGGAATGGAAGTAAAGCTGCATGATATTGGAGAAGGGATGACTGAGGCTGAAGTCAACTGTTTTCTCGTAAAACCAGGTGATATTGTTAAAGCGGATGACCCACTGTTAGAAGTACAAACGGATAAAATGACTGCGGAGATCCCGTCTCCAAGAGCAGGGATTATCCGAGAATTCACAGTTAAGCCTGGTGAAACAGTGTCAGTCGGTTCTACATTACTGCTACTAGATGATCTCGCTGCTGAAAAGAAAACAAACCAGCCAAAGAGGATCATTGCTTCACCATTTACTAGAAAAATTGCCCGTGAAAATGGCATTGATATCCATAAGATAGATGGATCAGGACCTGCTGGACGGATTACAGATGAAGATATTTACCAGTATATGACTGCTGCATCACTGAAAAAGAATGAACAGACTACAAAAGATACAGTATATATACCTGTATCTGTACATCAACCCCCACAAACAAAAGACACCATCCCATTTAGGGGCAGACGAAAGCAAATTGCTAAAAAGATGGTCCAGTCGATATACACGATCCCGCATTGTACACATTTTGAAGAGATAGACGTAACACATCTTCTACAATTCTGTAGTGAGTTAAAGAAAGTAAACCAGCCTATTTCGATTACTGCCTTTTTCTTAAAAGCATTATCCATTAGTCTAAAAGAATTTCCGATTTTTAATGCCGTTCTTGATGAAGAGAATGAAGTCATCCAGTTGCAAAAAGAGCATCATATCGGTATTGCAGTTGATACAGAAGAAGGATTAATTGTCCCTGTGCTCCGCCATATCGAAGAGAAATCTATACGCGTGATTCATACAGAGATGAAGCAGCTTACAAATAAAGCTTTGAATAATCAATTATCAATCACAGATATTTCGGGTGGCACTTTTACAATTAGTAATGTTGGTCCGCTTGGAGGAAGTATTGGGGCAACACCGATTATCCAATACCCTGAGGTTGCGTTAGTCTCCTTTCATAAACATAAGAAAATGCCTGTTGTTACAGATGATGATCAAATCATTATTCGCTCAATCATGAATTTATCAATGTCCTTTGATCATAGAGTAGCAGACGGAGCAACTGCAGTACGGTTCACAAACCGCTTTGCTATGCTGATTCAAGATCCGAAATTACTGTTGCTGGAGATGGTATAAATGGTTGTTGGCGAACTAGCATATGAACGCGATCTGATCATTATTGGCGGTGGTCCAGGCGGTTATAATGCAGCGATCCGTGCTGCACAACTCGGTCAATCAGTTACGCTCATTGAAAGAGAAGAGCTTGGCGGTGTTTGTTTGAATATAGGCTGTATCCCTACTAAGGTTTTGACTGAAGGTGCGGAGAAGCTGCGTAGTACGAGAAAAGCTGCAGACTTTGGGATTGAAACGAATTCGATTGAATTTAACCTAGCTAAACTACAAAATTACAAATTAAATACGATTCTTCAGCTGCGAGAAGGAGTTACTGCTTTATGCAAAGCAAACAAAGTGGAGCTGATTAAGGGGTCTGCCTTTTTTCTATCGGAGGATCGACTTGGTGTTGAATCTGGGGATCACTATGAGGTTTATCGATTTAAACAGGCGATCATTGCCACCGGCAGTTCACCAAAGATCCCAAAAGGATTGAAGGTTGATCATGTTCAGATTGTAGATTCTTGGTCGATTACGAAACTTTCTGCCATACCGGAAAAACTATTCGTCTTAGGTAGTGATTATATTGCACTGGAGATGGCGATGGCCTTTAGTGTTTTTGGTTCAGCTGTTACCATTTTACTGGACGGGGAGGACTTTCCTTTCGATCAGTCGATAAACATGGAGCTAATGCGACTGATGAAGAAGAATAAAATAAAAATAATTAAAAATGTTTCTATATCTGAAGCATATGTAGAGCAAAATACTGTTTCTATTTATTTTGGAAATGAAAAAATGACAGGCACTCATTTATTTATTTCATTAGGTCATTCTCCGAATATCGAAAATCTGGGGATTGATCGAATTGGAATCAAACGGACAAATCGAGATTTTATTGAAGTGAATCAGCAATGCCGAACGTCTATCCCGACGATTTATGCGATTGGGGATGTAACAGAAGGTCCTCACTTAGCATCAAAGGCGATTAAACAAGGGAAAACAGCTGCAGAAGCCATTGCTGGACTATCTTCTGAAGTTGATTTACGCTTTCTCCCAATCATCGCCCAGACAACACCGCCAATTGCGAGTGTGGGATTGACTGAGCAGGAAGCAATTAAGCATGGATATGAAGTGGATATTGGCCAATTTCCACTTTCAGCAAACGGTTTTGCTGGGCTTCGGGGGGAAAAAGAAGGATTCATCAAAGTCATTACGGATAAGAAGACTAGCCTCTTTTTAGGTATGCATATTCTAGGATATGGTGCAATTGAACTGATAACGAGTGGAATCCTCTCATTAGAAATGGCTGCTCGTGATGAGGATTTGTTGTTTCCAGCATACCCGCACCCAAGTGTGAATGAATGTATAGCAGAAGCTTTTGAAGCTATAAAGAAACAGGCAATTCATATTCCGCCAATGATGAAAAGAGAAAAATCTAACGTATAATATAACGCTAATTTTACTTTAGTGCATATATGCATCATAGCTTTAACTTATACTCTTGAGAACATTTACACGTTTCATATATTATTAATATAGTTCAGAATATTTATAATTTTAAAAACAGGAGGGATGAACATGCAAGAAAATAAGGTAGCCAAACAAGAAAAAGTAGAGGAATTTTTTCCTGTAAAAGAAGTAGATTATTTGGAAATTTACTCGGGGAATGCTAGACAGTCATGCTATTTCTTTTGTTCAGCATTTGGATTTAAGCCTGTTGCTTATTCAGGGCTAGAAACAGGAAATAGAGAAACAGTCTCATATGTCCTTCAACAAAGAAAAATACGACTTGTTATTACTGGCACATTAAATGAAAGCAGCAGAGTTGCATCTTTTGTAAAGAAGCATGGAGATGGTGTGAAGGATATTGCCCTTACAGTGGACGATGTGGAGAAAGCGTATAAAGAAGCAGTTTCAAGAGGAGCGATTGAAATTGTTCCACCATTTGAAATAAAGGATGAGCATGGCAGCGTTAAAAAGGCAGTCATCGGTACATATGGTGACACGATACACACGCTTGTGGAACGAAGAGATTATAAGGGTGTGTTCATGCCAGGATACGAACCATTAGAGATGAATGTTCCTGTTGAAGATGCTGGTTTCATCGGAATTGATCATGTCGTTGGCAATGTAGAACGGATGGAGGAATGGGTCAATTATTATGCAAATGTAATGGGCTTTAAAGAAATGAAGCATTTTACTGACAAGGATATTACAACCGAATATTCCGCGCTTATGTCAAAGGTCATGCATAACGGCGGCCGAATTAAGTTTCCGATCAATGAGCCTGCTGAAGGAAAACGAAAATCACAGATTGAGGAATATTTAGAATACTATAATGGCCCAGGGGTTCAGCATCTTGCAATCTTAACGGAGGACATTGTGAGTACAGTTAGTACCCTTAAGAAAAATGGGGTTGAATTCTTGAGTACACCTTCTTCTTATTATGATGCATTAGCAGAACGTGTCGGGGAAATTGATGAGGAAATAGACAAAATTAAAGAGTTAAGTATTTTAGTAGATAGGGATGATGAAGGCTATTTACTGCAAATTTTCACAAAGCCAATTGTGGATCGTCCAACTTTATTTATTGAAATTATTCAACGCAAAGGAGCAAGAGGTTTTGGTGAAGGAAACTTCAAAGCCCTATTCGAGTCGATTGAACGTGAACAAGAGAAAAGAGGGAATTTATAAAAAGAGCAGACTCCCTTTATAAAAGGGAGTTTTGTAAAGAACAAAAGCGCAAGCGCCTTGTTCAGCCTCAGGCATAGCACAAGATGAGCCTCACGGAAAGGTGTCCTTTACCTATCTTTAGAGGATTGGCTTGTGACCTCGAGGTCGACAAAAACGCGACGTCCTGTCGCATTGTCGACACTAGTACATCCTGTACGTCGGGGGTAGGCGCTCCTCCTATAAGAAATACACTTATAGTCGTGCGATGCTTATGCTGTCGAAGGATTCCTTGTGGAGCTGGACGAAGAACATATCGCAAAGTTAGCCACAATATTTTAATTTTTAATTTCCTACAAAATACAAAAGATTCCTTCCAAAATAGATGGTTATTCTGCCTAATGATTGAGGTGCATTTCATGGGAAACATTCAAACGAGACGTGTAATAGAGGGAATTCGCTCGTATCCTCTTGGTGACTCACCAGAAGAAATAAAAGAAAAGTACAATCTAAAAGTAGTTAGAAAAATGTCTGATAATGAAAACATTTATGGCTGCTCCAGTCAAGTGAAGGAAGCAATCATAAATAATATGCACAATCTATATTTATATCCAGATGGTACAACGGCAAAGCTAATCAACCAATTATCTTCCTATTATCAGTTAAATAAGGATCAATTTTTGATTGGCAATGGATCTGAAGAAATTATTCGCTTGCTTACGAGAGCTTACATTAACGATGGAGATGAAGCGATTATGGCTGCGACAACATTTCCACGATATGAGACAAATGTGGTGATTGAAGGCGGCCTATCAATTGCTGTTCCGCTGCAAAATGGAGTTCATGACCTACTAGCAATGTACAAAAAAATAACGAAAAAAACAAAAATGATCTTCATTTGCAATCCGAATAATCCAACAGGGACCATTGTAGGAAAGGAAGAGCTATTACGTTTTATCCAAATGATTCCATCAAATATCCTGATCATTCTTGATGAAGCTTATTATGAATACGTAAGCTCAAGTAATTATCTTGAATCGATTTCACTTCTCAATACGTATTCGAACCTTGTGATCCTACGTACCTTTTCAAAAATATATGGATTAGCTAGTTTGCGAGTAGGATATGGCATGATGCATTCGGAAATTGTGCGCGAACTTCAGAAGGTAAAAGAAGTATTTAATGTCAATCAACTCGCTCAATTAGCTGCAGAATGTGCATTAGATGATAAGAGCTTTATCATTGATTGTAAGAAGAAAAACGAAAGAGAAAGAGTGTATGTATGTGAACAATTGAGAGAACTAGGATTAGGCTATTTTCCATCCGAGACTAATTTCATCTATGTGTATACGGATCAACTAGTTTCCGAGAAGTTAATCACAAATGGACTGATTGTTCGTCAAATGAAACTAACTGGTTACGCAGATGCCTTTCGGATTACTCTAGGTACTAGAGAAGATAATGATTTTTTTCTAGCTGTACTTAAAAGGCTATGTAATGAAAAGGTGGTGTAAGTAATGGAAATAAACCCAGACAGTCTTGAATGGAAAGAGGCATATAAGCTACTTGTTGGGTCAATCTTGCCTCGCCCAATTGCGTTTGTTACCACTGTCGACAATGAGGGAATTGTAAATGCTGCACCATTTAGTTTCTTTACCGCCATTTGTGCAGACCCCATGTTGATTTGTTTTTCGCCAATGAGAAGAGGAACGGACGGGAATAAAAAGGATACACTCACAAACATTGAGCAGACGAAGGAGTTTGTTATAAATATTGTTAGTGAGGACTGGATCGAGAAAATGAATATTTGTGCAACAGCATATTCTTCTGAGATCGATGAACTTGAGATGGCTCGTTTGACAAAGGAAAATAGTCATGTTGTTAAGCCCCCACGTGTAAAGGAGTCTAAGGTGCATCTGGAGTGCTCGCTCTACCAAGTCCACCATTTCGGTGAACATATAGGCGCTGGCAGCCTAGTCATTGGAAAAGTAGAACATGTTCATGTAGCAAGTAATCTATATAATAATGGCCGAATTTCAACGGAAGAGCTTAAACCGATCGGAAGAATGGCTGGTCATATATACACAAAACCACTCACGGAAACATTTGAATTGATCAGAAAAGCGTAAAATACGAAGGTTCTGCTTTACAAACTGAAAGCTCCCCTGACTGGAATGAAGGAAACACGGATTAGGAAAGCAAAAAACTATGGACTTAGTACAGGAAGGGGAATGAAAGTTTGGTAGATACTAGCATTGAAGCTAGTTAAACAAAAGCGTAAGCCAGTGGATATGGACTAAGAATAAATCTATCAAGGTGATGCTATGAAATTCGTAACCTTTCAAAAGAAGGATGGATCGTTGAGAGCAGGATGGATGAAAAACAAGGATGAAGTAATTGATATGTATGAGGCTTCAAATGGAATCCTGCCAAAAGATATGCTTTCATTTCTTGAAAATCATCTTTTCTTTATGAATTATATTGCCACTGAACAAAAATTTCTTATTAATAATCATGGAGTATACCCGCTTCAGGCAGTTGAATTGAAAGCGCCCCTCCCACAACCAAAAAGCTTACGCGATTTTTACGCATTTGAAGAGCATGTAAAAGTAGCAAGAGGAAATCGAGGACTTGAGATGGTTCCTGAGTGGTATGAAATGCCCGTCTTTTATTTCTCTAATCATTTAGCGATTAGAGGGCCAAATGAAAAAATTGCACGACCTAAAAAATGTCAGTGGCTTGATTATGAGTTGGAAATTGCTTGTGTGATTGGGAAGGAAGGCTCGGATATTAAAGCAGAAAATGCGGATGAATATATTTTCGGCTATTGTATCTTAAATGATTGGAGTGCTAGAGATTTACAAAGAAAGGAAATGAAGGTTGGACTAGGGCCAGCAAAGGGGAAAGACTTTGCTACTTCTATCGGTCCTTACATCGTAACGAAGGATGAATTAGATCCATATTTGATTGAGAACCGATATGATTTACGAATGACAGCAAGCGTAAACGGGATACAGCTTTCAGAGGGGAACATGAGGGAAATCTACTATTCATTTGGAGAGATGATTGAGCGAGCTTCGGAAGGTGTCACCTTATATCCTGGTGAAATAATTGGTTCTGGAACAGTCGGGAGCGGCTGTATTCTAGAACTAGGAACAGATGTGCATCGATGGCTCGAGCCAGGTGATGAGGTTGAATTGGAAATTGCAGCACTAGGCGTATTGAAGAATGTGATTATCTAAGAAATGTGAGGTGGACATATGTTTTATCGGCAAATGGGGAGGATTCCAAATAAACGCCATACAATGTTTAAAAAAGAGGATGGCAGTCTTTTTCGAGAACAAGTGATGGGGACGAAGGGGTTTTCGGGAACGCAATCGATACTCTATCATCATTTTATGCCAACCGAAATTATAAAAACGAATTTAATTGGGAAGTATTTACCAGATTATGAAGAGCAAGGACCTTTAAAGCATCGTCATTTAATGACAAATCAAATAGATAAAAAAGGGGATGGATTAGAGGCTAGAACTTATTTATTAGGAAATGAAGATTTATTCATTGGGACAGCAACCATAAATGAACGAATGAATAGCTATTATCGAAATGGTGATGGCGATGAAATGCTATTTATTCATTATGGAACAGGGAAAATTGAAACAATGTTCGGTACAATTAATTATCGATCGGGCGATTATGTCGTTATACCAATTGGAACAATTTACCGGATTCTCCCTAACAATAATGAACTAACAAAGATGCTATTCATTGAATCATTTAGCCAAATAACAACACCAAGAAGATATCGGAATGAATATGGGCAGCTGTTGGAGCATAGTCCATTTTGTGAGCGTGATATTCGCGGACCTGAAAGTCTAGAAACTTATCATAAAAAAGGCGAATATGAAGTTATCACAAAAACAAGAGGGTATCTTCATTCGCATGTATTGAATCATCACCCACTTGATGTAGAAGGGTGGGACGGTTATTTATATCCATGGGTCTTTAATATTGCAGACTTCGAACCAATCACTGGTAGAATCCATCAGCCACCACCGGTACATCAAACATTTGAAGGTCATAATTTTGTCGTTTGTTCATTTGTTCCAAGATTATTTGACTATCATCCAGAGGCAATTCCAGCACCGTATACACATAGCAACGTCAATAGTGATGAGCTTCTTTATTATGTAGAGGGCAATTTCATGAGCAGAAAAGGGATTAATCTTGAATCAATTACTTTGCATCCGAGCGGCATTCCTCACGGGCCACACCCTGGAACGACCGAAGCGAGCATCGGAAAAAAGGAAACATTGGAGCTTGCAGTGATGATTGATACATTTAGACCATTGAAGGTTGTGAAACAAGCAAAAGAGATTGAAGATGAAAACTATATGTTTACATGGGTATAAAGTATAAGAAAAGAGCATCTTCAATAAAAGATGCTCTTTTTATATGTGGAAGCTATTCATTATGCCAAATCGTTGCAAGTGTACCTTCTCCGGAATGAGCAGCAATCGTAGAACTGATTTCGCCAATGAAGATATCCAGCTTAGGGAATAGAGCCTTAATTTCAGCACTAAGCTCTTTTGCTTTCTCAGAGACATTTCCATGTAATATTTGTACTTGTGAAATGGAATGCTTCTTATACGATTCGCCAAGCAAATCTAACATCCGCTTAACCGCTTTTTTTTCTGAACGGACTTTATCGAATAGTTCAAACTCCCCATTCGAATTAATACGAATAATTGGTTTAATTTTTAATAGACTGCCAATTAGATAGGAGGTACCAGACATTCTTCCGCCTTTGTAAAATTGATCAAGATTTCCTAAAAGAATATAGTTTTCTGATTTTTCCGCATCCCTTTGAAGAAATGCAGCAATTTCTTTGCTCGACATTCCTTTATTGACCAGTTCCATTCCTTTATAAAGCAGAGTGGTAATGGCGTAGGACATCGATTTAGAATCAACTGCCTCAACTGGGAATCCAGCAAGTTCAGCACCAGAAAGACAACTATTAATCGTTCCGCTTAATTTGCTAGAAATATGCACACAAATAGCTGTATCATATTTTTCTTTTAAGCGTTCAAAAAGCTCTGCAAATCGACCTGCAGAAGGTTGTGATGTTTTAGGAACTTCTTTTGAGGAATTAATTCGTTCATATAATTGCTCTGTATTTAAATCAATACCATCTTCAAATGTTTCATTACCAAATGAAATGGAAAGAGGAATAACATACACATCTGGATGATTCTTTAATTCTTCAGTAATAAAAGCAGTACTGTCAGTAATCCAGGCTATCTTTTTTTCAGTCATAAATTAGTTAGTCCTTTATTAAGTATTTACCTGATAAAAGGCATGTTCATAAAAGAAATTTTCTTCTATACATGAAGAGGAATAAGGTTAAATCTAAGCTTCTCAATTATACACTATTGAAATCGTTTACACTATAATTAATCGAAGTTCAAATAATAGACACATTTATATGTTGGTAAAATAACTATCTTCAAAGATAGAATAGCACTAAATTTCAGTTTTCTAAAAAAAGACAAAAACCCCCTGCATTGCAGAGGGTTCACTATTAGGAAGGAAGATGCTGTGACCATTCCTCTACATCCCAAACCTTTGTTACCCAATCTTCATAAAAATCAGGTTCATGGCACACTAAAACAACTGTTCCTTTATAGGCTTTTAATGCACGTTTTAGTTCTTCCTTTGCTACAACATCAAGATGGTTAGTAGGCTCGTCAAATAGAAGCCAATTGCTTTCATTCATTAGCAGTTTGCATAAACGAACTTTTGCCTGTTCTCCACCACTTAGCTGGTTTAAAGGTCGGGAAATATGTTCATTTTTTAATCCGCATTTTGCTAATGCAGCCCGTACTTGGTGCTGATCCATGGAAGGGAACTCATTCCAAACATCATCAATTGGTGTGATATTATCTGCCTTTACTTCCTGTTCAAAATAGGAAGGGTAGAGGAAGTCTCCACGTTCTACATTCCCGCTGATTGGTTTAATTTTTCCTAGCATTGTTTTTAACAGAGTCGATTTTCCGACTCCATTGCAACCGACAATGGCAATTTTCTCTCCACGTTCGATTGTTATTGACATTTTTGGCAATAAAGCATGTGTATAGCCGATTTCGAAATCCTTGCCTTCAAAAACATATCGGCTGCTTCCGCGTGACTCCTTAAAATCAAAGGTTGGCTTCATTGCCGTTTCAGGGCGATCAATTCTTTCCATTCGGTCTAGCTGCTTTTGTCGACTTTTTGCACGACCAGTTGTTGAATAGCGTGCTTTATTTTTCGCAATAAAGTCTTCTTGTTTTTTGATGAAATCCTTTTGCTTTTCATAAGCATGAATATGCTGATTCTTATTGATTTCAGCTAATTCCAAGAATTTATCATAGCTTGCAGTGTAGCGAGTCAGCTTAGAAAATTCTAAGTGGAAAATCGTATTAGATACTTGATTCATGAATTCCGTATCATGTGAAATAAGAATGAAGGCATATGGGTATTCTTTCAGATAGTTTGTCAGCCAGCGAATATGCTCGACATCTAAATAGTTTGTCGGTTCATCTAAAAGTAAAACTTGTGGCTGCTCAAGTAATAGCTTTGCTAATAATACTTTCGTACGCTGTCCGCCGCTTAGGGCAGTCACATCACGATCAAGACCGATTGCATCTAGTCCGAGTCCACGTGCTGCTTCTTCAATTTTTATATCGAGTGTGTAGAAGCCGCCAGCATCTAAGCGATCTTGGATTTTCCCCATTTCTTCTAGTAAATCTTCTAATTCCTCAGGTGTAGCATCAGCCATTTTTGCTGTTACTTCATTAAGCGCCTTTTCTTGCTCGAAAAGGGGAAGGAATGCATCCTTTAGAACATCACGCATTGTTTTTCCAGGTGTTAAAATGGTGTGCTGATCAAGATATCCGTAATGAACACTCGGTGTCCATTCTACACGACCCGAATCATGGATCAGCTGTCCAGTAATAATATTCATTAACGTTGATTTTCCAACACCATTGGCTCCAACAAGCCCGACATGGTCCTCAGCTAATAATCGGAATGATACATCTTTAAATAACGTACGATCACCAAACGTATGGCTCAAATTCTCTACATTTAATAAGCTCATTTTTTTATTTCCTCAACTTTCAAAAGTAATTCATTTTTACATCATACAAGATTTTTAATCATTCGACTAGACTTTAGGGGAGTGTGAGGTGGAAAAAGTAATGGAAAATGAAATGCAGGTATAAATTATTGATGTTTGATTGCAATAATCAATTTATGCGTAAATTCAAAAGACTGAAATAGGGCACTAAAAGTATTTAAGCAGAAAAAAGGCACCCATTTAAATGGATGCCTTTTTCTATTATTCTATTACTTTACTTCTTGTGGAACCTTCAAGCCAAGACCTTCAGCAATACGAGTTCCGAATTCTGGATCTGCTTTATAGAAGTGCTGGATTTGGCGTAATTTGATTTCTTCGATTTCGACAGGCTTCATTGCACCAACGATGTTTGCAACTGTACGAGCGCGTTCGTCTTCAGACATTAAGCGGTATAAGTCACCAGGCTGTGTATAGTGATCATTATGATCATACGATACACTTTCAGCAATTCCTGATACAGCATATGCAGCTTGTTTATGCTCAGGAACTTCTGTTGGACCGCTAAAGCTATTTGGTTCGTAATATACAGAACCGCCGCCGTTATTATCAAAACGCATTTGCCCGTCACGTTGATAATTGCTCACTTCATTTTTCGGACGGTTAATTGGAAGTGCTTGGTGATTTGCACCTACACGGTAACGATGTGCATCATGGTAAGCAAATAAGCGGCCTTGAAGCATTTTATCAGGTGAAACATCGATTCCAGGTACGAGTGTGCCAGGTGAGAATGTTGCTTGCTCAACCTCTGCAAAATAGTTTTCAGGGTTACGATCCAATACCATTTTACCAACTTCAATTAGTGGATAATCTTTATGTGACCATACTTTTGTTACATCGAATGGATCAAAGCGATACGTATTTGCATCTTCTAAAGGCATGATTTGAACCTTTAATGTCCATGAAGGGAAATTGCCTTCTTCAATTGCATTAAATAAATCTTCTGTATGGTAATCAGGGTTCTCACCAGCAAGCTTAGCAGCTAGATTGACGTCCATATTCTTAACACCTTGATCAGCTATAAAGTGATATTTTACCCATACACCATCACCATCTTTATTCGTCCATTTAAATGTATGACTTCCATATCCATTCATATGTCTAAGTGTTGCAGGGATTCCGCGGTCTCCCATTAAGTATGTTACTTGATGAAGTGATTCTGGTGATAGGCTCCAGAAATCCCAAACAGCAGTAGGGTTTTTCAAATGTGTCTTTGGATCTCTTTTTTGTGTATGAATAAAGTCAGGGAATTTAATCGCATCACGAATGAAGAAAATAGGTGTGTTATTTCCTACAAGATCGTAATTTCCTTCCTCTGTATAGAATTTTACGGCAAATCCACGCGGGTCACGAACTGTATCTGCAGAACCAAGCTCACCGGCAACTGTTGAGAAACGGATAAACATTGGTGTGCGTTTGCCTATTTCTGACAAGAAATCTGCTTTCGTATATTTAGTAAGGTCATTTGTCACTTCAAAGTAACCGTGTGCACCAGCACCCTTTGCATGAACAACTCGCTCAGGAACACGTTCGCGGTTAAAGTGAGCTAATTTTTCTAGTAAATGTACATCTTGGATTAAAGTAGGTCCGCGTGAGCCAGCTGTCATTGAGTTTTGGTTGTCTCCTACAGGAGCACCCCAGCTAGTAGTTAGTTTATTATTCGTCATAATACAATCACCTCATAGAAAATTATATTGTTACTTCATGATTACAATGATAACACTTCTCAACAAAAAATCAATACTTATTTATAATTAATATAAAATAAAAACGAATATAATCTAAAAATATTTAGAAATGACAGGATGTCCAAAGTGTACTCATCAATCTAAATATATGAAGGAAGCTGTTTATAAAGAACTGATTGAACTTATATACTACATTCCTTTTTTTTTCATTAATTCCTGCCAAAGAAGGGAAAAATAAATGACAATTTAAGAAGCTATTTTACTTGTAGTTTTTTAATAAAATGAGCAAACTATAAAATGATAGAAGTAGATGAAAAAATAATTGCTATTCTGTCCATGAGGTATATACAAAGTGAAAAAATATGCTAAAGTATTATGTATCAATCCTTTACATAGCAAGAAAATTCGTGTCTTTGTGAGGGATACAATTGTATCCTGATAGGCGACAATTACTAATAAACCAAATGGGGGATGTAAAGATGTCAAGCAACATATTAGATGCATTTTTAAATGAAAACCTTGAGGATTTAAAGAGTAAAGGTCTTTATAATGTAATTGATCCACTAGAAAGCCCAAATGGCCCAATGATTACAATTAATGGCAGAGAATTAGTGAATCTTTCATCTAATAATTATTTAGGTCTAGCGACAGATGAGCGTATGAAAAAGGCGGCGATAGAAGCGATCAACAAATACGGTGTTGGTGCTGGAGCTGTTCGGACAATTAATGGAACACTTGATATTCATATTAAGCTGGAAGAAAAGCTTGCTGAATTCAAGCATACAGAGGCTGCAATTGCTTATCAATCTGGGTTCAATTGTAATATGGCGGCGATTTCAGCTGTCATGGACAAGAATGATGCGATTCTATCGGATGAACTGAATCATGCATCAATTATTGATGGATGCCGTTTATCAAAAGCAAAGATTATCCGTGTTAATCATTCCGATATGGAAGATTTAAGAGCGAAAGCGAAAGAAGCAAAAGAATCTGGCCTTTATAACAAAATCATGGTGATTACAGATGGTGTCTTCTCAATGGATGGAGATATTGCCAAGCTTCCAGAGATTGTTAAAATTGCAGAAGAATTTGATCTTATCACTTATGTAGATGATGCACATGGATCAGGTGTATTAGGAGAAGGTGCTGGTACGGTTAAGCATTTCGGCTTATCTGATAAAGTTGATTTCCAAATTGGAACGCTTTCAAAAGCAATAGGGGTTGTTGGCGGCTATGTTGCAGGTAAGAAAGAATTGATTGATTGGTTGAAGGTACGCAGTCGTCCTTTTTTATTCTCAACATCATTAACACCAGCAGATGTCGTTGCTAGTACGAAAGCGATCGAATTATTAATGGAAAGCACAGAACTAAATCAAAAGCTTTGGGAAAATGCGAATTATTTAAAAGCGGGTTTGAAGAAATTAGGATTTGATATTGGGAACAGTGAAACACCAATTACACCATGTATTATCGGTGATGAAGTAAAAACACAAGAATTCAGTAAAAAGCTGAATGAAGAAGGTGTTTATGCGAAGTCAATTGTGTTTCCAACTGTACCAAGAGGAACTGGTCGTGTTAGAAACATGCCGTCTGCTGCACATACAAAGGAAATGCTAGATCAAGCAATTGCCATTTATGAAAAAGTAGGCAAAGAGATGGGCATTATATAAGAAAATACTTCTTAAAATAGAGAAAACTTTTTCAAAATAGGAAGAGGATGGAGGCAATCGATGAAAAGAATTTTTATTACAGGTGCGCTAGGTCAAATTGGCTCTGAATTGACAGTTAAACTAAGAAATATATATGGTGCAGACAATGTTATTGCAACAGATATTCGAAAAAATGAATCAGAAGCAGCCGAGAGCGGCCCATTTGAAGTAGTTGATGTAACAGATTCAAAAACAATGATTGAAATAGCAAAGAAATATAATGTTGATACTGTTATTCATATGGCAGCATTGCTATCTGCTACTGCAGAGGCAAACCCTGTATTTGCGTGGAATTTAAATATGGGTGGACTAATGAATGCGTTAGAAACAGCAAGAGAATTAAACTGCCAGTTCTTTACACCGAGCTCAATCGGGGCATTCGGTCCTTCTACACCAAAGGATCTTACACCACAGGATACGATTCAACGTCCGACAACGATGTATGGAGTTAATAAAGTAGCTGGTGAGTTACTAGCTGATTATTACTATCATAAATTTGGTGTTGATACGAGAGGATTACGTTTCCCAGGGTTAATCTCTTATGTGACACCACCAGGCGGCGGGACGACAGACTATGCTGTTGAAATTTATTATGAGGCGATTAAAAAAGGACGCTACACATCTTATATCGATAAAGGAACTTATATGGATATGATGTATATGCCTGATGCTTTAAATGCGATCGTTAATTTAATGGAAGCTGATCCATCGAAATTAATACACCGAAATTCATTTAATGTAACAGCAATGAGCTTTGATCCAGAGGAAATTGCTGCGGAAATCCGTACACATATGCCAAACTTTGAAATGAATTATGCAGTTGATCCTGTTCGTCAGAAAATTGCTGATAGCTGGCCAAATTCGATTGATGCGAGTGCTGCCAAGGAAGAATGGGGCTTTAAAGCAGAATATGATTTAGTAAAAATGACAACGGATATGTTGGAGAAATTAGGGAAGTAAACCAAGTTTGACACCGTTGCAAGGGATAGTTAGAAAATCAAAGAGGCTGGGACAAAAGGTGCTCAGCAACTAAAAAAGCCGAACTATTATTAGAAATGCTAACACAGCATTCTGCAATAGTTCGGCTTTCTGTATTTATATAATAAAAAAATGAATTTACCATTCGGCTTTGTACACAGCTAAATTAGTTATGTCCCAGCCTCTTTTTATGAAATGTAATAGAGGAGAAATAAACGGAAATATGGTTAAATAAAAATATATATTTAACTAGGAAAGAAGGGCAAAAAAATGGATTTTGAAATAGTTATGCTAGAGCTTGAATCCCTAGGCAAGGAGCGAACGAAAAAAATATACATATCCAACGGTGCACGCGAGCCGCTTTTTGGTGTGGCAACAGGTGCAATGAAACCAATCGCCAAAAAAATAAAAATCAATCAACAGTTGGCTGAGGAGCTTTATGCCACAGGTAACTACGATGCCATGTACTTTGCAGGCATTATTGCAGATCCAAAGGCAATGACTGAATCAGATTATGATCGTTGGATGGATGGAGCATACTTTTACATGCTGTCTGATTATGTGGTGGCAGTTACATTATCAGAATCCGATATTGCCCAAGACGTTGCAGATAAATGGATTGCAAGCGGGGACGAACTACGAATGTCAGCAGGCTGGAGTTGCTACTGCTGGCTTTTAGGGAATCGCAAAGATCATGAATTTTCCGAAAGTAAAATTTCCAATATGCTTGAGCTTGTTAAAAATTCGATTCATGATTCACCAGAACGAACAAAATCTGCTATGAATAATTTTCTATTCACTGCAGGCATTTCATATGTCCCACTACATGAAAAGGCAATCGAAGTTGCAAAAGAAGTGGGGATCGTAGAAATGAAACGGGAAAAGAAAAAAAGCAGTTTCCTAAACGCGAACGAAAGTATACAAAAAGAAATAGATAAAGGAAGACTTGGTTTCAAACGTAAGTATGTAAGATGTTAAAGTTGGTTTCGGCGTAGACTCATCTTATTTTGTGTGTATTTCACCTTTACTTTCTTAATAACATTAAGTACAATAATGTAAATTAGACTTTAATGAAAAAACTATAATTAAATTAGAGGTATTTTTATGAGTGTAGTAGGTTCTAAATAGGAAAAAATTAAATGAAATAAGTTGAATGACAAAAGGGAAATTTTATACAATTTATACCCTTATCTTTGTCATGCATTTATTTCAATACCTATGAAGATACCTACATTACTTTATAAAGCGTGTAACGATCATTTGTTGGGCCGATCCTTTTATTTGGCCTATTTCAATGTATATGCATTGTACACTTGCCTTGTAATTGTAAGAAAGCTGCGGTATCCTTCGCAGCTTTTTTTGTGTTTATTTTATAGAGATTCAACAACTTATCCACTTTTTGATTCCTCATTGAAGTCTAATGGGTAGGTATCTTCATATATGACTCAAAATAATCATAGTGAGGGGAAAAAAGAAATGAATCAGATGACTTTTGAAAAGTTGCAATATAACGAGTTAAAAGAAATAGTTAAATCCTATTGTGTTAGTGGATTAGGAAAACGAATGATTGATCAATTGAAACCAAGTTCAAATCTGAAAGTAGTTAAAAATCGTTTAAATGAAACGACAGAGGCAAGAGTGATAATAGATACAGTCGGTCATGTGCCATTTTTAGGCGTATCCAATATTGAGAATACGATTCAAAACCTAGAAAAAGGCGTGATCTTAGGTCCAAGTGAGTTAGTTAGTGTTTCGGATTTTTTAAGAGGATGTAGGAAAATTAAAAAGTTTATGCTGGATAAAGAGTTTTTTGCACCTGTCCTCTCATCGTATGCTCATTCAATAGCAGAATTTAAAAATATCGAAGAAGAGGTTGATTTTGCAATTAAAGGGAATCGAGTAGATTCAGCTGCAAGCAGAGAACTAAGACGAATACGTAGTAGCATTGATTCAGTAGAAGAGAAAGTGACAGAACGTTTAAATAAATTTTTAAATAATAGTGCCAATAAAAAGTACATTCAAGAATTCTTTATTAGCAAGAAAGATGATCGATACACGATTCCAATTAAAGCTTCATTTAAAAATCAAGTTTCAGGCACAATTATTGAAGTTTCTTCTAAAGGGTCAACCGTTTTTATTGAACCAAGTACTGTTACAAAATTAAATACAGAACACGCTATGCTCAAAGCTGAAGAGGCAATTGAAGAATATCAAATATTAGCTACTTTATCAGGAATGATCCTAGAGAATATTTATGCCATTAAGATTAATCTAGAGCTGATTAGTCAATATGATATGGTATTTGCAAAGGCAAAGTATAGCAAACAGATGGATGGTATCGAGCCTATATTAAATGATTATGGGTTTATAAAAATAGTAAATGGCAAACATCCTCTTTTATCAGGAGAAGTTGTGCCCCTTCATTTTGAAATCGGGGATAATTATCGCAGCTTAATTATAACGGGGCCTAATGCTGGCGGGAAAACGATTGTTCTTAAAACAATTGGACTGTTATCATTAGCGGTCATGTCAGGCTTACACATTGTCGCGGACAAGGAGACGGAAATGTCCGTTTTCGATAATCTATTTGTAGACATTGGCGATAATCAGAGCATAGAAAATGCTTTAAGTACCTTTTCATCACATATGAAAAACCTTTCAGAAATAATGAGAGTATCCAATAATCATACACTTTTACTATTTGATGAAATAGGCAGCGGCACTGAGCCGAATGAGGGATCGGCCCTTGCGATCGCTATTTTAGAAGAATTTTATCATATGGGATGTATCACAGTTGCAACCACTCACTATGGTGAAATCAAACGCTTTTCAGAAATGCATACCGACTTTATGAATGCAGCGATGCAATTTAATAGTGAAACTTTGGAACCAAAATATAAGTTATTGATCGGCAAATCTGGAGAAAGCAATGCGCTTTGGATTTCTAAAAAAATGAACATACGAGAAAATGTCCTGCAAAAAGCAAAAGGCTATATGGAGAATAAAGAGTATCATTTAGATACGGTTAAGGAAGGGAAAACGAGAAAGCCGAAGATTATCAGTGAGAATTCCAAAGTGGAGTATGAATACAAAAAAGGGGATCGTGTAAAGTTACTAGACTATAATGACTATGGAATTGTATATAAAGAGATAGACAATTACAATAATGTGGGAGTGTTTTATAATGGAGGAATGATTGATGTACATGTGAAGCGGCTTGCCATTGAGTTGCAGGCAGAGGAATTATATCCAGAAGGATATGATCTAGAAACATTATTTGTAGATTATAAAACAAGAAAAATGCAGCATGATATCGAACGTGGTTCGAAAAAAGCCCTACGTAAAATTCAAAAAGAGATAAGGAAGAATAGAGATCAAAGAGAAAATTGATGGTATGAAGAGATGAATAGGACGAGAACTTTGGTACTAGAATAGGAGCCGTTAAAGATGAACATAATTATTGAGCAAGAGCGGGTTGAGGACTATGAATTAACTGAAAGAGTAGTAAAAAATGCGTTTGAAACTGCAGAATACAGTGATCAAAATGAGCATAATTTAGTATCTCAAATAAGAAAATCCGATGCATTTATTCCAGCATTATCTTTAGTAGCATTGGATAAAGATAACGATCAATTAGTTGGGCATATTCTTTTATCTAAGATAAAAATTATGAATGATAATCAAATGGTTGGAGAATCATTGGCACTTGCCCCGATTTCGGTTTTGCCAGCGTATCAAAATCAAGGTGTAGGAAGACAATTAATTCATAAAGCATTAGAGGATGCTAAAGAAATGGGATTCAATTCGGTAGTTGTCTTAGGTCATCCAGATTATTATCCGAAATTTGGGTTCAAAAAAGCATCGATATGGAGGATAAAAGCACCCTTCGAAGTACCAGATGAAGCATTTATGGCAATTGAACTATATGAAAATGCACTTAACAAGATTTCGGGAGTTGTTGAATATCCAGATGTGTTTTTTGAATAAAGAGTGTTAATACAATATAGAATGTAATTTATTGAGCATGAAATGAAAAAAGCCC
Source organism: Cytobacillus eiseniae (assembly GCF_017874625.1). GTDB lineage: Bacteria > Bacillota > Bacilli > Bacillales > Cytobacillaceae > Cytobacillus > Cytobacillus eiseniae. The sequence continues at coordinate 26,355 of NZ_JAGIKZ010000018.1, read as the reverse complement.
TACTTCTCCATACACTTTTGGGGAATTGGGTTTTTTTATTCCATATATTTTATGGAAAATACAGTGAAGAGCAGAATGGATGAATTGATTTTGTATGTACGGTTTTAGTTCAGATAATTTTCAGAAAAACAAAGAGGCAACCATCTTCATTGTATTAACAAAGTCTTGAATATATCTTCAATAAGGTGTATAGAGCCCTGAATGAACAGAAAAATCGTCGAAAGAGTCTTCAATAAGGTGTATAGAGCCCTGAACGAACAGGAAAATCATTGATAGAGTCCTCAATAAGGTGTATAGAGCCCTGAATGAACAGGAAAATCGTTGAAAGAGTCTTCAATAAGGTGTATAGAGCCCTGAATGAACAGGGAAATCATTGAAAGAGTCCTCAATAAGGTGCATAGAGCCCTTGAACGAACAGAAAAATCGTCGAAAGTCCTCAATAAGGTGTATAGAGCCCTGAATGAACAGGAAAATCGTTGAAAGAGTCTTCAATAAGGTGTATAGAGCCCTGAATGAACAGAAAAATTGCTGAAAGTGTCTTCAATAAGGTGTATAGAGCCCTGAACGAACAGGAAAATCATTGATAGAGTCCTCAATAAGGTGCATAGAGCCTTGAACGAACAGAAAAATCGTCGAAAGAGTCCTCAATAAGGTGTATAGAGCCCTGAATGAACAGGAAAATCATTGAAAGAGTCCTCAATAAGGTGCATAAAGCCCTGAATGAACAGAAAAATCGACGAAAGTCCTCAATAAGGTGCATAGAGCCCTGAATGAACTGAAAAATTGCTGAAAGAGTCTTCAATAAGGTGTATAGAGACCTGAATGAACAGAAAAATCGTCGAAAGTGTCTTCAATAAGGTGCATAGAGCCCTGAACGAACAGAAAAATCGTTGAAAGAGTCTTCAATAAGGTGTATAGAGCCCTGAATGAACAGAAAAATCGTCGAAAGTGTCTTCAATAAGATAGATAGAAGCCCTTTTAAACAGAAAAATCGTTGAAACTGCCTCCAAAGAGTTAAATAGGATCCTTTCTCCATCCTCTTAACTCAGTATTATTACTTTATTTGTGAAATTACATAATCAGTAACCTAGTATTGGAGAAGTTATTCAATTAAGAAGCGTTTCAATATTACAAAGTAAAGAATAATGGACTATGAATTGATAGATACACATGAGAAGCGGATGCACCTTGCCGCTAATGAATTAATTCGGCTCTACATGAACATGTACATCATATACCCCGTATTCGTTCATCATAACTTTTTCAACATGTGTAGCGATATCGTGTGCTTCTTTAATATCTAACGTGGATTTAACAAGAATGACTACATCAATGACCTCATTATTTCCGTAGTTTCTTCCTTTAATTTCTTTAATTCCTTTCACTCCATCTACTTTTTGGATGACTTCCTGATAAAGTTGAATTTTCTTTTCATCAAATCCATCTGATAGTTCATGAGATGCTTGTTTAAAGATGTCCCAGGCTGTTTTACAAATTAATAATCCGACTATTACAGCAGTTACTGTGTCCAGCCAAGGCATTTTTAATTGGGAGCCAAGTATACCGATGGCTGTTCCGATACTTACCCACGCGTCTGAAAGATTATCTTTTGCGGCTGCCATCACAGCCTTGCTATTAATTTGATTTGCTAACCGCTTGTTGTATAGATAAACAATATACATAACTAGTGCAGAAAATATACCAATATAGGCTGCCGTAATATTTGGTGTTTCTTTTTGCCCTTGAAACATCGAGGTGATCGCTTCAATTAACACTTCTATACCTACTGCAACCATAATAAATGAGGCGACCAATGAAGCGATTGTTTCACTTTTCCAATGTCCATATCGATGATTTTTATCAGGCGGACGTTGCGATAGTTTAAGTCCAATGAGTACGGCAATTGATGCAATAATATCGGTTGTATTGTTAAGTCCATCTGCTTTTAATGCAGCAGAGTCACTACTATACGCAACCGCTAATTTTATGATCGAAAGACCGATATAGGCGAGTATACTAATGATTGCCCCACGCTCTCCTAATTTAAGATTCTTATATTTTTGTTCTTCCATTACGCATTGCCTCCCATCATCCCTTGAACATGATACAACTTGAAATGCGGGTGGGTCTAGAGCAACCTTTTTGTAATGTTTTATAAAAGTAAACAATAGGCAAGTAAGTTGCGTTTGGTAAAAACTCTTATCATTTGCCACTTTTCAGTAATACACAGGATAGATTGTATGATAAAATAAAAATGTATTATAAATATTCAGATTAAATCATTCGGTGGAGGGATGTTTTGAATAAGTTATTGCTGTCATTACTTATTTTATTGCTCCTCGTTGGGTGTCAAGAAAACAAAAGTGGAAAGTTAGATACATCAAAACTGAACATAATTGATACTGCCTATAATGAACAGGGGGAGGTGTCATTCGCAGTATATGAAGCAACTTCAATAAAGAATAGTTTAAAGGCTCTTCCTTTCAAGATGAAATTGCCACTAAGATTGCCATTCGAATCAACTGAATTTCAGCCAGCACGGATAATTGATATGAATAATGATGGAAAAACACTAGTAACTACCTTTGATATTCATTCAAAAAATCAAGAAGAATTAATAATACTTAAAATTGAAGCCTACTTCCCAAGTGATATTACCCGGGAACCTGAAAATGCTCATTACCATGAAGTAGAATTAAAAAATGGAATTGTTGGTAGGAAATATGCTACCTCTATATTCTTCCAAGTAAACGATGCTAATTTTAATATATTTTATTTAAATACACAAATATCTTCGGAACAATCGGATAAAGAACTGATTGAAATGGCAAACCAGATGTTCTAATCTCATCGTTTTGTATCTAAATATAAGAAAGGAATGAACGATAATAGGACTGTTCATTGTTCCTTTTTAAGATAAAACAAATCCCTGTCCTATTAACAGACAGGGATTTGTTTTATCTTAATTTTTGACTGAGTTACACTGATCTGCAAGATTTGTTTTCTTTTCACGTACCTTATAAATCACAATTAGCAGAATAAACCAAACAGGTGTGATGAATAATGAGATACGAGTATCTTCCGCTAGTGCGAGCACAACAAAAATGAATGCAAGGAAAACGAGAATTAAGTAATTGGCAAATGGATAAAGCGGTAATTTGAATTTATTTACTTTTGCTAAATCTGGTCTTGTTTTACGATACTTCAAATGGCAAATAACAGTAATCCCCCAAATGAAGAGGAAACATACAGTAGAAATGCTAGTAATTAGTGTGAAAACTCCCTCTGGCATCACATAGTTCAAAACAACGGCAATGAGAATAACTACAGTTGAAAAGAACAATGCATTAGAAGGTACTTTACTTAAAGTAAGTTTAGTAAGTGGCACAGGTGCATTTTTATCTTTAGCAAGTGAGTATAGCATCCGGCTTGTGCTGAAAATAGCACTGTTACATGCTGAAGCTGCGGATGTGAGTACGACAAAATTGACAATACCCGCTGCTGCTGCGATACCAACGGCAACGAATACTTGAACAAAGGGACTTTCCATTGGATTAATCGCATTCCAAGGATAAATACTCATAATAACGGTGAGTGCACCGATGTAAAATATTAAAATCCGAATAGGAATATTATTGATTGCTTTCGGAATCACTCTTTCAGGATCTTCAGTTTCACCTGCAGTCAGTCCTACTAGTTCAATGCCTACAAATGCAAATACAACCATCTGGAAAGAAAGGATGAACCCATTTATTCCATTAGGGAACATGCCGCCATGGTTCCATAAGTTTGCAAAACTGGATGCACCTGAATCAGTAGCAAAACCTTTAATAATCATGAATATACCAATAACAATTAATGCTAGAATCGCAATCACTTTGATTAATGCAAACCAGAATTCCATTTCACCGAAAAGCTTTACAGTGGCCAGGTTCATGAAAAGCAGAATAATAAGTGCAATGAGCCCAGGCATCCATTGTGGTACATTTGGCAGCCAAAACTGCGTATAAAGTCCAACAGCTGTTAAGTCAGCCATTGCGATTGAAATCCAGCAAAACCAATAAGTCCAGCCAGTGATAAAAGCTGCCATATTACCTAAATAATCTTTAACAAAGTCAACAAAAGAATGATATTCCAAATTGCTTAAGAGCAGTTCTCCAAGTGCGCGCATGATCAAAAAGCAAATGACGCCTGTAATCATATAGGCAAATAAAATGGATGGTCCTGCTAAATGAATTGATTTTCCTGCCCCAAGGAATAATCCAGTTCCGATTGCCCCACCGATTGCAATTAGTTGCACATGCCTGTTTTTAAGGCCTCTTGCCAACTTTTGTTCTTGCATAACATTTCCCACTTTCTGTCTAAGCTTGAGTTTAATTTAACTAAAATCATTCCAAAATAATATATTGATAAAATATTAGCATACTATTTGTTCATTCGATAGAGAAAATATATCTATAATTATTTAATTGTATTAATAAATATAAATGGAGAAAAGGGGGATAAAATGAGATATAACATAGAAGGTGTATGTAAAATCTTTCATGTTGAAGAGGGATGGGGATGGATTTCGATTGAAGGAGAAGAGGATGCTTGGGTACATTTTAGTAATATTCAGATGGATGGGTTTAAGCAATTAACTGCTGGTGAGACAGTATTATTTAACCTTGAAGAAAACCCAAATTTAAAAGAACAATCACGACGAGCTGTAAATGTTAAGAAAATCAAAAATAAATTCAATAAAAACAAGCGTTAATCTAAGGGAATTGCCACTTGTTTTGTTGAAGTTAACTTACAATCGATCTGGAGTATTAAATAACAGGATACAGTAGATTTAGCGTAGGAGGATAGTAGACTAAAAATAATTTGAGATCATTGCGAGGTAGAGAATCATTATGAAAGTTACACTGGAAAAATTACAACAAGCGGATGCAATAAAGTTATACGAATTTGAACTTGAAAACAGAGATTATTTTGAGAAAATGGTACCAGGTCGTGGAGAAGAGTATTATAATTTGAAGACTTTTAAAATAAGGAATGAAGCCTTGCTTGATGAACAAGCAAAAGGGCTATCATATTATTATCTAATTAAGAATGAAAAGGGTTTAATCCTTGGAAGAATGAACTTAGTAGATATTGATAAATCTCGTCAGTTGGCTTATATCGGTTATAGAGTAGGAGAAGCTTATACGGGGAAAGGAATCGCAAATCTAGTATTAAGGCTGTTATTAAGCACAATTAGTGAGCAAGGTATTGAACAGATTTTAGCAAAAACGACAACTAACAATTTAGCCTCACAAAAAGTGTTGGAGAAGAATGGCTTTAAGCATGTATCAACAGATGAGGAAGATTTTGAAATGAATGGGAACCGTTTAAAGTTTGTTTATTATAAGTGGAATAATTAAGAGTTTTTCTTCAACAGAGTATGATTGCTTTTTCTAGATAACGACAAAGGTTTCTTCATTTTGCAGGCGGTGTTTTTCGTGAAAAGGAACGTAAAGTGGATAATAACTGTTACTATTCTTTTGATCGGGTTATTTATATTATTTATGGTTTATGTTTTCGTTGGTCAAGAATATGTTTACGCCAAGAAATATGCAAACCGATTGTTAGAATTTGAGCTTCCTATAAAAACTACAGTTATTGATCAAGATTTTGATTATGGGGTGATCTATGGCGGTGGCCCATGGGGGAATGGAGGATATCCAACCCTTGTTGTCTATCAAAAGGTAATAACTGAATTGAGTGAAAGAGAAATTTTTGAACATTATAATTCAGAAGACTTTGAAATATATTTTGAAGGGACAGAGGAGTTACAGAAAAATAATAACAACCAAATCTGGTACGAAGGATCTATTAAAGAGAAAACTATTTTGAATACCGAATCGAATAGCAATGAACCAATTGAGGCAATTATTCAATATAGAACAGAATTTAGCTATCCGTTTTTCATAGATTTATATTGAAGCGGCAACTGTGATAGATTAACAAGATGCTTCAGTTATTTAAAACATTTTATTGATGTAAAGTGAGAGGGCGCTTCATATATGTCATTTGAGGGATACTTAGTATGAGGAACGATTGCAATGAATATAAATTGTTCTCGTCTCATTTATATAGGGAGGAATTATAAATGAGGACTAACTATTTATTATCTCTATCATTAATATTTGTTTTGTTAAGTACTTTATTCATTCCAAGTAAGTCGTTAGCGACTTCATGGGCTTATCAATTTGTCGTTTGGGATGGATATATTTATGTCTTAAGTGATGAATATGTGAATGAAATTGATAAAAAGATCGGTCGTGTTACTAGATACTCAGACATGGAATCTTATTCTGGTAACTTCTCAAATACATTTAAAAAAGGAACGAAGTATTATTCGATTCAAGGCATTCATCCAGAACAAGCGATTGCTATTGAAGAATCTGAAGGAAGATATATAAAGGCATTTAGAGAAGGTAAATACGAATTTACTAGTTCTTTTGGTGGGCAGCAGGGGATTTTTAAGATTTTCATCTTTTCGATAGTAGGTATATTTGCACTTAGTTTCTTTTATAGAAGTGTAAGGAATAATCGTGTAAAAAGATAAGACCCTCATTCGAAGGGGCGTTAAACTATATAACTGCTTTGTTTCATATAAGAGCTCATAGTAAATGTTAAAAAAGATTGTCGTGAACAAAAAAAAGAAATTATAGGGTTATTAAAACAGGGAAAAGAAAAATAAGTACTATTAGTTATTGTGTTGATGGAGGGGAATATGACTTATATATTTAGTGTTTTGACACAAAAACAAGCAGAGATTATTGCATATAACTGGCACTATGATGGTGAGTATTCTTTTTATAATATGGAAGCTGATCAAGAAGATTTAGAAGAATTTTTGAATCCAGTAAAACGAGGAAATACAACGTTTGCCGTAACAACAGAAAATGAATTGATAGCTTTTTTCAGTACTTATAAAGTTGCCGAGAAAACTTTTGATATTGGTTTAGGAATGAGACCAGATTTAACTGGAAACGGCAAAGGGATAGCTTTTTTAAAGGCATGTATTAACTTTATTCAATCAGAATATATACCTGAAAAAATCACATTATCAGTAGCAACTTTTAATCAAAGAGCAATAAAACTATATATAAATGTTGGATTTAAAGTTGTAGAGACATTTATGCAAGATACAAATGGTAGTACATTTGAATTTCTGAAGATGGAATATAAATGTGCTTCTGCTGTTGATGACACATCGGATTGTAAAAAGATCTTTTAAAAGAGGGATGAAAGTATGACATTAAAGTCAGAACTGAAAAATTTCAATACAACACTACAACATAATAATTTAGATAATCTTATTGACAGAATGTTGGATAATGTAGGCTCAGTTGACCCTAAACTGAGGGATACACTAATTTATAATACATTTGGAAAACTAATATTAGAAGATTATTTAACTATAAAACAAATGGAACATATTCTTGAGGTTTGCCTTAGTCACTTATTTTTGGATATTGGTCAAAAAGAGGGTGACTCAGTATTTACTCGTTCTTTTTCCGCTTTAATTATTGCACTAATCTTAGAAAAAGACACAGTAAAGCGGTTTCTGTCAGAGAATATTTTGATACAAGCAATTGAGGAAAGTATTGAGTATTTGAAACTTGAAAAAGATATTCGTGGCTATGTAGAATGCAAAGGATGGGCACATAGTATTGCGCATGGAGCTGATTTAATAACAGCAGCTATTAGGCATCCACATTTTAAATTTGATTTATCATCCGAATGTCTCGAAATAATCAAAATATGTTTGTTCAAAGAAAGCATAAATGAATTACCATATGTCGATGATGAAGCCGAAAGACTAATTTTTGCGGTAGAAGCCCTAATGGAGAAAGGATTAACTGAAAGTGATATTGAAATTTGGATATTAACAATTTCAAATGCACTAAAGGAACTACTAAGAAACGAAGGTTATAGCTTAAACTTTTTTTGGAAGAGGTCTAATGTTGTTAACTTTTTACGAGGTTTTTATTTTCGACTACTATACAAAAATGATTATTTAAAGGTACGAGAAAATATAGTAAATATTTTAGAACAATGGCATAACCAATTGTACAACCTAAATCAGTGAAAAAAGCAAGTGTTTTATATCAATTCTATTGGCAAAAAAAAGTGCAGATTGGTTTAAAAGGGATCAGCACTAATAAATAGTAAGCTTGAAGAGATTCCTCAAGCTTACCTAGTTCCTGCACTATTTAAATATGAATATGAAAATACTTCTCAATAAACGCACTTTTTTCTTCCTCGGAAAGCTCCCACTTTTCTTTTTGCCCATTTTTTGTTTGTGTTACGGTTAAGCCAGATAAGGTGATCCGGCCATCTGGAGTTGCAATGGTGACAATATCCCCGTGGGTAAAAGTCGAATCTGGTGATGTTTGATTATATAAACATCCTTCAGCAAAATCCTCAATATACTTCATAGTGGTTGTGAAACGATAGAGAGTCTTCCAGTGATTTTCCTCAAAGCGTTGTAAATCAAATGATTCTTGTTCAGTTTGCATCACTCGATAGGTTCCGCTAACATCTGTTCGTTCCTCTCCATTTAAAGGAACTGGCTGCCTTACAGAGTCACCAAAGCCAACATCAACAAGATAAGGCTCGTCTAAGTGAACAATGATTGCAGCGTGAGTATCAGCTTTTGCCCATCCTTCAGTTTTTCTCACGGTACAAGCGATGAGTTGGGAATGAAACCCTAGCTTTGATAATAGCTGTTGGAATAATCCGTTAAGCTCATAGCAAAATCCACCACGCCCATTTCCCATGACTTTTTCAAAAAAGCGTTCGGTGATTAATTTAATTTCAACTTTACGTGTGACATCTAAATTTTCGAACGGAATGTTTTCCATATGGTTATTTTGAAGTTTTGCTAAATATGCTAATGTTAACGGCTCTTCCTTCGTAACTGAAATCCGTTTTAAGTATGCCTGTACATTCACCTTGATCACCTTCAATTATTGATATAGATGAGTTTTTCTTGTTTTTCAACTACTCGTCCAATGATGGAAGCATATGAGAGTCCAGCCTCATGTAACTGCTTGACATACTGAGTGGCATCTTCTTCGTCCATGGATACGAGTAATCCACCAGAAGTAATGGCATCACATAGAATAAGTTGTTCATTAGTAGAGAGATTTCCATAGAATACTTCATTTGTTAGCCATTTATGATTTGCTTTTGATCCACCTGGGATAACATCCTTTTGCGCTAATATATATGTACCATCTAGCATCGGTATGCGTTCATAATCAATCATAAAACTAACATGACTTCCTCCTGCCATTTCACTGCCATGACCAAGTAAGCCAAAGCCAGTGACATCGGTTACCGCATGCGGAGAATAGGCAGATAAAATTTCAGCAGCAGATTTATTCAATAAGGCCATTGTTTCAGTCACTTCTTCTTCTTGTTGCTTAGTAACGACCCCACGCTTTATACCTGTTGTCATTATTCCAACACCAATCGGCTTAGTTAGGACGAGCACATCGCCTGGCTTGGCACCAACATTTTTCCAAACATGATTCGGATGAACAATCCCGGTGACAGAAAGACCAAATTTAGGCTCTTGATCATCAACTGAATGGCCTCCTACCGTAATTGCGCCTGCTTCTTTGACTTTATCTGCTGCACCTCTAAGTATTTCGCCTAACATATCAGGTCCTAGTTTTTTTACAGGATAGCCAACAATATTTAACACTGTTTTCGGCTGTCCACCCATTGCATACACATCACTAAGAGCGTTAGCAGCAGCAATTTGACCAAACATATATGGATCATCGACGATCGGGGTAAAGTAATCGATTGTTTGTATTAATGCAATTGAATCTGTTAATTGATATACACCAGCATCATCGCTCGTTTCATGGCCAACAAGCAATTCTGGAACTGGATCTTGCTTTGGCAACAGTCGCAAAACTTGCGACAAGTCCTCAGGACCAATTTTGCAGCCTCAGCCAGCTTTTGTTGATAAAGAAGTTAAGCGGATTATTTCTTGATCACTCACGAGTAACACCTCCATTCATCAGTATACCTCTATTAAGAATGAAAATCACTTGATTGAAATGATTCCTTTATGAAATAATGGAAGTGTATGATAGATATTTACTAATGAATTTTTCTTGGAGGTTCCTACTAATGAAAACCTACGAAGTAAAAATCGAATTTTGTATGCAATGTAATTATGCGCCAAAGGCAGCCAGTTTTGCGGAAGAGCTTTTCACACATTTTCGTTCAAACATTACAAAAATGGAATTAATTCCTGGGTCTGGTGGGGAATTCGAAGTGATTGTGAATGGAGAAAAGGTTTATTCCAAGGGAGAAATCGGCTTATTTCCAAAGGCAAAGGACATAATTGAAAAAATGCTATAATCATTTTGTAGAAACCTTCTCTGCTTTTGGAGGAGGTTTTTTAATTCGGAAAATATAGTTACAATAATATAATTATGTAAACTAATTTATGGTCTATCTTCATAAAGCAAACATTTTCAAATAGTATATAATATAATTGGGAAGGATTGGAGGGATATATATGAAGAAACTGCTTAGAAATCTACCTCCCGTTCATGAACTTCAAAAGGATAAGCAATTCACCTTATTGATGCAGGAAAATGGGATTGATTCTATTCATCTAACAAGTCAATTAAAACAACTGCTTGAAGACATTCGGACAGAATTATTAAATGAAATTTGGCAAGGACCAACGCCTGGAAGCAAGGAGTTTAATGATTGGGTATTTCAAGCATTAGAAAAAGATACGAAAAAAAAATACAGCTATACGATAAAACAAGTGATAAATGCGACCGGAACCATCCTCCATACAAATCTTGGACGTGCACGCTTAAGTGAAAATGCGATCAAGCATGTCGTTGAAACAGCACTCAACTATTCAAATTTAGAATATAAGCTTGAGGAAGGAAAACGTGGTTCTAGACATAGTCATGTTGAAGCTTTAGTTAAAGAATTAACTGGTGCAGAGGCTACTATGGTTGTTAATAATAATGCGGCAGCTGTTTACCTCATTTTAAAGGCGTTAGCTACTAATCGAGAAGTCATTGTTTCTAGGGGACAGCTTGTGGAGATTGGCGGGTCATTTAGAATTTCTTCCATTATGGAAGAAAGTGGTGCGAAGCTAGTAGAGGTTGGAACAACGAATAAAACACATCTTTCTGATTATGAACATGCGATAGCAGAAGATACCGCAATGGTATTAAAAGTACATACGAGTAATTTCAAAGTCATTGGATTTACGAAAACAGTCGAAACAAAAGAGTTAGCTATTCTTGCAAAAGAAAAGAATGTGATATTTTACGAAGATTTAGGAAGTGGCGCCCTCTATCCATTTGACCGACATGGACTAGGAGATGAGCCTATTGTTAAAGAGGTGCTCAAAATGGGTGCTGATTTAGTTTCATTTAGTGGAGATAAATTATTGGGTGGTCCTCAAGCTGGGATTATTGCTGGGAAAAAGCCGCTGATTGATCAATTAAAAAAACATCAGCTTGCACGCGTTCTCCGTGTCGATAAGATGACATTAGCCGCTTTAGAAGGGACATTACTCGATTATGCAAAAGGAGAGAATGGGTTTTTTGCTATTCCAGTTATTAGAGATTTACTCCTAACAAAGGAAGAATTAAGAGAGAGGACAAGCGCATTTGTACATAAGCTTGAAAATATCACCCACGATTATATTGCTGTTTTAAAAGAGAGTATTGGCCAAGTAGGTGGGGGAACAATGCCTGATGTAGAGATTCCAACCTATGTAGCTGCAATTAAACATAAACACCTTCAAGCTGACCAGCTTGAAAAAAAATTAAGACTAGGGTTTTCTCCAGGAATTATTGTTCGTATTCAAAAGGATGAGGTTTTAATTGACTTAAGGACAGTCACACCTAAGGAAGAAGAGCAAATTCTACATGCACTTTCTGGATTTTAAAGTGACAGCTGCGGCAGTTTTAGCCACAGCTGTCTTTTCGTTACATATCATGGTTTGAATTATGCTTTTGTCTTGTATGGTTGCGATTTTTCACTTTCTTTGATCCGCTAAGGGGTTCGGGTTGCCCAGAATTAACCCCTTTAGGTGCATTTTTTCGCATATCTTTGCCATCATTCTTATTCATTTATTCATCCCTCCTACCAATAGGATGGGAGAGTAATGGGAATTTATACGGAATATTTTATTGAAGGTCTGCACAATTTAATTGTACAAAATAAGAAGGAGTGAAAAGGTTATGCCATATCATAAAAATAAACAACAAGCATTTCAAGCTGCACAACAGGGCATGGAAGATGCTGAGGAACTATATTATGAAATTGTAAGAGATTCTGCCAACTATGGCCATCAGCTCAAGCATTTAAAGCAGGAAGTGAATGAGGCATATGAGCAAATTGAAAATGCGCTTGAAGTTGCCTCAGAAACACAGCGTGCACAATTAGAGAAATTCCAACAGGATTTAGGCACAATGGTTCGTGAAGTAAATGAATTCCAATAATTTATGAGTATAAAAAGAATGCCCAGCTCGTACTTGCTGGGTATTCTTTCATTTGCTATTGATTTTTTTTCCTTTTTTTATTGTTTTGTTTTTGTGCCTCTGTCAGTGGTTCATTCGCAAATTCTTCGTTATACCCTGCACCCATTCCTTGGCCATTGGCATCATTCATCCCTTGGGACACGTGCTTTGCTTTTCTTTTTTTCGCCAAATCTTTCACCTCCATGTATAAGTTTGTCTTATACATGGAAAATTATGCAGCGATTAATCAGTCCCATCATTTGCACGCAGAAATACTTTCGTAAGATAATATAAATGAAGTAAATCAATGTGAATATAAATTGCTATCTCCATTGCTTTTCGCTTTTTTCCTAAAAATCGGGAAGAAAGTGAATTTAACATAAGTAAATCTTATTGAAGCCAATAACTTTCTTGTTATTTACTTATGTCATTCATTGTATTAAGATAAGAATTGTGAGAAAAGTTAGGATAGATGAAAATTCCAACTTTTCGACAATTACTATTATTGATCCTGTAAATTCTGTAAAAGGGGGATATACCCATGGCGAAAAATGATGTATTTAAAGCCCGTAAGTCATTTGAATTAGACGGAAAGCGTTATCACTATTATCATCTAGCTGCACTTGAAGAAGCTGGTGTTGGTAACGTCTCAAAACTACCTTATTCTATTAAAGTATTATTAGAGTCTGTTCTTCGACAATATGATGGACGTGTCATTACGAAGGAACATGTTGAAAACTTAGCAAAATGGGGAACTGATGAAGTAAGAGAGGTTGACGTTCCATTCAAACCTTCACGTGTTATTCTTCAAGACTTTACTGGGGTTCCGGCTGTTGTTGACCTTGCATCCCTTCGTAAAGCAATGGCTGATATGGGCGGAGATCCAGATAAAATCAACCCACTTAAGCCTGTTGACCTAGTCATTGACCACTCTGTACAAGTCGATAAATTCGGTACGGCAGAAGCATTAGAATTAAATATGGAATTAGAATTTGAAAGAAATGCAGAGCGTTACCAATTCCTAAGCTGGGCGCAAAAGGCATTTGATAACTATCGTGCTGTTCCACCAGCAACTGGGATCGTTCACCAAGTAAACTTAGAATTCCTAGCAAATGTTGTGCATGCGCTTGAAAACGAAGACGGTGAATTTGAAGCATTCCCTGATACATTAGTGGGAACAGATTCTCATACAACAATGATCAATGGAATTGGTGTACTAGGATGGGGTGTAGGTGGAATTGAAGCAGAAGCAGGAATGCTTGGCCAGCCTTCATACTTCCCTGTTCCAGAAGTAGTCGGTGTTAAGTTAACAGGTGCGCTTCCAGATGGAGCAACTGCTACTGACCTTGCATTGAAAGTAACTCAAGTTCTTCGTGCTCATGGCGTTGTTGGCAAATTTGTTGAGTTTTATGGTCCAGGTGTGCCTGCATTGCCACTTGCTGATCGTGCAACCATTGCTAATATGGCACCTGAATATGGAGCAACTTGTGGATTCTTCCCTGTAGACGCTGAATCTCTTGAGTATATGCGTTTAACTGGACGTACAGAAGAACAAATCAAAGTAGTTGAAACATACAGCAAAGAAAATGGTTTATTCTTTGATCCATCATTAGAGCCTGTTTACACAAACATCGTTGAAATCGATCTTTCTGAAATTGAAGCAAATCTATCTGGTCCAAAGCGTCCACAAGATTTAATTCCATTATCAGCAATGCAGCAAGAATTCAATAAAGCACTTACGGCTCCTCAAGGAAACCAAGGCTTTGGTTTAGATGAGAAAGAAATCGACAAGGAAGTAACGGTAAACTTCAATACTGGCGATTCTACTCAAATGAAAACTGGTGCCGTTGCGATTGCTGCAATTACAAGCTGTACAAACACTTCTAATCCATATGTTCTAGTTGGTGCTGGCTTAGTTGCAAAAAAAGCGGTTGAACTTGGCATGGAAGTTCCTAAATTTGTGAAGACATCTTTAGCACCAGGTTCAAAGGTAGTAACAGGATACCTTCGTGATTCAGGGCTGCTTCCATATCTTGATCAGCTAGGCTTTAACCTTGTTGGTTATGGATGTACTACATGTATTGGTAACTCAGGTCCATTAAAAGAAGAGATCGAAAAAGCAGTAGCAGAATCTGATCTACTTGTTACATCTGTTCTTTCTGGTAACCGTAACTTTGAAGGACGTATCCATCCACTTGTAAAAGCGAACTATTTAGCTTCACCGCCGTTAGTCGTTGCTTATGCACTTGCTGGAACAGTTGATATTGACCTTCAAAATGAAGCAATTGGTAAGGATAAGGATGGCAAGGATGTGTTCTTCAAAGATATCTGGCCAACAACAGCTGAAATCAATGAAGTTGTTAAACGTACAGTTACACCAGACTTATTCCGTACAGAGTATGAAAATGTATTTGGCGATAATGCGCTTTGGAATAAAATCCAAACAAGCAATGAACCACTATACTCTTTTGATGAAACATCAACATATATCCAGAACCCACCATTCTTTGAAGGCTTAACGCCTGATCCAGATGAAGTAAAACCATTAAATGGTTTACGTGTCGTTGGTAAATTTGGTGATTCTGTTACAACTGACCATATTTCTCCTGCAGGAGCAATTGGAAAAGATACGCCAGCTGGAAAGTACCTACGTGAAAATGGAGTAGAAGTACGTGACTTCAACTCTTATGGTTCACGCCGTGGAAACCATGAAGTGATGATGCGCGGAACATTCGCTAACATTCGAATCCGTAACCAAATTGCACCGGGCACAGAGGGTGGATTCACAACTTACTGGCCAACTGGTGAAGTGACTTCAATCTATGATGCATGCATGAAGTACAAAGAAGATGGAACTGGTCTTGTTGTTCTTGCTGGTAATGATTATGGAATGGGCTCTTCTCGTGACTGGGCAGCAAAAGGGACAAACTTATTAGGCATTAAAACGGTTATTGCTGAGAGCTATGAGCGTATTCACCGCTCAAACCTAGTATTAATGGGCGTTCTTCCACTTCAATTCAAGGATGGGGAAAATGCCGAAGTACTTGGCTTAACTGGTAAAGAAACAATCGATGTACAAATCGATGAACATGTAAGACCACGTGATTTTGTAAAAGTGACAGCTACAGATGAAGCTGGAAACAAGAAGGAATTTGAAGTACTCGTACGTTTCGATTCAGAAGTAGAAATCGACTATTACCGTCATGGTGGTATTTTACAAATGGTCCTTCGTGAAAAATTAGCAAACTAATTATTATCGGAAAAGTGTTTGATTCCTATTGGGAGTCAAACACTTTTTTGTTTACTAAATTGTCACATTTAACCATGGCTTTTTGTCTCGAATCGCCTTATCTTTTCAAGGGCTCTAGGTTACAATACGATTATATAGATATATATAAAGGTGTTGAACAGCATGATAAAAAAGATTATAGCAGCTGTCATTCTATTCGGAATGATGACCGTAATGATTGTTCAAGCAATGGAAAAGGAAGAAAGACAAGACCAACAAACTCAATCTGTTCAGGTGAACAACCTCCCGGGCTTAGAAGTTGGTTTAAAGGCACCCGACTTTGAATTAATGAATTTGGCTGGAGAAAAAGTGAAACTATCTGATTACAGCGGCCAAAAGGTCATGTTAAATTTCTGGGCTACATGGTGTCCACCTTGTAAAAAGGAAATGCCTGACATGCAAAAGTTTCATGAAAAATTAGGAGATAAGGTCGTTATTCTTGCGGTAAATATTGATCCGAAAAATGATGTTGCAGGCTTTGCAAAAGATATGGGAGTAAATTTTCCAATTCTAATTGATGAGCAGGATAAAGTAAGCTCTATCTATAAAATCCTTACAATTCCTACTACCTATTTTATTGATGAAGAAGGAATCATTCGCCATAAACATTTAAGCGCAATGACTTTTGACATGATGAAGGAATATGCTGGATTATAGATAATCAATCTCAAAGTAATCAGTCTTGTCATAATCGACAAAAAATCAAATGAATCAGTAATTTAAAAAGCTTGAGGAATAAAATGAGCCTCAAGCTTTTTGAATTGAAATTTGTGTCAAAGCGTATAGAAGAAACCGATGAATGTGTGAAGTTTCGTATATTAAAATTCAAATTTGCACCCAGTATTTTAAGCACAGTTACTATTATATTTTTAAGTATTGTTTATATAAAAACTGCAAATTTGATAAGTATACATTAAAGAAATGATAAAATGAACCGAACCAAAAACTCTTTGAGTATATTTACTTTTATTCTTTTTGTATGTGTAAAGTAGCCAAAACCAAATTAGAAGCAGTATGACAGGTGTTCCAAGAAACATCCATAAAGGAGCAGCATCTATCGGAGTAAGAATCAAAGTTGTTAAAAATAAACTATACACTGTAAAAATACCTGAAAACAATAAGCTGATCATCTCCCATCTTTTTGTCAGATGGAATAACGGTAACTTATTTAGATTTTTTCTGAAAATATACCATATGTAACTACTGATCCACAACACACTAAAAACAAAAGGGATAAATAGAATAAATGTGTTAATTTTCCCTACAAACCCAGCACCAAATAGTAAAAAAAAGGATATGAAAGAGAGGATAAAAAGGGCGATGAAATACCCTAAATGAATACCCATTGTTTTCACCACAATCACCTTCCTTTTGATGTTTCAGAAAATACCCACTATAAATAGTTCACACACAGAACGCAAACAGATACAATATTATGTCGCACTTGCTCCATTAAATGTCTGTATTATTTAAATGCCTAACTATATATTACCATAAAGCACGGGGTTACTTGGAATATATTAGGATTGAATAACAAATTGGCTGACGATTTAAATGTCTCTCTATATAAATTTTCAAAAAGTTGTAATAATTACAAAGTGTTTTGTCAATAATAACTGTTAATATAGGATTAAAGGAAGGTGAAAAACAATGAGAAAACCAAGAAAACGTTCGTTCGCCGATCTTGTTTCTGAAAATAAACGTCAAATATTAAAAGATCAAGCTGCTATGGAAAAAATAGAAGCGCGATTAGAGCAAAAGCATCTTAATAAAGCTGAATAACAATATTTTCAATAAATGAATCCTTCCTCATGTGGCAATACTTTAAATGAGGGGGGATATTCTATGAGTAATCCAAAAAGGGATGCAAGAAAATATAATCCAAATCATATTGGTACACAGCCTCGTGGCTATGGAGGCAATAAAGGCAAGAAAATGCAAAGCAATACTGCTGGAGTGCCACAAGTCATGCAAACAAAAGGCGAATAAAGAAGGATCCCCACCGCTCACTAACTTGTGCGGTGGTTTTTAATTTAGTCTTTTAACATGAATAGGTTTTGCCAATAGCTTGGCGGATTGTTGCCGTCCACTGGACATATTTACGAAACCAATCTTTTCCTTGATATTTTTGCTGCCGAAATCACAAACTAATCTCGCAGTACAAAACGAAACATAGGAGGAATATGAATATGGCTTATAATAAACCGAATCCTGATAATCGAAATGATAATGTAGAAAAATTGCAAACAATGGTTGAGAATACAATAGAAAATATGAATGCTGCTGAAGAATCATTATCACTTTCAAATAATGAAGAACAGGAAAAAATTCAAGCAAAAAACGAGCGTCGGAAGGAAAGCATTGAAGCAATGAAAGCTGAGATACAAGACGAAAGCCAAGCTAGACAAAATGGATATAATCAAAATGAGTATCAATAAATCATTTGCTTAAGGCCTGTTCATATAGAGACAGGTCTTTTCTAATCTTGCTATTAAAAAAATATGATATGATAGTGATGGAAAACACAATAGAAGAAGTGTGAGAAATGATGAACCAACAACAATCGAATTCAATATTGGCAAAGAAGTTGCAATGGGAAAAGGAAATTACTACGAACGGATACATAAAAAATGAAGCAGAACTATTTACAATTATTAAAACGTTAGACGAAGAGAAAGAGAAGGAGCTTATTTCAGAGCTGTTAACACTTGCTGCACTTTCAAAGATGGGGCATGGAAAGCAGGAGACACTTTCGATCGCCTTGCTGCAAAAGGCAAGCAAAATGAATGCAAATAATCTGAGAGCCACAAAATTTTTAGCACAATTTGATTGGAAAAGTAAGAAGACGCTTTTAGATACATTAGCCTTTCCTCCACTCAGAGAAACAGATAATCGACAAGCTAAAAAGAAAACCGCAGAGCAATTTTTAAACATCTGCAGACAATTCCTTGATCAGGCAGAAGAAGAACAGGATCTGCTGCAAAAGGAAAAATTAAATATCCAAAAGGATCATCCATTGTTTTTATTGTACGAAAAGATGATTTCGTTAGTGGAAACAGTGACTGAAGAAACCGTGCTGTTATTAAAGGCTTCAGAGGAATATGATCAATCAATTGCCGGCATGTTTTATACATCAACTTATTATAGTGAAATGAAAATGCATTTAGATAAGATTGAAATGATCAAAAGAGATTGGCTTGACTTGTTTCAAGAAGAAAAAGAAGAGCAGAGTGCAGAACTTAGTGCACTCGAAGAGCTAGAGGAAATGGTTGGACTAACCGCTGTGAAAGAACGTGTGAACGATTATTATCGGTTTTTAAAGTATCAAAAGGAAAGAAGAACATTAGGGTATCAAGTGAAGGATGAATTGAGTTTAAACATGATCCTAACAGGAAACCCTGGAACAGGAAAGACAACCATTGCCCGTCTACTTGCAAAAATATATCATGAACTTGGTGTACTTCCTCATATGGAAGTAGTTGAAGTGGATCGTTCGCAGCTCGTAGGCTCTTTTGTCGGTCAAACAGAGGAGAATGTTCGAGCCATTGTGGAAAGAGCCGTTGGCGGTGTTTTATTTATTGATGAAGCTTACACTTTAAAAAGAGAAGGACAAACGAGTAATGATTACGGGCAGACAGTAATTGATACGCTTGTGTCATTAATGAGCAGTTCAGAATATGGTGGGAAGTTTGCCGTCATACTTGCAGGATATCCAGATGAAATGAGACAGTTCTTAGACGCAAATCCAGGATTAAGAAGTCGCTTTCCTCTAGCCAATCATATTCATTTGCCTGACTACTCCAATCAGGAACTTAGAAGAATTGCGGAGAAGTTCGCAGCCGATAATGATTATGTGCTAACTACAGCTGCCTTACAAGAACTTGAGCATCGATTAGAACAAGAGCGTGTAGATGATACATTTGGAAACGCCCGTACTGTTAGAAATATTATCCTAGATGCGATATTTAAAAAGGGTGCACAAGAAAGACTGGACAAGCATATTTTGGCTTATACACTTCTTGAAGAGGAAGATTTTTTAATAAAGGAACCGATCCAATCCATTCATCCAAGTGAGAAATTAACCCAATTAATTGGACTTGAAACAATCAAATCAGAAGTAAAAATGCTGATTTCTTTTGTGAAAGTCCAGAAAATAAGGAGAGAAAAAGGATTACCAATTGTACCTATTCAGCTGCATTCCGTTTTTACAGGGAACCCTGGAACAGGAAAAACAACGGTTGCGAAGATTTATGCAGAGCTGTTGAAAGAATGTGGAATGCTGAAAAGAGGTCATTTAGTTGTAACGAGTCGAGGAGATTTTGTCGCTGGCTATGTTGGACAATCAGCTATAAAAACCAAAAAGGCGATACGTGAGGCGCTAGGAGGCGTTCTTTTCATTGATGAGGCATACTCACTCCTTTCTTCATCACAAAGCGATTTTGGAAAAGAAGTTGTTGATACACTTGTAGATGAAATGACTAAGCATAATGAAAATTTAGTCGTTATTTTAGCTGGTTATCCAAAGGAAATGGAAGCATTACTAAATAGCAATCCAGGGCTAAAATCAAGATTTAAAAAGTTCTTCCATTTTCCAGATTATACGGTCGATGAATTATTGGAGATTATTCATACTTATGCCTCGTCTTATCAATATTCCTTAACGAAAGAGGCTATAGAGTTTCTAAAGCAAGCATTAATTAAAATTCAAATTAATGGAAATGGACGTTTCGCCACAAATCTAATTGATGAAGTAATTCAATCCCAAGCAATGAGGTTAATGGTTGAGGAGAAGGTAGACCTAAATATAGAAAGTGTTTCAATCTTAGAGAAGGAAGACTTTGAAACAGCTTTAATTCGGATAGGAAAAGGGGAGTAAAAATGCTAGTTTCAACAAGAGAAATCGAAGTGAGATATGCTGAAACAGATCAGATGGGTGTTGTTTATCATGCCAATTATTTGGTTTGGATGGAATTAGGGAGAACACAAATATTGAAGGATCTAGGCTTTAACTATGCTGAAATGGAGAAAGATGGGGTGATCTCTCCAGTTCTTGATGTTCAAGTCTCTTATAAAAAGCCACTCCTTTATGGGCAAAAAGCGATTGTGAAAACGTGGATTGATGAATATGATGGCTTACGTGTGAAGTACGGATATGAAATTTTTAATGAAGAGGAAGAACTAGCTGTAACAGGAATGACTAAGCATGTATGTGTTAAAAAGGATACGTTCCGCCCGATCTCGGTTAGGAAAAAATTTCCTGATTGGCACGAAGCATATGAAAAAGCAAAAAGACAAACAGCAGATGTTTAAATGAGATTTTAAGCGCAAAGAACTGAAAAGCTTTTTGCGCTTTTCTAAATAAGGTGGTGAAACGGTTGGCCTTTGGTTTAAAGAGGAAGGATCTTCAAGCATGGAAAGAAAAAATTGATCGGGGAGAAATTGCTTTTCTGACTCATTATTGGGTAGACGATCGCTTTCCCGGATGTACGACAGTGACAAAGGTGGGCTGTGATGATCTAGAAAGGTTAGCCCAATGGGGAAAAGGCCATAAATTACGTCCAGAATGGATACATAAAAGAAAAGATGGCTATTCTCATTTTGATCTAATTGGGGATCATCAAAGAATCATTCTTCAAAGGGAAGGTCTTCTGGAGATGATAAGCAGATTAGAAAAGAGTTAGCTGTTCAAGTGAGCTAACTCTTATTTTTTGTATTGACATTTTTTCATTCGATCTAATTGATGAAGGGGATTAAACCACTTGCGATCATCAAAATATTAAATATGAAATGCCAAATGATCGCTGGATAGATGCTTCCTGATCGAATGGTCATTCCAGCATAGAAAATCCCTCCGATTGAAAACAGCATACAAGTAAGAAAGGAGTATCCTAATATTAAGTGGGAAAGACCAAATGCAAAGCTAGAGATAAGGAGAGCAGTCTTTTCTCCAGCTAGATCAACTAATCGAGTTAAAATAATCCCCCTCCATAAAATTTCTTCTAAAATAGCATTTATACTAGAAAATAAGAGTAGAAATAGAATAAAGAAAGTACTTAATTGATGACTCATTTGTAAAATAAAAGGAAAAAAACTGATGATATTTATGCTAATCGCAATGATTAAAAATAGTTTGATAGAGATTGAATGAAATCCAGTCCATATAAAAGGAAAGGATATTTTTGCTTGCCAATTCGGCTTTGTCCAATAAAAATTCATCTTTTCATTAAACTTATAGGCAATATACATCATAATAATAATTGGAATGAGTAATAGCATCCGACTTAGGATCATTAATATATTGATATGAAAGGGCAAAAGCTCTATTAAACGATCTCCGAATAAGAAAATCACATAGCCTATTGTATAACCTGCTAACATCCATAAGAAAACTCTTTTTTGTTTTCCTGTAATCGCTGAATAAATAATAAAAATAGCTAGGACCGTAAAGGCAAGCATGAAAAGTTTATATTGAACAATTATAATGATTGCTAGAAACAGGATTAGCTGTATAAAGGGCAGAGTATTTTTCTGCTTTTCAAGTTTGCTCAATACCGTCACCTCTTTAGAAATCTTCTAAGTTATTTTGCCATTTTCAGCCCATCATTTCTTTTAAGTCATTTAATAAGGATAATATAATCAGCTATCGATGTAAAAAGGAAGGAGCAAGAGCGGCTGCCCTTGCTCTTTTCCCTAGGTTGTTTTCGCAAACATTGTTGCTTATTAAGAAAAAGTTGGTAAAGGTTGATTTCCACTCCAGGATGCTCCCTTTCCGCGGGGTGGTCCGCTTTAGCCTCCTCGGAGCATCCGCTCCTGCTTAGGTCTCAGCTGTCCCACGCATCCCGCAGGACATTGGAATTGGCTTCTTAGATTTCACACCGCACGAAGGAAATGCGAATGCATTTTCGAGGATCTCGCACCTTCCGCTCCAATCAACCGACCTAGTTGATCAACCAGATTCATTCAAATCTTTGATTTAAAAGCAACAATCCTTTAGAAAGGAGCCTTTCCCTTTTAGACTTTAAAGTGTTCAATTAATTCTCTTAACTCATAAGCAAGCTTGTGCAAGCTCTCGGATATATTTTTTACTTCTTGAACAGATTGAACTTGTTCATCTGTCATACTCGTTACTTCCTCAACCCCAGCAGATGTTTGTTCGGAAATGGAAATGACACTATCAACTGAAGCAGCAATCGATTGACTATTTACTGAAAGCTTTTCACTTGAACCAGCAATTTCATCGATATCATTTGCAAGGCTTTCTATAAATTGGAACATATTTGCATAACTATTTTCTGTCTCATTCACCATTTCAGCACCTTGAACAGCTGACTCCCGTCCAATAGTAATATTAACGAGTGCTTTAGAGGAATCCTCTTGGATTTCTGTTATCAGTCCGGAAATTTTACCGACAGAATCACTGCTTTGTTCAGCGAGTTTTTTCACTTCCTGTGCAACGACTGCAAATCCTCGACCTTGTTCTCCTGCTCGTGCTGCTTCTATGGAAGCATTAAGCGAAAGGAGGTTTGTTTGTTCAGCAATACCCTGTATTAAAGCTGTAATTTCATTAATTGTTTGAAGCTTATGATCAAGTGCCATCATGATCGAAGAAGATTCAACGGATTGGGATACAATGCTATTCATTTTATTACTCATATTTTTCATGGCTAATTGTCCATCAGCGGTTACTGATTTTGTTTCTTGTGCTTGTTCAACAATTTTACTGATTCGTTCGGACATAGATTGAACAGCAACATCATTATTTTCAATATGAGATGAAATATTAACCATATCTGAGACAAGCTGTTCAGAACCAGTAGCCACCTCATTCATCGCAGAGCTTACAGTATTTGTCACATGAGTTGAAACAGTTGTTTGATCTTTAAGAACAATTGAATCCTTTTCGACCTCTTGAATCAATTGATTCATTTTATTAGCCATGTTTCTTAAACTATCAATCATCGTATTCACAGAAGTAAATAAAATGCCAATTTCATCATTAGATTTAGCATCCATTTTTTTAGATAAATCCCCATTTGCAACGTTTGCTAGAAATCCGGATAGTTTCTTGATTGGTCCAATGAAGTATTTAGCGAAAAACAGGCTAACTAAGATGGATACTAGAAGCAGGATAATGATAATAATGATCTGGGTTGAAAATAGTTTGGTTAAAATAGATTGCAAATCCTGATCTGCTTCAGTAATTCTTTTGCTCATATTTTGAGAGATTTGGTCAGAGAAGGAGGCAATTTCATCTTGGGTGATAACAGAAAAAATCTCCCATCCAGTTTCTTCATCTTTATCACTTACATATGTAACTTGTTCTATATCTAAATACACATTGCCATCGATTTTCTCTTTAAAAATAGGAAGAGAGGAGATGTTTTCATTATTTACAACGGCCTCTGTGTCTTTATAGCCTAGAATAGAGCCATTTTTATCAGTTAAAATGACATAACCTGTATTTCCAACCTTCGTATCGGCGATTGTTCCAGTTATTTTTTCGAGGGTAATGTCAACTCCAAGAACCCCATACAATTTATTATCAATATAAAGCGGCAAACTAACGGTAATCATATAATGATTTGTTCCAGCATCTAGGTACGCATCTGTAATAATATATTCTCTTTCTTCTTTCTGTTGAGCAGGTGCATACCAAGGTCTTGTTGTTGGATCATAGTCAGCTGGCAATGGATAATCATTCGGATAAATAATAAAATTTTTATCTTCAGTCCCTAAATACATATTCGTAATAATATCATTTTGCCCAGCAATTTTTTCGAATAATGACGTGAGTTCATCTGGCTGTTTTGTATATACCTCGCTGAAACTTGCGGCAGTTGCTAAATCACTTTTCGCTCTCGTAAGAATATCTTGGATCGAGGCTTTCACATTCTTTGTTTCGTGATAGGTTAATGTGCCTGCATAATGCTCTGCAAACCCGCTTACATCTCTTTTGACATCAGTAGAGAGTCCATTCGTTAATTCCTCTCCATTTTTTGAGAAAAGGGATACAGACGTATAAGTAAAGATTGAACTCACAGCGATGATAAGTACCATCGTTGATAAAACACCAACGATTAATTTAATTCTTAATGACATACATAATCCCCCCTTAAAAACTTAATTAACTTTTCTATCTTACTATTATAATATATAGGTAGTAAGAACTATTAAAAGATTTTGAAAGTTATATAACATTTTCTACAAATTCCCTAACATATGCTGCTGAATTTCTTCATATTTTCCTTTCGCATTTTCCATGCCGAAATTCCCGGCATTTTCTAATGGAATAATACGATAATTACGTATTTTATTTACTTTATACACATAGGTTGGGAAAAAGTTGGGGTTTGTTAATTTTATG
The DNA here is from genome assembly GCF_017874625.1 of Cytobacillus eiseniae. Lineage (GTDB taxonomy): Bacteria > Bacillota > Bacilli > Bacillales > Cytobacillaceae > Cytobacillus > Cytobacillus eiseniae. The sequence goes on along the minus strand of NZ_JAGIKZ010000018.1, from coordinate 1,148 downwards.
CTTGTCCCGCTCTGATCGATCGTCTTTGTCACATTAATCGTTGCCATTCCACCAATATCTTTATATTTATTATTTTGTCCCGATAAAAAGTTCCCTAATGAATAAACGACAAGTGCATCTGTTCCATCGGCAGTTGTCAACCACTCCATTGGCTGAAGAACATGTGGATGATGACCAAAAATAATATCAACGCCCTCATCAACTAGAAATTGTGCTAATTCCTTTTGGTCCACAGTAGGATAACGTTGATACTCATTTCCCCAATGAATGCTCATCACAATGACATCTGCTTTATTATTTGCCCGGTGGATTTCCTCTTTCATCGCCTCTTTATCAATTAAATTTACAAGATAATCTTTTCCGGAAGGGACAGGAATGCCATTTGTTCCATAAGTATAAGATAAATAAGCGACCTTAATCCGTTTATTCGTTAATATTTGCAGCTCTTGTTTAGAAGAATCATCTCGATAAGTTCCAACATTTGGCAGGTTAATTTTATCCATATAATCAAGTGACGCGATAATTCCTCGCTCCCCCTTATCAAGTGAGTGATTATTCGCTGTAGAGACAATATCAACGCCTGCATCTATTAATGCATCACCAACCTCTTGCGGGCTATTAAACATTGGATAGCTAGATATACCAATCTTAGTTCCGCCAAGGATTGTTTCTTGATTGGCAAGAAGAATATCTGGCTGTTGGAGCAGTGTTTTAACATCTTGGAACATTGGTGTGAAATCATATCCTGTTTCTGTTTTTGCATCATTGTACACCCAATCATGAATAAGGATATCTCCAATTGCTCCAAGTGTAATTATTTCACTATATGTTTTTGCTTCCATAAAGCATTGTTTTGTCGCATGTGCTTGAATGGAGTGAATGATTTGTTCTTTTTCCTTGCTCTCATTGTACATATGAAAAATTAAAAAGGACGCGAACAATATTAATGAAGTACATAAAGAAATAGAGATAAATAGATTCGTTTTCTTGCTCATAGAGTCTCCTTTACTATCTCTTTTTTTAAGGCTGTTTTTGCAAACAATGATTAAAATTAAGGCGCTTCCGCTTTTCATTGTCTAGCTCCAGCGCCTACCCCCTCGAGGTCACAAGCCAATCTGTCCAGAAGGTTAAAAACCAACCTTCTAGCC
>NZ_JAGIKZ010000017.1 GCF_017874625.1 Cytobacillus eiseniae | reverse complement strand
ATGGACTTTTTCTAGAGAGATCGGCTTCATTTTGTCCTTCATTCGCTTGATGATGGACTTTTTCTAGAGAGATCGGCTTCGGTTTGTCCTTCATTCGCTTGATGATGGACTTTTTCTAGAGAGATCGGCTTCGGTTTGTCCTTCATTGGCTCGATGATGGACTTTTTCTAGAGAGATCGGCTTCGGTTTGTCCTTCATTCGCTTGATGATGGACTTTTTCTAGAGAGATCGGCTTCATTTTGTCCTTCATTCGCTTGATGATGGACTTTTTCTAGAGAGATCGGCTTCGGTTTGTCCTTCATTTACTTGATGATGGACTTTTCCTAGAGCGATCGGCTTCGATTTGTCCTTCATTCACTTGATGATGGACTTTTCCTACATCTACCGGCTTCATTTTGTCCTTCATTCACTTGATGATGGACTTTTCCTACATCTACTGGCTTCGCTTTGTCCTTCATTGGCTTGATGATGGACTTTTGGTGGAGCGATTGGCTTCAATTTTTCCTTCGTTAAAGGATGCTATTCAATCTAGTGGAGGCACCTTATTCGGTTTTTTCTATGATTTGAGAGCTAAAGCACTTCCCCATAAAATAGCAAAAAGCCTATGGAAAGTCCCACAGGCTTTTCAATTTACATTTTTAATAAATTGATAGGTGGATGGTGCTAGTTTTTTCAATCGATCTCTGGAATGGTCATCACGATAATAAAGAGCAAAGGCCTCTGCAAAGTATTCCTCACGATAGGTAATGAAATATTTCTCATTTGAAAACAGTCGATCCTTTTCTGCATTCCAAATGGAGTTGAACGTAGCTGTTGAGGAAATATGTTTCTTTAATATACTATCAATCGAATGTGCTAGCTCATGCAGTTCTAAATTAATAGAACCATGGCCATTTCCTTTGTCACTATAGCCAATGCGGACAACGACTGATTTTCCGCCGCCGACTCCTGGCACATCATCCCATGTTTTGTTCGTATCCTCCCAGCCTCTTGGAGCTGCACCCTTTAAGTGAGCAAACTCCGGTGTATCTGTAATTGGTCCATTTACTAGAATCATATGTATTTGATGATTAACTAGCTGTAGTAAAATCGATTCTGGTAACTTTTCTAATCGCTCTTTTACTTGAGCAACAGCAGCTGTGTCGTATTCTTCTTTTGGAAGAATCAATAGACTTTCTACTAAACATTTCTGGTCACAACTAAGTAGCTGTAGCTTAGATGCGGATGGCGTTTCATAAATAACATGGCCCTTTACCTTTGTAATATAGGCATTGTCTCCAACCCCATATTGCCCGCCATACAATTCGTCCATTCTGTATACTCGATATTTCTCTCCAGCCTGAAGTACTCTGACAAATTGAAGACCATCTTCTGTTCTTTTCCATAGATTAATAGGCTTGATAACTGTAACACGCCCGATTTGTCCTTTTTTCAGCTCGACACCATCCCAATAAACGGTCGCAGCTTTGGAATCTTCGGGATGTATCGTTAGAAAGAGGATGAAGGCAGCAAAAATAAATATTAGTTTCTTCAAATTATATCCCCCTCGCTTATTGTCATTATTATAGATTGGTTGTACATGACCAATCAGAGGACTCTTACTTCTCTTTATTGTATGTCTGATTCTTGGAAAAAGATAGAGACTTTCTTGCCAAAAAATACAAAATAGAGTAACCCGCTTCACCGATCGAATAGCAAAAAGCCTGTGGAGTCACCCACAGGCTTTGAACAATTGCCTTTTTTAAAAAGTTCTACTCGGTTTTAACATTTAAAGTATATGGATTTAAAGTTGTATTACCGAATGAATCACGGACTTTAATATGGTATGTTCCTTTTGTTAAGTTAAAGCTTAAAACTTCCGTATCTCCCCCTGGGTAGTAATCGGCGACTGTCACTAGCTTGCCATTTTTATAAAGGGAGATCACACCATCTACTTCAATGCCTGTTGCTAATTCAATCGTTCCTTTTGTATTCTTAGCAAGTTTCAATTCGTACCAATCTTCATCCCCGTAAGGAACGCCAGCATTTAAATGGCCTGTTGCCTGCAAATGCTTAGCTGACTTCGTAATCAGCTTCAGTGGTTTAGATGGGATGTTGTTTTTCACAACGGAATCTTTGTCCTCATCATTTTTATTCACTGGGTTCAGTGATAGTACGTATGGCATTAATGAGAAAGAATGAATGCCATCGAAAAAGGCTGAAGCTGTAATGATGTAGTTCTTTCCTTTTACTGTTTTAAAAGAACCATATGTTTTCCCTTCAGACACACCTTTTTCAATATATTGGACGTTCGTCATTTCTTCATCATCCAATTTACGGTTTTTATTCGTATCCTCATAAATAACTAAGAAGCCATAGAAAGGACTTAGTAACTCTTTCGGGTACTGAGACTTGAACGCTTCACTTACTTTCTTTCTTTCCAATGTAATGCCATAAATATCATCTTGCTTGCTTTCAAAATAGAAGACATCTTGGTCATTTGGCATTGCAAAGTTTCCTTCGATCACATTTGATGCAAGGTTTTTCACATCTTCTGGCTTATCATTATCTTCATATTTGTCCTGCGGATTTTTGACTACAATCTTAGAAGTGAACTCATAAGGATCAAATGAAATACTGCCGTTATAATAATTCGTATTTACTTTAACAAAATACGTTTCATTCTTCTTTAATCCTGTAAGGACAGAAGATCCAAGTTCCCCATATTGCCAGAATGAATATTCATTCGTGCCAATCATTTCAGTATAGGTATATACTTCCCCATTTTGGTCCTTCTCTTCTTTTATTTGATAGATTCCTAGCATTGGAATCGAAGCATCCTTATCAGATAAAAGAAACTCGTAAATGCCGTTCTCATCTGGTGTGAAGCTGAACCAATCCTCGTCCTCTAATGTTTGAAGGTATCCAGTTGCTGTACCGCCGACCTCATAGGACTGTGCTCCGTCCTTGATCATTTGTACATAATCGAATTCCTCTTCTTCAGAAGTTGTCGAAATAAGTCCTAGTTGTCTCTCAAGCATACTCAACTCTTCTTCAACTGAATAAAATACAGGCAGTGAATCCTCATCTGGAGGCAGAACCTTGCCTTCCACATTTAACTGATATGGGATAGCTGAAGATTCTGGGCTCTGTTCTTCTTCCATCATTCCCATATTCATAAAGAAATCATAGATTCCGAAATAATTGCTTTCTTTATTCGATACTTTTATTAATAATTCTGTTTCCGGATTAGCTGTAAAAGATAATGATTCGCCTTCACCCTTGCCTTTATTATTTCCATAATAAGAAGGTTCTTCAGGGAACTCAGCTAGCATTTCCAAATCCATTCCCAGCTCTTCCGCTTCCATTTCAGATGGAACCCATTTCTCGTAAACACTAATACTCGTATCTACACCTGGAATACCGGAAAGATCAACACGAATGACTTGTTCCTCTTCAACGGAGAATCGGTAATAGTCATCGTCCCCTTCCTCACCAATCAATGTTAAGTTTGCCTTCTCAGATTTATATGGCAGCTCTATATCGATTGGTGCTTCAAGTGTTGATTCATCTTGTGGCAGCTCCGCATGCTTTTTCACAGAAAGATTAAACTTTGATTGCTGACTTTTTGAATCATCATAGCTGCCATTTACATCTTTAACAGCAAATGTTAGCTTGCCAGCCGTCGGCACTTTATAAAGCTTGCCTTCCGTTTTCCCATCAAGCACTTTATTGACATCAATCTTTTCTTTGCCATCAGGAGAGTTGATGATTAATTTGTAATCGTATTGCTCTGCTCCATCTAGAGAAAATTGAATATATTCCCCAGCCTTCACATCTGTTTGGTACCATTTTTCTTCAAACGGCTTTGTGATCACACCATTGATTACAGATGTTTTTGCTAAGTCTACTACTTCTGCTTTTTCAAGAATTTCCTTAACTGTTAAATCTTTATTTGTTAAGTCTGGCAGTTTCTTTATGTCATATTGCAGCGCTGCAACTGGGTTTACTAGACCGTTTCCATATTTAACATCAAACCCTTTTGCGCCCAAATCTTCCGATGTATGCTCTAAAATATATTCTACTTGCACAGGTGTAAGATTTGGATGCTTAGATAAAAGCAAAGAAGCTACACCTGCTACCATTGGAGAGGCCATTGAAGTACCGCTCATATTGCTGAAGCTAGACTTCTTTTCATAATCATAGAGCGTGCTATACACTTCATCCCCAGGTGCAACGACATCAACTGATGGTCCAAATGAGGAGAAATCTGATAGTTTCTTTTCACTATTAATGGAGCCGACGCTAATAACGCCCTCGTATGCCGCTGGGAAACTCGTTATGGCAGCCCCATCATTTCCTGCAGCAGCAACGATTGTAATATTTTTTTCTAAAGCCTTTTTAATGGCTTCCTCAATGACTGGTGACTTCATTGGTCCACCAAGACTCATATTGATGACCTTTGCTCCCTTTTCAACCGCATGTAAAATTCCATCGGCAATCGCATAGTCATATGCTCCATATCCACGATCAAACACATCAATCGGAAGAATTGTTGCATTTGGATTTACTCCAAAGCCGCCAATGCCATTATTTTTATTTCCAGTAATGATCCCTGTTACATGTGTGCCATGGAAATCAGGGGTCCCTTGATTCATTGGGTTCACTGCATTATAACTTGGCAGTAATTTTCCTTTTAGCTCAGGATGCTGCATGTCCACTCCTTGGTCAATGACAGCAACAGTCACCTTGTTCTTTCCTGCCAGCTCGTGCGCTTTATTCAGATTCAGCATATCAATATAATACTGTTCTGATACTTTTGGGTCCTTTATATTTAAAGGCTTATACATCGCACTTGGATTCACCGAATTTACATGAGTGAACTCCTTATATTTGTTCATTACCTTTTGAAAATTCTTCTTGTTTTGCACTTTAACAACGGCATAGTTAAGCGATGGGAAATTTTTGAGTAATGTTCCTCCAGCAATACGGTGATCTGCTTGGGTAAGCGATTTCGAATATTTAATCAAAATCGTATCTTCACTCAAAGATTTTTCATTCGCCAATTCCAGCCTTTTTTGAAGCTGCGGATTATTTACTTGGATAGCTGAAACATCTGCTGACTTTTTTACAGGTTCTGCAAAAGCTGATGTGCCTGCCGCTAGATTACTAGAAAGCAAGCCAATTCCGACTGTAACTGATAAAGCATTTCTAATCCATTTCTTCATAGTATCCTCCTAAATTTTGTACTAACTTCATATTACTTATAATTACCAAATAATAGCAAGCATTACCCTAACCAATCTTTTTACTTCATTCGACAAGCTGTCACTGCTAAGACACATTGTAAAAAAATGTTAGCGTGATAGCATTCCTTTTGCTAAGTATTTTGCTGTTTGCCTCTTTCCCATCGCTTTCATTGAAGAGAGTTCTAGTTTCGCAGGATGAAGTGGGGTGATAATAGTTGGCCCTTCGCCTTTTTGAACAGAATTTGAATGGCTAACAATCCATTCACCAGCTTCAACCCCTGACGTGATTTGTACTTGATAACCAGATTGAATGCCTGTTTGAATCTCTCGCTCGTCTAATCTTCCACTTGCTGTAATGACCCAAACAAAGGACTTTTTCTTCTTTCTTGCAATGGATTCCTTTGGAACCATTATTGCATCCTTCACCTCCTTTGTTATAAGTGTCATCTTCACATGGGAACCTTGTAATAATTCTTGTGGTGCATGTTCAGCCAACTCAATCGCAAATGGATATTCACTCGCTTCTTTTTTCACAGTTGAGTCGGCTGGCAGACTATCGACCGCTTGCAATGTTCCTTCCCATTTCTCTTTTATTAAATCAGAGACAATCACGGCTAGCATGCCAACCTCCGCTTGAAGCCTTTCCTCTTCATTAAATACACCTTGGATTGTTGGCATATGTGAATTGATCGTAATTAACGGATTTCCTAAGCCGATATCCACATCGCTAACAATGCCGTCATACTCACTAAAGACCGTCAATTTCCCTTCGCTAGCATGAATCAGCTCTAATTCCTGTTCATATTTCTCAGCTGCACTTACTAGCATTTCAGCCTGTAATTCCTTTTCATATATGTCTTGATCTACACTATGTAAAATTGTTCTTCCTTCCGCCTTTTCCTCCTCCTCAAATATTAAAGAGTCTCTATAGCGGATCAGCTCTGAAATATGGTTTTCTATAGCCATAATCTCATTTTCTATCTTTCTAATTTCGGCTTCCATTCGGGCCCGATCAGCCTCAATGTCGGAAGAAATATATTCATATAAAGGCGACCCAATCGTCACCTCATCTCCCTTTTTCACAAAAAATTGTTTAAAAGAGCCCATTTTTTCATCATAGTAATAATGAGATTGATCTGCTGGAGAAACAACGCCTTCCTTATGAAGTGTTTCTTTTATATCCTGTTTTTGGGCTAGCGAATATTGATCAACAAATGCGGATCGCTCAATCTTTGATCCCGTTTTCATAATGAGATAGATATTTCCAGCGATTAATAGACAGCTAGCTCCAAGCAACAGCTTACTGATGTGTTTTCTCATGGTTATCACCTCCAGCCTTATAGTAGACTTTCAATTTTCAAATAGGATAATAGTGTCGATACAACCCAAAAGAATAGATTCACACAAATAATAAGGAGCAAAATAATCTTAGGGTTCTTTTCGCTCATCCGCTTCATGCATATATACTGAAAAACAATCACCCATATTTTAAAAATAGAAAGATGGGATAATAAATGAATGACAATCAAATTTGATGTAATGTATTTGGCAACTACCCCTAATGCAAATGGGGAAAATTCGGACCCAATTCCAAGTGAAATACTGAAAGGAAGCAAAATAGCCTTTTCAAGTAGCAAAATAACGAGAACAAATAATTGAATGACAACTAATTTCTTATACTGAAGATCTATTAATGCCCATAGAATAAGCGACCAACCAAAGAGGACAAATGCCCCAAAGCCAGCAGCCCAAATGATCTTCCCAATCCCTGCGATTAATTTCTTCGCCTCCAGCTCCTGCTGCGGGATTCCTGTTATTTCTTTCGCTAAAAACCCCAACCCTACACCGTAATAACTGGCTATAGCAGATAAAAGCATGCTAATTAAGAGAAGGATGACAACCCTTTTCCAAAGTCCTCTTATTTCTTCCGCCTTCTCCATTTGATAGGATAAAATACTTGGCTCTCGCATCCCTTTGAAAAGGTGCACATAATAGACCATAAGCTGTACCTCCGAACGATTTCTACTTCTATTCTAACCCACATATTGGTTTAATTCCCATTTTTACCACTAAGTTTGATGAAATTAGGAAATTATACACAGGTTTGTCGAATGCTATAGAAATAGAGAATATTCATTAAATAAGTGTTTTAGCAAGCAAGGGATTACTGCGTTCTACGCACATATCGTGTAGGCTTTAACGAGTAGGCTTTAACGAGTAGGCAATAGCTATATGTTAAAAGCATTATCAAAAACAGTGCGAATGATCATTATTTAGAAAAAGAGATGGAGTGTTGCTGTTTTTCTTATTTAGGTTGCGAATAGGTGAGGATCAGGTTGAGCACCTTGAGCGGAGAAATAGACGGAGAAATTCCGCTTATTTCGTAATTATTACTAAAAAAGATGTAAATAAGCGGAAAAACTCCGCCTATTGACTCAAAATATTACATAATTGGCGATTTTGCATGAAATAAGCGGAAAAATTCCGCTTATTTCTCTCAAAATGAGCTCCATTCTGCATTTAACCGGAAAAATTCCGCTTATTTTACTTTTGCTCATTAGTTGTTTAAGGTAAGAAGGACATTCTTTAGAAAAATTCATATATTTTCCTCATCAACTAAAGATGCGTACGTTAAAGAAATTGTCATTATACTAAAAAATGCAGAGGATCTAAACCTCTGCATTTTTTTTAGTCTAATAGTATGCGATTTTTCTATTTCACAATCGAACTTACTTCGAGATTCATGCATCTTTTAAAAGATACGAATCTCCTCTTTTCATTAATTATTTGTATAGGTATGTTTTGATTTATCGTAAGTTAGGTAGTAGCCGCCGCCAAGATCTAGCTGATTGCCGTTGATGGCGTAAACTCTAAAAGTTTGGCCCTTTTTCAGCGTTTTAGCTATATTTCCTTCCTTATCAACAAGCGGACTATCGGCTAGCATCTGAATGTTGCCTTTATAAAAAGAAACATCTGTGCCTTTTTTAATATAGTAGCCGCCACCGACATAATAAGCATTTGCATCATGGCTGAATACTTTCACGATTTCGCCAGGGATCATTTTCCGATGGACCTTCCCATCCGGCTTATATAAATCGATATTTTTGCTCTTAATATGCAATCGCCCAATATAAAGGCTCATCTTGCTGCTATTAGCTGCGATCACATAATTACCGCCCAAATTATAATTGTTGCCTAATGTACCAAACACTTTATAGGAATACCCTTTTTTCAATATCTTTTCAGTTTTCCCATCTGGACTAATGAGCGGCATATCTGCTTTTAAATAGACGGATGCAGCAGGAAGCTTTGATGTCCACTCACTGCTCACATTCGGGATTGCTAAGTTAATTTGCTTCATTTCATCAAAAATCGTTAACACCTTTTCACCATAGCCATTTCCAGGTACAGCCCAGCGATTATTTAAATCCGTCCAGTAAGGTGCAATTCCTCGAGGCTTGACATAGTCAAATCGCGGATCGATTTTTTCCGTAACGAGCGGTTCATTGTTCGCATATGCCTTTAAATGCTGAATTTGTGCACGCACGCCCTCTTCTGGTGTTTGGAAGAAGGCTCCTTGTGCTCCACCACCAACAGCACCAATACCGGAATAATTATTTTGTTCAGGTGAAACATCCTTGCCATACTGGAAAAACCCTGTTTCATGAATGGCCTGTGCAAAGGCGATATCCCCGCGTATGCCTTCCATTCGTCCAATCGATAAAAACAAATCTGCTAATCGATAAATATCAACAGTCGTTAATTTAGGATCTGGTTTCTTCAGTAAAACAAAATCCCCCATCTGCTTCGCCGTTAATACAGAATTCCCTTCAATAGCCACTTTCTCACTAGCAGCTTCTGCAGGAATCGTTAGAACGACACTCATTAATAGAACAAACAGCAACAAATAAACTTTTTTCATCTTTTTCTCCTTGCTAACGTTTTTCGATATTCATAGTTTCTATTGTACTAGCAAACCTTGATTTTAGTAACCTACTTTTTGTTTAATGCCCTGCGGCTCATTAATTGGATATTATTGTGAAAGGATTCTCCTGTTTTGTCTTATTGGATCTTTCTATGAGGGGTTTTTAGGGGATTCTCTATTTTTATCCCATTGAGATCTTCTATGAGACTCTTCCATCCATTCCCCTCCTATTTTTGTCTCATTGAACTCTTCTGAAAAACCCTTTTTCCTTCTTCGCACCTTAATTTGTCCATCATCATCTTCATGACGGACTTTTCTTTTCTTTCTGCACCCAGTTTGTCCGTCATCCCCTTCATGATGGACTCTTCTACCTTCTCCACACCGCATTTTGTCCATCATCCCACTCCCCGCTTCTACTCACCATCCAAATAAAAAAGCAGATGGAGAAAAGCGATTCGCGCTTCTCCATCTGCTCTATTTTAATAAAACCGAAATTACTTATTTAATTCAGCTAGTTTCTTTTTAGAAGGTGTTTCATATTTTACTAGTCCTTGGATGTTTGTGATGTAGTGTCCGTCACCTACGCCGTATTGGCCAAAGTGAAGGGAGTCTTGTTTGTAAACTCTGTATTGCTCACCTGGATGTAAAATACGAACGAAAGTAAGCTTGTTGTTTGCGTCACGCTTCCAAAGGTTGATTGGTTCCTCAATTGTGACACGGCCAATTTGGCCTTTTTTCATTAATAAGCCATCCCAGTATACGTTTGAAACTGGTTTTGTTTCTTCTTTTTCGATTGCTTTTTCGACAATGCGGGATTCGTATGGTTCATCTAGATTGCCTAGCTTTTGAATATAGGCAATCAATGCTTCATCTAGAGCAGGGAATTCATTGGCAATCGGACTGTCCTTGAATGAAGTATATTCATCTCCACCAGCAGCCATGAAATCATTTGTTGCGACTACGTATTTCTTATTCATATCGACTGGCTCTCCATTGATTTCCATCGAATGTACACGATGACCCGCTTCCCCAGCAGGATCAATTGCGAAAGTTAAACCAGAAACATGCGGGAATGCCCCTTTTGATTCAGGGTAAGCATCTACACCGTTTTCAAGTCCTGCTTTAATTTGTGCACCTGTTAATTCCTTTGTCACAATATAGTTGCCGAATGGAAGGACAGTGATCACGTCTTCCTTCGTAATATCGCCTTTATCGATCGATGCACGAATTCCGCCGCCATTTGTAACAGCCATATCCGCACCTGTCATGTCTACCATTGCATCTGTAATTAAGTTTCCAAGATTTGTTCCGCCTACACGTACTTGCTCACGCTCGCCATCAAGCTTCACATCTGTTTGACCAATTACTTCTGATAAAATTTCCTTTTGTGCTGCTTGGATTACTTCGATTGCCTTTTCAACTGCTATATCTGGCTTCACACTAGCTGCTTCTTCATGTGAAATCAAACGTGCTGTTTTACCAGTTAATTTCTTATCCTCAAAAGTTAACTCAACTACTCCAAGGTTTTTTGTATATTCTCCTGTTGAGACAATCAGTGTATCATTCTCGCCATTCAGCCCTTCAACAAGTGTAGAATGACTATGTCCATCAACAATTAGATCAATTCCAGGTGCACCTTTTGCCACTTTAATGGATGTATCTGTACTGGACTCATCAATTCCGAGATGTGTCACAGCGATAATCATATCGACATTATGAGATTTTAATTCCTTCACCATCGTTTGTGCTTCCTTCACAGGATCAGTGAAAGTTAATCCCTCAACATTTTTCGGGTGTGTTTTATAATGTGTTTCAGGTGTAGATAAGCCAAAGATACCTAGTTTAATGCCGTCCACTTCTTTTATTTCATATGGCTTTAAAAGGTTTGTTCCATCTTCTTGACGGACATTGGCACTTAAAACTGGAAAATCAGCTTGCTTTTCTAATTCTAGTAATCTCTCATAACCATAATTAAAGTCATGGTTCCCAGCAGCCATTCCATCATAGCCAACACTATTCATTACTTCTACAATGCTTTCGCCTTTACTCACTGTAGCAAAAGTAGTTCCGTGAAAAGTATCACCTGCGTCCAGCAATAACGTGTTCGGATTTTCGCTTTCGAATTGTTTCACAAGTGCTGAAATCTTTGCAAAACCCATTCCATCGCCTTCTTCTACACGGCCATGGCTATCATTTGTATGCAAAATCGTAATTTTCTTTGATGCAGTGCTTGTTGTCGTGCTTTCTGCATGTGCAGAGAATTGTCCACCAAATCCGGACCATACAACGAATGAAGAAACAATAACAGCAATCCCTTTTTTAAACTTAAGCATGACTAACCTCCTATTTTTAGAAAATTCAAATCTATTATATCCTATAATTACTAACTTAGTGTTAATAGATTGTAAAATTTGTTCACTTTTACTACTAAATGCCTATATTCATGCATGTTTCGACACAATCCTAGCCAATTCCTTAAATTTTGCTTTCCTAGATTCAGATTGCTAGTATACAATAGATATGTACGCTAGTATGAGTAAACTAATGTGTTTACCTTTCCTGCGTGCTTACCTAACTTTGAATTAGCCTTCTACGAGGGCTAGTTCTTTTTTTTGTACAAGAAAAACCCCCCTCAGTTCACTTAGTAAGGGGGGGTCTCTTTATTCGAAAATCACTTTCAGTGCCACTTCTAATCTTTGGCTAGGAACTGAATTAGATACATTTACAGGCAATTTAAAGAACTCGCTCTTAAGTGTAACTGTTCCAGGCTTTTTGTAGTTTTCGAAGTTGAATGGTCTAATATCCCATGATAAATCTACTTGATGCTCTTGGTTAGAAGAATCTACGATTGTTGTATGCGTTGGCAATGCTGCTTTAAATTCATCTAATGTAATATTTGCAGCTACTTTGAGGTCAGCAAGCGGATTAATTGTTTGTAGTGTCACTGATGATTTTAAGATGATTTTTGCATAGCTCTTATTATCCTTTGTAATGACAATTGGATTCGTTTCAGCATTGTATTCTGTTTCTTTGTACGTGTCACCTAGCAGGATTGATTGAACAGACATTCCATTCGGTGCATCGAAATGAATCGTATATTCGCCTTTTGGAATATCCTTCATTTCATACGCACTCTTATTATTCCATGGGCTTGTCCCAACTGTATATTCTCTATTGGATTGTTTGTTTTTAAGTGTAAAGTTTGAGATGTTAACGAAATCAATTTTGTTAGAAGAAGATGTGCTGTCTCTGAATAAAGAGATAAATGCACTCCCTTTATCTGGATCTTCTTCTGGCTCTTCTGGCTCCTGTTCGTCCTCTTCATCTACTTGTGTAGCAATTACTTCTAATTTAATATTTCCAGTTTTGCCTTGGAAGTCGATGTCATTGTCGCCATGTGGCCAGTCGACAAAAATTTTGAAGCTTTCTGTATCTGCAGCTGGTTTGAATGTTGTTGAATAATCTATTTCTGTCCATACATTATCAAGGTTTCTTTGTAGAGAAATTTTGATTGGTGAATCGCCCGCTTCTGGGAATAGATCACCGTTTGGCGTTAAGTTCACTTTGTATTCGACAGGTACTTCTGTATTATTTTTATTAATCATAAAGCTATACGCTTCGATTGTTTCCATACCTGGATAGAGCTTTCCGTCCACAGTAAATTCATCATTTCCAATGGTTGTCCCATTTTTATTTACAGTATCAACCTCGAAGCTAGCAGCAGTTACAGTATTATTATCACTTGTAAAGCTCTTAGTGAAGTAGGCAACCGTACCAATCGTAGCAATCGCTATCAAAAGTACAGCAATAAGACTTAATCCAATTTTCAATTTCATGAGCAAGCTCCCCCTTTTTATAAAAAAATCATTCGCCTATTAATCTAGTACGTTAGTAAGCAATCACTCCTTTTAAGGACCTAAAAAGAACTGGTCCAATATCCCTCATTCCGTTCTTTAATAAGAACATTTTAACTAATTATATAACTTTATAAAGAATAAAACAAGCGGATATTTATGTTTAAAAGGAGTATCTCTGTTGAAGTGGAGGCAATCATTGATTTAGTTATATCGTCTAGTACAAGTCCCCCCCTTTTTTCATAAGCTATATCGAAAGGTAATTCAAGTTAAAAAGGTGGTGTAATTAATGGGGTGTAATTGTAAAAAATGCCGTGAAAAGAGGCAGAGAGATGAAGTTGTTGTAAGTCCAACTGAAACGGTTGTAAAAACAAGGACAAGAACACGTGTGGTCAAGCATATCCATCCGACTGAAATTATTAATGTGAATCGCACAGTTGTTAGAAACGAGCATTATTTTCCAGTAACTGAGCGTCAAGTAAATGAAACAGTTGAAGAAAATTTCAATTGCGGAAGCAACGTAAACAACAATCAAAATTGTCGACCATTTTGGAGCATTTAACGAACAGCCTCAGCCCCTTCATTTCGGAGGGGCTGAACTTTTTTGAAAGAAAAGTTGAAACCGTTTCCATTTTCAATCGTACGTAGTAGAGAGACAACGTATTTGAGGAGGAATAAAATTGGCAAAAAAGACAATCAAATCAATCCGTTCACTTATGCTTGCAAGCACGCTCGGACTTACAGCCGTTGCTGGCAATCTAGCTATCTCTGGACATCAAGTATCTGCCGAAGAAGTACAAAATGTAATCGATTATGAAAATCGCTCAAAGGAATTTTTGAATGTTGTACAAGCTAAAAATTGGGATGATGCTTATCACCTTTTAAGCAAAGATCTTCAATCGGCTTTACCAAAAGAGCTCCTTTCTACACTTTGGTCGCAGCTAACAGCTCCATATGGAGAAGTGAAAGAAACATCTTTTGAACGTGTGAAAAATGATGGCGTACATACGAAGGCTACATTTATTGCAACCGCTGAACAAGGCGTCTATAAACAAGAAATAAAGTTTAATAAAGAAGGACAAATAGATGATTTTCTCTTTGATGTCATCACTGCGCCTGAAAGTTTCCTTAATCCGCCCTATAATCACCCTGAAAATTATAATGAAAAACAAGTCGTCATTGGTGAAGGAAAATATGCCTTGCCAGGTGTTTTAACAGTCCCGAAAGGAGATGGCCCATTCCCTGTCGTTGTCCTCGTCCATGGTTCTGGACCGAATGATATGGATGAAACAATGAACGTCTTCAAGCCTTTCCGTGACATTGCTGTTGGGCTTGCAAATGAAGGAATTGCTGTATTGCGCTATGACAAACGGACAAGAGCACACACAGTGAAAACAAGCACAGAGCCTACATTCTCCATACAGGAGGAAACAGTGATCGATGCCAACCTTGCCGTTGATCAGCTGAAAACTCTTCCCGAGATCGACCCAAATCAAATCTTCGTTCTCGGACATAGCCAAGGTGCATTTGCCCTTCCATTAATTGTGGAAAATGATAAGAGCAAAGATATTAAAGGTGTGATTGGTGTTGCAGGACCTGCCGGCAAATTCCATAAGCTTTTAGTATGGCAAATGGAAGAGCAATTGAAACTAGCAGAAAAAATGAAGGCACCAAAGGAGCAAATCATTGCCATAAACGAGCTGCTAGCAACTTATCAAAATCAATTCAGCATACTGGAGGATCCACAGTATTCGAAAGAGAATATCCCAGCAAGTTTTCAAATGCAAAATGCCTATTGGTGGTTTGATCTACGAGACTATGTGCCAACCGAACTAGCAAAAAAACAAGACATTCCAACCCTCCTATTACAAGGAGCAAAGGATCTCCAAGTGCCAGTTTCTGAATTTGAAACATGGAAAACTGCTTTGAACAACCGGGACAATGTGGACTATAAATTATATCCGAATATGTTCCATACATTAGTCGACTACCCTGGTGAGCCAAATTGGATGACGGAATATATGACACCTGGAAATGTTTCACAGCCATTCTTATCCGACATTGCTGAATGGGTAAAAACAGGCAGCATTCAACCAGCTGAGGTACAACCAGAGCCGGAAGATCCAAAACAAGAACCAACCGTATACTGGGACGGCCTATTAATGAAAAAAGGACAAATCGGGAAAATTGAAGTGGTGAAACCAATCAATCTATGGAAACGCGTAGACGATAAGCTTGAATTTGTACGAGTGCTCCAGCCAGGTGAACATTACCGCGTATACAAATACGATAATCAATTCGGCGGACAATATGGCTTAGGTGACAATCACTATATTACAAAAATGGAGGAGCATATTATTTACAAAACTCCATCGAAAGCAAAATTGAGAGAGATGGGAATGGAAAACTAATAGAGTGGAAAAAGGAAGCAGATGAGCTAAAATAGTTCGATTTAGAGGAAAAATATATAAAGAACAAGTATTTTAGCAAGCGAATTCGCATATAAATCCGCTTGCTTCTTTTTATTCGTACGTAAGGATTTCTGTCGGGGGAAGCACAGTGATATGTTTTCAAATAGGGATAAGTGACGCGAAGGAAGCGTGCCATGCTTCCCCCAATAAAAAAAGGTGGGGACATCTAGAGCCCCCACTTAAGATTTAAACCGCGCTGTATGATAAAAGTAATCGGCTTTTGATCGGTATCAATGATTTTTACTTTTTCCGCTTTTTCCTTTAGGCGGTCTAGTACAATGTCTCTAATATAGTGATTGTTTTGGATCACACCACCTTGAAGAATAAGCTGAA
This sequence comes from Cytobacillus eiseniae, assembly GCF_017874625.1. GTDB lineage: Bacteria > Bacillota > Bacilli > Bacillales > Cytobacillaceae > Cytobacillus > Cytobacillus eiseniae. Next base: position 62,017 of record NZ_JAGIKZ010000017.1, on the reverse strand, counting down.
ATTCTTCCTTTGCAATACCTGCTTTTTTGATAGTGGTTTCTAATAGGAGGGTTAGTTCTTCTGCCGCTTCATCTAATATTCCTTTACTTACGCCATCGCCCATTTTATACGCCTCTTCCACTAATGTAGTAAGCGCACTTACATCGTCTACACAATAGGCTGAACTATATACCCAATTATAAAGATCCTCCACTTTCTTAAATCCAAACTCCTGTAAAATCAGCTTTGATAGGATCGTTTCTTTCTCCCTGCCGTCGTTCATTTTTAAGATGGATCGAATCGCCTCTTTTCCAATCCAATAGCCGCTGCCCTCATCTCCGACTCGATAGCCCCATCCACCCGTTCGGTAGAAATTCCCTTGACCATCATGAGCAAACACAATCGAGCCTGTTCCCGAAATTAAGAGCGCACCAGCCTTATTTTGTGTAGCGCCTAATAAAGCGGACAAGCAATCATTCTCAACTAATAGTTTTTCAGTGGATAACCCAACCTGTTTGATTGTTTTTTCCACTATCCCTCTTACTTCAATCTCATCAGTTAACGTATCAATTCCTGCAAGAGCAAACACGATTTTCTCAAAGTGAATCATTCCGCCATTCGGTACATTGACATTTGCTAAAGCTTCCTGGATCGATGCGGTAAGAGCCTTTATCGCCATTTCCTTCCCAGTTACTTGATAATTTGAAGCTCCTTCTTTGCCCTCTCCGAGAATGGAACCCTTACTATCTGTAATAACAGCTAGTGTCTTTGTCCCTCCTCCATCAACAGCAAGAAGATGAAAAGACTGTTTATCCATCGACAATATTCCATTCTTTAATAATCGCTGTTACTTTTTCTTTGGATGAATGCAAATGTGCTTGCTTATGGTTGACCCAGTCCGATAAATCAGCCTGTTCAGCCAATCGAACCTTAATTGTTTCTTCTAATCGACTTGGACTTGGCCCTCCTTGCAATGATCGGATTCGAACAAAATATTCTGGACTTAAGCATTCAGCCAATTCTTCTTTTGTTAGGGAAGATGGTTTTCCGACAATTAAATTAGATTGGATGTTTAATAGATCAAGAGTAAGAGCCTCTAGAGACTTGTTTCCGTTTTTCATCAGCTCCCTTACCGTCGAGCTTACTACATGATGGGCTTGGCGGAATGACAATCCATCCGCTCTCACCATCGTATCTGCCAGTTCTGTGACATTCGCAAAGCTCTCTTTTGCACGTTTTAAGAGATTCTCCTTATCCACTTCCATCGTTAGTAAAACAGAAGATAACAACTCATAGACGCCGCCTAGCGTATTCATCGACTTCCAAATATATGGCTGCATATCGTCCTCTGTATCAACAATATCGCCAAATGGCGTATTATGCAGCATCAGAAGAACGGTTTGACAATCACCGGCCACGCTAGATAACAGTGCCCGCATATGTTCAATCGACACAGGGTTTCTTTTTTGCGGCATAATCGAACTAATTTGTACGTAAGGTGCAGAAAGGATGAATGCGCCGAATTCCTGCGTTCCCCATAAGAGGAAATCCTGAATGGACCTTCCTAAATTCAAGGCTGAAAGCTGAACAGACGTAGCCACTTCCGCAATATAATCTGCCCCAGCAACCGCATCCCATGCATTATCAATCATGCCTTCAAACCCCAATAGCTCCTTTACTCGCTCCCGGTTAACAGCAAATCCTGAAGTCGTTAGCGCTGCAGCACCCATACTGCTTCGGTTCACTGTCTCATAAGCAGCCCGCAGCCGCTTAATATCCCGTGTTAGCATGTCTGTCATCGCATTAAAATAATGTGCTAGTGTAGTAGGCTGGGCTTGCTGTGTATGGGTGTAGCCAATCATAATCGTATGCTTGTGCTCATCAGAAAGTTCAATAAGTGCCTCTCGAAGCGTGAGTGCTTTCTCCAGCAATACTAAAATCTTTTTTCTTAAGGTCATTCGATAAATAGCAATGCCCATATCATTTCGACTTCTCGCAATATGCAAATTCCCGGCAATATCACCGGCATCTTCGATCAAATCATGCTCAACCTGAAAAAATAAATCTTCAAATTGCGCATTATAGTTTCCGGTCTTTATCGCCTCTATATTTAAGCTGGAAACAGCATTAGCAATCTGTTTTGCTTCTTCTTTCTCCACTAACCCCTCTTCGACAAGCATAATTAAGTGGGCAAAATGAATATCTACCATTGAATCGATAAAGTGTTGCTTTGCCTCATTATAAGCTGGCTCTAACACCATAGAAGTATAGGTTTTTGATGGAAAGTGTGTACCCTCTCTATCAATGATTCGTTCTCTAAGCGATGCCTTCACTGTAAACAGCCCTTTCCTTCAAATTTATTGGTTTAACCAGTTTCGTATCAGTTCATTCATATTCACTGTTGCTCGATTGACAATTTTCTTTCCTGCCTCAAGTGATGTTTGCTGAATCAGTCCTGTATAGCCATCCCACGATTTTGGTGTCCCCTCTACAAGAATATAAGGAAAACGAGACAGAGAAGGAGCACCGCTAAATTCTTCATCCTCCTCCATTACTGTTACGAGATCTGGACGGAAGGCTTTTACAGCGGACATTTCATACGGACCCCCGTGTCCCCGCCCGCTTGTCTCTTTAAAACCGATTTCCTTAGCAGCATCAATCTCAACCATTTGCCACCAATTAATCAGCAGAAAACTTACATCTGGATGCAGGCCAGTTATATATTCCGCAACAGTTCTGGAAACCCCCATATTCCCATCATGCGCATTCAGAAGAAGAATGTTTTTAATCCCCTGCTCAATCACTCCTAGAGTCAGATCAATGAGATATTCTTGAAAAATTCCCGGTCTAATCGAAATCGTTCCTGCATATTTAGACGTTTTCCCAGGGCATGCTGTAAAAGGAATGGCTGGGAGAGTAACCCCTCCCAAGCTCGGATCAATTTTCTCTGCAAATCCATCTGCCAAAAAGATATCTGTTCCTAATGGAGAATGAGGACCATGGTATTCGAAACTGCCTAGCGGAACAACTGCAAATCCCGCAGTCTTTAGTAACTCCAGGTCTCTCCCATGAATTTCGCAAGCCTTCAATTTTAAAAAACCTCCTCTTAAATAACGGCTCCTGCCTTCCCATTTGTTAATTTCTGAGAAATAAACAATACAAAAATAATTAACAAAATTTGCAGCACACCATAGGCACAGGCTGTTCCAAATTGGAATGCATACATCTTTTGAAAAATAGCAACAGATAGCGGCATGGTCGAGGTACTATAAATAAGAATAGATGCAACAAATTCACCAAGTCCTTGAACCATGGCCAGTAAGGTTCCTGCTAATATACCTGAAAAAGCCATTGGCACAACCACTCTTCTAAACGTATACCACCAGTTCGCGCCTAAGCTTCGTGCGGCTTCCTCCACGGACTGATCCATCTGCATAAGTGCTGCTGAGGTCGAGCGGAAAATGAGGGGCAAATGCCGAACAAAATAAGCGAGCGGCAAAATCCAGAACGTACCGATTAATACTTGATTAAAGCTAAATACAGATGGCTCACTGAAAGCAGCAATTAAATTAACTGCAACTACTGTTCCAGGAAGGGCCCATGGAATCATAATTAAAATATCAAGGAGAGCCTTTCCTTTAAATCTTGTGCGAATCATCGCATAGGCAGCAGCCACCCCAAAGAGGATATTTCCAATTGTTGCAACAAAGCTCATTTGCAAACTGTTCCAGATAGGACGCCAAGTTCGTTCATCGGTAAACAATGCAATATAATGATCGAATGTGTATGCTGACGGAATAATTTGAATCGTCCATTCCCCATCCACTGAAAAAGAGATGAGAACGAGCACTAAAATCGGAAGCATAAGAATAATGACCCCAATAAAAGAAAGAAGCATGGAAAGATATTTCATAAAAGGGGTACGCAGCTCCGTGCGATGGACACTAATCCCCTTGCTTTGATTTTGAAAGTTACGCCTTCCTTGGTACCATCTCATCATAATCAAGAAGGCGATCGAGACAATCGAAAGAATAGTAGATTGTGTTGCGGCCATATCTAAATTTCCATTTGTCCGAGATAAATAGATTTGCATCGTCATCGTTCTCTCCACACCAAACATTAATGGTGCAGTATAGGATGCCATCGCAATCATAAACACGAGCAGTGCTGAAGCAACCATTGCTGGTGTTAACATCGGAAGAATGACTTTCACCCAAATACGTATTCTTCCAGATCCTAAACTTGTAGCTGCTTCTTCTAATGATGGATCCAATCCTTTAATAGCCGCAGATGCAGTTAGATAAAAATATGTATACATTGTAAAGGTATGAACAACAATGACCCCTGTAATTCCTTTTAGTGAGAAGGGAACGGAATCAAGATGGAATAAAGCTTGAAGTGCTCTTGGAATAATCCCGCTTTCACCATATAAAAATGTAAAAGATAATACACCAACTAAAGGCGGCAAGGCCATCGGAACAAGAACAAGAATGGAAAGAATTTTCCTTCCCGGAAACTCGTACCGTTCGATTAAGAAGGCCATCGTTACTCCTACAATGGCACAAGTAATTACACTTATGACAGAAATATAAATACTAGTCCAGAGCGCCTCCAGGTTGGCTGTGCTTTCCAAACTAAAGAACCGTTTATAGTTTCCTATTCCAGCTCCCTCAGAACCTACCACACTTTGAATAAATGTTTGATAAAAGGGATAAATAACGTAGGCTAGGAGCACTAAGAAAAGAGGAGAGATTAAGATATAGATGAAATATTTTGATTGTGTCAGTCTTGCCCACCAGCTTTCCTTCAAAGGGGCTGCTTGATCCGTATTCATGTTTTCACCTTCTGTTCGCTTGAATTCGTTCCGTAAAGAAACCTACTCATTTATAAAGTAAACACCCTTTTCCGGTACATAAAGGGAAATGGAATCGCCTCTTTTAAGAATTTGATTTCCTTTATTAATAATCATGACTTTTAATGTTGCTGATCCGACCTGAACTAGATAATTAATACTTACCCCAGTAAATTCCACTAATTGAATCGTTCCGTGTAATTGATTTGGCCCTTGCCCTTCAAATATGGCTTCCGGACGAATCGAAAGTTTCACACTTTTGCCCACTTCTACTTTTATCTTATTTATAGCTGTATCTAAAACTCCCTCTACTTGCAGATCACTGTCTACTTTCACCTTAACTGTCGAACCGCTTATCTCCATCACTTCACCTTCAAGCATGTTGGATTCACCAATAAAGGAAGCGACAAAATGATTGGCTGGCCTATTGTAAATTTCCTGAGGGGTACCAATCTGCTGCACGACCCCTTCTTTCATAACCATAATCCGATCAGACATTGTCATCGCTTCTGTTTGATCATGGGTAACATATATGGTCGTTACGCCTAATTCCACTTGAAGCCTTTTAATTTCTAATCTCGTTTCTTCACGCAATTTGGCATCTAAATTGGATAAAGGCTCATCTAAAAGCAAAATATCTGGTTCAATTACAAGTGCACGCGCCAAGGCAACCCGCTGCTGCTGACCACCTGAAAGCTCATTTATTTTTCTCGTTCCATATTTATCTAGATAAACAAGCTTCTGTGCCCTTTCTACTTTTTCTTTGATCACTGATTTCGATAGTTTACGAACCTCAAGGCCAAAGGCGATATTTTCAAAAACCGTCATATGTGGAAAGAGGGCATAGTTTTGAAAGACCATTCCAATGTTTCTTTTATTTGGCTGAAGGGTTGTGACATCACGGTTATCAAAAAAGATTTTCCCCTTTGTTGGATAGTAAAAGCCTGCAATCATTCGGAGTGTCGTTGTTTTCCCGCAACCTGAGGGCCCTAAAAAGGTAAAAAACTCCCCGGGCTTTACATCGATGGCTACATGCTCTACCCCTTTTGCTGTTCCAAACATTTTGCTCACATGATCAAGTCGTACACTTTTCAATAAAACCACCTCGCTGTGTAGATAAAGGGGGTGAAAAAATTCTTCACCCCTTTTAAAATAGAATATTAGTTTTTTCCTTTAATATTTTCATCCCAATGCTGCATCCACTCAGCTTCTTTTTCTGCCATTACTCCCCAGTCCAGGTCTAATGCCTTCAGCTCGATATCTTTAAACCATTCAGGCATTTGATCTTGATCAATGTCCGTACGGGTAGGAATTTGATACAAGTCCTCCGCTAATGTTGCACGAGTTTCAGGATCAAAAAGAAACTCATAGAATACCTTTGCATTTTCAAGATTCTTTGCATCCTTCACAAGACCAACTGCATCGACAAGTATAGGCGCTCCGCTTTCTGGATAAACAAAATCAAATGGCTGGTTATGCTCGTTTTTCTGTAAAAGGATGTCCTGCAGATTCCATAATGAGATAGAGCCTTCTTGACGAGCCAATTTCAAGTAAAGATTCGTCGGATCCTGGGCATATTCTTTTGTATTTGCATCAAGCTTCTTTAGCCACTCATAACCAGCCTCAGGATTATCTGCTCCTTGCACATGAATCATTGCTGAATAAATCGTTCTCATTGTTCCTGAAGCCAATACGCCACGGATGATAATCTGATCCTTCCATTTTGAATCAAGCAGATCATCCCAATCTTGCGGTGCTTCGTCTTTCGCTAGCATGTCTGAGTTGATCATAATAACCTCTGGTAAAAGCATTTCACCATACCAGCGGCCTTCTGCGTCTTTATGCTCTGGCAGAATGCTTGCATCAAAGCTTGGCTTGAATGACTCTAATAAATCCTCATTCGCACCCGTCATAAAGGCAGATTGTGTCCCTCCCCACCAAAAATCAGCTTGAGGGTTCGATTTCTCTCCACGAATACGTTCAAGAACCTGCTGCGCTCCCATTGTGAGGACATCGACTTGAATATCAGGGTACTTTTCATTAAACATCCCAACAACCTGATCAACAACCGTTTGATCACGCGCTGTGTAGATGACTAACTTTCCACTGTTTTCTGCCGCTTTTTCCCCGCCTGAGTTGTTTTCTTTTTCTCCGCTGCTTTCATTGCCTCCCGTGGAATTACTACATGCAGACATGATAAGCATGAGTGCCACAATAAAAAAAACAAATAAACGATTCTTTCTAAACATGATGAACCCCCTTAAAATAAATGATATTTATCCTGAAAGTAGGCTTAAAACTCTTCTCTGTTCTAGGTATATGTAGCCATATAAGCCTGCTTTAGAATCAAGTTAGTAAATGCTCTAATTTAAAACGCTTTCATATTCTCGAAGAAATAGTGAGACAGCGCCAAGTACCTCTGCATGATCTTCTAACTGGGAAGTGTTCAACTCTACTGTACTAGGAAGATAGTGATACACAATTTCTCGTAATCTTGGTAAGATATAATCTGAGGATTTAAGAACACCGCCCCCTAAAACAATAACCTCAGGATTGAGTAAACTAGCCGCATTGATAATGCCATAAGCCAAATGTTCAATGGCATCATCCACAACCAACCGAGCGGTCTCTTCTCCTTCCTTTGCTAACGAAAAGGCTCTTTCCCCTGTCAGTTCTGAGTGGCTGGCTTCTTCAAATAGTGGATGCCCTGGCTTTTGCTGGATTAGATTAGTTAATCTTTCACCAATCGCCTTCCCGCCAGCCACACTTTCCAAGTAGCCATATCGATGGAAAATGGGTTTAAACTCATTTTTCATATCATTTTTATCCGTAACCATATAGCCCATCTCGCCTGCTGCACAGGAAGAGCCGCGGTAGAGCTGATTATGAATAATTAAACCGCTTCCGATGCCTGTTCCAACAGCAATAAAAAGAATATTCTCTTTTGATTTCGCATTCCCAAGCCATTGCTCTCCTAAAGCCGCAACATTCACATCATTATCGATATAAATTGGAAAGGAGAAGTATCTTTTTGCTTCGGTTATAAACGGATAGCGTACCCAATTAATGCTCGGAGCTTCAACAACAACACCTTTATTTGGCTCAGTGATACCAGGTACTCCCACACCCATGCCCAAAATTTTATTCGAATCTAGCTGATAGGACTGAATCATCCCGTTTACTTCTTTATGAATTTGCTTTAGCAACCCTGTTTGTAGATATTGACTTGTTTTAAAGCTGCTTGTGCAAATAATATTCCCGACTAGATCACATATGACAGTTTTTACTTTCGTCCCGCCAATATCTGTTCCAATCACATAGCCAGCCTTCTCATTAAAGTAAAGCTGAATCGGCCTTCTCCCACCTTGAGAAGATGCCACCCCTATTCCTTTTTCCAGCACCCAATTTTCTTGAACCAATTCATCGACTAAAAGAGATACAGTCGGCTTACTGATTTGACTCTTAGAGGCAATCTCTGCACGAGAGATGGGCTGATTTTCTTTAATACATTGAAGAACGATTTTTTTATTTGTTCTTTTCAATAGAATCAAGTTCCTATTACTACTCATGACATCACGGCCTTAATCATTTTAGGTTAGTAAGTTTCCTTAATTAACTAAAATATACAATAGTAGTTAAATATTTACAACAAATATTTTCAATTTTTTAAATATTTATTTTTAATTATTAGTTCTAATTTGAAACATTAGTCCAAAACTACTATTTTTAATTTTCTGAATATACTCATATTTACAAACGCGGTTAATTATGGATAATAGTAGTTGAGGTTCATTGTATCGTTAGTTAATTAACCTAACTAACCTACATATAAATAGATGGAAGGAGGACAAAGATTCACTACGTCGTTATCCCAAAATGAAAGGGGTTTCAAATTTGAAAAAATATTTTAGCTGGGTACTCTCTATTTTATTAGTCATTTCCTTATGGCCAGCTGCCACTCATGCAGCAAAAGAAAAAGAAAAGGAACATGATGTAGATCTTTGGAATGCGGTTAAGCCTCTAGGAACAACGGTTACCTTCCTGAACACAGGGGCACATCCAGATGATGAAAGAAGCGATTTTCTTGCTTATTTATCCAGAGGGCTTGGCGTAAAAACATCTAGTCTGATTGCAAACCGCGGCGAAGGCGGACAAAATGAAATTGGGAATGAATTAGACAATGGCCTCGGAATTATTCGATCAAGAGAAATGATTGAGGCAGCTAAGATTACGGGCGTAAAAGCTTATCATCTTAGTGAAACAACGTCTGACCCTATTTATGATTTCGGCTTCTCCAAAACGCCTGAGGAGACATTAGAGAATTGGGGAGAAGATCTCACCTATGAACGATTGATTCGCTTCATTCGTACGTACCAGCCTGATATTGTGATGCCATCGTTCAAGGATGTGGATACACAGCACGGACACCATCGCACAATGGCTATTTTAAGTGAAAAGGCATTTAAAGATGCTGCCAACCCTGCTATTTTCCCAGAGCAGTTAAAAGAGGGATTATCTGTTTGGCAGGTTAAAAAGCTATATCTACCTGCTGACTCAAAAGATACTGCTACCACTTCTATTGAAATCGGGATGTATGATCCAATCTATAATATGACCTACCCTCAATTGGGAGAAGAATCCCGCTATATGCATAAAAGCCAAGGAATGGGAAATGACATTCCTGCTGAACCAAGGCAAGTTCACTTAGAATTAATAAAAACTGCGGTTGAAACAAATAAAAGCAGCAATCTATTTGCAGGGATCCCTTACAATTTCAAAGAGTGGGCACAAAAGCTGCCAAAACAAGAAAAAGACCTGCAAGTACATTTTACAAAACTCCAAGAATCACTAGACTCCATTATTTCCGCTTATCCTAGCAATGACCAAGTATTCGAAAAAACACAAAAAGCACTAAAAGATGTTCGACAAATCCAAAAGAAAACTGAAAAAGCAAAGCTTGACCCACAAGTAAAAACTGACTTGCTTCATAAGCTCTCACTAAAAGAAGAGCAATTACAAATTGTAAGTGTCGAGTCTGCAGAATTATCTGTTGAAGCCATCCCAGAAACAAAGATTCTTACAAAAGGACAAAAAACAATTGTTAAGGTAAAACTGCAAAACAACGGGAAAAAGAAATTAAAGAAGGTAGCGGCAGAGCTAGTCGTACCAGAAAATTGGAAGGTTTCTAAGACAGCCTCCGCTAAAGACTTAAACCCTGAAGAAAAAGCTGAATTAACCTATGAAGTACAGGTGCCTAAAGATGCGGACGACTATCATGCCTATGTTGATTCAGTCATCCGCACGAAGGTTCAATTTGAAGATAGCGGTACGCAAACAAGTCAAATCAGCGAACTTGGAGAAACCATTGCTGTCTTGCCTGACGTAGGTCTTACACTATCCCCTGAAGACATTGTCGTAAATACCGCAGATATTCAAGATGAAATTCCTGTAACAGTGAAAGTTAAAAACTATTTTAACGGAAAAAATACTGCAGATGTTTCATTAGCTGTACCAGAAGGCTGGAAGGTTTCACCTAGTAAAGAAGAAGTGGCTTTTAAAGCTCAATTAGAAGAAAAAGAGGTTGCTTTTAAGCTAACCCCTCCTTCTAATATTCAGGATGGCAGCTTTGCTGTTCATGCAGAAGCAGTTGCAAACGGCAAAACTTTTGATTCAACCGTTCAGGAAATCAACTATGACCATATCGGAACATTTTATTATTTGTATGATGCACAAGTAAATGGAGTTGCTTTTGAGTTATTGAAAAATGATCAATTGAAAATTGGCTATATAGACAGCGGTTTTGATATGGTAGCAGACTATCTAACCAATACGGGCTTCAATATTACAAAGCTGACCGAAGAGGACTTGACAACTGGGGATCTTAATCAGTATGATACGATTGTAACAGGCATTCGTGCATATTTATCAAGGAAAGATCTCGTCGAGCATAATGATCGCCTCCATAAATATGTCGAAGATGGCGGACACCTAGTCGTTCAATACCATAAACCATCAGATGGATGGGACGCGAAAACAACCGCTCCATATCCATTAACGCTTGGAAATCCATCCATCAAATGGAGAGTCACAGACGAGAACGCAAAAGTCACTGTCCTAAAACCAGATTCCTCCTTATTTAGCTATCCGAATAAAATTACAGATAGTGATTGGGAAAACTGGGTTCAGGAAAGAGGCTTATACTACCCAATGGAATGGGATAAAAACTTCGAAACATTCGTCAGCATGGCCGATCCAAATGAAGAGCCTTTCGAAGGCGGCATCCTGATGACAAAACACGGAAAAGGCACATATCTTTACACCAACCTAGTCTTTTACCGACAAATCCAAGGCCAAGTACCTGGCGGCTACCGTATATTCACAAACCTAATTAGCTACGGAGCCAATTAGAGCCTTTATCGTAGGATGACCTGCTGTATCCCAAAAAGTGTATAAAAGTAGTGATCAAAATGAAAAGGAAAGTTCTGTAAAGAGAATTCTTTAAGAACTTTCCTTTTTAATTTCATTTACGCCCCTCAACCAAATAAAGAACCGTCCCGCGCTTCCCCATTTTCCCTTGCATTCCCTTCGCATAAAAAAGTTGAATATAAGGGGAAACTTTCCGCTTATCTGATTCAAATCGATGGATTTTTGTCTGATTTAAAGCAGTTAACCGGGATTTTTCCGTTTATTAATGCTCATACCTTTTGTGCTGTTTTTCCGATGAAGCTGTCTCCTATAGCGGGGATCGAATACCTATACAAAAAAATAGAATCTCTTATTCTCCCAAAATATGCGTAATAAAGTTCCCCTCACATATTCGATTGCACCTCATGTCTACATAAGCTTTTAAAGAGTAGTACCGCCATGCTGTTGTTCAAGCTAATAGGAGAATTTCTCTACTAGCAATGCCAATTTTCCAGTACTCATGATCAATCCCCCGCGATCAAATTAAAGACATATTAAAGACATGTCAATTAAAGTTTATTTGTTTTATGATTATATTGAAGATTCAGATAATAAAAGGGGGCGAGTTTAATGAAAGTAGAGAATGAGGGAGCAACACCAGAAGTTCATGTGAATCGTGGGAGAAAAAATATTTTAAAGTATCTTGGTCCTGCATTTATTACTTCAGCCTTAGTTTTAGGTCCAGGAAGTGTGACTCTGTCGTCAAAGATTGGGGCTATCCATGGCACCGATCTTGTTTGGGCGATTTTTGCTGCGGTTATCTTTATGATGTGCTACACAGAGATGAGCACAAGGATTGGCCTTGCTGCTAAGCAAAGCTTCATAAATGTCATGCTGGATAAGTGGGGCAAGATCGTATCTATTTTGATAGGTATAGGTGCATTTTTAGTAACGGCCTCTTTCCAAGCTGGGAACTCAATCGGGACTGGAATTGCAATGAAAGCACTAACGGGTGTTCATTCGACTGTGTGGATCATTGTTATGTCCATCCTGGCTATTGCCCTTTTATTTACGAAACAGTTTTATGCTATTTTGGAAAAGCTCATGCTTGGACTTGTTTTAGTAATGCTTGGCGCATTTCTAATTACCTTTATCGCTGTTAAACCATCCTTTGCTGATATTTTCAGTGGATTTATCCCTACAATGCCTTCAGGAAGCATTGGCTTAGTTATTGCTCTTTTTGCAACGAGCTTCTCTATCGTTGGTGCGGTCTATCAATCTTATTTAGTACAGGAAAAGGGCTGGACGATTAAAGATGCGAAAAGCAGCACACGTGAATCGTATTTAGGAATCTTCATTTTAGGATTTATTTCATTTTTAATTATGGTCGTTGCAGCTTCTGTGTTGAAGCCTCAAGGAATCGTCGTGAATGATGCTTCAGAAATGGGGGCATCTCTTGAACCGCTGTTTGGTTCATGGGCAACCGTCGTATTTATGATTGGACTATTGGGCGCCTCCTATTCCTCATTAATAGGGAATGCGACCATTGGCGGTTCCATGTTAGCAGATGGGCTCGGCTTTGGAAGCAAGCTATCTAATATAAAGGTAAAATTCGCCATTGTCGGCGTAATCTTATTCGGTTCCATCATTGCCATTATTTTCGGGTCTGCACCTGTCAATCTGATTGTTTTTGCTCAAGCCGTGACGATCTTTATCGTTCCTTTTATTGCAATATGTATTTTAGTTGTCGCGAATGATGGAAAAATCATGGGAACCTTAAAAAATAAACTAACTAGTAATCTATTTGGAATATTAGGCCTTCTCGTCTTACTTTACCTTGCATTTAATAATTTCAAAAATATCTTTCTTTCATAAATCATCATAAGGAGTTGTATGTCATGCAGAATATACAGCAATTAGAAGAATTAATGACGAAACCGTCGAGCGCGTTAATAGAGGATATAAAAAACTTGGATGGCGATATTTTGATTATTGGAGTCGGAGGAAAAATGGGTCCCACACTTGCAAAAAAAGCTAAGCGGGCAATCGACAAAGCTGGAATCGATAAAAGAGTCATTGGGGTTTCAAGATTTTCCTCTGGCACGCTAAAGGAAGAGTTAGAAGAAGCAGGCATTGAAACAATTACAGCCGATTTAATGGATGAAGAGCAGCTTGCTGCTCTACCGAAGCTGCCCAATGTCATTTTTATGGCTGGCAATAAATTTGGCACTTCAGGAAATGAACATTATACATGGGCGATGAATACGTATTTACCCGGAAGAATAGCCGAGCATTTCAGCGGCTCTCGCATTGTTGCTTTCTCTACAGGAAATGTCTACCCACTTGTTCCTGTACAAAAGGGCGGATGTGATGAATCGCATCCAGTTGGTCCTGTTGGAGAATATGGGCAATCGTCATTAGGCCGAGAAAGAGTATTAACCCATTTTTCTTACAGAGATCAGACACCACTGACGATTTTTCGGTTAAATTACGCAATTGACATGCGATATGGAGTGCTTCTTGAAATTGCAAAAGCTGTCTATCATTCTACTTCTATCGATCTATCGATGGGCCATGTCAACGTCATCTGGCAAGGAGATGCAAACGAATATGCCATTCGCTCTTTGACCATTGCCAGCTCGCCTCCAGCGATCTTAAATGTAACTGGCCCTGAGACATTACCTGTACGCTGGATTGCCGACCAATTCGGAAAAAGATTTGGAAAAGAGCCTGTATTTAATGGTCAAGAGCAAGAAACAGCCCTGCTTAATCACGCCGGAAAAGCGCATCAATTATTCGGCTATCCTCGTGTATCCATACATGAAATGCTTGATTGGACAGCTAATTGGGTGATGAATGACGGTGAAACGATAAATAAGCCTACACATTTCCAAGAAAGGCAGGGACAATTTTAATGGTGCTTTCTCCTGAAAAATGGACATTGCTGCATGATGGTGCATTTATCCCAGCGCATCCATTAGCGTTAACTGAACAGAAGAAACTGGATGAAACTTCTCAAAGAAGACTAACCCGTTATTATATTGAAGCAGGTGTAGATGGAATTGCCGTAGGTGTTCATACGACACAATTTGAAATTCGCGATCCACAATTCAATCTTTTCGAAAACGTCCTAAGAATGGCCTCTGAAGAAGTAGACAAAGCAAATGTCACGCGTCCCTTTTTAAAAATTGCTGGGGTTTGCGGCCCTACTGAGCAGGCTGTTGAAGAAGCTAAAATTGCCAAGAGCTTAGGCTACGACATTGTATTAGTCAGTAATGGCGGATTAAATCATTATTCAGAGGCAGAACTACTTAAACGGACACAGAAAATCGCTGAAATCATTCCAGTCTTTGGCTTTTATTTACAGCCGGCCGTTGGTGGGAGAGTATTCACTTATCATTTTTGGAAAGAGTTTGCCAGTATACAGAACGTACTAGCGATCAAAATGGCGCCGTTCAATCGTTATCAAACACTTGATGTTGTAAGAGCTGTTTGTGAATCCGAACGTAGAGATGAAATCGCTCTCTACACTGGGAATGATGATAATATTATCGTTGATTTACTGACAACATATGCCTTCCGAATGAACGACCGCCAAGTAAAAAAATCGATTGTCGGAGGGTTACTCGGGCATTGGTCAGTCTGGACGAGGGAAGCCGTTCAATTATTTACTGCGATAAAAGAAGCCAAAAGGAAAGAAAGCATCGATTTAAAGTGGCTCACAATTGCCCAAAAAGTAACAGACGCAAATGCAGCATTTTTTGATTCAGCCAATGATTTTAAAGGAAGCATCTCAGGAATCAATGAAGTGTTAAGAAGACAAGGTCTCCTGCAGGGAAATTGGTGTTTAGCCGAGCATGAAGTACTGAGCGATGGACAAAGTGAAGAGATTAGTCGAGTTATAGCCGCTTACCCAGAGCTGAATGATGACTCTTTCATTCAATCCTTTTTATTGAATGAAGCTCATGTATAATGAATAGAAAAGGCACATTCTTGCGGGTGTGCCTTTTTTGACAATGATAAGGAGATGTTGGAATGGACGTACATATTAAAGTTGGGGTGATTGGCCCACTTTGGATAAAGGAAACCTTCCAAAGATGCTTTGATCTCTTTCCGTCGATGACCCCTATTTTCCGCCTCTCTAATCAGTTAAGCGATGCCTCTCGATTTACGAAGGAACTAGGTGAACAAGTAGATTGTTTCCTTTATTCAGGTAAGGCACCCTATTTAACAGCAAGAAAGGAGATTCCTGCACAGCTTCCCTCCTTCTATGTTCCTTTGAAAGGTTCTGGATTATATCGTGCACTCTACTTACTAAACAAAAAGAAACCATTGTCACATATCAGCTTTGACGGAATTCAAGTACCCTATATCGAAAATACGAAACAATCACTCCAAGAATCTTTCACTTACACCTATTATAATGAATTAGTCCATGCCGATCATGTAGATGAAGTAGTGGAACATCATTTATCAGTGATCGAGAAATTCCCAAATAGCGCTGTTATCACGAGTCTAATGATAATTAGTGAAAGGCTCAGTCAGCTTGGAATTCCCAATCAATGGCTGAAGCCAACAGAGGAAGATATTATTGTTATATTGGAGCGCCTCCTCCTTTCTACCACACAGCGAAAACAAAAGGAAACGCAAATCGTCATTGGCCGAATCTTTGTGGATCACTCCGCATTAATGAAAGATTTTGCCACTGAAAAACAAGTCCAAAAACGGATTCATGCAATTTATAAAACATTGTTGCATTTCGCAGAACAATTTGATGCCTATTTAACTGCCTTAAATGACGCTGAATATATATTTGTGACCAATAGAGGGACATTTGAACGCATTACGGAAGGCTACAAATCGCTGCCTTTATTAAATGAAGTGAAAAAATCGCTAAATATCCACTTATCAATTGGAATTGGTTTCGGATCGACAGCCATGGAAGCAGGCAAAAATGCACGATTTGCTCTTTACCAGGCACAGGATTATGGAGGGCAATGTGGGTTCATTGTTCGTGAGGATCGAAAAGTCTTTGGCCCCATTGACCTGATTTCTCCTATTACTTATCCCCTATCGATAACAGATAAGAAGCTGCTCGATTTAGCGGAAAAATCAGGAATCAATGCCGTTCATTTAGAAAAGGCATTAGCGATGATTAAACGA
Source organism: Cytobacillus eiseniae (assembly GCF_017874625.1). Classification (GTDB taxonomy): domain Bacteria; phylum Bacillota; class Bacilli; order Bacillales; family Cytobacillaceae; genus Cytobacillus; species Cytobacillus eiseniae. The sequence goes on along the minus strand of NZ_JAGIKZ010000017.1, from coordinate 45,618 downwards.
AATCGACTCAATGAATTTACCGCACAAGATGTTGCCAATATGTTAGGCATTACCATTCGAAGCGCTCATCGAATTTTGCAGGCATGGTTAGACATTCATATTATTGAAGTGGTCGGTACAGAAAAACTGACAACGAGAGGTCGGCCACGACAAGTTTTTTCAATGATTCAAAATGAGGAGTGGTGAAAATGAAAATTGGATTAATCGGATTAGACACATCCCATAGTGAAATATTCACGCGATTGCTGAATGATTCAAGTGATCCCCACCATGTTGCTGGCGGGACAATCACACATGCCTTTCCAGTCTTTTCAGAAGACTTGCCGATTAGCAGAGACCGTTTTCTACATTATAAAGAGATCGTTGAAAATAAATACAAAGTGAAAATTGTAGAAAATATTGATCTGTTCATGAAAAGTGTGGATGCAGTTCTATTAGCGACTGTAGATGGCAGAAATCACTTGCTTTGGTTAAAAAATATCGTCCACTACAAGAAGCCGATATTCATTGATAAACCGATTGTAATGAGTAGTGATGAATTAAAGACCGTAGTCGAGCTAAGTGAAAACTTTCAGACACCAATCATGAGTTCTTCCTCCTTACGGTATGCCCAGTCGATTACAAATAAAGAGACGAGCGATATCGTTAGTGCGTATATATACGGGCCATTGCCACAGCAGCAAGCTATGCCCGGTTATTTTTGGTACGGCATTCATTCGCTAGAAATGATTGTCACCCTTTTTGGAACAGATATCGTAACGATCAAAAAAGAGAAATATGAGAACTATGAGCTGTTGTATTTAACCTTTGCTACTAATCGCCAAGTGATTTTTCGAGGAGATTATGATTGGCATAACCGATTTGGCGGCATTATTCACTATAAAGAGCAGATAGAAACATTTAAGCTTTGGCAAGATGAACAACCTTATTATAGAAATCTATTAGTTGAAATCATAGCATTTTTTAATACTAGTAAATCTCCTGTGTCCCTTGATGAAACAGCTCAGATCATCAAGTTGATTGAACAAATTAACTCGCTGGAATAAAACAAACCACCTGAAAAACTCTTATTCTAGAATCCTTTTATTTGCTCCTCTAGCAAAAACATTCTAAATAAGAGTTTTTACTTTATGATTCACTTTCTCACAGCCTTTCTTCACTCCTTTTTATCCAACAACTACTGCCAGAAACCCTTTTCTATGATAAAATATGCATAATATAGACTATTTTAGGAGGGTTGGTAGAAAAATGAAGAAAAAAGTCGCGACTATTGCAACTGCTGCTCTTTTATCAGCAAGTTTTACAACAAGTGCCTTTGCTTCTACCTACACGGTACAAAAAGGGGATACACTTTCAAGTATTGCTAAAAAGCATCATACGACAATTGGGGAACTTAAATCTTTAAACAATCTAACAAGTGATTTCTTAGCTAGCAACCAATCACTAAAAATTGTACAACCTATTGCCCCTACTGCTCAGAAAACGACTGCCGTTGCCACGTTATCACAAACGGCACAATCGTATACAGTCGCTTCAGGGGACAATCTTAGCAAAATTGCTGCAAAACACAGCATCAAATTAGATGACTTAATCGCTTGGAATAACTTAACATCGGATCGTATTTATCCAGGGCAAAGCTTGAAGGTATCTTTAGTGTCTGCCACACCACCACCGACAGCACCTGCAGAAGAACAGCTGCCAGCACCTACGGTAAACAATAATCAGACAGAATACATCATAAAAAGTGGCGATAGCTTGTCACGCATTGCTTCACAATTTGGAATGACCGTTCAGCAGCTGCAAAGCCTTAATAACTTAAAATCCGATTTAATTTATGCTGGACAAAAATTACTGATCAATGGAAGTGAGAAACCAGCTGTTGAACAGAAGCCAGCTGACAGTGAGCAAGTCATAAATACAGATATGCCTTTATTAACCGAGGCAATCAAGCTGATCGGCACTCCTTATCAATATGGCGGCTCAAGTGTAGATGCCTTTGATTGCAGCGGATTTATTCATTATGTTTTTAACAAGACTGGAAAAGCGATCAATCGATTATCATCTGAAGGCTATTATAGCCGTTCCTATTATGTGGACACTCCACAGCCTGGCGACTTAGTTTTCTTTGAAAATACATATAAAAAGGGCATCTCCCATATGGGCATCTATATCGGAGACAACCAATTTATCCATGCGAGCACATCAAATGGTGTGATGATTACGAAGCTGAGTGATGCTTATTACCAGAAGCATTTTGATGGATTTAAGCGATTCTATTAATGTATGATTATATGAAAAGAGGCTGTCCCAAAGTCAAAGGTATGACTGAATGGACAGCCTCTTTTTTATTGGGTTTGATATTGATTGAGAGAGTTCCTCATCAATTTTGGTCTTCATATTCTTTATGATGGACATTTTGAGAGTTTCCTCTTCTGCTTTTGGCCTTCATCTCTTCGATGATGGACATTTCGATAATTTCCTCAGCTACCTTTGGCCTTCATCCCTTCGATGATGGACATTTCGATAATTTCTTAAGCTGCTTTTGGCCTTCATCTCTTCGATGATGGACATTTCAATAATTTCCTCAGCTGCTTTTGGCCTTCATCCCTTCGATGATGGACATTTCGATAATTTCCTCAGCTGCTTTTGGCCTTCATCTCTTCGATGATGGACATTTCGATAATTTCTTCAGCTGCTTTTGGCCTTCATCTCTTCGATGATGGACATTTCGATAATTTCTTCAGCTGCTTTTGGTCTTCATCCCTTCGATGATGGACATTTCGATAATTTCTTCAGCTGCTTTTGGCCTTCATCTCCTTGATGATGGACATTTCGATAATTTCTTCAACTGCTTTTGGCCTTCATCTCTTCAATGATGGACATTTCGATAATTTTCTCAGCTACCTTTGCCCTTCATCTCTTCGATGATGGACATTTCGATAATTTCTTCAGCTGCTTTTGGCCCGCATCCACCTTGATAATGAACATTTAAGAGTTTCAGCATCAATTCTCGCATTTTTCCAACCACTTTCTAATTTCCATAAAAAAAAGCTACCCAACTATACAGGCAGCTTCTCTCTCGATTCAAATCTAAATCACCGTCGCTCCCAATGAACCTTCGAAATGGCCTAAAGCCCAGTCATGTCCGGCTTGATTAAAGGATGCAACCGCATCTCTATGTACAACGATTTTAAATCCTTTGTTGTAAGCATCGACTGCTGTATGAAGAACACAAATATCTGTGCATACCCCTACCAAATGAATTTCATCAATCCCTCGCACACGCAATTTCATTTCTAAGTCCGTTCCAGCAAATGCTGAATATCTTGTTTTATCCATGAAATAGACATGGTCCGCATCTTTGTTTTCATCATATAACTCTTTTAAACCGCCATATAAATCTCTTCCTTTTGTATGACGGATATTATGCGGAGGAAATAGTTTTGTTTCTGGATGATAGGGGTCCCCCTCTTCATGGACATCAATCGCAAATACGGTAAAATCCCCATTTAAGATAAATTCCTTTGTTAATTCAACCATTTTTTGTTCTAATGCCTGTCCTGGTTCTCCACATGTTAAAGCCCCATCTGCTGCGACAAAGTCAACTGTATAATCAACATTAATTAGTGCACGTTTGGACATATTAGCTTCCCCCATTTTAGTGTTTGATTAAATGGTAATTCATGGGTGTGTATTTGGCAACTTTCTTTTATTTGGAAATAAATGATTTACAGTTTTTTCTAAAAGTGACATCATAATAATATAAGTTAGATATTGAAGAGGAGTGATTGAAATGAAGGATAAAAACGTCTTTCAAGTGAATGGTTTTGTTGGCATTTTAGCGATTATCGTGCTGATTGGTCTTGGTGTATGGCTATTAATGAATGAACTGTTTTTCATTGCTATTCCTGCCCTGATTGTTGCTGTTCTTTTAGCGAGCGGAATTACGATTGTGCAGCCAAACCAGGCAGCTGTTGTTACTTTTTTCGGTAAATATTTAGGTTCAATCCGAAACAATGGACTATACTTGACCGTGCCACTTTCCCTTCGACGCAATGTGTCACTAAGGGTTCGTAACTTTAATAGCAATCGCTTGAAGGTAAATGATGTGGAAGGAAATCCAATTGAAATTGCTGCCGTGATTGTATTCAAAGTGGTTGATTCTGCGAAAGCAGTATTCGATGTAGACAATTATGAGGAATTTGTTGAAATTCAAAGTGAAACAGCGATTCGTCATGTGGCAACGAAATATCCTTATGATACGTTTGGAGAAGCGGATCTTACATTAAGAGGAAATGCAGAAGAGGTTTCCAATGAATTGACAGCTGATTTACAAGCCCGTCTGAATGTGGCTGGGGTTGAAGTGATTGAAGCAAGACTGACGCACCTCGCCTATTCCACTGAAATTGCTCAAGCAATGCTCCAGCGTCAACAAGCAACAGCCATCATCTCTGCCCGCCAAAAAATTGTTGAAGGTGCTGTCGGAATGGCACAAATGGCCATTAAGCAATTGGAAGCAGATAAAACGATTGAATTAGATGATGAACGCAAAGTGCAAATGGTAAATAATCTGCTAGTGGCCATCGTTGCTGAAAAACCAGCCCAACCAGTTATTAATACGGGGACACTATATTAATGAGTGAGCAATATGTCTAAGAAAAAAAGTTTTCCATTACGATTAGACCCGGAATTATATGAGATTTTGCAGAAATGGGCGGCTGATGATTTAGAAGTGTAAACAGCCATATCGAATTCCTTCTTCGTGATGCTGCTAAAAAGGCTGGACGATTGAAGAAGTCGCAGGAGTGAAGAAATAAAGTAGTCTTTAAAATCAAGTGGAGAGGGATCGTTTGTAAGATCACCTCTCCTTTTGTATTTCTTGAAATATCCTGTTTTTTTACAGAGTGATCTTTTAAGTGGATGAAATTTCCCGGTAGAATTAATTGTATGATGTGGAAATATGAGGATAAGGCTGGAATTTTATTGACTTAATTGTCTCTTAATATTTGCTAGATCTCTTTCATTCCGTACCGTTTTCTCCCATACGAAATCCTGATCAATTTCAAGAACTTTAAAACGTGCTAATATCTCTTGATGACGCTCTTCGCTCTTCGTTTCCATCTTTTCTAACTGTACTTGAAGTCCTAGTTGGTCTTGTTTCATTTGATGCATTTCTTGTTTCATCTCTTGCTGATCGGAATGCATGTTTCCTACCATTTTAATTAATTGTGATAACATAGTATCCATTTTTTCTTCGTTCATCATTCTCTCACCTCCTCTCTAATAGTATACAGCAATTTCAGTATTTTTGAACCTATCATTATGTAAAAAAAAGAAGTAAAGAACTTCGCAAAATAAGTGCAAAGATTCTAATCAACATATTCTTCTCTACTGTTTACGAGAACATTTCCAATAGTAATTTTTAATCAAACGTTTGATTAAAAAATTTTTGAACCCATATGAAACCTAGGATAAATTTTCTGTTTTAAAAATTAACTTTTTTCATTGACTATATTGGGAAAGTATTTGTCATAAAAAGAGACAATCCTTATGCTTCGTTTAGAAGCACAAGAATCGTCTCTTTGTTTACAATGTTTTAATTAAAATACTCGCAATGACAACTGAACCAGCTGTTACAGTTGTAAATCCACCGATTAACATCGGGGTTAAGATTTCATTTAAGATCATTTCTTCTTCTTCTTTATTTCTTCCAACGCTTCGGCTGACTTCCTCACAAACTAGGTAATCGCCAGGGAAACCGACTGTGGCTGTAAGTGCGACAGGGAGACCCTTCAAAGGATCCCATTTAAATAATTTAGAACCGATAAAGCCGCCGATAATGATGCCAATAATTCCGACAGCGATGATCATGAACATTTCCGGAAGATAACCGATAAACATTTCAAATGTCGTATCATTCATAGTAGCAATAATTAAAAATACGAGTCCTGCCATTCCGATTGTGAAAGCATTCGCCCGTTCCATTACACGGTCTGGATAAAATCCAATGACTCTGCCAATAATCCCAAGTGCTAACGCCCAAATACTATATGGGACACCTGTAAATTGGTCGAGAGCCACCGCAATCGCCCCACCGATAAATAATTGAAAAAGAAGGATAAGATTGGTTTGGTATTTTTTCGGAATCCATTTGGAATAATGTTCGCTAACTTTTTCTGCATGCATTCCATTATCTATACCTGCTTCTAACGCAGACGCTGTATACGTTCCAGCATCAACTGCCTTTTGAAACTTTAATGCATACCGGCGTAACAAAATGGCGGAAAGAGGCATACCAAACAGAGACTGGAAGGATAGGATTAAAGCTGGAATCACGACAAGACTTGCCAAACCGACTTCTTTTAGCCCTTCAGCAGTTACCAAAAATGCAATGACTCCCCCTGTTAATGGTCCTGCTCCCGCAACAGCCGTTTGATATCCAAACATCATCGTAATCAAAAGAAGAATGAGCCCTGTGCCGAAAAGAATCCCAATCAATGATATGGCCACGGCCTTCCATTGACTTCGTATCACTTTGAGAGGAATCAATGTGCCCATATGAATAATAATGGGCGCTGTTCCTAATACGGCACCAATTTCAACAAATTTAGAATCCCCAATCAAATCCTTTGGGATAATTCCTGTCCAGATTAATATGAGATACCCTACGATGGCAACGAGAAACATAGAAACCCTAGCTTTTGTAAGGATGGATATAACTTCTCCTACCGCGATTAATGCCAAAATAATAAGAGCTGCAATGACTGGTTCATGTATCATTTTTTTACACCCCTTTACTTTTTTATTTTTATTAAAAGGGAATTAAAATCTATTCCCTATCAATCCAATTGTCCTAACAGCTTGAAAGAAGATTGGACAAACAATTCAACACCGATTTCTAATGCATCTTCATCAATCGTAAAACGAGGGTGATGATGCGGGTAGATGATTCCCTTCTCCTTGTTTCCGGCACCAACAAAGATAAAGCAGCCTGGCACCTGATCTGAAAAGGCAGAAAAGTCCTCTCCGCTCATTAGCGCTGGCAGCGTACGCAGCGTATCTTCCCCCCATACATCAATGATTGTTTCCTCAACAATTTCTCTGACTCTATCATTATTTACAACGGAGCTGTAGCCAAAATGATAATCCAATTCAAATGATGCATGATGCGCTTCCGTCACTCCTTTCACAATTCTTTCAATTAATCCTGGAATTTGTTGACGAATGTCCGGATGAAAGCTTCGTACAGACCCGCTTAAAATAGCTGTATCTGGAATGACATTATGTGCGGTTCCGCTATGGAACTTTGTCACTGATACGACGAGTTTTTCAAGGGGATCAAGGTTTCTTGAAACAATATGCTGCAGATTATTGATTACTTGTGCACCAATGGCAATCGGATCAACTGCTGCATGGGGCTCAGAAGAATGGCCGCCTTTTCCTAGAATTTTAAGATCAAATGTATCACTTCCAGAAGTTGCTGGTCCATGACAGATCCCGATTTTCCCCACCTCTATTGGGGAGCATAGATGAATGCCAATCACTTGATCGACTCCATCCAATACACCAGCTTTCACCATTTCCTGTGCACCGCCTGGGAATAATTCTTCTGCATGTTGAAATAAAAAACGAATTTCTCCTTGGATGTGCGCTTTTAATTTAGTTAATAATTTGGCCGCACCAAGCAGCATCGCCGTATGGCCGTCATGTCCACAAGCATGCATGACCCCTTTGTTCTGTGATACATAATCAAAAGTGTTCTCCTCCTCAATTGGAAGCGCATCCATATCTGCCCGCAGTGCAATCACCTTTCCAGTTTCCTGACCAACCAATCGGGCCATCACACTTGTTTTCGTCGGACGTGAAATTTCTAAATTACCAAAGGTTTGCAGTGTTTCATATACAAATTGAGCGGTTTTCTCTTCCTGAAATGACAGCTCCGGATACTTATGGAAATATCTGCGCCATTCAATCACTTTCTCTCTCATTTCTGCTGTTAACTCATGAATCATTTGTATTTGCGACAACTTTCATAACTCCTTGTTCGTTTGACATCACTTTTATTAACGGACTACTTTAGGAATAATTTCCTTAAATAAAGTATACTGTTTTAATTTTCTGCACACAACAATTTTTTGAATATTTTAATAAAAAAACGTAGCCCATTTTTGAAAAAATAAAATAAGCACTCAAATTTGAGCGCTTATAACAATCGATATAGTTTACTTGGTCTTCCGCGGGTAGCGATCGCCTCTTCACCAATGCATTGTGCCAATTCCACATGGCACATACTCGTAACAATTCGCCGTGCATTTCGTTCGGTCATCTCGAGATGTGTTGCTAACTCCTTTGTTGTAAACTCGTGCCACCCCATTCGATGAATGAGAGCAGCAATTTTTTTATACGTTTTTAACCCGATATTTCCTTTTTTTAATTTTTCGAGAAGGATTTCATTATACGTACGGCTAGCATATTGGAGTTCATTATGTGTACCTGGTGTTTCAATAATTTTTCCATCCTCCTGGACAATCACAATCCCTCGTTTTTTCATCTCCTTCGAATGTTGGATTGCTCGAAAGGCGTTGACTTCTGCAGAATAGGCAGTTTTGCCATAGCCAATTCCAACAGCAATGGTTGTTTCTGCTTCAAGAGCTAATTTTTCAATCGTATCTTCTAATGTACGAATTTCTTGTTCAATTGAGCCACGAGAGCTAATTATCATATATCTCCCGTTTCCTTTTTCTGAAAAAGAACCCTTTAGTTTCTCACAGAGATTAATAATCCTTTCTTTTAACCGGAGCTCTAAATATTGTAAATGATAAGGGGTTTTCATCTCCTCAGCCACTCGATTAAAATACTCCACTTCAATGATCTCGACCCCGATTTGTGTATCTTTAAAGTAAGCAGCCTTCACTTTTTCGTCAAGAATCCGAAGTGTTTGCTGTATATCCACCTTACTAATTGACATATGGTAGGCAGGAACACCCTTTTCTCTTAATGCATCACAGACAGTTGGAAAACAGCATAATGCCCCTTCTGTCTTCCCTTCCTTCCATAAATCCAAATGGAAATGAAGCAACTCATTCAGATTCACATCTGAGTCAAACACTTTCGTAAAAACCTCTAGGGAGGGGATATTCATCTGTGGGATGGCTTCTTCGATAATAGTGTTTGAGGATATCGATTCAAGAAACATCACATCAATACTCAGCTTCTTAATAATCTTCCCTTGTTCATAGATCATCTCCAAAAGGGAATTATAAAAACCAGATTCTGTAGCCGGCACATGGACCATGATTTTATCTGTGTCTATATTTTTTTTGGCCATTTCATAAGGAATCGGACCAGAAAAAAGCCAAGCATGCAGATTCGAATCATTTTCCTTAATTATTTTTTCTATTTCATTAGTTGTTTCATATGGAAAAGAGAGAAATTCAAAATCAGTCTGATATTCTGCTGCAAATTCAACAATCCATTTAATTGAGGTATTTAAACCAACGACCCCGATTTTATACATTTTTTATACTCCCTTTATTTATAACTATCGATCAGATTTATATGGTTAAAAGCATCTTTTATCCTATTTCAAACAGATGGACTCCAGTTCTTTTAGCAATCTATTTATGAGAGTGAGCCTTATATCGCCTTTAAATATACTATATCTAATTTTACCTGTTTAGGCATGATCTGTCTTGTTTATAGAAGAGCCGATAGTCAATAATCCGTAAGTTCATTGTGAAATAGGGTCCTTAATCAATTATTTGATTAAATGAGAGATTTTCATTCCTTTCGAGACTTTTCAAATGAAAAGTAAGAAATATCTTCTTGTCACCCCGCTATTAAAGCTATGTGGAAAGAGGTGAAGGAGAAGCTGAAGAGAAGTTTGGAAATACAAGATTAGAAGATTAAAATAGGTGAACAGGCATAGATCTGCGTATTTCCAATAATGCCGAGAAAACTTTATAAAATACATCAACTATAAATCCTAGCAAAAGTCAAAAAAGCTCAAAGAATTACAACTCTGAGCATTGACAATATTCTTACATTTTTTGTTAAAGTACTAATAACTAAAAGCGACGGGTAACCCCTACATAACGGAACTATAGTCCGCTCAGAAACGTAACGGACACTCATTCCGCTATTTATATAAAATCTACGATCTTACCGTCACTTGCGGACACCAGTTCCGTTAATTACTCATAATCATACGAAAATGACACTCTCGGACAGCTATAGCGGAACCTGTGTCCGAAAATCCCCCAAAATAAATACTTTTATATGAAATAGCGGAACAGCAGTCCGGAAACATCATCAGAGTAAGATCTGTGTAAAGTATGTGTGGTGCGGTCAAAACCTTCTATACTTCATTTGTAAGCTGTGCGAAATAGATAACAATTTCGTTAAAGGAAACGTGAGTACCGTCCCATTATTCATTTCGCAAAATAAGTACAAAAGTTCTAATTGGCAGATTCCTTTCTACTATTTACGGGAACATCCTCATACTTTCCAATAGTATTTTTTAATCAAACGTTTGATTAAAAAATTTTTGAGCCCTTATAAAACCTAGGTCAATTCTACCGTTTTGAAAATTAACTTTTTTCATCGACTATATTGGAAAAGTATTTGTGAAACAAAGAGACGGTTCTTGTGTGTCATTTAGTAGCGCAAGAACCGTCCCCCTCCATCCAGCAGGGGTCAGACACACTTTTCCTCTCATTTTTAAAAAGTGTTTAAAACTACAACAACTATAAGGTCATCTTCTCATACAAGAATTCTTTAAAAAGCTCGTTTAGTTCCTTGTTTTTCTTCATCTTTAGCCATTCTACCTGATCAATAGGCAGATTTAATTTAAGTGTAATCTTTTCATTTGGCATTTCTACTTTTCTAATATCCTCTAATGTAATGCCTTCCTCGATGTCCGGAAAAGCCGAGTCATCTTCACTAATCCTTAGGATGCCTTCATAGTCATGATCCTTATCTATTTCGCAGAATAAATGAAGCCTAGGCAGCTTTCCTGGCAGCGATTTTAAAAACATAAAGGAACTAATGCTTCTGCCATCTTCTAATTCAATTTCAATGATCAGGCTTTCCCTGTCTTTATACTTTCTTAGAGAAACCTCGCTTACAATCATATCGACATCCAAATGATCCCCAGTAGAAGATTCAAAAATATAGATGGCACTGCTAAAAACGCAGATCGTTTCCCCATCCATCGTTACTGACTTCACACCAACCATCCTTCATCCCCCATACATTGATTTCTAAGTACATCATATCAAAAAGAAAGGCAATGAAACACGGGGACGGTTCTCTTTATGGATTTATTAGCCTTTTTTACTTTTTCCTGCAAAAAAACTGCTAGACTTTTAGATACTTACTTATTACTATTTTCCCCAAATCAGTTACTAATCTTTAATGAAACATGCAATTTCTAACACGCAAACCTCTGCTTAAGCAAAATAAATAGGACCACTCTTTTGTGGCCCTACTTTTCTAATTAATCTTCTCTGCCTTTCCAGAGATTAGTTTCAACTGGTCATTCTCATAGCGGATCTCGTAAGTGGTTTTGTATTTGCTTAAAATTGTAGAGCCATTGCTTCGCTCTTCAGCAGAAATTATCGCGACAACTGTTGAATTATCACCTGAACTTTTTGCTGATAAATCATCAATGGTGACGGATAAAGTGTCTAAATATCCGCCTCTAAAATTTTCATAGGTGAGACCTGATTTCCATGAGCTGCCTAGTAGTGAATAGGCAGTTACATAGTCACCATAGTTTAGGCTTTCATAGAAATAGGCAACTAGATAACTAGAGTAGTCTTCTAATGAATATTCTTCATCATAAGCATAGCCTTCCGTTCCTAAATTAACTTGAGGAAGGGTTGCCATTGGGGTCTGTATCCAGCCTTCAATCAGTGAAAGAATACTCATAATTGGAATACTAAAGCCAATCGCCCCTTTTTCCGATCCGGCTGAGTTTATTCCGAGAACTTCTCCTGTTTTGCTGTCCACTAACGGGCCTCCGCTATTGCCCGGCGCGATAGGTGCAGATATTTGGTAAACATCCTCATAATGAAAGGGTTCGATATCTAAATCACGATCAACCCCACTAATGATCCCTGTTGTAACAGTATTTTGCAGACCTAATGGACTTCCTAATGCGAGGACCTCATCACCAATTTCTCCTTTGCGATTTTTCGCAATAGGGAGCGGCTCTGTCCCTTCTAAACCTGGAACACGCACTACGGCAACATCCGTCTCCTGGCTAATCCCAATTACCGTTCCGGAAAACTCCTTCGAATCAGAGGTGATGACAGTCACATCTTTTACATTCGCGACAACATGCGCATTCGTCACTACATCCCCCTTATTATTATAAAGAAATCCAGATCCCAGTGATCCATCTGCTAATTGAATTTTCACAACTAGTTTTTGTGTATGGTGAATGACTTCCTTTAGGTCGGTTGAATCCTTCTCTTCTGTTGCTGTTGCTTCAACTGTTAACTCAGATGTTGCTGTTAATTTATTCGGGATTGTCTCCTTTATGTAAAAAAAGACGAATAGTCCTGCACCCCAGACGAGTATGGTCGAAATCAAACTGATGATCCATTTTTTCATCTTGTCACCTTCTTTAATTGAGATACCACGTAATATTATCAATCTCAACATTTACATCCTGATACACACCATAATAAATATCTTCAAATGAGCCTATTGCTCCAGGTTCTAAATAGTATGGATAAACAGATGTCGAACCATTTGATAAGTACCTATCATTTACATCGTATACCGTATAATAAATTGTGATCGAACTTATAGTCGTCGTTGCGACATTCTTTACATTTCCAGCCAAATATAAATCCCCGTATTCATCCACTTCTACAGCAAAATCCGACACATGAACAGCAGCCGTTCGATTCTTCAAGTCCTCTTGTGCCGCAGCCTCCATTGCCTGCTCAATCTTCCGCTGCTCAGCTTGTTCAAAAGCAAGCTTGTCTTGTTCCACCCGACTTTTTAAAGCTAAAAGCTTTTCATCATTAACAGCAAATTGCAGCCCTTTATTTATAATTGCAAAAGCTTCGGAGAACTGTTTTTTAGTTAATTCACTTTCCACATCATTGCTGCTAATTTGGACAATCTTATTGACTATTTCCTTTTCGACCACACTGGCACTATCCTTGGGCAATGTTGCAAGAATCGATAGTTTTCCACCTAACTGATCAACTGTTGTCAATTCATTGATTTCCTTCTTGATCGTGCCAATCGTAATTTTCGTTGCACTATTCTCTACTTCCTGATGAAAATGATCAAATAGCGGCGCGTTTTCTTTATTTAGCTTTTCTCTTAAACTAGTAAGCTCTTTTGAAGCTACATCAAATGCTGTCTTTTGGATATTTTCCCCAACATCGATAAGTGCAGCCTCATACTCCATCGCCTTCTCTATCATCGTCATACTATCCTGTAAGGCAATGTAATTCGGTCGATCTGCTTGCGCCTTTTCTAATAACTTCTTCGCTTGATTGAAGTCCCTTTTTAAAGCGAGCTCCTCAGCAGAAGCTTTTAAACCCAATACTTTGCTATTCAACTCTTTTTCTTGAACGTAGTAATAACTAAGCCCTGAAGCAACGATGATGAGACTAATAACCGGAATAATAATTGGTAATAATCGCATAAAAGGATTTCGCTTAATTTCCTGCTGTCTTTCAGGTTCATCTATTGTTTCCACCTCTGAATCAATAGATGTTTCAATTGTCGCTTCTTCCATTTGTTCGGTCATTATTTCATTATCAGAACCTGTTGTCTCCTCTATAAGTATTTGAACTTCAGAACCACAGGAAGAACAAAACTTAGATTCCTCCAATAATTTCTCTCCACATTTATGGCAGTACATTAGAACCACACCTTTAGTTCAGTTATATAAGTAAATATTACCATAAATTACGATATAAGTTTCGTTTAACATTTAATTGGAAAAGTCGTTAGTATTGCCCTTCATCAAGGGAAGCATTAAGACGGAGATATTTCTTACTCATAAGCTTCTAATTTTAGAAAGTAGAACGAACTTGCTAATAATAGAGTCACTCGATTGTGCTTTTGTTTCTGAAACCTTTCGATTGAAATTACGTATAGTAAGTAAAGCATGGGGGGTGCAAACTATGTATAGAAAAATAATAACTGTCTTGTTTTTAGCAATTATATTATTGATTCCCACACAAGCACTAGCAGTTGATTACGATATTACAGATGTAGAAATTCATGCCTATTTACAAGAAGATGGACGTGTAGCTGTGCAGGAACAGCATACTTACGAGTTTAGCGGGAAATTCGGGGGGATTATTCGGGAGATCATTCCGAAAAAGGGATCTGAGATTGTTAACCTTGAAGCCTATGAAGGGAAAAAACAGTTAGAAATTGAAACGGATAAATCGGAGCATCGGATTCATCGTGAAGGAAAAGATGAAACGGTTACGATTGATTTGTTTTATGAAATAAAAAATGGTGTGGACGTATATGCAGATGTTGCAGAACTTTATTGGCCATTTTTTGATAAAAGCAATGAATCTACTTATGGAAGTTTAACAATCAATGTTTATCCACCAGAATCAACGACAAATGTTATTGCATTTGGCTATGATGAAGCCTTTCAAAAGGAACAAGTTTTACAAGATGGACAGGTGCAATTTCAATTAGGGAAAGTGCCTAGTGAACGAAATGGAGACATTCGTGTAGCCTATGACAGCAAGCTTTTCGGAGCTGTTACGAGTCCTTCGAAAAAACACATGCGAGATGAAATAGAGGCTGCAGAACAGCAATTAACCGATCAAGCAGCAGCCCAATCCGAACGAAAGGAGCAGCTCAGATCAATCGGTATGATTGTCGTTCCTATCTTTAGTATTCTATTATTATTTGTGCTTTTACGTGCCTATCTCGGTGCGAAAGGAAGGAAGCATGCACTCATTAGAGAACTTGGGAGTGATGGCCGATTACCTAAGCAAGTACTCTCATTGCCAGCGACGATTTATTTTACAAATTATCAACAGCTCTTGCCAGAAACGATTGCTGCTTCTATCCTAGATTTGGTTAGAAAAGGGCATGTTGATCAACTGGATGAAAATCGTTTTCGACTTGTCAATCGAGAAGGTTTACTCGGGCATGAGCAGGAATTAGTCAGTTGGCTATTTGATGAAATTGGAGCGAACGATGAATTTAACTTCGATGATTTATCTGCCTATACGAAAGATCAGGAGAATCATGAGAAATACCAGACACATCGATCAAAATGGCAGAACGCCGTACGAGATGAGTGGAAAGCTGCTGCTTTGTATGAGAAGAACGGGAAATATCGATGGACCGTTTGCCTGCTAAGCTTAATCCTTGTGCCATTTTCTATATTATTTGCTGCAAATGATTTAATTGCTTTGTTTTTGATTTCATTATTTCTATTTTTGGTGTTACTCGTTTTCGGAATTACTTATCGCCCGAAAAATTGGAATGGTGCCAAGATCGCATATGAATGGCAACTGTTTAAAAAGCGTTTCCCAAATATGACTGAAACAGATTGGAAGCTGTTATCAACTGATGACAGAATGCGCGGCTATATATATGGTTTAGGAATCAATGAGAAAAGCCTTCAAGTGAACAACAAATCTTTCAAAACAACATTTCATGCAGAAGAAGGTCAAGTGGACACAGTCTATGGATTTGATCCGACATGGATTATCTTGGCGACTATGGTCACTTCAAACTTCAAGTCCGCAGATGATGCAACAGCGATTCACACCAGTTCAGGGAGCGGCGGTGCAGGTTCCGGCTCTGGAGCAGGTGGCGGCGGTGGCGGTTCAGGGGCCTTTTAATAGGAAGTACAATGTAGAAGAATCCCGATTTCTCATCAATCGGGATTTTTTATGATTCTGAATCTATTTGTTTAGAATGCTTAACTTTGCTCTATTTTGCTGTCACTTTTCATTTTTCTATGAACAACAATTAGGGAGAAATAGCGGCCGATTTCTCGTCCTTTCCTTCCATAAATTACAGCTACTTAAACAGAAACTTCTATGGTAATTTTAAAAAGAAAAAACGAATAGAATGCGAGAAGAAAACAATGAAAATAGGCAGGAATTTAAGAAAGATACGTTTCAAAAAGTCATCCAAAATTTTAACAGGCTGCGGTGCTATTTTACTAGGAATCATTCTGGTAATCGTTTATCTTCCACAAGGAAAGCTTGCCGCATTGCTTCCTGTACAAAATCCAGTAGCGAAAACAGACATCAATCAACCTGAGCAAGAGGAGATAGCTACTCCACTAGAGGAAGAAAAAACGGAGGATAAAGAGGAAACAACAAATATTCCTCCAGAAGCTGTTAGTCAACCTTCTACAGAAAATACTGTTGTTAGTGATTGGTATGACGAGGGCGCCGCTCTTAAAAATGGCGGCAGAGACATGTCAAATGATCCCGAATACCAAGCTGAATTAAAATGACTCTACTCTGAAGAAGATTTGAAAAGAATGGATGCTCCAAGGAAATGGGTAATCATGCCGAATATTATCGGGATGACTGAAGCAGAGGCCGTTCGAACAATGCATGCAAAAGGACTAACACCGCGTGTTGCTTACGAGGACGGCGGAAAAAAAGAAGGCACAGTCATTCGTTCAGAAACTTCTGCAGGTCGAAACTGGAATACAGATGCGTCTATATTTATCTATGTCCAACGCAAGGAAAAGCCTGTAACTGTACCACCAGTTAAGAAAGAGACGGATAAAACAGTGGATGTTGCACCCGTTAAGCCTGCACCTGAAAAACCAACAAAACCGGTAGAAACTTCAAAGCCTGAAGAAACAAGTACACCCGTCAATGATTCTTCTGTAACCGAAGAGCCTAGTGACCCTCTTTCGATTGAATCGGAGTAAGTAAAAATTTCATCTAAATAAGTTACCTGCCACCTTGCTCCTGCTTGGTGGCCTTTTCATTACTATTATGCTTGATTGAATAGTTTTGATTGATATTATTATAGACTTAATTGTGTTTGCTAACACGTCCCCTTAACTAATAAATGAAGCTTACGGGATAATCGATCTTTTCCAAACGAAATGTTTAGGTTTAATTAAAAAATATAGTTATTATCTATTGTAATGAAAACTTTTTTTGCGATATCTTACTTTTATTTGCGAATTAGCTACTTTATTTGCGAATCAGCTACTTTTTTTGCGATATTCTACTTTTATTTGCGAACCAGCTGCTTTTTTTGCAATATCTTCTTTTTATTTGCAAATCAGCTGCTTTTTTAAAATTCACTGCACATGAATAATAAGGGAAGTTTTTCCGCTTATATGATCAAAAAAAAATAGATTTTGTCTTATTTGTAGCAGTGAACCGGAGTCTCTCTGCTTATATTCGCTATTTAAGCCTCGTTTATATTAATTAGCCGGAATTTTTCCGCTTATTCCATACCTGCACTAATAAAACAATCCAAGAAGGTGCAAATAGCAGGAAGAAGAACACACTATTCTCTATTGCACGACCCCTTTTTTCATTTTACACGTTGAATGATTATTTCTTCAGTTTAATTCATTTAAACCCCTCATAACAAATATTCGCAAACACTCCCGCAGTTAAAATCGTTATACTTGAAAATACTACACTTTTAAGACCTAATGTTTGATACCCGATTAGGACAATGAGGCAATCCATTATAGCGATCGATAGCCCAATATTTAATGGGGTTACTTTTGCGATAAAATAGGCGATCAAGTCCGTTCCCCCTGTGCTTGTCTCATATCGAAGCATCAAGCCTACGCCAATTCCACAAATTGCTCCCCCTAAAATCGCACTGAGCCAGATTGGCAGCTGAAACTGAAAAGGCGCCAATAAATCAATAAAAACGGCTGTCATAATCATCCCGTAAATACTGCCATGAAACTGGGCCCGATCCTTTACCCATGCATAAGAAATTAATGGAACACTTAACAAAGCTGACCATAGTCCCGCTTGAAAATCAAAATAATAATGTAAAATAAGGGCCAGACCGATAATTCCCCCATCAAGTAAATGATGTGGAACTAAGAAACCGTTAATCCCAACCCCAAGCAGCATGCTCCCAATCAACACAGCAGCTATTCTAGCAAACATCCTAATCACCCCATATCTCCGAACAAGAAACACTCTTTTATCCTTATGAGGGTTGTCCAGAAAACATGCTTGATTGAGGGAATCTCGTACCTTAGGGAAGCATGGGGACGGTTCTTGTGCTTCCATGACCCTCCTTCGATTGAATCGGAGTAAGTAAAAATTTCATCTAAATGAGTTACCTGCCACCTTGCTCCTGCTTGGTGGCCTTTTCATTACTATTATGCTTGATTGAATAGTTTTGATTGATATTATTATAGACTTAATTGTGTTTGCTAACACGTCCCCTTAACTACTAAATGAAGCTTACGGGATAATCGATCTTTTCCAAACGAAATGTTTAGGTTTAATTAAAAAATATAGTTATTATCTATTGTAATGAAAACTTTTTTTGCGATATCTTACTTTTATTTGTGAATAAGTTACTTTATTTGCGATATTTTCTTTTTATTTGCGATCTAGCTGCTTTTTTTGCGATATCTTCTTTTTATTTGCGAACCAGCTGCTTTTTTTGCGATATTCTATTTTTATTTGCGAATCAGCTACTTTTTTTGCGATATTCTATTTTTATTTGCGAACCAGCTACTTTTTTTTGTGAAGCATGGGGACGGTTCTTGTGCTTCCATATGAATGATTTTAAAGAAAAGCAAGAGAACCATCCCTTTGCTTTCCCTTAGAAAAGAGTCAAAATAAATAGAGCTAACTCAAATCGAGTTAGCTCTATTTTGTGAAATAAGCTTATTCCGCAGGTGACAAGCACCCCGACTTTACTTTGAAATTACTATGAGGACCTTTCTTACACTTCCACAAGGGCATGTGGCTTTGAAGGAAGCAGGAGAACAATCCATATGCTTCCAGAATCATATTAATTATTCTAAAAAAACGCAAGTATTAGAACAACTTTTTAATGGATTTGATGATCAAAACAAGGACCTTAATAATGAATATGGCCTCTTTAATATTATGAGCATTCATTTATTCGGAGCGGATGTAAAGATTGGTTATGCCTATAGTCTTGTGAATCCAGACATAAATGAAGAAGAATATTATGCAGAGTTCACCCTTCCATATTAGAAAAAGGAGAAGCAGTCGTTAACCTAAGATCACTTCTCCTTTTTTTGCTCATGGGAGAATGTTCCTTGTACAATTTAACTATTCCCCTATAGTATTTTTACCAGTTTTCACCAAAATTATAATACCTTGAAAAACAAACAGTCTTACTGAATCGTGATGTTCCCATCCTGCACCACATATATCCCATTCCCTAAATCATACATACCTGGCACATAGCGATACACTCGATATTGCTCTCCCTTTTTCAAAATACGAGGAAGCTTATTCGTTTTGTTGATTTTTTCCCAAATTACTGTGTCTTGTAAGATCGTTACTTTTCCAATTTGGCCTGGGCGCAGTTCAAGCCCTTTCCACATTTGCTTTACTCGCTTTGAACCTGTTAATGCATTTTTGGCTAACATTGCTTTGGATGGCGTCTCGTAGCGAATCGCATTTGTACGCTCTACCCAAATGTCTCCGCCTAATCCAAGCATTGGGGAAATCGATTCGTATGCAGGAGCTGATTGACTTCCCTTTAGAACATCTACTTTTTTCAAGCGATTGTTTACAAGTTCATATACCGGCACAGTCTTCTTAGCACTTACACAGCCAATTGCATCCGCTGGAAGGACATCTTTTCCGCATGTTTCTTTCCCAGCGAAGTAAGTGTCGGCACCTTCCATATAGACGATTGTAAAAGTACTAAACTTGTTGACCGTGAATTCCAGTCCTAGTTCACCATTGTTTTTATAGGTAACAACTTTCCCTTGTAAAACTTCTTTCGTTCCGTCGCTATGTTCGATAAAGATGGCTAGATTATCAAGGATTTTTTCTCTTTCCTTGGCATCTGCTGGCAGACTATCTTTTAAAGGAAGGACGATAGACACTTCACGGTTTTGCATATTTGTTTCGATTTCCATCGGTCGGCCTAGCACTTGCACCGTTTGATTTTGGGCAATTTCCTTAACGATTTCTTCCTTCTTTGCACGGTCCTCTACTTGCTTTTGTTGTTCTTTTGTTTTAAGTGGAACAACTCGGAAGTATAAATCATCATCAAACGAAGAGATCGATGCGGTTGGAATCGCTATGATCGCATTGTCTGTCGCAATTTCCAGTTTCATTTTTCCATCATTTAATTGTTTCATTGCAGACTTCGGAATTTCTACTGTTATTTCAGATACTTTGTCGTTTGTATCTGGAATAACAATTCTCGCAGTGTTGACACCTTGTTGTTTCGCTTTTTCAACGGTATCTTTGGCGACGGTCTCTGACATGGAAACATGATCCTTCACCTTGCCATCAGTACCTGTTGTTCTTGTGATTGGCGTTTTTGTTAGGTTTTCTCCATTTGCTCCATCGACATCAACAATTTCTTCTGTCGTTGGTTCTGAAGCTGTATTCTCATAATCGTCTTCTGGATAACTAGATGTTCTTTCTTTTAATACCTTTACACGGAAGATTATCGTTTCCGTTATACCATTCTTTTTTATTGTCGCTGTTAAAATAACTTCTGTATCTCTTGTTGGTCTTGAAACATTTCCATTTTCTGCGATAATGTCTGGATGGCTTGTTGACCAACTAATTATTGTTCCTTTTTCCCCTGTTAACGGAAGTGTAAGATTTTGAGTAACATTCGTTGCACTGTCACCCGCTGCATAACTTATATTTAATGCTGATCCTGCTATACTTATTGCTTCTCTATCTGTAATTGGTAGTTTAACTACAGTAATAATAAATGTTTTTGTTTCTATTGAATCACCTTTTTTGATAGTTGCAGTTAATGTAACGAATGCATTTCCATTTATATAGGATGGGCGATTAATCGTACCCTCTGGAGAAATGACTCCTGGTGTATTTGAAGACCAGCTAACTATCGTGCCATTCTCGCCTGAAGTTGGGAGAGTTAGATTCTTCGTTACACTTGATTGATTGTCCCCATCCTCATACCCGATCTCTAGTGAAGCCTTTGCATTTGCTACTGCCTCGTCATCTGACATACCCGGTGCAGCTTCCTCAATATCTTCTATTGTCTGATCGATGTTACTATCTAAGCTATAAAAATATTCAACAATCTCGGTTTGTCCAGGGGCTAAATTACCTAATGCAAAAGTTAATCCCATCCAAGTATCTGAATTAGATTCTGCAATGACACCGTCATCATTGTAAGCCGCTAATGAATACATATCGCTCGTAACTAATGAAGCCCTCGACCTTGAATCAGTTGACATTAACAATAAAGCATTGCCTGTTTCTGGTCCTACTGCTAATGCAACTGATTTGTTGTCATTTGGAAAATTGAATGGAACAGAGTTAATTGTATTATATGTCCCTTTCATATCTAAATCTATATCCGGATCTACAGAACGCATATACCTTACATCGTGAAGGGTTTCATCCGTCGTATTTGTTATCTCTACTGTCATTTTGAAAAATTTATTATCCACTTTAAATGAAACAAGTTGTTCTACTTTTAATTTATTATCATTTGTTTTTCCACTAGTTTTGGCAGCTAAAGTATCTCCACTAGATAAATCTTCAATTGATATACTAGGAATAGTTATAACTTCATTTCTCTCTGCATTTAAAAAAGTAGTTGGCATTTCCCCATTTTTGTATCCAACAAGAAAGCCTTCATATGGGCTGCCTGGAAGAAAATAATCTCCACTATTCATTTCCTTTCCCATGTCAAAGCCATCCGCATCATAAACAAACCCCAGATTTGAACGGTTGATCGGATGAAAACCATGAGGTGCGTCCAAATTCGTCCCGAATGAACCACTTTTTGAGATCCCAACTTCAATATATTTTCCGCCTAAAAAGACATCTTCACCAACTGTTACATGTCTACCGACAATTGGTAGACTCGGTTCATATGCTGGAATTTCAATAGCTAATGCCTCACTTACATTTCCTTCTTCATCTTTTACTTGAATATAAATGTCCTTGCCACCTGCAGACAAATCGATTAAACGAATCGTTGCTTCTTCTGTTGTCACAGCAGTTCCAGCATCAACCGTTTCAATAATTGGAGCTGTTTCACCACTTGGTACTAATTCGAAGTAATATTGCCCTGCTTTACTCGATGTAAATCTCACTGCCGCCTCAGAATTGGAGACGCGTTCAACTTCACCAGCTGTTAATACTGGAGCCGCTGATTCAAGCTGTCTAATGACTGTTACGTGAAACGTTTTTGTATCAGTTACTTCATTTTTTGTAATAGTTGCTGTTAAGGTCACCAATTTGTCTTCATCTGTTGGACGTTTGACTGTTCCTTCAGCATCAATAATATCTTCTAAATCAATTGACCAGGTAATTGTAGTTTCCTCTATACCTGATGCAGGAAGAGTAAGTGATTGTGTTACATTTGATTCACTCTCTCCTTCTGCAAATACAATCGCTAAAGTAGACTTTACAGCTTCTACTATCTGTTCATCTGTTAATTCATCAGATTCCTCTAGTATTGTTTCTGTACCTTCAGTTGTTGTGCTATCGTCCTCTGATAATCTCTCCGCATCCACAGTTAATTGTGGAAGATATGAAAACATCATCATAAAAATAATTAAACAAACTAGTATTTTATTCTTCTTCAATGTAGGCCCCCCTATTTAATATGTATCTTTTAAATTTGATAAAATAGAAAATATATTTACTAGTGATCTATCTCACTAGTACTATTCTATTACTTCACTCTCAACAAATTCTCAACAAATCAGACAAAAAACGACAAAAAATCCACCTATCTGCCTATTTAGGTGGATAAAAATTATTTTATTTTTTTTATTATATCCTCTAGTTCCTTATGCGGCTTCATATCCAACTGTATCCACAGGGATGTTCGATATTTTTCGTATACATTCAGCGCCTCTCGATTGTTTCCCTGCTGAATATAATATTGGATTAACACCATCGTATACTGCTCTTCCCATGGGTCTAAATCAATTAGCTTTTCTATGGCCTCTTTGTACACAGGATCTGCCTTTGTTTCGTCTGGGGCAATCTTAATATAGGTTCTTAAATAGTGGGTGATCGCTTTCCAGAGCTGTTCGCGCAAATGAATGGACCAGTTATAATCTTCTTCTACTAAATAATCACTCGTATATAAGGAAAGCAGTTCCTTTACATCACTGCTTGTGAAGCGTTTCTGATTGATGATTTGTTTAATTTCCATCACATCACTATCAATATCGATAATAAAAGAATATCGCCCATCCACATATTTGATTGCCTCATGGAACTCACGATTTTTGAATTCCTTGCGGAGATGATATACACTCGTATGCAGAAGCGCAGATGCTTTCTCTTGCGATTGTTCTGGCCAAAGTTCCTCCATCATTTTATCCCGATGAACAGGTTCGTTTACATGGATTAAATACGCACAAAGTTCCTTTACCTTTTTTGTCCGCCATTTCATTTGCTTTCCTTGTTGATCGGTCAAGCGAAAGCTTCCGAGCAGACTCGCTTTCATTGTTGGAACTTGATTAGGGAGCGATTGAACTTTCCGCTCAGAAATTCGTTGGATCGTTTTTTTCAGACGGTCCTTTTCAATTGGCTTCAGAATATAGTCAACGGCATGGACATTAAATGCCTCCAACGCATATTGATCATAGGCAGTTACAAATATGATTTCTGTTTGCCATTCCACACTTTCCAATTTTTCAGCGAGTGTAATGCCGTTCATCTCTTGCATTTCGATATCAAGGAATACGAGATCCGGCTTCAGCGTTCCGATCCTGTCCAACCCTTCGATTGGATTGGAAAACTTTCCAACAATATCAATTCCGCCAACTTCCTTCAGCATCGCCTCTAATAAATCTAATGCCAACACTTCATCATCAACCAAAATCGCTTTTAACACTTATTTCACCTCTTTTTCCAATCGCTCATCCCAGGCTATTCATATCGTGAATGAACGGGAATTTCACTTCTACTGTCGTCCCTTTATTTTCTTCACTTTCGAAATGTATGGATGCTTCCTCGTAATATTTTAATCGTTTGGCAATATTGTGAAGCCCTACTCCTTGTTCCATCAGATGTACATCTTTCCTATGGTCATGAAGCCTTTCAGCTGAAATTCCACGGCCATTATCTATGACCTGACAAACAACCATTCCATTTTCCTCTTTCACTTTAAGTGTGACTTTCCCACCCGCTTTCTTCTCCTTCAGTCCATGAATAATGGCATTTTCTACAAGCGGCTGCAGCAATAGCGGTGGAATGAAGCAATGGATTGGTTCCTCCATTTGTAATTCAAACTCCATTTGCTCTGGAAATCTTGTCATCTGAATATTCACATACGATTGAATGAGTGAAAGCTCCTTTGCTAGCGGCACAAGTGAACTCGTATTCTCAAACGAAAAGCTCCCTCTTAAAAAATGAGCAAAGTCTGTAATCATTGTTCTTGCCTTGTCTAAATCTAAATAGCTAAGGGATAAAATTGAATTTAATACATTATAAATAAAATGCGGCTTAATTTGAGCTTGTAAAAAGGCAACTTCCATATTTGTTGCTGCTTCTGCTGATTCCTTCATCAAAATAAGATTTCGTATCCTTGTTTTCAATTCAGAGGCATCAAGCGGTTTATGCAGAAAGTCATTAGCCCCTGACCGAAAAGCTGCCACCATGTCCTCACCCCGAATCGCAGCCGTCAGCATTAAAACAGGTAGTTCTGATAGAGGATAGGCTTTTCTTAATTGTTGGCAAACTTCATATCCAGACAGCCCAGGCATCATAATATCCAAAATGACTAAATCCACATCAGGGTGCTTTTTAATTTGATCGAAAACAGCCTTTCCACTATCAACAGCAATAATAAAATAGCCTTCTTGTGTAAGTGTGTCGATCAGTACTTTTAAGTTGATGTGATCGTCATCAGCAATGATCACCTTTTGTTTTCCTTTATTTTTGGCAATGTAAGGAATGGAAAGGTGAATCGGCCGTCTTTGACTAACGTACATTGGGTTTTCTCTCTTCTCTTCTCCTTCTTTTACATCTGCACGCGGAAGAGTAATTGTAAATGTTGTTCCTTTTCCAACAATCGAGTCAACTGTAATTTCTCCATTCTGGATTTGAACAAGCTCCTTTGTCACACTTAGTCCTAGACCGGTACCGCCAACGGAGTTCTCAAACTGCTGGAATGGATCATATAGTTTCTCCATATTTTCAGGAGGAATGCCGATGCCCGTATCACTGATCTGGATCACAACTTTTCCATCCCGTTCAAAACAATTAATTTCAATTTTCCCTTGATGCGTGTATTTAATCGCATTTTCGATTAAGTTATATAATATTTGTCGAATCCTTTCCTCATCCGCTAAAACAAATTGCCCTCGTTTCATATGATTAATAATCGTTACATCCTTATCGATCAAGTATGAAAACGTCTCAACGACTACATGTGTAGTAGCAAATAAATCAACTGGAGCAATATTTAGTTTTAATTCTCCGACCTTCAACTTAGAAAAATCCAAAATATCGTTCACAAGAAGAGACAACCGCTGAGCAATATGAACAACGAGCATCATTTTTTCCTTTTGATCATTTGTTAAGGAGGCATCTTCCTTGTCTAACATCGATTGCGAAATTGCAATGATGCCATGCAAGGGCGTTCGAAATTCATGAGATGTTTTTGCAATAAATTCATTCTTAAGCTGATCCACATGCAAGAGGGCACTAGAAAGCTCGTCCTTTTTCAAAAATGATTTCGTAAAACGATGTGAAATAAAAAGAGCGAGCAACGTCAAACAAATAAACGGCAATAATGGAGGCAGGGCATTTAATTTAATATCCATCATCACATTTAATGTGCCAACGATAAAATAAATAAAAATCGTAAACGAGCTAAGGATTAAATACGTTGCCCCAACTGACCGCTTATAAATCGCAATAACTTGAATATAGATGATGTAAACTAAAACAATAAAAATATAGGCGGAATAAACACCTTGCAATTGAGAATTTATATGCACAGGCAACAAAGCTGAGCCAAATAATAGAAGGCCCATGATACTAAGTGTTCTGAAAATCCTTCGATGCGTAAATGGCTTTAAAGCATGCTGAAAATACAACAAGATAAAAAAGCCGATCAAAATACTTGAAGAAGATTGAACTCTTTCAAATAGTTCATATGGCGTAGCAGGAAATAGCGCAAGAAACACCTTTTCACCATGAGAAAAGGCATATAACACATTCGAAAAACAAAAAAGAGAAAAGTAAAGCTGTTCCAGCCCAATTCTTGCATGTAGATAACTCCCTAAGAAATAAATAAACATCGTTAAAAAGGCCGCAATCGTTACCCAATCATACACAATTGAGCTCTCTCGTAATTTTCCGATGCTGTCTTGGTCACCGATATAGATAGAACCTAAAATTCCCCCGCCTGACGCGTATTCAAAATTGGCAACATGGATTAGCAGTTCGATTTCACGATTGTCAGATATGAAGTAGGAAACATATGGGATATTATGTGGCGTATAAGATGCATCCTCTGCCGGACTTCCACTTTGACCGATCAGCTGCCCATCCAAATACATGGCATTAGACATACGAATATTGCTTGTTTTTAATCCTAGAATCTCTTCTTTATGATCGATCTTGATCTTTAGGCGATACGTGCCACTCGTATATTTAGGCACGTTCTCCCCATCAAGGTCATAGCTTGTCCATAAGGACGGCACTTGAACAAAATAAGAAGGCACCTTTTCAAACTCAATGGAGTCAAGTAATTGACCAGGAACAAACGCCCATTCCCCATCCAACTCCACAGGCTCCCCTTGGCTGAAATCATAGCCACGAAGATCTAAAACCCCATTCACAGCTTCTCGCTGTGTCGTCTTTTCTTGATCTAACCAAGTATTCAACACAATTACACATATAATTAGCACAATAGTTAGTATTACAATCTTTAAAGAGTGTTTTTTCATTTATTTGAGCGTCCTTATGATTTATTTTATTTCTATATTAAAGACAACTCGATTGATTCACAAGGGGGAAGCGGGGGGACGGTTCTTGTGCTTCCACAAGAGCAGGAAGCAAGAGAACCGTCCCCACGCTTCCTCTCTTTTATGGTAAAAGTTATATCGAAATAGAAATTATTATTCAAACAAATATTCCCTATATAGGAAATTTATATTAAGATTAGGTCATAATTACTTTATTTTTCCAGAAAATTGAGGAGGAGATCCAATTGAAACAACAAGATACCTATAATATAAAAAGGGTGCATAATGTAAATGTATTGCTGCTAGCAGCTTTAGTTTTCCTTATCGTCATACCGATAATTTTTGAGAGGGGCCTTACTGACAGTATAGGAATCATTATTGCAGGTGCTATCGTTCTTCTCTTATCAGCTATAAATTACTTCTTGCCAATACCTGAATATTTGAAGGGGTTCCTTTTTGCCCTGCTGCCCAACTTAGTAATAGTGGCACTCTTTAACTTAGATGGTTTTGCATTGAACAAACATTATTTAATCCTACTAACGATTGCGATGATCACTCTTTATTTGAAAAAAGAATTAGTTCTTGTATTTAGTGGAATTGTAAATATTTCTTATATTTCCATGTATCTATTCAATCCAGCGGGTCTATTAGGAATTGAGCATGGACTAAAAGCATTTATTACCGTATTTTTTATCATCAATGGAATTTTGTGGGCTTTCTTTTACATAACCAAATGGGGAAGAGACTTAATAGAGGAATCTCATCAAAAGGAATTAAAAGCAACAGAGCTAGTAGAAAAATTAAAGATTACATTCTCTTCCATAGAAGAAGGCACAATAACATTAGAAAACAATATCAATCATTTTAATACAAATATAACAACAATCTATGATTCTAGTCATCATATCCTCGATTCTGTTCAAGAAATGGCTGCAGGGATCCAAGAGGAAGCAAACAATATCAGTCATGTAAATGAATGGATGGGAAATTCACTCAAAAGAGTCAATCAAACGATTTCCATTTCCCAAGGGATCGCAGAAGAGTCGGAAAAGATGAATGTGAAAGTCCAGGATGGCTGGAATAAGATCAGCCAAGTAACAGACCATATGGAAACAGTCAATTCTGCCATTAGTACGACTGCTTTAACCGTCAAAGAACTTCAAACAAGCCTTGAAACAGTGAATTCATTATTAGAAGGCATCAAGCAGATTGCAGACCAGACCAATTTATTAGCACTTAATGCTGCCATTGAATCTGCCCGTGCAGGGGAACATGGGAAGGGCTTTGCGGTCGTAGCGGATGAGGTGCGCAAACTGGCTGAGCAAAGTGCAAATATTACTGTATCTATCTCAGAAGTGACAAATACACTCTCCCATAAATCCAAGGAAGCACATGTAAAATCGATTGAAGGTGAAAATGCAGCTGTAGAAGGGCGTCATTTATTAAATGAAGTTTCATCCTTCTTTTCTGAGATAAAAGATTCGTTCCAAAATACAAATGCAGAACTTTCTAAGGGAATGGAAGAAGTTAAATTAGCAACAGATACTTTCACACATATTCAAGAGCAGATTGAAAATATTGCCAATATTTCAGAAGAGAACTCTGCTTCCACACAGGAAATAGTGGCAACACTGGAAGATGAACATCATCTAATTACTTCAATAAATGAAGCAGTAGGCGAATTAAATCATGTAAGCTTACAATTAAAAGATATGGTGAATGGAGACAAATGAAGCACGGGGACGGTTCTTGTGCTTCCATAAGGATGCGATTGATTTTAAAGAAAGCGGAAGAACCATCTCTTTGCTTTCCCTTAGAAAAGAATCAAAAAAACAGAGCTAACTCCAATCGAGTTGGCTCTATTTTGTGAATCAATCTTATTTCGCAGATGACAAGCACCCCGACTTTACTTTGAATTAACTATAGGACCTTTCTTACACTTTCACAAGGGCAGGAATGGCTTTGACGGAAGCAGGAGAACCGTCCCCATGCTTCCCGAAGAACCAAAAGAAACCGAAGTAGCAGAAAAACAAGAAAAAAGTGAAGATACAGAGGAAGCAGCTGAGGAAAGCGACACAAACAAAAGTGAAAGCTCAAGCGACTTTTCTGAATTAATTCGTTATATGGAGAAGGAAACAGAATGAACGACTACGATTCTTTATGAAAATGACACTCCACAAACGCATGAAATGGAAGGGGTTTCTGTTTCATTAGATGCCTATAAACTTGTTGAATTAATAGATTTCCATACTGATTTTATGATTCCTTTTAATGATCAAACGAATGGCGGCGTCATCATTGCCAAATATACGGTGAAGAATCAAACAGATAAAGATGCTTATTATATGCCTGCATTCTACTTATTTTTTACAGGGGGTGAGAAGCATTATAACAATTATCGAGTCCTATTGCCTGAAGAAAAACAGCTTCCAACAAAGCTGGCTCCAGCCAATGATTACTTAATTAAAGCTGGCGAAACAATTACTGGCTATTATACTTATCCATTTGGTGAAGATCATCTAAAGCAAGTATTGAATGTATCAACTGTAGCTATTGAAGTTCCTACCCCACAGTCTGTAAAGGATGACTTCTCTTCTACATTTGGAAAGGATGGAAAGTTCACACTTAGCCTGAATGAAAGTGGAGAGAAAAAAGTCGAAGGAAATAAAGGGTTTTATCAGGATCGAGCAACGATTGATGACTGGGGCACAAAGACAATGATCGAAGAAAAAAGCGACATTGCCAAAAGCGAACAACTAGGAAATGCCACTGTTACGCTAGATGGGTATCAATTCACTGATTTTGTCCCAAACGAGGTTGAAGCGCCAAGATTTGAATCGTTCAATAATGGGGTTGTCCTGTTAACTGTTAAATTTACGATTGATAATAAAGAGTCAGCAGAAATTGCACAAAGTTCTATCAACTCGAAGCTAACGGTTAATGATGGCTCACAATACATGCTCGATGAAGGCATGCTGCTTAGTTACAAATACAATGATGTAATCGCCCCTAGCACTTCAGGCGAATTGCTGCAAGTCTATGCTTTAGAAAAAGAAATGTACGAAAAAATTTGGAAAGATAAATCATTCGAACTTGAAATCGGACCAATGAAAGACAAAGAAGCAAAGGACCTTTCAAAGGGTAAAAAGGTGACGTTTACTTTAAAATAATTGGCGAAGCGCGGGGACGGTTCTTGTGCTTCCACAAATGTAGGAATGGTTTTGAAGGAAGCAAGAGAACCGTCCCCATGCTTCCCCCATCAAAACTACGTAATTACAAGCACCTGTATTTAGACAAATATTTGATCTAAGCCAAATTCGAATCCAGCTAAAATACGAACTGCAATGGAATCTTCTTTTGTATAAACCCCTTGAAATTGATATTGCTCACCTATTAATAAATGTATTTCTACCGATTCATTAATCGGATCAACAAGCCAATACTCCTTTACCCCTGCTTTTTCATACAGCTGATATTTCTTCCAGCGATCCAACTTAACAGATGAAGGGGAAAGGATTTCAACAATCATGTCTGGCGCTCCATTACAACCTTTATCATCAAGCTTTCCTTGATCACACACAACTGATAGATCAGGCTGAACAACATGAGTAATTTCATCATCTTGTTTGTTTTCTGCTAACAGCCGTACATCGAAAGGCGCAAAAAACACTTCGCATTCCTTCCCTCTCAGAAAAACAGAAAAGATAGTCGATAATTCTCGAAGAACCTGCTGATGCCTACGTGAAGGGGCAGGCGACATATTGAAGACTTCCCCATCAATTAACTCCAGTCTTTCTCCGTCATCCCATGATAAATAATCCGCATACGAGTATCTCCCTTTTTCATTTGGAATGGACATCAAATCATTCCTTTCGACTTCTACTTAGCATTATATTATCAAACGATAGGGATTCATACAAAGGATGAATCATTCAGAGCTGGCAAGCACCCAACCCTATTAAAGGATCTTTTCTAATTTCTTTACTGAAGCTTCATTCACACATACATTTTTGAAATGTGTCAAAAGGTATTCTTTTGCCTCTTCCCTATCTAGTGCAATGGAGTCGATATGATTTCTTTTCGCCCAAGAATCGTATGTTTCAAAAGAGGTGCTGCTCCAGCCATTCCTTTCTCCGTCTTCATTCTTTTTTTCCTGAATCCCTGAAATGACAATATCCATTGTCCCTTGCAATTCTACTAATGCATTTTCAAATAGCTTTTTCTTTTCCTTCTCCCGCATTTCTGCTTTCGTCCTCAATGCCCTTGTGTCAATCCCCTCTTCTTCATGAATGATCCTGTATAAATGCAATGCTTCCCTTGATACGTTCCCTTTGTAATAACGTTCTTCAACTGAATCATTAAAGCCAAGCACCCGTTTCACATAGGGAAGTAACTGTCTAGAAATGAGTACTGATTTTTTCTTCATAAATTTCCCGTACCCCGCCACCCCATCTACTGAAAACTGTGTCCTCCAATTCCAAGGATCAAACTCTGTCCCAGAATGCCATGATTCTTCTGTAGTAATGCTATTCAAAGAGGGATAATCAGGGACCAAAGGCGCCAAGGGCAGCAAACCAAGCTCCTCCACTACTTTCACAGCTTCCTCATAGGTTTTAATTTTTCCTTCCATCAGCTTAGCTCCTCTAACTAAATATTTTCCTTTTATCTTCTATAAGCATTCTAGAATTCCCTTTTTTAAGGAACTGCATGGACGGTTCTTTTGCTACTTAATTCTCCCTTGAAGGAAGCAGGAGAACCGTCCATGCGCTTTCCACTTTCCAGAAAAAAATAGAGCCAACTCAAATTGAGTTGGCTCTATTCTGTGAAATACGATTATTCCGGGGTGACCTTACTTCGAACTTATCTTCATATCTGTTATAAACCACTCATCATTCACATATTTCAACGTATAAATGCTCGTATAAGTCGTCTCTGAGCTCGTACCGTCCGCCTTGGTGATATCGAATGATTCCATTACTTCTACATTATATGTATCATCCGTTACTTTCACAGGTGTACCAATTGTATAATCTAATAAATCTAAATACGTTCCATTTTCAGTCAAAGATTGAGCGTAACTTGTTTGTTCCTTATAGAAAGTAGAACTATCTAAAATGTAGTAATGTAAACTTGATATATCGTCATAATTGACTGCAGCTGTGTATTCATATAAATAATCACTTAAAACATAGTTAATTTCTTCAGCAATCGCTGCAGCCGCTGCCTCAGCTTCCTGCTTTTCTTGAAGTGCTTTCTGGTTGGCTACTTCTTTATTCATTTCTTCCTTCGATGACTTGGTGAAAATAAGTTGTTCATATTCATCTTCAAGAATTAACTGGTTTCCATCTAGACGAAGTGTCGCATACTCTTCATCGATTTTAACATTTATATAATTAAAGCCCGCATAAACAAAATCTAATACTAATGTTTCGTTAGACAATCCACTCGTGAAGATTCCTTTATTGTTTAATTCTGCGTAATACGTTTCATCGCCATCTTGAATTGAATAAGTACCTGAAACATCATCAAAGCTTAAATAATTTGAATAAATTATTTTATTATGATAAGTGACAATGGAGTATTTGCTTAAGTCTTCTGATACAACCTGTTTTTCTTCCCCAAGCGTCATGAAATATAGTTTATCGTCAAGCGTCGCATAGGCTAAATTATTAGATACAAAAGAGAATTCATCGATATCACTTGATAATTTTGTTTTGCTTAAATACAGTTCATCATTGGAATTTTGATAAATAAATTCCCCTTTATCTGTTATTTTCATCGATTCTACGTCAGCTGCAACCTTTTCCTTTTTGCCACCATCTGCTAACTTATAGAAATTACTCTCTTCGTCTGTGTAATAAACAGTATCATCGTTTAGGGTAAAGTCTGTTACGTCACTTAATAATTTCTTTGCTTTTTCTTCTGTTGCCTTTTTTACAAAGACATTTCCGTCTGTCGTTAAGTAATAGATATTTTTTCCGTCTAACTCTACACTCGTTACTTCACTAGCAATTTTGTCCGTAGTTGAGCCATCAAGAGAAGAAGTATATAAATTAAAATGGCCGTCCTCTTCAGCAAAGTACATTAATTGATTATCTACTTTTTGTATAAAACTTGAACTAACTTCTTTGCTTGAAATTTTCACATTTGGATCATCATTGTTTTTGTAAAATAACATATAATCATCATTGGCATACACTAATTCTTTAGCGTTTAATAAGGTGAAATTCGCTACATCATTAGCAATGGATAATTCCTCACGTGTTTCTAGATTATACTTATGGAAATCCCCATCGTAACCTAAATAATAGATGTTGTTATCAATGACTTCGTATTGAGCAATCTCGGAAGCAATTTTTTCAGATTCCCGTTCTTTATTCACTACATATAAGTCACTTTCTTCATTTTGATACGTAATAATATTATTCGTATGATTGGCATTAAAGTAGGAAACGTTACTAGCAATCTTTTCTTTGTCTTGACCAGATGCCACTTCATATAATTCATCTTCTTCATCTATATAAAGTACTTTTTCCGTGTCTATCACAAATTCAAATTGTCCATTTACTACTGAACTTGCAATCTTTTCTTCCTCTTTGCCGATTGTTTTAATATATAAATCACCAATACTAAGGCCATCTTCATTTTCATACGCCTCACTATACAGCAAAAACGTATTCTTAGCCATTTCAGACAATTTCTTTTTACTTCCCGCTTCCTCACTGCCGCCGCTGCATGCAGTTAGCAATAATGCCATAATAAAAATAAGTATGGCAAATTTTCCCTTCTTCATATGTACCCCTCCCAAATATGGAAAATAGTAAAATTTCATTAGAACGAATGAATCAGTCCAATATGCCCATTTTCCTAAATTTAGAAATAAAAAGCAACAAGTTTTGCATTTTAATATAATAAAAGGAAGCATGGGGACGGTTCTTGCGCTTCTTCAAAGGGTGAGACTCTCCCGCCCCCATTCCTTTTCTAATATAGTCGGTGAAAAAAGTTAATTTTTAAAATAGGGAATTTGCACTAGGTTTTATAAGGGCTCAAAAATTTTTTAATCAAACGTTTGATTAAAAATTACTATTGTGGAAGCGTGGGGCAGTTCTTTTGCTTCCTAAAAAAAGAAGCACGGGGACGGTTCTTTTGCTTCCACAAAATCACTGACTTTCATCTAAAAAATAGAACTAGATCTATTACTTGCTAATTTTTGGATTATTTTGTTATAAACAATTATTCAGGGATTGATGAGCACTCGAACTAGCAGTTACACTTGAAAATGAAAAAGAGCCTTCTAGTAAACTTTTCTCTACGCTTCTTCTTTGCTCAACAATCCTTTGCTTCTCTCCTACTTAGATAAAAAATAATGAAAAATTCAACATGAAGCACTACTTTCTTAAAACACATTAACAGTGCTAATATTAGAAATACTTTTTCTTTTACCGTTAATGTTATTTTAATATATCACTTTCACCTATAGGTATTTCCTCCTACCGTTGAAACTATTTAAAACTCACCATTTATGAAAATTAAATAATAGATTCTAATATACTTATATTCTTTTCCTAATTTTATAAATATTAGCATTAGGGTTTACTATAAATTTACATTATGTTAATTTCAGTAAGGTTTTGGAATTATTACATGTGTTTACATAAGAGAGGGACCATTCTGTTCCATACATCCTACGATCCAAAAACAAAATATATGAAGGGTGATTAGACTAAGTGAATAATGAAAAAAGTAGTTATATCCAAAAACAGAAACTGAAAATTTCAATGGAAATTAAGGATGTTAATAATAAATTATTAGAAGTTTCTATTCAAAGTGGGACAACTAGCCCAGAGTATGAACAGCTTTCCGAAAAGCTAACATTGCTTTTAAAAGAGGAAACTCTTTTTAATCAAATGGACAATTATGTAGAAGAGTTATTTAAAATTTATATGCAAAGAGGCATTCAGCATCACGAAACGATTAAGATAAGCGAAAAACTCGATGAAATAATTATTCAATATCAGAAGTTAAAATTGATTAATTGAGCTTTTAGGAGATACATTCCTCGCTAGAAATGCATTCATTCCGCATTTGACTATCCTTCATCCTAGAATTATATTTTCAAATCAAAGAAAACTTATGTTGAGAATACAGATGTACTTCACATTGTTTATTAAAAATACCCAGTAAAAGAGAGGTCATTTATTTATTATGTTCGAAAAACTCAAATGGAAAAATATGAAGATAAGTTGGAAATATTGGATAACATTAGGTGTTGTTATCCTATTAGTGAGTAGTTCTACAGCAGTCGTGTCGACTCTACTTTCAGGCATTAAGGATAATATTAATGTGCAAGGACAAAGAGGCGATCGTGCTATTAAAATTACAGAAATGGGCTCTTTGATCCGCGCAAATCATATACGAATCATCACTTACATTCATAATGGGAGTCCACAGATTATCGATGATTATGAAGAACGTTATAAACAAATTGATGCGATCATAACTGAATTAGATGGAAGAATGTATACCGAGGAACAAATAACCTTATTCGATCAAGTGATTACAAATGCTGAGCGAGTGCGTGAGCTTTTTATAGAAGAGATTGTTACCTTAAATATACAAGCGGATAACCATAAACTATTACAATTAGAAACACAAGCGAATGAACTGCAAACGAAAACAGTAGAACAATTAGAAAAGTTAAAGACACTTGTTAATGACGATCGTCTAATAGCATTTAATCAATCTTTAAGTAGTGCAAAAATAGCAGACCGAGTACTACTTATATCTATTATTATTTCTATTATCACAGGGGGAACATTAGTATTCCTTACCAATCGGTTAGTATCCCGTAGCCTAAGTAAAGTAGTAGAAGTAAGCAACGAATTGCTGATGGTGATTTATCTGTAGAAAAGCTTGAATTTCATGGGAAGGATGAACTTGGACAATTAGGGCTAGCGGTTAATACGATGAGTGATAGTCTTCGTGAGATGATCTCACAAATTTCAACGATTTCGCAGACAGTTAATACCCAAAGTGAAGAATTAACCCAAAGTTCAAATGAAGTAACGACAGGGGCGGATCAAATTGCTGAAACGATGCAAGAATTAGCATCTGGGTCTGAACAACAAGCGAGTTCCTCTAGTGACATTTCTAACCTGATGCGTGGACTTAATCATAAAATCAATGAGACTAGTCAACAAGGCGATAGTCTAAAAGAAACTTCCGACCGTGTGTGGGAACTATCCAATAACGGAAAAGAGCAGATGAAACTTTCAACCATTCGAATGGAAGAAATTAATGATGTAGTCTTATCATCAGTGGAACAGGTTAAAGGACTGGATCAGCGTTCACAGGAAATATCAAAATTAGTAGATGTGATCCAGGGAATTGCGGAGCAAACAAACCTTCTCGCCTTGAATGCAGCGATCGAAGCCGCTCGTGCTGGGGAATCCGGTAGAGGGTTTGCCGTTGTTGCTGATGAAGTACGAAAACTGGCCGAACAAGTAGGGAGCTCTGTCAATGAAATTACAGTCATCATTCATGGGGTTCAAGAAGAAACAAAATCTACGGTAGATTCCTTACAGACTGGCTATCAAAGGGTGAGGGAAGGAAACAGCCAAATGGAGCTGAGCAGCCAAGCCTTTGACTCTATTAATTTAGGCGTAACAGAAATGATTGAGGGAATACAGAAAGTCTCCCAGCATTTAATGGAAATCAGAACAAGCAGTGACAACGTAAGAGAGTCTAGTGAAGAGATTGCAGCTGCTTCTGAACAAGCGGCGGCAGGGATTCAACAAAGTGCAGCGACCGCTGAGCAACAAAGCAGTTCGATGCAGGAAATAACAGGCAGTTCTGAATCACTCGCTTCTTTAGCCGAAGAACTAAATGAAATGATAAATAAATTTAAACTATAGGCTTAGGAAGAAATATTATTATTAAAGGGATAAGCAGTAAAAATTTAAGATTAATGGCGTTTAGATTTGCAATAATCAATAAATCCCCTGCTTCACCTTAGTGTCTGTTTTTACAACGATTAATGTTGTAGACCTATCAACATGTATAACTTGGAGGATTTTAAATTGAGGAAAGAATGGACGGAAGCCGAGCTCCTTTTTCTTGAGGATCATATCGGTATGTATAAACTATCCACTATCGCTAATAGATTAAATCGTTCATATGAATCCGTTCGGGTGAAAATGAAGAGACTGGGATTATCTAATACGAAACAACATACCGGGCTAGTAACAATCGGTGAATTAGCAACCATCCTCAAAGTAGATCGTACGACCATATGCGAATGGACAAAGAAACATGGATTAACTTATCTAAGAAGGACAACAAGAGAGTCTAGGCAATTCTATTTCATCCACCCAACCGATTTTTGGGAATGGGCCTCTGAACATAAAGAAAAAGTTCAGTTTTCCAAAATAGAACCACAAACACTTCTCCCAGAACCCGATTGGGTAGCAATTGAAAGGCAGAAAGATAAAAACCTAATAAAAAGAAGAAGCTATCAAATTTGGACAACGAAAGAGGACAATACTCTTCTTGAATTGCGTAATCAAGGACATACATTTAAGGAAATCAGTGTGAAGATGGATCGAAGTATGAATAGTGTGGCTAGAAGGTATGAAAGGATTCGTGAAGATACAGTTATAATGAAATAACAACCTTAAATGCTTTTCCAGCGCTTAATGGAAGTCCATTAACAGATCTTTTGCTTTTGCAAAAAAAATATCATCAAACAAATTAGAGCTAACTCATGAATAAATTGAGTTAGCTCTTTTACTTGCTAATATTTAAATCGATCTAATATGAATGAAGGCTTTTCTGGGATGATAAGTACCAACTAGCATTTATGCAAAACTGCAATAAAACCATCACTATGCCTCCCCATTATAATAGGCACCGATCCCTTCAAAAAAATCCCCCACCCCCCTGTCCCTTTCCACCTCAATTAGCTATATAGCTATAAAAGGGTGGTGCATATAAATGAATATTAAATCAGGCAATGTAGAACAGTTTCAGTCCTATTCACAGTTTCAAAGTCTTCAAGAATTTAATATGCATATTGAGATGTGGTTAGCGGTGCATAAAGATAAGCTTACAAAAGGGGAATTAGTTGGGTTGAAGCGGCTGATTCGCTTTGCAGCGAAAGTGCCAGGTGTGTGCAATGCGAAGATTGGAACCGTGTTAAAGGCTATTCACGAAGAGTTTGATGGAAATGGCATCTCTCGTTCGACATTTAAGAGAATGATTGCCAAGGTAAGTTCACTCGGTATACTAACAGTCTATGAAACGGAAAGAAGAAATGGTTCACAATCTAGTAACCTGTACGTCTTTCAATGTTTTCCTCATAGTGAACCACCTAAAAGGGAAAAATTGACCCCCCTTAATAAAACTAGCAATCTTTCTAAAACAAAGATAAAAGATTTAAATAAACGTAAAGAGAGCGAACTTGATCATACGTATACAAGTGATCGTGTTCCTTCTGCGTTCAATCAATTGGTTAAGTCTTTCTTTTCTAACATGAAGCAGATTGAAGAATTTTGGAGAATGACAACAATTGCTGCTTATCGTCATCACCGTGAAAATGATCTTGGACTGATGACTGATTTAGCGATTCATTCATTTAAACAGCTTATTCGAAAAATGAAGTCAAGTACTAAAGTTAGCAACCCTATTGCCTATTTCTACGGGATCTTAAATCAGAAATTAGAAGAACTCTATTTTGATGAGCTATTTGAGATGGGCTTTTCGACTGGACAGGAGCAAAGGAATTTAGACTTCTCCCTATTATTAGCATGAAATTGCGTTTAATTTCTGATGACAACGATTGATTAAAATCGTCATAAAATCTCACTTTTTGCAGTCAAATCATTCTTTTCCTGTCGAAATTTCAACGCTTACTACCCTTCTCCCTTCAGAATTATTATTTACT
Source organism: Cytobacillus eiseniae (assembly GCF_017874625.1). Taxonomy (GTDB): domain Bacteria; phylum Bacillota; class Bacilli; order Bacillales; family Cytobacillaceae; genus Cytobacillus; species Cytobacillus eiseniae. The sequence goes on along the minus strand of NZ_JAGIKZ010000017.1, from coordinate 6,562 downwards.
CTGTTCGCTGAAAATTCAGTGTTCCATTATGGTGGAATTACCCGGGAATACATGAGTAAAGCGCGCTTTCTGAAGGGATTACCAATGGAAAGCTTTGAACAGATTACAAATCAATATCAGCCAATGATTTACAAAATTATTTCATCTCTCCATATTTATATGAACAAGGACGAGTTTTACCAGATTGCCCTTATCGCATTATGGGAGGCTTACGAGCGATTTGATCCAGAGAAAGGGAATTTCACAGGCTATGCTTACAGCTATATTAAGGGAAGGCTTCTCACAGAAATGAACCATGCGAATAAACATTTTGACCATACATGTCCGGCAAATGAGGAAATTTTGCATTATGTAGAAGATGAGTCCTGTATCTGCCCATTGGAAGAGGATACTCTTCTTGCTTATTGTCAGGCGGCAGCTTTGACCGAAAACCAGACGAAGTGGGTGCTTTACACATATTTAAAGGGCTTCAACGTGAAAGAAATAGCGTCAATAGAAAAGGTGTCCTTATCAGCGGTAAAAAGTTGGAGAACAGGGGCTACGGATAGACTTAAAAAATCAATTATCGGAAATCAGCTGATTTAAAAGAAGCATAGGGACGGTTCTTATGCTTCATGATGGAAGTATGAGAACCGTCCCCTTGCTATAATTAGAATTTAATAGGAAATTTGATATAATAAATATATAAAATATGGAAAATGGTGACTAATATGGGGATTTCGGAAAAAATGATGGAAGATTTAGAGCAAATCAAAGCTCTTGCAAATCATAGTGAACAATTTAAACAAGAATGCATGTCTATTGAAAATGTAGTAAATGATTTTTGTTATTGGACAACAAAGAAAAATTTAGAAAACTATGCTAATGGTTATTCAATTTATAATGAGATGGGCTTGGAAAGTCAATTAAAAGAATATAATCCAAATACATATATGGAAGATGCATTTGACCGAGTAATTGTTCTGATTAAAGATGAACAATTGCGATTACGTGATGATAAAAACGCTTATTTTAGAGAAAATTACATCATGCGTTCCGTGTATTCCCTACGTATGATTGGCTATTATAAATATTTATATTTAAATAAGTTGGAAAATTTCCAGGAATTTATTAATGAACATAAAAACTTCATTAATGAGGGAGTCAAACACTGGGATGACGATTTATACTTCTTTAGCCCAAATATGAATGGTGGTTCTAAAGAAGTTTTTGAACAAGAAACCGTTTTTGATGATGAATTAATCGATATTGAATCGTTTATGATTGAACAAAATGAACAGTTGAAAAAAATAGCAGGGAATTCTGAACAATTACATCAAGAGTCAATTGCTTTAGATAATACAGTAGGTGACTACATATTACTGAAAAATGAAGATTATTTATTCATGTTAGATATTACCATTGATAAGGAATATCCGATTATGGATCGATTCAATCGAGAGATCAATGCTTTAGAAAAAACATTGCTGTCCTATACGCAATTTCCGAATGCACCGTTACGGGACGTATATATGAAACGACACACCTATTCATTACGTATGTTAACGTATTATTTTGCGCTTTATATGAAACGTGATTACGAAAGCATCATTGAAGCTTATCTGAACATTTACCCAGAAGCGCGTGAACATTGGCTAGAACCTTTATACTTCTTTAGCGATAAAATGAACAATGTTATACCTTATAAACCGCGATGCCCTCACTGTAATGAGCGCATAGAGACAGAATATACATACGGCTCGGCAAAGTTCTGTTCAGAAGAATGCAGAAGTGAAGCGTTGTGGTTATCAACGGAATTTGCCGTATTACAAGACATTGCAGGTATTACACCTAATGAAATGAAAGCCGTACTTGGTATGCATAGATGGGGCTTAAATGATTTTGCAGTGAAACTTGATGAAATTCAAGAAGTCATTGATAAAGGTATTGCCCCATCACAAGCACTCATTTCTTCATTTAAAACAAAAGAAATCTTTGATCAATTGCATACGAATTTAATTTCAAAAGATGTATTTAGAGGTGGAACTGCAGAACGTTTTAGAGGGTTTATTTTTGAAGACCTACACGCTGCATCAGCTTCCCTACGCGGTACGAAAACGATTGTTAATAACAATAACGGCCCAATCGATTTCATTATGTTTAACGCGGACGGAACAAAAACTTTCGGACAAGCAAAAGCGGGCTATGAAAACGCGTGGTTTGACGCTTCTAAATATGATGGACAGTTATTTGTTATCCCAAAAAATAATCCAACATTAAAGGCCAGACTTGAAAAGACTGGAAAAACCGTTATAGAATCACCTATCAGCCTTGATACGACTACTAAAGTAGCGGAACTTATGCAACTTGAACGAAAAATTTATCAGACAGTTTTTAATTCAACAGGTAAAAATGCACCGATCACTTCAACTGTCATTTCTACTGGCGGCGCTGCTTTTAAAACAGGCATTTATGGTGGTGTAGCGAGTGCTGGTTATTCATTTGGAGAATCCACTGTTGAATTATTATATGGAGAAATCACCCTGCAAGACGCTGGCGCACAAATCGCAAAAAGTGCATTAGTAGGGGCTGCGCAAAGTACAGCAATTGGCGGTGGTATGCAACTTGCGTCCATTGCTCTACGCGCTGCATCAAGTTCAAAAGCGGGGATAATGGTATCTACTAAAGTTGCAGGAGCATTAGCAACAACAAAAGTAGGCGCATTAGCAGCAGGCACTGCTTCTACAGTTTCGGGAGCATTAATGGGAACAACAGCCGGTTCAAGCTTACTTGCGGCATCAGCTAGTATTGGTGCAGGAGTTACAGCAGCAAGCACTGCAATTACGGCAACGGCTGCTTCGTTAATGGGTGCTACATTAGCTGCTACATCTGTGGGTGCACTTATCGTTGCATCTGCTCCAATTATGGTTGTAACGACTCTAGCTGGCGCAACACTTTCATTAGGAAAGCGTTTATTACGTGGCTATTAATAAATAAAGCGTTATTCTAATCAATTTTTTCAAAATGGAGTTTTTGCATTTACTGTTAAATACGGTTTGAATAGAATTATTTAATCAACCTTTATTCCAACCAACACTTAATCTACTCTTGAAAGCAAGAATGCTTTCTTCCTTTACAAAGAAAAGCTCTGAAGAGTTTATTCCTCTTCAGAGCTTTTCAAAATACAAGAAATAATCTTTATCGGAAGCACGAGAACCGTCCCCGTGCTTCGCTCATTCATTACTTAGTAACAATGCCATCCTTCACTTTATTGCCATTCATATCTACTAAATTAGCAGATTTGAATTCTACTGAGATCGTATCATTTGAATTAAAGTTGTTCGTCATTGTGATTGCTAGTTTCCCATTTTCAGCCTTCTTAGATGTCGTTTCAACGACTGTCCCGTTCACTTTAACGGTTACTCCTGTTACTGAATTGTTGTTTGCAATGGCTTCTGAGAAATCAACTGTTACGTTTTTGCTGCTAGTTACTGCAATCGTGCCTGCAGTTGGTGCAATATTCTCTTTCATTTCCTTTGAGATCGTTGCTTTGCCATTTGCTAATGTGTTGCCGTCTTTATCAAGTAATGATGTTGCTTCAAGTACATACATGCCGTTTGCTGTAATAAATCCTTCTGGCAATGTTACTTCAACATTTTTCTTTGAATCAACGAATTTAAGCTGTGTGTCAGTAGGTAAAACCTTTCCACCTAATGTGTAGTTTGATGCAACAAGTGCAGAATCACTCATTTCTTTATTGAAAGAAACAGTTAGCACGCCGCCATCAACTTCTACACCATCAAATGCAATAACTGCTTCTGGCTTAACTGGTGTTACTTCTAATTCAGGTGCAGTTACTGAAAGTGTTAAAGCATCTGCCACTTTATTTCCATATACATCTGCGACTACTTTTCCAGCAAGTTCAAATGTATACGTTGATTTCGCATCAAATGCATAGTTGATGGCAAGAACGTTTTTCTCTGTGCCTTCAATTTTGCCGTTTTGGTCAACATCGTAACCAAATGACGTATTTGCTGCTGTTAAATCAAGTGTTTCTGCTGATTGATGAACATCATTCTTCATTTTTAATTTTAATTCATTTGAAGCGTCAAGATCCCCTGCTACTACTTTATCATTAAAAGAAACTAGTAATTTATCATTTGTTTTGTTCACTGTTGCCGCTTCAAATGCTGGAGCTGTTCTGTCCGCGTGTAAAGTAGCTTGAGATTCTACTTTTTCACCAGTGTTTTTTGCTAGATCTTTAAAGCCATCAACAGCAATTGTTGCTTGCAGGAAGTTTACTCCATCAAGCACACCAGCTTCTTGTGCGTCTAGTACATACTTCGTATTTTCTTTTGTATCTTTTTTAAAGCTTGAAGCATAGTCCGTTCCATTGATTTTAACTGTTCCTAATGAAGATAGCTCTTCTGAAAAATGAAGCGTTACTTTGTTTCCATCGACATGAATCGATGCAGCTGGTTTCACTTCATCCTTCACTTGTGCTGGAACAGTAATTGTTTGTGTAATTGGGTTCGCAATATTATTCGCTTTATCAATTGCACCAACAATATCCACTTTGTATGCTTTGCCTACTTCTAATCCTGTTAATTTGATTGTTCCTGTTGCCAATTCATCCGTTGATTGTTCAACCGTACCATTTACAGAAATTGTACCTTTTGATTGTAATGGCTCACTAAATTTAATCACAGACGTTGCTGTTTTTCCATCCACATTGTATTCATATGTTACATCAGAAATTGTTGGTGCAACAGTATCTTTGTAAGTGATTGTTGAGACATTACGCTCTGTACTCACTTCATTGTTCGCTTTTGTTTTGATTGGTTCAACAGTGAAAACTAAGTTTTCTCCTTGCACATTGCTGTAAGTTAATGTAACTGTTTTCTCATCATCAGCTACATCAACAGTAGGAGCTGCTTGGCCTTCTAATTTAAACTTATCTGCTGTTACATCCGCCACATTCATTTCTTTATTAAAAACAACAACTAATTGAGTAGCATTCACTGCACTAACAGACTTCACTTTCGGTGTTACACTTGCTTCAAGCTCATCAAGCGTTTTTACTAATGATGCTTTCATTTTTTCATTTTTTGCTTGTTTCATATATTTAGCTGCTTCAGCTAAATGTTTATCAGCTGTTTCTGTATCATTCGCATCTAAAGCTTTTTTCGCTAGATCTAATTCAATTTTTGTAGATACTTCATATTTTACGCTGTCACGTACTGCTTCAGCCGATTTTTTATAATTGTTACGAATTTCATCACGTGTTGTTTGTCCATATACACGGTCTAAAAGGATCGCTTGTTTACGAATTTCAGTTGAAAGCTCATGGTAAGCCGCTTCTGTTTTGTCATCGATTACGTTCTTTGCAATTTGTCCTTCAAGTGCTGCTTTCTTCACGCTGATCTTTTCGCCAGCTGTAATTGCATCGATGTAGTACATTGTACGATTAATATGAAGATTTACGTTTTGCTCGATGTCTGCAAGGTAGCCAGCTCTTTGAGCAGCCGGTAAAGTCTTAACTGCAGCTACTGCTTTATCACGCGCAACCTTTGCCGCATTATATTGTGCCCATGGACGAGTTGTTCCATCCGCAGAACCTTCTGTTGAGATTGCCCATTTTAATACCGTACCCGCATCCTTAGCTTTCTTTACTGATGATTGTACGTCTTTCGCTGATGCAGCGTCTGCGCCAATTGGTGATGTTGCTACAAATGCTGATGCTGCGATTGCTGATGCGCCTAGTACTTTAATTGCTTTATTTTTATTCAAATGAGAATCCCCCTAGAAGTTATGTTTGTTTTATTTAATAATCGATATAATTGCGTTTGTGTCAGCCGTTGTTTCATCTTCTCGGCCTCACGAGATATATCATAAAACATTTTTGGGGATTGGGATATGTAAAATTATTTCCAGATTATCCATTTGGATTGAACAATCGTTAGCATGGAAAAATCCTGCATAACATTACAGAAATGTTATAAAAGAATATTTATACACTGAGTAAAATATGGAATTAGATTAAAAGAAAGTAACAAACACTGTATGGATATTAGTGATATACTATCATTAAATTTTTTAAACGGAGGTATAGAGATGAAATTTCCTAGTATAATTCACTGGTTAATAATTATTATTGCCTTTCTAGGGTCAGGCATAATTATCTATGCAATGTTTAAAGCCCCTAGTGGTGATGAAATCATATTTGCCCATGCTGGACTAATTTTCGGACTAGTTTCGATTATATTTGCAACTCTATCAGAAGTATTAAGTAATAAATTTACTGATAAGATGAAAACCGAACTAAACGAAATAAGAAGTCAATTAAATAAAATAGAAGAATCATTGATTGATTTTGATAACAGTACAAAAGTTTGTACTCAAAAAAGACTACAGGAAATTGAAAATATGCTTGTTGATATTAAAAAAAATGATAAGCAGAATATTAAAATCACCCTTTTCTCTTTTAATGATTACGGCCATCAAAATGTACCACCTTTGACATATTTTTTACCACCGAATGACAAGAAATGTACCAGTCAATGCCATGCGTTTACCACTTCAT
>NZ_JAGIKZ010000016.1 GCF_017874625.1 Cytobacillus eiseniae | reverse complement strand
CCATCATCAATGCTATGATGGACTTTGCATTTGCTTTCACACCGCGTTTTGTCCGTCATCAACGCTATGATGGACTTTCCCTCTGCTTTCACACCGCGTTTTGTCCGTCATCAACGCTATGATGGACTTTCCCTCTGCTTTCACACCTAGTTTTGTCCATCATCAATGCTATGATGGACTTTGCATCCTTACTGGCCTTTATCTCCCACTCTTTATCCAACCAACATTCGCCCTAAACATAACACTACATTAATAAATTATTCTGGATATAAATTGTTAAACATTCTTTTCATAAAATAGTCATCTTGGCATTTTTCTCTGACTAGTTGGATCTTTTTTCCCTTTTTCACATGCTGATCGATGACAGTCCATTCGGTTTCTTCCTTTTTTAAGTGTACGACTGTGTTTTTATGTTCTAGATCCTTGTAAAAGATATAAGCGGTCGTTGGATCGCCATGAAAGAAGTAAATTCTTTTTTCTCCAGTTGATTCCCCACTTAAATGATCTTTCAAGCTTTCTAAATGAATATCCTTATTTGCTGCCAGGACTGTATACTTCATTAAATCAATTCTATTTATATACATACTCTGATCAATAATCTCTTCATATTTATGACCGAAACTCGTAAAGATATCATTCATAATCCGTTCATTAAATTCCTTATTTCGAAAATCCTTTTTTCGTTCACATTCTACTTCAGACTGTTTTTCTTCTAAAGCAAATGCTGTACCAATGCTCGAAATAAAGAGGAATAGGACCGATAAAATAGATATTTTCAAAAATTGATTCACAAAATCACCTCGTTTTGTATTTTTCCAACGAAGTAGAAAATTATTCAGCATCCTTTCAATCACCAGCTAACATTTGATATTTTTTCTATTAAAATGTATTATTTTTTTTATAGCAAAAAATTGGGGAAGGTGAATTATGGCAGCACAACACAAATCAGAAAGTAAGGTTCATTTTATTTATCGGTATATCATGTTATTGATTGGCGCCTCTTTAGCTGCATTATCCATTGAGTTTATTTTAATTCCGAATACCATTATTGACGGTGGAATTATCGGGATCTCACTCATCATTAATAACCTGACAGGCATTAATTTTGGAATCCTCGTTTTCATCATTAATATTCCTTTTCTATACTCTGGGTATAAATATATCGGAAAAAGCTTTGCTTTCTCTTCACTATTCGGTATTGTCGCATTAGCGGTTGTTGAATCGCAGATGCACTTACTTAATCTTTCTGCTTTTACGGATGATGCTTTATTGGCAGCTGTATTTGGTGGTTTATTATTAGGTGTTGGAGTTGGAATTGTGATCCGTTTTGGCGGCGCATTAGACGGAACGGAGATTCTCGGTATTTTATTAACGAAGAAGCTTCCATTTTCAATTGGTGAGTTTGTTATGTTCTTGAATATCTTTGTTTTTGGCTGGGCAGGGTTTGTTTTAGGCTGGGAACAGGCAATGTATTCAGTTATTACTTATTTCATTGCATCGAAGCTAATTGATACAGTTGTTCAAGGATTTGAAGGAGATACGAAGGCAGCGATTATTATTTCAGATCATTATGAAGAAATTTCAGATGCCATCATCCACCGCTTAGGACGCAGTGTGACTAAGTTAAAAGGAAAAGGCGGCTACAAAGATACGGAAAAAGAAGTGATTTATGTCGTGATTACACGCTTAGAAATCTCTAAGTTGAAGGATATCATTAATGACATTGATAATAACGCATTCACAACGATAATGGATACACAAGAAGCCCATGGAAGTAAATTCAAATCAGCTATCCATTAAAACACAAAATGGCGTGAAGATTTCACGCCATTTTTACTATTTTCCTCACTCTATTCAGATATACTGCTTAACACAATCGCATGTCTACCTTGATCATATTCAATGACTAAATCCTCGACCTCAGCCTTTATATAAGGGTCAATCGCCACTTGGATTGTATTAATTATTTCTACTCGATCGGTTGGTTCCGGTTCATCTAATGCCATCCCCATTTCAGACTTTTCACAGCCAAAGCCAACAAAATAGATGCGGATCCCACTCGCTTGCTGATCTCTTAACACTTGCTTTAATAAATCCCGTGCTTCATTTGTAATCATCATAAAAATCAATCCCCCTATGATAAATTATCATTTAGAGGACCTTTTTGTAAATGGATTATACGCTCAAGACAATCAGATTGCCAGATGGATCTTTCGCTAAATAAGAATGATCCTTTTTACTTACAGGAACTTCTATCCTTTTCAAACGTTCAATAACCATTTCTCTTGCTTCCTCATTTGGAAAAATGAGTGTATATGACGCCAAGCCTACACTGTTTTCAACAGGAGCAGGAGCACCAAGTCCATTCCAAGTATTTAAGCCAATATGATGGTGGTAACCGCCACTTGATATGAACAGAGCTTGCCCACCATAACGAGTCACAACCTCAAACCCTAGCCCTTGACAATAAAATTGTTCTGCCGCATGCAAATCGGCCACATGTAAATGAATATGCCCCATGACCGTTTTTGCTGGAAGTCCACTCCACGGTGTTCCATCCCCTTCAGCCAAAATACTTTCAATATCCAATCGCTCTGTCGTCATATGCACTTCACCATTGTTCCACACCCATGATTCTGCTGGTCTATCCGTATAAATCTCGATTCCATTTCCATCTGGGTCTGCTAGGTACAATGCTTCACTAACAAGATGATCGGATGCCCCCTGTAATGGGTACCCATTCTTAATAAAATGTTCGATTATTTTTGCTAAATCAGAACGTGTTGGCAATAGCAGAGCAAAATGATAGAGGCCAGTCGTACGCGGTTGTTTCGAAACGACCTCTTCAGGCTGCTCAATTTGCAGCAAAGGGGTCTTTCCATCTGCTGTTAAAACCGCTTTCCTCTCCTGTTTCTCCAAAATTTGAAAGCCAATGACTTGCTGGTAAAATGCAATCGCCCGCTCTAAATCTGCTACTTTTATATCAACCTGACGCACAAAAACATTCGGTTCACTGTGAAAGTTCATTATAAGAATTCCTCCTTTAAAACGGCTTGTAAGTTAGTTACTTTATGTAAGTAATTATATTTTTATAATTTAATTATGTCAAGTACCTTTATTATTTCCAGTAATGAAGGTTATAATGTATATAGGAGTGATGAACGATGAACAAAGATCTTATTTGCCCAAGATTTGAAAAAGCCATGAATATTATTAGTCAGCGCTGGACGGGATTGATTATTTACCAATTGCTAAATGGCCCACAGCGTTTTAGCACCATTGAATCTACGATTGGCATTAGCGGGCGTGTCCTATCTGAACGACTAAAAGATTTAGAACTAGAAGGAATCGTTAAGCGAGAAGTCTATCCTGAGACCCCCGTTCGGATTGAATATTCTTTAACTGAAAAAGGGATTTCTTTAGAACCACTTATGAAAGATATTGAAATCTGGTCACAAACATGGATAGAAAAAGACATCCATTAAAAAAGCAATGGAGTCCATTCTCCATTGCTTTTCCTCTTACAAATACTTGCGATGAATCCCTTTTCCGTCATACGTAAACAGCATATTCTTCCCTTCGACAATCGTTTCAATATGGACACTTCTGCCCCAGAGCTGCTGGACATATGGGAGCACCTTTTCTAAATACTTCAGATCAAGCTCAATTCCTTCAAACCAATGCTTTAAATAGAGCTCGCCATTTTTTAAATAATCACCATCATTGACTGTTAAATACGGGAATCCGCCATTTACGCGCATGTTCACTAGTTGGTCACGAACACTTTCCCACTGCTTATCGACTACTTTATAATCCCTTCCCTGCTTTTGAAACAGATACATATCCTCTCGCATGACGAGATCCTTTGTTAAGTAATTTCTTAAAAAGGAGATATCTGATTCGATTTCGCGAACTTCAAACATCTTTTCGCGGCCGGATCCTTCCTTCACTCCACGTTTTTTCATTTCTTCTGTCGGATTATTGTATCTTTCTTCAATATCCTCAAAAATTTTCAAACCTAAATAATATGGATTAATGCTTGTTCTGGAAGGCTGGACGACCCCCGCATTTAATTTTGCAAATTCGAGTGCTTCCCCACTTGTTAAATCCATTTCACGGAGAATACGCTGATGCCAATACGATGCCCATCCTTCGTTCATGATTTTTGTTTCTAGCTGTGGCCAAAAATAGAGCATTTCCTCTCGCATCATCGTCAATATATCCCGCTGCCAATCGGCTAGCTCTCTGCTGTAGCTCTCAATAAATAAAAGAAGATCCTTTTCTGGCTGCGGGGGAATTTTCCTTTTCTTCTTTTTTCGAGTGACTTTCTTTTCATTTCGCTCATCAAGATTCCATAAATCATCATATGGGGAAGCGGCAACAGTATCCTCTTCCTCCTCATATTCCACATCCTCTAAACCCCAAGCAAGCTTTGGCCTCATAAGTGAAGGATCGATATGTTCTTCAATCGCTAATACCGCATCAAGGAACGTTTCAACTTCTTTTTTCCCGTACTCTACCTCATATTGCCGAATCCGTTCCGCTGTAGCAGCCATACTTTCAACCATATCTCGCTTCGTATTCTCAAAGCGAATATTATTTTTGAAAAAGTCACAATGGGCAAGGACATGGGCCACGATCAATTTATTTTGGATTAAAGAATTCGAATCCAGTAAGAATGCATAGCAAGGATTGGAATTGATTACAAGTTCATATATTTTCGATAGACCAAGATCATAGTGAAGCTTCATTTTATGAAATTGCTTGCCAAAGCTCCAATGAGAAAACCTTGTTGGCATCCCATAAGCACCGAATGTATAAATAATATCTGCAGGACAAATCTCATAACGCATCGGATAATAGTCTAAACCAAAGCCATTCGCAATTTCCGTAATTTCCTGGATTGCATATTGAAGTGATTTATATTCCTCGCCAACCATCGCTTCTCCCCCTTTATCCTCTTAACACAATCTATGAAGAAAAAGAAGGATTGATGATTTTTCTAGCAAAAAACGCTATGGCTCATTTATTTTTTGAAGGCTGTTTTCGTAAACATTGTTGCTATTTTACACATAATTGGTAAAGGTTGATTTCCGCGCACGTGTGCTCCCTTTCCGCGGGGTGGGCGCTGAGCCTCCTCGTCATTCAAGCTCCTGCTTAGGTCTCAGCTGTCCCACGCATCCCGCAGGACATTGAGTAGGCTTCTTAGGATTCACACCGCACGAAGGAAATGCGACAGCATTTTCGAGGATCTCGCTACCTTCCGCTCCAATCAACCGACCGACCTTGTTGATCAAACATTTGATTCAAAAGCAACAATCCTTTAGAAAAGAGCCTTTGTGAAACATAAAAAAGATAAGAGAGCCATGACTCCCTTATCCCTGTTTCTCTTCTACACTCATTGTTAATGTCTTGCTATTATCAAGACTATGAGTGATTTTCACAACAACGGTGACTGGTTTTCCATCTTCCTTTACTTGGAATGTAAAGGAATCAGTCACATTCGTTTCAGTTAATTTTTGTCTCCCTGTGTATTCGTATTCCACTACCTCTTCACCTGGATAATCTTCAATAACAACAGCTGTAGCAATTCGCCCGTATTTTTCATAATCTGGCTTTTCACTTGCAAAGGATGAGCCAATCCATCCATTGAAAAACAGACTAATTATAGCAAAAATGAGCAGATACCTTTTCATTCGATCCCTCCATAATAATTATTTTCCTTATTTTCCTCCACTTTTGATTATTTATTCATACAAGACTTATACAGGTAAAAGATGAAAACCCATCAAATCCAATATGACCAACATTTACTGCGGAACATTTCTGCGTCTCCACCGCAAACTATAATCAACTCCTAAATGGAGGAGGCTAAGACAAATGAATAAGACTAATTTGGATTATGATCGGGCGCTCTATTATACGCATCGGTCGGAATGGGACAATTTATTAATATTGATGGTACGGACGGAAGATCAATTTCTTTCAAAAAAAATCGAGTATTTCCTGCATGCATATAACTATGAAAAAGATTACACCGTCATTGAGAAGCATTTATATTCTTTGCTCCGATACATCGATCATGCAAATGAATATTCATTCGATGAACTGCCTGAAACTATGTATCAATTGCCATAAGCATTGAGAATTCCACCAAAATAAACACGATCCAAAATAATGGATCGTGTTTTCCTAGTTAATTCCTTTTCGAACAGCATACAATGCTGCTTGTGTCCTGTCTGCAAGCTCAAGCTTAGAGAGAAGGTTTGAGACATGTGTTTTCACAGTTTTTTCTGTAATAAATAAGGCGATTGCAATTTCTTTATTGCTTTTGCCTTTCGCAATTTCCTTTAGCACATCAAGCTCTCTTTTCGTTAATTCATCTAGTGGATTTGCTTCTTTTTTATTTGATAAATGGGTTAAAAGTTGAGAGGTCGCCTTAGGATGTAATTGATTTTCCCCTTCCTTTAAGGAAAGGATCGCTCGAACAAGCTCATCTGGTTCAACGTCCTTTAATTGGTAGCCAGAAGCACCCGCTTCAAGAGCAGGAATCACATGATCCTGATCAGAAAAACTTGTTAGCATCATGACTTTAACGGAAGGACATTTTTCCTTGATTAAGCGTGTGGCCTCAATCCCATTCAACTCAGGCATTTCCAAGTCCATTAATACGATATCTGGCTGAAATTTTATTGTTAGATCAACTGCCTCTTTTCCATCTTTTGCTTCACCAACTATTTCTAATTCTTGCTGTGTTTTCAGAAAGAAAACTAACCCGCGTCTAACTACATGATGATCATCCGCAATCAGAATACGTATCGCCAATTTTCGAATCCTCCTTATACCGGAATGATGATTTGTATGGTTGTTCCCTTGTCTGGAGAGCTTTTCAGCTTGAATTGCCCCTTTAAATGCTCTGCACGTTTTTTCATACTTTGTAGACCGAGGGTTGGGATTTCACCTTGTTTGTCATCATAATAAAAGCCATTCCCACAATCTGAAATAAGCATTTCCACTTGATGCGCTTCCATCGACAGACGCAGCAACACCTTTTCTTGTCCTGAATGCTTTTTACAATTGGCTAACGCTTCCTGGCCAATTCTCCATAAAGCTTCCTCCACTTTTCCTGGAAGTGAAATCACACCGGATACTTCTGGTTCCACTTTCAATCCAAGCATTTGTCCATAATCCAGCAAAGCACTCGTAATGCCATTTTCTAATCCTCTTGGGCGTAGCTGCCAAATTAATGCTCTCATTTCACTTAATGCTTCCTGTGCAAGATCTTGGATATATGTAAAGGTTTCCTTCGTTTCCTTATCCGCAGTCATCTCTGCACCTCCTCTTGCCGTTAGACGAAGAGAGAAGAGCAGCTGGCTAACCGAATCATGAAGATCTCTTGCTAAGCGATTTCTTTCAGCCGTTAAAGCCGTTTCTTGCTCTACTTCTATCAGCTTAATTCTCTTTAAGGCTGTGCCAATTTGAAAAGCGATCGACTCAAGCAATGCGAGCTCCTCAGGTTCAAAATGTGTCTTATTAGGTGCGCCAACATTAAGGATACCAAATTTTTCATTGCCCGCACGCAAAGGAATGGTTGCATGATGGGTTAGGCCATTCGTGTCCTCCCTTTTCATTGCAAGGGCTGATTCAATTCTTTTACACTCAATAATATTGGTCGCTTTTTGAAGCCGCCCATTATTATAGCGATCTAAGCACCAGCAATCCCCTGTACACATTGGTTCACAATCATTATAGGCCAATGCATGTGGAAGATTTTCCTTTGCAGCAAGCATATGCTTCCCATCAGGCTCAACGAGAAAGATCCAGCCACTGCTTAACCCTGTTACATGCAATAATTTTGCCAGCACTTCTGATAACAGTCCGTTAATTTCTGTTCCTTCATTTAATAATTCAGCAATTTCCTTCAATATACGAATTTCCGAATGATGAGCTTCCACCGATTCCCCTCCCAGCCTTTGTGCAGCTACTTCTTATTATATAAAAAAACACTGAAGAGAAGTTCTCTTCAGCGCTTTTTTATGCAATCGGATAGTTTTGAACAAATGGATGCAGAACGATTTCGTCAATTAACATATGCTTTGGTGCAGATGCCATATATACAACTGCATTCGCCACATCCTCTACTTGCAGCCAATCCTTTTTCTCTGCTAATCCTTGCTTTGATCCGGCAATATACGTATCAACCATTCCTGGATTAACCGTGCCCACTCTAATGCCATATTCCCGTACTTCTTGGGCAATGGAACCAGAGAACCCTTGAACGGCATATTTCGTTGCCGTATATGCGGCTCCATTCGGAATCGTATATCTTGCTACATCTGAGGCAATCGTAATAATTGTGCCTGATTTTCTTTCTTTCATATGAGGAAGAATGGCCTTCACACCTAGAAAAACACCTTGCACATTTACTTCAAACAGACGCTTCCAATCAGCGAATGATGTTTCTTCAATCGATTTGAATAGCCCTAGCCCCGCATTATTGACTAATAGATCAATTTGATTGTATTGCTGGAGGGTTTGTTCAATCATGGAATGCACTTGGTCTTCATTCGAAATATCCGCTTGAATCGCCAATACATCCGGAAAACCCTTTTGCTGTAATTCCTTTGCCGTTTCATTGATCTCGTTAGAGCTTCCGACAATCGCAAGCTTCATCCCTTGTTCAGCAAGCTTTGATGCGATTTCTTTTCCAATCCCTCTTGATGCACCAGTTATAATTGCTACTTGATCGTTTAACATGTTACCAAACATCCTTTCACTAATTCTTGCTGAATGATAGAGATTGAATTTTCTCATCGATCAAATTCATAAAGGCATTCTCAACACCAGTAAGCTTTTGTTTGCTTTCTTCTAATGATACGCCATTTATTCCAAAATAAAATTTAATCTTTGGTTCTGTGCCAGATGGTCGGATACAAACCCATGTGCCATCCTCAAACATATACTTAATCACATTTGATTTTGGTAAATCAATCGTATGTTGTTCCCCATTGCTTTGGGTTCGTACACTTGTTAAATAATCTTCAACGGCCGTGACCTTTAATTCGCCAAGTGTTTGCAGTGGTTCTGAACGGAATGAAGCCAATGTCCGCTCAATCAATTCAGCCCCTTCTTTGCCTTTCAATGTTAAAGAACGAAGACCTTCAAGGAAATACCCATATTGTTCAAAAATACGTAGTAGTACTTCATATGCATTGATCCCATGTTTCTTATAAAATGCTGTCACTTCAGCAGCAAGAATCGCCGCTTGTACCGCATCTTTATCACGGGCAAAATCCCCAATTAAATACCCATAGCTTTCTTCATAGCCAAATAAAAATTGATGCTCGCCTGTTTCATCATATTCCTTCATCTTTTCAGCAATAAATTTAAAGCCGGTTAACACATCCACTGTTTCCACACCAAAAGAAGCCGCAATTTTTCTCCCTAGCTCTGAAGTAACGATCGTCTTCAATACGACGCCATTTTCTGGGAGTGTATTTTTTTCCTTTTTCTGTGAAAGGAGGTAGTGCAGAAGCAATGCACCTGTTTGGTTTCCAGTTAGAAGGATGTATTCCCCTTTTTGATCACGAACAGCAATCCCTAATCGATCAGCATCAGGGTCTGTTGCAATTAAAAGATCAGCATTTGTCCTTTCCCCTTCTTTAATCGCTAATTCAAATGCAGACCTTTCTTCAGGATTCGGACTTTTAACTGTTGAAAATTCAGGATCAGGCAATTCCTGCTCCTTCACAACTTGAACAGAATGATAATTTAATGCCTTGAAAGCCGCTCGAACTGGTAGATTCGCTGTTCCATGTAAAGGGGTGAAAACAATCGATAAATCAACTTCAGTGCTTAGATGTGGATTCTCAGAAATCGTAATCAGATGATCGATATATCTTTGATCCATTTCTTCCCCAAGCATTTTGATTAACCCTTTTTCTTTCAAAACTTCCTCATCCACAACCTCAATTAACAGTTCATTTTCAATTTCATTTACTTTTGAAATGACAATATCGGCACTTTTAGGTGGCAGCTGTGCTCCATCTGAACCGTATACCTTATACCCATTATATTCAGGTGGATTATGACTTGCAGTAATAACAATTCCCGAAAATGCCTGTACTTCTCTAACCGCGAATGATAATTCTGGTGTCGGTCTTAGTTCATTAAAAACATACGTCTGTATTCCTCTTGTTGCTAATGTTTTAGCTGCTTCCATCGCAAATTCGAAAGACTTATGTCTAGAATCATAAGCAATGACAACACCTTGCTCCATTGCTTCTACACCCATGCTTTCTATGTATGCAGCGAGTCCAGCGGAAGCCTTTCTTACGGTGTATATATTCATCCGGTTTGTACCTGCACCGATTTCTCCGCGCATGCCACCTGTCCCGAACTCTAAATTTTTATAAAAAGCATCCTCTAGTTTTGACTCATCTTTTTGTAATAATTGGATTTCAGATAACAATTCTTGATTCAAATGGCTATACTGAATCCATTGCTCAGCCTTCTTTTTCCAATTCATCAATATCCCTCCAAAACTCCATCTTATTAAAACATCTTAAAGAAGAAAAATCCACTCTCCTGCTGCTATCTCCATTATGTATTTCGTTCTAGCAGCCTTTATTCCTTTCAATCATGACAAAACTATGACGAAATTCATACTAATAATTGACTTTGTCTCTCTGTTAATTTACAAAAGTGAAACAGTAGGTCATAATTTTATTTGATAACTTCATTTAAAGGAGCACAATATGGAGAAAACAAAGAAAGATTCTCGCGATTCCTTGTTGTTTATTTCTTGGGCGGCATCTGTCCTTGCTATGTTTGGCAGCCTGTATTTTTCTGAGATTCGTCAATATGAACCTTGTACACTTTGTTGGTATCAACGAATTGTTATGTACCCTTTTGTTGTCATTTTAGGAATAGCAGTCGTCAAGAAGGACTACCGAATTAGCATCTATACAATGGTTTTATCTGCAATTGGCATATGTATCTCTCTTTATCATTATTTAATCCAAAAGGTTGCTTTCTTTGCTGATCATGCAGCAACATGTGGAAGAGTTCCATGCACGGGCCAATATATTAATTGGCTTGGATTTATTACCATTCCATTTTTAGCATTCACTGCATTTGTTAGTATTTTTATTTGTAGCTATTTATTATGGAAAAAGTCTAAGGAGGCAGCATAAGTGAAGAAGATTATCATCTTTTTAGCAATAATCATCCTGCTTTTTATTGGGTTAGGTGTCCTAACAAAAATGCAAAATGAAGAAAAAGTAGCTGAAAATAATCCGTATGAGAAAGATACACTCCATCCTGAAACGGTCGCACAGCTTGATGACCCTAATTATCAAAACCTGATCCTTCCAAATAAATTAGAAGAATTGCTTGATAATAAAGAGGATGTAACCGTGTATTTCTATAGTCCAACTTGCTCTCATTGCCAACGCACAACGCCCGTCGTTTCTCCGTTAGCAAAGGAAATGAATCTTCAATTGCATCAATTTAATTTACTTGAATTCGATCATGGCTGGGATGATTTTGGAATTAAAGAAACACCAACCATTGTCCAATTCAAAGACGGCAAAGAAGTCAATCGAATTACAGGATACCAAGACAAAGAAGTATTTGAAGAGTGGTTTAATCAGAATAGTAAATAGTCCTATAAAAAAACGCCTGCAGATAAATTCTGCAGGCGTTTTTACAATTAGATTAACAATTCATTTGCAGGCTTCGTATATAAGCTAAGCCATTCATTTTTCATCATTCTACTCGTTATGAAATTTTCAAATTGAAAAGGAAATGAAAGGCCAAATTGTTGAAGAATATCTACATTTTTATTAAATGTCTGTTCATATTTTTCATTCAGATTTGATGAATCAAGAATAGCTATAATCGTTTGTAGGCTGACAATCACTTGAGATGCTTCCTTTAATGTTCCAAAGTCTTCAAAATGCCTTGAAGTCGTATGTAGCACATCTAATTCCACAAACCCCTTAATCTCTTCATCCGGAAAATAATTTGGAAAAATAGTAGAATATATTTTTTCAATTAGTACTTTTATTTCCTCCTCCTGCTCAGGAGTTGATGCAAATACAATCTTCACTGAGAACCCACCTCTATAACCTGTAACCAGTTTGTAATATGTAATAAGAATATCATATTCATTCTCCTTTTTAGGGTGGTAATTACAACCATCTAACGGGTAAACTACATATATTATGCACTTGTGAAAAATTGGTTGTATAGAAGGAGTCAATCATTATGAAAACAAAAAAAATGGGTGAATGGTACGAAATAAAAATTAATCAAGAATGGGATGGATTATCGATTGATTCTATATTTAGACAAGTTTGGCAAGCGCCTAAAAAGCAAGTTCATTCATTACGAATGGAAAAGGGAGTAAAAGTCAATGGAGAAGATCGAAGCTGGAATCTTCCTTTACAGGCAGGTGACCGCTTACAGCTGAAACTATTTACAGAGGAACCTTTTGGTGTGGTCCCAACATACCAAGATGTGGATGTATTATATGAGGATGACCATTTAATTATTTTTAATAAACCTGCGGATATGGATACCCATCCTAACGATCCTGATCAAACAGATACCCTTGCAAATGGCGCAGCCTATTATTTACTATCAAACGGAGAACAAAGAAGAATAAAGCATGTTCATCGGCTCGATCGTGACACTACAGGTGCTGTTCTATTTGCTAAGCATGCGCTTGCAGGCTCGATTCTTGACCGACTGCTTGAAGAAAGAAAGATTAAGCGAACGTATCATGCACTCGTTCATGGGAAGTTAAAAAGGAAAAAAGGAACGATTCAACAGCCAATTGGCCGAGACCGTCATCACCCGACTAGAAGGAGAGTTTCTCCAACTGGTCAGTCTGCCATTACTCATTATGAAATTCTAGAATATGATGCGAAACAAGATCAATCGTTCATCCAATGTCAGCTAGATACAGGGAGAACGCATCAAATTCGTGTTCATCTAGGTCATATAGGTCACCCAATCGTTGGTGATTCATTATATGGAGGGAAACCAATCTTTTATAGACAAGCGCTGCATGCGGCAAAACTCGAACTCCCTCACCCCTTTACAAATGAAACGATACGGGTTGATTGTCCGAGTGAATTTTAAATGAATATGGTTTGTACGAGCGAACCGTTAGATAAGCCACTACGTCCAAACTTAATTCCTGCCGCAAAAAAAACAAGGGCCTTCCAATAGCTGGAAGGCCCTTTTAACCTCATACCATTAATCAGTGGATTTTCTAAAAGCTCTCATCAATAGACTTAAAATAAATACAAGTGCAACTGCACCAATTAAAGCAGGGATAATGGCAAAATCAGCAACTACTGGACCCCAATTTCCAAAAATTAATGAACCTAACCAAGCACCGACAAAACCAGCAATGATATTCCCAAACACACCTCCAGGGATATCCTTACCTACAATCATTCCAGCAATCCAACCAATGATTCCACCTATAATTAATGACCATAAAAATGTAAACATCCTATCACCCTTTCGTGTTTGTAAATAGTTTTCGTCAAAATTCCTTTTTTATTACAAAAAAATTTACAAGAAGCATTTTATGTATAAATTTTTTCGCAGGAAGCGATTGCCTGTTTCAGACAATCGCTCTATATAAACGGCTTTTGCCGGTGTCTTACCTCTTTTCTACCCCAGACTAATAATGTCCTAAACAAAAAAGAAGAAACTGCCGTACAAACTGGAAGACACCGACTAAGATAAAGGAAACACGGTGAGCGAAAGCAAACCGATGTTGACACAATCGTTGCGGAGGGGACTGGAAATTTGGCAGCACAAAAAAACGACTACCGCTTTCGATAGTCGTTCAATCATCATTTATTTAGTTACTTGGTATTTCAGGCGCATCAATCATTTGAAGCTCACCACTCATACTTTCAAGGAATGCAACAAGGTTATCTATTTCCTTATCCGTTAAATTAAGTGGACTTACTAATACACTCTTATTCGCATGATCTCCGCCGCCAGCGTTATAATACATAACAACATCTTTTAAAGTTTCAAGACTTCCATCATGCATAAATGGTGCTGTATGAGCCACTCCTCTTAAACCTGAAGTTCTGAATTTCCCTTTATCTTCCTCATTACCAGTTACATCAAAACGACCTTCGTCTCCACTCATTCCTAAATTATGATAGCTATAATCAGATAATAGTGGTCCAGCATGACATGAAATACATCCAGCTTTTCCTACGAATAGCTTCATGCCTTCTTTCGCATCTGCACTAATTGCGTCTTCCTCCCCTTGAAGATAGCGATCAAATGCAGTATCAGAAATGACAATCGTTCTTTCAAAAGCAGCGATCGCTTTTGCAATATTATCAGCAGAAATCTGATCATTAAAAACAGTATTAAATTGCTCAACATATGTTGGCACACCATTTAATTCAATAACTAATTCATCTAAATTCTGATTCATTTCAACTTCTGATTGAATCGGTCCTAAAGCTTGTTCTTCTAAGCTCCCAGCTCGTCCATCCCAGAAATTCGTTGGGTAGTAGCCTGAGTTAATAATAGTCGGACTATTTCTTCCGCCTTGATGTCCTTCAAAGCCAATAAATGTGCTCATTCCATCCCCATAACCTGCACCAGGAGCATGACATGACATACAGCTTTGTACATTATTGCCTGATAGGCGTGGATCAAAATATAGTGTTTTTCCTAATTCTACTTTCTCATCTGTCATTGGATTATCAGCAGGAACCGGCATTTCTCCAAGTGGCTCGAACTTTGCTTTTGCATCCAATAATTCTTGATCTACTACTTCTTCCTTTGCAGGTTCATTCTTTTCCTTATCAGCTGGAGCGGATGCTTCTTCGTTTGAGTTACATGCTCCAAGAATTGATAAAACAAAAATAACCATCATAGCTAAACCTAATTTCCTCATAAATAGTTCCCCCTATTTATTTTTAGATAGAAATGGAATATCTGTAAATATTATTTATTTTTTCCATCCATCTTTAAAGTAATTATATCTTTAAATTCATTCTTATTTACGTATTACTTTCGAAAAGTTTGTGACATTTATCACAAATCGCAACTTAAACCTCATCCTTATATTGAAAACATAATCGATAGAATTTCATCACATAATAGGGTAATATGTAAGTTTTTCTATGCTTATTGAACTTTTTTCTACATTTTTCTTTCTAATTCATCGTTTTTCGTATAAAATTAGTCTCGTTTGGAAGAAATATTTGGGGGTAAGAAAATGGCTTTTAAAAAGAAGGACAAATTTAATCTGTTGCTCAGTAACATCGCATCAAATGTGAAGGAAGGCGCTAATTATTTTGCTGACTATAAATTAAGTAATGTAAGTGATCTGAAAATCTTTTCAGATACACTCAAGGACTATGAATCAAAAGGAGATTCATACGTTCATGAAGTAATTAAGGAATTAAATAATGCCTTTATTACACCAATTGAACGAGAAGATATTCTTGCACTGGCAATGAGCTTAGATGATGTAATTGATGGAATTGAACACTGTGCATCACTCTTTGAAATGTATTCCATTACAAAAGCAGACGACTTCATGTTGAAATTTGTCGATGCTATTAAAAATTGTGCACATGAAATTGTTGAATCAATTGAACTGCTTTCAAACAAAAAACTACTTCAAATTCGAGAACACGCAATTAAGATTAAAGATTATGAATCCAAATGTGACGGTGTCTTGCGTCAATCAATCAAACACCTCTTCACGGTTGAGAAAGATCCAATCCGCATCATCCAATATAAGGAGATCTATGAAAATCTTGAAGAAATTGCGGATAGCTGTCAAAGTGTAGCAAATACTTTGGAAAGTATTATTATGAAAAACGCGTAAGGAGTCTTAATATATGGACGGATTTTTACTATTAACCATTTTAATCGTATTTATGGCTCTCGCTTTTGATTTTATTAATGGCTTCCATGATACGGCTAATGCAATTGCTACATCTGTTTCTACAAAAGCACTTAAGCCAAGACACGCCATCCTGCTTGCAGCTGTGATGAACTTCGTTGGAGCTATGACCTTTACAGGGGTTGCCAAGACAATTACAAAGGATATTGTTGATCCATTTACACTAGAGAATGGATCACTCGTCATCTTAGCAGCACTTATTTCTGCTGTTTTCTGGAACTTGCTTACTTGGTATTACGGGATTCCAAGCAGTTCTTCACACGCACTGATCGGCTCCATAGCTGGTGCGGCTATTGCAGCGGCTGGATTTGCTTCACTCAATTACAAAGGTTTTCTGAAGATTATTCAAGCTCTACTTATCTCTCCAGTCATCGCGTTTGCTGTAGGATTTATCGTCTATAGCATATTTAAGATCGTCTTTAAAAATAATAATTTAACGAAGACAAATCGCAACTTTCGTATTTTTCAAATTTTTACAGCTGCACTGCAGTCCTATACACATGGAACAAACGACGCGCAAAAAGCGATGGGGATTATCACAATGGCTTTAATCGCTAATAATTATGTGACAAGCACAGATATTCCTTTTTGGGTTCAATTCTCCTGTGCACTTGCAATGGGACTTGGTACATCTGTAGGCGGCTGGAAAATTATTAAAACGGTTGGCGGCAAGATCATGAAAATTAGACCTGTGAATGGAGTGGCTGCCGACTTAACCGGAGCAATGATCATTTTCGGCTCTACTTTAATTCATCTGCCTGTTAGTACAACACATGTTATTTCTTCATCTATTCTAGGTGTAGGTTCTGCTCATCGCCTTAAAGGGGTTAAATGGGGAACTGCACAAAGAATGCTCATTACATGGGTAATTACCTTGCCAATTTCAGCTACTATTGCTGGACTTGTCTATCTACTTTTGAATGCTATATTTTAAACCATTGGAGAGGGCAGTCATTAAGACTTCCCTTTTTATTTTTGCTTAGAATGAATGCTTTCTTCATTTGTAATAAATAATATACAATAAGCACTTGTAATCCAAAATAAAAACGAATATTATATAGAATGTAGAATTTAATGTTCGTATTTGGAGGATTTATTTGATGTTTAAATTAAAAGAAAATCAAACAAATGCAAAAACAGAGGTTTTTGCAGGGATCACTACTTTTTTAACAATGGTCTATATCGTTGTCGTTAACCCAGTCATTCTAGCGGATGCAGGGGTACCTTTTGAGCAAGTATTTACGGCGACGATTATCGCTTCTGTCGTTGGGACATTATGGATGGCGCTTTTCGCCAATTACCCCATTGCGATTGCCCCTGGGATGGGGTTAAATGCCTATTTTGCTTATTCAGTCGTTGGAACACATGGAAATATTGATTATCAAACAGCTTTTGCAGCTGTATTTATTGCAGGTATTATTTTTATCATTTTATCTTTGACTCCTTTTCGCTCCAAGCTGATTGAAGCGATTCCCGATAATTTAAAGCACGGGATAACCGCAGGAATTGGATTGTTTATTGCTTTCATTGGATTGCGCTTAACTGGTATCATTACGAGCCATCCAACCAATTTAGTCGCATTAGGTGACTTACACGAGCCATCTGCCATCTTAGCTCTAATTGGTCTAGCTATTACATTAATTTTAATGGTGCTTAATATTAATGGTGCGATGTTCTTCGGAATGATTATTACAGGATTGATTGCCTTTTTCACTGGCCAGCTTTCTTTTGATCAAGGGTTCATGGCAATGCCTTCCTTGCCTGATGGATTAATGGTGTTAAATCCAATTGATGCGATTGGTGAAGTAATTTCACATAGTCTATATGCAGTCGTATTCTCTTTTCTACTCGTAACAATTTTTGATACGACAGGAACAATGATTGGCGTAGCCCAACAGGCAGGCTTAATGAAGGGAAAAACAATGCCAAGAGCGAGAGAAGCATTGCTTTCTGACTCTTTAGCTACAACAGTCGGTGCGATGTTTGGGACGAGTCCTACATCTGCCTTTATTGAATCATCTTCAGGCGTTGCTGCTGGAGGAAGAACAGGATTAACTACTTTAACAGTCGCTGGCCTATTTATGATTTCTGCATTTTTCGGCCCGCTTGTAAGTGCTGTTTCTGGGATTTCTGCAATTACTGCACCAGCACTCATTATTGTTGGAAGCCTTATGATGGGCAGTATTTCCAATATTAAATGGGGAGAGCTCGATGAGGCATTTCCAGCCTTTTTAATTATTTTAAGTATGCCTTTAACGTCAAGCATTGCAACAGGGATTGCACTAGGTTTCATCTCTTACCCGATCATGAAAGCCGTTAAAGGGAAATGGCGTGACGTTCATCCGCTTGTGTATCTTTTCGCTGTCTTATTTTTCTATCAACTCGCCTTTTTGCCACATTAGAATCGGTACATATTGCCAATTCACTCTTAGAGAAGCGCTTTTATGGGATGAACCATCATCCCATAAAGCGCTTTATTGTTACAAACTGAACCGCATAGTTTCTTCGTTTCATGCCACAATAATACCCAACAAACTATATTACAATAATTCCCCTGAATGTTTGCTCTTATTATTCAAATAATAATATTTGATTAATTGCTAATAAATTAAGTTTTTTTACTTATTTTGATTCTATTGCCACAAAATTTTCATTAATCTACAATAATATAGTTGACTGATTTTTAAAAATGGGGGTTCAGAAAATGGATGCAACAATGAATGCGAACCAGCAGGGAAAAAATAAGAAAAAGCATCCTCCTGGTTTATACTTACTATTCTTAACAGAAATGTGGGAGCGCTTTAGTTATTATGGGATGAGAGCGATTCTCGTACTTTACTTAACAACCGCTTTCGTAAGTGGCGGATTAGGTTTCAGTGATAGCTATGCAATGATGCTCTATGGGTTTTTCACTGGTGCCGTATATTTCACACCAATGGTTGGAGGCTATTTATCAGATCGGTTCTTAGGACAACGCCGTGCGATTACAATCGGTGGGGTCTTGATGGCACTTGGTAACATCGCATTGTTCATGCATCAAAGTGCTGGGGCTTTATATTTAGGTTTAATCTTACTTATCGTCGGAAACGGCTTCTTTAAACCGAATATTTCAACAATTGTTGGCGAACTTTATGAAGAGAAGGATCCTCGTAGAGATGCAGCATTTACAATATTCTATATGGGGATTAATATTGGGGCTTTCTTCTCTCCATTAATCATCGGTTTTCTTTACAATGATTTATTCAAAACAACAACGATTGACGGAATTATCCAATATGGTTTTAAGTATGGATTCTTAGCATCTGCAATCGGTATGATTATTGGTCAACTAATCTTTAATCTGTTTGGCAATCGTTATCTTGGAGATATTGGAAAAAAACCTACAGGTGCACCAGATAAAAGTGTGGACCCAAATGCGAAAAACAAACCGCTTACAAAGAAAGAAAAACAAAGAACTGCAGTTATTGTTATTTTAGCTTGCTTCGTTGTATTCTTCTGGGCTGGTTTCGAACAAGCAGGAAGCTCTTTAACGCTATATACTGAGCGATTTGTTGATAGAGAAATTTTCGGATGGGAAATTCCAACCGCTTGGTTCCAATCTGTGAACCCTGTATTTATTGTCATTTTAGCACCAATTTTCTCAATGTTTTGGCTTAAATTAGCTTCATCCAAACGTGGTGATCTTAAAGTACCTACAAAAATGGGACTTGGGATGATTCTTCTTGGTCTTGGATATGTCATTCTGTTAATTGCTATCGCACAAACAGGTAGTGATGAATCAAATATTCAAATGAAAGCAAATGTCATGTTTATTGTTCTTACTTATTTAATGCATACAATGGGTGAGCTCATGCTATCGCCTGTTGGATTATCACTAGTAAGTAGAATTGCACCAGTTAAGCTTGCTTCACTCCTTATGGGTGTATGGCTTGCAAGCACAGGTGTGGCAAATATTCTTGCAGGTCAGCTTGCTGCATTCACTCAAACATTAGGTTATTTCGAAATCTTTAGTGTCATTGGATTAATGGCTATTGTCCTTGGATTTATTTTGCTTTCCGTTTCGAAAAAACTTGTACGTATGATGGATTAATACGAAAAGCGCCTTGGACATCATAGGGGCCACTTCTATTAGTCTTGTGCCCTCTAGATGTTAGAATAAGGCACTTCTCACAAATAAAGGGGCATGTAAAAGTTTTTTTCAACTTTTTCATGCCCCTTTTCTTGTACAACTTTTCTTTTTGCTCGTGTCCTTAAATCGAGTTAATAGCATTAGAAAAATAAGCAGAGTTTTTCCGGTTAAATGCAGAATGAAGCGCGTTTTTGAGAAAATAACCGGAATTATTCCGCTTATTTAACGAAAAATCACCTATTTTTGCACTTTTCAAGACAATAGGCGGAGTTTTTCCGCTTATTTTCACTTTTTTTATAAAATATTCCGAAATAAGCGGAGTTTTTCCGTCTATTCGTCAGCTCTGTCGCTCAATCTGATCCCCCAACTGATAATGCAGACCTAGATAA
Source organism: Cytobacillus eiseniae (assembly GCF_017874625.1). GTDB lineage: Bacteria > Bacillota > Bacilli > Bacillales > Cytobacillaceae > Cytobacillus > Cytobacillus eiseniae. Next base: position 69,306 of record NZ_JAGIKZ010000016.1, on the reverse strand, counting down.
GGGGCGCAGCAGCTTCCCATCATTTCTTAGTATAAATAATCGAATCAAATTACACCGTATTTTCCACATATTTTATATGTGACCAATAGAGGTTAAAAGCTATGTTTAATCAAAATTATTTCGATCGTAAAACTTAGTACTCCTTAACATTACAATAAAATAAGCAAACGGATTAATTTACAAAATTGCTTGCTAAAGCACTTTTTTCTACATTAAACCGATCTGTAAAAAACAGCTTCTCTTTATGCTTCCGCTTCAATTTTCTCCTTCATATCATTGTATACATCCGTATTAATTTCTCCAGTGATTCGACTTGTTAAAATCCCTGAAGTCATCGCCCCACTGACGTTTACTGCTGTCCGTCCCATATCGATAAGTGGTTCAATTGAAATTAGAAGTCCAGCTAATGCAACTGGTAGATCGAGTGCTGCGAGGACAATGATGGCCGCGAATGTAGCGCCTCCTCCTACACCAGCTACCCCAAATGAGCTAATTGCTACAACAGCAATGACTGTGAGGATAAACATAGGAGATAATGGATTAATCCCTACCGTTGGCGCAATCATCACAGCAAGCATAGCAGGATAAATTCCCGCACAGCCATTCTGTCCAATGGATAATCCGAATGAACCAGAGAAATTCGCTGTTCCTTCAGATACACCGAGCGATTTCTGTGTTTTAATATTTAAAGGAAGCGCACCAGCACTTGTTCTAGACGTGAAAGCAAAGACTAAAACCGGGAACGCCTTTTTCATATACGTAACAGGATTAAGCCCCGCAAACATGAGCAATAATAAATGAATAACGAACATAATGGCTAGAGCAACATACGATGCAATAACAAACTTTCCTAGCTCCAGTATCGAGTCTACATCACTCATCGCAACCGTGCGTGTCATGATCGCTAGGACACCATATGGAGTTAATCTAATGATAAGGATAACGACACGCATAATGACTGCATATAGCGCATCTACAATCTTAGCAAATAACTCTGCTTGTTCTGGTGATTTCCTTCTGACACCAAGAAAAGCAATCCCTAAAAAGGCGGCAAATATAACGACGGCAATCGTAGACGTCGCCCTTGCACCCGTAAAGTCTAGAAACGGATTGGCTGGAAGCAAATCAAGCATTTGCTGTGGAAATGTTTTCCCTTCAATGCTTTGAGATCTTTCTTCGAGCTGTTCACCTCTTATGCTTTCCGCTTCTCCTTGGTTAATCTCGATTGCTTCTAGATCGAAGCCTACGGCTGTAATAATCCCTACAGCTGCTGCAATGGCTGTTGTCCCAATGAGTAGCCCTAGAATAAGCGCACTAATTTTTCCGATATTATTACTTAACTTCATTTTTGTGAATGCGGCAAGAATGGAAATGAAGACAAGTGGCATAACAATCATTTGGAGAAATTTCACATATCCTCCACCTACTAAATTAAACCAGTCTGACGATTCGGAAACAATTTCTGAGGTTGGCCCATAGATAAACTGTAGGGCAAAACCAAAGATAATGCCTAGTCCTAAACCAACAAATACACGGATCGAAAACGAAATATGTTTCTTCTGCATATAATATAAGCTAATAAGAAGCAACAGTAAGATTGCAATATTTAATATCACTAACCACATATCAGTATGCTCCCTCCTTTATTGTTTCTTCGTATTCCTATCTATGAAGTAGGAATATCACATGGAAGATCCCTCCTTTCAAAAAAGCTATTAATAAAGTTTATTCGCAACTATTGGATAGATTCATCGATTTGAATTTCTTTTTACACAAATGAATAGTGAAAAAGGAAAAAACAGTTTGATTTATTTTGACCAAACAAGCAAAAAAGCATATAATTATATTTACAAAAAAAATTAAATGGTTTTTATCTAAATTTTCTGTTTATTTTAGTTTCAAATGGATATATTCTTTATATAAGCAATTTTTGATCAATAATTCTGGATGGGATGGTGTTCATAAGATGGCAGAGAATAAAAAAGAAAAACAGACGAAAAAGGACGTAAGCATTGGTACGAACGTATCGCTAAATGGCTTTGTAACTGCTGTTTTTGACAACATGGTTCATGTCCAAATAGGGGCCAAAATAGTGACTGTGCATATGAAGGATTTGTACTCAGGGTTAAATCAGACATTGATAAAGAATTAGGAATAAATGCGCAAGTGCCTTGTGCGGCCACAAGCATAGCACAAGGCTTTCCTCACAAAACAAACAACATGCGATTTGATCATTTCCTTAAGCAAAATAAAAAACAAGAGGGGACACTCCTCTTGTTTTTCTATTATGTATTTCATTTCAATTTTCATTTGAAAGAGCCATTGTTTTCTCCGTACAGCGCTCCATTGCTGACAAAATACTCGCCCTGAAGCCCCTTTTCTCTAGCTCTGCTACCGCTTCAATCGTTGCTCCTCCAGGTGTACATACTTCATCCTTCAGCTCTCCTGGATGTTTTCCAGTTTCAAGGATCATTTTTGCAGCACCTAATACGGCTTGTGCGGCTAATTGATACGATTGATTCCTTGTCAGACCTGCTTTTACACCACCATCAGCTAAAGCTTCAATCATCATATACACATAAGCGGGAGAGGAACCGCTAATTGCTGGAATAGCATTCATCAGCCCTTCATCTATTACCTCCACCTTGCCGAAGCAAGAAAACACTCGAATAATGTCTATCATATCTGCCTCAGTGACAGACGAATTGGCACAAATGGCACTCATCCCTTCCCCAACTAAAGAGGGGGTGTTAGGCATTGTGCGAACAGCCTTTATTTCTTTTCCGAATGACTGTTCAAGAAAAGTTAGACTGATTCCAGCAGCAATCGTGATAATGATGGCATCCTCTTTCACTGAATGTTTGATTTCCTCTATAATTGCGGCATGAATCGCAGGCTTCACTGCTAGAAAAAGAATGTCCGCCCGTTTTGCAACCTGCTTATTATCTGATGTTGCTTGGATTTGCAAAGTTTCCTTCACCTTACTAATCGTTTCTTGAGATTTTGCGCTAGCGATCAGTTGTTCATTTGTATAATCAGCTGATTGTAAAATTCCTCCGATGATCGCCTGCGCCATTTTTCCACAACCAATAAATCCTATAGTTCTCTCCAACCTATACACATCCTAATGCTACTCTATTATTTCTAAGCCCATTAAAGCTGAAAATTGCAAGGCTTGTTGTGTAGATACTTTGCATCCTCTAAGATTTTCAATTGAGACTGTTAGCGTTTGAAAAGTCGAGGTGCTTATATCTACACCCTTTAATGAGGTTTGTTCAAAATTCGCCCCATCCATATCACAAGACTGAAAATTAATTTTCTTTAATGTACAATCATATAAATCTGCACCTTTTAATAGCGTATCTTTAAAGATTACTTTTTCAAATTTAGAAGTCCCGAGCATGGCAAGGCTTAAAACAGACTGATCAAACAGCACATTTCCAAAACGGGAATCAGATAAATCGACGCCCATCAGCTTGCAATTTTTGAAAACGACTCGATGGATGGACGCTTTACTTAAATCAGCATTAGACAAATCACAATTTTCAAAGTAAACATCTGTTAGATTGATCATTTTAAAATCTGTATTGGAAAATCGGGAATTTTTGATCATCATATTGGTCAGATGTACGCGTTCCACTGCTTCATTTTCAAAATTTGCTTCTTCTATCGTACATGTATCAAGTTCTGGATCTTCATCATAAAAAATGTCATGGAAGTTCTTAAGTGGAAGATCTCTTGATAATTTCGGGGATTCAATTTTCATTTGGACACCTCATCTAGTTGTTAAATAATTTCAAGAAAATGGGTGAGTATTCGAGCAGTTAACCCCCATATTACTTTATCTTCATAGTAATAAAAACACTCATCCATTTTTCTTGCTTGCCAATTATATTTTTCTCCTCCTGGAATTTGATTAAGAGGAAAATCCTTTTCAGGCTCTGCCTTAAAATGCACTTGAAATATTTCTGGTTTATTCATTTTCAGAAAAGAAAGCGGAACCGTAAAAATATGGTCTACCTCATCAGGATTTGGTTTCATCTCATCTATACTATCAATAAATCCAACAAATGGGTAAATGATTTGTCCAAAAGGGGAGATCATGTAATCAAGGGGATACACATTGGTGATCCTATTTTCACTGATCCCAAGCTCCTCACACGTTTCACGAATGGCCGTATACTTTTCATCTCGATCGCTTCTGTCCATTCTTCCACCAGGGAAACAAATCTCTCCAGGCTGTCTTCGTAATTGCTGTGAACGGACTTCAAATAATATATGCAGCTCATCCTTTACAAAAAGAAGGGGCAATAAAATAGCAAACTTAGAGAAGTTCTCATTCCCTAAAATTGTTGGTTTGCGGGTATGAAGCCGTTTCATAATCTCATCAAGCTGCATAATTTCACCTCATTTCCATTCATAATTACTATCTATTCATCCATTATAATATGGAATGAAACGAAAAATGAAATAAATAGGTTAGACAGAAGATCATGCCTAACCCAAACATTACTTATTTGCCTTTGTTCTTTTCTAAATAATCGATGATGCCCATTGATCCAACACGTAAATCCAGTTGAATGATCTCTTCCATCTCTTGATTCAATGAAATCCCCTTTTCAGCTAAATCATTCACTACTTTTGCATACAAGGATTCAAATAAAGTTTCCACTTTTGCTATCATTGGCTCTTCTTTTGTTTCCGCATATAGTCTTCTTGACTCTTCCATAAATAATGCAAGCCAATACTCGATTTGCTCATACATATGAGTAGGATTCGTTGTCATTCCATAGTGACCGAAGTAGATTCGATCTGCTGCTAGCGCTTTGATTTTTTCAAGAGATTGAAGCATCGCATCTGGATCAAATTGATTTGGGGAGGTGGATGGGAAACATAATTCTACTCCTTTCTCCATTAGCTGAGGATAATAGACGCCGATTGTGTCCCCAGTAAAAACACCATTGCTCATTGAATCATGAATGGAAAAATGATGGTTTGCATGTCCAGGTGTATCAAAGAAAGTAAGCACCCGATTTTCTCCAATTTGCAATGTATCTCCATCCTCTTTTACGACTAACCGATCTTCTGGCACTGGCAAAATCGGCTCAAATAATTCATCGAACCTTGCACCATATACCGCTTTTGCTCCTTTGATTAATTTAGTAGGATCGGCGAGATGACGTTTCCCGCGCGGATGGACAATCACTTTCGCATGCGGGCAGATTTCAAGCAATAAGCCAACCCCTCCAGCATGGTCCAGATGAATATGTGTCACGATGATATTTTTTATTTCCGCCGGGTCTATCCCTAACACTTTCAATCCTTTTAATATATATCGAATGGACGGACTCGCACATGTTTCAATAATCGTTAATTGTTCTGCATGAAGAACATAGGAACCCGTTCTTCTTTCCTTGCCTAAATCCATTGCATCAATAATCGATACACCTAAACCTAAATCCATTTACATTGGAACCCCTTTCTAAAAAAAACTTATATTTTCCTTAACACCGCACGAACTGGACTGCCATCTGCCTCTGCTAACGCCAAAGGAAGGGCTGCTAACTCATAGTCACCAGTATCGATATGATCAAGGACAAGCCCTTCTAAAATATGAAGGCCATGACTAGTGAGTTCGTGATGGGCAGCTAATTCCTTGCTATCCACTGGATCGACGGATGGAAGGTCTAGCCCAATTAGCTGCACACCTTGCTTGGCTAAATAGGCGCCCACTCCTTCTTCAATATGTGGAATGGTTTCAGGGAATACTGTTCGATTTGTCCATGCGCCTGTATAGATTAATAGACGCTTTACACCTGATAGATCATATGCTTGTAAATCTTGCACCCCTATACTATTTTTGACAGGCAGATGAATCACTTTTGCTTGGCCAATATATAAATTAATATCAAGATCAATGACTCGTTTTCCTTCATTATCAAAATGATAGGGAGCATCAATATGGGTACCGGTATGTGCACTCATTTTGATTTCTCCTACATTGACGGATCCGCTTTCCTCCATACTCCAGCTCACCTTGTACGAAAAAGGCGTATCCCCTGGCCAAACGACCATATCATTCACTAGTTTTTGTGAGATATCCATCCATTTATTCATTTCCTAGCCTCCATTATAACTTTGTTCTTACACTCCATAACTCAGGAAAAAATTGCTGATCAATCACTTTTTTTAAATAGGTCACACCTGAAGAACCCCCAGTCCCTTTTTTGTGGCCAATGATTCTTTCTACTGTGTTCATATGATGAAAGCGCCAGAGCTGCTGCTGGCTGCCTATATCAATTAGCTTTTCTGCTAATTCATATAAATCCCAATATTGATTCACATCTTGATACACAACAAGCCATGCATCTTCCACGCTTTTATTCGACTGGTAGCTTTGTGACCAATCCCGCTTAAGTACGTCTTGGTCGATTGGCAGCCCACGAGTGGCAAGTGCAGAAATAGCTGCATCATAAATACTTGGCTTATTTAAGTCCTCATGTAAGCGTGTATGAAGCTTCTCATCATGCTGATAGACTGCTAGTGTATGCTTGTTTTTTTGACCAAGAGCAAATTCAATTAACCGATTTTGGTAGGATTGAAAGCCAGATGAGCGCCCTAGTTTATCGCGGAATTCCAAGTATTCTGCAGGTGTTAATGTTGATAATACACTCCATGATTGAATGAGCTGCTGTTGAATTCGTGAAACACGTGATAGCATTTTAAAAGAGGGCTCGAGGTCATTTTTCTGGATGCTTTCAATTGCTGCAGACAGCTCATGAATGATCAGCTTCATCCAAAGCTCACTTGCTTGATGGATAATAATAAAGAGCATTTCATCATGATGATCGGATAGACGATGCTGACTCGATAAAATTTGATCAAGATGAAGATAATCTCCATAGGACATTTCTTGTTGAAAATCGGTTTGTATTTCCTTTTCAACACTTGGTTCTGTTTGTCCATTATGATTTGTTTCCATTGGATTCACTCTTCCTTTCACTCAAACGTTCCTAGGCAACTACATTTCGATCATTAGAAAATTTCTCGAACTGCTTCTCGATCATAATCGTTTTAAGGATTTGCACGACTTTCCACACATCTTCAAAACAGTTATACAATGCAATAGGAGCTAGACGGATAATATTAGGTGCACGATAGTCGGGAATGACGCCATTTTCCTTTAATGCTTTACAAATTCGGGCTGCTTCCTTATGCTCGAGACTAATATGGCCTCCACGCTGCCTCTCATCTTTTGGATTGCCAATCGTAAACCCCATTGCATCCAAATCATATTCGATTAGGTCCATCATATACTGTGTAAGCTTAAGGGATTTTTCTCGGATTCGGTTGATCCCTGCTTCTTGAAACATTTCAAAGGAACCGATAAGCGGCGCAAGGCTTAATACATGTGGGGTGCCAATTTGGAAAGCCCCAGCTGTGTTTGCTTGTGTAAATGAATGCTCCATATCGAATTGTTTTTCCTTTTTCGAGCCAAACCAGCCGGCAAGCCCAGGAAGTGTACCAAAATGCTTGCGATTGACATATAGGCTTCCGACACTGCCTGGTCCGCCATTCAAATGCTTATAATTACACCAAAAGGCAAAGTCCACATCCCATTCACTGAATGAATGTGGAAACGCGCCAACAGAGTGACAGCCATCAAATCCAATCAGGATGCCACGCGCATGTGCTTCTGCCGTTAAGCGTTTCATATCAAGGATTTGTCCACTTCTATATAGAACAGTTGGCAACACAATTAAAGCAATCTCATCCGTCATAGCAGCAATAATATCTTCCTCGTGCAAATAGCGGCCATCACGACTCTTTACGCGAATAAGATCGGTCTCCTCATTCAATCCATGTAAGCGAAGCTGGCTTTGTAAAGCATAGATATCAGAAGGGAATGTGAGTTCATCTGCAAGGATTTTCGTTTTGTTTCCTTTTGGCTGATAAAAGGTAGCAGCAAGCTGATGAAGATTCACCGTTGTCGATCCAGTGACAATGACCTCTTCTGGTTTGGCACCAACAAGGTTGGCGCTCATCTCCGCAAGCTTTTCAGATAAGAAAAACCATGGGTACTTTCCCTCTGTCCATCCATCAATCCCTAACCCCTTCCAATCCTCAAGCACATCAATCACTGACTTTTCTGCCCTTTTTGAAAGCAAGCCTAGTGAATTGCCATCCATGTAGATCACATCTGGCTTTATGTAAAATTCATTGCGAAACGCTGCTAATTCATCTTCACTGTCTAACAGTCTGGAATATTCAACGGTTGGCTGAAATCTATCCTTTTGCATCAACATCCTCCTCATCTTAAAAACAGACTCTTTATCTAGGTTCATGATTTACACATTGAAATCCTGCTTACGATAATAGAAAAAGAGAGGTTTCCCTCTCCCTGCTATACATCGTCATGTTCAGGCTGGTCCTCATCGAACCATTCGATTAAATGGCAGATCCCAATTGTCCTTTCTACTTCAAGTACAAAGGCGATCCCTTTCCCTGGTTTTTCAAGCTCTCCTTCAACCATGATTGCCTGTAATACCTGCTCTGTTTTTCTCCGATCAATTAAAGTTAAAATGATCTCCTTTTCAGGCTCGATTGTGAAGGAAAAAAGCTTCGCTTGTTCATGAATCCCTGTTCCACGGCCATTGAGAATCGTTCCACCCTCTGCACCCGCTTTTTTAGAAGCATCTACTACTCTTTCGGAGTGCCCTTTATTTACTATTGTCACAATCACATCGTAAAGAATCGTGTTTTTCATGATAACCTCCGTTATCTATATTTTAGAAACTGCCCAGTTTTACCCATTGGCCACTTCCTATTCATTATTTTCATAGAGATGGAGCATATGTGCGATGCCACCGAGTTTTTTCACATCAACAACAAAACCTATACCATGTGAGGGTTTGTGTAAATTGGCAGCTTCCTCCACTGCCTTTAGAATGTCTTCCATAATATCAACTGGCATTAATGTTAAAATAACCTCTTTATCTGAATCAATCGTAAATCCGAGAAATGTTCTTTTCTCATGTATGCCATGCCCTTTTCCAAAGAGAATGGTCCCGCCCTTTGCCCCTGCACCTTTAGACGCTTTCACAACTTTAGTGGCCAACCCTTTTTTTACAATCGTTACTAATAGCTTATGATTCGTGTTCAACTGCCCGATCAGCTTGCTCGAAATTTCGTTCATTCTCCTTCTCCTTTCGGCCATAAAGTAATCCTAAGATTAACACTGATAATATCGGAGAAAGCGCCACTAATGCAACCATCCCAAAGCCATCCATTAATGGATCACGCCCTTCAATTGTAGAAGAGATCCCTACAAACAAAGCAACAAGAAAAGTGGCAGTCATGGGACCTGTTGCAACACCGCCAGAATCAAAGGCAATTGCTGTAAATGTTCGAGAAGAGAATCGAATGAGGATGAGTGCAATGATATATCCTGGGATAATAAAATAGAGGATCGGTATCCCAAAGATGATTCGCACCATCGCTAACGCAACAGATGTGGCTACACCTATTGATAATGTATATAGCATAACCTTTTGAGGGATGTACCCACCAGAGACTTTTTCAACTTGATGAATTAATACACTAACCGCTGGTTCAGCAAAAGTTGCCACGAAGCCTAGTACAAACCCAATCGGCACAAGCACCCATAGGAAATCCATTTCGCCAAGGATCTTCCCCATTGCCTCACCAGCGGGCAGAAACCCAATATGAACCCCTTGGAGGAAAAATACAAGCCCCCAAAACGTTAGAAACATACCAATCGCAATATCCTTCAGTTTTTTTAATGGAAGTTTTAAGATGAAAAATTGAAAGAATAAGAAAAAAATCATTAAGGGGATTAGCGCCATTGCTACTTCATAAAGCACATGTGAAAAGCCATCAAATATATGTATCTTCATCCATAAATCACCCCTAACACAAGAACCGCCAAGACAGGGCCAATGGATGCAAGCGCTACTAATCCAAAGCCATCTGAAGATGCTGCCTTCCCTCTAAGAACAGATGCCACCCCAACTCCTAAAGCTAAAATAAATGGAACGGTCATCGGCCCAGTCGTCACACCGCCTGAATCAAGTGAAATCGGAACAAATTGATCTGGTGTGAATGCAGACAGCAGGAAAATAAGTCCATATCCTCCAATTAATATATAGGTGATCGGGATATTAAATACGAGCCTAACCATTGCTAAACCAACAAAAATAGCCACGCCTAAAGCAACCGTATAAATTAAAATATTTCCCGGGACTGTTCCATCCGAAACGGTCGCCACTTGTTTCGCTAATACACGGACATCTGGTTCAGCAACAGTCGCAACAAAACCGAGCAGAAAACCAAAAAAGACAACGAGCCAAACTTTCCCCATCTTCGGCAGGGAAGAACCAATCATTTCTCCTATTGGAAGTAAACCGATATTTACTCCTAATAAGAAAAGAATTAATCCAATGGATACCATAAGGATTCCAATTAGAAATTGAATAAAAATTTCAGTGGGCATGCCAATAATCGTAAATTGCAATGCGATAACAACTAATGATAAAGGCAAAATCGCAAATATCACTTCTTTTACAGTATCTTTTATATTTTCCATCCCATCCTCCTCGCATGAAAACGTTAAGTAATTAGCCTTATGGCTAGGAAAATTCTTTTATACTAATATTTTACCATTAATTTATTATGGGGATTATACACTTTCTGAATATTTTTAATAAAACTTTAAATATTGCATCATAGAAGACTAGTTAAATAGATGATCGATAATGAAAATTAAACTATCATTTCACTAATCTAGCAGGGATATTTGAAGAAAAACGGAACATATAAACTGAATATCAAAACATTAGGAGTGAAAAAATGAATGAACAAAAGGATGGTTCTATTTGTGGAAAGGTGATTGCAGTTAGCGTAAGTGCTACACATACTTTCAGCAAAGAAAATCAAAAAAGCATTAAATTAGTTGAAGGATTGGGGGTGAAAGGTGATGCTCATTGCGGCGCTACCGTTAAACATCGCTCAAGAGTGGCACAAAATCCAAATCAGCCCAATTTAAGACAAGTACATTTGATTCAAAAGGAATTATTTGAAGATCTAAAAGATCGCTTTACTGTTGAACCAGGACAAATGGGGGAAAATATTACAACAGTTGGAATCAATCTTTTAGATTTACCGACTGATACACTTTTACACATCGGTACAACAGCAATCGTAAAAATAACAGGCTTACGGAACCCTTGTGCTCAAATCGACCATTTTCAAACTGGCCTATTAAAGGCGGTTCTAGACGAAGATGAGCAAGGGAATCTGATACGGAAGGCAGGAATAATGGGGGTGATAGTACAAAGTGGAGAAGTAAAACCTGGAGATTCCATTCATGTACGATTACCGTCTGAACCTTTTAAAAAGCTTGAGCGAGTTTAATAATCGAATAGATAAACGGTATGCTTTTCTTTAAATGAGACGATCCATTAAGTCCCCTTCCTTTAGGATTGGGGACTTTTGATTTTTTTGTTTTGGCTCTTTTCTAAAAGATTGTTGTTTTTATAGCAAATACTAGAATGAATGGTTTACTAAATAGGTCTGTTGATTGAAGCGGAAATCAACCTTTACTAATTATGTGTAAAATAACAACATTGTTTGCAAAAATAGCCTTCGTTTTCTATGTTTGGCAAATTTAAATGCTGTAATGGTTTAATATAGGACATAGACAAGACACCTATTATCCTCCAAATTAAATAAGCCCTTTGTAAAAACCTCCTATTTGTTAGGCAGCATAAAAAAATCCCAAAGTCATTTTTTATACCTTCCTTACTTTTGCAACACCTAATGCATAATGATTCCATAGCACGTTCTCTATAAACGCAGCTTGTGATTCTTCACAATCAATAATTAGAATAACCTCAGAATATTTTCCCTTTAACAGACGTCTGTTCTTCTTTACAACCAATTCAGTAAAAAGACGAATAGCAACTCCAAGGACAAACCCGATAAACGCACCTATTAGCCCCCAATAAATGGGCCCCCATGATAATTTAAACCCAACACTCGCACCAATAACAGAAAAGGCTGTGGCAAGAGCAGCACCTACATCAATTAGGCTAGTACCATCCGAACGATGAAGGGAATCAAAAACCCTTCGTTCCTCTGTGCGATTATCCAAAGGTACAGCATAGATTTGTTCTTTTTTTATTCCTTTTTCTTCTAAACTCGATATGGCCAATTCTAAATAGGAGCTAATCTCAAAGGTCGAAAAAATTTGCATATTCACTTTAATTTTTGTCCCTTTCGTATTTTAAATCCAGTAGATTGATAATTATCTTTCAAATGATTCTGTAATTCTTTTTCAAACAGTTTATTATTTTCTACTGTATTAATATAAGAATCATAAATGGCAAATCCATAATGAGAAGGAATAAATAATAGCCACTCAGGTTTTAACACAGAGGTTGCTTCTTTCACTTTTCCTAAAAACAAGAGCACAACGGCTTCTTGAACATGCGAAAAAAAATAAAATATTACTAACCAAATAATAACAAATACTGCCGTTAAAATTCTATGTATATAGAGCTGTCCTAAACCAGGGATAAATAATGACCAAATAATAGAAAGAACTGGATTTCGTTTATCCAGATAGTTAATCTCTAAAGCACCAATTGAAAAAGAATTAATACGGTGCTCCTCTCGTTCTGCCATAAGATAAACCCTATTCATATCCACTGTTGTTCGATAACTATCCCAGATTCCAAATATATAAACAGGGATATACATAAGTAGCCATCTTGTGTCTAATATCTCTTTGGCCATGTCGATATTCCCTTGAAAAGAATAAATCATGGCTAAATTCACATTTGCTTTCACATTAACAATTACTTCCCAAATAAATAATGAATAGCCTCTAAGGTATTTCGATAAAAGCATATGCCCAAATCCAGGGAACGCAGCAGACCACCAAGCAATAATATAAGGATTTCTCAAATGCAATTGAGTGGTCCCTAATGTACTAACATGGGCTTTATACCTTCTGGCGGTGTTGTCATTTGTGTAGTTGTTCATTACATCCACCTTTTTGGAATTTTTATAATTTATCTCCATAAAAGGATCGAATTATACCTAATCTTGTTCGATAACAACCATTTGGAAAACTATACAGACTGTATGATATTGTACTAAATATTCGTGTCATAGAATCATAGAAAAACCCCCAACCTACACGATTGGGGTCTACGTCACTACACATACAGCTTCCCTTCCTGTTCCTTCCTAAAGAAGCTCTTCATCGCATGAAACACATCTACTTTTTGCTTAAGAATGTAATAACGGAAATCTTCATGTTTGATATTTTTATAAGCGGACATAAGGGTTGAGTGGCGGTTGTACTGATTGACTTCTCCATAATAGAACATATTAGATACTTTCATCATTTGCTCCACAAGCTTTACACAGCGCGCATTGTCAGAGGTTAAGTTGTCACCATCTGAAAAATGGAAAGGATAAATATTATATTTTTGCGGATTGTATTTCGTTTCAATAAGTTCAAGTGCTTTGCGATAAGCAGATGAACAAATCGTTCCCCCACTCTCTCCCTTTGAAAAGAAATCTTCTTCTGATACGACCTTCGCTTCTGTATGATGGGCAATAAATTCAATTTCAACGGTTTCATATTTCGTTCGCAGAAATCTAGTCATCCAGAAGAAGAAGCTTCTTGCCATATATTTCTCCCAGATTCCCATTGATCCGCTCGTGTCCATCATCGCTAACACGACAGCTTTTGAATCTGGCTTCACGACTTCATTCCATGTTTTAAACTTTAAATCTTCCTGATAGATTGGATGAAAGCTCGGTTTTCCTGTCATTGCATTCCGTTTAAATGCAGTCATCATCGTTCTCTTTTTATCAATATTCCCCATTAACCCAGTCTTGCGAATATCATTAAATTCAATGTGTTCAACAATATTTTCGGCTTGTTCCTTACGCTTTAAATTCGGCAGCTCCAGCTGTTTAAAGAGTGCCTCCTCTATTTCCATTAAAGACACTTCAGCTTCGAAATAATCTTCTCCAGGCTGATCCCCTGCACCTTGCCCTTTTCCTGGACCCTTTGCACTTGGTGAACCATCACGTGCAACTACATCACCAATTTGACTTTCTCCATCTCCTTGACCAACATGTTTGTTTTTATCATAATTATAACGAATTTTATATTCGTCCAACGAACGAATTGGGATCTTTACTACTTCTCGACCATTCGACATCACTATACTCTCTTCTGTGATTAAATCAGGCAAATTATTCCGAATGGCATCCTGCACCTTTTCTTGATGGCGTTGCTGGTCGTCATGGCCTTTACGATGGAGGGACCAATCTTCTTGGGAAATAACAAACTGATGATTATTTGGATCGTTCATTTATTAAGCCCTCCTTTTATTCCATTTTGTGCACACTTCTAACTTAGCAACATACTATATAAGGGTGTCATGTGAAGAATGGATAGCGTTTGACAATACATGACAAACATTTGGCTAAGCGTCAACTTTGGACAACTTTATCCATATAGTGTTTATTACTCTATCCTATGCAGAACCCAAATAATAATTTACAAATAATTTCGATAATAGCGTAAAGGAAATTTACTTCCCTTATACTTAAGTCCACATGGCGCAGATTACTTAGTCTACTATTTAAACGAGGACTGACAGTGTTTCATACATATATTCGTACATGCCCTAATAAAGTATAGTAAACATACAAAAGGGGTGATGTTATGAGCGAATTACTTTGTTGCGAACGCTGTGGAGAACTAACTATTTTTGAACGAATGACTTATATTAATAACAAACCGATTTGTTCCAGCTGCAGCGAGAATGCTGTTTATGCACTGCAAACAGCAGACAGCGAGGAACAATAGCAAAAATGAATAGAAGGTTAAAAACATGGTTGATCACCTAGTTACAACCAAACTACATTTAGTCAAAAGGGACTGACAGATTTTGTCAGTCCCTTTTCATTCTATTTATCGATTTAACAAACTACCAACATAACGCAGCAATTCATTTGCAGAGGTCGAGTTATATCCATGCTCATCAATTAACCGAGCGACGACTTCATTTACTTTCTTCAGCTGCTGCTCATCTGGTGTTTTTGTTGATGTCGTAATTTTCACTACATCCTTTAAATCAGCAAATAATTTCTTTTGGATCGCTTCACGAAGGCGATCATGTGAATTATAGTCAAATCGTTTTCCTTTACGAGCATAAGCAGAAATACGGATAAGAATTTCTTCACGGAATGCTTTCTTCGCATTTTCAGAAATGCCGATTTGCTCTTCAATCGAACGCATCAGCTTTTCATCCGGATTGATTTCCTCCCCTGTCAATGGATCTCTTAGCTTCGATTTATTGCAGTATGCCTCCACATTATCGAGGTAATTATCCATTAATGTTTTTGCCGATTCCTCATAGGAGTAGACGAATGCTTTTTGTACTTCTTTTTTCGCAATATCATCATATTCCTTACGAGCAAGTGAAATATAATTTAAATAGCGCTCCTTCAGCTCCGCAGTAATTGACGGATGCTGATCCAAGCCTTCTTTTAATGAGCGCAATACATCAAGGGCATTGATGGACGTAATCTCTTTTCGAATAATTGTAGAAGAGATTCGGTTAATTACATAACGTGGATCAATTCCACTCATCCCTTCATCCGCATATTCTTTCTTCAATTCCTCCACATCTGCTCGATTATAGCCTTCCACATTTTCCCCATCATACAGGCGCATTTTCTTCACTAAATCAATATCGCCTTTTTTCGGTTCTTTCAGACGAGTTAAGATCGTGAACATGGCCGCAACCCTTAGCGTATGTGGAGCAATATGAACATCAGACACATCACTTTCGCGAATCATTTTATCATAGATTTTCTCTTCCTGTGTGACCTTTAAATTATATGGAATCGGCATCACAATGATTCGAGAATGAAGCGCTTCATTTTTCTTATTGGAAATAAAGGAACGGTATTCTGTTTCGTTCGTATGTGCGACAATTAATTCATCGGCAGATATTAAGGCAAACCTGCCAGCTTTGAAATTACCTTCCTGCGTCAAGGAGAGCAAGTGCCAAAGGAACTTCTCATCACATTTCAGCATTTCCTGGAATTCCATCATTCCACGGTTCGCCTTATTTAATTCACCATCAAAGCGGTATGCCCGCGGATCTGATTCAGAGCCATATTCAGCAATTGTTGAGAAGTCAATGCTTCCAGTTAAATCAGCAATGTCTTGTGATTTAGGATCAGATGGACTGAATGTACCAATCCCCGTCCTTTTATCTTCAGAAAAAAGGATTCTTTCGATTATGACATCTTCAATCCGCCCACCATATTCCTGCTCTAAGCGCATACTATTTAATGGAGAGAGATTCCCTTCAATCCGAATTCCATACTCTTCATGGAAATCCTTCCTAAGATGATGTGGGATTAAATGCAGTGGATCCTCATGCATCGGACAGCCTTTAATCGCATACACTGCCCCATTATCATGATGTGAGTAGGCTTCAAGCCCTCTTTTTAACATCGTTACTAATGTGGATTTCCCTCCGCTAACTGGGCCCATTAATAATAAGATTCTTTTGCGGACGTCCAGCCTTTTCGCAGCAGGATGAAAGTATTCTTCTACCAGTCTTTCTAACGGTTCCTCAAGTCCGAATAATTGATTGCTAAAAAATTGATATCGCTTCTGCCCCTTCACTTCGTCAACACCGGCATCTTTGATCATATTATAAACCCGAGAATGCGCGGACTGGGCAACCAATGGCTTTTCTTTAAGTATCTCTAAATATTCTCTAAATGTACCTTCCCATTTCAACTTTTCCTCTTCATGGCGATGCATCTCAATTTTTTTTAGAATATCCATTTGGACCTCCCCCTGTCGCTTTATCAGAGACGATTAATATACTCTATGCGGCTCGGCAAACGAACATGCTAAACTGTGACTTAGTTTCGGTTGTCCTTTTTAAGTTAGGTCGTTTTCCTTACATGAAATAAAGGATGATTCAACCAAGTTATGTCTATAATAAACAAGGATGTGACTTTTGATTGTTAAGTGTAAAAAATTCTCCATACATTTCATTCACAGTTTGAATAAAATGGGCTATAATTAACATGTATTTTTTATATTCCGGTTTGATAAAAAAAGGAGGATACATAGATAATGAAGACGATTCTTGTTCTTGGTGTAATGGTTGCATTCTTAACAGCCATTCTAACATCTGGTTATGAAGATAAGCCCGGTTCTGGTGTAGAGAAATAAGAAGTTTATAGCAAAAGCTGCTGGAATCCAGCAGCTTTTTTTATTTTCGATTCAACCCCGACTTTTGGACGAAATCGTTCATATACATTCTTGATTGCTTCTCAAGCATGCCAGCCATTTGGCTTGTCCAAGTATCCTTTCGCTTCCCCTGTGTTCGCTCGATATAATAGTCAGAAATGATCTCATTATACACTTGAAGCTGCTGTTCATTTTCTTCTCTATTCGACCGATATTCATTTTCATGGTAAATATGGTTAATCGGCAGTCGCGGCTTTTTTTCTGTCATTTTTGCTGGGTAGCCGACAGCAAGTCCAAATAGCGGGAGGACTCTTGAAGGAATATGGAGCAGATCACAAACAGCTTCAAGATCATATCGTAAACCACCAATGTAACAAATGCCTAGTCCCATTGATTCGGCTGCAATTGCCGCATTTTGAGCAGCCAATGCCGTATCAATAAGCGTGACCATGAACTTTTCAGTACTCTCAATGGACGGAATCACACGCTTATTTTCCATTTCCCCAATGATTTCATGTCGGTATAAATCTGCACAAAATACAAAAAAATGGCCATTTTCAGCTACATAGCTTTGCTCCCCAGCAATTTTAGCTAACTTCTTTTTCTTCTCCTTATCTGTTACACCAATAATCGAATACGCTTGAATAAAGCTTGAAGTGGAAGCTGATTGTGCACAGGAAACAATCATTTCTATTTGTTCCTTTGATAAAGGCCGATCCTCGAATTGACGGATTGACCGATGATTCAATAATAGATTGATGCTCTCATTCATTCCATCCCATCCTTTATTTTCAATGCTTTCATTTTACATGAAAATAAATGGAAACGAAATGAATTCGCTATTCTTCAGGTTTAACAATGAAAAAAAGACCTGAATCAACGTTCAGGTCCTAGTGCTGTTAGATGGAGATAATCTTGCTGGCGCAATGCCTCATAAATAAGGATGGCTGCAGTGTTGGATAAGTTTAAGGATCTTACATTATCATTCATCGGAATACGTAATGCTCGATCCTTGTTCATTTCAACGACATCCTTCGGCAGCCCCGTCGTCTCTCTCCCAAAAATGAAATAATAATCTTTTTCTTTCACACTATAGTCGAAAGTAGAATGTGGTTTTTGGCCATATTTCGTTAAAAAGAAAAATTCGCCACCCGCATTCTTCTCGAAAAATTCATCTAGCGAATCATAATAGACAATCTTTACAAATTGCCAATAATCCAAGCCCGCACGCTTCAGCATTTTATCATCTGTGGAAAAGCCAAGCGGACGAATTAAATGCAATACCGTATCAGTTGCCGCACAAGTACGGGCGATATTTCCAGTATTCGCTGGAATTTCTGGTTGGTATAAAACTACATGTATTGCCACGTTTTTTCACCTCTAAACATTTGCTATCACTTATTATACCACGTTTTTTTCAAGATTCATTGATCATCTACGATCGAATAAAACTTATATTTCATATTAGGTGTGTAGGCTGTTGAATCCTCATACGCCCAATAACGCATTCGGCTATTTGTCGTATGGGCATTAACATAAGGCATCCCATCAGTATCCTTAGCTGTCACGATTGTCGTATGATCGAACCTGCCATCTCCTTGAAAATCATAGCAAATGACGTCCCCTAAGAGCAATTCCTCTGGACTAGAAACCTCTCTTGCCCTTAAGCCCAACTTTGATCCAGCCAAATACCACCTCATTGAATTAGCCACTGTAAAACTATAGCTCCAATTATTACTCCTCATCCACCAGCCGTTCGAACGGTTTGGATATCCTCTCATCGGCGCACCACCTGCATGCAAGCATTGAGAAATATAATTCGTACAATCAACATCAAATGATTTATAGGCTGGATTATAGCTATTCCACCAAGTCTCAGCATATTGCACAGCCTTCAATCGATTATATTGATAAGAAATCCGCTCTTCGGCGTCTTCCTCTGAATGTACAGGATGATTTTCCACTACATATGCTTCATATGGATTAATTTCCTTGTCCTCCACAAGTACCCCTTTATAAAATTCGGCTGTTCTTGACTCGATTTCCTCTTCTAGATGAAAGAGACCTTTCTGCTTAATTAAGTATTTGAAATGGACATCATATTGAACAAAACAGAGCTCATCTTTTACTTCCCCTATTTTTCGAATCTTCCCGATAGCATTTGCTTTCACGATCTCACATGAGCGCTTAGAAAGCCCTTCCTTCTTTCGCTCAATTTTTTCACAGCCTGCACTTCGATCAACAGACACATATTGCTGCACCCTTTTTTCTACATGCGCTTGAAGCTGCTCCCTCATGTTTTGACACTCCTTTCCTATTTTATACGTATGAACGGAGAAGTGATTTCACATCAAAAAAATGTGAGTGAATGTGAAAATGTGGCTAAAAGAGGATTTCCAATTGAAAGAAAAATGAAGTATATTTGCTGTTATCTCCCCTTTGGGATAGTTGGATTGGACAGATGAAATTTATTCATTTAACAGGAGATTCTTGTTTAATAACGAATAAAGTAATGGATGAAAGCTATAATGGAGAATAACGAACATTTGGAAATGGCGGTGAACCATATGTTAGCGCAAAAAGAAATTCTTGAGCTACTGTCAAATAACTTAAATACATGGAAAGAAAAATACGGGATTGAGTGGATCGCTCTCTTTGGTTCATACACGCGAGGGGAGCAAAAGGAGTCTAGTGACATCGACTTATTAGTAGAATTTGCAGAACACTCAATGACATTTGATAACTATATAGAACTAAAATTCGAACTGGAAGATTTATTTCATAAGCCTATAGATTTAGTGATGATTGAAGATATTAAACCAGCTATAAAGCCGAGTATCCTAAGGAGTGCCAAGTATGCTGAGGGAGCCTAAAGTCTTTTTAGAGGATATTTATGTAGCTTGCGTAAAAATTGATAAATATACGAAGGGCCTCTCATTTGAAGATTTTGTTGGCAATGATTTAGTTTCAGATGCTGTAATAAAAAACATTTTGGTCATTGGTGAAGCTTCAAAAAACATTCCTAATAAAATTAGAGAAGAAAACCCTCATATTGAATGGAGAAAAATGGCCGGCACGAGAGACATGATGATTCATGGTTATTTTTCTATTAATTATCGGATTGTATGGGATGTTGTTCAAAATAAAATTCCTCCATTAAAACTACAAGTCCAAAAGATTTTAAATGAATAAAAATCCACTCAAAGTTGTCCTAGGACAGCTTTTTTATTTCACTTAAGGATGACCAGTTAGCAACTTATGAGTCCCGCTCCCTTAGATTTGCAAATAAAATCAATCAATGGTCTTTTAAAGTGAAAAGTTTAAAGCATTTAGCAATGGAACAATTTCTCCCTTAAAAGTCAAAAAAGAAGGGTTATTTTCATCATCAAAGAGGAGTAAATAGGGTTCCTCCCCTTCTGGAATAATAATGATTGCTTCATCAATCAGTGCATTCAGCCATTTGTTTTCTACTAGAATGGATGGTTCCAATGGAATTTTAATCATATATCCTTTAGCTGGAATAGGGTTGAACTTTTTAACAATATTATCAATAGCGTTAATGATCTTTTCAGCTTCAGATTGGATATTAGGATTGGTTGGAGATGTTTTTATTACCTTATTTTTTTCAATATCAAGAAGCTCAACTTTCGTGCTTTGTGCACTAATTATTAATAGATTAAACAGGAGAAATATGGGAATAATTGAAAGCCAAATTTTACGAACCACATGGATCACCTCGGTTGTAATATTACCGAAGATTATTTTTCTTATGCCAAAATTATGTTTTCTGTGGATGTGAGCAGTTAAGTTAAATATCGGAAAAACAGTTCAGTTTAGGAGAGAAAAATAAAAAAGACAAGTGTTTAAGTAATCATATATTAGATATGGATGACTATGTTTACCATTATAAATTGCAACAGATGAAGCATAGGTTTTAACCAGTGGAAAGGTCTATTTGTCACACTACTAAAGTGGGGTAAAAACAGTGGTACATTAATAACTAGAGAAGAGATGGGAAGTTGCTGATTCCCATATTTAGCATTTATTAGTTTGGGGATAAATAGACGGAGAAATTCCGCTTATTTCATAATTTTTTATAAAAAGGGCGTCAATAAGCGGAAAAATTCCGCCTATTGGTTCAAAAAATTCAAAAATGAGCGATTTTTCATTGAATAGGCGGAAAAATTCCGCTTATTTCATCTAAAAAGAGCTTCATTCTGCATTTAACCGGAATTTCTCCGCTTATTTCATTCTTGCTAGTTACTCCATCATGGACAAGACATCTTATTTATATGGAAGCAAGGTTATAAGCAGGAACGCTCTTTAGCATTCGCCTTATCAGCTACAGTTGCGTTTGAGTATAAATTGCTATTTCGTCGTTTTACCGTGTCATTTTATAAAAATACACGATTTAGCTTGATATTAACTTTATAAATTCGGCTTTTCTATAGCTGCATTTTCATTCACACCAAATTGACTTCCTTTAATCCATGAGAAATTTCAGTCAAAACCTCTTCATCTGTTTCTTTTTCCAGTGCCTTCTCTAAAGCAAGCTTCGCTGTTTCTCCCCCAATTTTCCCAAGCGCCCATGCGGCCGTTCCTCGCATCACAGGTCGAGTATCTTTCGTCATCACTTCAATTAGTTCGCCCACTGCTGTTTCATCTTTAAAATGGGCAAGGGCAATAATCGCATTGCGCTGAATTGGTTTTTTCCCACGCCATGATCCGGCAAGCTGCCCGAACTTCTCCTTGAATTCTCGATTGCTTAGCTGGAGGATTGGTTTCAAGAGCGGCTTCACTATTTCAGGATCTGGCTCCATTTCTTCATGAAAATGAAAATTCTTTCCTTTATTTTCTGGACAAGATGTTTGGCAGGAGTCACAGCCATAAATCCGGTTGCCGATTTTCGCACGTAATGGCTCCTCAATAAAGTCTTTCGTTTGGGTTAGAAAACCAATGCATTTTTGCGCATTAATTTGTCCCCCTTGCACAAGGGCGCCCGTTGGACAAGCTTCTATGCATTTATTGCATGATCCACATTGATCTTCAATCGGCTGATCGGGTTCAAAAGGAATCGACGTAATCATCTCACCTAAATAAACATACGAACCAAATTCAGGAGTGATAATCGAACAATTCTTCCCGCTCCAGCCAATGCCTGCCCGCTCAGCAACCGCTCGGTCTGAGAGCTCACCTGTATCAACCATTGACTTGCATCTAGCATCTGGCACTTTTTCTAAAATAAAAGCCTCCAGCTTTTTCAGACGATCTCTTAAAATGAGATGATAATCTTCACCCCATGAGGCACGGCAGAAAATGCCTCTTCGCTCCCCTTTTTTACTTGTAACACGTTCATTCATTTTCGATGGGTAAGCGAGTGCGACTGCAATAATTGATCGAGGTGTATCCATCAACAAGGAAGGATTGACCCTCTTCTCTATGTCCTTTTCTTCAAAGCCAGATTGATAATTGAGCTCCTGCTGGCGAATGAGACGATTTCTTAATTCATCGAAGGTGCTTGCCGTTGTAAAGCCAATTTTATCAATCCCAATTGTTTTGCTATATTCAATAATTTCTTGTTTTAATTGTGCAGCATCCATTGTTATCCTCCTTTCATCTTGGATATTGATCAATGAATGGAAATGTAAAAGCATCGACTATTATGATAAACTATTTTTAACTATTTTTGGAGGTGGAAACGTTGGAAATTCGACTTTCTTCAGAGCTTTGTGCACTCTTCCCTGCTTTTACAATCGGTGTGATTCATTATAATCATATCCAAGTTGGTGAATCCCCACAAATGGTGAAGGGACGACTGCAATTATTCCAGGAATCGATTTTTTTTGATTTGGAAGAGAAAAATGTAACAGATATAGAGGGAATTAAAGAATGGAGACAACTTTTCAAGGCTTGTGGCAAAGATCCTAACCGTTACCGCCACTCAGCTGAGGCACTCTATCGAAGGGTAAAAAAGCAAAATTATTTACAGCCTGTTAATAGTGCGATTGATCTAAATAATTTCTTTTCCTTGCAATATGCCATCCCATTAGGCATCTATGACGCAGATAAGCTCAAAGGGGATCTTGTCATTCGTCTTGGAGAAGAAGGCGAGGAATATTTCGGACTGAACGGCCGAATGAACTCCATTCATCGCTTGATTGTCAGTTCCGATGAGGAAGGCGCTTTTGGCAGCCCTTTCGTTGATTCGAAAAAGACAGCTGTTACAGAAGAAACTAAAAAAGCCTTACAAATTGTTTACTTGCGCCCTTCAATGAATCCTGATGAAGCTAAGAAATTACTAGAATCATTACAGAATATGTACACCCAAGTACATGGCGGAGAAGGAAAATATGAATTAATTAGATGCTGAGAATGCATCTTTTTTTTCATCATTACTTTGTAAAAAAAAAGCCCAATCCTTCCGTCTTTTTAGTGGGAGATCAGGCTTCTGATTTTTGGGAAATGGGTGCAATTATCAGCATTGGTACTGAGACTATTCGCCTCCTGTCTTGTCTTACTTACAATCGCATAGATCCGACTTTGATTTAAAGCCTCACTTCCACTTCGGTCCCATCCTTCAATTTTGTTTCAACAAGGATCAGGCCACTGTACTCAGATAATTCCTGCAGCAATGGCTTCAAATCTTTTCTTTCAATTTCCGGGAAGATGAATTTGCTGCCATCCTTTTTAATTGCATTATTTATTAAGCGATTCACCCTTTTCGATGTAACAAGTAAACTGCCCAAATGTAAAATCGCATAGGGAACAGGAATAGAGAATCTTTTATCCTTTGCTTTCACCTTAACTTTTAACATAATCTACTCTATTACCACAAAGACTTTATCACCGTTAGCTGATTTAATGTCAACAATCTGTCCGCCCAATTCGTTCTCAATTGCTTCGATGAGCAGATCAATATTTATATCTTTTACATATTTTTCTGCCTCAGGTATCTTTTCAGCAATATTTGTCCCAACTTTTAAAACGGCCTTGACCAAATTAATTGGTAGATTCACATTTACATTATCGCCTTCTTCAGAGATCACACGGATTTTCAACATTTTATTTCCATAGGGGACTTCTTTTTTTAATATCACCCGTTCTGGCTGTTCTTTCCCTTGTAAAATTGTAATTAATTCGCTTGCTTTGTCCTTATCAATCTTGCCTTCCTCCACCATCGTTAACACTCTTGAGATTTCGTCCTTCATTATCCTTCCCCCTCTTCTTTTAATAATTGAATGGCTTTCTCTGCGGTAATTTCGCCTTTTTCTAATAATGATACAATTTTTTTCTTATCCACTTCCGGTTTCTTTTGAGAGGAATAGCCGAGATTAGAGATAATTTCATCTAACTTTCCTCTGACAGTCGGATAGGAAATGCTGAGCTCCTTCTCAACCTCTTTGATATTTCCACGGCATTTAAGAAAGATCTCAATGAAATGCAGCTGTTCCTGGCCGAGAGCCGCCAGTTTTGAAACTTCAAATTCATTTTCTACCGTTGTGTGGCAATGAGTACACTGCAGCTTCGTAATTTTAAGTGCTTTGCTGCAAACTGGACAGTTAGTAAGTAAAGGATACGCCATACTGTTCTCCTTTCTTTTTATTTAATCCTATCATACACTGGTTTTTTAAATATTCAAGTATATTTTTAAATCTTTTTATAAAATTTTATAATTTTATTCAAAAAATTAATTTTTATATTAAATAATTTAATTTCGATAGGTTTAATTATTAGGAACTGAAATTTATTATAGTTCAAAGGAATGGCAAGAGATCCAATCCCCCTAAACGTGCAATTAAATTTGAAGAAACACATTCCCAGGCGGTTTCTAGAGTAATATTGCTTTTCCTTGCTCAAAAACCTTTATTAGACTGTTTTCGCAAATATTGTTGCTAATAAAGATAAAGTTGGTAAAGGTTGATTTCCGCTCCATGTTGCTGCAATCAACCGACTTAGTTCGTCAAACATTAATTCAAAAACAACAATCTTTCAGAAAAGAGCCTTTTTTAAAAGAAATGTATTTTAGCCAGTTATTTAATAGAAGTGTATCTTTTTGAAGGATATTGCATCTATTTTATTGAAATATATGGGAGAGGTTTATGCTTACATAGGGCAAAAAGGAGTTCACAGATGAAACAAAAGATAAACATTGGGTCATTTATCTCTTCGATTGTTTGCATTTTATTATTTGTTATCGTTTCTTTTTCGGATCTAATTAATAACTCTGTTTTGGGTGTACATCCTTTAAATCTAGTCTTCTCTTTTACTTTGATTACTTTCCTTTTAGGAGTAGTAGGCCTATCTGGTGTTCAAAATTGGAAAGGGATGGCAAGAAGCATCACTACTATAATAGTTACAGTAGGATTATCAGTCTTTCTGTCATTCATTCTTTTTTTCGGAACCATATTTAGTTAACGGGAACAATCCTTGGAGAGCTGGTTTACTCTTTTACTTATCGAATTAGAGAAAAAAATGTATTCACGTTTTTTGGAATATTGAATTTTAATCAATGTTGAACGATATACTTAAGTTAAATTGGATAAAAAAGGAGCAAAAAAAATGTTACTGAAAAACATGATAAATGCTTATCATTTATTATTATCTTTAGGCGCTTTTTATTTAGGTGCATCGATGTTATTAGAAAAAGGCGTTTTTGCCTCGTTCCCACAAGAGTGGATAGGAATCATGCCATTTAATAGTTGGGCAAGTTTGGCTTTATTTGGAATCATCATCTTTGGAATGGGCAATGCTATTGCATCCATTTATGGGTTTATAAAGAAAGACAACAACATATTTATCATAACCATTGCTATGGGCGCTTTATTTTTCTCATGTGCTCTTCTCCCATTTATTTTATTGGGGGAATGGTACTTACCGACGGCACAATTTTTCATATTAAGCTCAATCCAGATCATACTTGGATTATTTGGTTTAGTTACTAAGAAATCCTTACAGGCCATTTAGTTGAAACTGCTAGGTTAAAGTTTTTTTATTTTTTTATAATAAAGGCTGAGAAGAATATCTCTGAGACATTCGAAACCATAGCAATCAAAACGCAAATCACCCACTTCTTTTTACTTGTATTATTCAATTTCTTTGCGGACATTGAGTACGTTATTTTCATAAATTAGGCTATTTTGGGAAGTTTCCGGACATTGAGTACGTTATTTGCTACTAATTAGGTAAAAACAATCCCATTTTAGCTAAATAACGGAACGTATGTCCGATAAAAACATGAAAGCACGACTTTTATTGCAAATAGCGGAATGTAAGTCCTATTAATTACACATAGTACGACTATTTTGCATACAACAAGCTCAAAATAGGAAATAACATTACTTTTAACACACCTTACGATTTAATAATTTACTAAACTAAAAAGGAAACAGGCAAAACATCTTGTTTTGCCTGTTTTTTAGTATTCTCAGATTATCAACATGTAGTTACGATCAAGCACGAAGACAGGTTCTACCTCCCACTATTCCTCACTATCGTCTTTCTCCTTTTCCAGGAAACTCCATACCAAGTTCGGCTAATTTTTCTTGAGCCTCTTCCCGGGTGATTGTCCCTTCTCTTTCTTGTTCCATAATGCCTTGAACCTTTTCTCTAGTCTCTTC
The DNA here is from genome assembly GCF_017874625.1 of Cytobacillus eiseniae. GTDB lineage: Bacteria > Bacillota > Bacilli > Bacillales > Cytobacillaceae > Cytobacillus > Cytobacillus eiseniae. The sequence continues at coordinate 42,360 of NZ_JAGIKZ010000016.1, read as the reverse complement.
ATCTAAATCTCCAAACATGTCTCCAGGGCCTCCACCCATATCAGGTCGAGGTTGACCTTGGCCGCCCTCACCGGGACCACCTTGACCGCTTGGCCCGCCCTGGCCTCCTGGACCGGCGTTTCTGCTTGTTGTGATACCAGATTCATCTAGCCATGTGACAGATTCAGATAGTGTAAACTCTACCACTTTTGTTCCTCCTTGATAGTTTCCAGTTTTATAAAGACCATCTGAATTACTCTCTGTTGATGAACCGCCAGAGTATAAAATATAAGATGTATCCTTTGTTAATTCAGGGGAACTGATAAAGACAGATTGATAGTCTTTTTTCGGTGAAAAGGTTGTTATTGTATTTCCGTCATTGTCCCCAAGATGAACGATCGTACCAGCTTTCTGTGTTTCAGAATAAGTCATCAATAAAGAATTTTGTGTGGATTGATCAGATGCAGCTTGAACCATCCCGGAGCTACCAACAGCAATTAGAAAACCTCCGCTCATGTCCAAGCTTCCATCATAATCTAGTGGACCATTGCCATTGGATGTTGGTCCATTTACAATGACTGTCCCATCTGTCATTGCAATTGACCCATTAGCGTCCAATCCGTCCCCTTCTGCATCGACTGTAATATAACCGCCATTGATAATGAGCATATTTTCTTCTGAATCTGATTGGGTACTATTTTCCTCAGCATCCATTTGGTTTTCAGGATTTGCGGTTTCAGAACTTGCTTGTCCATCATTCACAGGACTAAATGGCGTACGGAATCCAGAGCCATCATTTCCTCCACCAACATTGATGCCATCATCACTGGCAACTACATGAATTTCACCGTCTGAAATCGTTATTTTTTCACTCTCTATCCCTTCATAGCTTTTCGTCACATTGATTTTTCCACCTTTAATTTGGAGAGAGGTATCTGCGTGAACTCCGTCATCTCCCGAGGCAATTGTTAGCTCACCACCTGCAATCGTTACATTGCTGTTACTATGAACGGCATCATCAGATGAATCGATGGCAAACGTTCCTCCACCTATAGCTAATTCTGCAGTAGCCTTCAGCCCTTTTGCACTCTGTGATTCTGTTTCTTCGGTAGTTTCCTGATTCGTCTTTACATTCGAATTTTGATTTGGATTTTCATTCGGGCGTGTATTCGGGTCTGCCCCTGGATTTGCATGATCCCCCCATGGTTCGGGAGAATTTTCGCGATTACTTATCGTTTCTGGACTTCCACCTCCAGAGACAATTTTGAAGGAACCATCAGCAATCCATAAAGATGCTTCAGCTTGTATTCCGTCACTGCCTGCTACGATATCATAAGTACCTCCCTCTAGGGCGATGTTTCCTTTTGACGTATCTTTGTCATTCGTTGACTTAATCCCATCACCACCAGCTTCAATCGCGATCTCTCCAGCTTTAATGGCCACTAAATCCCTACCCATTATTCCATCATCCACTGAATGGATTTGAATGGTTCCGCCTGTTATTTTTAAATCATCCTTACTGACAATGCCGTTATTGTAATTAGCATGAACGACTAACTTACCAGAACCATTTATTGTTAGGTCATCTTTGCTAAAAATAGCTGCATTTGGTTCATCTGAGGATGAATCTTCAAAACGATATTCTTTTCCATCCGAAATATTATTTACCGTATCTTCTTGAAGAGAAATAATCGTTTTTTCGGCATTAATAACATTAATTGCTGCATTTTCTGTATTATTTATTTCCACTCCATTCAATACAAGCCGAACTGTATTTTTATCTTCGGAATCAACGGCAATTTGGCCATCATCCCACTTTCCGCTTAGTACATAAACACCACCTGTTTTTATCGTAAGCGTTCCATCCTTTAAGAGGATGGCAGCAGATTGATCAAACTCGGCCTCGGTTCCATTTAATTCAATGTAAGTGGGATTTTCATTTTTCCAATCCATGTAATCATCGTCTTTGTTATAAGTCACTGCCTTAGTAATCGTATCAGTAATCTCTTTATTGCTGCCATTTTCTGTTGCAGTATCACCATCATTACTGCACCCAGATAATAAGCTTGCCGATAAAAGCGTTGCCACTGCTATTAAATATCTCTTTTTCATAGTCGTCTCCTATTCCATATCAAAATTCATTCTTCTTGAACACATTATTACGGACAAACCTTAATCCAACCTTAAAACACAATTTTAGGCTGTGATTTTACAACTTATTGATTAGAGCGGAATTAACAGCTAGTTTAATAGAGCCTTTTTAATAAAAATTAAAAAACATTTTGCATTCAATCTAATTCGTCCTATAATCTAAGCAATAATAGAAAGAAAAAAGAAAAGGGGAACATCATGAAGTTATTAATTATTGAAGATGATCAATACCTTTCAGAAACAATACGTGAAACAATCGGTGATATATATGAAACGGAGCAGGCTTTTGACGGAGAAGAAGGACTATTCCTTGCTGAGCAAAACATTTTCGACTGTATCATTCTGGATATCATGCTACCAAACATGAATGGGTATGAGGTTTTAAAACAGCTAAGGAAAAAGAATATTTCAACCCCTGTTATTATGCTGACAGCCAAAGATGGGATTGATGATAAAATTCAAGGATTTAAAGTAGGAGCGGACGACTATATCGTAAAGCCCTTCCATCGCGAAGAGCTCATGCTGCGTTTAGAGGCAATCATTAGAAGAGCAGGAGGGAATTTTGAAGAAAATGCGATTTCCTTTAAAGAGTTAAAATTAAACTTAAAAAATAAAACGGCCTCGATTGGAGAGGAACTGGTGAATCTTAATGGAAAACAATTCGACTTGCTGGAGTACTTGATCAACAATAAAAATTCAATCGTAACGAAAGAACAAATCTTTGATCGAATTTGGGGATTCGAATCAGATACCTCTACAACCGTTGTAGAAGTATACGCAAGTAAATTAAGAAAAAACTTAAAAAAATTCGGCTATGATCAATATATTAAAACCTTCCGGGGTCTTGGCTATATGCTATCTGAAAATGGTGAAGGAAATGTTTAAAAAGACCATTTTTCGCAAGCAGCAATTGAAATTTATGGCTTTTAATCTCATTGCTTTTACGGTTATCTTTACCATTTTTGGCGTCATTATAATTGGTCAGGTGCAGAGAACATTATATTCGAAATCAGATGAGGAGCTAAAGTCATTTAAAGAAATGATGATTGTACATCCTTCAAAAGGATTCGAATCTCCACTTCCAGATGAAAAAATGGATCGTCTTCCTCCCTATGAGGAACGACAAAGAGACCGTCCAAACCCTCGTATCATTGTACTTAAATGGAATAAAGAGGGGAAAATTATCAATCAAAATGAGATTGGCTCTTCTTTTTACGAAAGTTTTATACAGGATTATCCATTGGATAAAACTAATATCGATACGATTACAAATACTACCATTCATAACCAATACCATTTTCGGTACCTTCTTTTTGAAACGACCGATACAAAAGGTGAAAGAACTTATACACAGCTACTGATTAATACGGAGGCAGAACAAACGATTATTGATAATTTTGAGCGGCTGATTATCATTTGTTCGATTATCTTCGTCATCCTTTCTATCTCGGCAAGCTATATTTTATCAAGAAAAATGATGATGCCTATTATTCATTCCTGGAATAAGCAGGCTGAGTTCGTTGAAAATGCTTCACATGAACTCAGAACGCCATTAACAATTATTCAAAATAAATTAGAGCTGCTGCTAACCGAGCCGCAAGAAAAAATTATCAATAAATTTGAGAATATTGCACTCAGCCTATCAGAAACAAGGCGATTATCGAAGCTCACCTCTGATTTACTAACCTTAGCACGCGCTGACTCAGCTGAAACACAGCTAACGAAACAGACAATAGATATTGATCAATTTATTCAAAGAGTTTGCGCGCCTTATATGGAAATAGCGGAGTCACAAGATAAGCATTTTTGGCTCAATTTAAACTGTAACGTAAGTATGGAAGCTGATGAAGTACGCCTCCACCAGCTTCTCGTCATTCTCCTTGATAATGCTTTAAAATACACGAGTGATGATGATAGCATTGGGGTTAAAACATATGTAGAGGATCATAAAGTTGTTTTCGAGGTTAGCGATACTGGAATTGGAATTAAAGAAGAAAACATGAAATATATCTTTGATCGCTTTTACAGAGAGGACAAGGCACGATCAAGAGAAACGGGTGGAATGGGACTAGGGCTCTCCATTGCGCAGTGGATTGTAACCGAACATAATGGAACAATTACTGGATTTCAAAATAAACACAAAGGAACAACCTTTAAAGTAAAGCTGCCAAAGTAGGAGATCACATGTGATCTTCTTTTTTTACTGAATAAAAAAGTATAACTTTCGAGTCAGAGAATTGTCTAGCTCCAGCGCCTATCGCCTATCAAACTTCAGGTCTCCTCCACAACGATTGCGTCAACATCGGTTCGCTACCGCAATCCGTGTTTCCTTTATCGCTGTCGTTGTCCCTTCCAGTTTGTACGGCGATGAGCAAGGCGCTTCCGCTTTTCTTTTTAAGGTTTATTTAAGGTTTCTCCTTAATAATGTGAATCACTGCGCTAATATCGTACAAAAGGAGAATGAGAAACATGAAGGCGATGACCTTAAATGGTGTGCAGGGCCGGTCCGAATTAAAGCATGAAATAACGAGAATGGACTGCTACCTTCTAAGAAATAGGCTAAAGCATTATATGGAAGTCGATCCACACGCAAATAACGATGGAAAATATACCATTCGAAGTGTTTACTTTGATAACTTCGACAATAAGGTGCTAACCCAGAAGAAAGAAGGGCATTATGAGCGCGACAAATTTCGGGTGAGGCTCTATGACTACAATACTGATTATCTTACGCTCGAAAAAAAGAGCAAACGTAATAATCTGACATACAAACAAAAATGCCGAATCCATGCAGAGGAATACGAACGCATTAGGCTCGGGGACATCCTTTGGATGGAAAATGATTCGAGAGCGCTCATACAAGAGTTATTCATACAAATGAACCTGCTTCAATTAAAACCGATGACAGTTGTAGATTACGAAAGGGAAGTATTTATTTATCGTCACGGAAATGTACGGGTAACCTTTGATAGCTCCATCAAAACTAGCTTTCGCAATAATGATGTCCTGAATCCCGATATTGCGATGATTGAAACAAATCCGAATATCGTCATCCTTGAAGTGAAATTTGATGAATACCTGCCCGACGTCATCAAAAAATTACTCCAGCTAGGAGACAGACGAAAAGGAACCTATTCTAAATACCAAATTAGCCGAATGTACGGGTAATCAGGCGTGACAAGTTCATTGTTCATTAATGAAAAATGAAACATGGGGACAGGTACACGGTCCCACATATAAAAAACAGAAATACTTGGAGGAATACGTAATGGAAAGTGTAAATTTCAGTGATATTTTCAAATCGAGTTTTTTAGAAAAGACAAACAGCTTTTCAATTATTGATTCACTTATTGGCTTATTAGTAGCATTCGCAGTAGGATTATTCATTTATTGGGTATATAAAAAGACCTTCTCAGGCGTGATTTATTCACACACGTTTAATATCTCATTAATCGTCATGTCAATGGCCACTGCCTTAATAATTATGGGGATCTCATCCAATATCTTGTTATCGCTTGGAATGGTCGGTGCTTTATCCATTGTCCGTTTTAGAACACCTATTAAAGATCCAATGGACATTGTTTATATTTTTTGGGCAATTGTGTCAGGTATTTTATGCGGTGCTGGTTTTATCCCTCTTGTCATTATTGGTTCAATTTTAATTGGCGCTGTATTAATTTTCTTTATTAATCGTATTAAAGTTGAAAATCCCTATTTATTGGTCGTTAGGTATAGTGATCGTTCGATTGAAAATCCATTAGAACATATGGTAGCTGAGCATTCATTAAAGCATTCGGTTAAATCAAAATCTGTCATGCCTGGCGGTGATCATGAAATCACTTATGAAATTCGGATAAAGGAAAATAATATGAGCTTTATCAATAACATCTCGGATATGAAAGATGTTAAATCAGCCATTATGTTAAGCTATGATGGTAATTTCACAGCGTAAGAAGGCTGGGATGTAACTAATTTATCTATGTCCAAAGCCGAATGATATATTCATTTTTTAATACCTAAATACAGAAAGCCGAACGATTGTAGAATGCAGAGTGAGCATTTCTAATAATCGTTCGGCTTTTTTTATTGCTGAAAAACTTTTGTCCCAGTCTCTACTTTTTTTTTCTATCGACCTGTTTTCATCATCTGCATGTATCTAAGTTCTTCAATTTGCAGATATAAAAAAAGAACCCTAAACAATGCAGGTTTCCTACTAACAATATAAAAATTCAACACGCAATTTAAGTAGAATCACTAGTATAAAATTGAAAAACGCAATACCTCGTTCTCTTCGTAACGAAACACTGCGTTGTGATATGTATGGAGCGGGTGAAGGGAATCGAACCCTCGACAACAGCTTGGAAGGCTGTGGTTTTACCACTAAACTACACCCGCATATTTAATTTTATAAGAATAACTCGCTATTATTATATTGAAAAACTTATGTAGCAACGAATCAACTTCTATATAATACTCCTGATAACATGAATCGTCAAGATTTTTTAGGGGATTTTGTCGAAAAAACTTGTTTGACATATAAAGCTTTATTGCAAGATATAATGGTAAAATAAAGCCGAAAATTCAAATAATAGAAAGGGGTGCAAAAATGTATAGACTATACTGCAGAATCTATCAATCCACCTATCGAATCGTTTCTAGATTATTGCCTTGGAGGCAGCCAATTTTATTACAAGGAGAGAATAGCCTGAGCAAGCTGCCAAAGCTAATAAGCAGCAAAGGGATTGATCATGTTCTAATTGTGACGGATAAAGGAATTGTTTCTTTAGGATTGATGGATTCCTTGCTTGCAGGCTTAAAGGAAGAACAGATTGAATTTATAATCTATGATCGAACGATTCCCAATCCGACAATTGAAAACATTGAGGAAGCGCTTGATATGTATAAGAAACATGGGGCAAATGGAATTATTGCCTTTGGCGGAGGCTCCCCGATGGATTGTGCGAAAGGGGTTGGTGCACGGATCGCAAGACCAGAAAAGAGCATTCCGCAAATGAAAGGCCAATTGAAAATACGCAAGAAAACGCCTCCTCTATTCGCAGTGCCAACAACGGCTGGAACAGGAAGTGAAGGAACGGTTGTAGCAGTCGTAACGAATAGTGAAACACATGAAAAATATGCGATCAACGACCTCGTGCTTATTCCAGATTATGCAGTCCTAGATCCTTTACTCACAATCAATCTGCCTCCACACATTACATCAACAACTGGAATGGATGCACTTACCCATGCCATTGAAGCATACATCGGTCGAAGCAACACAAAGGAAACAGCAGAGTATTGCCGCCGAGCAGTGAAGATCATTTACGAGAACCTTTATGAAGCGTATTCGAATGGGACGAATATGACTGCACGGACGAACATGCAAGAAGCTGCCTATTTAGCAGGTGTGGCATTTACTCGGGCATATGTAGGATATGTGCATGCAATTGCTCATACATTAGGTGGATTTTATGCGGTTCCCCATGGACTAGCCAATGCAATCATACTCCCGTATGTATTAGAATACTACGGTGATTCTGCCACTGAAAAACTGGCAGAATTAGCCGATTTAGTCAGATTAAGCAATTCAACAGACACAATCGCGGAAAAGGCCGAATCCTTCATTTCATCGATTAAGGACCTAAATGCAAAAATGAATATTCCTAATAAAATAAGCGGCATTGTTGAAAGTGATATTCCTTTAATGGTAGAACGTGCTTTGAAAGAAGCCAATCCCCTTTACCCTGTACCGAAAATATTATCAAGAAACGATCTTTTTACTTTATATCAGCTGATTAAGGAGTAATGAAGCGATTACTATTATTAATAAACTATGAGACTTTTTTTCTGGCATTCTCTTGATTTTGTCTCATTGAGCTCTTCTACACTTTCAAGCAAAAAAAGAGCAGTCCGAAAAGTCGAAAATACGTCTTTTTGGACTGCTCCATTCTATTTACAAATCAGTTAGTACAATCACATTCGAATGTGTACGTAGGCTTGTGATTGGAAACTTCTCTGTGATTTCTCCACTCAATAATGCATCAAGTGCCGCTCTTTTTTTCTCACCAACAGCTAATAGAAGAATGCATTTTGCTCGTAAAATCGTTGAAATCCCGAGTGTGATTGCCTTTTCTGGGACTTCGTCAATTGAATCAAAGAAGCGCGCATTTGCTTCTCTCGTGGAGGGAGTTAATTGAACAACATGTGTTTCACTAGTAAAAGGTGTTCCAGGCTCATTGAAACCAATATGCCCATTTTCACCTACTCCAAGAAGCTGCAAATCGACATTCTTTGATTGAACAAGCTGCTCATACTGTGATGCTTCTTCCTCCACATTTTGTGCTTCCCCATTTGGGAGATTTGTTTCTTTAAAAGGCTTCGTTTGAAAAAGATTATTTTGCATAAAAGCATAATAGCTCTCATCATGCTGCCTTGGCAGGCCAACATATTCATCTAAATTCACACTCGTACATTGTGAAAAATCTAAATCGCTTTGACAGATTCGGCTGTATAATGGAACCATCGTCCCACCAGTCGCAAGACCAAATGACTTTGCACCAGCATTTAAATGCTGTCCGATTATTTCGAACGCCCGATTATAAAGTGCTTCTTGATCATTAAATCGTTCAAGTTTAATATTCATGATTCATTCCTTTACTTTTTTCCCAGAAATAGCATTCTGGTTATTCTAGTAGGCCAATCAGAAGATGAACCAACTTCCAATTCATTTTACTCTGTTCTGAACTTTCCTGTCAAAAAGAAGATGATCTTTCATGTGCAAATGCCACAACCGGTTTGCCTTTCATTACACATCGGTTATTAGGTTGATTCCTAGCGCTTTCTTTAAGCGATCCACCATTTTTACAGCGCTTACTTATCGATGTTTTCGTATTTTTTCTACTTCATCTGCCACAAATTGGACATTTGTTCCAACAATGACTTGAATGCTTTGTGAGCCTACAATGTGAATACCTGGTACACCCGTCGATTTTATTTTCTTTTGATCCACATGATCCATCTTGCCGACTTCTACTCGCAGGCGGGTTGCACAGTATTCAACGGAACGAATATTTTCCACTCCACCTAATCCATCAACAATTTGCACAGCCATATTCGTGAAATCATTTATCGTTTCCCCAAGCTCACTTTCTTCGATTTCTTCTTCATCTTCTCTGCCTGGTGTTTTCAAGTTGAACTTCACAATTAAAAAGCGGAAAAGGAAATAATACACAACGGCAAATCCTAATCCTTGAACGACGAGCATGAGCGGCATATTGGCAATTGGAATGCGAAGGCTCAAGAAAAAGTCAATAAATCCGGCACTAAATCCGAAGCCTGCCGTCCACTCGAACATCGCGGCAATAAATAAGGAAAGCCCTGTTAACGCAGCATGAACAACATATAATGCCGGTGCTAGAAACATGAAAGCAAATTCAAGCGGTTCTGTTACCCCTGTGAAAAAAGAAGCAAATCCAGCTGCTAACATTAATGAGGCCACTTGCTTTTTTCTTTTTGTTTTGGCTGTATGATACATCGCAAGCCCAGCTGCAGGCAATCCAAACATCATGATTGGGAAGAATCCAGCTTGATACATGCCGGTAACCCCTTTCACGCCTTCACTTGCCCAGAACTTTCCGATATCATTAATCCCGATCGTATCAAACCAAAAAACAGCATTCAAGGCATGATGCAATCCCGTTGGAATTAAGAGACGATTAAAGAATCCATATAATCCAGCACCAATGGCTCCTAAACTACTAATTCCTTCCCCAAATGATACTAACCAACTATAAACAACTGGCCAAACAAAGAATAATACGGCTGAAGCGGCTAGCATCGCAACAGCAGACATAATCGGCACAAGCCGCTTGCCGCTAAAGAAGGCTAAGAAATCTGGCAGCTTCACCTGACTATAGCGATTATACATCCATGCCGCAATAAAACCAGAAAGAATACCTATAAATGCATTATCAATTTTCTCAAATGCGGGATTCACATTTGCTACATCAATCCCTTGTAATAGAGCAACCGTGTCTGTCGATAACATCGTTGTGACAACTAAAAATGCGACCAGCCCACTTAAGGCAGAAGATCCATCCTTGTCCTTTGACATCCCTAAGGCGACACCAACTGCAAAAAGAATCGGAATATGATCAATAATCGAAGCGCCTGCCTTAATCAAAAATGCAGCTAGCGCATTTCCTTCACCCCAGCCATCGTGATCAATCCAATAGCCAATCCCCATCAGAATCGCTGCAGCTGGTAAAACGGCGACAGGAAGCATTAATGAGCGTCCAAGCTTTTGCAAAAACTTCATCATTCACACTCAACTCCTTTTTATTTTTGTTTTTAATGGGCGATTTCTCCTTAAGCGCTCAATATGAAGGGCAATATAGCCTAATTCCACTTTTGGAAGTTCCATTCCATGTCGACTAAGAAGCGCCTGCGCAATTTCTTTCGCACAACGATACGCGATAGGGAACTTTTTCTGAATCATGCCTGACAATTCCTCATCCATTGTATGAAGGTCATATTGGCTCACTCTAGATAAGGTAAAGCGTAAATGAGAGATAAAGCGTTGATAGGCGATCTCATCTTCTTCAATCTCGATCTTTAGCTGACTTTTCACCGACTGAATGATGTCTCTAATGATCGTTGTTTGTCTAATCGTCTGATGCAAATCACCCCCTTGTGGCTTCATTGTATGTAAATGAAGAGCAATGAAAGCTGCTTCATCTACAGGCATTTCCACTTGACATTTATCCCTTATATGCTTGATCGCCCAAAGCCCGATTTCAAATTCCCTTGGATAGAGGATCTTAATCTCATATAGTAGTTTGTTAGTTATATAGATTCCTTTCTGTGTTCGTTCAATCGCAAATGAAAGATGGTCGGTAAGAACAACATGAATATGCTCATTTAGCTTTGCCCCTAAATCATGTTCAGCATAGGTGATGATTTCCTCTGAAATCGTGAAGTGCTCCGCAGGAATTCGACTCAATAATTGTTCAAGCTTCGCGTTCTCCCTCATGATAAAGACCTTTTCAATCTTACTTGCTATTACCAAGTCATTCTTTCTCTTGTTAAAAGCAATTCCAGCACCAATCGCAATTTTCTCTCTCCCTCCATCAAGCACGATCACTGCGTTATTATTGAGAATTTTTTTGATCTTCATTGTGAAGCACCTCCCCACTAATTGAATTTGCAGCAATCTACTTATTGGACACTGTCATTACGACTGTTTTTCCGACGACATTTTCTATTACTTGTTTAACTTGAACTTTTTTTTCCTTGCTATTTGTAATGATAATTGGGGTGATCAAACTCTTTGCCTTGTCACGAATGAATTCCCAATCCACCTCGATAAGCTCCTGCCCAACGGATACCGGATCTCCATTTTCAACAAGCATACGAAATCCCCTCCCCTGTAATGAAACCGTTTCCAATCCAATATGAATAAGTACTTCTGTTCCATCCTTAGAACGAAGCCCAATCGCATGCTTCGTTTCAGCCACAAGGATGACCGTTCCATCAATTGGAGAGCAGACATTGCCTCCGTCAGGCATAATCGCCACTCCCTCCCCCATCAACCTTTCACTAAAAACAGGATCAGGCACTTCTTCAAGTGAACGCACATCCCCTTTTAACGGAGAAATAATTTGTAATGCCTCTTTCTTAAAAAATTTCCTGAGCATATGGACACTCCTTCATCGTTGATATGGATGAATATGAAAAGGCATGGGGCAATGAGAAAGAGGGAAAAAAACCTCTGTCTTCTTTGCCGCCATGCCTGAAAAAAATCAGTCACATGGGACCAATATGAAACTTTCGATTCATTCGAGCTTGTATGGCTCCTATGCTATTCATATGCTTGGCTTTTTCTATTCATGCTATTTGGGCTAGGATATTTTTAAATTTAAAAATGAAAGGAAACCCATACAGTTTGGGTTTCCCTTCATTAGGCTAACGTAATTAGCAGCTTACTATTTTTTATGCTTTTTAATATTTATTGAGTTAGTCCTAGCGAAATTCTCAATAGATTCATCAAAGGTATCTGAATTAAAACGAGAAATTTTCCACCTAAATCCTTTTTCTAATCTAATAAACACAGACTTTTTATCCCAATCTGTTCTTTTAAATTCAATTAATTTAATCTGTTCTTTCCTTGCTTTCTTTTTCAATATCTCTAAACCAAATAGAGAAGTTGTAAATAATAAATCAGTATCGTTTACCTTGAAATGATACTTTACGTTAGTAGAAACGATAATCATGATAGCTAGCAATAAGTAAATTGACCAATTAGAGATGATAAACATGACTACCATCATGAAGAAAGAGAATAATAAAGGTACTTTTGGTTCTACTGCATTGAAAAGCAATTTACATCCCTCCCTTGAACTATATTACCATATAAAGCCAATATCTAATTACTATGGTTCATAAAAAACAATAGAATTCCACGAATATATCCACTAGTTGTAAAATTTGGGATATAATTAGGAAGTATTCTAAATATTAGGAGGGATCTTTTGAAGAAGTTAAGAAAACTAGGGATTTTAACCTTATCGACTGGATTAACGATTGGAATTCTTGCACCAGCAGCAAGCGCAACATCCTTAGGGAATGAACATTATTCCCCTGCACAAATTCAAGTTGCTCAGACAGAAAAGGTCATTTCAAAAAGTGAGCTAATCAAGAAGTTTAAAGCCTTTTTTCCACAATTTGATTACTTAAAAGATAGCGAGTTTCATTCAGGTTCCGGCTATCAATACCCTGAAGATACGACCATTCGTTATGACTTACATTTTCAAAAAAAGATAAACGGGAAGCAAATGTATGGAAGTGTCAGCTTTCTAGGAGATGATTTAAAAATTGAGCGTTTTCACTATGAACCTACGAATGCGGTAGATGCTTTATTTCCAGCAAAAATAACAAAAGAAAAAGCAACAGAAGTGGCTAAAGCATTTCTAAAAAACTTCCCTGAAAGCAAGGATTATCATCTAGAAACGAATCACATCAACTACTACCCATTGAATCAATTACTGACGGAACCGATCCGTTACTCATTCTCCTTCGTTAAGAAACAAAATAATGTACCTATTCCAGACCAGCAAATTCAAGTCACAGTGCTTGGAAATGGAGAAGTAACTGAATTCTACCAGTACTCAGGTAATAGTGCTTCCCCATCGTATGATGATGCCACAAAAATTTTACCTAAAGATGAAATAATCAAGCAGATGAAAGAACGTATTTCTGTTGATCTTCAATACAGAGTAGAGACGAATTATCGAACAGGCGATACCGATGTAAACCTCATATATCAACCAATAAATAATGTAATCGGTGTTCATGCACTTTCTGGTGAATGGCAGCTGATGAATGGCTTTACACCTGAACTTCAAAACGAACATAAGATTGAACATATTGTGACTCAACCGCTCAAGCCTAAACAAACCAATATTTCGTTAGCGGATGCAAAGGCTTTTGCTGAAACATTACTCAAAATTGATTCGGATAAAATAAAGCTACGATTTGATTCCATTGAGGAAAGAAAAAATTTCAATGGCCAAGAGGTCATTAACATTCAATATATGTACGAGTACGAAAGTGGAGGATCTGGGACAAACCTTGAGTTAGACAAACATACAGGGGAAATCATTCAGTATCATGACATCAAAGAAGAGCTTCTAAAGGAACGAGACAACAGCAAACAAACGGATAAGGCGATTTCTAATGAAGAGGCACTGAATAAAGCAGTCCATTACTTAAAGCTGTACGCCCCTTCTTATCTACATGAGTATGCAATGCCAATTGGCGAATTTTATCATGATGAAGACAGAGGAATCTATCATTTCGTCTTCCCTAGAGTAGCTAATGGAATCATCGTTAATGGAGAGCAACTAACTGCTAGTATATCTGCTAATGGTGCTTTACTCGGTCTTAATGTCTATCAATCTGATATTCAAAATTGGCCTTCAATTGATAAAGTGATTCCAAAAGAAAAGGCACAAGAGAAATACTTTGAAGAGCTCAATCTAAATCTTAATTATGTAAAAGAAGGATATGGAAAAAAAGATAATCATTATCATCTTGTTTATTCACAAGTATTCCAAAATAATACAAGTATGTATTTAGATGCCGTTACAGGAGAGTGGAATCGCACAAATGAGAATGACGATCCTGTCGTTTCCCATCCTTGGGCAGAAAAAGAACTCAATCATCTTATTCAAGCAAAAATACTTAATGTAGAAGAACAGAAATCATTTGACGCAAATGCAAAAATGACAAAAGGTGCTGCACTGGAAGTAATTACGAAGTCCATTACCCATTTCTATGATCATTACTATCCTGAGCAAAACGAGACAAGTCATTCCTTTGAAAATATTAAACCTACTCATCCTTTATATCAAGTCATTGAACGTGCAGTTACACTCGGCATCATTGAAAAAGAAGAGACATCTTTTAATCTGGACGAGCATCTAACTAGAGAAGAGTTAGCGATTTGGTATATTCGTCTATTAGGTCTCGAGCAAGCTGCTAAAAACCAAGGCATTTATCACCTTCCGTTCTCTGATGCCAAAGATGTGAAAGCAGAGAATGTTGGTTATGTTGCATTGGCGCACTCAATCGGCTTATTAACTGCGAATAAAAATAAATTCAACCCAAAACAGGATGTGTCCTATGCTGATCTAGCCGTTTCTGTTATTCGTTTGGCACATGAGACATATGAAAAAGGCATTCAATTTTACAATTATTAAGTAATTAGACTGGATGACTTCCATCATTACTAGCAAAGATCCGCCCATAAGTTGGGCGGATCTTTTATATTTTGCACAAATAATTGCTGTATCATTTGCACCATTCTATTTCAAAAACTTCCGCACCAATTGCAAGTTTTTATCATTGTAAGGGGGGAAGAGCATCTTGATATTAATTTTTGTACTTGATTTAAGGATACTTTTTTGATGTGAAAAGGTTAAAAAGCTGTGATGGCCATGGTATGCACCCATTCCAGAGCTGCCTACCCCTCCAAATGGTAGATCCGGGTTTGCTAAATGGGTGACGGTATTATTAATGCAAACACCGCCTGAGGAAATTTCCGTCAGCACCCGCTCTTCGATTTGCTTGTCAGCTGTGAAAAGGTAGAGCGCTAATGGTTTCGCACGCTTATTAATCATTTCAATTGCTTCATCCAAGTTCTTGTACGTTATAATCGGCAGCAAGGGGCCAAATATTTCATCCTCCATTGTTGCCGATTGCCATGTGGCTTCGATTAATGTTGGCTCAATAAATCGGGTCGTTGCATTCGTTCCTCCACCGAAAATTACATGATTCTTTTCTTTTTCAAGAATCGTTAATAAGCGCTGATAATGGCGTTCATTCACAATCCGTCCGAAATCCTTGCTTTGTTCAATCGTGGACCCGAAAAACCGTTTCAACGTTTGGATCATTTCATCAATTAATTCCTTTTTAATTGCCTCATCAACCATTAAATAATCTGGTGCGACACATGTTTGGCCAGAATTGACTGTCTTTCCCCAAATGATCCGTTCAGCTGCCACTTTCATATCCGCACTTTTATCAACAATGACTGGGCTTTTTCCCCCAAGTTCAAGCGTAACAGGCACTAGATTTTTGGCGGCTGCCTCCATCACCATTTTCCCAACAGGGATGCTCCCCGTAAAAAATATATAATCAAATGGCGCATTCATGAGTGAAATATTCGTTTCGACGCTCCCTTGGACAGATCGGATATAGGAAGGATCGAAAATCGATTCAATCATTTCTGTCACTACAGCAGAAACATGTGGAACCAATTCGGATGGCTTTAGCACGGCACAGTTTCCAGCAGCAATGGCCCCAATCAATGGTTCGATCAGCAGCTGGAAGGGATAATTAAATGGACCGATAATTAAGACCGTCCCATAAGGTTCGTACATGACCATGCTTTTTGCAGGAAACAAGGCGAGTGGCGTATCTACTTTTTTTGGCTTTGCCCATTTTTTTAATCGCTTTATCGTATGTGTAATGCTATTTAAGGTAAAACCGACCTCAGTTGTATAGGATTCAAATGGATGCTTGCCTAAATCCTTCTGGAGCGCTTCCGAGATTTTCGTCTCATATTTCAGTATTCCTTCTCGCAGTTTTTCTAATTGGTGCAAACGAAAATCCACGTCTTTAGTTACATTCGTACGAAAATAATGATGATGTTCCTGTAGGATTGCAGCAACATTCTCTGGTTTTTGTTCCACCTCTATCATAATTCGCATTCTCCTTCTCCCTATGAGATCGTTTATATAAAAACATCTGACTATATCTACCTATTATATAGATAAATCGAAGAGGATAGAAATATTAAGAGTGGATTTTATTGCTGGTGTTATTACAAATACGTTTCAACTAACTCATAGCATCTCTCTTTAGTCAGCCTCGTTTGTGTCATTACATATTCTAACGATGCCAATGAACCGCCTTCATATTTAGCTGCGGCCTCTTTTGCTTTTACGTCCCTTGATGCGACCCATTCTCGCTGCTCGATTCTTAGATTTTCCATCTCACTTGTGGCCAGCTGCTTCTCAAGCTCTCCATAAATTTCGTTTAATATGGCATCCCATCTTTTATATATTTCTCCCTGTGCTTCAGTCATTTCAATCTGTGTTCCATTTTTAAAGATTGGATCAAATTCAGCTAAGCTTTTTTCAATCGCATCGAGTTTCTTGATAAATTCATCCTTTTGGATTTTCTCAGTAGATTTTGAGCCCTCTGCTTTTTCCTTTTCTTCTCTCTCTTTTGCTAAGCCTTCATTATATGCATGATGCTCTTTAATGCCATCTGCAATTTCTATTTCTACATCCTTGATGATTTGTTCGACTGCTGCTTGAATGCTTTCATTTAAGTTCTCATCCTTCAATAGCTCATGAGACCTATTTAAAGCTTCATCCAATTCTCCATCATCCACTGCTGTCTTCACTTGATTGAATGCTTGAATTTGCTCATGTAGTAATACAGCTTCTTCATTATTTGGCGCTTCCTCTATTGTTTCCTCCAGAGATAATAAAGCTTTGTCAAAGTTCCCCTCTTCCAGCGAAACCATCACATCATCCATTGGTTGACTATCCACTTCATTGCTGCAGCCTGTCAAAAATAACGAAAAGAGTACTAGCCCCAGTATTTTTTTCATCTTATCCCCTTCTCCTGTACGTCCTATTTTTATGTGCTCATTTCTTGCTTATAAGCTATTTTTGTAGCCTTTGCTACTTATCGATTTGAGGAGTAATGGGCGGAGAATTTCCACTTAACTGCTCTACATTTTCCAGCTATTAAAAGCTCGTTTTCATTTGCTCCATTATTGGTGATTTGATACATTCGATAAGCGGAACCCTTCGACAACCACATCTTCATCGACCTCTAATAACAGGCATCTTTTTCCTTCATACGTAATGTATTTCATATTTTTTAGGTCTTTCGGGTGAATCGATACGTCAGCAATCTTTGTATTGATCTTGATTGATTTCGGGATGACACTGCTCGCTTTGATTTCATGCTTCACATCGTATACAACACTTTTGAACGCATGCTCCACTTTAGCCGTGTCCACATTTTCCACACCACTTACTTCTAAGATGCGTTCAATGTCCCGAGAATCTAGCTTCGGAGGCTCACTTTCTTCATTTTCTACGCTCTCCTGTACCATCTTATCAATTTCCTCATACACATTGGAAATGATATTCGTGTCCACTTCTTCCCCTGCGACCAATTTGACAATCTGTTCAAACGTGTCCTTCTCTTCGATGGCGGTGATAATGTCTTCACAATGGAGCACTTCTTCAATAAACATCATATCTGGCTGATGGGCTTTTCCACCATAATAGAGAATATGATTCACATCTGATGCATTGTCATTAAAGGCAGGAAATAGAAAACCTGTTAACGGCGCCGTTAAATTTATTATCGGATCAACTGCATTATTGGATTTGAATTCCTTCTCGATATAATCAAACAGCAATGCTTTTTTCGGCTGATCGGTTTTATTAAGGCTGCAAAGAATGAATTCATTGGAATAGACCTCGTCATCGCCACCTTCCCCGGACTCAAGATCACGTTTTTTCGTTGCCTTTTGATATTCTCCACGGATAAAAGTGACAACTGTATCAAATTCATACACAGTATGAGCAAACATTTTCGATACAATACTGAGCATGCTTTCTTTCCAATCCTCCGAATCCGCCCGCAATCCTTCATATAGAATCATTTGTGTGCTGTCTTCCACATCCCGTCTGAATTTTAGTTCAAACAACTTGGCATCCAGATTTCCCGTCAGCACCTTTTTAAAGTTCATTAAAAATAATTCTTGTGCTTCCTGCTCTAGCAATTGAAACGGTTGACTGACTTGATGGTAAATCTCGCCTGATTCTTTTTTTATATACACATTAAAGATTTCGCGAATATTCATTAAGCGATTATTTAATTTAAATTGTTTTCGCACATTGGCAATGTCATTTTTATTCATTTGTCTCATCTCCCATTCCTCGATTATACTGTTTCGCTTCCTAAATAGTAATACTTGATATTTTGTCGATTTTATTAGCTAATAGGAATGGCTGTTGATCAAAAAAATACCCGCAACAATGATCGTTGCGGATATGAATGATGCAATGACTAATGCCCTCTCTCCATCTCTGTTCTTGGTTCCTCCATTACTGTTCGTAAATCATTCCCAGATGGATTCTGGAATAGGCGTAGCCCAAACGCTGGGGCGACAGCAAAGAGATGGTCGAAAATATCCGCTTGAACGGATTCGTACACTGCCCATCGAATATCATTTGAAAAAGCGTAGATTTCCAATGGCAGCCCGTGTTCTGTCGGAGCTAGCTGTCTTACCATGAGGGTCATTTCTTGATTAATTCCAGCATGCCTTTGTAGATACTGGCTCACATACTCCCGAAACACACCGATATTCGTTAGAGCTCGGCCGTTCACCGGATTGCTTCGGTTAATTTCATTCTTCGTATTGTAATCGGCAATTTCTTGTTCGCGATTGACGAGGTAATCGGTCAGATAATCGATTTGTTTAAATTTCCTAACCATCTCCTCGGTACAAAAGGCAATGCTATTCGTATCGATATATATAGACCGCTTCATACGTCGTCCGCCAGACGCTTGCATGCCCCTCCAATTAATAAACGAGTCGGAAATCAAGGCGTAGCTTGGAATCATCGTAATCGTCTTATCCCAATTTTGCACTTGTACAGTATTTAAGGAAATATCAATCACATCTCCATCTGCTCCATATTTAGGCATTTGAATCCAGTCACCTACACGAACCATATCATTAGAAGATAATTGAATCCCAGCCACTAGTCCTAGTAACGAATCTTTGAATACGAGCATGAACACCGCAGATAGCGCACCAATCCCACTTAATAGAATAAGAGGACTTTCCCCAATCAAGTTCGCAATCACAAGAATCATCCCAAGCGTGATTACAATGATTTTAACTACCTGAACAACCCCTTTTATTGGCCTTGTCTTCGATATTTCATAGGTTTGATAAATATCGACCAATGCATTCAATAGGCTATTGATAATCATGAGTCCAACAATGATGATATATGTGTTGGCACCCTTTTCAATCAATTGTTGATTCGCCGTAAAGGTGGCTGAGAAATTATAAATAATGATCGCAGGAACAATATGTGATAGCTTATGAAAAACCTTTCGTTCCAAAAGCATATCATCCCAATGAAATTTGCTATTCTTGACAATATGGGTAATGATTCGGATAACAATTTTTTTCGTAATAAAATTGGCGACAATACAGATGATCGCGATGAAAAGAATCATAATCAAGGGTGAAAGATACTTCACTAATGTTGGATGTAATTCAAAGGCTAACAATTGCTCACTAATGTACTCCATAATTCCCTCCATTCTGTCGTGCCATTTACGAACGAGGCAATTTGACCGACAAGATTGTCATAAAATACTGATTGAGCTCTTGAATCGAAGTTTCATATCCTTGACGATGCCATTCTATTAGAATACCAAGAATCGCATTCGTTTGATAACTAATAAGATAATCGAGCTGAATGCCGTCATCAAGTTCGAAGTGTTCTTCGATTGAATTTTTCATAAATGAACGAACAGTATCGAATAAAAGATAATAATACATCATCGGAATATGTTCATCAAAGATAATTTGGTAAAAGTCTTTATATTTTTTTACATGATGAAAGATTTTGATCATATCGGCATCGATATTCTGAATCCGATAATTTGTTTTGTAATAAGGTTCTTCGTAAGACTGTTTTAAATCTTCAACAATGACCTCTAAATATTCTTTGAATACTTCATGTACCTCTCTGTAGTGCAAATAAAACGTCCCACGATTAATATTCGCCTCTCTGCATAATTCAGCAATCGTGATCGTATCCAATGGCTTCCGTTTCAATAAAGCTAATAGAGAGTGGCGTAAACTCTCCTTCGTTTTAATAATTCGAAGATCTTTTTTCACTTTTTTTCACCCCATATTGAACACTAATAATAATAAGTGTCTATTACTCAACATTACTGAAATTTTCTGTCGATTGTACTACTATTTCTTCTCTAGTATAATTTTTACTGTACACATGTTCAATATATTCTTTGAAAAACAATGGAGGGGTAAGGGATGAAATTAAAAGACAAGGTAACAATCGTAACAGGGGCAGCTTCAGGAATGGGAAAAGCAATTGCAGAATTGTACGCAAGTGAAGGGGCAAAAGTGATTGTAGCTGACCTTAACATCGAAGGGGCAGAAGCAGTCGTTAAAGCGATTACTGATAAAGGCGGCATTGCTAAAGCTGTTCAAGTAAATATTGCGAAGCAGGCAGATATTGATACGATGATCGACACAGCTGTTAGTGAATACGGAACACTAGATGTGTTAGTTAATAATGCAGGAATTATGGATGGCTTCGAACCAGTTGGCGATATTCTTGATGAACGCTGGGATTTGATTTTTGATATTAATACAAAAGGCGTTATGAGAGCGATGCGTAAAGCTCTTCCAATCTTTTTAGAAAAAGAAAGTGGAATCATTATTAATACCGCTTCAACGGGCGGATTAAATGGTGCTCATGCAGGTGCAGCATACGGCGCATCTAAGCATGCAGTCATTGGCCTTACGAAAAACACGGGCTATATGTATGCAAACAAAGGCATCCGTTGTAATGCCATTGCTCCAGGCGGTGTAGCAACAAATATTACTTCTACGTTAAAAGGCTTTAACCAATTTGGCATGGAGCGTACGAAAGCTGTACAGGGAGTTATGCCTAGAATCGGACAACCTGAAGAAATCGCACAAGTCGCTTTGTTCTTAGCTTCTGATGATTCAAGCTTCGTCAACGGCACTGTATTACAGCTGACGGTGGTTGGACAGCTGCATTCTAATTTTATGATAAAAACGCAAACGACTGTTACGTGTAACAGCCATTTGCGTTTTTTTTATTCGCTTCTACATTCTACTTCGCGTTTTCGTCTGGCTGGTGGATTCCGAAGATATTTCCTTCTGGATCTAAGTAATAGCCTTGCCAAGCCATTCCTGGCAGCGCATGTTTTGGATGGGCCACCTTGCCGCCAAGCTCCATTATTTTCGCATCGATCGCATCATAATCTTCGACACCTATCGTGCAAGCATAGCCATTCAAAGCCTGTCCTAATTCTGGCGGTGCACTTTGGCGTTTCATCAATGCTCCGTTAATTCCAAGCTCCTTGTCATCACCCGTGACAACGCCGAAATAAGGCATTCCCGCATAATCGCTCCAATCTTGAAAGGTCCATCCAAATACATCTCCATAAAACTTCTTTGCCCGCTCCATATCATCCACATGAATTTCAAAATGAATCAATCTTCCCATTATTTGATTTCCTCCTGATTGGCTTTTTTTAATCCATTGTTTATATTCAATCTACAATAGCAATACACCTTTTCCATTATTGCGAAAAGTAGGGAGAAATATTCAATTGTTTGAAAAATTCAGTTGGTATGTTGATAGTGGGGTAGCAAGTTTTTTTGAATGGTGTCTACATTTGATTGATGATGGACTTTTTCTTGCTTTGATTACTGCGTTTTGTCCTTCATCCGCCCTATGATGGACTTTTTCTTCCTTTGATCATTGCGTTTTGTCCTTCATTCGCCTTATGATGGACTTTTTCTTCCTTTTCTCATTGCGTTTTGTCCTTCATTCGCCCTATGATGGACTTTTTCTTGCTTTGATCACTGCTTTTTGTCCTTCATTCGCCTTATGATGGACTTTTTCTTCCTTTTCTCACTGCGTTTTGTCCTTCATCTGCCCTATGATGGACTTTTTCTTCCTTTTCTCACTGCTTTTTGTCCTTCATTCGCCTTATGATGGACTTTTTCTTGCTTTACTCCTTGCGTTTTGTCCTTCATTCGCCTTATGATGGACTTTTTCTTCCTTTGATCATTGCGTTTTGTCCTTCATTTGCCCTATGATGGACTTTTTCTTCCTTTGATCATTGCGTTCTGTCCTTCATCTGCCCTATGATGGACTTTTTCTTCCTTTGACCACTGCGTTTTGTCCTTCATTCGCCCTATGATGAACTTTTTCTTGCTTTACTCCTTGGGTTTTGTCCTTCATCCGCCTTTTGATGGACTTTTTCTTCCTTTGATCATTGCGTTTTGTCCTTCATTCGCCCTATGATGGACTTTTTCTTCCTTTGATCACTTCGTTTTGTCCTTCATTCGCCTTATGATGGACTTTTTCTTTCTTTACTCCTTGCTTTTTGTCCTTCATTCGCCTTATGATGGACTTTTTCTTTCTTTACTCCTTGCGTTTTGTCCTTCATCCGCCCTATGATGGACTTTTTCTTGCTTTACTCCTTGCATTTTGTCCTTCATCCGCCCTATGATGGACTTTTTCTTCCTTTTCTCCTTGCGAAAAGTCCATCACACCAAGCTTCATCATCCCTATTAACAAAGAAAGCAGGGAAATCTCAATCGAAATTTCCCTGCTACACTTGTTATTTATTTTGCTCAAGGCATTCGTAAACAGCCATCATTTCTTGCTTGTCTAACTCGCGAATTCGGCTGAAAATCGGAATATTTGCAGCAGCTTTGGTGTATAAGCTTTCATCCACAACATCGCTGACTTTTCCTGTTAGCCATGTTTGCACGTTAATGCCCTCGACGCTTTCTTTACGTCCTTCATCATTAACGCCCGTTTCCTCACAACGAACACATGGAATCGTTAATTTATAGACGCCATCATGGAGTCCATCCTCGGAAATGACTTTCTTTCCTTTACAAAATGGGCATGGATCGCTTTTTCTAATTTTATTGATTTGTGTCACTAGTTTTTTGTAACCGAAGGCTTCATACACATAGGTGAGTTTTTTATATTTTCCATTTGTGAAATACTTGTCAATTATCGCTTCTCTCGTCTCTGTAATCCCCGGAAAATCGCAGATCGTTACCTTGTTATTCATACTGATCGACTCCATATTGCCACTAATTTTCTCCCAGAATGGCAACGCATTTTGTAGAACAATTTCATAGTGAGAAAAGCTTGCCTCTTCTAGTTCAAGCATTTTCAATGCAACTTGTGTTTCTCTTGGCAATAAGGAGACGTCCTCTGTTAAAACCATATCACCGCCAACAACGGCCTTTAATTTTTCTAATTCTGGCAGATTTCCAACTTTCCCCAACACTTGATCGAGTGGCTGTTGGATCAGCTCTCGTATATCAGTATCACCAAATTTAAGCTTTCTACGATGGTTTAACACCGTTCCCTCACAAATTGGGCAAGTGATCATTTCTTTCGATTCTTTCATCCGATCTTTAATGATTGATTTCGAAATGAAGATGTAACGGCCAATAATTAAATTGAAGCCCTCCCATGTCCGTGAAGCTTTGCCTGCTTTATCATAAAATGACTTTTCCCAATATCCGTATAAATACGTGTGCTTTTCTGCTTCCGTCATCTCATTATAGCTTTTGCTTATATCCTGACCGAGTTCATTCTTGATTTCATCAAAGAGAAACTGCAGCTTTGGGTATTGATAGTATTTTAAAACTTCCATTACGTCTGGATGCAATTGCCCATCCCAAAATGGCACGGTTTTGTCTTGAATCACGACATCGATATCAAACTTTTCAATGACGCGGCGGCCCGAGCAGCTTGGACAATGATTGTCTTGATGATAGAAATCGAAGCTCTTCGTATCCTTATTCGTTGGATGTGCTGCGACAAGATGGTTGATTAGACCGCCCATCTCATAGAGAAAACTATATTGGCTATACAAATGCCGTTCAAGATCAATTGCAATGACAGGAGCAATCACATCTGATTCGTATTCACCGTAAATCAAACGGGCCATGGATGATAAGCTTTTTAAAATGCCGCCCTTATAAATGTTTTCAGCATTTTTAAAATAGGCAATTTGATCTTCTTTTACATAAGAAATGCCGTTTTGCTCTTTGAGAGTCGATGAAATATGTGATGGAAGTGTGATCTCTTCCTGATTTTTCATTCGAACATATTCCTCATGGCTCACAACATCTAGATGCTTCACAGGCGCAAGCTGTCTTTTCCCAAAATCAACGATATAATCGGAGCTTTCCAGCATATAGGCGTTATGTTCAATCATCATGATCGAGACCGCTTCATTTTGCAGGATGTCTCTGATGCTATCAATGAATTGATTTAATATATTTTGTGATAGCCCTTTTGAAGGCTCATCAAAAATAAAAAGGGTGTGTGGGTTTCGCGAGTTGGCAAACAGCTCGGAAACTAAATGCACACATTGAAATTCACCAGTTGAAAGATCACGCGTCTTTCTTTCTAATGTTAAATAGCCGAGTCCTAGCTTGATTAATAGACTTAAGCGTTTATAAGCAATGTCTTCATTTGGCAGTTCCTCTAAAATATCTTCAATCGAACGCTCAAAAAGATCATCAATTTCTTCACTATATTTTACGAGCTTTCTTTTAATATCAAGGAATGTCGCAACCGTGGATCGACTCGTAATCGACTGGTTTCGATCTTGGCCGACCATCACGAGTTTATCTTTTGGGTAACGCTTGAGAAAGTCCTTAGCGATACACTCATTCACAAGTGTGGATTTGCCGCAGCCTGACTCACCCGTAAAGGTGACCAGTCTATTTTTCGGAATTTGAATGTCATCTATTTGAATATTACGGCAATAGAGATCTTGAAATTGGTAGTATTCTGCAGGCGCCGTCTCATTTCTTTCACAATGAATCGGTTGAGGGCGTGGGGATTCCTCAACAATTTTCCCGCCATATTTCCCGCTGCCAGGTCCGAAGAACAATTGCTCATCTGTAATATCAAGCACCGTGTCCGAATGATCAATAAACCAAATTTGATTTTTTAAGCCTAATTGTTTAATCTCTTCTAAAATTTTCAATAAGGTATGGTGATCAAGACCGACGGAAATTTCATCAATGACAATCACCGTGTTCTCACTCGCTGCCATGAATTCTGCTAAATAAAGCCGCGTTAATTCTCCACCAGACAATGTGCCCATGATCCGATTGATTGTTAAATAGCCAATATTCATCCGGATCATATTTTGGAGAATAAGCTGTTTCGCTTCACTAATATGTAATTCCTCTGCAAGGGAATGGATTGTTTCAATGCTTAATTGATTAATATCGGAAATAGCATGTGGTTGATTCAATATTTCGATCGTATATTGGAGGACTTCTCGGTTGTAGCGTTTGCCTTCACACTTTTTACATTCCACATTTTTCGTTGTTCCTCGTCCTTTACACGCTTTACACCAGCCTAATTCATTATTAAATGAAAACATTTCTGGCGACAGATTAAATTGTTCAGCAAGATGCTGGCGAATTTCTTTGAAAACGCCTGTATGCGTACCGATCGTTGAACGTGGATTGGAAGAAATCGATGATCTGCCGAGAAAGAGTACTAAAGGCATCTCTTCCATTTTTATCGCACTGAAATTCGTCTCCATAATATCTGGAAATAAATACTGATATTCTGCCTTTGGCAATAAGGAAACGAGACGCTTCTTCGATTCTTCGCCAATTGTTTGACAAAGCGTCGTTTTCCCAGAACCCGACAATCCAGCAATGCCTAATGATTGATTATCTGGAAGGTCAACATCTAACCGGGTAATATTGTTTGCAATTAATTGCTTAATTTTCATTTGCATTCTCCTCTACATTCTCTAAATCTAGTATAGCCATGTTAGCATAACTTCAAATGAATTGGCAGAATTTTTTTAGAAAAGGTCCTTGTATGAAATGGGAGACCCTATTTTTCACAAAATAAAAGAGATGCCTCAGCATCCCTCTCCTTAACGAATGTTTTCTGTTTTATATTCTTCCACATACTCTTCATAATCCAAGACTTCAATGGCGTTTGACCAATGCAGGACAGTTCCGACAAAGTCTTTAATATCTAAGCCTTGCATTTCATATGTTTCGTCCGTATTGACTGTGCCAGTCGCATTTTCAATAAATGTCACTTTATATCCTCGATCAAAGGCCGAGATAGCGGTAAACATACAGCAAAACTCTGTGTTAAAGCCGGTAATAAAAAGGTGTTTGACACCTAATTTTTCTAATGTGCTAGCAAGTTCTGTTTGAAAGAAGGAGCTTGGCGTTTGTTTCTCTAGTACATAGTCAGCATAGTGTTTCAAGGAAGGATGCAGCTCAGAACCAACAGAATGCTTATACAATGAACTTTCTTCTTCGTCATCCAAATGCCTCATAAAAATGACTGGCTGTTGATTCTCTTTGAAATCCTTGATTACATGTTCCATTAATGAAAGTTCTTCTTTAAAATCACCAAAATTAACAATGCCATTTTGTACATCTATGACTAATAGTGCTTTCACTTTCTCACCTACCTATTTGTAATAGGTACATACTTCTATTTATTGTTAAAAAATCCCTTCCCATTTCGCAATCTTCTGTTCATCTCCTCAAGAACTCTTCTCCTTCTTCTGTAAAAGCACTGCCGCAATCACTATGACCCCTTTAAAGGCTTCTCGCAAAAATGGCGGGACACCAAATAAGTTTAAGAGATTGTTCATGACAGCAATAATGAGCATTCCATAAACAGTGCCAAGGATAAATCCTCTCCCGCCCATCATATTTGTTCCGCCAACAACAGCTGCGGCAATGGCGTCCATTTCCATGCCTCTTCCAGCATTTGAGAAGTCCATTGAACCGATTCTCGACACTTGAATAATGGCTGCAATCGATACGAGAAGGCCCATAAGTGCATACACACGCAGCTTCACCTTTTCAACGTGAATGCCAGAAAGCTTTGCTGCACGTTCGTTGGAGCCAACTGCGATAATTTGTCTGCCAAATGTCGTTCTTTTGGAAACATAGTAAAGGATGAGGGCGATGATTGCCCAATAAATAATTGGCATGATCATGAAGTTCCCAATTTTAAAACTAGCAATCTGTAAAAATTCCGCTGGCACCTTTGGATTGTAGCCTTGCATGAAATGCTGTGTGACGCTTCGAAAAATCATCATCGCACCTAAGGTCGCAATGAATGGCGGCACTTTTCCTTTTGTAATCGATACCCCTATTAAAGAACCTAGTAAATAGCCAAAAAGCAACACGACGAGAATCGTAATGATAAATGCCGGCACACCTGTTATTCCAGCTGCAACAAGAAACCCTTTCGTCCCTGTGTCAAGAAGCATCATTGATAGAGCACCCGTGACAACAAGCGTAGAGCCAACTGCTAAATCAATGCCACCTGTCATAATAACAAAGGTCATCCCTAACGCAACGATCGCTGTTGCAGCATTGTTTCGCAAAATATTGATCCAGTTATTTGTCCAGGCCTGAAACCAGCTGCCAAAAGAATCATAATCAAAGCCCAAAACCAATGTTTGCAGGATGATCATGATGATTAGGGCAACGGCAATGCTAAAAAGTGGATCGTTTGACCATTTATATTTAAACCATTGAAAAAAGTTTCGCTTACTATTTTTAGGAACATGATCCAGGCTCGGTTTCATCTTTGTTCATCCCTCCTTTTGCAAAAGGCAGTTGGCCGCCCGTTGCCAGGCTCATAATTGCATGCTCATTCATCGTTTCTCCTGCAACCTCCCCTTGAATGACGCCATGATACATCACGAAAGCCCTGTCACATAGACGAATGATTTCATTGGCCTCACTTGAAAGCACGATGATAGCAATTTTTTCTTCGGCAAGCTTCATAATGATGTCGTAAATATCTTCCTTTGCACCGACATCGACTCCCTGGGTAGGATTGTCCAATATGAATAGCTTCGGCTTTGCTGCGAGCCATTTCGCTAAGATCACCTTTTGCTGATTTCCCCCTGACAGACTTGTAATCCGATCAGTCAGCTCGCCCATTTTTATCCGTAATGCCTTGCGCTGTTCTTCAAAAGTCGCCTGATGCTGCCGCCTGTTGATCGTGCCCTTTTTCGAAAAGGCTGGCCATGTAACGATCGAAGCATTCTCGATAATATCCATATCCTTAATAATTGCGTTTTCCTTCCGATTCCGTGGGAGATAGGCAATACCTGCTTTAATCGCCTGTTGGGTACTCCGTATGTTTATTTCCTCATCATGTAGAAACATTTTTCCTGCCATCATTTTCTCCGCACCAAAAATCGATTGGAAGAGCTCACTGCGCCCATCACCAAGAAGACCGGTAAAACCAACAATTTCCCCTTCCTTAATCGAAAAGCTAATCTCTTTGAAAAAAGGGCTGTTCGTAAGACCTTCTGCACGCAAAAATTCCTTGCCGATGAATTTCTCTCTTTTTAACGATTCAGTCCTCACCTCGTGACCGACCATGAAACGAGCTAGATCATTCGTATTCACCTCAGCCACATTGCCTTTGGCAACAAGATTGCCATCGCGGAGTACGAGATAACGATCACAAACTTGCATCACCTCATTCAATTTATGCGAGATAAAAATAATCCCGACCTGATGCTCCCTCAATGTTTTCATCATTTTAAACACACGTTCAATTTCCTGATCGGTTAAGGAAGTCGTCGGCTCATCCATAATAATGAACGAAGCATTCGTCATCATCGCTCGGCAAATTTCAATGATTTGCTTATAGGATGCATCAAGATCACGAACCATCATGCCCGGTTCGAGATCGACATTCATTTGCTTAAAAATCGCTGCCGTTTCTTGCTGCATTTTTTCTAAATCCAGACTCCCTCTTTTCGTTTTCAGTTCTCTTCCTAAAAACATATTTTCATAGATTGGCAAATCGTTAATTAAATTCAATTCCTGGTGGATGAAGGCAATGCCCGCCGCTTGCGATTGTCCAGGCGTTTTAAATACGACTTCCTTTCCACCGACGAGAACGGCGCCTGAATCCATTTGATGGACACCACCGAGAATATTCATTAAGGTCGATTTTCCTGCGCCATTTTCTCCGAGCAATGCACAGATTTCCCCGCCTTTAAGCGTAAATGACACATCCTTAATAACATCATTGCTGCCAAAGGATTTCCTAATCTTTTTCATTTCGATCATAGCATCACATCCAAATCTTAGTAGAAGAAGAGAGGCTATAGCATTTGCCATATCCTCTCTTTCGTATGTTTATATGTTAGTAAGGGGAGTTGGCATCAATGAATTCTTCATAATTGTCTCTGTCGACGATTGTTGTTGGAATAATCGTTTCTTTTTCTACTTCTTCTCCTTTTAGTACTTTAAGGGCAACATCTACCGCATCCTTTACCATCGCTGGGCTGTAGAGGGCGGATTGAATCCAAATGTCTTCATTTTCAGGCATCATATTAAAGTACTCCTGCATGCCGCCACCGCCTGTGACAACTTTAATATCTGTTCTGCCTGCTTCTTTGATCGCTTGCAGCACACCGATCGATGTTTCGTCATCCATTGAATAGACCGCATCGATTTCTTTTAGGCTTGTTAAAATATCCGCAAAATCCTTTAAGCCATCTTCACGTGTAAACTTAGTCGCATACGTATGAAGCTCCATATTCGGGGCAATTTCTTTGATCGTATCTGTAAAGCCCTTGCCTCTCAGCTCAGAAACCGATCCGGATGACGGTACTTCAAGAATGACGACATTTCCCTCTGTGCCAACCTTGTCTACAATGTATTTCGCTCCTTGAATGCCCATATCCTCGTTGTCTCCAGCGACGCGATAAATATCAGCGGAATCAATGACAATATCAAAATTAACTATCTTAATGCCTTCATCTAATGCACGCTGGATCGGCACTTCCATTCCTTCCCACTGCGGGAATGCAACGATCGCTTCAGCGCCCCATGTCATTAAATCATCTAGCTGAGATGTCATTTCCTCTGCATTGCTGCTCGTTTGGATTTGATACTCGATCTCACTATTAAGCTCCTTTGCACGTGCTTCTGCATGGTAAGCAACCGCAGCCACCCACCCATGTGTCACAGCTGGGGCGAGAATGCCAATCTTGTGTTTCTTTCCTGCATCCTCTCCAATGTCCTCGCCTTCATCTGTTGTTTCCGAGTTGCATGCACTTAAAACAGGAACCAAACACAACACAAGCAATAGAAAGAGATAAGTAATCTTTTTCATGAACTTTTTCCCCCTTTTTATTAAAGGCTGTTTTTGCAAATATTGGCGTTTTGAACCCTTCTTAACTACCAATTTTTCCTTCTTTTACAAATGCGGGCGTTTTGAACCCTTCTTAATTACCAATTTTTCCTTCTTTTACAAATACGGGCGTTTTGAACCCTTCTTAACTACCGATTTTTCCTTCCTTTACAAATACGGGCGTTTTAAACCCTTCTTAACTACCAATTTTTCCTTTTTTCACAAATACGGGCGTTTTGAACCCTTCTTAACTCCCAATTTTTCCTTCCTTTACAAATTTGGGCGTTTTGAACCCTTCTTAACTACCGATTTTTCTTTCCTTTACAAATACGGGCGTTTTGAACCCTTCTTAACTCCCAATTTTCCCCTTTTCACAAATACGTTTTTTTAATTACGAGCTTAACTGTACCTGATCAAATAACCAAGTGACAAAAACGCTTACATTTTTGAAAAAACAAGAGGGAGTATTGCTGAGAATGTGGGTGCTAGTTAAACCATTATGATCTCCCCTGTTTCTAACGATGCTTCAATCGCCTTCAATAGTTTAAGCGTATACCATACATCTGCTAAAGGAATGACCTTGTTTTCTTGATTTGATTCCACACATTGAATGAAGTAGGCAAGTTCATTTTGAAACGCATCTTCCTCGGCTACATCTATGGGAAATGACTGCTCGTGACTGTAGTAAACAAGCTTGCGTTCATTTATTTGCTCGATGTTTTCGCCGGCGGCCACACGGTATTCCACTGTTCCTTGGATCGCTTGTGCCCTGAACGACATCGTAAATGGATAGCTCTTAGGCATTCGGTGAGAGGCTTCAACAAATGCTTGGCAATTATTTTTAAAAGAAAGAGTCGTTAGGATCTGATCCCAAGCTCCAAAGTTGTTTTTCATGCCGACTGCATACACGGATTTCACTTCACCAAGTAAATACGTGGCAAAATCGATATCATGGATATGGAGATCAAACAGTG
Source organism: Cytobacillus eiseniae (assembly GCF_017874625.1). Taxonomy (GTDB): domain Bacteria; phylum Bacillota; class Bacilli; order Bacillales; family Cytobacillaceae; genus Cytobacillus; species Cytobacillus eiseniae. The sequence goes on along the minus strand of NZ_JAGIKZ010000016.1, from coordinate 10,646 downwards.
CCCCACCGCTTTTCTCTGGATGGCGGAACCACTCACTCCATGCTGGTGCCTGACCGAGCCGTTTCGCATGAACAATTTCAATCTCACTTAATTTCTCCGATTCACTAAGCGATTTGATCTGCTGATATTCTGGCCAAAACCGGAGCAGATGCCCGACAAACAATCGGACGCCATTTTCACGGACTTCTTTTAAAATCCGTTCAGCAGAATCAAGTGTCAATGTTAATGGTTTTTCGCAAATAATATGCTTTCCCGCTCTTGCCGCCTTCGTAATATATTCCTCATGTAAAAATGTCGGCAAGCAAAGATCGATTATATCAATCTCATTAGAGCGCAGTAACTCATCATAGTCAGAAACAAAGATTCCTTGAAAATCGTCTCCAATCGCTTCTTTATTTTTCGTACAAATGGCCGTTATCTGGCAATTGTCCAGCGATTGATAGGCTTTCAAGTGCATTTTCCCAACAAATCCAAAACCGACGAGGCCAATGTTTTTCATCTTGTCCTCCTCACTCTAGTAATCTTGAAAGATAGGTGTAGGACCTTCGAACGGCCTCATTCACTTCTTCCAAACTAGCAGGACCTTCTGGGGTAAATTCAATTTCCACACTAATTGGCCCTTGATAATTCGCTGTTTTTAAAATGCCGAGAATTTTGCGGAAATCTAACTCGCCATCCCCGATCGCGGGAAAATTCCATTCTTGATTGGCTCCCCGTTTATCCTTGAGATGGATAAATGCTACATTGTCGGCGGATGCTTCTAAATCCTCATAGGGCATCGTATTCCCATAGAAAATCACATTTGCCGTATCATAATTGATTTTGACGCGGTTATTTAGGGAATGAGCCAGTTTTTTCAAGGCAACACCTGTCGGATAATTATTGCCATGTGTTTCAAATGCAAGCACTTTATTTGCTTGCTCACACTTCTGAATGACAGCCTCTATATTCCGAGCCAACACCCTTTCATCCTCAATCACATCTGAATCATCATGCGAGTTACCTGTCGCTGTAATCATGTATGGGCAATCAAATGTAACCGCCAAATCGATGCTCTTCATTAAATTTGCGATTCCTTCTTCATTCATCACATTGCTATGGGCACCAATGCCTACACATTTCATGTTGTATTCCTGAAGCAAAGCCTTCACATTACGAAGCTGTTCGGATGACATCTCTGGTAGCACATGTGCCGTATGATCCTTTACAGCAGATAATTCGATTTGTGTGAACCCAGCTCTACTTGCCCCTTTGACTGCCTCCTCAAGTGAAAACCCGTGATACGTATTCGAATTAATTGCAAGCTGCTTCAACATTTCGCCGACCCTCCTGTCGATATGTAATTGATTACATGGAAACAGCTGTATCCTTTCGTAAAAACAGATACTTAAAACTATGTAATCCATTACATATTTAGTATGAAAATATGACTTTTGCAATGAATATATTCTATAAGCCAAGTATTTGATCAATGACCTTTAGACAAGCTAGTGCTTGCTTTCCAGTAACGGGTGGCTCCCGATCATTGATAATGCAATCAATAAAAGCATCAATTACTCCGGTGTTCGTTTGGTTCTCATTTGTTTGAATTGGCTCTAGTTCATATTTAATGACTGTGCCATCTTTCTTTTCGATAATGAGCTGGGCTTCTGGATGCTGATAGATTTTGATAATCCCACCCTCGCAATAAATCGTTGTGGAATTGTCTTCTGCCCCGTAATACGTCCATGAAAAGGAAGCCGTTCCTAATCGACCCCTTTTTGTCTTCAATGCACAGACTACATTGTCGCAAACCTCAATTTTTTCGCCCGTTTCGTCCACCTTATCAAGCGCCCCATGAAACGCATGCACCACATCAATCTCATCATCTAGTAAATAATGGATTAAATCGATTTTATGAATGCCAAGATCACCAGCAACGCCTGAGTACGACCGATCCTTTTTAAAAAACCATGTCGCATTTGATTTGTCTACGCCCCAGCCTTCTGGCCCTTGATGCCCAAAGGTTGTTTTAAAGGTTAACACTTCACCAAGTTCTTTTTGATCAAGCAGTTCTTTCGCTTTTTGATGGGCTTTCGTAAAGCGCTGGTTATGGTCGATCATTAATTTCTTGCCTGATTTGCGTTCTGCTTCTAGCATTTTTTCAGCAAACGCCACATTGATCGCTAAAGGCTTTTCACATAACACATGCTTGCCGCTTAATAATGCATTGGATGTATGGATATGATGGACTTCATTAGAGGAGCAATCACTAATTGCTGTAATCGTCGGATCATTGATTAGTTCGTCCACTGTTTCTACATAACAGCCGCCAAATTCCAGTGCCAATTCCTTTGCTCGCGCTGCATTCCGGTCATAGAAAACAAGTTCCGTCACATGCGGGTTTGCTTGATACTCTGGTGCATGACGGAATTTCGCAATCGAACCGCAGCCGATAATCCCTACTTTTATTCCCATTCTGAAATACCTCCTTACCCCATTGTTGACTCACGAATAATTAAATCATGATCAAGCACAACGCTTTCCACCTGCTCCCCCTTCATGCTTTGCATAAGCAAATTGGCAGCAGTACAGCCCATCTTGTACATCGGCTGTGAAACGGTCGTCAATGTCGGATTCGTCATATTCGAAAAACTAATATTATCAAAGCCTACGATAGCGAGATCATTCGGGACATGCAGCCCACTGCCATTAATTCCTTTTAAGGCACCAATTGCTAATGTATCCGAAACAGCGAAGATTGCTGTTGGCTTTTCCTCTAGCTCTAGCAGCATCCTTATTGCTTGAACGCCATTTTGAAATTCCAAGTCTTTCGTGTGGTAAATCCATTCAGCTCGGGTGGGGAGATTAAACTCCTTCAATGCTCGCTCATACCCGCTCCTTCGCTGTCTCGCATATAAAAACTTTTCATCTGAATTAATGAGTGCAATTTTCTCATTGCCTAATGTAATCAAATGCTTCACCGCTTGATAGGCCGCCAGCTCACTATCAATCGTCACATACGGAATACTTCCGCCTTCCTCATACTCACTGCAGAGAATCACAGGGTGACTCTCCGCTAATTCATTCAGCTTCTGCATATTGACGGTCGGATCCATCGAAATAACCCCATCCGCCAATTTATTCTTAATCATATTGAAGTAAATATTTTCACGCTGCGGGTTCGAATCCGTCTCACAAAGCAGGATATGATAGCTGTTGGCAATCGCCGTCGTTTGAATCCCATTAATAATGTCTGTGTAAAAAGGATTAGAAACACTAGGAAGCAGCACTAATATAAGCCGGCTTTCCGAGTTTCGCAGATTTCTTCCTAGCATACTCGGCTCATAATTCAATTCCTTAATCGCATTCTCTACCTTTAGCCTCGTTTTTGGGCTAACCGATGCCGCATGATTCAGCACCCTTGAAACTGTTGCTACAGATACACCTGCTTTTTGAGCTACCTGCTGGATATTTGCCATGATCGTTTCCCTCTTTCATACTCTATGACAGAAATTTGTAATCGATTACAAAATGATTTTCGAATGTATTGGCTTGTTAATCAATATATTATGATAACGCGAGAAATATAGCTGAATTATATAAAACTTCTTTTTGTAGAGGTTGATTTGCGCTTTGGGATGCTCAACAAACCAACGGGAAACTCTCCCATAATTCCCGCAGGGCGTGACACACCGCACGAAGGAAATGTGCATGCTTTTACGAGTCTCTCGCACACTTGCGCTCCAACCAACTTACCTTTTTCAACCGTTTATTACGCTCTAGTTTTTTATAATCTATTTAAAATCCCATGTAACGGATTACAAAATAACTTTTTAAGGATGGTGCTTTATTATGAAATTAGGCGTGTTTACTGTGTTATTTTCAGATAAGAATTTAGATGAGATGCTTGATTATGTGAGTTCGATGGGGATTGAGGCTGTGGAGCTTGGGACAGGCGGGTATCCTGGGGATGCGCACTGCAAGCTCGATGAATTGCTTACTGAGGATGGGAAGCAGAGGGAATTTTTAGAAAAGATTGCGAGTAGAGGATTAATCATCAGTGCCCTGAGCTGTCATGGAAATCCGCTTCATCCGCAAAAGGCAATCGCTGAGGATGCGGATGCTGTATTTACAAAAACACTTCAACTGGCAAGCAAGCTTGGCGTGCCTGTCGTCAACACGTTTTCAGGCTGCCCTGGTGACCATGATGATGCGAAATATCCGAACTGGCCTATCTCCCCTTGGCCAAATGAATACCAAGAAATTTTGAAATGGCAATGGGAAGAAAAAATCATCCCCTATTGGAAGGAAAAAGCAGCACTTGCTGAACAGCTCAATGTAAAAATCGGCCTAGAACTACATGGCGGATTTTCAGTACATACCCCTGCTACACTATTACGTCTGAGGGCGGCATGCGGCTCAGCAATCGGCGCCAATCTCGACCCAAGCCATATGTGGTGGCAAGGCATTGACCCAGTGGAAGCGATTAAAATACTCGGACGAGAAAAAGCCATTCATCATTTCCATGCGAAGGATGCAATTATCGATCAAGTGAACACGAATCGAAACGGCTTAACCGATATGACGTCTTATAGCGACATGCAAAACCGCTCCTGGTACTTCCGCACAGTTGGATTTGGGCATGATTCAAAGGTTTGGGCAGATCTCATTAGCACGCTTCGACTGTATGGGTATGATTATGTGGTGAGTATTGAGCATGAGGATGGGTTGATGTCTGTGGATGAAGGGTTTCAGAAGGCGATTCAGACGTTGAAGCCGGTGATGGTGAAGGAGTCGGTTGGGGGGATGTGGTGGGTTTAGGTAAATCTTTTGCCTCGAATGATTTCTGGACTCACTTTTGTAATAATAGAAACCGTTAGAAGGGCTAGACTACCGACGGTTTCTATTATTTGTTTTTTGCAAATTACTAAATCATATGATCCGAGCGATTTTCTTTTGCTTTACTCAAGGAACCGTTATTATGCGGACACAGGATCTCTTATTTTGCAAAAACATGCCTAAATTCTCGCTTTTGCGGACACCAGTTCCTTTATTTAACTCAAATCACTTAAATAGTTCTTCTAAATAGCTAATAGCGGAACGTGAGTCCGTTTCATTTACTAATCATAGGCTTTTTACTGCAATAACGGAATGTATGTCCGCAAAATTTCCGTTCAAAGGCAGGATCATACGCTTACCCATTCACGCATCTGCATTCCAATTTCTTAATATCCTCTATTAGCATTTCAACATTTTCCTTTTTTGTAGCCCAGCTTGTACAAAATCTAACAACACTGTGGGCAGCATCCACCTTTTCCCACATGGAAAAGGAATATTTATTGCCCAATTTCATTAACACATCATTCGGTAAAATAGGAAATTGTTGATTTGTTTTGGAATCATATTTTAATGAAAACCCTTTTGCAACAAACGCCTCTCGAATCATCATCGCCATTTCCACAGCGTGATTCGAAATTTCGTAGTATAAACCATCTTCAAACAACGTTTCAAACTGGATCCCTAATAATCTCCCTTTAGCGAGTAATCCTCCCTTTTGCTTGATAAAATACCGAAAATCCCTTTTAAGATGATCATTCATAATGACTACTGCTTCCCCAAACAATGCGCCAATTTTCGTTCCACCGATATAGAACACATCACAAAGTCCAGCAATATCTGCTAAGGATAAATCACTGTCTTTCGAGACCAGGCCATAGCCTAATCGTGCGCCATCCATAAACAGCGGCAACCCTCGTTCCCGGCAAACTTTGCTTAATTCCTCTAATTCAGATTTACTGTAAGTTGTCCCATTTTCAGTCGGGTGAGAAATATAAACCAATCCTGGCTGAACCATATGCTCATGAGTCACATCATTCCAATGAGCATCATATAAATCTTTCACCTGTTCAGCTTGAATTTTTCCATCCTCACTCGGCAAAGTAAGCACTTTATGGCCAGTCGCTTCAATCGCTCCCGTTTCGTGTGCAGCGATATGACCCGTAATTGCAGCAACTGCCCCTTGATGCGGGCGTAATATGGAAGAGATAATCGTCGTATTTGTTTGTGTTCCTCCCACTAAAAAGTGAACATCTGCATTCTCTGCATCACATGCTTTTCTAATATACGTTCTCGCTTTTTCACAATGTTCATCCGTCCCATACCCAGGTGTCTGCTCTTCATTGGTTTCTATTAGCCGTTTCAGAATGCGCGGATGCGCACCTTCAGCATAATCATTTTCAAAACGGATCATTCATAGTCCCTCCAACCATCTAATTTCTTCTGAATCAACAACATAGACGTATGTATTTCGTTAATTTCTTCTTGTGACAAGCCTTGCAGTAATTTCACTATTTGTTCATCCTATTTTTCATTTAGTTGATTAAATAAAGCGATTCCTTTAGGTGTCAATCGAATCAAACTCGTTCTGTTATCCACCGTCGAAAATTTCTTGCTAATTCATCCATCTTTACTAAGCTTAGCAATGATTCCACTCATATAACTGCGATCAATATCCAGATTTTCAACTAATTGATTTGCGATACATTGTTCCAAGAAACCAATCTCTAAAATGACCCTTGCCTCTGTAAAAGAATAGCCCGTATTCAATACATGCTTCTCTAATAAACCAAGGATATTCGTATAAAACCGATGAATTGTCGAATATCAGCTATGACATAATCATTTAGGATCATTGTCGCCCCCTTTAGCGGACTATGTCAACATAATAAATGCTTAAAACAGGTTGCACAATAACGTCTAAAGCGACATTTGGGCATAAAAAAAGAGAGATTTTGTTAATCTCAATTGTGAATGTAGTGTGTTTAATAAACTGTATTTTTTTAATTGTAAAAGATTATTTTGCCCGCTTTTCTAAATCCTTTGCTGTCTGACTCGTCTCTACTTCTTTTTCATTTTTTAATGTCCCAAATAATACGTCTACAAATGGAGTGGAAACGCCATACCAATAGTTTTCATTTTTATAGTGATGGAGGGTATGCGTCTTTTTCACCCAAATACCTAGTTTTGTTTTCGGCTTGATTGGACGATGAGCTACATAATGCTTCCATTCATAAATGAGAAGCATGAGAATGGTCCCAGTGATAAACGATATGGTTCCAACGACCGATTGGACGATTAAAAAGAAGATGCCTGCTGCAATGAGTAAATTAGGAATGCTATACCAGAGTGGGAGGAACAATAGCTTTAAGTCATTTGGATGTTTATGATGATCATAATGGAGACGTTTCAATAATTTTAGGAAAAAAGGATTTTTCGGCGTTTTTAAGTGAAAGAAATAGCGGTGTGTTAAATATTCTGTAAACATGTAAGTAACTAATCCTATTATAAAAAACAGCATGTATACCCAAGTAACTCCTTTTACTAGTACGAAGACCGTTGCGATACTAAATACAACCAGCATAAAAAGAATATCAAAATGAAGAAAAAAATCCCGATACAACCCTTTCTTTTTCATGATTCCTTCGCCCCTTCACTTTTCTTCATCCATAGCACTAAGCTTTGTTCCATCATCATTTTTGTCAGCTGTTCTGTTGCTTCCACATCCCCCTTCAAAAGAGATAAAACAAGATCATCATAGTATTGGCTTGACACTTTCCTATGCAGTGGCTCACTAAAGTATTTTTCCGCCATCGGAATATATATGTCTGCGAAACTATTTAATAGCAATCGATAGATCGGATTTGGGGAGAGCTGTGCAAGATTTTGATGTAAAGTCCAATCAAACACTGCATACGATTTGGCATCATCCTGAAGTTCGTCAAGCTTCGTAAATAACGCAATCACCTTCACTTGATTATGTGCTACCGCCTCTTTCATATAAGCAGGAGCAAGTGCAATTCTAAGACCGAGCATATATTCAATAAATACATTCGGGATTTCCTCATAGCACTGCAAAATGTCTACAATCGTCATGAGATTTCCATATGACCAATAATCATTCACAACAGCAGGCATCCCTTTGCGCGCAGCGATCCACCCATCTCGCTCTAAACGCTGAAGCGCCTCCCTTATCGTCGGTCTGCCAACCTGATATTTCACAGCCATTTCCCTCTCCGCTAATAAGGGCTCGTTCACTATATATTCTCCTTCTAAAATAGCTGAGATTACTTTTTTACAAATCAATTCAGAAGATCGCAGCTTCAAACGTGTATTCCCCTTTCTTTTCAATTGGTCATACCAATAAGACCTTTGGTATTACCAATATATTATTGTTTATTGATTTAAGTGTCAATATATTCTTAAAATTATAAAAATAATGAAAATACAAGTTGACAAACTGCCTTTTTAAGTGTAAATTGATTAATAATTTAATATTTTCAAATTTTCTTATCCAGAGAGGTGGAGGGACTGGCCCTTTGAAGCCTCGGCAGCGGACTTTTTAAGTACTGTGCCAATTCCAGTAGCGAAATGCTACAAGATAAGAAGAGCGGAACATTTATGTATGTAATCAGCCCTCTTCTTATTTTTATGAAGAGGGTTATTTGTATTAAAAAAATAAAAAAGTAGGGAGAAGATTCAAATGACAAAAACATTAGTAAAGGCTCCATTTCGTGCTGATCATGTAGGAAGTTTGTTACGACCAGAAAGAATTCATCAAGCAAGAAAGGATTTCCAGGCAGGAATACTAACTGCAGGAGAGCTTCACGAAATTGAAACAGAAGAAATCAAAAAAATAGTGGATAAGCAAATTGAAGTAGGCTTACAAGCCGTGACAGATGGGGAGTTCCGCCGCAGATTCTGGCATACTGATTTCCTTGAGCACTTAAATGGGGTCGAAGGGTATGTGCCTGAACACGGTTTTAAATTTAAAGGCGAAGAAACGGAACGATATGATGTGCGTGTTGTTGGTAAAATTTCTTTTAACCAGGACCATCCGCATATTAAAGACTTTGTAGAATTTAAAGAAATTGTTGGCGATCGTGCTGTTGCTAAACAAACGATTCCAAGTCCGAATCAATTATTTAATGCTGGGATTCGCACTAAGGAAATCTATCCGAACATTGAAGAATATGCAAATGATGTGATTCAAACCTATCGGGATGCCATCAACGCTTTTTATGAGGCCGGTTGTCGATACTTGCAGCTAGATGATGTTTACATAGCTGGCCTGAATGCGCCTGACATTCCTTTTAATGATAGCGGTGCGACTCGCGAGGAATTAATTGAATTGGCATTGAAAGTCGTAAATGGTGTGCTTGAGGATAAACCAGAGGATTTAATCATTACGACTCATCTTTGCCGGGGCAACTATCGTTCGAATTGGGCCTTTGAAGGCAGCTATGCAAAAATTGCGCCCGTCCTGTTTGCGAAAGAGAAAGTAAACGGCTTTTTCCTTGAATATGATGATGATCGTTCAGGCGATTTCACGCCATTAGAATATATTCCAAATGATGGCCCTCAGGTTGTTCTTGGCGTATTTACATCCAAGCGTGGCGAATTAGAAGCGAAGGAAAACATTATTGCACGTGTGAAAGAAGCTTCTCAGTATGTGCCACTTGAGAATTTATGTATTAGCCCGCAGTGTGGCTTTGCTTCTACGCATCATGGGAATATTTTAAGTGAAGAAGAGCAGTGGGGGAAGTTGAAGTATATTGTTGAGATTTCTAAAGAGATTTGGGGATGAGGGATGTGGAGTGAACACCGTTTGGGATGGTGTTCGCTTTCCTTTTATTATTTTTGGTCCGGAGAAGAAACAATTGAAATTCGCTTTCGGTCCGAAGTTAAGAGCCTCGCTATTAAAACATGCCTTGAAATAGGATTGATAGAACCAGTGTAGGGGCTAATCGTCGATCGGATTTTACCGAATTTACCTGCTGTGCTCAATATTTTCGGGGAGTTGCTTGACCTTTTTTAAAAGGACTGTAGTACCGTTAATAATTCATAAAGATTATTTTTCCTAGGGTTTATGGACCCTGAATCCGTTAATGCATGAAAATGAAGGATTTATTGTCATATTTTTCGTAATTAACGGATTCACTGTCCATCAAATTCGATTTAGGTATAGATGTTAGTGGTGTAGCGGATTCTATGTCTAATTCACATATCCGCATTATAATTGCCTCTTTTGCAATTCTTTGAAATTCTCCGAAAGTGAGGATTTAACAGAAGTTAGGTCATATAAAATGAGGGCTTGATTGTGTTTAGCAAACCGAATTTCCTCTTTGATTTCCATTTGCCCTTTTTCTAGACGAAGTTGTCCAGCTCCAAGATTAACTAATTCCTTTTCCATTGTTTTAAATCTTAGATTCGCATCATCTTGCCAAGTCTCAATATTCGCGAAGCGTTGATCTGCCTTTTCTTGCCATGCCTCTATATTCGCAAAACGTTGATCTGCCTTTTCTTGCCAAGTCTCTATATTCGCAAAACGTTGATCTGCCTTTTCTTGCCATGCTTCCATTCTTTCAAGGCGTTGGTCCATTTTATCAAATCGTTCTTCCGTTCTTTTTTGCCCATCTTTGATGTCGGATACTTCCGTAAGTATCTGCTTTAATAATTCCTCCATGTTTTCACCCCCCTTCTTTTATGATTTTAACATATAGGGTTTAAATATCGGTGTTTGTCAAGATAGTTGTCGCATTTCACTTGTTTGCTAGTGTAAAAATGTTAGGGGTTACTACCGCGCTTCGCTTGGTGGCCTTCTCATC